>NZ_DATELE010000196.1:0-240802 GCF_035277045.1 Pseudomonas sp. | reverse complement strand
CCCGGGCAACCGTCCGAGCAACACCCTGGTGCTCGAACGCATCAGCCCGCGTCGTCTAGGCGCACTGGTAGCGCTGTACGAACACAAAGTCTTCGTGCAAAGCGTGGTCTGGGGCATCAATGCCTTCGACCAGTGGGGCGTGGAGCTGGGCAAGGAGCTGGGCAAGGGCGTCTACCAGCGCCTGACCGGCAACCAGGAAGAGGCAGCCGAGGATGGCTCGACCCAAGGCCTGATCAACTACTTCCGCGGTCGCCACCGCGGCTGATGGTCCCTGCCTGAAACCCCGGTCGCGGGCCTGCCCCGCGATCGGCGGCTACACTGTTCTCGACACGCCGTGCGCCGGCGCCGACAAGAGCAGGACAACCCGCCATGTTCGATATCCGCGACTATCCCCACGCCTTTTCCGTGAGCCAGGCGGCCGGGCTTTCCGAGGCCGACTACCGGCACCTCTACCGCCAGTCGGTGGAAGATCCCGATGCATTCTGGGCCCAGCAGGCCAAGCGTCTTGACTGGATCAGGCCCTGGTCACAGGTGCAGCGGTGCAACCTGGAGAAAGGCGAGGCGCGCTGGTTCGAGGGCGGTCAGCTGAATGTCAGCGTCAACTGCATCGACCGCCACCTGCAAAGCCGCGGCGAGCAGACTGCCCTGCTGTGGGAAGGCGACGATCCCAACGATTCCAGGACCATCAGCTACCGCGAACTGCACCGTCAGGTGTGCCGGCTCGGCAATGCGCTCAAGCAGCGTGGGGTGAAGAAAGGCGACCGGGTGTGCATCTACATGCCGATGATTCCCGAGGCCGCCTTCGCCATGCTGGCCTGCGCGCGCATCGGCGCGGTCCATTCAGTGGTGTTTGGCGGCTTTTCGCCCGACGCCCTGCGCGACCGTATTCTCGACGCCGATTGCCGCACGGTCATCACGGCCGATGAAGGCGTTCGTGGCGGTAAGCGCGTGGCCCTCAAGCAGAATGTCGACAAAGCCCTGCTGAGTTGTCCGAAGGTCAGCAACGTCTTTGTGGTCCAGCGCACCCAGGCCGCCGTCGACTGGAAAGAGGGACGCGACCTCTGGTACCACGACGCGGTCGAGCAGGCGGACGAAGACTGCACGCCAGAGCCGATGGACGCCGAGGACCCGCTGTTCATCCTCTACACCTCCGGCAGCACCGGGAAACCCAAGGGTGTGCTGCATACCACCGCGGGGTACCTGCTGCAGGTGGCCCTGACCTTCAAGACCGTGTTCGACTACCGTGATGGCGAGGTGTTCTGGTGCACCGCCGATGTCGGCTGGGTCACGGGGCACAGCTACATCCTCTACGGGCCGCTGGCCAACGGGGCGATCTCGCTGATGTTCGAAGGCGTGCCGAACTACCCCGACGCTTCGCGGTTCTGGCAGGTGGTGGACAAACACCAGGTCAACATCTTCTACACCGCGCCCACTGCCCTGCGCGCCTTGATGCGCGAAGGCCCCGGGCCGCTGCAGGGCACCTCGCGGCGCAGCCTGCGCCTGCTCGGCAGCGTCGGCGAGCCGATCAATCCGGAAGCCTGGGAGTGGTACTTCGAAGAGGTCGGTCGCAAGCGCTGCCCGATCGTCGACACCTGGTGGCAGACCGAGACCGGCGGCATCATGCTCAGCCCGCTGCCTGGCACCCAGCGCTTGAAGCCCGGCTGCGCCACCCAGCCGTTCTTTGGTGTGCAACCGGTGCTGCTGGATGACAAAGGCAAGGTGATCGACGGGGCCGGGAGTGGGCTGCTGGCGATCAAGGCGAGCTGGCCGGGACAGATCCGCAGCGTATATGGTGACCACCAGCGCATGGTCGATACCTACTTCAAGCCGATGCCGGGCTATTACTTCACCGGAGACGGCGCGCGCCGCGATGCCGACGGCGACTACTGGATCACCGGGCGCATTGACGATGTGATCAACGTGTCCGGGCACCGCATTGGCACTGCCGAAGTCGAAAGCGCGCTGGTGCTGCACGACAGCATCGCCGAGGCGGCCGTGGTCGGTTACCCGCACGACCTCAAGGGCCAGGGCATCTATGCGTTCGTGACCGCGATGAACGGCGTCGAGCCCGACGATGCGCTCAAGTCCGAGCTGCTGGCATTGGTCAGCAAGGAGATCGGCAGCTTCGCCAAGCCCGAACTGATCCAGTGGGCGCCCGCCCTGCCCAAGACCCGCTCTGGCAAGATCATGCGGCGGATCCTGCGCAAGATAGCCTGCAACGAGCTCGACACGCTGGGCGACACCTCTACCCTGGCGGATCCGAGCGTGGTGCAGGGGTTGATCGACAAGCGGTTGAACCAGTAACCAGGCGACGGTGCTCCGTGCCCGCGCCGTGGGGAATGCTGGGGGGCATGGCGAATGTGAGAGCAACTGGCTGTGTTCCCTGCCAGCACCGCGCAGTCCGGTAATCATGCGCCCCGGCGAGGGCTTCGCCCTCGATCGCGGCACAAGGCGCGCTCCCACAAATGCCCTGGCTACGCCGGGCACTGCTGCGTCTGGGACTGCGAAGCAGTCCCTTGTGGGAGCGAGCCTTGTGCCGCGAAACGAGGGCGAAGCCCTCGCCGGGGCGCATGATTGCCGGGTTGCGCGATCGTCGCAGGGAACACTGTAAGCACTCTGTGCTCTCTGCGGGGCCGCTTCGCCGCCCTTTCGCGAGACAAGCTGGTCCCACAGTGTGGTGATTTTCATACGGGGCTCGGAACCGATTTAACCTGCCATACTCCAACCACTCCCGCTTGTGACCGACGACGCCACCCATGCCCAAAGGTTTGAACCGCGCGCTTGGCGCCCTGCTGGCCCTCGTGGCCCTGTACAGCCTGCTGGGTTTCCTGATCGTTCCCGGCGTTGCCCTGCGCATCGCCAACCAGCAGCTGGCCCAGTACGCCACCGTCCCCGCGCACCTGCAGCGGATCGAATTCAATCCCTTCAGCCTGGAGCTCACCCTCTGGGGCCTGCAGATCGGCGACCCGGGCAAGGAGCAGGCCGGCTTCGAGCGCCTGTACGCCAACCTGCAGCTCGACAGCCTGTGGAGCAAGGCGCTGCAACTGGATGCCGTCGAGCTGGACAAGCCACGCACCGAGGTGCTGTTCGCCAAGGACGGCAGCCTCAACCTCACCGGTCTGTTCAAGTTGCCTCCCAGCGAGCCCAAGCAGGACGAGCCGCCCAGCGAACCCTTCCCACTGCGCATCGGCCGCATCAAGCTCAGCGGCGGCTATCTGCACTTCCAGGACCTGCGCCCGAGCGAGCCGATCGAGTTCCTCTACGACAGCATGGACCTGGAACTCAAGAACCTCAGCACGCTGCCGGATGACAATGCCGACATGACGCTGGTGGCGAACGGCCCTGAAGGCGGACGCATCGACTGGAAGGGCACGCTAGGCCTGGCGCCCATCGCCTCCGAAGGCACCCTGAAGATCACCGACGGCAAGATGAAACTGTGGTGGCCCTACGTCCGCGACGCCGTGCCCCTGGTGCTGGAGAACGGCGTACTTAACCTGGATACCCACTACACGCTCAGCCTGGCCAAGGAAACAGAGCTGCGGCTGGACAAGACCTCGCTGCGGATCGCGCCATTCGCCATCAAGGCCCCGGACGGACGGCCGCTGGCACGCCTGGCGAGCCTGGCCGTCAGCGAGGCGTCCATCGACCTGGCCAAGCAATTGGTGACCGTGGGCAAGGTGCGCAGCGAAAAGCTCGAAACCTGGGCCGCGCTGGAAAGTGATGGTCAGCTCGACTGGCAAAAGCTGTTCGCCAGCCCGCCCGCCAAGGCCACCCCACGACAAAAAGCCGAGCCCGCCACTGCCGAGCCCGAGCCCGAGCCACAGCAAAAAGCCGCCTCCGAACCTGGCAAGCCGTGGCAGGTTCTGCTCAAGGACGTGCAGTTGCGCAACTATCAGGTCCACCTGGCCGACCGCAGCCGCAAGGAACCTGTGTCACTGGATGTCGGCCCGCTCAACGTCGACCTGAAAGGCTACGACAGCCTCAACAAATCGCCCTTCACCCTCAAACTCGATACCGGCGTGGGCAAACAGGGCAAGCTGCAGGCCACGGGCCAGGTGAACCTCGCCCCGGTCACCGCCCGGCTGGATGTCAGTACCCGTGACATCGACCTGCGCGTCGCCCAGGCCTACATCACTCCGTTCATGCGCCTGGAGCTGCGCAGCGGCATGCTGGCAAGCGATCTCAAGGTCGACCTGTCCAGCACCGAACCCTTGGCCTTTACCGTCGAGGGCAAGGCCCAGGTCAGCCAGCTGCATACCCTGGACACCATCAAGGACCGCGATTTCGTCAAATGGCAGCAGCTTGACCTGGAGGGCCTCGCCTACCGCCACGGCGACGCTTTGTCGATCGCAAAGGTCAACCTGCTGCAACCCTATGCGCGTTTCATGATCAACGAGGACCGCACCACCAACATCGACGACCTGCTGATCGCGCAGCCCGCCGAGGCCCCGGCCAGCACCCGGGCCAAGCCCGCCCCCGCCGCCACTGCGAGCAAGCCCCTAGGCGTGCATATCGGCCAGATCAGCATCAACGAGGGTTCGGCCAATTTCGCGGATTTCAGTCTCACACCGAACTTTGCCACGGCCGTTCAGCAGCTTGAGGGGCAGATAGGCACCCTCGACAACCGCCAGCCAAATCCCGCCAAGGTGGATATCAAGGGCAAGGTCGACCGCTATGCGCCTGTCACCATCAAGGGCGCCCTGAACCCCTTCGACCCCATGGCCAGCCTCGACATCGCCACCCGCTTCAGACGCGTCGAGCTGACCACGCTGACGCCCTACTCGGGCAAGTTCGCCGGCTACCGCATCCGCAAGGGCCGGCTGAACCTCGACCTGCACTACCTGATCACCAAGGGCCAGCTCAAGGCCGAGAACAAGGTGGTGGTCGAGCAGCTGCAGCTTGGCGAGAAAGTCGAAAGCCCGGACGCCGTCGACCTGCCGCTGCGCCTGGCGGTGGCTCTGCTCAAGGACACCGAGGGCAAGATCTCCATCGAACTGCCCGTTTCGGGTGACCTGAACAACCCGCAGTTCAGCGTGATGCCCATTGTCTGGCAGACCCTGCGCAACCTGGTGCTGCGCGCGGCGCAGGCGCCCTTCAAGTTCATCGGTGGGCTGGTCAGCGGTGGAGGTTCCGAAGACCTCGGCACCGTGGCTTTCGCCGCAGGCTCCAGCGACCTCACTGGCGAAGCCCAAGGCGCCCTGGACAAGCTCGCCGGTGCGCTCAAGGAGCGCCCTGCCCTGCGTCTGGAAATCGAAGGCACCAGCGCCCAGGCCACCGACGGACCGCTGATCGCGCAGCAGCGCCTGGAGCGCGAATACCAGAGCACCTGGTACAAGATCCTGCAGCGTCGGGGGGACAAGGTGCCGGCCAATGCCTCGCTGCTGCAGGTCGACGAAGACGACAAGCCTGCCATGCTCGAAGGCATCTATCGCGTGCGCCTGAAACAGCAGCCGCCCGCGGAGTGGGAGCAGCTCAGCCGCGATGACCGCACCGCCCGGCTGCATGATGCGGTGATCGCCTCGTGGGCCGAGAATGCTGCGCTGCTGCGTCAGCTTGGCCAGGCGCGGGCGAGCAGCATCAAGGACTATCTGGTGGACAAGGCGCAACTGGCGGATGACCGGGTGTACTTCATCGACACCAGTCTTGGCCAGGCCGAGGCCGATGGCCGGGTCATCACGCCACTGCATCTGGACGCTCAGTAATCCTCGCCTGGACCAGGTGCCAGCGATTATCCCTGCAACGAAAAGCCCCGGCATCTGCCGGGGCTTTTCGTTGTAGGCGACCAAATCCTTTTGGTCTTCGCATGAACCGGTGGGGTCAGGCGAGGGACAAATCTTACTGAGTCTTCAGCGCTTCAGCGGTCACGCCGTGGACGCCTTTGATTTTCTTGGTGATATCGATAGCGATTTTCTTCTGGGCCTCGGTAACGGCCACATCGGACGACAGTGCTACCACACCATTGGTGGTTTCGACCTTGATGTCGCTACCTGGAATGCCTTTTTCAGTCAGCAGGTCGGCTTTGACCTTGGTGGTGATCCAGGTATCGCCGGTCTCTTGCTTGGCCTTGGTGACTTCACCTGCGGCGAGCATCATCGGAGCCTGGCTGGCCGGCTGGGCAGCGAACGCCGCGTTGGCCATGGTCAGAGTCAGGGCGGTGGCAGTAGCAGCAGCAATGGCGAACTTCTTCATACGAGACACTCCTGTTTTTCGAAAGGTCTGCGCCGAAAGTCCTGGCGGCAGATGTACCAGTGTTATTGCAGGGGCTGTGCCAGGTTTTTTTAAATCGTAAAAACCTTATAAATCAATAGCTTAAATACAGATGGCATTGCGCTACTTCGTGCAAATTGCAAGCAACCGCTTAATCCTGCATGCAAGATGCAAGTCCGCAAAAAGTTTCCTGCGGGCATAAAAAAGGACCCCGCAGGGTCCCTTTTCATTACGAGCCAGCCGTCTTAGACGCCAGAGGCCTTGGCCGCTGCGACGTCCTTGATCGAGAGCTTGATACGGCCGCGGTTGTCCACGTCCAGTACCAGCACTTCGACTTCCTGGCCTTCCTTTAGGATGCCGGTCACTTTCTCCACGCGCGCATCGCTGAGCATGGAGATGTGTACCAGACCGTCCTTGCCCGGCAGGATGTTGACGAACGCGCCAAAGTCGACGATGCGCTCGACCTTGCCGACGTAGATCTTGCCGATCTCGGCTTCAGCGGTGATACCCAGGACGCGCTGACGTGCAGCTTCTGCCGCTTCCTTGGTTTCGCCGAAGATCTTGATCGAGCCGTCGTCTTCGATGTCGATCGACGCCTTGGTCTCTTCACAGATGGCGCGAATGGTGGCGCCGCCCTTGCCGATGACGTCACGGATCTTGTCGGTGTCGATCTTCATCGCGATCATGGTTGGCGCGTTGGCCGACAGCTCGGTACGCGACTCGCCGATGATCTGGTTCATCTGGCCGAGGATGTTCAGGCGCGCTTCCAGGGCCTGGCCCAGGGCGATTTCCATGATCTCTTCGGTGATGCCGTTGATCTTGATGTCCATCTGCAGCGCGGTGACGCCTTTGGCGGTACCGGCTACCTTGAAGTCCATGTCGCCCAGGTGGTCTTCGTCACCCAGGATGTCGGTCAGGATCGCGAACTTCTCGCCTTCCTTGACCAGGCCCATGGCGATACCGGCAACCGGTGCCTTCATCGGCACACCGGCGTCCATCAGTGCCAGCGAAGCACCGCAGACCGAAGCCATGGAGCTCGAACCGTTGGACTCGGTGATTTCCGATACCACGCGGATGGTGTACGGGAACACGTCAGCGGCTGGCAGCATGGCCTGGACCGAACGACGGGCCAGACGGCCGTGGCCGATTTCGCGGCGACCGGCGCCACCCATGCGGCCACACTCGCCCACCGAGAACGGCGGGAAGTTGTAGTGCAGCATGAAGGGGTCTTTCTTCTCGCCTTCAAGGGTGTCGAGCAGCTGCGCGTCACGCGCGGTACCCAGGGTCGCGACGACCAGTGCCTGGGTTTCACCACGGGTGAACAGGGCCGAACCGTGGGTTTTGGGCAGAACGCCGACTTCGATGTTCAGCGGACGCACGGTCTTGGTGTCGCGGCCGTCGATACGTGGCTTGCCGTTGACGATGTTTTCGCGAACGGTGCGGTATTCGATTTCGCCAAAGATCTCTTTGACTTCAGCAGCGGTCGGCTGGCCTTCTTCGCCCGCGAACTT
Source organism: Pseudomonas sp. (assembly GCF_035277045.1). Lineage (GTDB taxonomy): Bacteria > Pseudomonadota > Gammaproteobacteria > Pseudomonadales > Pseudomonadaceae > Aquipseudomonas. The sequence continues at coordinate 233,084 of NZ_DATELE010000196.1, read as the reverse complement.
GGCGATGACCTGCTCGCGCAGCTCGCCCAGGCGGGCATAGCGGTCGGCCTTGACGGTAATGGTGTAGGCATCGGAAACCGCAGCACCGAATTCGCCACGGATGGCGCTCAGCAGTGGGGTGTTCTCGGCCTTGGCAGTCCAGTCCCAGGTAGGCTTGGCGGCTTCGGCGGCCAGTTCCTTGACCGCGTTGATCACGGCCTGGAACTCGTCGTGGGCGAACAGCACGGCGCCCAGCATCTGGTCTTCGGTCAGCTCTTTGGCTTCCGACTCAACCATCAGCACGGCGTCGGAGGTACCGGCAACGACCATGTCCAGGCTCGAGGCAGCCAGTTGCTCGTAGGTCGGGTTCAGCAGGTAGCCGGTGCTTTCGTGGAAGGCAACGCGGGCAGCGCCGATCGGGCCTTCGAACGGAATGCCGGAAATGGCCAGGGCAGCCGAGGTACCGATCATCGCAGCGATGTCCGGATCGGTCTTCTTGCTGGTGGAAACCACGGTGCAGACGACCTGCACTTCGTTCATGAACCCTTCGGGGAACAGCGGGCGGATCGGACGGTCGATCAGGCGCGAAGTCAGGGTTTCTTTCTCGGAAGGACGGCCTTCACGCTTGAAGAAACCACCCGGGATCTTGCCGGCGGCGTAGGTCTTTTCCTGGTAGTGCACGGACAGCGGGAAGAAGCCCTTGCCAGGATCAGCCTGCTTGGCACCGACCACGGTCACCAGCACGGTGACGTCGTTGTCGACGGTGACCAGCACGGCGCCGGAGGCTTGACGAGCGATACGGCCCGTCTCGAGAGTTACGGTCGACTGACCGAACTGAAATTTCTTGATTACCGGGTTCACGGTTTCCTACCTTTTCAGTGGCTCTGTGGGGAACTGGTTCTTGCGAATTCTTGGGCAGAACGGGGAATCGGCCCCATTGACCGTCCAGATAAAACTAAAGGTTGGGAGCCTGCCCTGCCCTTGCGGAAAACCGCTCGGGCGAGACAGACAGCCAACCTTCTAGATACGCGCGGCGTGCTCACCAGCACGGGGGCCAAGGCCTCCGCCTGGTGACTGCAGCACGCCGAGCACACCACTGGCCAGGCCGCTATTAGCGACGCAGACCCAGACGACCGATCAGGGCGCTGTAACGGGTGGTGTCCTTGCCTTTCAGGTAGTCCAGCAGCTTGCGGCGCTGGTTTACCATGCGGATCAGACCACGACGGGAGTGGTGGTCTTTGCCGTTGGCCTTGAAGTGGCCTTGCAGCTTGTTGATGTTGGCGGTCAGCAGAGCAACCTGCACTTCCGGGCTACCGGTGTCGCCGGCGGCTTGCTGATAATCGGCAACGATCTGGGCTTTGTCTTCAACGCTGAGGGCCATGAGGCATCTCCTGATAACGGATCCCGCGAGCGGGGTCCAATAGGCCAGGGACTGAAATCCCTGTATTCATAAAAGAGGTCTGACCGTGCCTACTGACAGCCATCCTCGGATCCGCAGGCATTGGCCTGGACCTCGGCCTGCGGTTTCGATCATTCCGACCGAATAAGTCGACGCGGCGCAATGCGCCCGTCTTCGCTCACTTCACCGATACCGATGAAGCGGCCATTGTGATCTTGTACCCGGACCATGCCGAACTGCGGCGCGTCCGGCGCGCGGACCGGCTGGCCATGCAGCCAGTAGAACGCGCTGTGCTCGGAGAAATGCAGCAGTGGCCAGTCCTGCAACCCGCTGTCGGACGGCATCAGGAAGCGATCGATCGCTTCGTTGCCACCTTCGGCATGTGCCTGCTCCAGCTCTTCGAGGGTCACGGTCTGGGCCAGCTCAAAGGGACCTGCGTGGGTGCGGCGCAGCTCGGCGACGTACGCGCCACAGCCCAGCGCCTCACCGATATCCTCGACCAGCGTGCGGATATAGGTGCCTTTGGTGCAACCAACCGAGAGCCGGGCACGGGTGCCTTCGCACTCGAGCAGCTCCAAGCGGTTAATAGTAACAGAACGCGCCTCGCGCTCCACTACCTCTCCTGCACGTGCCAGCTTGTACAACGGCTGGCCATCACGCTTGAGGGCGGAATACATCGGCGGTATCTGACTGATTTCTCCACGAAAACGTGGCAGCAGCGCCTCAATGTCGTCACGACCAACGGTCACCTCGCGCGTCTGCAGGACTTCGCCTTCAGCATCGCCGGTGGTGGTGGTCTGGCCCATCTGCATCACTGTCTCGTAGCCCTTGTCGGAATCGAGCAGGTACTGCGAGAACTTGGTCGCCTCGCCAAAGCACAGCGGCAAGACACCGGAGGCCAGGGGGTCGAGACTGCCGGTGTGCCCGGCCTTCTCGGCATTGAGCAACCAGCGGACCTTTTGCAGCGCCGCGTTGGACGTGAAGCCCAGCGGCTTGTCGAGCAGGATGATGCCACTGACGTTGCGGCGGATACGTTTGACCTGGGCCACCTGTTACTCCTTGGTGTCCGGCTCGTCGGCACCGCTGTGCAGGCGGTCTTCGGCCACCGCGCGCTCGATCAGCGCCGACAGGTGCACGCCACGGCCGACGCTTTCGTCGAAGTGGAAGTGCAATTGCGGCACGCTGCGCAGCTGCATCGCGCGGCCCAGGTGCAGGCGCAGGAAACTGGCGGCACTGTTGAGCGCCTTCAGGGACTGCTTGACCGACTCGGCGTCGTCCTGCCCCATGACGGTGATGTAGACCTTGGCATGGCCCAGGTCACGACTCACGTCCACGGCGGTGATGGTCACCAGGCCGACGCGCGGGTCTTTGACTTCACGGCGGATCAGATCGGCCAGCTCGCGCTGCATCTGATCACCAATTCGTTGGGTACGGCTGTATTCTTTTGCCATTTTTGCTACCTGTAACTAAAGCGGCAAACGCCCGGACAGGCGAAAAGCCTGACCGGGCGCTACCATCTGAGGCCTTGCCAGGCGCCTTGCGGCGGCACTGGCTGGCACCCTCGCTCGACGCTTACAGCGTACGAGCCACCTGGACTTTCTCGAAGACTTCGATCTTGTCGCCGACCTTGACGTCGTTGTAGCTCTTGACGCCAATACCGCACTCCATGCCGGCACGAACCTCGGCGGCATCGTCCTTGAAGCGGCGCAGCGATTCCAGCTCGCCTTCGAAGATGACGACGTCGTCGCGCAGTACACGGATCGGACGGTTACGGTAGACCGTACCTTCCACGACCATGCAGCCCGCGATGGCGCCAAACTTCGGCGAACGGAACACGTCACGCACTTCGGCGATACCCAGGATGTTCTCGCGAACATCGCTGCCGAGCATGCCGGTCAGGGCTTTCTTGACGTCTTCGATGATGTCGTAGATCACGTTGTAGTAACGCAGATCCAGGCCATCCTGCTCGACGATCTTGCGCGCGCCGGCATCGGCACGCACGTTGAAGCCGAACAGCACCGCGTTGGACGCCAGGGCCAGGTTGGCATCGCTCTCGGTGATACCACCGACACCGCCGCCGACCACACGGACCTGCACTTCGTCGTTGCCCAGGCCGCCGAGCGAGCCTTGCAGCGCCTCGAGCGAGCCACGTACATCGGTCTTGAGAACGATGTTGAGCGTCTTCTTCTCTTCCTGACCCATGGTCTCGAAGATGTTTTCCAGCTTGCCGGCGTGGGCACGGGCCAGCTTGACCTCACGGAACTTGCCTTGACGGAACAGGGCGACTTCACGCGCCTTCTTCTCGTCGGCAACCACGCTCAGCTCGTCGCCAGCGTCCGGGGTGCCGTCCAGGCCGAGGATCTCGACCGGGATCGACGGACCCGCTTCCTTCACAGGCTTGCCGTTCTCGTCCAGCATGGCGCGAACGCGGCCATAGTTGGAACCGCACAGGACCATGTCGCCTTGGCGCAGCGTACCGTCCTGAACCAGGATGGTGGCAACCGGGCCACGGCCCTTGTCCAGGCGCGACTCGACCACGACACCACGGCCAGGCGCGGATGGAGTGGCCTTGAGCTCGAGGATCTCGGCCTGCAGCAGCACGGCTTCGAGCAGCTCGTCGACACCGGTACCCATTTTCGCCGAGACCTTGACGAATGGCGTGTCGCCACCCCAGTCCTCGGAGGTCACGCCTTCGACGGACAGCTCGTTGCGAATGCGATCGAGGTCGGCACCCGGCTTGTCGATCTTGTTGACCGCGACCACCAGTGGAACGCCAGCTGCCTTGGCATGCTGAACGGCTTCACGGGTTTGCGGCATCACGCCGTCGTCGGCCGCCACCACCAGGATGACGATGTCGGTCGCCTTGGCACCACGGGCACGCATCTGGGTGAAAGCAGCGTGGCCCGGGGTGTCGAGGAAGGTCACCATGCCACGGTCGGTTTCGACGTGGTAGGCACCGATGTGCTGGGTGATGCCACCGGCTTCGCCAGCAGCAACCTTGGCGCGACGGATGTAGTCGAGCAGCGAGGTCTTGCCATGGTCGACGTGACCCATGACGGTAACGACCGGCGCACGGCCCGAAGTCTCGCCTTCGAACTTCAGCGATTCGGCCAGGGAGTCTTCCAGGGCGTTGTCGCTGACCAGGCTGACCTTGTGGCCCAGCTCTTCAGCGATCAGCTGCGCGGTTTCCTGGTCGAGTACCTGGTTGATGGTCACCGGGGTGCCCATCTTGAACATGAACTTGACGACTTCAGCGCCCTTGACCGACATCTGCTGTGCCAGCTCGGAAACGGTGATGGTCTCGCCGATGGACACGTCACGAATGACCGGGCCAGTCGGGCTCTGGAAGCCATGCTGATTGCGCTTCTTCGGCTTGCCCTTGCCACGGCCACCACGACGGAAGCCATCGCTTTCTTCGTCGGTGGTGCGAGGCGCGGCACGCGGAGTCGGCGCCTTCTCTTTTTCCTTGACCTTGACCGAGACGCGCGGTGCTTCGTTACGGCGCTCGCCGCCGCGACGATCATCGTCACGCGCACGGTCGCCACGACGGGCATCATCTTTCTTGCGGTCGGCAACCGGCGCGGCAGCCTCTGCCGGCGCTGCTGCTACCGGTGCGGCGGCTGGCGCTGCCGCAGGGGCAGGTGCCGGCGCTGCAGGCGCGGACGCCGCAGGTGCCGAGGCAGCATTTTCACGGCGAGCCTGCGCTTCGATGCGCTCGCGCGATTCGGTGTTGGCCTTCTCGCGGGCGGCGTTTTCCGCCGCGCGGCGCTCTTCCTGCTCGCGCTTCTGGTCAGCCTGAATTTCTTCCTGGCTGCGCTGCACGAATACTTTCTTCTTGCGTACTTCTACGCTGATGCTCTTGCTACCGGCGACACGCAGGGTGCTGGTGGTCTTGCGCTGCAAGGTGATCTTGCGCGGCTCTTCCGCCTTCGCCTTGTGGCCGCTCTTCAGATGCGCCAGCAAAGCCTGCTTTTCATTGTCGGTCACTACCTGACCGGCGTCGGTGTGCGGCAGACCTGCCTCACGCATCTGCTGCAGCAGGCGCTCTACCGGTGCTTCGACCTCTTGGGCCAGTTCTTTCACCGTGACTTGCGTCATGCACTTCTCTCCTCAGGCCGCGCCTAATTACTCGAACCAGTGGGCTCGGGCGGCCATGATCAACTTGCCGGCACGCTCTTGGTCGATGCCGTCGATGTCGAGCAGGTCGTCAATCGACTGCTCGGCCAGGTCTTCGCGGGTAACCACGCCGCGCACCGCCAGTTCCGCTGCCAGGTCCTTGTCCATGCCCTCGAGTGAGAGCAAGTCTTCGGCCGGATGGGCGTCTGCCAGTTTTTCCTCGGTAGCGATGGCTTTGGTCAACAGACGGTCCTTGGCACGAGCGCGCAGCTCGTTGACGATATCCTCGTCAAAGCCATCGATGTTGAGCATTTCTTCCAACGGTACGTAGGCAATCTCTTCCAGGCTGGTGAAACCTTCATCGACCAGCACCTGTGCCAGCTCTTCGTCGACTTCAAGCTCGTCGATGAAGTTGCGCAGGATATCGCCGGTCTCTGCCTGTTGCTTGGCCTGGATATCTTTCTCGGTCATCACGTTCAGGGTCCAGCCGGTGAGCTGGCTGGCCAGGCGAACGTTCTGACCACCACGACCGATCGCCTGGGCAAGGTTGTCCTCACCTACGGCGATGTCCATGGCATGGGCATCTTCGTCAACGATGATCGCCGCGACTTCGGCCGGCGACATGGCGTTGATGACAAACTGTGCAGGGTTCTCGTCCCACAGGACGATGTCCACACGTTCACCGCCCAGCTCGCCGGATACGGCCTGGACGCGCGAACCGCGCATGCCGATGCAGGCACCTTGCGGGTCGATACGCTTGTCCTTGGAGCGGACGGCGATCTTGGCCCGCGAACCCGGATCACGGGAGGCAGCCATGACTTCGATCAGCCCTTCGGCGATCTCCGGCACTTCGATGCGGAACAGCTCGATCAGCATCTGTGGCGCGGTACGCGACAGGATCAGCTGCGGACCACGGTTCTCGGTGCGGATCTCTTTGAGCAGTGCGCGCAAGCGCACACCAACACGGAAGGTTTCGCGGGCAATGATGTCTTCACGTGCCAGCAGCGCTTCGGCATTGTTGCCCAGGTCGACGATGACGTTGTCGCGGGTGACCTTCTTGACGGTACCGGAGATGATCTCGCCAACGCGCTCGCGGTAGGCGTCGACCACCTGGGCACGCTCGGCCTCGCGGACTTTCTGGACGATGACCTGCTTGGCGGTCTGCGCGGCGATGCGGCCGAACTCGATGGACTCGATCTTCTCTTCGATCACGTCACCGACCTTGGCCTCGGGATAGGTCTCGAGGATCTTGCTTGGCCAGGTCTCGATCGCCGGATCGTCAAGGTCGTCTTCCTCGACGACGGTCCAGCGACGGAAGGTCTCGTAGTTACCGGTGTGGCGGTTGATTTCCACACGCAGGTCGACTTCGTCTTCAAAACGTTTTTTGGTTGCAGTGGCCAGAGCCACTTCCAGCGCTTCGAAAATGACGCCGGGTGGTACACCCTTTTCGTTGGATACCGATTCAACAACCAGCAGTACTTCTTTGCTCATCGTACGCCTCGCCTTGCGCAAGCCAGTGGCCCCGGAACATCCACCGGGCCCGGCACGTCTCAGTCAAAACTGGGAATAATATTGGCCTTGTCGATCGAGTCGATCGGCAGCAGGAATTCGTGCTCGTCCACCTGGACGATGACATCCTGCTCCTCCACACCGCGGAGAAGGCCCTGGAAGTTACGACGGCCCTCGAAGGGCGTACGCAGCTTTATCTTCACTTGTTGGCCGGCATGCGAGGCAAACTGTTCGAGCGTGAACAGCGGGCGATCCATGCCAGGAGAGGACACTTCAAGGGTATATTCGGAGCTGATCGGGTCTTCAACATCAAGGATACCGCTGACCTGACGGCTGACCGCTTCGCAGTCCTCTACCAGGATGCCGTCTTCCTTGTCGATATAGATACGCAGGACCGAATGCTTGCCTTGAGAGATGTATTCGATCCCCCAGCATTGATAGCCAAGACCCTCGACCACCGGGGCCAACAAGGCCTGCAACTGTTCTAGCTTGCTCGACACCTGAACCCCCTCGTGCATGCTGTGCAAATAAAAAATGGGCAAAGCGCCCATCCCTGAAAACGCCGTTGAATACCGGCGTTGAGAACTGATCAGCTAGCAAAAAGCCCCTGAAAAGGGGCTCCGCCAAAACTGGTTGCGGGGGCTGGATTTGAACCAACGACCTTCGGGTTATGAGCCCGACGAGCTACCAGACTGCTCCACCCCGCGTCAAAGCTGGGGCAAAAGTATAAGACCGAACCCCTGAAGGGGTCAATCCAACCTCCACCTACAAGAAAGCCCGCTAAAGCGGGCTCTCATGCTTTAATTGGTACCGAGAAGGGGACTCGAACCCCTACACCCTATGGGCACAACCACCTCAAGGTTGCGTGTCTACCAATTCCACCACCTCGGCAATACTACATTTGAAACCCGTTACTTCTGCTCTTGCGCTGGAGGAGGTACATCACCCGTTGGGGCAGTTTCGCTCTTCTGTTGCTGGAGCACCGGTACATCATCATTTACCGCCGGCTTCTGCTCTTTTACTTCAAGTACCGCTGGATCTGGCAAACCTGCTTGAGTCAGCTGTTTAGCCTGCTCCTTGGCGAAGTATCCTAACCCAAGTGCGGTCAAGAAGAAAGAGGCAGCTAGTATAGCAGTAAACTTACTCAGGAAGGTAGCAGAACCTTGGCTTCCGAACACAGTATTTGAAGCACCTGCGCCGAAAGATGCACCTGCTTCCGCACCTTTACCCTGTTGCAGCAACACCAGCACGATAACACCGAGCGCGCCCAACAGATGAAGAACAACTACGACTGTTTCCAGCATGGTTCAGTTTCCTGCGGCGCGACAAATTGCACCGAATTCGTCTGCGTTCAAGGAAGCTCCACCAATGAGCCCCCCATCGATATCCGGCATGCCGAACAGCTCGACCGCATTGGCCGCCTTCACGCTGCCGCCGTATAGAAGCTGCACGTTACGAGCAACTTCAGCATTCTCTGCCGCCAGCTGGGCCCGGATGGCGGCGTGCACATCCTGGGCCTGCTGTGGCGTGGCCGTAAGGCCGGTGCCGATGGCCCATACAGGCTCATAGGCGATTACCGCATTGGCGAAGGCATCAACACCGAAAGCTTCGATGATGCTGCTTAGTTGACGCCCTACAACTTCGAGCGTCTTGCCAGCCTCGCGCTCTTCCAGGGTTTCCCCTACACAGAGCACCGGCTTCAAACCACTTGCCTGGGCGGCTGCAAACTTGCGGTTAAGCACTTCGTCGTTCTCGCCAATGATCTGGCGGCGTTCGGAGTGCCCAACCAACACCAACTTGCAACCTGCTTCAGCCAGCTGGCTCGGCGCAATCTCGCCGGTCAGCGCGCCCTGCTCGGGCGTTACAGCAGAATTCTGGCCACCTACGATAATCTGCTTGCCTTGCAACCCATCAACAACTTGATTGATGAACAAGGCCGGCGGAAATACCGCAACTTCAACACCGCCTGGGAGAGCAAGATTACTCAAGCCCTGGATCAGCTCAGCGACGCTGGCGCGGGTACCGTGCATCTTCCAGTTACCAGCTACCATGGTGCGACGCATGCTTTACCTCGTCGGTCAAAGTGGGCGCAGATCTTACCCAACCCAAGCGGCGCTGGCAAGCGTATTCAAACGCAAACTTCACCAACGAGTTTTGCCAGGGCCTCGGCATGGCCGCGCACCTGGTTTTCATCGTCACCTTCGACCATCACGCGCACCAGTGGCTCGGTACCGGACTTGCGCAGCAGCACCCGTCCACGACCGGCCATGGCCTCGGTCACCTGGGCGCTCGCCTCCTGCACCGACGGATGCTCCAGCGGATCGACCGTGCTGGCGCCGTAGCGCACGTTGATCAGCACCTGAGGGCACTTGCGAAGAGCCTGGCGGGCCTGCGCCAGCGTCTCGCCACGGCGCTTGAGGGCCATCAGCACCTGCAGCGCGGCAATGATCGCATCGCCCGTGGTGGTGTGGTTGCAGCACACCACATGGCCCGAGTTCTCACCACCGAGCTGCCAGTTGCGCTCGATCAGCTCGGCCATGACGTAGCGGTCGCCGACCTTGGCCCGCACGAACGGGATGTCCAGGTCCTTGAGCGCCAGCTCGAGCCCCAGGTTGCTCATCAGCGTACCGACCACCCCGCCCTGCAGCTTGTCGCGCTCATGCAGGTCGCGGGCAATGACGTAGAGCAGCTCGTCACCGTCGACGATGGCGCCTGTATGGTCGACCATCAGCACACGGTCGCCATCGCCGTCGAACGCGATGCCAAGATCGGCATGCCCGACCAGCACGGCAGCCTGCAACGATTCGATGTGGGTCGAGCCGCAACTTTCGTTGATGTTCAGGCCATCGGGCTGGGCGTGCAGCACGGTCACCTCGGCGCCCAGCTCGCGGAACACGCTGGGCGCTACCTTGTAGGTGGCGCCATGGGCGCAGTCGATCACCAGCTTGAGGCCGGCGAAGTCGGTGCTGGTGGGCACGCTGCTCTTGCAGAATTCGATATAGCGGCCAGCGGCGTCGTTGATCCGCGAGACCTTGCCCAGCTTGCTCGACTCGACCACGGTCATGGGCTGGTCGAGCAGCTCCTCGATCATCAGCTCGATCTCGTCAGGCAGCTTGGTGCCCTGGCCCGAGAAAAACTTGATGCCGTTGTCGTCGTGCGGATTGTGCGAGGCGCTGATGACGATGCCCGCCTCGGCGTGGAACGTGCGGGTCAGGTAGGCGATGGCCGGTGTCGGCATCGGCCCCAGGAGCATCACGTCCGCGCCTGCGGCCGACAGGCCGGCCTCGAGCGCCGATTCGAACATGTACCCCGAGATCCGCGTGTCCTTGCCTACCAGCACGCGGCAAGTGCCCTGCTTGCGGAAGGCCATGCCTGCCGCCCAGCCGAGCTTGAGCATGAAGTCAGGCGTGATGGGGAACTCGCCCACACGCCCACGAATACCATCGGTACCAAAATATTTTCTGCTCATAGGGGCTCCAATCTTTTTTATTCGGCGTCTTGTACCGCAGCGATCATGCGCACCACATCGACGGTTTCGGCCACATCGTGAACGCGAAGAATGCTCGCACCCTTGGTCATGGCCAGTGCCGCCAGCGCCAGGCTGCCGTAAAGCCGCTCTTCGACCGGACGATCCAGCGTCAGGCCGATCATGCTCTTGCGTGAAACCCCCACCAGCAGTGGGCGCCCCAGGCGATAGAGTGCTTCCATGTGCTTGAACAGGCTCAGGTTGTGCGCCAGGGTCTTGGCGAAACCGAAACCTGGATCAAGGATGATCCGTTGTGCGTCGATACCCGCTGCCGCGCAGGCAGCCATACGACTTTCAAGATAGCGCGTCACATCGACGGCGACATCCTCGTAATGCGGATCGTCCTGCATATTTCCTGGCTCGCCGCGCATGTGCATGAGGCACACCGGCAAACCCGTGGCGGCAGCGGCATCCAGGGCGCCATCGCGCTCCAGGCCGCGCACGTCGTTGATCAGGCCGGCGCCCAGGCGGGCCACCTCGCGCATGACCGCAGGGGTCGAGGTGTCGACCGAGATGATCACATCGAGGCTGGCGTTGATGGCCTCGACGATCGGCGCCACGCGCTCGAGCTCCTCGACCGGCGGCACCACGCGCGCGCCGGGGCGGGTGGACTCGCCACCCACGTCGATCAGCGTCGCGCCCGCGGCCACCATGGCCTCGGCATGACGCAACGCCGCGTCGCGCTGGTTGAACCGGCCGCCGTCGGAGAAGGAATCCGGGGTGATATTGAGAATACCCATGACATGGGTACGCGATAAATCAAGAACCCGGTTGCCGCAAGGCAACCGGGTCAGGTACTGCTGTGAGCTCATGGGTGCCCTTAAATTTGAGCTGCTGGACCGCCGATCGGCGTCTCCGGACGATCACCTTGCGCCGCTGGCGTGCCGGAGGCGGAATTGTCATCCCAGTCACGCGGCTCGCGAGGCGTACGGCCCGCCATGATGTCGTCGATCTGGTCGGCATCGATGGTTTCGTACTTCATCAAGGCATCGGCCATGGCGTCCAGCTTGTCGCGGTTATCGGTGAGGATCTGCTTGGCCGTGGCGTAGCAGCCGTCGATGATGCTGCGCACCTCGACGTCGATCATCTTGGCGGTTTCGCCAGACAGGCTCGCATGCTGGCTGCCAGCGCTACGGCCCAGGAACACCTCGCCTTCTTCCTCGGCGTACATCAGCGGCCCCAGCTTCTCGGACAGGCCCCACTTGGTGACCATGTTCCGGGCGATCTGGCTGGCACGCATGATGTCGTTGGACGCGCCGGTGGTCACGCCATCGAAGCCCAGCGTCATCTCCTCGGCGATACGGCCGCCGTACAGCGAGCAGATCTGGCTGATCAGGGCACGCTTGGACAGGCTGTAGCGGTCTTCCTCGGGCAGGAACATCGTCACGCCGAGGGCACGGCCACGCGGGATGATCGACACTTTGTAGACCGGATCGTGCTCAGGCACGATACGGCCGACGATCGCGTGACCCGCCTCGTGGAAGGCCGTGTTGCGTTTCTCTTTCTCGGACATGACCATGGTCTTGCGCTCGGCGCCCATCATGATCTTGTCCTTGGCCAGCTCGAATTCCTTCATCTCGACCAGGCGCTTGCCACCACGGGCGGCGAACAGCGATGCCTCGTTGACCAGGTTGGCCAGGTCGGCACCGGAGAAGCCCGGCGTACCACGGGCGATGACCGCGGCGTTGACGTTCTCGCCGACCGGCACCTTGCGCATGTGCACCTTGAGGATCTGCTCGCGGCCACGGATGTCGGGCAGGCCGACCACCACCTGGCGGTCGAAGCGGCCCGGACGCAGCAGCGCGGGGTCAAGCACGTCCGGACGGTTGGTCGCCGCGATGACGATGATGCCATCGTTCATCTCGAAGCCGTCCATCTCCACCAGCAACTGGTTGAGGGTCTGCTCGCGCTCGTCGTGACCACCGCCCATGCCGGCGCCACGGTGGCGGCCAACGGCGTCGATCTCGTCGATGAAGATGATGCAAGGCGCGTGTTTCTTGGCCTGCTCGAACATGTCACGGACACGGCTCGCGCCTACGCCGACGAACATCTCGACGAAGTCGGAACCGGAAATGGTGAAGAACGGCACCTTGGCTTCGCCCGCGATGGCCTTGGCCAGCAGAGTTTTACCGGTACCTGGCGGGCCGACCATCAGCACGCCACGCGGGATGCGGCCACCCAGGCGCTGGAACTTGCCCGGGTCACGCAGGAACTCGACCAGCTCGCCCACTTCTTCCTTGGCCTCATCGCAGCCCGCGACGTCAGCCAGGGTGGTCTTGACCTGGTCTTCGGAAAGCAGGCGCGCCTTGCTCTTGCCAAAGCTCATCGGGCCGCCCTTGCCTCCCGCGCCACCTTGCATCTGGCGCATGAAGAACATGAACACGGCGATGATCACCAGGATCGGGAAGCTCGCCACCAGCAGCTGCGTCCAGATGCTCTGCTGCTCAGGCTGCTTGCCCTCGACGACAACATTGTTGTCGACCAGGTCGCCGATCAGGCCGTTGTCGGTAATCGCCGGGCGAATGGTCTTGAACGAGTCGCCGTCGCTGCGCTTGCCGGTGATGACATAGCCGTCGACCGCCACGCGCTCGACCTTCCCTTCCTTCACCTGCTGGATGAAGTCGGAATAGTTGAGGGTCTGCGGCTCGTTCGGGCTGGAGAAGTTGTTCATCACCGTCACCAGGACGGCCGCGATGATCAACCACAGGATCAGATTCTTTGCCATGTCGTTCAATTAGCTACCCTCTGAGGTCGGCGCACGACGCAGCCGTGCCTCGCATGATATTCACCGGCCTAACTTACTACATTACCTACGCATACGCAGGCGCCGTCTGTAACCCTTTGTGAACCTAGACTACACGATGTTCAGTCAAGTCAGACAGGACACCCGATTGGAATAAACTATCGGATGCCGCGAAAGCCGTCGATCCACCGCCTTACTCGCCGCGATATCCCCGCGCCATCAGGTACTGCTCGCGCGAGCGGCCACGCGAGGAGTCGGGCTTGATCATGGTGACCTTCTCGAACTTCTTGCGCGCGTCCTTCAGGTACACATCAAACCCTTCGCCCTGGAAGATCTTGATCACGAAATCGCCACCCGGCTTGAGCACGCGGGTCGCGAGATCGAGCGCCAGTTCGCACAGGAACATGGCCTTGGGGATATCCACTTCAGGCGTACCACTCATATTGGGGGCCATATCGGAAATCACAAGGTCCACGTGGGTGTCGCCGACCGCTTCAAGGATCTGGGCGAGCACTTCGTCCTGGGTGAAGTCACCCTGGATGAAGTTGACGTCCGGGATGCTGTCCATTTCCAGGATATCGGATGCGATCAGGCGGCCTTGGCCACCGATCAGCCGGCTGGTCACCTGCGACCAGCCACCTGGCGCCGCGCCGAGGTCGATCACGCTCATGCCTGGGCGGATGATCCGGTACTTCTCCTGGATTTCGAGCAGTTTGTAACTCGCTCGCGAGCGATAACCATCCTTTTGCGCCTTCTTGACGTAAGGATCGTTGAAGTGTTCTTTCAGCCAACCAAGGCTTGTTTTGGAACGCGCCATTGGGCACCTCGATGATTAGGGGTCGTGATTGACTGGGCGGAGTCACGAGCCCTCGGGTAAAATAGCCGCCAATTTTACAGAATCAGACGAAAAGGGTCAGATTATGCCGCTCAATAACGAGCAGAAGAAGCAATACAAGTCCATTGGTCACGACCTGAAGCCGGTCCTGATCGTCGCGGGCAACGGTTTGACCGAGGGCGTCGTCGCCGAACTGGAACGCGCCTTGGCCGACCATGAACTGATCAAGGTCGAAATCCGCTCCGAAGATCGTGAGGAACGCGCCGCCGCGATCGCCGCGCTGTGCACGGCCGGCCGTGCCGAGCTGGTGCAGACCATCGGCAAGAAAGCGCTGATCTACCGCAAGAACCCACAGCCGAACAAGCAACTGTCCAACATCCACCGCTACAAGTAATAGCGGATCCGGTCAGCGGCGCATGCGCGCCCTGACCGGTACAGGCTGGGCCACCAGCACGATGCCGGAAAAACCCAGCACCAGAAAACAGAACATCTGCCAACGCTCCCCCACGGATATGCCGTAGCGTAGCGTGTAGTAGCTGACGCAGGCGCCAAAGCCGAGCAGCAGCATCTGGCCGCGAAACTGCCGCCACCAGGCTTCCAGCCCGTCCACCCTCGCCAGCACCGCCAGCTGGGTCATCAGCCCAAGCAAAGCCACGCCTATCAACCAGCGGTCGATCTGCGCGGCCACGTCCTGGACCAGCAACGGCGCCAGGCCACTCACCTTGAGCGCTGGCACCAACCCTACGTGGAATACCCACAGGCCGCCAACCCAGAAAACCTGGGCCAGCTGCCAGAGGATGCCCTCGAGGGCCGGCGCCCGAAGGCGCCTGTCAGAGATGCTTGACTTCGACAATCTCGTACTCGACCGTGCCGTTTGGCGTCTTGACCACGACGACATCACCTTCTTCCTTGCCGATGATGGCACGGGCGATCGGCGCGCTGGCCGACAGCTTGCCACGCTTGATATCGGCCTCGTCCTCGCCAACGATCTGGTAGGTGACGCTCTCATCGGTCTCGGTGTTGGCCAGCTCGACGGTCGTGCCGAAGATCACCTTGCCGGTGTGGGCGATGGAGGTCACATCGATCACCACCGAGTTCTGCAGGCGGCCTTCGATGTCACGGATACGCGCCTCGACCATGCCCTGCTCCTCGCGGGCGGCGTGGTACTCGGCGTTCTCCTTGAGGTCGCCCAGCTCGCGCGCCTCGCCAATCGCCTGGCTCAGGCGCGGGCGCTCGGTCTTGCTCAAAAAGGTCAGCTCGTCTTCCAGGGCGCGCGCGCCCTGGACGGTCATCGGGTATTTGATCATGCCTTGAGTCCTGCATGCAGATCCTGCAAGCGGCGCACGGTCTTTTCAGGACCGAATTTCAACGCTTCACAGATGGCTTCACCAGCCGCAATGGTAGTCGTGCAGTAGATCTTGTGCTGCAGCGCATTGCGACGAATCGAGTAGGAATCGGCGATCGACTGGCGGCCTTCGGTGGTGTTGATGATCAGCGACACTTCGTCGTTCTTGATCATGTCGACCACGTGCGGACGACCCTCGGTCACCTTGTTCACACGGCGCACTTTCAGGCCGGCTGCCTCGATGACCTTGGCGGTGCCCACCGTTGCAACCACTTCGAAGCCCAGGGCGATCAGGTCGCGGGCAACGCCAGCCACTTGTGGCTTGTCGTCGTCGCGCACACTGATGAACGCGGTACCGCCGGTCGGCAGCACTTCGCTGGCGCCCATCTGGGCCTTGGCGAAGGCTTCGCCGAAGCTGTCGCCGACACCCATGACTTCACCGGTCGATTTCATCTCAGGGCCGAGGATCGGGTCAACCCCTGGGAACTTGGCGAACGGGAAGACGGCTTCCTTGACGCTGTAGAAGTTCGGGATGATTTCCTTGGTGAAGCCCAGCTCCTTGAGGGTCTTGCCGGCCATGACACGGGCCGCGATCATCGCCAGCGAAGTGCCGATGCACTTGGACACGAACGGCACGGTACGCGAGGCACGCGGGTTGACTTCGATCACGTAGATCTTGTCGCCCTGCAGCGCCAGCTGCACGTTCATCAGGCCGATCACGCCCAGCTCCAGGGCCATCTTGCGCACCTGGTCGCGGACTTCGTCCTGCACATGCGCAGGCAGCGAGTACGGCGGCAGCGAGCAGGCCGAGTCACCGGAGTGCACGCCCGCCTGTTCGATGTGCTGCATGATCGCGCCGATCACCACGTCGGTGCCGTCGCAGACCGCGTCCACGTCCATCTCGATGGCGCAGTTGAGGAAGTGGTCGAGCAGCACCGGGCTGTCGTTGGACACTTGCACCGCTTCACGCAGGTAGCGCTTGAGTTCGTCCAGCTCGTAGACGATCTCCATGGCGCGGCCGCCCAGCACGTACGATGGACGCACGACCAGCGGGTAGCCGATCTGGCCCGCGGCGCGGATCGCTTCTTCTTCGCTGCGCACGGTGGCGTTTGGCGGCTGCAGCAGGTTCAGGCGCTGCACCATCTGCTGGAAGCGCTCACGGTCTTCGGCGCGGTCGATGGCGTCAGGGCTGGTGCCGATGATCGGCACGCCGGCTTCTTCCAGGGCGCGAGCCAGTTTCAGCGGGGTCTGGCCGCCGTACTGGACGATAACGCCTTTGGGCTTCTCGACACGCACCACTTCCAGCACGTCCTCGAGGGTCAGCGGCTCGAAGTACAGGCGGTCGGAGGTGTCGTAGTCGGTGGAGACGGTTTCCGGGTTGCAGTTGACCATGATGGTCTCGTAACCGTCCTCACGCAGCGCCAGCGCCGCGTGCACGCAGCAGTAGTCGAACTCGATGCCTTGGCCGATACGGTTCGGGCCACCGCCGAGGATCATGATCTTGTCGCGGGTCGACGGGTTGGCCTCGCACTCTTCCTCGTAGGTCGAATACAGGTAGGCGGTGTCGGTGGCGAACTCGGCGGCGCAGGTGTCGACGCGCTTGTAGACCGGGAAGATCTCGAGCTTGTGACGGTGGCGGCGCAGGTTCTTGTCGGTGATGCCGAGCAGCTTGGCCAGGCGCTGGTCCGAGAAGCCCTTGCGCTTGAGGCGCAGCATCATGCCCTTGTCGATCGCGGTCAGGGCGAGGGTCTTGACCTTCTCCTCTTCCTTGATCAGGTCTTCCATCTGCACCAGGAACCAGCGGTCGATCATGGTCAGGTCGAAGATTTCGTCGACGCTCATGCCCGAACGCATGGCATCGGCGACGTACCAGATACGCTCGGCGCCCGGCACGGTCAGCTCGCGCTTGAGGATGCTGGCGGCTTCAGGGCTTGCCAGGTCGACCTTGGGGTCGAGGCCGCAAACGCCGACTTCCAGGCCGCGCAGGGCTTTCTGCAGCGACTCCTGGAAGGTCCGGCCGATGGCCATGACTTCACCGACGGATTTCATCTGGGTGGTCAGGCGGGCGTCGGCCTTCGGGAATTTCTCGAAGGCGAAGCGTGGCAGCTTGGTGACGACGTAGTCGATCGACGGCTCGAAGGACGCAGGGGTGCGACCACCGGTGATGTCGTTCTGCAGCTCGTCGAGGGTGTAGCCCACTGCCAGCTTGGCGGCGATCTTGGCGATCGGGAAGCCGGTGGCTTTCGAGGCCAGGGCCGAGGAGCGCGATACGCGCGGGTTCATCTCGATCACGACCATGCGGCCAGTGTTCGGACAGATGCCGAACTGCACGTTGGAACCGCCGGTCTCGACGCCGATCTCACGCAGCACCGCCAGGGAGGCGTTGCGCAGGATCTGGTATTCCTTGTCGGTCAGGGTCTGCGCGGGGGCAACGGTGATGGAGTCGCCGGTGTGCACGCCCATCGGGTCGAAGTTCTCGATGGAGCAGACGATGATGCAGTTGTCCTTTTTGTCGCGGACCACTTCCATCTCGTACTCTTTCCAGCCGATCAGCGATTCGTCGATCAGCAGTTCCTTGGTCGGCGACAGGTCCAGGCCACGGGCGCAGATTTCTTCGAATTCTTCACGGTTGTAGGCGATGCCGCCACCGGTGCCGCCCATGGTGAAGGACGGACGGATGATGCACGGGAAGCCCAGGGTTTCGAGCACCGCGTAGGCTTCGTCCATGCTGTGGGCGATACCGGAGCGCGGGCACGCCAGGCCGATCGACTTCATGGCCTTGTCGAAGCGCGAGCGGTCTTCGGCCTTGTCGATGGTGTCGGCGTTGGCACCGATCATTTCCACGCCGAATTTCTCGAGCACGCCATGGCGCTCAAGGTCCAGGGCGCAGTTCAGCGCGGTCTGGCCGCCCATGGTCGGCAGCACCGCGTCCGGGCGCTCCTTCTCGATGATCTTGGCCACCGATTGCCATTTGATCGGCTCGATGTAGGTGGCGTCGGCCATCGACGGGTCGGTCATGATGGTGGCCGGGTTGGAGTTCACCAGGATGACGCGGAAACCTTCCTCGCGCAGGGCCTTGCAGGCCTGGGCGCCGGAGTAGTCGAATTCACAGGCCTGGCCGATCACGATCGGGCCAGCGCCAAGAATCAGGATGCTTTTTATGTCTGTACGTTTTGGCATGGGTTGTCACTCAAATCCGCAGGTCAGTCGGCTAGCCGTCTAGAACATTCTTGGTCAGGCGCATCCGGACGCGGGCAGTGCCGGTCCGGGGCCTTGTCGCAGGATGCTCAGCGGCGCTTGGCCATGGCATCGATGAAACGATCGAACAGTGGCGCGACGTCGGTCGGGCCTGGGCTCGCTTCAGGGTGGCCCTGGAAGCTGAACGCGCTCTTGTCGGTGAGCTCGATACCCTGCAGGGTGCCGTCGAACAGCGACTTGTGGATGGCGCGGACATTGCCCGGGAGGGTGGCTTCGTCGACGGCGAAACCGTGGTTCTGGCTGGTGATCATGACCACGCCCGAATCCAGGTCCTGGACCGGGTGGTTGGCACCGTGGTGGCCGTGGCCCATCTTGACGGTGGTGGCACCGGCGGCCAAGGCCAGCAGCTGGTGACCGAGGCAGATGCCGAACACCGGGATCTCGGTCTCGAGCACGTCCTTGATCGCCTTGATCGCGTAGTCGCAGGGCGCCGGATCACCAGGGCCGTTGGACAGGAACACGCCATCGGGATTGAGCGCCAGCACTTCGCTGGCCGGGGTCTGGGCAGGCACCACGGTCAGGCGGCAGCCACGGGCGACCAGCATGCGCAGGATGTTCACCTTCACGCCGTAGTCGTAGGCGACCACGTGGTACGGCAGCTCGGCCGCTTCGACGGTCGGGTGGCTGTCGGACTTCAGGTCCCAGACGCTGGAGCGCCACTCGTAAGGCTTCTTGGTGCTGACTTCCTTGGCCAGGTCCATGCCCTTGAGGCCAGGGAAGCCGCGCGCCGCGGCGATGGCCGCTTCTTCGCTGATGTTGTCGCCGGCCAGGATGCAGCCATTCTGCGCGCCCTTCTCACGCAGGATGCGGGTCAGGCGGCGGGTATCGATACCGGCGATCGCCACGACGTTGTTGGCCTTGAGGTATTCATCCAGCGGGAGGGTGTTGCGCCAGTTGCTGGCCAGCAGCGGCAGGTCGCGGATCACCAGGCCCGCCGACCAGACGCGGTCGGATTCGGCGTCTTCGGCGGTGGTGCCGGTGTTGCCGATGTGCGGGTAAGTCAGGGTAACGATTTGCTGGGCGTAGGAAGGGTCGGTCAGGATTTCCTGGTAGCCGGTCATTGCGGTGTTGAACACCACCTCACCAACGGTCGATCCGTCGGCTCCGATGGCTTCACCGCGAAAAATGCTGCCATCGGCAAGGGCGAGTATGGCTGGCTTAGTCAAGAAGACCTCCCGTAAATCAAGCCTGAAGGGGCGATCGCAGGTTGCAAAAAAGCGGAATGACGTATGAACGTCACCCCGCTTTTATATGCTGAATAATCTGCGCGCTTTTAGTGGACACACTAAAGCTGTAGCTTACAGGAAACCCATTTTTTGGTCTACCGTGTATGTGCCCTTAAAACACAGGATTGCGACAATCCTGTGAGATCGGTGGTGCAGCCTTCGCTGGCAAGCCAGCGAAGAGCTCACCACGGATGCAGCGTGTTAACGCAGATCCAGCACATCCTGCATGTCATACAACCCCGGCGCCCGGCCATCGAGCCACAGCGCGGCACGTACCGCGCCCTTGGCGAAGGTCATGCGGCTGGAGGCCTTGTGGGTGATCTCCAGGCGCTCGCCATCGGCGGCGAACAGCACGGTATGGTCACCAACCACATCACCAGCACGCACGGTGGCGAAACCGATGGTCTTGCGGTCACGCGCGCCGGTCTGCCCTTCGCGGCCGTAGACGGCCACTTCCTGCAGGTCACGCCCGAGCGCCTGGGCAACCACTTCACCCATGCGCAGCGCGGTACCTGACGGCGCATCGACCTTGTGGCGGTGGTGGGCCTCGATGATCTCGATGTCCACATCGTCACCCAGCACTCGTGCAGCGGTATCCAGCAGCTTGAGCGACAGGTTGACGCCGACGCTGAAGTTGGCGGCGAAGACGATCGGAATGTCCTTGCCCGCCTCGGCCAGCAGCTGCTTTTCATCGGCGGTGAAGCCGGTGGTGCCGATGATCATGGCCTTGCCCGCCTTGCGGCAGAACGCCAGGTTCTTCAGCGTCACCGAGGGGTGCGTGAAGTCGATCAGCACGTCGAACTCTTCGGCCACCTTGGCCAGGTCGCCCGACAGTGGCACGCCGATACGGCCGAGGGCCGCCAGCTCACCAGCGTCAGCGCCCACCAGGGTGCTGTCCGGACGATCGATGGCTGCCGTGAGACCTGCACCTGGAGCCTGCTGCACGGCCTCGACCAGGGTCTTGCCCATTCGTCCTGCCGCGCCCATTACCGCGATACGTCGCATAAGCCGTTCCTTTTACAAATCGCCGAAGAAGCGCTTCACGCCTTCGAACCAGCCATTGGCCTTGGGCGAGTGGGAGCTGTCGCCCTCGAGCGAGTCGCGAAACTCTTCAAGCAGCTCGCGCTGGCGACGGCTGAGGTTTACCGGGGTTTCGACCGCCACGCGGCACATCAGGTCACCCGCGCCACCACCACGCACCGGGGCCACGCCCTTGCCGCGCAGGCGGAACTGCTTGCCGGTCTGGGTGCCTTCAGGGATCTTCAGCTTGACCCGGCCATCGAGGGTCGGCACTTCAAGCTCGCCACCCAGGGCAGCGTCGGTGTAGCTGATCGGCACTTCGCAGTACAGGTGCTTGCCGTCACGCTGGAAGATCGCGTGCTCACGCACGCTGATGACCACGTAGAGATCACCAGTCGGGCCGCCCTGGGCACCCGCCTCGCCTTCGCCGGACAGGCGAATGCGGTCACCGGTATCGACGCCAGGCGGCACCTTGACCGACAGGGTCTTGTACTCTTCGACACGGCCTTCGCCATGGCAGGACGAGCACGGGTCGGTGATGATCTTGCCTTGGCCATGGCAACGCGGGCAGGTCTGCTGCACCGAGAAGAAGCCTTGCTGCATGCGCACCTGGCCGATGCCGCCACAGGTCGGGCAGGTCGACGGGGTCGAGCCCTTCTTGGCGCCCGAGCCATCGCATGGCGTGCAGTTGACCAGCGTCGGCACACGGATATTGACCGTGGTGCCACGCACCGCCTCTTCGAGGTTCAGCTCGAGGGTGTAGCGCAGGTCGCTGCCACGCGCAGCGCCGCCACGCGAGCCGCCACGGCCGCCGCCACCGAAGAAATCGCTGAACACATCACCGAAGATGTCGGAGAAGTTGGCGCCACCGAAGCCCGCACCGCCGCCACCCATGCTCGGGTCGACGCCGGCATGGCCATACTGGTCGTAGGCCGCGCGCTTGCTGGCATCGGACAACACTTCGTAGGCCTCGTTGGCCTCCTTGAACATGTCTTCCGACTCTTTGTCGCCCGGATTGCGGTCCGGGTGGTATTTCATCGCCAGGCGGCGATAAGCCTTCTTGAGGTCGCCTTCGCTGGCGCCACGCTCGACACCCAGGACCTCATAAAAATCACGCTTTGCCATAAGTCATTTGCACTCTTGAGGGCGTTCGGCAAACCTCTGCGCGTTCCGCGCCGTGCCGCCAGCACCTGCCGCCTCAGTCGAACGAGCCCTGACAGATGCTGTAAAAATTCGCGTATTCCAGACACGCCAACGCGGGAGCAAGCCCCCGCGCGGCGACATCCTACCAGTCGCCGCCCTAGAGCGGCCAACCGGCCGACAACCTGTAACGATTACTTGTTGTCTTTGACTTCTTCGAACTCGGCGTCAACCACGTCGTCGTGCTTGGCTTCAGGCTCGGCCTGTTGCTGCTGAGCACCACCCTGAGGCTGCTCGCCCTGCTCGGCGTACATCTTCTGCGCGACAGGAGCGGAGACCTTGGACAGCTCTTCGATCATGGCTTCGATGGCAGCCTTGTCGTCGCCCTTGACGGCAGTTTCCAGCGCAACCACGGCAGCTTCGATCGCGGTCTTCTCGTCAGCGGTCACCTTGTCACCGGCGTCGACGACCATCTTGCGAGTCGAGTGCACCAGCGCGTCACCCTGGTTACGGGCACCGGCCAGCTCGGCGAACTTGCGGTCTTCTTCGGCGTTGACTTCGGCGTCGCGAACCATCTGGGCAATTTCTTCCTCGGACAGGCCGGAGTTGGCCTTGATCACGATGGACTGAGTCTTGCCGGTGGCCTTGTCTTTCGCGCCGACGTGCAGGATGCCGTTGGCGTCGATGTCGAAGGTCACTTCGATCTGTGGAACACCGCGTGGAGCCGGCGGGATGTCGGCCAGGTCGAACTTGCCCAGCGACTTGTTCTGACCGGCTTGCTTGCGCTCGCCCTGCAGCACGTGGATGGTCACGGCGCCCTGGTTGTCATCGGCGGTCGAGAACACCTGCGACTTCTTGGTCGGGATGGTGGTGTTCTTCTCGATCAGCGGAGTCATCACGCCGCCCATGGTTTCGATACCCAGGGTCAGCGGGCTGACGTCGAGCAGCAGGACGTCCTTGACGTCACCGGCCAGGACCGCGCCCTGGATGGCAGCACCCATGGCGACGGCTTCGTCAGGGTTGACGTCCTTGCGCGCTTCCTTGTTGAAGAAGTCGGCAACGGCTTTCTGCACCAGCGGCATGCGGGTCTGGCCGCCGACCAGGATCACGTCGTCGATCTTGGCGATGTCGATACCGGCGTCTTTCAGCGCGATGCGGCATGGCTCGATGGTACGGGTAACCAGGTCTTCGACCAGCGATTCCAGCTTGGCGCGGGAGATCTTCACGTTCAGGTGCTTCGGACCGGTCGCGTCTGCGGTGATGTACGGCAGGTTGACGTCGGTCTGCTGGCTCGAGGACAGCTCGATCTTGGCTTTTTCAGCGGCTTCTTTCAGGCGCTGCATGGCCAGCGGGTCACCCTTGAGGTTCATGCCGCTTTCTTTCTTGAACTCGTCGACGAGGTAGTCGATCAGGCGGATGTCGAAGTCTTCACCACCCAGGAAGGTGTCGCCGTTGGTGGCCAGTACTTCGAACTGGTGCTCGCCATCGACTTCGGCGATTTCGATGACCGAAACGTCGAAGGTACCACCACCCAGGTCATAGACGATCACGGTGTGGTCGCCCTTGGCCTTGTCCATGCCGTAGGCCAGCGCGGCCGCGGTTGGCTCGTTGATGATGCGCTTGACGTCCAGACCGGCGATGCGGCCGGCATCCTTGGTGGCCTGACGCTGGCTGTCGTTGAAGTAGGCCGGAACGGTGATGACCGCTTCGGTGACTGGCTCGCCGAGGTAGTCTTCGGCGGTCTTCTTCATCTTCTTGAGGATTTCGGCCGAGATCTGTGGCGGTGCCATTTTCTGGCCGTTCACTTCAACCCAGGCGTCGCTGTTGTCAGCCTTGACGATCTTGTACGGGACCATCTGGATGTCTTTCTGCACGACTTCTTCGTCGAAGCGGCGACCGATCAGACGCTTTACCGCGTACAGGGTGTTGTGCGGGTTGGTGACCGCCTGACGCTTGGCCGACTGGCCGACCAGGATCTCGCCATCGTTGGCGTAGGCGATGATCGACGGCGTGGTGCGCGCGCCTTCAGCGTTCTCGATGACCTTGACGTTACCGTTTTCGAGGATGGAAACGCACGAGTTGGTGGTCCCCAGGTCGATGCCGATGATTTTGCCCATGTTAACTCTCCCGAAACTTGAATTTTGTAGCAGCGGCTACTGGGGCCTGCTGCGGCAATACTTGAATGCTTGACAACTAAATGGGGACACCCGAGAGGATTTCAAGCCTTCTCGTCGATCGACGGCTGGGCCTCTGCAGGCGCCTTGCTGACCACGACCATTGCCGGACGCAGCAGGCGGCCATGCAGCAGGTAGCCCTTCTGGAACACCTTGAGCACGCTGTTGGGCTCGACCTCGGCGCTTTCCTGCATGGCCATCGCCTGGTGGTGCTCGGCGTTGAACGGTTCGCCATGCGGATCGACCGCTTCGAGGTTGTAGCGCTTGAGGGTGTCGTGGAACATCTTCAGGGTCAGCTCGATGCCTTCGCGCATCGGCTTGATGTTCTCGTCCTCGGCGCTGGACAGCTCAAGACCGCGCTCCAGGCTGTCGATCACCGGCAGCAGGTCGGCGGAAAACTTTTCCAGGGCGAACTTGCGCGCCTTGTCCACGTCCTGTTCGGCACGGCGGCGGACGTTCTGCAGGTCGGCGGCGGTACGCAGGGACTGGTCCTGGGCGGCGGCCAGCTGCTCTTCCAGCACCTGCACGCGAGCGCCGAGATCGGTAGTGCCCGCTTCTTCGGTGTTCAGATTCTGTTCATCCAGCTGTTCGTCAGCCATGGGGCTCTCCTCCGAAATTCAGGGTTCGCGAGCCATGCTCGCCTTGTCTGCGAGCTATATGGGGGCTCAAACGAAGGCTTCAAGGGGCACCAATACTTTCCATGGGGTCATTTTTGCTCTCACGTCACGGCACCCGACTGTCGCGCGGGGCATTGTCAGGCAAATCAAAAACACTGTATAAATAACCAGACCTGACCTTTCGGGAGCCGCCCCATGCTGGTGCACCTGTCCGTACACAACTACGCAATTGTCGAACACCTGGACCTCGAGCTTGCTCGCGGGATGAGCGTCATCACCGGTGAGACCGGGGCCGGCAAATCGATCATGCTCGATGCCCTGGGCCTTGCCCTGGGCGACCGTGCCGACAGCGGTGTGGTGCGCCCCGGTGCCGACAAGGCGGATATCCTCGCCACCTTCGACCTGGCCGACATCCCCGAGGCGCGCGCCTGGCTCGCCGAGCGCGACCTGGACGGCGACAGCCCGTGCATCTTGCGCCGGGTGATCACCGCCGAAGGGCGCAGCCGTGGCTACATCAACGGCACGCCCTGCACCCTGGGCGACCTCAAGGCCATGGGCGAGCTGCTGATCGACATCCACAGCCAGCACGAGCACCAGTCGCTGCTCAAGAGCGACACGCACCGGCGCCTGCTTGACGAGTATGCCGGCGCCACCGACCTTGCCCGCCAGGTGCAGCTGGCCGCCCAGCGCTGGCGCCAGACACGCGTGGAACTCGAGCGCCTGTCCAATTCCGGTGACGAGCAGCGCGCCCGTCACCAGCTACTGAGCTACCAGCTCGAAGAGCTCGACAACCTCGGACTGGGCGAGAACGAGCTGGAGCAGCTGGAGCAGGAGCACAAGAGCCTGACCAACGCAGAAGCGCTGTTCGGCATCTGCCGCCAGGTGATCGACCAGTGCAGCGAGAGCGACTCGGGCAACGTGCTCAATGCGCTGACGGCCAGCCTGCACCGCCTGACCGCGGTGGCCAGCGCGCCAAAAGCACTGGGCGAGGCCGCCAACATGATCGCCAGCGCGCAGATCCAGGTCGAGGAGGCTGTCGGCGAGCTCAACCGCTTCCTCGACAACTTCGATGCCGACCCGATGCGCCTGCAAACCCTCGAAGAGCGCCTCGACACCATCTATACCCTGGCGCGCAAGCACCGGGTGCACCCGACCGAGCTGCCGCACCTGCAGCAACGGCTGATGGAAGAAATCGAAGGGCTCAACGCCAGCGACGAGTCAGTCGAGCGGCTGGGAGAAGAGCTTACCGCCTACGCCAAGCACTACCAGGCCAAGGCCCAGGAATTGAGCGCCTTGCGCCAGCAGGCGGCCAAGCAGCTTGCGAGCGCGGTGGAGGTGGAAATCCAGCGCCTGGGCATGCCGGGCGGGCGTTTCTGCATCGAGCTGAACCCGGTCACCACCAGCGAGCTGTCGCCGTTCGGCCTCGAAGTGGTCGAGCTGCTGGTCAGCGCCAACCCCGGCCTGCCCCTCAAGGGCCTGGCCAAGGTCGCCTCTGGCGGCGAGCTGTCGCGTATCAGCCTGGCGATCCAGGTGATCACCGCGCAGACCTCGCGCATTCCGACCCTGGTGTTCGATGAAGTGGACGTTGGTATCGGCGGGCCGACCGCGGAGATCGTCGGCCAGTTGCTGCGCCGTCTTGGCGAGCGCGGCCAGGTATTGACCGTTACCCACTTGCCGCAGGTGGCCGCGCAAGGCCATCACCACCTGTTCGTGCACAAGGTGCGCAACAGCGACACCACCCACACCGCGGTGGCCAGCCTGGGCAAGCGCGAGCGCGTGGAAGAAGTGGCGCGGATGCTTGGCGGCATCGACCTCACCAAGGAATCGCTGGCCCATGCCCGCAAGATGGTCGTGACCAGCAAGGCCTGAGGCGTTGCGCAGAAACAACAAAGGCGGCCCTGAGGCCGCCTTTGTTGTTCAAGTGACGATCAAATCGTTACTTTTTCTTGCGTACATACAGGACCAGGTTGTGGTCCACCAGCTCGTAGCCGTGCTCGGCCACGATCTCCTTTTGACGACGCTCGATTTCGGCATCCATGAATTCGATTACTTCGCTGGTGTCCACGTTGACCATATGGTCGTGGTGGCCACCGTCGGCCAGTTCGAAGACCGCATGGCCGCCGTCGAAGTTGTGGCGAACCACCAGACCCGCTGCTTCGAACTGGGTCAGTACGCGGTAGACGGTCGCCAGACCGACGTCCTCGCCAGCTTCCATCAGCGCCTTGTAAACATCTTCGGCACTCATGTGACGCTGCTGGTTTGAGTCGAGCATCTGTAGAATCTTGACTCGAGGCAGGGTCACCTTGAGACCGGCTTTGCGTAATTCGCTATTTTCAACCATGGTCAGCTTTCTCGCCGATGCTGCTTCGCAGCTTCTCTGAATACGGGTATGATCGGGGTTTACGTTGTCCAGCCAAGATAGTGGAAGTCGCCCACCGATGCAAAACACCAAGCTCTTGCTAACCAGCCTCACCTTCGTGGGACTGCTCGCACTCGCCGGTTGCTCGTTTCCCGGGGTTTACAAAATCGACATCCAGCAGGGCAATGTCGTTACACAAGACATGATAGACCAATTGCGCCCTGGAATGACCCGTCGGCAAGTAAGGTTTATCATGGGTAACCCCCTGATTCAGGATACCTTCAACACCAATCGCTGGGATTATCTCTACAGCCTGCAGCCTGGTGGCGGCCAACGCCAACAGGAGCGCATGAGCGTAATCTTCAATGACAACGACCAGCTGGCCAGCCTGTCCGGCGACTTCATGCCGGGCGTCAGCCGCGACCAGGAAATCCTCGGTGGCAGCGGCGACACCTCGGTCACCCCGGAATCCACGCCTGCCCAGCAGCCTGCCGAAGCCCCGGCCAAGCCAGGCTCGACGGAAGAGTCGATCCAGCGCGATATCGACACCATCGAATCGATCCCGGTGCCGACCCCGGCCCCGCTGGAAACCTCGCCGCAATAATCGCGCGGCAGGCCTGTATAAAAAAAGCCCGGATCATCTCCGGGCTTTTTTGTGGCCGCTTGTTACTGAATCAGGAGTAGAGCTGCTTGGCGCGCTGGCAAAAAGCGTCGACCAGGGTGTTGGCGGCCTGGTTGAACAGCGGGCCCAATGTGGCGCGCACCAGGGGACCGGCGTAGTCGAACGACAGGTCGAGGCTGATCTTGCAGGCCTTCTCGCCCAGTGGCTTGAACACCCACACGCCATGCAGCTGGCTGAACGGCCCTTCCACCAGGTTCATCTCGATGGACTGCCCCGGCACCAGCACATTGCTCGTCACGAACTGCTGACTCATCCCCCCCTTGGCCACCTCGAGCCTGGCCCGCATTGCCGTGTCGCTGGACTCGAGCACCGTCGACGCCGAGCACCAAGGCAGGAATTCCGGATAGCTGGCTACATCGTTGACCAGATCGTAGAGCGCCTGGGCAGGGTATGGCAGCAGGGCGGAACGTTGAATATGGGTAGTCATCCAGGCGTCACTTCCAAAGCTGGGCGGCAAGCCAGGAGCCTGCCGAGGAGCGCTTCACAGCGCATCGGAAACAAAAAACACAACGGGCATTGTCCGGGAATCATCGCGAAGGCTCAAGCACACCGCTACCCCGTAGCCGACAGCGCGGGAGACTGCTTATAATGCTGCCCCTATGGCTAAACAAAAGAAACATCCGACCGGGACCATCGCGCAGAACAAGAAAGCGCGACACGATTACTTCATCGAACACAAGTTCGAGGCCGGGCTGGTCCTGTCCGGTTGGGAAGTAAAGAGCCTGCGTGCCGGCAAGGCCCACCTGGTTGACAGCTATGTGCTGCTCAAGGACGGGGAAGCCTGGCTGATGGGCAGTCATATCACCCCGCTGACCACCGCCAGCACCCACGTCATCGCCGACCCGATTCGCACGCGCAAGCTGCTACTGAACCGGCGTGAACTGGAGCGCCTGGAATCCTCGGTGCAGCAGAAAGGCTACACCGCCGTGGCCTTGTCGATTTACTGGAGCAAGCACCTGATCAAGTGCGAGATTGCTCTGGGCAAGGGCAAGAAGGAGTACGACAAGCGCGAGACGCTGAAAGAGCGTGACTCCAATCGCGAGTTGCAGCGCGCGGTGCGTAGCAAGGGCAAGGACGACTGACAGCGGCTTTGTGCTGTTGCGCAGAGATCGCTCTTGAAGCCGAGCCACTGCTGTATTGCACATTCCCCTGCCCGGCGTAGCCGGGCATTGAGGAAGCAACTGGCTTTGTTCCCTGCCGACATCGCACAACGCGATAGTGATGCGCCCCGGCGAGGGCTTCGCCCTCGATCGCGGCACAAGGCGCGCTCCCACAAGGGACTGCTTCGCAGTCCCGGGCGCAGCAGTGCCGGCGCAGGCGAGCACCTGTGGGCAGCTGTCTTCTACCGAGGTATTCCACATCCCCGGCCCGGCAACGCCGGGCCCTGTGGGAGCGTGCCTTGTGCCGCGAAACGAGGGCGGAGCCCTCGCCGGGGCGCAGGACTCAAGGACTGCACGGTGATGGCAGGGAACCTCGCATGCACTCAGTCTCCACGTGAATCACCCCCTCACCGCCCACTCCGCCGCTCCGCCCGCGCCACGCGCTGTGCTTCCTCCTGCGCCTCTTCCAGCACCTCCTGCACATACAGGATATGCCGACTAGAAATCTCCCTCGCCTCCTCCGCCCGCCCATCAACAATCGCCTGATACAGCGCCCGGTGCTGACTGATCAGCATGTCCCGCGTCTCGCTGCGCTGCTGATACATGCCACCAATATTGGTCACCACATTGCGCTTGAGCAGATCAAACAGCCCGCGAATGGTATGTAACAACACCGCATTGTGGCTGGCTTCAGCAATGGCCAGGTGAAAGCGCGCATCCGCAACCCCCTCCTCCGCCCGGCTGACTTCATCCGCGCGCGCATAACAATCCTGCAACGCGTCGAACGCCACCTTCAGCCGTTCCCGATCAGGCTCGGTAGCCCGCATCGCCGCGTAGTACGCACACGACGCCTCCAACGTATGACGAAACTCGAGCAAATCATGCTGGGCCCCCGGATTGTGCTCCAGCAGCTGCAGCAGCGGATCACTGAACGTCGAACCCAACGACTGCGCCACATAGTTGCCCCCGCCCTGACGACTCACCAGCAACCCCTTGGCCACCAGCCTCTGGATCGCCTCGCGCAACGAAGGACGCGACACCCCGAACTGCTCCGCCAACGCCCGCTCGGCCGGCAAGCGCTCACCAGAAGTCAGCGTCCCCTCGAGAATCATCCCCTCCAGCCGCTCGACAATGTCATCGGACAGCCGACGCTGGCGGACCTGATCAAAAACCATCACATGCTCTCCACATTTCCCGCCGTTCCGGGACGCCATTCTCGCCCATTCGCCACCCGCTCACATCTTTGATCGGACACCAGCGCGCACCCGCCACTCATTACCTTGCGTCGACATGCGACCAAAGTTTCGCCTGGGACAAATTGACACACCCACCGGAAGACTTTTAACCTAGCTCCCAGACATTGTAAATTGGTATTACCAATTATCCAATGCCAGCGCCTGACCAACAACAATTAGGGGCCACCCCATATGCAAACCTGGCAACAACTCTATAGCCCGCTTGGCAGTCTCGGCCTGTCCGCCCTGGCGGCGGTCATCCCCATCGTCTTCTTCTTCCTGGCCCTGGCCGTGTTCCGCCTCAAGGGCCACGTCGCGGGCAGCATCACCCTCGCCCTGTCGATCCTGGTAGCGATCTTCGCCTTCCAGATGCCCGCGGACATGGCCCTGGCCGCTGCCGGCTACGGCTTTGCCTATGGCCTGTGGCCCATCGCCTGGATCATCGTCGCCGCCGTGTTCCTCTACAAGCTCACGGTCAAGAGCGGCCAGTTCGAGGTCATCCGCAGCTCGGTGCTGTCGATCACCGACGACCAGCGCCTGCAAGTCCTGCTGATCGGCTTCTGCTTCGGCGCGTTCCTCGAAGGCGCCGCCGGCTTTGGCGCACCCGTGGCGATCACCGCCGCGCTGCTTGTGGGCCTGGGCTTCAACCCCCTGTACGCCGCCGGCCTGTGCCTGATCGCCAACACCGCCCCGGTAGCCTTCGGCGCCCTCGGCATCCCGATCATCGTCGCCGGCCAGGTGACCGGTATCGACGCCTTCAAGATCGGCGCCATGACCGGCCGCCAGCTGCCGCTGCTGTCGCTGTTCGTGCCGTTCTGGCTGGTGTTCATGATGGATGGCCTGCGCGGCGTGAAAGAAACCTGGCCCGCCGCCCTGGTCGCCGGCCTGAGCTTCGCCGTCACCCAGTACTTCACCTCCAACTTCATCGGCCCGGAGCTGCCAGACATCACCTCGGCCCTGGCCAGCCTGATTGCCCTCACCCTGTTCCTCAAAGTCTGGCAGCCCAAACGATCGTTCGCCGGCGCCAAGGGCAGCGTTGGCGCCGCGGTCGTGCAAGGCGGCGGCCAGCCGTCGCCGTACAGCCTGGGCGAAATCTTCAAGGCCTGGTCGCCATTCCTGATCCTCACCGTGCTGGTAACGATCTGGACCCTCAAGCCCTTCAAGGCCGCCTTCGCCGCCGGCGGATCGATGTACAGCTGGGTATTCAACTTCGCCATCCCGCACCTCGACCAGCTGGTGATCAAGACCGCACCCATCGTCGCGGCCCCGACGGCCATCCCAGCGGTATTCAAGCTCGACCCGATCTCGGCCACCGGCACGGCGATCTTCCTGTCGGCCCTGATCTCGATGCTGGTCCTGAAGATCAACCTCAAAACTGGTCTGACCACTTTGCGCGACACCTTCTACGAGCTGCGCTGGCCGATCCTGTCGATCGGCATGGTGCTGGCCTTCGCCTTCGTCACCAACTACTCGGGCATGTCCTCGACCATGGCCCTGGTGCTGGCCGGCACCGGCGCGATGTTCCCGTTCTTCTCGCCGTTCCTGGGATGGCTGGGGGTGTTCCTGACCGGCTCCGACACCTCCTCCAATGCCCTGTTCAGCTCGCTGCAGGCCACCACCGCCCACCAGATCAGGGTCAGCGACACCCTGCTGGTGGCCGCCAACACCAGCGGCGGCGTGACCGGCAAGATGATCTCGCCGCAGTCCATCGCCGTGGCGTGCGCCGCCACCGGCCTGGTCGGCAAGGAATCGGACCTGTTCCGCTTCACCCTCAAGCACAGCCTGTTCTTCGCCACCATCGTCGGCCTGATCACCTTGATCCAGGCTTACTGGCTGACCGGCATGCTGGTTCACTAGAGTCATAGAGGCCGGGCGCGATTCGGCGCGCCCGGCAGCCGCCCTTCAACTCAAGCTGCGAGAGCCCATGATCATTTCCGCCTCTACCGACTACCGCACCGCCGCCCAGCGCAAGCTGCCGCCGTTCCTGTTCCACTACGCCGACGGCGGCGCCTACGCCGAGCACACGCTGCGCCACAACGTGGAAGACCTCGCCAGCATCGCCCTGCGCCAGCGCGTGCTGAAAAACATGTCCGAGCTCAGCCTCGAGACCCAGCTGTTCAACGAAACCCTGAGCATGCCCGTGGCCTTGGCGCCGATCGGCCTGTGCGGCATGTATGCCCGGCGCGGTGAAATCCAGGCAGCCCGCGCCGCCGACGCCAAGGGCATCCCCTTGACGCTGTCGACCGTCTCGGTCTGCGCCATCGAAGAAGTCGCCCCGGCGATCAACCGGCCCATCTGGTTCCAGCTGTACGTGCTCAAGGACCGCGGCTTCATGCGCAACGCCTTGGAGCGCGCCAAGGCCGCCGGCGTGAAAACCCTGATCTTCACCGTCGACATGCCGGTGCCCGGCGCCCGTTACCGCGATGCCCACGCAGGCATGAGCGGCGCCAATGCCGCGATGCGCCGCGTCTGGCAAGCCATGACCCACCCCCAATGGGCCTGGGATGTAGGCGTCCACGGCAGGCCCCATGACCTGGGCAACATCTCCACCTACCTCGGCAGCCCCACGGGCCTGGCCGACTACATCGGCTGGCTCGGCGCCAACTTCGACCCGTCGATTTCCTGGAAAGACCTGGAGTGGATTCGTGACTTCTGGGACGGCCCGATGGTGATCAAGGGCATCCTCGACGCCGACGACGCCCGCGACGCGGTCAGGTTCGGCGCCGACGGCATCGTCGTCTCCAACCACGGCGGCCGCCAGCTCGACGGCGTGCTGTCCAGCGCCCGCGCCTTGCCGGCGATTGCCGACGCGGTCAAAGGCGATATCAAGATTCTCGCCGACTCCGGCATTCGCAGCGGCCTGGACGTGGTGCGCATGATCGCCCTCGGCGCCGACAGCGTGCTCATCGGCCGCGCCTTCCTCTATGCCCTCGCCACCGCTGGCGAAGCCGGGGTGAAAAACCTGCTCGACCTGTTCGAAAAGGAGATGCGCGTGGCCATGGTGCTCACCGGCGCCAAGTCGATCAGCGAGATCACCCGCGACTCGCTGGTGCGCGAGCTGGGCGCCTGACTCGCGCGCCCGCCCACACAAGAAAAGCCTGATGACGCGGGGCACGCGGCGCACCAGACGCCGCGGCCCCGCGAGGAGATTGCATGAGCCTGCCCGCCGCGTTCCTCGACACGGTCCACCACCTGATCCCCCGCGAGCGACGCTTCGACGATCCGCTCTCGACCCTGGCCTTCGGCACCGACGCCAGCTTCTACCGGCTGATCCCCAAGCTGGTGATCCGCGTCGAAAGCGAGGCCGAGGTCGCCACCCTGCTCCGGGCCGCGCACAGCCACCACGTGGCGATCACCTTCCGCGCCGCCGGCACCAGCCTGTCCGGCCAGGCGGTGAGCGACTCGGTGCTGCTGGTGCTGGGTGACAACTGGAACGGCCGCGACATCCGCGGCGACGGCGCGCAGATCCGCCTGCAGCCCGGCGTCATCGGCGCCCAGGCCAACGCCTGGCTCGCCCCCTTCGGCCGCAAGATCGGCCCGGACCCGGCCTCGATCAACGCCTGCAAGATCGGCGGCATCGTCGCCAACAACGCCAGCGGCATGTGCTGCGGCACCGCGCAGAACACCTACAACACCCTCGCCGGCATGCGCCTGCTGCTCGCCGACGGCACCCTGCTCGACACTGAGCTGCCCGACAGCGTCGCCGACTTCCAGGCCCGCCACGGCGCCCTGCTCGACCAGCTCGGCGAACTCGGCCGGCAAACCCGCGCCAACCCCGAACTGGCCGCGCGCATCCGCCACAAGTACCGTCTGAAAAACACCACCGGCCTGTCGCTCAACGCCCTGGTCGACTACGACCAACCCTTGGATATCCTCACCCACCTGATGGTCGGCTCCGAGGGCACGCTCGGCTTCATCAGCGCCGTCACCTACGACACCGTGCCCGACCACCCGCACAAGGCCAGCGCCCTGGTGGTCTTCCCCGACGTCGAGACCTGCTGCACCGCCGTCACGGTGCTCAAGCAGCAACCGGTCTCGGCCGTCGAACTGCTCGACCGCCGCAGCCTGCGCTCGGTGGAAAACATGCTAGGCATGCCGCTGTGGGTGAAGACCTTGTCGCTCGGCGCCTGCGCCCTGCTCATCGAATCGCGCGCCGCCAGCCAGTCGCTGCTGCACGAGCAACTCGCGCAGATCAGCGCCTCCATCGCCGGCTTCCCGGTCGAGAAGCAGGTCGATTTCAGTGAAGACCCGATCGTCTACAACCAGCTCTGGCGCATCCGCAAGGACACCTTCCCCGCCGTCGGCGCCGTGCGCGAGACCGGCACCACGGTCATCATCGAAGACGTCACTTTTCCCATCGAGCAGCTGGCGGCAGGCGTCAACCGCCTGATCGCCCTCTTCGAGACGCATGGTTACGACGAAGCGATCCTGTTCGGCCATGCCCTGGAGGGCAACCTGCACTTCGTCTTCACTCAAGGCTTCGACACGCCCGAACAGATTGCCCGGTATTCGGCGTTCATGGACGACGTCGCGCACCTGGTGGCCGTCGAGTACGGCGGCTCGCTCAAGGCCGAGCACGGCACCGGCCGCAACATGGCGCCCTTCGTCGAACTGGAGTGGGGCAAGGACGCCTACCAGCTGATGTGGCAGCTCAAGCGCCTGCTCGACCCCACCGGCATCCTCAACCCCGACGTGGTGCTGACCAACGATCCGCAGCTGCACCTGAAAAACCTCAAGCCCCTGCCCGCCGCCGACGAAATCGTCGACAAGTGCATCGAATGCGGTTTCTGCGAGCCGGTCTGCCCGTCCAAAGGCCTGACCCTCAGCCCACGCCAGCGCATCGTCCTGTGGCGCGACATCCAGGCCAAGCGCCGCGCCGGGCTCGACACCCGCCAGCTCGAGCGCGACTACCAGTACCAGGGCATCGACACCTGCGCCGCCACCGGCCTGTGCGCCCAGCGCTGCCCGGTCGGCATCAACACCGGCGAGCTGGTGAAAAAGCTGCGCAGCCAGCACGCCGATCACCCCAAGACCGCCGACTGGCTCGCCGAGCATTTTCACGGCGCCCTGCGCGGTGCCCGCCTGACCCTCCTGGCCGCCAACAGCGCGCGCAAACTCCTCGGCGCCCCACGCCTCGCCCGGCTCAGTGCCTCCCTGACCAAGGCCAGCCACGGCCGCCTGCCGCAGTGGACCCCCGCCATGCCGCAGCCTCTGCGAGCTCTCGCCCTCCACCCCGCCAGCCACGATGCCCGCCCGCGCGTGGTCTACCTGGCCGCCTGCGTCTCCCGCGTCATGGGCCCCGCCGCCGCCGACCGCGAACAGAGCTCGCTGCTCGACAAGACCCGCGCCCTGCTCGAAAAGGCTGGTTACCAAGTCGTCTTCCCCGACAACGCCGACAGCCTCTGCTGCGGCCAGCCGTTCGCCTCCAAGGGCTACCCCGAGCAGGCCGAGCACAAGCGCCAGGAGCTGATCACCGCCCTGCTCCACGCCAGCCGCGGCGGCCTCGACCCCGTCTACTGCGACACCAGCCCGTGCACCCTGCGCCTGGTCCAGGACCTGGGCGAATCCCGCCTCGACCTCTACGACCCCGTGCGCTTCATCCGCACCCACCTGCTCGATCGCCTGGAGTTCACCCCCCAGGACGCGCCCATCGCCGTCCACGTAACCTGCAGCACCCAGCACCTCGGCGAAAGCCAGGCGCTAATCGACCTCGCCCGGCTGTGCAGCAAACAGGTGGTGATACCCGAAGGCATTCACTGCTGCGGCTTCGCCGGCGACAAAGGCTTCACCACCCCCGAGCTCAACGCCCACTCCCTGCGCACGCTCAAGGACGCGGTGCAGTACTGCGACGAAGGGATTTCCACCAGCCGCACGTGCGAAATCGGCCTGTCGACCCACAGCGGTATCGACTATCACGGCCTGGTGTACCTGGTGGACCGAGTGACACGCGCGCGGGCGCTCTGAAACATTTTGCGATGCGATGGTGCCATCAACGGGATGGAACCCCTGCTCAAGCGGCGCAGTCAATGCTTGTAGGCCCACCTTCCAGCGGCCTTCAGCCCAAGGAGACATCCATGAAAGGTACTGCGCTTTCCGCCCTCTTCGCTGCCGCCACCCTGCTGGCCTCGCCAGTATTCGCGGCCGACGATCTCTGCGCCATCAACCTGCAGAAGATCAACGATCAGATGGCCACCACCGGCACCACGTCCGAAGGCCTGGACAAGGCGCTCACCGAGCATGTCGACAAAGCCAAGGCCGCCCAGGCCTCGGGCGATACCAAGGAATGCATCGCGATCACCAGCAAGGTGCTGGAACGCCTGAACAAGACCGAAAAAGGCAGCGGCACCAGCGGCGGTGCAGGCGGCGCCTAAGCGATGACCCGGGCGACGGGACCGGCTGTCGACGTCGCCCGCACATTGGCGTATACTCCGACCATCGCGTTGAAAAACGCGTGATCTAAAGCAGCAAAGGGGCCGATTAGGATTCGACGCCGGTGATGAAACTTTAGGTGCATGCCGAGTTGGTAACAGAACTCGTAAATCCACTGTTGCAACTTTCTATAGTTGCCAATGACGAAAACTACGAGGGTTACGCTCTCGCTGCGTAAGCAGCTGAGCCCGCTCTCCTGGTAGCTTCGGCTCCAGCAATCACTAGGGGATGCCTGTAAACCCGAAGTGATTGTCATACAGAACAGGATCGTCGTGTAGCACGTTGTGGGCAAAGCGACTAAAACTTACACAACTCGTCCAAAGCACCCTGCCACTCGGGCCGCTGCGGATTAACTTAATAGAGATGGCTACGCATGTAGTACCGACAGCGGAGTACTGGCGGACGGGGGTTCAAATCCCCCCGGCTCCACCAAATCCAAAAAAAAAGACGTCCCCGGACGTCTTTTTTTATACCCAAAATTCCCCACTCCCACCCGCCCGCCCTTCCCGCCCGCGCAGCGGCGCGGTTGTAGGAGCAGGCCTCGTGTCGCGATCGAGGGCAAAAGCCCTCGCCGAACCACAACTCCCCCATCCTCCCCCAACCTCAGCAGGAAACCCCACCCCCGCCCGCCCAGCCCCGCGGCTGTAAAGCGTGCCGCCCATGGCGAAACAAAGGCAAAGCCCCCGCCGCCCCCAGCCCCCCCAGACACAACCCAGACCCAAAGATCCACGCCACACCTGTGGGAGCTGGCTTGCCAGCGAAGGCCTCACCCCAAACCCACCAGGATGATCATCAACCAATCACCCAAACCTCCCACCGCTACTCCTGCGCCCGACCAAGCGCCACCCTCACATCCTCCACCAACGCCCTCCCCATCCCCGACAACAAATGCGCCGCCCAAACCAACGTATCGTCCTTATCCATCACCCCCACAAACGACAACCGATGCACACACCCCATCATCACCGACGCCTGCTCCAGCGCGTAATCCAGAGAAACCCCCTGCGCCACCTGAAACAAATCCGGCGTCCCCTCGCCCTCAGCAAATTTCGCGAGCCCTGGCGTGACTTTCTTTTTGCTTTCTTCACTCATGATCAACCCTCCCCCTGCGCACTATGACGTGACTGCACCTGCCCCAACGCCAACTCGACCAAGCTGTGAGCGGCATCGATCTCGTGTATCACTGCGAGCGTGAGCACCTGCTCGCCTGGCTTTGTCTGCTGCAGCACCGCCTGTTGCGCGACCGTTAGCGCACAGACGAGGTACTCCGAGGCTTGGACCAGAGTGTCTTCTAGGGATTGAGGGGATTTTCTGAAACCGGAAAGCGGTGGATCTGGAACGATCTTTAGCATGGTCTCTCTCCAGCAATGGTGGAGCTACCACTTACATGCCGTCGAGCATGAGGGTGGCAGCTGTACGCGGGTCGACGGACCGAGATTGCTGGCACTCGGCGCACACAAGGTGCCCCACGTACAACCGCCATAGCGGTGAAACATGTGGTCAGCAATGCACGGTCCGTCGAGACCGGTCGTTGATGGGCAACGACCTGGCGAGACTAGACCGCTGTTGGCGACCACTGCAACGGCTTTGAGGCTGAGGCAGTATCTTTGGGAAATGGACTACAGGGAAGAGGGAAAGTCTGAAGTTTTGGCGGGGGGTCTGGCGGGTTTTGAGGTAATTTTGGGGCTGTGAATAAACAAAGCGTTTGAAGTTATTCCTCGGACTGCACTGTATGGATCGATAACCGTAAGCGAATTCCGGCCAGTGGCCACAGGTTGTGGAAGGGGGTCAGCCAAAACTGAGCTGACAATTCGCTTAGCCGAAACATTCACTCGTGCTCGTCCCAGCCCAGAAGATAGACAGACCAGACCATCACTGCAGATCTGATTGCACTTGGCTTTGTGGCAATCCCCCTCGTGACAATCGGCGTGACAAACGCCGATTGTCACGAGCAACAGCCATGTAGATGATGGTGCTGCAGACCAGGGAATGGACTGCACCTGACTGACAGTCAGGCATGCCCCGGTCATCGCATTGCTGCGTACACCTGGCTAAGGATCTCGCGGCACTGGTCTCGTCAGCCAATGCAGCCTGCACCCGTCCACCACCGGTAACGGTGGTCAGGAGGCAAGATCATGAGCTGCCCTTGCTCCCGGTCGTAAGGAGCCGCCAGTCCCGCTTTAGAGGACACCCCCACAGCTCGCTGGGGCCTTGATCCCTGATAACACACAGCATTCTTGGCGGGATGACGTGGGGCGAAGATTGGAGATCGGATGATGAGGTGACTGACATGGCATTGGTGGGTAGACGCGATGGGCGCAATTTCGGCTACGGCAGACAATTGAGCTATGCAGGGCCGCAGGCACTGAAAGACAGGTTTGGCGGTGGCCACTACGGCACGGTCTAGGCGCAATCTGGTCGGTGGCGGGCATTCGTGAAGTGGTACCGCTCCGAACAAGGGCCCGGTATCAACGATGCGCGGCAGATTGATCGGAAAGTAGTGGCCGATTATGTGGCGCAGCTGCGCGACATGGTTATACGCGGTGATCTCGCAATCAGCACCGCACAAAATCGGCTCTCCAGCGTTAACAGGATCATGGCGGCGCTTCGCGGTGATCAGTATGTGAAATTGCCCAGTCCGAGCAAGGCATTGGGTATGCGCACCGGGGTTCAACACTCGGTGCCTCAGGGTCAAGACCGTGAACAGATGAAGCAAGTCGTCTATGCGTTTTGTAATCGAGATCAGCAACAAGCTGCCGCGATCGTTCTGTTGGCGCGAGCCACTGGTATGCGCATGCGTGAGGCCATCTTGGCTGACCTGCCACGGCTAAGTCGTGAGGCTAGAGATATTGGCAAGATCAATATCCAGGACGGCACCAAAGGCGGCCGGGCCCGAGCCTCTGCATCACGCTGGATTGCGGTGGATGACTATGTGCGTGACGCGCTTGCATTGGTGGAGCAGGTGTCGCCTGCGGGTAGCCGCAACCTAACTGCACCGCACGAAAGCTACCTGAATCTGCTGCAAACAATTGTCCGCCCGGCACGGGACATCCTGCATGCATATAATCTCAATGGTTTCCATGAGCTGCGAGCGGCGTTCGCGTGTGAACGTTATGAGCAAATCACTCAACACCCCGCGCCTATCAACGGCGGCCAATGTTATCAGCTAGATAGGAACCTTGATCGTGAGGCCCGGAGGCAAATAAGCTACGAACTTGGGCACGGCCGGATCGACGTGACAGCTGCCTACATTGGAGGACAGACACGAGCAGCCACTCGATATGGAGTTGCTCTTGGATGGCGTGCTTACCGGATCGAACGCGACGCGGCAACGCTATTTGCGGCAGGCGACGCTTATCCAAGCTGAAATTGCAGATCGCTGGCAGCGAGAGACCCCTTGGACCTGGCAAGGAAAGAATTTGGCTTGGTTTCTCGAGCGTCACCTAGACTCGCGCAGTGAGTCGACGCGCTACTACTACTTGCTGACAGTGCACCTCCTCGCTCGCCGACTAGAAAAACCATGGGTATTTGGACACTATGGGCGGTGCATTGGAACATCATCGTGCTTTCATCGAAACTAACCCCACTCTTGCTAGGCTGCTGTAGGTGTCGGGTTGTTGTAGGTGGAAAAAGTTAAACGTCTGGGACAAAGTTATCTGAAACGAAAAGCCCCCGGTGGATTGATCCACTTGGGGCTTTTCGTTTCAAGGGTGTAGGAGTTACCAGCGTTCGTCAGCAAGGTGAGAGCTGTTGAGCTGCTCTCTCAACAGGTGCCATTGAGGGAGATGCTGATCTAGCAGGCCGATGAATCGGTCGTTGTGGTGGCGTTCATGCAGATGAGCCAGTTCGTGCACCAAAATGTACTCTAGGCACTGCACCGGCTTCTTGGCTAGCTCCAGGTTGAGCCAGATGCGCCGGGCTTCAATGTTGCAGGTGCCCCACTTCGTCTTCATCCGCTTGATGCCCCAAGCGCGCGCTTCAACTCCTAACTTCGTCTGCCATTTCTCCAGAAGTTCCGGCACCAGACGTTTCAGTTCGGCACGGTAGAAATCCTGTAGCACCTGCTCACGGCGTTCGACTGTGGTATCGGTGCGCACGAACAGATCCATGGTGGCCTTACCGCGCAGAGCTATGCGCAGAGACCCAGTAGTTTCGTGAACGCGCAGGCGGTAGCGACGGCCTAGGAAGTAATGGCTTTCACCACTCACCATCAGCCGTTCTGATTGTCGGGGCTGGGCCTGAAACTTTGCGCGCTGGCGTTTGATCCAGCCGAGCTTACTGACCACTGCCAAGCGTACAGCTTCGTCATCTACCGTCAACGGTGCCGCCACGCGCACACGCCCCTGCGGTGGGTATACGCCCAGGTGCAGATTTTTGATCGGCTTGCGCACGACCTCCACGATCAAACCGCTGACCGTGAGGTTGCGCGACTCAGTATTCATGCTGATGCTTGACCAGTTCCAGCAAGGCTACCAGCCACTCGCTGTCCTCTCCTGCTGTGTAGTCGCCCTGGGTTTCAGCGCAGTCTTTGCCCCACTGATCCAGCACGTTCTTGATCGCTAGGCGCACACGTTTGATCTTCATGGCATTGCCGCGCCAGTCGTCCTGCCGGCTATCCAGCACGGCAGCGTCCACGGCCAATGCGAGGCCGGCGTTCTGCCCCAGGTTGTCATACAGCGCCTTGCGGGCATTGCTGTTGATCGAGCCAGGGTAGCTGTTGGCGCTGGTGGGATTCTTCGCCTGCTTGGTCAGCTCCATCACCTCTGCCAGATATTCCTGATAGCTGATGGCGTCTTCCTTGCGCTTGGCGATCAGCGCATCGAGCAACGAGGACATGGTCTCGTAGTACTTCGGGTTGATCGGCGACTCGTCGATGATCAACTTGCGCACGTTGTTTTCGATGGTCTCGGCCACTGCCTCCTGGCTTTCGCGGATGCCCTTGGGCAGCGCGTCGATTGCACCCACACCGCGCTCAACGATCAACTCAATCAGCGACATATCGTCGAAGGCAGAAATCTTCTCGCTATCTTCAGCACGGATGTAGGTGTCGATCAAAAAGCGCATGTCCGGCTCGTAGGCTTTGAGGTCAATGTAGTCGCCGCTGGCGAGCTTTACCTCATCACGAACCTTGGAGAAGTGATCGACTTCGGTCTGGATCTCGGCGATTTCCTTGTTGCTGTAACCCGCCTCTTCCAGCTCATTGGCGATATTGCCGAAGCAGCGGATCAGCGCTGAGGTCATCTTGTATAGGTTCAGGCGCTTGGGCTCATTAGCTTTGAGCTGCTCGGCGTTGCCCGACTCGCTGCCGCAGAAGAAGCGTAGATAAGCTGGCGTATCCTTCGGTTGTTCCACCGGTTCGCACAGGGCCTTGATCGCCTCGCGGGCATCTTCCAGGTCTTCCTGTGCTTTGCTTAGGCGGTCTCCCAAAAGACCAGCCACATCGGCCTCGTCATAGCCGTCCAGCGCACCGCTGGTGTAGTCGCCAATGGCGCCCTCCAGCTGCTTGAACAAGTCCTTGTAATCGATGATGTAGCCGTACTGCTTGTCCTCGCCATCGAGGCGGTTGACCCGGCAGATGGCCTGGAACAGGCCATGGTCGCGCATCTGCTTGTCGATGTAGAGGTAGGTCGCGGAAGGCGCGTCGAAGCCGGTCAGCAGCTTGTCCACCACGATGAGCAGGCGCATCTGCCCTGGCTCCTTGATGAAACGCTGCTTCACTTCCTTCTCGAAGGTCTCCGGATCTCTGTCGCCGAGCATCTGGTTGTAGATGGAGTACTGACGCAGCTTCTCGGTCAGCCCTTCACCGGTTGACTCTCCCTTAATGTCGGCAGGCGATGGCTTGTAGCTGGTGACGATGGCGCACTTGTCACCCATTCCCGCTTTGCTGAACAGCTCGTAGCACTTACAGGCTTCAAAGATGCTGCTGGTTACCAACATGGCATTGCCTCGGCCATCGGCCAGGCGTTGCTTGGTAGCCATATCCAGAAGGATGTCGGCGACAATTTTCTCCAGCCGTGACTGGCTTGACAGCACTTTTTGCAAGGTGCCCCAACGCTGCTTTAGCTGAGCCTTGGCTAGGTCGTTCAGGCCTTTGGTCTTGGCCTCAAACCATTGATCGATCTTCTTCTGTGATGTGATGTTCTGATCGATATCGCGGGCTTCGTAGCGCAGGTCGAGCACCACACCATCGGCCACGGCTTCATTAAACTTGTAGGTATGGATGTAGCGACCAAACACCTCGATGCTC
Organism: Pseudomonas sp.; assembly: GCF_035277045.1. Taxonomy (GTDB): domain Bacteria; phylum Pseudomonadota; class Gammaproteobacteria; order Pseudomonadales; family Pseudomonadaceae; genus Aquipseudomonas. Next base: position 190,145 of record NZ_DATELE010000196.1, on the reverse strand, counting down.
TTCTGTTTGTCGACCTTAAGCAGCGGCGTACCGGTAAAGCCGATAAACACCGCATTAGGCAGAATCATCTTCATGACTTTGTGCAGCTCGCCTGATTGGGTGCGGTGACACTCATCGACGAATACATAGAGATCGCCCTTAGCACGGAAGTCTTGAGGCAGGCTCTTACGCAGCTCCTCCACAAAGCCTTCTACATCGGCATCTTCGCGAGCACCGAACTTGTGGATCAGCGAGCAAAGTAGCCAAGGCGAGGGCTGGTTGATTTTGTCGATCAGATCGGCACCGCTGGTGGTGCGGTAAATCTGCTCGTTGACGCCGCCAAACACCTTCTCGATCTGCTCATCCAGCTCAGTCCTGTCGGTGATGACCAGCACCCGCGAGTCCTGGATATTTTCCCGAATCCACTTGGTCAGCCAGACCATGGTTAAAGATTTGCCCGAACCCTGGGTGTGCCAGATAATCCCGCCTTCACGTCGACGCAGGTAGCGTTGCGCTTCGCGGATACCAAAGTACTGGTTGTGCCGGCAGAGCTTTTTTACTCCGCTGTCGAACACGATATAGTCGTGAATCAGCTCCAGAAACCGCGTTTTATTGCACAGCTGAAGCAAATGGCTATCCAGCAGATTATCGGCAGCGGTGCCGTCTGCGCTTTCCTCTTTCCAGGTCAGGTAGTACTTCTCTCCGGTTTGGATGGTGCCGTAACGCAAGCCCTGAGTATCGTTGCCGGCCATCACGTATTGCATGGTGGAGAAGAACGGTTGGATAAATTCGGGCTTCTGGTTATCCAGGTTCTGACGGATGCCCTCGTTCACCGCCACCATGGAGCGCTTTAGCTCCAACACGCCGAGCGCAACGCCATTCACATAGAGCACGATATCCGGGCGCTTGGTATTTGCCTTGACATCAGCACCCTTGACGGTGACTTCCTCTGCAATGGCGAAGTGGTTGCGCTCAGGATGCTTCCAGTCGATCAGCCAGACGGTCTGGGTATTTTCCCCGACTTCCGGCTTGATCTTCACCCCGTAGCGCAGCAGCTCGTACACCGCCTTGTTTCGATCATACAGGCCCTTACTGGCATCATTGGCGGCCTTGTTTAGCTCGAAAAAGGCTCGGCTGGCCAGATTGACCTCCGTGCCCTGATCTATCAGCCAGGTGCGTAACAACTCCGGCTCGATATTGGCGTTGTTCGGGCGATCGGCCCAGTCACCAAGGTGTTCATAGCCCAGCGTGTGCTGAAACAGCTTGGCAACGCGCCGCTGGGTCCTTTTTTCGATCTGGCCAACGGTACTCATTGAGGCCGTTTCCTTTTCCTAGTGAGAGTTAGCTCAATTTATCCACAATGCGCTTCGAGTTGGTCTCAAATAGCCGCCCCATACTGGCTCCCCAGATAGTTTCCTGTTGAGGAACTGAAGCAGCTTTTTGGCTGGTGTCTCGTCCGCGGGAAATACGATGCGCCCTTGCTAGTCAGGACGCCCAGTGGATGCACCGCAGATTCCGGGCACCAGGTTGACTGCTACGGCCCCGAGATTGGGGCCATAGTGTAGATAAAGCAACCCTTTAGCGAGCAGATTCAACATCGCACAACCTGTATCAAACAAGTCGAATTCGGCCGGTCAAAAGCTCCTGCATCATACCCTGCTTTAGCTGGCGAACCTTGGCGCAGCGCGCTTCAAGGCTGGCGAGCTCGCTGCTCATGTCGGTTAAAACTTGCGCAATAGCTGTCTGCTCTTCTTTCGTCGGAGGAAGCAGGACCTCGAACACTTGGAATGTGGGTAGCCGAAGCGAGTCTACGGTTGCCTTTACAGAGTTCTGCATGGCATGAGCACCAAAGCGAACACTCATGTAGAGATAGACATACATTCCCGATACGTTCTCTACGAACTGAGAAATAGCATATACACGCTGATGGACATCAAATTTCCCATTGACATAATGAAAAATGCTACCAATTCCGCCTTCTCCAGGGACAAGAATCGCCTCGCAATCATGTGAATAACTATTTATTCGCTCAACGTTTGCGGATCGAACGAAGAATGGATAGTCACCGCTCTCAACTTTGTCTTGGTTGTTCTTACTGCCAGTTTTTATGTGCGCGATTTCCTCCAGGGGCCTCACCTCCCAATTCCCACTATATCCTGGTAAGCGGCGCTGTCCGCTGAGGAGTTGCTGCATAGCCGCTTGATGGATGTCGCGCTTCTTGGTAACTAGCTGATCCAATTTTCTTATCAGGGCGTCCATATCGGCTAGACTGGAAGCTACGGATCGCTGCTCTTCGACTGAAGGTACCTGAACGACCAAGCTACTTAGAGTGCCTTGGTTTAAATTGATCATGGTAGAGCCGACAGAGGAGTCTTCAATCGCCTTGATAACAGAGGGGGTCGAGAGAACTCGTTGAAGAAAGTACGCATTTACCGACGCAAATGGTCTAACAATCATCGAGCCCGTACCACAGAGCCACCCTTTTTCGCGTTCAGACACAACCGCGCAGCGCCCCATATCACCACGTCGACCAATGATAACTTCGCCAGGGCTTAGCCGAAATTCATCAAGGCTCTCCGCCGCCTCTTCAGTAATTGTCATAGAGGTAGTCGGAACTATCCTGCCATCTAAGATATGCATCGGATTAACAACAGGAATGCCATCATTGGTGTAGTCGGATTTATGGAGTGCACTGCCAAATGGGCCAGTGCGGAAGCTTGCCACCTCACCGAGCTTTTTTGCCTCCCAGTCCACTGGCAAGACACCAACTTCAGTCTGCTTGAATCCTGGTTTTACCTCCGCACTCATACTACAAACCCCATCTTCACCAGATGAGCATCGACCTTGGCAGCCAGCGCTTCCGTCTCTGCACTCAACGCCGGCAGGGGCATAGCATAACGTTCGGCCAATTGGCGGATACGACCACTGAGTGCTTGGGATACCCGATCCAATTCAGTCTGCACATCGGCTTGCAGGGTGGCCAGCCATTTGTCGTCCACCACCAGAGATTTCAGCTCGCCTTCATTGAGTTGGGCATAGTGGGCATGCACCTTAGCGTCCAAAGTTTTCTGCGCGGCCTTGACCTTTTTGCTGGCCGCGGCTTCGTGCTCGATTAATGCCAGGCACTGTTCCAGGGCCTGGCGTTCCTCATTGGCGTCGAGGTCATTTTTGATGGTTTTCAGGCGTGCCTTGACGCTGGCGGCGGTGAGCTTGCCTTTGTCTGTTTTGCCTTCAGCCAGTGGGCGGTCTTCGCCGCCTTGCTCCTCGTCCAGCTCTTCCAGCTCGCGGCTGAGGGAATCACGTTTGGCTTCCAGCTCAGTGATAGCTGAGGCATCGGCAGCGTAATAGCGGCGCACGATCAGTTCGGGCGGCAGCAAGTCGGTATTAGGTTCTCCATTGGTCGGGCCGCTGGTGATCAGCGCCTGCCAGCCGTCAATCACCAGTTGATACACGTCATCCTGGAAGATGGTATACCAGTAGTCCTGAAGGTGCTGGTACACGTCGTAGGCGTCCAGCAGCGGTGCGGACTTGAAGCGGTGCAGCAGATCTTCGGCCAGGGTATTCAGCAGTGCCTTGGGCCGATCACCGATGGTGATGCCTTGCAGGCATGGGCGGTGGTCGTTGCGCCAGTCTTCGAACAGGAAGCTGATGGTCTGGTTAAAAGCAGTGAACTCGGGATGAGCAAAGATGCTGAGCTTAATCTCGGCCTGCGGCACCTTAAGTTGCAGGTAGCCGGGGCGTTGCGGGGCGAACAGTGACCCGCGCAGGTTGGGCATCACATCCCAAAAGGCTTGCAGGGCATCTACATCACGCTCGGGGATGCCACCGTGCAGGTGGGCGTCTATGTCTTGCAGGTCTTCCGCTTCGCTGGTGTCGATATAGCGCGGGATATTCAGGTTGAAGTCGTTGGCCTCAATCTCGGCCAGCGGTACCAAGCGTGAGAACTTGGGCAGCTCGCGCTGCTGGGAGCAGGCATCGACGATCTTGTGGATGTCCTGCTCGCGCAGGCGGTTCTTGTTGCCGTCCTTGATAAAGCCTTTGCTGGCGTCGATCAAGAATAGGCCCTTGCGCCCTGCACTGCCAGCTTTGTCCAGAACGATGATGCAGGCGGGGATACCTGTACCGAAGAAAAGGTTGGCCGGTAGACCGATGATGGCTTGGATATAGCCCTGCTGGAGGATGCGCTTGCGGATAACCCCCTCGGCGCCGCCACGGAACAACACGCCGTGCGGAAGAATCACCGCTGCTTTGCCGGTGCTCTTTAGCGAGGTGAGCATGTGCAGAAGGAAGGCATAGTCGCCGTTCTTATCCGGTGGAATGCCGTAGCTGAAGCGGTTGTAGTCGTCCTCGGCTGGGTTGAAGCCATTGCTCCAGGCCTTGGTGGAGAACGGTGGGTTGGCGACGATAAAGTCAAACAGCTTAAGGTTGCCCATTGGGTCTTTGAAATATGGCGCGGACAGGGTGTTGTCCTTCCAGATTTCCGCCGTCGGGCAGTCGTGCAGGATCATGTTCATCTTGGCCAAGGCGCTGGTGGCGTTGTCCATTTCCTGGCCGTAGATGGCCAAGTCGAGGCCGGTGATGCTCTTGGCTTCGTCGTGGGCCTTAAGCAGCAACGAGCCCGAGCCGCAGGTCGGGTCGTAGATGCTCTGCTTGCTGTCGGTAGCACCGCCTAGGCCAATGACCTGAGCCATGATCCGCGAGACTTCTGCTGGGGTGTAAAACTGCCCCTTGCTCTTGCCGGATTCAGTGGCAAAGTGGCGCATCAGGTATTCGTAGGCATCGCCGAGTATGTCGTCGCCCTGAGCACGGTTACTGCGAAAATCCAGACCCGGCGTGTTGAAGATGCTTACCAGGTTGGATAGGCGGTCGACCATCTCCTTGCCCTTGCCGAGCTTCTCCTGGTCGTTGAAATCGGCCACGTCGATGACACCGGTGAGGTTATTGGCCTCAGCCAGGCGGGCGATGATCTGGTTGATCTTGTCGCCGATCTCCTTGTCGCCCTTGAGCGCCACCATGTCGGCAAAGCTGCCTCCCTCAGGCACCTCGATCAGCGAGTTGGGGTCGCCGGCGTACTTGTCCGACACGTACTTCACGAACAGCAGCACCAGGACGTAATCCTTGTACTGCGAGGCATCCATCCCGCCACGCAGCTCGTCGCAGGATTTCCACAGAGAGGAATAGAGTTCGGATTTTTTGATGGCCATGTGGTTCGTTGTGTCCGTTTTTAATTACAAATTTGTAGGTTAGGCACTCGACTGCTCCGCAGTAGGAAGAATATTCCTGCTCGTGAGGAGTGAATCAGAGTGACCAAAAGTCGTTGGATAGTTTTGCCTGCCGGTTGCGCAGCCGCTCGATTTCAGCCTGGATTTGAGCCTCTTCGTCGAACGCCCGAACCATGGGTTGCATCCCCTCAATTGAGGGCATGGGAATTTCCAATTCCTTGAGTGCCGACAGCTGGAGTGATGGAATCGAAGCGCCGACGGCCATCCGGCTCAGTAGTCCTTGGCCCATGGCTGACCGCAGATAAATTAACAGTGCCTTGGGGGGATAGATTTCGGGGAATCGGCTACGCAAAATTACCAGAGACTGACCTGTTATCCAGCCATCCTTCCCTGAGTTTGGGACAAAGCCTGCGATGCCTGTTTTGCCAACGACTCCCTTGAATGTCATCAAGACATCATTAGGCCTAATGAAATACAAATTTGCTTTGGGGGAATCGAGATCAAATTGCGTCTCTTTGCTGGCGTGTTGGATATAGCCGTACTGCGGGATGTCTTGAGCCTGTACTTCCCACACCTGCACACCGCGTGAAGCAGTCGTGTGCTGGCGCGGGCGGATGATGTCAAACAGCTCGCCCAATTTACGGGTTTCATAACGAGTCAGCGTCTCGTTTAGCTTGCGCGCCGACTCATCTAATACGTAACGGTTGACCTCAAGGCTGAAGTCATTATCAGCAATCTGCCTGATCGGAATACTGGCCGCAACAGCAGAAGTATTTTTGTTCGCGATCAATGCCAGCAGATCGGGGATATTCTTCAGCGCACAACGCTTTTTCGCCGAAAGCTCACGGAACTCGTCAGTGTCCGCATTGACGAAGCGTATGACGTCAGTCCGACGGCTTTTACTCATAACCAGAATGGTTAGTGGGATTGCGGTATGGCTACAGAGGCCGGCAGGCAATGCGATGACGGCGTCCAGATAGCCATGCTTGAGCAGATACTCGCGCAGTTGTTTTTCCGCACCTTTACCGAACAGCACGGAATTTGGAACAGTGACCACGATTCGGCCCTTGGTCTGAGCCAAGAGGTGCTGGATATGAAGAACGTTACCAACCGGCGTTTTCTCTTCAAACCGCCCCCAAAGGTCATTTCCTGAGATTTCCGGAGAGTAGCGGACACCCATCGGGGGAGTACAGACTGCCGCATCAAACTGGATCAGCTGGCCTTTTTCAAGAGCAGCAGGCGCTTGTACTGAATTGGTAGGGTGCAGTTCCCAGTCAGCTGGATTGATCAGGTTAAGAATTTGCGCAGGTGTTGTGGGAGTTTGGGATTCAACCCATACCTTTGCATTGCTGCGTAAAGCCCTCGCCGCAATTTGTCCAGAGCCTTCCCAAGGAACATACACTTTTTGCTCAGGGGTGATTTCTGCAAGAGAGACCAGCAAGTTACACAAAGTTGGGGCGTACCCAAAAACACCTTGGCTAAAGTCAGCTGCCCAGAAGCAGGTATCGTCTACAGTCAGGGTGTCTAGTAAACCTTGGGTATCCAAATCACGAATCTTTTGCATGAGAGGAGAAAGGCCTCGCACGCCATGGAGGCTTTGCCATACCCCTTCATCGATGAACGGAAACATCGCATATGGCTGCAACTGACGCAGTGCCACAACTTGCTCTGCCAGCCCCTGATCCGCCACCGTTTCGAAACGGAGTTCCACTGGAACACTCAAGTCTTTGGACAGCTTCTGCCAACACAGCAGCTGAAGAATCAGCGATAGAGAGGTATGGGGCGGCGCGATTCCACGTATCGAATCCATGAGCTGGAAGAAAATTTTTTCGTTCATGCGGCATCCTGAAAGATGGCGAGTAGGCGATTAAGCGCGCTGTGTGCGGTTGTAGGTGGTAATCAGCACATCTCCTTCCGCCACGACTACGACACCTCCCTTATCTTGGATCTTCATCAGTAAGCTCTTTTCCCTTTCTAAATCAGCCAGGCGTTGCTTGGCTTCCTTGGCACCGATGATGAATTTATCCTGATCCACAGTGCCGTGTGCACGCACGTAGTCGATCATTTTGAGCGGGATGCCGCGCTGGGTTTTGCGGGCTTTGCAGTGGTGAGTGGCGTGCATGCAATGTGCTCCTGGCGGCTGATCATGAGCCAAATGTATAGGAAAGCTTTTTGTGTGTCAATAAAGCACTGCATGCTTTTTTGTTTATTGCATTGCGTATTCCAGTGCGGAACATTTTTGAGCCGGCTGAAAACGTCACCGGTTTTGTAAGCACAGGAATATGCAATGCGTCAAAAATACACGGGCGCCATTCTTTACAACTCGTCCGTCAGCACTTGGATGCCTACACCTTCGTAAAATCGTCCGACGGCGGTCAGCGAGCGCTACTCTCGCACCGCTTCCCGTCGCGACCGAATTGGCAACCACTTGGCCCCGAGGCTCAATTCCAGCCTCTAGGCTTCCCCTTCCCGCAGAACCCTAAACCCCCACGCAGCCCCAGTCTCGACCAACGCCTGCAACGTCTCCTGTACGACGGCTCGTTTCATGTTGATCCCCTGCGCTCGCGCCCAACCAGTACCCAGGCAACGTCAAATTACGCGCAGGTATTCGACGTCAACTCCCCTGCAGCATTTTGCGACTCGTCGATTGAGCCTTAACGAGAACCACATTCGCGGTATTTCTCAGCCGGACGGCATTCCAGCTGGTACTCCAGCGCCAACATAAAATTAATTTTAGATAGAAATATCAATGATATAAGAAATCAATTCAACTCAACCCGGCTCCCCAACCCAGAATGGAGACGCCTCCGGAGGCCTTGATTGTGCCCGTCATTGGGTAAGTCACTGACACGAGCCGTTTCCGCAGCCCTCCATCGCTGCGGGCGCTGTACCCATCCTTGCCACCACCATCATCCCTAGGTATGGTTGCCCAGTCGCTGCAAATTCAGCGACCAGGCTTGGCGGCCTGAACCGTACAAGGCGCAACAGCGCCCCCAACACGATTGCCGGCGCTTTTTTGCGTCTGCATTCCTGTGTCATGGCGGGTTGCGCAGGAGCACCCTCGGGTGCGCCGGTTTCCTTGTACGCCGGTCCGCCAATCCTGTGCAATCCGCCACCCTCACTGCTTGGCGGCAGCGGGTGTCGGTCCATCAGTACAAGGAGATGACCGATGAAAATTGCTTCGCACCCCTCACCCCCTCCAGCGTCTTGCAACCGATCTCACGTCGCCGTCCTGGGCTCGATTTACCGGTCCGGTATCTGGAGGCATGCATGAGCCTTTCTCGTGTCACCACGAAGGAAGGGCATGGCTTTTGTCCGACTGGCGAAATGCTGGGATCCCGACCGCTCTTTGCTGTGCTTCCGGGGGTTCCCATCCTGAATGCCTTCAACATTCTTTCCGAGCTATTGAGCAACCTGGATGAGCCCCTCTACGCGACAGTCATGGGTGAGCGAGTCATGGGCGCCAAGGACGCGTGGCTGGCCAAGTACACGCTCGACGCGGCGAGGGCTATCGTGATGTCCTTGACCGAGTCACTTGAAACCAGTCATGAAGGCGAAGCGGGCGCGGTCTGATCCGGGGTCGTTAGGTTGGTTCGTGTTCCTGAATACTGCACCTGCCTTCAAGTGCGGTTGCAGGCAAAGCAGAGCTGAGGTGCTGCGTCAGCTCTGTCAGAACGTATGTAAGCCCATGAGACCCCCGACATATCATTGCGCGTTCAATACCGCCTCAAAATCCGAAGCCTGAAGTTCCGAAGCCCCACTCAACATATCTCGCGCCAACGCGCGCCGCTTACTCAACAGCTCATCCAACGTCGCCTCAAATGTCGGCATCGCCGCATCCCGAACCGTTGGGTAGTACACATACACATCCTTCTGCTGCCCAATCCGATAGGCCCGATCCGTCGCTTGATCTTCCTTAGCCGGGTTCCAGCAACGCGTGAAATGAATGACATGGTTGGCGGCCTGCACGTTCACCCCGAATCCGACGGCGATAGTGGACAGGATGATGACAGCGAAACCTGGCAGCTTCTGAAATTGATCGATCAGCCTCTGCCGGCTATTGGCACTCTGACTGCTGGTACTGGTGTCACCGTTGATGACCGTCGCCCGAAACCCGAAATGCTGCTGAATCGCGTGCTGCAATTCCCGCTGAATATCACGCAACTCGGTAAAGACGATGACCTTGTCGCCGTTGCCGGCCCTTTTGATCGACTCGAGGGTCTGCATCAACCACTGCAGCTTCGGCGAGTTGTCGCGCAACCTCGTGTCTGGCTGAACACTATAAGGATGGGCACAAATCAGTTTGAGCTTGTGCAGCAACCCAAGCATGCCGGAAGTCTTTTGATCGAGCTGCTCTTCGATCTGCTGCTTCTGGCTGTATGCGGATATTTCGGACATGTACAGATTACGCTGCAGGACATGCATGCTGAGTGAACGACATGCTGTGTCTTCGATCTTGGCAGGCAGGTCTTTCGCAATGTCCTGCTTGGTACGCCGCAATGTTTGCGGATCGATAAGCCCACGCAGGCGCTCCAGGGCAACCGTATCCCGCTCCAGTGCAGCTTCGATTGGGCGCTGATAGTCGCGACCGAACTGGTTCAAGCCGCCCAGGAATCCCGGTTGAATGAAGTCGAACAGACACCAGAGATCGATCAAGGTGTTCTCGACCGGCGTACCAGTACACGCCACTCGGAACCGTGCGGGGATGGCTTTGATTGCCTGAGTCACCAGTGCCGCCGGGTTCTTCAGTTTCTGAGCTTCGTCACACACGACGATGGACCATTGCTGGCGGGCGAGGGAAAACTCCTGATCGCGCAGTGTCTCGTAAGTCGTCAGGACGATTCGGGCATCGCCCATCCAACCTGGGCGCAGCAGATTTTTGATGCCTTTGGCTTTCAAGTCCGCTGGGATTTCTTCTTTCTTGAACTTCACTGCACTCAAGGCTGAGCCATACAGCTTCAATACGGGCAGCGCTTCAGCAAAGAAAAAGCGGTGAAGCTCTCGCTCCCAGTTATCGAGCAACGAGACGGGAGCAACGATCAGGGTTGGCTGATCTTTTGGGTACTGTTCCAGGTACCAGACCAGGAAGGTGAGCAGTTGGATCGTCTTCCCAAGCCCCATGTCATCGGCGAGCAAGCAACCGGACACGTCCGTGGGGGACAAACGGAACAAATGCTGCAACCACGCTACGCCTTGGAGCTGATGCTCGCGCAGAACGACTTCTGGCTTAAGCAGGCCAGGCAACTCTGGCGTTGCGTCCAAAGCGGCGCGCAAGGCTGCTTGACGCACCTGAACGTAGGTCGGCTCATCAATGTTGTGCCCGATTTGCAGCACGGCGCGCCCAACTTTTTCCCGTTGCTCGCCCTGGCCGGTCTCGACAGGTGCGATCTTCTTCGACCAAGCATCAAACAGTTGCTCGGCAGCGGCAATCGAGAGTGGCGTTTCGGACTCTGGCAGACAGACCGTTTCATCACCGGCCGCGCGAGCTTCATCCAGCCGCTGCTCAAACGCTTCAAATTGAGCACGGTCGGAAGGATCCCAACGCCCAAGGATTTCTGCGTCGATGCCAAGCGCCGCCACATCCTTTGGCAACCAGTTCTCGGTTGCTTCTTTGACCAGGAAAGGCGAAGTAATTCTTTCCGCTTCCCCAATGCCAGTCACACGGTCGCCGTAGAGAGACAGGTCCAGGACCGAGTCAAACTCGATACCGGCCGCTTCGTTTTGCCAACGTCTAAGCAGGTCATTGATTCCTGCCAATTGGCGCAAATCAAAATCGCTGAGCTCCAGCTCATAGCCCTGCCAGAAGCCGGCAGGCATGCCGGCGGCCAACTTCAGTTGCAGTTCATGCACGAGCGGCGCGAATTCATGGGCCGCTTTGAACTCAATCTCGATGGGTGCTTGCGGGGTTGGCGAGATGGGTTCGAGGGTCAGTTTTACCTGCTCGATGCGCTGCCCTGCTTCATCGAGTGTAGGCTCCAGATGAAAGCGGTGAAAGAAAATACCCGCCTCGGCGAGTTCGTCTTCATAGGTCTCGGCATCCAGCACATGCGCGGCACTTTCGCCGAGTGCGCTGTAGGGGTTGCGGACGAATGAAAGGGCATCGTCGCCAGCGATCCGACGCCCGGGCAAGGAGCGCACATAATCCAATACTGATTTAACTTCAGGCTCAATCAGGACGTGGGTCAGCGATCCATCATCACCGGTCACCCGATATCGATCCTGGACCTGCTTGGCACCGTCAAAACTCTCAAGCCAGTTGGACGGCTGGCCTTCAAAGCTTGGTTGCAACTCGATGACCGGTGTGTCGCCTAGTGTGGATTTTCGTGGGTTGAGTCGCAGACTTTCAGGCTTGATTACGACGGTCTTATCAAGGAAGCCATCCATACCAGCGCCAGCCTTGCGCGCCAGTTTTCTAATGCTGGCCCAGCCGATCTGGTTGGTTATTTCACTTGGCTCATTTTGCTGCGCTAGATACAGCTGTCGTACGGCACCGGTAAGTTTCCAGGATGCCTCAGGCAGAATTTCTGTGATTCCGTGATACTGAACGAGGGCCCCCGTACGCTGCACTTGCACATTGGCATTGGATTGCGGATCACGCCAGCCACTGATGGAAACTTTGAAATCGTCAGAGGCAAGACTGCCTTGGCTGCTCAATTGAGGGATGAGGGCTGTCTGCGTCGGCAACCCTAATAGCGGCAGGCTTGTTAAATGCTCCGGCTCATCCAGCAGCCGATAGAGTTCATCCCACGTAAGCAGCCAGCGATCGCTCAGCTGGGAGACGAACTCCTCTTCTTCAAGCTGATCAAGATAACTCGCCAGCGACCAGGACTCTGTATTTTCCGCCAAGCTCAGGGGATAACAAATGCCCTGCTCCTCAATGGAAAAAACAGGCTCAGTATTTTCTACTGCCGAATTTGGCTGCAGGCCAAAGCCTTTGAGGAAACGCTTGAGCATTACTGTCTCCAAAACCGGAGTGGCTGGTGATTGACGGGCCTGAAGCCCAGGCGCTGCAGCGCAGTTACGGCGACCAGATCATGGTCATCAAGCTGGACCTGAATCGCACCGCCGCGCTCGCGCTGATCATAGACCTTGTGTCTGACCGACTTCAGAGCGTCACGGACTTGGTCTTCGAAAGACGACGGTTTGACTGAACCTGCCGCTGCGACCTGACTCTGCACATGAATACCCAATCGCTCAAGGGCATCATCGAATTTGCTGAGCCAGCCCTCTATGCGATCCGGGCGACTAGGCGCGGGTGAGTGCCGCATTCGATCCAGTGCACGACTAGGCTGCTTCAGTTCGCTCGCCAATTCGAGCTGTGACTTGTCTGGATTGAAAGGCGACTTGTCTGCTTGATACACATAGCAAGCATTACCCGTCCCGGAGAACTCCACGAAAAAATAGTTCCCGATCTGCATGATGACGGCATTGTTATGACCGGGGCCGCCTACCAAGCGGCTAAGCCGTCCTTTATTCTTCTCTCGAAAATGTACAAAGTCTCGCCCACTGTCATGCCAGGCATCCGAACCCATGACAATCCGCGTGTAACTCATCTGGTTAGCAAAACGCAGCCAATAATGCAGACGTGATTGATCGACCTCCGCTTCCCCTTTGAGCAGGTTGAAGAAGTGCTCTAGGTCCTCCTTCGCAAACCACGCCACGACCATCGCACAGACATTTTTTTCTACATACTGGAGCCAGCTGTTTTGTCTGGAGCGGATCTGTGGGCTACCCCAATTGTCGAGCGCGAGCTGTTTGAGCAGCGAAGACGGCTTCTCTCGATAAGCTGCCAGGTGGTAACGCGACAGGCATGCACTCAGGATGTCGTTCATGTACCGCGGATGCTGCCGGCCGATGTCGACAAGGTCGGCCAAGCGTTGCGAAAACTCGGCATCATCCAGCATAAAAATACGAGAAATCAGTACGTTGAAGATCCTGCGCCACAGCCAACTGTTGTCAGGGATCTGCGCAATCGTCTGCAATGCCGAAAGGTCGCTGATCTCTCCCTTGAACATCTGGTCTCCCAACCTGGCACCTGCCTGCTCGGAGAAAAGCTCCTGATGTTGCTGAACGATTTGCACCCATTCCTTCTCGCGTTTTTGCTGGCCTCTGACGCACTCAAAACCAAGCTGAACGTCTTCACGCAACAGACACCAATTGGCGTTCTGAGCAGGCGTGGCGGCCTCGTACCCAAAGTAGCTGAAGCACAGCGCCAACCAGTCCCGTCGGCTCAGCTTTCGACTTTCGATACGCTGATGAACTTCTTTATGCACTCGGGCGTAAAGCTGGTCATCGTCCAGTATCGGCCCGACTCGCTCACTCTTGTCTGAAAGGCCGGCGAACACTAAGCGCCATTCCGAGCCGTTGAGTGGCAATACATTTCGAAACTTGCTTATTGCTTCACGGCGCTTTTTTTCGGGTGGCGGCAAGGCCTTCTCAGCGCGTTCGAATCGCTCGTAAAGATCGACTCCCGCAGCTGCCAGACGGGGAAATCGCTCCAATAGCTCAGGGGCCTGCCCCGTGCGATTTGCTGACAGACTGTGGCTAATGGCGGCGGAAAGCCTCGCGATTGAACTGGTCATCGATTCATAGCCAACTGACATTTTTCCACATCAGTGTTCGAGAACACCGGCACATCTGGCTTGAGATTGTCTTCCTTCTCCTTCAAGCCAAAGAACTGCATACGCAACTCCACTCGCCGACTTTCTTCCTTGGTGTCCTTTGCATTGTTGAAGGACACGCCACCCGCCAGAAACATCGATCTGATCTGCTGCTGGTGCTCCGGCGACAATCCGACCTGGAGCGGGCTGCGACTATCGAGCAGGCTGCACATCACCCACTCCGAACGCTGCAATGAAAGGTGTAAGTTGTACAGGTAGGAACCGTCGGTGTCGGTCGATCCCTCGATCACAACCTGTTTGAACCACTTACGCCCCGCTTCACTGTTAGCCGCGTCCAGAATCATCGGTACGACCTCCTGAAGTGCCGATTGGCCGTCGTTGCTCAGCGCATACTGGTTATGCCCAAAGCGTCCAGCATCGCCGAAGCTGATCCGGTTGTCCTTGCAGTCCACGACGATGGTCTTGCTGGCAGTTTTCGCCTGGAGGCTCAGATGCTCGCAAATCTGATTGATGTCCTTGCTACGCTGTTTCTCTCCCTGCTCAGCCTGGTTAATACGCTGCGTCACAGAACTCAAAGCCGCCACCATGACCACGAGAAACAGAATCATCATTGCGGTCATCAAATCAGCGAAGGAGATCCAGAAAGGTTTCTCTCCCTCGTCTTTTGAACGGGCAGCCGAAGGCATTTGCTTACCAAACATCGACTAGTCTCCGTTACCGCCTGACGCGTTCCATGATGTCGCTGAAGTCTTCGAGGCTATCCTTGACCCCTTCCACACCGCCAGCGAGGCTCTTGACTGCTTTATCGAGCTCGGTGTCAAGGCTACCCAGAGTTTGTCTCAGCACCCGATCCATACCATCACCGAATTCCTTGAAGCCGTTACCCAGCACACCACTGATGTTTTCGAGGTATTCATACACTTCACGGTTAAGCGCCTGCATCCGCTCACTCTGAACCTTCAGATCCTGAAGGTACTGGCTGCGACCGCTGGCTTCCCCTTGAGCACTGGCAACCACCCCTTCGATGACCGCGAGCGTTTTCGCTAACGCTTCACGATTGTTCCGGTAGTCCGCGACAACGGTATTCAGCTCACGCGAAGCCTGTGCAAGCTCAGCACCTGCGCCTTGAACTGTACCCATCAGCCCCGCAGTCGACTCACTGGCTCGCGCAACGCTTTGTCCGGCAGTTTCAAACCGCTCAGCCGCCGCCCGCATCTTGTCCGCGCCTAGCTGCATACTTTGCAGATGCTGCTCTGTCTGGGTGCTCAATGCGTTGACAGTGTCCTGAGCAGATTTCTGCTGCTCAGAAACCGTCTGCAGCAAAGCCTTGACCTGCTCATCGAGGCCGCCCACTAGGTCGCGGGTTCCTTGGTGCAGATCAGCCTGTGCGGCACGGGTGGATTGATCCATCTGCTGCTGACCATGCTCCAGTTGCTTGAAGACTGCTGAGAGCTGCTCACCCAGCACCTCAACGGAGCCCGCTATCTTGGTCATGGTTTCCTGTTGGCCTTGGCCGATGCTCTGTTTGATCGACTCGACAAAAGCCTGGAGATTCTCAGCCATTGCCTGTTGGCGAGCCTCGCTTTGAGCGAACAGCTTCTCCAATTGCTCAGCCATTCGAGCGCCAGCCCCCTCCCCTTCGTTGCCGATACGGGCAACCGAAGCCTGAAGATTGGCGAGCATCGCGTTCATTCCCGCTTGCATGGCGTTTTGTCCGGCCTGCATATCGGCCAATAGCTGGGCGATCATGGTCGAGCTGCTTTGATTCGATGACTCGCTAGCCGAACGCATATCCTGGATCAGCGTCGAGAAGCCCTGCTGCATCGACTGCATGGCAGCAACTGACTGACCCATCAATTCGTGGAGGCCATTGAACTGTTGGCCGAAGGTACCTTCCAGCTTGTTCATAAAGGCAACCAGAACATCCTGAAGAATGTTCTGTACTTGTCCGGCCTGATCGCCACTGGCAGACTGCACCGCACCCGCGATCGCTTCAAGAGGGGACTTGAGGCTGTTCTCGATCGCACCGCTCACCTGATCAGCCAACAGCTGCCCAGAGTCACGGTAGGTCGTTGACAAGGTATCTGCCAATTTGAGGCTTTCACGGACTTGGGTATCAACAAGGTTCTGTAACATTTCCCGCAGATCAGTAACCAGGCTGTCTTTTAGCTGACGAGTTTGTATTGAGCTTTCAGCACTTGAGCGTACGAGCTCAGCCAGATACTCCTCGCCGACACCGCTGTCAAAAAGCCCGTCGATGGTTTCGTTGAATCCCTCAAGCAGCCTGTAACAATGTCCCAGGCGCCACTTTTCAGTGAGCGTGACGGCAATAGAGGCCATGATTGAAATGAAGGAGCCGATGAAAGCGAACAGCACGTCTTTCAACAGTTTATCGACGCTAGCGTTGACCTGCTCAGGTGTGCTCGGGTCAAAGTGCTGAAGGCCGAGCATTAAGCCGAAGAAGGTTCCAACGATACCGATACCGGTCAAAATACCGGGGAGGTGTTTATAGAACTCGGTACCCAGTGGGGTATCAACCACGCTTTGAGGAGAGAAAAAGTGCGCAGCTCCGGCGGTGGCTCGCGATCGGACAAGCACCTGCTCGCCTTCTTTGAGTTCGAACTGATCATGCAGTGTTTCAGAATACTCGCGCCAGGAATGCTCGAGCTTGGTGCTATTGAATAAACGCTCCAGCTCCGAGCGCCGAAGAGTTGGAGCGAGGGTTTTCACGCTCTGCAAGCTTTTGGTAAGACGCTTCAGCTGAGCGCTAAGCGTGAAAGACTTGCAAAAATAACGGAAAAAATACCAAGCGCATAGACAGAAAACGAGACCAACGACCCCTATGGGTGCGATCAACTGCTCGGAGCTTGCTGCACCCCACAGGTGCAACACCGTCGAAAAATCCATATTTCCCGCCTTCAATTAAGCATTTTTGATGTTCAATAAGTCCGCATCACCCACACTGATGCAGCAATCGCCGATAGCGCTGGGATGAATGACAGCAACCTTGCTAAGCGCGCGTTTTCCGGAGCACAACATACTCGGAGTGGATGGGCGCATCACGGCTACCCAAGAACCTTCCGTAGACCATGACAGACAGTCATGTCCTTGTGCCAGCACATTAGCCTGAGCGGTAACGGTCGTAAAGCTGGGAACGACTAATGGGCCGCTGGTTTGAAAGGTCCGCCAATCCTCTGCAATCCGCGACCCTCACTGCTTGAGCCCTGCGCCCTAGGCCGAAAGGTCCACGACATCCTTGTCCAATCTCGGCCAGATGCCCCCGACCAACTGCGCGCGCTATCAGCTGGTAGCAACGAACCCGTTGTCACAGTGCCTGCAATCTGAAATGCCTTGAGGCCTTGATGCCTTACTTACGCAGCAGTTCGTGTCTGAATCTTGCCTCGAGCGACGGTATTTCTAGCAGCACATTTTCGTCTTCCCAAACATCATAAGATCGCTCCGTATCGATGATGCCCACCATAAAATCATCATCCAGCGGAGCGTCTTCATCAATCTCTTCATACAGCGACGAGGTGTATCCCTTTATCCACAGCTTGCGTTTCTCGGCACTGATCACATAGCCGGAGGTGTATTCAGCGCCCGCCAAGCGCATAGGTTCTGCAGTGCCTTTTCGGCTGAGCGCAGTGATTGCGATAACCAGGTGTGCCAGCTCTTCCATGTCCGGGCATACAAACTCATGGAAGGCAGGCCAGAACTCCTTATCCTCGTCAGAGGCTCGCCACCCCTTGTTATCATTGACCTCCGTGAGGTCCTCATACGGGTGTGAGTGGAACGTGCCGATCAGCTCCAGTTGCGGCCAGTATTCCCCGAAGAAATCTCGCTTCATCGCAATGGATTCAAAATCGGGGCGCACCCAGTTGGTATGTCTCAGGGCCGAAGTCTCCACCGTGGCAACGACCGCTACCAGGCGGGCAGGAAGCCCCTTGCGCACGGGTAATGCATATCCCCACAACAAGCCGAACGTTTCGAGATTCCTGTTGTTCCGCCCTCGCTCATGAGCTTTGTGCGACACCTCATAGGCTTCAATCGCCGAGGTCAGCAGTTGCGGTAGAACATGATCCTCAATAATGACTTGTGTACGCATTTCTTCTTCCTTGGGAATATCTAGTGGCCTGCAGCGGTTGCGGGAACGCTTGGCCAAGCAACCAAGCGCATGATGGCAAATTGCCTGATATTACCGTATTTTCCAACCCCAGCGCGTCATCTCAATGGCCACTCCGCATGACAAGCACCACAGGTGAACAAACAGTTCGATTCCTATGACTGATATCCAAGCCAGTAGCCTGCAGAAGCAATCTCACATCGTTTACACTCAACTCCCCGGATAATCCCTCGCAATCTGCTCATCGAACTCCCCATACATCCCACAAAAATCCCTCGGCACCCGCTCGATATCCTCCGCCACACGCTCAATCACTTCCCGCAACTCAAGCGCCTCGTACCAAGCCCTCGGAATTCCCGCGACCCCATACTGAACACCCAGCAAATGCCCGGCGATCAACCCAGTACTATCACTGTCCCCATCATGGTTAACCGCCATAACCACGCCCTGCTCCAAGCTCTCGGCAAACAGCGCACACCACACACCAATCGCCAGCGCCTCCTCCGCGACCCACCCGCCGCCGAAGCTGGCGATACGTTCCGGCGTCGGCCGGTAACCTTCGTAGAAATAAAACAGCACCCGCTCAAGCGCACTCCGCACCTCATCCATGCCAGTAACGCTCCCATACCGCGCCAGGCTTGAGGTCAAAGCATGCTCCAGGCTGTCGGACTGGTCGACCATGCGCTGCAGGATATCGGCAAAGATCCCCGCAGCCAGATACCCCGAGGGATGACCATGGGTCAGCCGCCCCGATTCGCTGGCATATTCAAACGCTTTCCCGAAGAACGCACAGGGCGCCACCCGCATAACCGCTCCACAGCCTTTGCTGTCGTTCTGCGCGGGCTCACCAAAGTTCTTAGCCGCACGCAGCGACTGAAGGCACGTGTTACCCGGCGCTCGCCGGGACCACAGCGCTTGGTTAGCGATAAGCCAACCGTTGCTTTTGATATCAAGCTTCGGCGCATAGTCTTGAGTCAGCAGCCAACGCAGCAACGCATGGTGGATGACCGACGGCACATGGCAGATCCCGCGAGAGCTGCCACGTACGAATGCGCGTAGCAGGCCTTCGGCTGTAAACAGCATCATCTGCGTGTCATCTGTCACCGCGCCCTTGAGGCCATAGGCCGGGGCAAAATCGGTGATTCCATCGGCGCCGAATTTGTCCTGGATCTCGGCCCACCCCATAAACTCCACCGGGGCACCGAGCGCGTCGCCCACCGCGCCACCGAGCAGGCAGCCTTTGATACGATCCAATCTGTTCATGTGATTCTCCCTCTCACTGCCGGCACCATGGCTTGCTGAATTTCGACGTTGCGCACCGGCTGTCACCCGTGGGCTTTCCCGCCCGCAGTGCCCGCTTCACGCCGAGCTGGTTTGCTTGTGATGCACACGATATGTCGCTTTACACTACACGTCCATTCTGTAGACTTGTACAGGTAAAGTATTCGCACAGATGGAGACGGGATGAAGCGCAAGCAAGCTGTAGAGCAGGTTCGCTGGGACCTGGCATTACGCTATCGGTTGATTGAAACGGTGGCCTGGTGGGAAGGCCGACTGACCACGGTGCATCTGATCCAGAGCTTTGGCATCAGTCGACAGCAGGCGTCCAAGGACATCAATACCTACATCACCGAGCATGCGCCTAAAAACCTTACATATGACAAGCAGCTGAAGGGCTACGTACCGAGCAAGCACTTCAAACCGCTGTTCATCGATGAGAGCGCCAGCGCGTATTTGCACCTGCTTTATCAGAACAATGCACGAGCGCCACATATCGAGGGACTGGCGTTGGCGTATGCACATACGCTGGTGCTGGAGGTGCCTGACCGCTCCATCAAGGCGGAGATTCTGCGGCCGCTTCTGAAAGCATGCCGTGAGCGCCTGCGGCTTGAGATCGAATACGTTTCGCTGGCGAATCCCGAGCCGGAAGTGCGTTTGATCGCGCCGCACACCCTGATCTACACCGGCATGCGTTGGCATGTTCGGGCGTTTTGTGAAAAGAACCAGGCCTACCGTGATTTCGTGCTCAGCCGACTGCGCGGCATCCCGGAGTTGATGGATGACGTGACCGAGAATGGTATTGAAGGCGACCGGGAGTGGAACACGGAAGTGCCAGTGCTTATCGCGCCGGACGAGCGCCTGACACCGTCGCAAAAGACGATCATCGAGACCGACTTCGGCATGGTGGAGGGTGTGCTGGAGATTACCACTCGCCAGGCGCTGGTGAAGTACGTGCTGCAGCGCTACCAGATCGATCCGAAGAAGCTCGATCCCAAACCGGAAGCGCAGCAGATCTGGGTGAAGAATCTGAAAGAGTTGAAGGCCTGGTTGTACGACTGAACGAAGGCATGTGGTTGGTGCTGGGTTTACGGCTGTTGTACAGCCGCAAAGCCTGACTCGGCCGCAAGCCTGCCATAGCGCGCCAGCACCTCCTGCAAACCGTCGTGCTCAACGCTCAACACTGCCACACCCACACCATTGGCTTCCCGATACTCCATCCCCTCCAGTACCGGCACGCCCCCTCCGCGGGGGATCAGCAGCAGGGCCAAGTCCGGCCTATGCCCTTCCCAGCGTAGCGAGTCACGGTACAGGTGCGCGGATGTCATGGCGTCCAGTACATTCGGACGTTCCACCCGGTACTTGGCGTCCATCACGATAAACCTGCGACCTTCCGGGCTGTTCACGGTGACAACGATGTCCGGGCGGCGCTCGCCGGAGATGCTGGAAAACACGCCGCTCGTTGCTCGGTCAACCGCCGGGCAGCAGACCTGTAGCCAGACATCCACCTGCGTGTCGGCACTTCTGCCTTCACACCGTATGACATCCACGCGTGCCCCAGGCCACTGATATCGCCACTGCAAATCGGGATACAGCGACTGCATCATGCTGACGACCTGGAGATAGCACCAACGCTCGTAAATCTCCCACGTCGGACTTATCCACAAGCGCTCTCCTGCGCTACTGCCGTCAATACCGGGACGCAGCAGGTACCAGCTGTAACGGTAAGCACGGGCGTAGGCGGGATGGGCTGAAATCGCGTTGAGCCCCGCAGACGTGATCCGAGGTTGGCGCATGGAACAGAAAGGCTCCCTGCGTTGAATCTTGCGGAGCGCGCCGTGCAAACCCTCGAGAAACTCGATACGTCTTCCAAGTCGAGGGGCCAGGGCGGAGCGCGCTCCCGCTTCTCGCTCGCTTTCAATGATCTTGTGCAGTTCACCAATGACCTGCCGGCTTCGTCTCAAGGTTTCCCCCAGGACAACCGCCAATGCCTGGTTAGCGGGGTTGTCGAGATTCTCAAAAACGCTGGGCACGTCGAACTGCAGCACCTCACCACTGGCCTGTATCGGTTCGCGGTTGTAGAGCAACGCCGTGGCTGCAGGATCTTGAAGCGCGCGGCGCAACGTCTGGCGATCAACTCGGCGCAACTGATGCGCTGGCCGTAATGTGCGCTCGCGGTGCAAGCGGGTAAGCGGCTTGCGCAACACTTCCGTGAATGCCGATATCAGCTGGGGGCCATAACGCTTGAGCCGGGCGTATTGCAGGTGCGGATTACTGATTCGTCCCTCGCGGCCGACCTCCTGCTGGGCGTATTCGTTGCCCAGCAGCAAGCGCATATCAAAGGCGAGGAGCTCGTCGAGCATAGCGGCAAACGTCGCCTCGCCGAGCTTGGTTTGATCGGGTGCTACATCGAGGTGGTAGGTTGCCTCGATGTTGCCATTGGCATCGATCAACTCGGCGACGACCTTGCCTGCATAGAAACCCGGCTGCCAGTGCCACGCGTCGAACGCTGAGTGCTGCAAGTTCTGCAACGGCTCGTCGTCGACAAATAGCCGCCGCTCAGGGATAGCTTCGAAGAAATAAGTACCGCGCTCCATGAACCCCGAGATTACGCCTTCGGGGTTTATGCTGAACGCACTGCCGTGTTTATCGACGCATCGGATAATCGCCATGTTTCAACGCCAGAATCGGGCAGAGCCCAAGGAGCGGAGGTCATCGTGCAACTCTGAAACTTTCGCTGCCGAATCCTCAAGGTTCATATCCCGCAACAACGTGCCGGTGTTGGCGAAGGCGGCTTGAACGCGTGGCGTATCTTCCCCGCGCAGTTTGGGCAGGACTTTGGCGTAGATGGCCTGGTCCAATGCGCTGTCGAAGTCGATGACACCGCCCCGCTCGGCTTGCTCGATGTAGCCGATGACGTCGTGGATAGTTCGCCAACCGAAGTGCAGGCGGGCTGGGCGCAAGGCCTTGACCAGGCCCTTGAGGGTATCGCGGACTTTGGCAATCCGAGCCTCTGCCAAAGTACTCGTTTGCCATCCCGGGAAGGCGTCCACATCGATGTCCCAGAACTCGATCACCGACGCCCGATCCAGCACCTTGTCGCTCAGGCCATGCGTCGTTTCATCCATGTTGACCGTACCAATGATCACCAGGTTACTTGGGTAGGCGATGGACGCTGGTACGTCGCTGACGTCGTTTTTCTGGGCGTGGAACTCGATCTGGTCACCGGTCTCCATGGCCGAGAGCAGCGGTGCCAGGTATTGCTCTGGATGCGACAGGTTCATCTCGTCCAGCACGACCGTGTAAGCACGCCCGGGGTCGGCCGCAGCCTTGAGCAGGAAATCGACGAATGCCGTACGTACGTAGATCTCGCTGTTTAATGGATTGAGGTACCCCAGCAAACACGAAGGGTCGTGCCAGCCCGGTTGCACGGGAACCGTCAGCAAGCCTTCCGATGGGTTGGTTTGGCCCATGTGCAATGCAAGCGCATACCCCCGCGCCAGCACCGTTTTACCTGCGCCGCTGAGGCCTGTGAGCACGGCGAAGTGTCGGCGTGGGTGGCTCCACAATCCCGCGTCAAGGCGAGCGACAAGATCAAGCGGGAAAGCGATGTCGGAGGGGAAGCTGCGCTGGATCGCGTCAAGCGAGGGGCGCTCTGACAGTACAGACTGCTCACCAGATGACGCCTCGTCGACCGTGACGTTGCCAGCCTCGGGGGCGAGCGATTGTGGCTCCCAATAGATTTGAGCTGCCCAGGCTTCACCTAGCTCGGTCAGGTACAGCAGCTTATCTGCGCGGGTTTCGACCAGTTGCAGAGCTCGCAGCCAGAACGTCAGGCTGGTCAACGCCCGATCGCTGGTCCACCCAGAATTCACTTTTCTCAAGACGTCATTCAGTTCGCTGACGGACAGCGAGGTGCCGCGCAAGGCGTGGAGCATGTGGTCGAAGCCCAGGATGCGGGTCAGCAGCCAGTCCGATACCTCATCAGGCTCGCCGGTTTCCAGCAGTCCTTCACCGCGCGCGGTCAGGTGGATCTCATCACCCTGGGCCCGCAGTACACCCCATTCGGCAACCAGAGAATTGAGCTGCGTGCGAATACTGGACGTGGCGTGACTGGGGTTGATGGAGCGCATGTGCTCCATCAGATCTTCGCGTTTGCATCCCTCTTTGGCGAATTCGATGATGGTCCGGATGGTCGCGACGCCCCCACCAATGGCGAGCATCCCACGGCGGCGGCGCTCGGCTGGTAAGGGATTGAGGCGTTCTTCGCCTGTGGTGGGGTCAGCGATTTCAGTCGCCTCCGCTTCCTGCTCCAATACGAACTTCATGTACAACAGCCAAGGCAGCGTCATGCGCTCCAGTGGCGTCGGCCCTTGATCCTGCTCACCCAAGACATCGTCCAGACGCGCCAGCACAGAGTGGTGCAGAGTGAAGTCACGCTCTCCCCCGCCGACACCCATCAACGACGCCAAGGTACGCAACTTCGGAAAGTGAGCGATGGTGGTGAACTCCGCCGGGCACAGCGCGGCGAACAGACGATACTTTTTCAACCGGGGATTGCGTTTTACCCGAGGCGCGGCGACCCGCTGGTTCAGTTCCCGCCAGCCTTCCCTGATCACCTGCTCACGCTGGTGAGGGTCGGAAGCCTTGAGCGATTCACGCAGGGTCCAGAGAGAGTGAGCGACGTCGGGGTCGCTGATCACTGCCGACACATTGATCGTGCCCATGCCCGTTGTCGTGATGACCTCGCTTTCCCATAACAGGTCCTGGAAAGTGGGACTGCAGAATTCAGCTTGGTCGGCGTCCTGAATCTTCTTCAGGAAGTGCGACAGATTTGTCAGCCATTTTTCATACCAGGGCAAGGGACGGTGGTGAGCCAGTACCGATTCACAAGCTGCCTTGAGAGCTACATCATTCTTCAAATCTACCGCCACGACTCGTACTCCTGAAAACGTGTTTGGGCGACCGTGCCCACGATGGTGCTCATTCTAATCTGGCTTCGACATTCGACGCGCCCAAGCCTATTGATGTCCGGGTGCCTCATCCCTCTGCCGGGATCAATGCCTGCAGGTTCACCAGCTTGCGTTGCAGCTGTTCAATATGGGCTTTTTCAGCACGCAACGCCGAGCGCAGCTCGCGGTTCTCGGCTTTGCAAATCCGCGCCCACCGCGAATTCTTCTGACAGGCCAGGGCCATTCTCCAGAGCTCGTGCAGCCTGAAACACTGGTGCACAAGTATCAGCAGAATGATGCCCATCAGCCCTATGGCTCCTGTCGCGACTGCTTCAGACATACTCATTATCCTTCCCCAAGGTGAGCCGAATCGGCAAAAGAAGATGGGGTGATGGTATGTAGCGTTTCACGACAGGTCTAGATTGTAGACTTGTACAGGTAAAGAACTCGTGCACATGGTAGGGCGTGAGAGCGGGCTTCTGCAGGATCTGGATGGAAAGTGAGGAGGCATGGGCCTATAAACTTTACATATGACTCCGCGTCTTGCGCGTTGACGGTCAGCTCTCAGTTGTCATGTCGCCAAAAACCCATTTCGAGTACACGTTATCGGCTCATGTCGCCGCCAGCGACATGAGCCGATAACGTGTCGCCAAAATCGAAAAACAGCGACACGTTAGTCCCTCAGACTTGCTGGCACTGAGCCGCTCGCCAATGACGGGATTCTCGCGGGGCTTGCGTTCATCTCGGTCCAGGGCTTCGAGGTAGGGCTCAAACGCCTGTTGGAGGTGATTCCGGAGGAAATCTAATCACCCACAATTGTCAGAAAACTTAACCAAACTTGATTTCAACCCGCCCACCCCCATTTCACAAACCCGGACCAAGTGATCGCTCTACTCCCTAGCGCAGAGCCTCAGCCTTTCATAGCCCTGAAAGCTGCTCAATCTCGGATGGGGTCATCGTCCTACGCCTTGATGTAAGGAGATCACGCTCACTCGGCGCGCGTGGCTAGGCATTGGCCAGCTGACCGCTATCAGTGCAAAGCGGACGAACACCAAGGCTACAATGCAGGCCTGAGCCACCAGCCACTGCCTGTCCCAATCAATCCCAGGCTCATGAAAAGGAAGTCAAGCAAATGGATGCATGTTGCACCTCTCTGGACGAAGTCCGCCAACAGATCGATGAAATCGATCGCAGTCTCGTTTCTCTTCTCGCCAAACGTGGAAAGCTCGTGACGCAAGCGGCGGGCTTCAAGAAAACCTCTGATGACGTGCGCGCGCCTGCTCGAGTAGAGCAAGTCATCAAGAAGGTGCGTGAAATGGCTGACGAAACGGGTGCCCCGGCTGAGGTCGTGGAACAGGTCTACCGAGCGATGATCTCGGCCTTCATCGCTGAAGAGCTGACCACCCATGCGAAGCTGGCCAACGAGCCTTCACCCAGCTGACGCATGTCTACACCCCTGAACTGGCGGGCCCCAATGAGGAGGCGCTAGTGCGGCTGCATCGGCGGGAATGCGCACGTACGCCAATGGTCTTCTGCCGCCCTTCCATGCTGGCGACATCATCGTCAGCATCTAGGCAGAAGTCCATGGTGGGATTGGCCCACAGCGCACTGCCGAATCACTGGTCATCAAGGTCTGAGGGGAGCTGCAGATGCCGGACATTACTCAAACAATCGTTCTCGTGGTGCTGGCCTTTCTACTGGATCGGTTCTTGAAGTCATACCTGCTGCGCAAGTGGCTCGGGGTGACGCTGCTGCTGACTGGGGTGATCGGCTGCGTCACAGTCGGAAACGGTCAGGTGCTGGGTCTCGATCTGGAGTTGCTGTCGGTCGTTGCGGTGCCGATGGGTGTGGTGTTGTTCCTGACCAGGCGTCGCTTTGTGGAAGTTGCCAAATAACTGCTACGTCAGTGCTGGCCTCTCCGCTGGCAAGCCAGCTCCCACAAGCACGGCGCCGCACTTGGGATCAGCGCGGTACCTGTGGGAGCTGGCTTGCCAGCGAAGAGGCTGGCACTGACATTGCAGCCGAAGGCCGCGCTGTCTTGGTGTTCAGTTAGACAAGTTCCTGAGACTCAATTAACGACTGAGAATCAGCGGTCGCAATGCATCTACCTCAAAACGCATAAACCAACGTAGCCGTAGCACTGCGCGGCGTCCCATACCACCCGCGCGCGCCGATCGCGGTGTAGTACGTCTTGTCGAACACGTTATTCATATTCACCGACACACTGGTCTGCGGCGTGAACGCGTACTGCGCCATCAGATCCACGACGCTGTAGGCATCCTGCTCGAAGGTCTCTTTGTTAGGCCCCGCACCTTTGTAATACTCCGCCCCTTGCCAGCGCACCCCGCCGCCCACTTTCAACTGCGGCAAGGACTGCAGGCGATAGCTGGTGAACAGTTTCAGGGTATCCCGCGGTACTTCGGTAAGCAGACGATCCCCATCCGAATCCTCGATCTGGGCATAGGTATAGCTAGCCGACACCTGCCAATCTGGCAGAATCTCTCCCGCCATTTCCATTTCGAAACCGCGGGTTTTCGTGCCGGACTCGGCGCGGTAGGCCTGGTCGCCGTTCGGCGCCAGCTTATCGCCATCGGCCACCGCCAGGTTGTCTTGGCGCACCTCGAACACGCTTAAAGCTGCGGTCAGGCGTTTGTCCCAGAACTCGCTCTTGATCCCCAGCTCGTAGTTCACGCCCTCTTCCGGATCAAGGTAGCTGCCACTGACGGTCTCGTTATCTTGCGGCTTGAAGATGGTGGTATAGCTGGCGTAGGCCGACCAGTTTTCATTCAGGTCATACACCAGCCCGAAGTAAGGGGTGACAACTCCGCTCTCGCTGCGCGAAGTGCGGCTGGATTCTCCGTTCGACAGGGTGTGAGACACCTCGTCACGCTTCCAGTCGATCACCCGCGCGCCGGTGATCAGCGACAGGTCATCGGTCAGGCTCCAGCGGGCGGACGCCACCAGGCCGGTCTGGGTTTCATCCAGCGCATCTTGCGAAGTCTTGTCATGAAGGGCGTCCGGTTTCGCCAGCGAGCCGTCCCAGGTGTAGATGTTGTCGATCTTCTGGCTCGTCCACAGCGTGTAACCGTCGTTGCGGTAGTAGGCGTTGTAGTGGCTGGCCCCGAGGTAGAGCTGGTGCTCGCGGGAAAGGAATTCGAATGGCCCGGTGGCGGACAGGTCGAACGAGGTCTGCCGGGGTTCGCCCGCCCAGCGGCCAGTCCAGGTGCTGATGCCGCTGCCGTCGGGTTTTACGGTGCCGCTGGCGGCGGTGGCGAAGGCGTCGTCATAGCTGCGGCGGTTGTGTTCGGCATTCAGTTTGACGTGCCAGCCGTTGTCCAGGTCGTGATCCAGGGTGGTGAACACCGACTTGGTTCGGCGCTTGTGATAGCTCCAGTCCGAGGCGGAGTTGAACGAGCGGGAAGGCTTGAAGTGGCTGCCGTCGGACTTGAACATCGGGAAGCCGTGGTTGCCCGAGCCTTGGTTGTCCATCTCCTGGTATTCCGCCCCGACTGTCAGCATCGTGCTGTCGGTGACGTCCCATTCCAGCACGCCATAGGCGACTTCCTTTTCCAGGGACTGGCGGTCGATGTGGCTTTTGCTGTCGCTCTTTGATGCGACGAAGCGACCGCGCACATTGCCACTCTCCGACAACTTGCCGGAGACGTCCAGCTCGGTGCGGTAGCTGTCCCACGAGCCTGCTTTGAGGGTCAGCGAGCGTTGTGTTTCGATCGTTGGCTTCTTGCGAATCAGGTTGACGGTCGCGCCGGGGTCGCCGGTGCCCGACATTAAGCCTGTGGCGCCGCGGACCACTTCGACACGGTCATAGGTCGCCATGTCGGCGAGGTCGTCGCTGAAGCCGAAGGTATCGGGGCGGTTGACGCCGTCGACCTGGATGCTGCCGACTTCGAAGCCGCGGACATAGATGTGATTGGCGTCGCTACCGGCGGGGCCCATGCTGTCGACGACCACGCCGGGGGTCTGTTCGAGTACTTGGGCAACGTCGTTCAGGTTCTGGTCCTGGATCTGCT
Source organism: Pseudomonas sp. (assembly GCF_035277045.1). Lineage (GTDB taxonomy): Bacteria > Pseudomonadota > Gammaproteobacteria > Pseudomonadales > Pseudomonadaceae > Aquipseudomonas. The sequence goes on along the minus strand of NZ_DATELE010000196.1, from coordinate 161,942 downwards.
GGCGGGTGACGACGCTGACGGATTGCGGGGTTTCGCGCGCCGAGAGGCGCAGACCGGTCGCGGTGTTGGCGGAGCCGGTGGTGTAGCTGCCGGTGCCTTCGGTGGTGGCACCTAGCTGCACGCTGGATACGGTGGTTGCGCCTAGCTCCATCAGGCCTTCCTGGCTGGGGCGGGCCAGCATGTAGTGCTTGTCTCCCGTTTGTTGTACCTGCAGGCCGGTGCCTTGGAGCAGGTGCGCGAGGCCTTGGTCCAGCTCGTAACTGCCCTGGAGCCCTGCACTGGTCAGCCCGGCGGTGTCCTCACCGCTGAAGCTGACAACCACTCCGCTGGCTTTGGCGAACTGGTTGATGGCGTTCGCCAGAGACCCCGCCGAGATGCTGTAGCTGACAGGCTCGGCCCAGACATTGGCACTCGCCAGTAGCGAGCCGGAAAGGCTTACCGCGAGCGCGGCCTGGCGAATGTTGATGGCTAGGGGAGAAAAACACGCGGGCATCAAGTGACTCCTGTTCCATGGGGGCAAGCGATTCTTCTTAATAAGAATCTTATCGATAACGATAATCTCTCTTATAAGGCGGGCGCGATGGTGGGCTTTGGGTATTGTGGTTGTCAAATGATTGGTTACATTTGGGATGGGGGGGCGTGGCTAGACAGGGGACTGGGGGTGGATGGCCCGGCTTTGCCGGGTTCGCTGGCAAGCCAGCTCCCACAGGGGGGTATGCACCACAGAATCTTCCATAGGGCTGCCAGCACCACAGAATCTTCCACAGGGTTGCCATGCACCACAGAATCTTCCCAGGGCTCCAACACCACAGAATCTCCCACAAGAGCTGACGCGGCCAGCTCGGGATTGATGCCCTGCCCGGCGCAGCCAGGGCATTTGTGGGAGCGGGCCATGTGCCGGGACGCCGGACCGCGCGATCGAGGGCAAAGCCCTCGCCGGGGCACCTATTGAGCGGGCTGCGCGATTGCCGCAGGGTACGAGGGAACGCTGGCATTCCGGGCTACGTGCAGCCTACCCCCGACCATCCACCACCCACCTCTGCTATGGTGGCATCCCACCACTGCACTGGAAGCAATACAGAATGGATGCTTGGAAACCCCTGGTGATCACGGCACTGGCAGCGCTCAGCCTCCAGACCACTGCCGGCGAAATCAAGGATCCGTGGGAGAGGGCCAGTGCGCGGATAACCGTGTTCCCCACCACCCTCACCGCCGGGACAACCCTGTTCACCAGCGAGGGGCCCTCGGCGTTCAAGACGGCCAAGAGCGACGCCCTGGCGTTCATCGGCTCGGATGGAGACATCCGTGGTGCGCAGTTTGAGCAGGCTGTGAGGGTATACCGCAGCAGCTACGCTCCGCCTTACATGTCAGATGCCCAGCTTGCGAAGGCGATTGCGGTCGCGCAATAGCCGCCCTGTCGCCGCTCCGTTCGCTGAAGCGGTTTACATGTCGCCACCAGCGACATGACTCCATGACATGTCGCCAGAATCGAATAATAGCGACACGCGATTCTTGCGCGGTTCAGCGCCTGGCCGGGAGTTGGATCATCCGTCTCGCCAATCCAGCAAAAAGACGCCCTAAGACGCCTTTTTGCTGGGGCCAGCACGCAGCCAGCGCACAGCGGTCCTGGTCAGCAGGTCAGGTGTGCCAGCATGCCAGGCACTCCAGCCCGCCTCATCATGCCCTTTTGCTGCGCCACACTCTTATCATCGTCAGCGTTGCTGTCATGATCAGCGCATACACGAACGACATCATCCCCAGCTTCTCGAAACTGCCGTAGTGCAGCGTGGTGAGGTGCTGGAGGATGTCCAGGAAGGTATAGAACACACAGAATAACCCGATGAAAAGCCGGGCCAGGCCAAGTGGTTGCATGAGGCGTCCTCCTGCTACGGGTTCAGCCGCTAGAGCTCGACGAGCCGGTCGCGCCGCTGGAAGACGAGAAAAACGACGATGTCAGGCTGGCGGCGGTGTAGGTCGCGCCTCCCACCAGGCCACCCGCGAGCGCTCCCGGGGCTGCGCCGACGCCTGCCGCCAGCGAGCCCATCATGGCGCCTCCGACGGCGCCGCCGGCAACCGCGCCGGCCAGCTCCGCGTAGCTGAATTCTCCTGCGCCAGATACCTGTTCGATTTCAGTGATTGTCAAAGCCCGCATTTTTCATTCTCCTTTGAAAGGGGGGACGTGGATCAGCTTATGGTTTTCTTCCGTGTCCGCAAGCCTACAGATGTAGGGGGAGCCGGGTGATCAGCTCCAGTCGGCTCGACACCTGCGCCTTGCGAAACACCCGCGTGAGATGGTCTCGCACGGTGAAATCGCTGATCGCCAGCGCGGCGGCAATCTGTTTGTTGGTCAGGCCGCGTGCGAGCAACCGAACGATTTCGAGCTCTCGAGGGGTCAGTTTCATGGGCAGGACGGCTTGGCCTGTCCGGACATCCGGCAGGTAATGACGTGCTTGCGGCGCGAAAGCCAATGAGCGCGTTGCGGGCCCCAGGGCCGCAGCTGGCGAAATCGCTCGGCTGCCTTGTACCCGTAGCCAGGCTTGCAGCAAAAATCCAGGATCCAGGGCTCACCCGCCTCATCCCACTCGCTGGGATGCAGCCTGAACTCGGGGTCGCTGCGTAGTCGGCCGACGGTGTCCGGTAACAGATAGGCCCAGGTGATGTAGGCAAGGGCAAGGCCGCGATTGTCGAAGAGGAATCTGATCTGGCGGTGCGCGATGGCATTTTCGGTCCAGTACTGCAGCGTCAGTATCGGATACAGGCTGTAGTTTCGGTTGTACAGCATGCAGGCCAGGGCTTGACCGAGTTGCTCGTGCTTGGCGCTCAGTTCGGCATCGTCGCTGGTGCTCTTGATATAGATCGTCATGGTGTCCTGGCCGTGGTCGCGAAGGGGGTGCCGAATACGCTCTGCGCCGCAGAGGCCGTGGCGTTTTCCAGGTCCTTGAGCAGCTTCCTGAGCACGTCAGGGCTGTGTGCATGCGCGGCAAGCAGCGTGTTGATCTGGTCCAGCTGCGCCTGCTTGGCCAGCAAGGGCCGGTGCAGCCTGGCCGAATGGATGTGCTCGGCCGCGACCTGGATCAGGTCGCGCGCCCCGGGGCCGCCGTGTCCGCAGGCCTGCCACAAGGCTCGGCTGTCGGCGAAGGCTGCCGCGGCGCCGCGCCAGCAGGCGAGCAACCGGGGATCGCTCGCAAACGGCTGCTTGTCTGGCTGGCAGCCGTTGACGACCGCGAGCAAGAGCGTATCGAGGCACGGCGGGTGGTTTTCCGGACCTGGCCTGGAAGCAAGACGCAGATAATGGCCGGAGAGCTCCCGAATGTGCCCGCCCAACCGCTGCCAGGGTTCGGGCAATGGGTCGGCGAGCGCATCCACGGGAAGCCCCAGCCACTGGATGTACCCGCGAATGCAACCGGCTTCGAAGGCGCTTTCGAAGCGCTGGATGATCGCGTGCTGGGCAGGCTGGACAAACGCTTGCCCATAGCGGTACTTGCCCAGATGCACACACAGGTTGGTCAGCCCCTCCAGCAGAACGCCAGGCTCGGCCATCAGCTGACGGAGCTTGACGTGGTAGTCGAAGTCGACCCGGTGATCGCCAGGCGAAAGCAGATAAAGGCCATTGAAATCCAGCAGGCGGCCATCTGTTGTCACGTTCGAGGGCGAGGTGGTCACAATCAGCCAGCGTGTCCGGCAGAACGCCATCTGGTGAGCCAAGCGGCAGGCAAGCTCTGCAAAGGCGTCGATACAGGCCTGGGCGCTATCGTCCCGGGCGCCAAGGGCATGGGGCAGCGACTGCACGGCCTGCCTGACCCGATCAGCATCATGGGCGAGGCCGGGCGCATGGTCAGGGTGGGGCCGGAAATACGGGGCCCGCTCGAAATGCGCAGGGCGGACCGATGGATCGCGCACCAGCAATGCACGCCGGGCCCTGCGCTGGTGACGCTCGAAGTCGAGTTCGATGTAGCGGTCGGTCAGCAGGACTGCCTGCGCGCGCACGGCCCCGAAAGGGAGCAGCTGGCCAAGCACACGGCTCCAGATCGCTTCATAAACCGCATGATCCGTCGCCAGTGCGCCGTTACGGTGATGCCTGTCGGTCCCCTCGCCCACCAGCGGGTTTGCGCCGATGCCCTTGACCTGGTACCGGCCATCGAATCCACACCGCGCGCCCCCTCCGTTGTGGCCGATGCGACTGCCCCCGTAACGCTCCGCGTAAAACGTTTTCAGCGAGGGGGCGCCAGGGCTGGCAGGCTCGGGTACAAGATAAGCGCACTCATCGAGCAGGTGTGGGATCACCTCGTCTTCCACACCGCTCCAGATCAAGGTGGCAGGGACACGTTCGGCTTCGAACGGCACCAGGTTACCTGCCAGGTCGCACAGTGAAGGTGTGGAGTTCATGACGCCACCTGTTGCCTGGGAATGCCAGAGAATCGCGGTGCGGCGCTCGCCACGCGTTGGGCCAGATGGTCATCGAGGTGCGCGGATATCGCTCGCAGCGCCTCGCTGCGAGCCATGCCGGGATGGTCGCAGTCGATGTCCAGATTGATGATGTTGCCGCCGATGTGAGGCCGCCATGCCTCGACTTTCAGCCACGCCTCGGCGCGAGGGCGGGCAGCGGTGAAAAACAGCAGGTCGCCGGCGAAGTGCCGATGACTCGACCGCCCAACCAGCTGTCGGCTGTTGATCACGACGTTGATCAGACGGTCGAGCGTATCGTTGTCCAGGCTTGCCAGGGCATTACCACGCTGGCGCAGCAGCGAGATCACCTCCGCACGCTCCAGCGTCTGTCCCTTGGCCAGGGTCATGGAGGCCAGGCCACCCTTGGAAGGAAGCCGGATGCCGGCGATGAACAACAGCGCGGCCAGGGCCATGCTCTCTTCTTCCTTCGCGCTTTGTTCGTCAAACGCGAACCGGCGCCACAGGTCGCTTGGGTAGGCATCCATCATCGCCAGCAAACCTATCTCTTCACCTGCGTCCCGCAGGCAAGCGCCGACCCCTTGGGCGATCATGCCGCCGACAGACCAGCCAATCAGCCAATAAGGCCCCTGCGGCTGGTGGGCCCGGATCTGCGCGGCGTAGTCATGCGCCATCTCCTCCATCGAGGACACCACCTTGCGATCGGGTGTAAGCCCTCGTGCCTGGATCCCTACGATCTCGCAGGGTGTTTTGAGAAAACGCGCCAGCCCGCTGTAACACCAGGCGATGCCTCCTGCCGGATGAATGCAGAAAAGCGTCGGCAGCGGCGAGTCCGGCGACTGGCCTGGACGCAGGAGGAGTGTCGGCGCGAGCATGTCCGCCGAGTCCACTGCATCGCGACTTGCCAGGGCCCGGGCACTGGGGTGGGCAAACAGGTCGGCGATCGAGAGGTGCCAGCCTAGCGCTGCATTGATCCGGGCAGCGGCATCGATGGCGCTCAGGGAATGACCGCCAAGCTCGAAAAAGCTTGCATGAGGGTCCGTGGAATCCAGCCCCAGCACGTCGCCAAAGATCTCGCAAATACGCTGTTCCAGCAGATTGGCCGCCGACCGGTACTTCTCGTCGTGGGTGGCCACGGGCAGCGGCAGCGCCTTGCGGTCGAGCTTGCCGTTGGCGGTAAGCGCGAAGCGGTCGAGTAGCATGATGCGCCTGGGCACCATGTGTTCGGGCAGGTACTGCCGTAAGTGGCTGCTCAGCACGCTTTCCTCGACCGTTACTCCGGCGTGCACGGCGTAGGCAAGCAGTTGCTCGCCTCGAAGCACCGCGCAGGCTGCGCTGACGCGCGGGTGCTCAAGCAGCACCGCAGCGATCTCGTCCAGCTCGATGCGCACGCCATTGAGCTTGACCTGGTCATCGAGGCGGCCCAGGTACTCGATCTGGCCATCGTGCCTCCAGCGGGCGAGGTCGCCGGTCCGGTAGAGCCGGCCCGCTTCATGGGCGATGAACCGTTGCGAGGTAAGCGCGGGTTGGCCAATGTATCCATCCGCCAGGCCGCAGCCGCCAATGAAAAGCTCTCCGGCCACGCCGATCGGACACCTGCGCATGCGCCCATCAAGTATGTGGATCTGCGTGTTCCAGATCGGTTGCCCGATAGGGATGGACCCTGCCGGGTGATCAGGCACCCGGTATGAGGTGACATCGATTGCCGCCTCCGTGGGCCCATAGAGGTTGAACACGTGCGCCGCGATCATGGCCTTGCAGCGTGCGGCAAGCGGGACATTCAACGCCTCTCCGCTGGCAAACACCTGCCTCAGGGGCACAGCCCGCGGACGCCGCTCCAGCGCATCGAGAAACAGCGCCAGCATGGAGGGGACGAAGTGCACGGCGGTGATGCGCCGGCTCTCGATGGTTGATGCCAGGTACGCGGGGTCGGCATGGCCACCTGGCCGGGCCATGACCAGGGTGGCACCGCTGATCAACGGCCAGAACAGCTCCCAGATACAGACGTCGAAGCTTACCGGCGTCTTCTGCAGGACGCGGTCCGCCCCTGTATGGCCATAAGCTGCCTGCATCCAGCAGAGACGATTGGCCAGGGCCCGGTGATTGATCATCACCCCTTTGGGTTCGCCGCTGGTTCCAGAGGTAAAGAGCACATAGGCGATGCTGTCGCCGCTGATCTGCGCCAGCGCGGGCGCGTCGGCAGGCAGTGATCGGGACTGCTCGAGCAGCGATGTTAACGGGAGTACCCGCGAGTGGCCGACCTCCCCGGTATTGGCGAGGTCGGCGATGACCGCAACTGCCTCGGCGCGCTCGAGCATTTTTTCCAGGCGCTTGGCCGGGTAGTCGCGATTGAGCGGGAGAAACACTGCCCCTGCCCTCAGTACCGCGAGCGCTACCAGCAGCAGCTCGACCGAGCGGTCGATGGCGACGCCTATCACCTTGCCCTCGATGCCGGGAATCTGCCGCGCCAGCACGTGCGCCAGGGCTCGAGAGCGCTGCTCGACCTCGGCGAAATCCAGTACCTGCCGCTCGTCCTCCACGCAGGGCTGCCTGGGAGCGACGAGGGCTTGCCGTTCAAACAGCTGCGTGATGCTTTCGCTGCCCAGCGGTCGGCCGGTACGGTTCCACTGCTCGATCCTGCGCAGCTCCGCGGGGGTGGTCACAGGCAGCTCCGGCAAACAAACATGCGCAGAGCGTGCGACCAGGGCGAGCCACCCTGTAATCCGTTCGAGATGAAGCCGCAGATCAGCCTCGGTGTGCACAAGGCAATTGCCGAAAAGACGAATCCTGGACAGTCGCTGCTCGGCGTCGAGCTCCAGATGAACATTCAGGTCACGCGCCGGCCCGGTGCGAAGGTGATGGACCTCATGCTGAACCGGACCGAGCTCCACCAGCGGCTGCGCCGTGACCAGGTTGATCTCGATGCCATGCAGGGGCGCCGCATCGCCGACGCGGTTGAGCTCCCGGGCGATCCACTCGCCGCGGTAGCGCTGGTGTTTGAGCGCCATGCGCCGCGCGTCCCGGGTAGCCGTGCAGCAGCCAAGCAGGGTGGGACGTTCACCCAGGTGCAAGACCAGGGGCATGACGTTGCTGCATGTGAGCGGCGCGCGAATGGTGGCCGGGTCACGCCGTCCACTGACCGGAAGCCCTACGACAATGTCGCTGACGCCATTGAGGCGCGCCAGATAGGTGACGATCGCGCCAAGCAGCACATCGGGCAGAGGAAGGCTCATGTCGCTGGCGCAGGTGTGCAGAAGATTCGCGAGCGCCGGCTCGATTTCCCCGCTCACGCTGTGGCATCGACCGCTGCTCCTGGTACCGGCGGCTTCGATGAAGGTAGGCGCGGGGGCATTACCCAGCCGGTCCAGCCAGAAAACCCGGTCCTGGGCGTAACGCTCGCTCTCGCGGTAGGCCTTTCCACTGTCGTGCACCTCCTTGGCGGTGGTGAACCACGAGGGGCCAACCGTACTGTCCATGATCTCCGCCTGGTAATGCTCGGCAGCGCGCCGGTGCATCAGGTGATAGGCATAGGCGTCGAACGCCAGATGGTGAACCCTTGAGAACCACCACGCATGGCTATCACTGGCAATCAGCAGACAATGCAGCTGGTGGTGAGGCTGCAGCGGGTCATCAGCCTGCTCGAGCGCCTTGCGCATGAGCCGCTGGGCCAGGCGCGCCGGCTGCCGGCGGGCCCGCAAGTCCAGCACCCGCACGCGCGGCGCGGCGCCCTCATGGGTCGCGCTGCGCGACTCGGTGACACTGAAACTGGCGTAATGCAGTGTCTGGCACTCTTCGAGCGCGCTGTCGATGGCGGTTGCCAACCGATCCAGCTCGAGCGCCCCACGCAACTCCAGCGCCTGCGCGGTGGAATAGAGCGTCGAGCTGTTGCGCGCCAATGATGCGTACCAGATCCCCTGCTGAGCGTCATTGAGCAAGGGCTGGTTCTGAATGAAGTCCATTTCGAGTTCCGCGCGTTCCGTGTCCCTGTTGCTTCAGATGCAAGCCTGTCCGTGCTCGCATGCGCTCATGCCACCGTCTCACAGTGGCGACTGGCCTCGTCAATAACCTTGCGCCAACCGTGCAGCGTGGGCTGCAACACCAGTTGCTCAAATTTCACCGACACCCCGGCGCCCCGCCACTGCTGCAGGAATTTCATGATCTGCAAGGAATCGAGCCCATAGTCGAACAGGTTTTCATCCTCATCGATGTGCTCTCCGGTGGGGCAGAGCAACTGCTCGAGCTCGCCCTTGAGCTGGGCATGGCAGATGCCGCCTGCCCTGGGCATGGAGTTACCCTGCGCGAAGCTCATGACAAGGCCTCGGCGAGTTGCTGTCTCAGTGCTCGCTTGTCGATCTTGCCAACCGGCGTCAGCGGCAACTGATGGGTGTATTCGACCCGGTCAGGCAGCTTGTACTCGGCGATCCCCTGTTCACGAAGATAACGCCGCAGCTGCACCAAGGTCAGCGGCACGCTACCGACAAGCACCGCGCAGCTCTTCTCGCCCATCAGCGCGTCGGCGTAGGCCATCAGGGCAGCCTGCCGGACCTGCGGGTGGCTGCAGATCAGGTGCTCGACTTCCTCGGCCGCGATCTTCTCACCGCCCCGGTTGATCTGGTCCTTGGTGCGCCCGACCACGGTAAGACGGCCGTCTGCCTCGCGCCTGACCAGATCGCCGGTGTGATAGAAACCCTCCGAGTCGAATACACGAGCGTTGTGCTCGGGGCTTTGGAAGTATCCCCTGATCGTGTACGGTCCACGGGTCGCCAGCATGCCGACCTGCCCATGCGCCACAGGCTGGTCGAACGCGTCATAGACCCGGACTTCGTCGTCATCGCTCATTGGATAGCCCTGGCTGGCATAGCGCAGCTCGCCGTCGTCCAGCGAGGTATAGGCCACCATGCCTTCGGCCATGCCGAATACCTGCTGAAGCGCGCAACCCAGCTCGGCAGGCACGCGACGCGCCAAGGCTTCGCTCAGACTGGCGCCGCCCACCTGCACCAGCTCCAGCGAGTGCAGCTGGCTCGAGCTCACCTCCGCCGCGTCCAGCCAGAGCGCGAGCGCCGATGGCACCAAGGCCACGTGGGTGACCTGGTGCTGTTCGATCAGGGCCATGCAGTTCAAGGGTTCCGGGCTGGGAGCAAGCACCACCGCCGCGCCGCAATGGAAAAAACCCAGCGCGCCGGGAGAACTGAGCGGGTAATTATGTGCCGCGGGCAATGCGCACAAGAATCGATGGCTGGCGTTCAGGCGGCAGATTTCGGCACTGCGGCGCACGCTGTAGAAGTAATCATCGTGGGTACGCGGAATCAGCTTTGGCGTGCCCGTGCTGCCCCCGGAAAGCTGAAAGAACGCGACTTCCGAGGCAGGGCTCGGCTGCTGTCGCGGGGGCGGCGCGGGCTGATCGATCAAGGCCTCGAGACCGCCACCGCCGGGCAGGTCGCACAGCAGCGCGACCAGGCCTTGGTGACGGCTGGAAAGTGTGTCGATGAATACAGTATCGCGAAACAGCGGATGCCCATGTGAAGCGATCAGAAGTCTGGGCTGGATCTGTTTGGCGAACGCTTCGAGTTCCAGGCGCTGATGACTGTAGAGCGCGTTGACCGGCACCACGCCAATTCGCAGCAAGGCAAAGAAAACAATGTAGAACATTGCCTGATTAGGCAGTTGAATCAACGCGGTATCGCCCGCGCTTATACCGTGTTGCTCCAGATGAGCCGCCAGTCTCTCGCTGGCCGTCTTCAGCTGGGCATAGCTCAGGTGGTTATCGCCATCGATAATTGCCAATGCATCGGGCTGCGCCTGGCTCTGCCGCGAGAGTATCTCGAACAGCGGCACGCCCGCCCAATAGCCTTTGTCTCGATAGTGCTGCGCCACGGCGGCAGGCCAGGGTGTAAATGGAATATTCATTTGCACACCGCCATTGAACTCAGTGGCGCAGACCCTGCACTTGAATCAGCCCGCCGCGACCTGCGGACGAATACTTGAGTAAACCGTTTCATGCACGCACCCCTGTTTGACGCCGGGGTGAGAAGTGAAATTCGAAAGATGCAACTGCGCCCGCTCCGACAATCCTTGTCGAGCGCCTGGGTATTTGAAAGTCCATTTATTCAGGCAATCCGGTTTTCGTTTTTTCGCAAGTATTGGTAGTCGAAAACCAATTGTCAACCCGACCAATTAATTGTCACTAGTTCAGTCTTCATGACAATGCTTGAAATGATCATGGACGTACGGGTAGTATCCGCCCCGCTATTAGCCCGGCCAGCAGAAAGTGGAACGGCCAACGGGACCAGGGAAGATTTGTTTAATCCACGGAGTGGAATTTGATTTGGCATCTCGCTGTATCCGGTCGTGGGCTACATGACCGGCGGGCTGTTCGTGGAGCAGCTCTCCATGGCCGATAACAGCTCTTTGTTTCGCCCTGCGGCGCTCGCCCGGCAGGGCCACGACGGCCTGGGAATGATCATTCTGGTCAGGCCCTTGTCCTTCGCCGTATTCACCGCTCTGGCGCTCGCCATGGCGACCATCGTCATCGCCTTTCTTTGTCTCGGTTCCTACACGCAGCGCAGCACCGTTGCCGGTCAACTGGTGCCCGCGACGGGGCAAGTGAAGGTCTATGCGCCGCAAGCCGGGGTAGTCCTGGAGCGCTATGTCCAGGAGGGCGAGCCGGTGCAGCGTGGCCAGCCCCTGCTGGCCCTGAGCAGCGAACGCTATGTCACTGACCTGGGGGCCGTCCAGGCGGGCATCACCCGCCAGCTCGACCAGCGTCTGGCTGGCCTGAGTGCCCAGAGCGCCAGTCTTCAGCGGCTGCAGGCAAGCGAACGGGAGGTGCTGGCGTCCAAGCTGGCCAGCCAGCGTCGGCAAATCGCCGTCCTGGACGAGCAGCAAGGCCAACAGCAACAGCGCGTAGCCTTGGCGCTTGATGCTGTGAGGCGTTATCGCGAACTGGTGGACAAGGGGTACATCTCCACCGACCAACTCCAGCAACGTGAAGCTGATTTGCTGGCGCAGCGCCAAGCCCTGCACGGTTTGACCCGGGATCGCCTGGGGCTCGCGCAACAGCTAGGCGAAAGCAGCAGAGAGCTCGACGCCCTGGCGGATCGGCAGGCCAACGCCCTCAACGATCTCGACCAGCAAGTCGCCGCCCTCAGGCAGGAACGGGTCGAAAGTGAATCCAGGCGCGACATCGTGATCAAGGCGCCGGAAAGCGGCATCGCCACCGCGGTGTTTGCCGAGGTGGGCATGTCCGTCGACAGCACCCGCAACCTCATGAGCATCGTGCCCGCCGGCGCCGCGCTCGAGGCAGAACTGTACGCCCCCAGCCGTACCATCGGTTTCATCGAGCCTGGCGATCAGGTGCTGATGCGCTTCGAGGCCTTCCCCTATCAGAAATTCGGCCAGCAGCGAGGAACGGTGCTGTCGATATCGCGCGCCAGCGTGGCCTTCAACGATCTTGCGACCATGGTCGGCAGCGTGCCTGGCAGCGGCCAGGATGGCGAACAGCACTATCGCATCCGGGTGCGCCTGGCGCAGCAGATGATGTTCGCTTATGGGCAGCAGCATGGCTTGCAGAGCGGCATGCTGCTTGAAGCCGACGTGCTTCGGGACACGCGGCGGCTGTATGAATGGGTGCTGGACCCGCTGCTGAGCCTGACCGGCAAACTCAAGGGGGCATCATGAAGCTGACTGATCGCCTGGCGCTTCGGCTAGGGCGCCAATTGCCGGTGGTGCTGCAGACCGAGACCAGCGAATGCGCAATTGCCTGCCTGGCGATGGTGGCCGGGTATCATGGCCATCACGTCGACCTACGCCACTTGCGGCTCGATCTGGGCGTGTCCCCCAAGGGCGCTTCGCTTCGCCAACTGATGGATCATGGCCAACGGCTGAAGCTCAATGCCCGGGCCATGCGCCTGGAGCTGGAGGAGCTCTCGCACCTGCGCACGCCGTGCGTGCTGCATTGGGACTTCAACCACTTCGTGGTCCTCAAGTCGGTGGAGGCCGATGCCCTGGTCTTGCACGACCCTGCCTGGGGACTACGCCGCGTGGACATGGCCGAGGCCTCCAGGCGCTTCACCGGCGTGGCGGTCGAGTTCTGGCCCGATCAAGGCTTCGAAACCAGAAAGGCGCCCCCCAAGGTGGCCATCTCGGCAATGGTCGGGCAGATCAGCGGACTGTACCGGTCCCTGCTGCAGATCCTCTCCTTGGCCCTTGTGCTGGAAGTCTTCGCGCTGGTCAGTCCGCTGTTTCTGCAATGGACAATCGACCAGGTGATCGTCAGCGAAGACCGGCAACTGCTGACGACACTGGCACTGGGATTCGGTGCGTTGCTGCTGATGCAGCAGGCTACCAGCGCGGTTCGCGCCTGGGTGCTGCTTCACATGGGCACACAGGTCGCGGTGCAGTGGAAAGCCAACATCTTTACTCATCTGCTCAAGCTGCCAAGCGACTATTTTGCCCGTCGCAACCTGGGTGATGTGGCCTCCCGCTTCGGCTCGCTGGACGCGATACAGCAGACACTGACCAGTGCTTTCATCGCCGCGGTGCTGGACGGATTGATGTCCGTGGCGACCCTGGGCCTGATGCTGCTGTACAGCCCCATGCTGGCTGCCGTGGCGATCGGCGCGATGGTGCTCTACGCGATTGGCCGCTGGATCTGGTATCGCCCGTTGAAAGACGCCAGCGAGCAGCAGATCGTGCATGCCGCCCGGCAACAGAGCCATATGCTGGAGACCATTCGCGGCATCGGCCCGCTCAAACTGTTCCAGCGCGAACCGGAGCGCCGGTCCGCGTGGCTGGCCCTGCTGGTCGAGCAGATCAACGCGGGTATTCGCACCCAGAAGCTGCAGCTGGTCTATCAGCAAATCAATGGACTGCTGTTCGGGATCGAACACGTCCTGGTGATCTGGCTGGGCGCCTCGCTGGTCATGGACAGCCAGTTCACCGTTGGCGCACTGATGGCCTTCACCGCCTACAAGATGCAGTTCGACAACCGTGTCGGCAGCCTGGTGGACCGCTACTTCGAGATCAGGATGCTGCACTTGCATGCAGAGCGCCTGGCTGACATCGCCCTGCATCCCGTGGAGGCCGAGCCAGCGCAGCCTCGCCAGGTCCAGCCTGAACGCAAAGACCTGCACGTTTGCCTGGAGCAGGTTCGTTTCCGCTACTCACCGCAAGAGCCCTGGATCCTCGACGGGATCGACCTGCGCATCGAGGCGGGGCAATCGGTGGTGTTCATCGGCCCTTCCGGCTGCGGCAAGAGCACGCTCTTCAATCTTCTGTTGAGCCTGCTCAAGCTCGAGGAAGGACGGATACTCCTGGGCGGTATCGACACCCTGCAGATGGGGCCAGGCGCCGTTCGCGGCCTGATTGGCACGGTCTCGCAAGACGACATGCTGTTCGCCGGCTCCATCGCGGACAACATCTGCATGTTCGACCCGCAACCGGACATGGACTGGTTGATGGAGTGCGCCAGGATCGCCGCCGTGCACGACGATATCGCAGCCATGCCGATGGGCTATCACGCACTGATCGGTGAGCTGGGCTCGGCGTTGTCCGGGGGACAGAAGCAGCGCGTGCTGCTTGCGCGCGCGCTCTACAAGAAGCCGGCGATACTGCTGCTCGACGAGGCGACCAGCCATCTCGACACTCGCAACGAACATCGCGTCAATCTGGCCATTCGCGCACTCAACATCACTCGCCTGATGATTGCCCATCGCCCCGAAACCATCGCGACGGCCGACCGGGTGATCATGCTGCGCGCGGGCCGCATCGCCATCGACGAGTCAGCCCAAAACTATGTTCAGCGGCGTCAGGCCAAGCATCTTCAAGAGTCCGTATGAGGCGGTTCGGGATACCGGTACTCTGCCTGCTTTTGCCCGGATGCGGGATCATCGCCTCGGCACACGGCGCCGATGTACTGCGCACACTCGACGGCATCGATCGAAACGCCGCCTGCAGCCCCATCGACCTTGGGCATCCGCTGACGCTGTCCATGGTGGTGGATGCCATTGTCTGCCGTGATCCCCAAGGCCGCGTGGCCTGGGCCGATATCAAATCTGAAGCCGCCGCCACCGGCATTGCCCGCGCAGCCTACCTGCCTCGACTCAGCGCCAGCGTGGACAGCAGCACCGGCCGCAGCCGGATTGACCGGCAGCTTCCGTACATGTCTGGCGAAGGTACGCGCAAGCGACAGAACGCAGGCCTCACCCTGACCTGGCTGCTGGTCGACTTCGGCCGGCGCGAAGCCGCCCTGCGCAACGCCGATCAGTTGCTGGTCGCGGCGCAGGCCAGCCGCGATTCGGTTGTCCAGGCCCGTAGCGTCGAGGCCGCGCAGCTGTACTTCCAGGCGCAGGCCGCGCAGCACAGCGCCGAGGCCTCGCAACGCGTGGTTGAGGCCGCCTCGCGCAACCTTGAGGCGGCCGACGCCAAGTACCGTGGAGGGGCAGCGGCGCTGGCAGACCGCTTGCAAGCCGAGACCGCGCTTACCCAGGCCAGGCTCCAGTCCACCCAGGACGCCGGCAGCTTGAGCAGCCTGCTGGGAACCCTGGCCTTGCGCATGGGCTACGGGCCTCAGGCCAGGCTGCAGCTGGCGAGCCTCGATCCGGTCCGAATGTCACTGGAGGCAAGATTCGCGGACCGTATCGATGAACTCCTGCAGATAGCCCAACGCGATCATCCACAGGTCATCGCAGCCCAGGCACGCCTGCAAGCCGCCCGGGCTGGGCTCGCCCAAAGCAAGGCCGACGGCCGGCCGAGCCTGTCGCTGACCGCAGGCCTGAACCGGAGCCATACGCGCCAGGCAGCGGCCTACAATGGCAATACGGCGGAGCGCGACAACAGCATCGGCCTGCAGCTGGAAATACCGATTTTCGACGGTTTCGACAGAACCTACCGGATCCGCTCGGCGCAAAGCCGCGTGGAAGCCGCGAATGCGCAACTGGCCGACACTCAACAGCAGGTGACCCTGGATGCCTGGGAGCAATACCAGGCGCTATCAGTCCAGACCCGCTCGACCGTGTTGACGCGTCAGTTGCTCGAACAATCCCGGCAGACCCTCGATGTTGTCCAAGGCCGCTATCAGGCCGGAGTCGGCAGCATGGTCGAAGTTCTCAACGCGCTTTCTGCCTACGCCTCCGCTCAGACCCAGTACAACCAGTCCTGGAGTGGCTGGCAGATCGCCCGAATCCGGCTTGCGGCCGCACTCGGGAGGCTCCAGCATGTCCCTGAGGCAGAGGAGCCGTGACACCAACCACGGGGCTCAGGGCACCTGCGCCCGATGCCAGCGCTCGAAGTCACTCACCGCCATCGGCCGTGCCAGGTAGAAGCCCTGCGCCTCCGCACACCCCCACGCCTTCACCTGCTCCAGCACCTCCACCGTCTCGATCCCCTCCGCCGCCACCCGATACCCAAGCTCCCCCGCCAGATCGATCAGCGTCCTCACCAGCAACGCATCCTTCTCACTGGCAAAGATCTTCTGGATCAGCGTCTTGTCCAGCTTCACCACCGCCGCCGGAATCCGGCTCAGGTACGCCCAGTTGCTGTACCCCGTGCCGAAGTCATCGATCGCCACGCTGATGCCCACGCGCCGGGCACGCTGCAGTTGCTGGTCGACCACCTCGGGGTGCTCGATCAGCACGCTTTCGGTGAACTCCAGCTCGATGCGGGTGGGGTCGACGCCGTGGGTGGCCAGCTCTTCAAGCAATCTGTCGATGAAGGCGCAGCTTTCCAGGTCGCGGGCGGTCACGTTCATGCTGACCACCAAATCACGCACGGGACACTGCTTGAGATAACGAACCACCGAGGCCATGACCCACAGGCTGATGTCGGTGATGAGCGCGGTTTTCTCCGCCAGGGGTATGAATTCGGCCGGGGAAATGTCGCCAAGCTCCGGGTGCCGCCAGCGCAGCAGCGCTTCGGCGGAGCGGCATTCGCCCGACGCGAGGTCGATCCGGGGCTGGAACGCCAGGCGGAACTGGTCGGGGCTTGCCAGGGCCTGGGACAGTGAACTGAGCAGGAGAAACGCGCGGCGCTGTGTGGCGTCGACTTCGGGGTCGTAGTAGGACCAGCGGCGGGCGCTGTGGCGGGCGTCTTCCGCGGCGTTGACCACCCAGCGCAACCATTCCAGGTCATGGCTGCCGTTGCTTGAAACGGGCAGCACGCCGATGCCGGCATCCAGCGAGACGGGAATGCCGTGGCATTCGACGGGTGGCAGCAGAGCCTGCACGAGCTCGCCGCAGACGCGCCTGATGTCGACCGTGCCGGGGAGGATGATGCCGAAGCGTGTCGGGCTGATCTTGTAGAGCTGGATGCCGCTGCCGAGCTCGCCGACGATCAGGCTTTTCACCCGCAGGGTGAGGTCGTGGGCGTAGTTGTAGCCCAGGGCCTTGACGATGTCGTTGAGGGTCTTGACCGGCATGATGTCGACTGCCAGCAGGACGAAGTCGCCCTTTTGCGCGAGGTGGTTGGCCACATCGTATTCCAGGCGCACGCGGTTCCACAGGCCGGTGGGCTGGTCGAGGAAATTCCGCAGGCGGATGCCGGTGAGCATTTTCATGGCCAGGGCGGCGAAGCCGACGAGCGCGGCGAGGTCCTGCTGGCTCATGGCCGGACGCGGGACGGTGTCGATGAGACAGAGGCTGCCGATGGCGAAGCCGTCTTCGGTGATCAGCGGGGCGCCACAGTAATAGCGGATGCCGGGGGTGCCGGTCACCAGCGGGTTGGCGGTGAACCGCGAATCAAGGGTGGCGTCGGTGATTTCAAGCGGCGCGTCGCCGAGGATGGTATGGGCGCAGAACGACACGTCCCGCGAGGTGCTGTCGCTGTCGACGCCGACCTTGGCCTTGAACCACTGCTGGCGGGCGCTGACGATCGAGATCAGGCAAATGGGCATCGAAAAGCGCTGGGACACCATGGAGACGAGGGCGTCGAGCTCGGCGTCGCTTTCCTGTGCCATGACGCACATCTCGGTCACGCGGGCCAGCCGGTCTTTTTCATTGAAGGGAATCGGAGCGCTGCTGGCCATGCGGAACCTGGAATTCATCGAGTCTTGGTTGGGAAGAATCTCAGAAAGCGCGCGGGAGAGCCATTATTTAGCCATCAAACTTTTATATGAAACTTACTGGGGGGTGGATGGTCAGGCAGCACCATTGGTCGGGTTTGATGCGATTGCGCGCGCCTTTTTCTGTGCTGGCGTAGGACGATCGGGGATCAGCCGACGAACGGCAAAGGAGGTGGTGATTTACTCAATCTATCAATCTGGGACTCGGGCGTGCTTTTAGTGATCAAAATTGTTGCCCGAGGGTGAAAGGGATACGCAGGGGCGCTACATCGTCTTCGCGATGACCGCACATTTCGTCGTGTGCTACCTGTTGAACGAGTACGCACGGTAGGGCTGGGAAGGCGTGGAGATGGTCGCGGAGTTCGGTGGTGGATCGGAGCTTGAGGGGGTGTCCTTGCTCGGTCACTACACTACAGGTTTCGTGGGTCAGCTGCGCGCGGAGCAGGTAGAAGCCGCCTTCCATTGATAGCAGCTCCAGTTCGCGGACTGTGCCCTGCGTGGCATGCTGGATCAGGGTTTTCAGTGTGATCGCTGTGGTCATGGATTGCTCCTGGGGCGTTGGTTCCCGGTGCGGAGATTTGCAGTGTCAGGGCTGGCCTGTTCGCTGGCAAGCCGTAGCGCCGGTGTGTGTGCGTGTCATCAAAACTCAACTTTCCAGCCGGACCGGCATCGAATCTGAAACCCCCTCCTCCGACGGAGGTGGTCCTGGTCCGATAACCCGAGGAGGAATCCAAGGTGAAGCGTCCGCTGCTGCTGCTTTCCTGCCTGACCCTGGCGTTGGCTGGGTGTGTGAATTCTGGCGATGACCCTGAGTCCGCTCCGACGACGATGCAGGTGGACCTGCAGCGCTACCAGGGCACCTGGTACGAGTTGGCGCGGTTGCCGATGTTCTTCCAGCGCAATTGCGTGCAGTCCGAGGCGCGGTATGGCGTGCGTGAGGATGGCCGGGTGGATGTCGACAACCGTTGCCGTGATGAGGATGGGGAGTGGACTGAGGCCAAGGGGATCGCAGAGCCGCAAGTGCCGGGCAGAACTGACAAGCTGTGGGTGCAGTTTGATAACTGGTTCAGCCGGCTGCTGCCTTCGGTGACCAAGGGTGAGTATTGGGTGTTGTTCCATGATGACGATTATCGGGTGGCGCTGGTGGGGCATCCGAATCGTGAGTATTTGTGGCTGCTGTCGCGCACGCCGATCGTGAATGATCAGACTCGGCATGAGTTGTTGGCGCAGGCGCGCAAGCAAGGGTATGACACCAGCAAGTTGATCTGGCGGGAGGCGGATTAGGGTTCCCTGCCGGGATCGGATAACACGACAGTCCTGCGTCCCCGCTCCCACAGTTTTCTCAGGCCCATGGATGCTTTGTCCGGCATCCAGGGGCCTTCTCAGGCCCATGGATGCTTTATCCGGCCTATGGAGGCTTTCCAAGGCCTCTGACTACTTTGTCACACCTCCGGATGCTGTTTCAGATCACCTAGTGGTTTGTCAGACCCCTGAGTTCTTTGTAAAAAAACACCACGCCTTCGTCACCCCATCGACCGCGCCCCCACCGCCTCCCTGCCCTGATGCCGGCGCGATGAAACAATGCCGAGGAACGAGATCACCAGCGCCAACCCAATGGTCGAGGTCACTTCGGCGCGGTGCTCTTCAGTAAACATCATCACCCCGAGCGCGCAGCTGATGAACACGATTACCGCCCAGGTCAGCCAGGGGAACAGCCACATCCTGAAGGGGATCTCGATGTTCTGGCGCTGCATGCGGTTACGCAGGCGCAACTGCGAGATGGCGATCACCAGGTACACCAGCAAGGCGATGGCGCCCGAACTCGCCAGCAAGAACTCGAACACGCCCTTGGGCGCGAAGAAGTTGAGGATGGCGATGGCGGCGCCGATCAGGGTGCTGCCGAACACCGCGGCGCGGGGCACGCCGACGCGGGAGGTCTTGTTCAACATCGCCGGGGCTTCGCCGCGCTTGGCCAGCGAGTACATCATCCGCGAGGCGATGTAGATCGAGGAGTTCATGCAGCTGGCAACGGCGACCAGCACCACGAAGTCGACAAGGAACGCGGCGTAGGGAATGTTCATCAGTTCCAGCGCACGCTGGTACGAACCCACCACGGCCAGTTGCGGGTCATTCCACGGGACGATGGAGATGATCACGAAGATCGACAGCAGGTAGAAGGTGCTGATCCGCCAGATCACCGAGCGCGTGGCCTTGGCGATGTTGCGTGCCGGGTTGTTGGACTCGGCGGCGGCGATGGTCACGGCTTCGGTGCCGATGAAGCTGAACATCACGGTGATGAAGGCGCCGACCACGGCCGACGCGCCGTTGGGGGCAAAGCCGCCGTAGTCTTGCATCAGCGTGCTCAGGCCGCTGACTTCGCGGTCGGGCAGCCAGCCCATCAGGGCGCTGAAGCCCAGCCCGATGAAGCCGATGATCGCCGCGACCTTGAGAATGGCGAACCAGAACTCGAACTCGCCGTACTTGGCCACGCTGAACAGGTTGGTGCCCGCCAGCAGCACGACCGAAAGCAGGGCGAAGAACCAGCTGCCGACCTCCGGGAACCAGTTGTTCAGCACATGCCCGGCGGCCAGCGCCTCGATGGGGATCACCAGCACCCAGAACCACCAGTACAGCCAGCCGATGGTAAACCCGGCCCAGCGGCCGATGGCCTGTTCGGCATAGGTGGAAAACGAGCCGGTGTCGGGGTTGGCAACGGCCATTTCGCCGAGCATGCGCATGACCAGGACGACCAGGGTCCCGGCGACGAGGTAGGCGATTATGGTGGCTGGCCCCGCCGCCGCGATGGCGTGCCCGGAGCCTACGAACAGTCCCGCGCCGATGATGCCGGCAATCGACAGCATCGTCACATGACGTGGTTTGAAACCTTGCGCAAGGTTACTACCATCAGATCCCACGGTGTTCATTGATCTTGTTCTCTTTTTGCTGACACAGGAAAGGACGGGCAGGCGTAGGCGAAAGGGCCTCCTTGGAAAGAACGGATGATAGACACGGCCGCTCACGCTCTGTTGTTGACCTGATCACGTTTCAGAGCGGCGCGTGGATGAAATGCGGGGTCCACTTTAAGCCGTGCGCCCCGTACGGAAATTACTTGAAAACGCCACGGGGCTGTTTGATCACGACAAGGGTTGTCTGAGGGCGTCATGCGTGAAGAAAGACTTGTGTCGCCGTTGAGATCGAGCGCCGCCCGCGCGGCGCATCGCGGGACAAGCCCGCTCCCACAAGGGATCGCTTCGCGATCCCGGATACAAAACCTGCGCAGCGGTTTTGGAGGACTGCTACGCGGAGCAGGGACCTCACACCCCCGGCCCGGCAGCGCCGGGCCCTGTGGGCGTGCCTTGTGCCGCGAAACAAGGGCGAAGCCCTTGCCGGGGCGAAAGTTCAACGGATCATGCGATGGCGGCAGGGTACGAAGACTGCTGCCTCCCCATATGTTGCGGCGCTCGACTTCATGAACAACCAAAAAAAAGCCCCGGTCATGACCGGGGCCCTGTTGCCAGGCGTCTGCCTACGCCTGCCCGGTACGCTCGAAGCGCCTGGCCAGCAACAGGTAAGCGAAGATCGCCAGCACGCCATGGGCGGCGACGAACCAAAGTGCGTTGTGGAACGAGCCGGTGGTGGCGACCACATAACCAATCACCAGCGGGGTGACGATGCCGGCGATGTTGCCGATGCCGTTGAACACGCCGCCACACAGGCCGACCATTTTCTTCGGCGCCACATCGGACAACACGGCCCAGCCCACCGCCGCGAAACCTTTGCCAAAGAAGGCCAGAGCCATGAGCATGATCACCGCGGCGTTGGCATCGACGTAGTTGGCCAGCACCAGCACGGTGGACAAGCCCATGCCGATCACGAACGGTGTCTTGCGGGCTTTTGAAGGGTGCACGCCGCGGCTGATCAGCCAGTCTGACAGCAACCCGCCCAGAATCCCCCCGGTGAACCCGCAGATCGCCGGCAACGCGGCCACCCAGCCGGCTTCCATGATGGTCATGCCGCGGCCTTTGATCAGGTAGATCGGGAACCAGGTGATAAAGAAGTAGGTCAGCGCGGTGATGCAGTACTGGCCCAGGTACACCGCCCACAGGTTGCGGCTGGTGAACAGCTGCATCACTTCGTCACGGGTCGGCTTGCTCTTGGCCAGCTTGCGATCCTGTTCGAGATCGACCAGGGCGCCGCCTTCACGCATGTATTCCAGCTCGCGGCTGGAAAGCCCGGGTGCGCTGAGCGGCTCGTGATACAGGCGGAACCACACCACGCTCAGCACCAGCCCCAGCACGCCCATCCAGACGAACACCTGCTCCCAGCTCAGGGCATGGGTCATCCACGCCATCAGCGGGGCGAACACCACCACCGCCATGTACTGCGCCGAGTTGAACAGCGCCGAAGCGGTGCCGCGCTCGCGGGTCGGGAACCAGCAGCTGACGATGCGCGAGTTGGCGGGGAACGCCGGCGACTCGACCAGGCCAAGCATGAAGCGCATCGAGAACAGCGCCACCGCCGCCGATGCCCCGGCCAGGCCCATCCAGCCCACCGTGCCTTGCATCAGGGTGAACAGCGACCAGAGGATCAGGCTGATGCCATACACCCGCCGCGCGCCGTAGCGGTCCAGCAGCCAGCCGCCGGGCACCTGCCCCAGCGCGTAGGCCCAGGCGAACGCCGAGAAGATCAGGCCAAGCATGACCGGGTCCAGGCTCAAGTCGGCCAGCACCTCGGTGCCGGTGATCGACAAGGTGGCGCGGTCGGCATAGTTGATGACGGTGATGACGAAAATCAGTGCCAGGACCAGAAAGCGGTGGCGTCCCACGGTGCTTTGCTCGACCGGCGTGGCAATGGCGGACTTGGTATTCATGATGACCCTCTTGCTTCTCGCTGGAAGCGATTGTTCTTGTCAGGAGGAAGGTGGCGCGCTCGGCTAGTCTCGGGTCACCCGGTGCGGGGGCCGCTCGCCGGCAAAGCAGGCGGCCAGGTTGATCAGCACCATGCGGCCCATCTCCAGGCGGGTCTGCAAGGTGGCGCTGGCGCGGTGCGGCTGCAGGCTGACGTGGTCCAGGTCGTGCAGCGCGGGCGGCACGTTGGGTTCGTCGACGAACACATCCAGGCCGGCACCGGCGATACGCCGCTCGCGCAGGGCCTCGACCAGGGCGTCTTCATCGACCAGCTTGCCGCGGGCGACGTTGATCAGGTAACCGTCCGGACCCAGGGCTTCGAGCACCTCGGCGGTGACGATGGCCTTGCCGTCGTCGGCCGAGGCGGCCAGCACCAGCACGTCCACCGAGCGCGCCAGTTCGGTGAGGTCGCCGACAAAGCGATAGCCGCTGGCGGGTTGTTCCTGCAGGTCGGTGTAGGCGATGCGCATGTCGAACGCCGCGGCGCGCCGGGCGATGGCGTCGCCGACCCGGCCGAGCCCGACGATGCCCAGGTTGATACCGCTGACCTTGCGCGCCAGTGGCAGGTTGACCTGGCCCCATTGGCCGTTGCGCACCAGCCGCTCGCCCTCGCCCAGGCGGCGCAGGGTCGAGATGATCAGGCCGATGGCCATGTCGGCGACGTCGTCGGTCAGCACACCCGGGGTCGTGGTGACGTAGATGTTGCGGCCGGCGGCCTTCGGCAGGTCGACCGCGTCGGTGCCGATGCCGGCGATGGCGATGATCTCGAGTGCTGGCAGCTGGTCCATCAGGGCGTTCGACAGCCCCTTGGCGCCGCCGGTGACCACGCCCCGAACGCGCGGACCGACTTCGGCCAGCAGGGCTTGCGGGTCGTTGTGCTGGTACAGGCGATGCACCGTGTAATCCTGCACCAGTGCCTGATCGATGGCGTCCGGCACGGGTTGGGTGAGCAGCACGTCGTTCTTGTGATTGTTCATTGCATGGTGTCCGGCGGTTCGAGTGGGTTATTCCGATGCTAGGACGGCAATCGATACAGGTCTAATATAGATACTGGATCGAATAATTCAGGTTTTGAATCATGGAACTTCACCAACTGCGTTGTTTTGTTGCCGTCGCCGAGGAGCTGCATTTCGGCCGCGCGGCGACTCGCCTGCACATGACCCAGCCACCGCTGAGCCGGCAGATCCAGCTGCTGGAACATGACCTGGGCGTGCTGCTGCTCGAGCGCAACAACCGCCAGGCGCGGCTGACGCCGGCCGGGCAGAGTTTTCTTGAAGATGCCCGGCGCGTGTTGCAAACCGCCGAACTGGCCGCGCAGTCGGCACGCCGCATTGCCCATGGCGAAGCCGGGCGTCTGACGCTCGGGTTCACCGCGGTCGGGGCCTACAGCATGATTCCCCGGTTGCTGGTGCACGCCGCCACGCAGCTGCCGGACATCGACCTGGTGTTGAGCGAACGCGTGTCGAGCAGCCAGGTGCATGCGCTGGAAACCGGGCTGATCGATATCGGGTTCGTGCGTCAGGTGGTGCCCAGCGCGCGGGTCGAGTACGTGCCGATCAAGAGCGAGCCTTTCGTGGCCGCCCTCCCCGCTGATCACCCGCTGGCGCGGCGTGCACAGTTGAGCCCGGGCGACTTCGACGGCCAGCCGTTCGTGATGTACACCGACAGTGAGGGTCGTTATTTCCATGACCGTATTGCCAACCTGTTTGCCCGGCATCGGGTGCAACCGCGCTATGTGCATCAAATGGGGCAGACGCATTCGATCATCGGGCTGGTGAATGTGGGGCTTGGGTGCGCGGTGGTGCCAGCGTCGGCCCAGGCGTTGCGGATGGAGCAGGTGGTGTTCCGGCCGCTGCTGGAAACGGAGCAGCAGGCGGAGATCTTTCTGGCGTATTGCAGGGACAGTCCGAATCCGGTGTTGGGGGCTTTTGTGGAGATGACCCAGGGTTTCTTTAGCTAGCCCATGGGCCTGCTGACTGGACGGCTCTCGACCTGCGGCAACTATCTTCTGCTAAAGGTCAGCGGCCCGGCTCACCGGGCCCTGTGGCAGCAACTGTCTTGTAACCTGCCGGCATCGCACAATCTTGTGATCCTGTGCCCCGGCGAGGGCTACGCCCTCGATCGCGCGGTCCGGCGTTCCGGCACAAGGCGCGCTCCCACAATGGACTGCCTCGCAGTCCCAGACGCAGCAGTGCCCGGCGCAGCCGAGCACCTGTGGGAGCGGGCGCTCCAACGTGCCAGAGAAGAGCCCCGATCAGTCACCGCACCAGGCAAGGCCGCTTGTTATCAAACGCCCACCCGGACACCAGAAACTGCATCGCCACGCTGTCATCCCGCGCGCCGAGCCCCATGTTGCGGTAGCACTCATGAGCCTTGGCCAGCTGGTCTTCATCCAGCTCCACCCCCAGCCCCGGACGCTCCGGCACACGCACATGGCCATCGACGATGCGCAGCGGCTCGCGGGTCAGGCGTTGGCCGTCCTGCCAGATCCAGTGGGTGTCGATGGCCGTGATCTCGCCCGGCGCCGCCGCCGCGACCTGGGTGAACATGGCCAGGGAAATGTCGAAGTGATTGTTCGAATGCGAGCCCCAGGTCAGGCCCCAGTCGTTGCACATCTGCGCCACGCGCACCGAACCTTGCATGGTCCAGAAATGCGGGTCGGCCAGCGGGATGTCCACGGACTGCAGCTGGATCGCATGCCCCATCTGCCGCCAGTCGGTGGCAATCATGTTGGTGGCGGTCGGCAGCCCGGTGGCACGGCGGAACTCGGCCATCACTTCACGGCCCGAGTAGCCGTTCTCGGCACCGCAAGGATCCTCGGCATAAGCCAAGACATGATGCTTGTCGCGGCACAGGGCAATCGCCTCGCGCAGTGACCAGGCGCCATTGGGGTCGAGGGTGATGCGCGCTTCGGGGAAGTGCTCGGCCAGGGCCGTCACCGCTTCCATTTCCTCTTCGCCGCGCAGCACGCCACCCTTGAGCTTGAAGTCGCTGAAGCCGTAGCGGTCCTTCGCGGCCTGGGCCAGGCGCACCACGGCCTCGGGGGTCAGGGCCTCTTCATGGCGCAGGCGGAACCAGTCGTTGTCGGCTTCGGCTTCGCCGCGGTAGGCCAGGTCGGTACGGCTGCGGTCACCAATATAGAAGAGGTAGCCGAGCATCTTCACCGCGTCGCGCTGCTGGCCTTCACCCAGCAATGCCGCCACGGGCACGCCCAGGTGCTGGCCGAGCAGGTCGAGCAACGCGGCCTCGATGGCGGTGACCGCGTGCACGGTGATGCGCAGGTCGAAGGTCTGCAGGCCCCGCCCGGCGACGTCGCGGTTGGCGAAGGTGTTGCGCATGCTGTTGAGCACGCGCTGGTAATGACCGATCGGCTGGCCGATCACCAGGGGACGGGCATCTTCGAGGGTCTGGCGGATGCTCTCGCCGCCCGGCACTTCGCCCACGCCGGTGTTGCCGGCGCTGTCACGCAGCACCACGATGTTGCGGGTGAAGTACGGGCCATGGGCGCCACTGAGGTTGAGCAGCATGCTGTCATGGCCGGCCACTGGCACCACGCGCAGTTCTGTGACCACCGGCGTGCCGGTGTGGACCTGGGTGCTGCCGAGGGACTGGGGTTGAGTCTGCATGTTCAAGGTCTTGTTCTCCTGCAGGTTCAGTGGGACTGGCTCAGGGTCGAGCGCGGCTTGATGTCATTGGAAGAAGACGACTTGGGACCTGTGCGGGCGAAGAACACCACGATGGCCGCCAGTACCGAGGTCACGGCCAGACCGTACAGCCCGCCCTGGATCGAGCCGGTGTGCTGCTCGAGCAGGCCGAAGGTGGTTGGCGCGACGAAGCCGCCCAGGTTGCCCACCGAGTTGATCAGCGCAATGACCGCGGCAGCGATGCGCGCATCCAGGTAGGCTTGTGGAATGGGCCAGAACAGCGCCGAGGCCGACTTGAAACCGATGGCCGCGAAGCACACCGCGACGAAGGCGAAGACCGGCCCGCCGGTGGTGGACATGAACATGCCCGTGGCTGCGACGATGAGCGCGGCGGCCACCCAGGCCTGCTGGAATTTCCAGCGCGCGGAGCCGGCGGCGAAGGCGTACATGGCGATGATCGAGATCAGCCAGGGGATCGAGTTGAAGAAGCCCACCTGCAGATCGCTCAGGTCGCCCATGCGCTTGATGATGCTCGGCAGCCAGAAGGTCGCGGCGTAGATGGTCAGCTGGATGCAGAAGTAGATCACGCAGAACAGCACGATCTGGCGGTCCTTGAGCAGGGTCCACATCGATGGCCTGACCGCGCCCTGTGCCTCACGCTCACGCTGCTCGCGGTCGATGGTGTCGACCAGTGCGTCCTGCTCGGCGCGGGTCAGCCACTTGGCATCGTGCGGCTTGGAGTCGAGCCAGAACCAGACGAAGAAGCACAGCGCCACCGAGGCCATGCCTTCGATGAACAGCATCCACTGCCAACCGTGCATGCCCAGGCCCTCGACCTGCATCAGCGCTCCGGCCAGTGGCCCGGAGATCAGCGAGGCAAACGCCGAGCCGCTGAGGAAGATGGCGATCGCCTTGCCGCGCTCGGCGCCAGGCAGCCAGCGGGTGAAGTAGTAGATCACGCCCGGGAAGAAGCCGGCTTCGGCAACGCCCAGCAAGAACCGCAGCACATAGAACTGGGTTTCGTTCTGCACGAACGCCATGGCGGTGGCCACCAGGCCCCAGGTGAACATGATGCGCGTCAGCCAGATGCGGGCACCGACCTTTTGCAGCAGCATGTTCGACGGCACTTCGAACAAGGCATAGCCGATGAAGAACAGCCCGGCGCCAAAGCCGTAGGCCGCGGCACTGATGCCCAGGTCGCTTTCGAGGTGCGGACGGATGAAGCCGATGTTGACGCGGTCCAGGTAGTTGACGATGAACATGATGACGAACAGCGGCAGCACATGGCGCTTGACCTTGGCTACGGCGCTGGCGAGCGTGTCATCACCACGCTGCGCAGGCGAAACGAGGGGGTCGTTCACTGGCGTATCTCCCACTAATTGTTTTTGTGCGGGTCAGTGCAGGTTCAGATCAAAGGCTGGAGGCAGTAGCCGTGAGTTGTCTGACATGCTTGGCGGAAAGAATATGTGCAGGCGAGTTGTACGACAAGATGCCGAACGGTCAGGATGTAGCGTTATACAAGCTGATAAATCATGCAAAATCGTCAATCACCGACGAAACAAGTTGCTACATTCTTATCGCACCATCGAAATCGCCACGAAAAATAATTTGAAAAAATAGGTTGTCGTACAAGCTGTGTTGCTAGCATCCTCTTCATGCCGCCCTGCTTGTCTGATCTCCGGAGCGTCTGACATGGACATACCTGCCCTGAACCCATCGCCCTCGCGCAAGCGCGGCCACAGCCGCGCCCACGATCTGGTGTCCAGCCTGACCCAGCGGATCCTGCTGGGCACGTACAAGCCGGGTGACAGGCTGCCGTCCGAAAATACCCTTGTCCGCGAGCATGGCGTCAGCCGCACGGTGGTCCGCGAAGCGCTGTCCAAGCTGCAGGCGTCAGGGCTGGTGGAGGCCCGGCACGGGATCGGCACCTTCGTCATCGAACGCCAGGCCCAGGCGGGCTTGCGGGTGGGCGCCGAGAGCGCCGGCAGCGTGCGCGACCTGCTGGAGCTGCGCATCGGCCTCGAAGGCCAGGCCGCCGCCCTCGCCGCGCTGCGCCGGGGCGAGCAGCATCTGCTGCAGATGCGTCAGGCGCTGGACGACTATCAGGATCTCGCTGCCGCGGGCGACAGCTGCATCGAGGCCGACCGGCGGTTTCACCTGCTGATCGCCGAAGCGACAGGGAATGTGTACTTCACCGAGATGATGATGCAGTTGGGGAATGCGCTGATCCCGCGCAACCGGATGGGCCAGGTGGAGCGCTCGGGGGCGAACCTGGCGCGCCAGGCGTATCTGGCCAACCTTGAGCATGAGGCCATCTTGAATGCCATTCGCCGCCAGGACCCGGATGCCGCGCGCGCCGCGATCTGTTTGCATTTGTCCAATAGCCGGGACCGGTTGTTGCCGGAGGGTGGGTAGTCGTGTCGGTAGCGGCCGTTTCGCTGGGGTTCGGCGGTCCGACAAGTCGGCCCTGACGCTTCTTTGTCTTGCGCAGCAGGGCGCTTTGGAAGCAACTTTCCTTGTCCCCTGCCAGCATCGCACGAACTTGTAATCCTGCGCCCCGGTGAGGGCTGCGCCCTCACCGGGGCACATGATTACCGGGTTAGGCGACAACCGCAGGGAACACCGAACGCAACCACCGACCCTCAGGCCAACAACGCCCGCAACGCCCCACAATCCGCCGCATGCCAGTCCGCCAGCTCAGGCCAGGGGTTGTCCGGCAGGTTCACCAGCACCGTCCTGGCTCCCGCAGCGCGCCCGCAATCCAGGTCGAAGCGGTAATCCCCAACCATCACCAGTTCATCCGGCGCCACGCCCCAGGCCTGGGCAATCTTCAGCAAGCCATCAGGGCTCGGCTTGGGCGCGGCTTCGTCACGACCCAGGATATGCTCGACCGGAAAACAATCCGCAAGCCCGATCGCCTCCAGCGTCACATGCGCCAGCTCCCGGGCATTGCGCGTCAGAATCCCCAGCCGGCACCCGCGCTGCGCAAGTTCCCGCACCAGCTCGACCGCCCCCGCCGCCGCCGTGGACGCCACCGCCAGATCGCGCTCGTGCTCCAGCAACCACGCATGCTTGGCCGCGGCCTCATCCGAGGGCAACGCGGCCAGATGGGTGAGGATGTCATCCTCGGCCGGGATCCCCAGCGCCACGCGGATGGCGGCGAAGTCATGCACGGCAACCGTCAGGGTGCCGTCCATGTCGAACACCCAGTTGCGCATCTGCGAGAGACTCATGCCCAGTCCTTGCGGTGACGGATCAGGCCTTCCTGGGTCGAGGAGGCCACCAGCTGGCCGGCACGGTTGAAGATGCTGCCGCGGTTGAAGCCGCGCGCGTTGCCGGCCCACGGGCTGTCGGTGGCGTACAGCAGCCACTCGTCCGCGCGCAGGTTGCGGTGGAACCACAGCGAGTGGTCGAGGCTGGCGATCTGCATGTCGCGCTGCCACACCGATTTGCCATGGGGCAGCAGCGAGGTGGTCAGCAGGCCGAAGTCAGAGGCGTAGGCCAGCAGGTACTTGTGCAAGGCAGGAACGTCGGGAAGCGTGCCGTCGGCCCGGAACCACACGTACTTCACCGGATCGCCCGCCTTGGGGTTGTACGGGTCACGCTCGGTGACCGGGCGGATCTCGATGGGCTTGTCGCACAGCACCTTGTCCCGAATGCGCTCAGGCAGCTGGTCGGCCAGGCTGCGGGCCAGCTCCACCTCGGTGGCGAGGTTCTCCGGGCCGACCACTTCAGGCATCTGCGCCTGGTGCTCGAAACCTTCCTCGTCGTACTGGAACGAGGCGCTGCAAGTGAAGATCGGCTTGCCCTTCTGGATCGCCGTCACCCGCCGGGTGCTGAAGCTGCCACCATCGCGCACACGGTCCACCGAGTACACGACCGGCATGCTGGCATCGCCTGGACGCAGGAAGTAGCCATGCAGCGAGTGCACGTGGCGGTCTGCCTCGACCGTCTGGCTGGCAGCCGACAGCGACTGGCCGAGCACCTGCCCGCCGTACAGCTGACGGAAACCCAGGTCCTGGCTGCGCCCGCGGAACAGGTTTTCCTCGATGGATTCAAGACTCAACAGCTCGACCAGGTCGTCCAACACATGGCTCATTCAGGGTTCTCCTAGCAAGGCACGACAGCGCAGCGGTTCTGCGTGAATTATGGGCGCAAATGATACAGGGTTTGTCGGTGCCGCCCCGCCTGTTCGACCAATTCACGGGCGCAGGGTGGCTTGCCAATGGTCACGGTCGATGCGGTAGAGCACGTGGGGGCGCAGCGGATGGCCAGGGGGCAGGCGCGGATGCTCGAAGCTGCCGGCCAGGTCCTGCTGCATGCCGATGGCCTGCATGACCTTTTGCGACGGCAGGTTGCTGTCGCTGGTGAACGACACCACCTCGTCCAGGTGCAACTGGGCGAAGGCGCAGCGCAGGCAGGTCCAGGCGGCCTCGCTGGCATAGCCCAGGCCCCAGTGACGGCGCGCCAGGCGCCAGCCGATCTCCACGGCCGGGACAAAGGCCGCGTCGAAGTTCACGTTGAGCAGGCCGGTCATGCCGATGAAGGCGCCGCTGTCGGTACGTTCCAGTGCCCACAGGCCGTAGCCGTATTCATTGAAGTGCCCACGAATCCGGCCGATCAGCGCGGCGCTTTCGAGGCGCGTCAGCGGCGCCGGGAAATAGCGCATCACCTGGGGATCGGCGCTCATGGCGGCGAACTCGTCCAGGTCATCGTCACGCCACTGGCGCAGTACCAGCCGGGCACTTTCCAGCTTCAGAATGGGCTTCATGCGACCGCTCCTCATCGTCCTTGCAAGTGTAAGCGCTGATGGCCCGGCCGACGACCCAAAGGATGGCGCACGGGCGCCCACTGCTGGCAAGATCCAGGCATGCCCTGATTGTGAAACCGCCATGCCGTTGCCGCTGATCTACCACGATGACTACAGCCCGGACTTCCCCCCGGACCACCGTTTTCCCATGGACAAGTTCCGCCTGCTGCGCGACCACCTGATCGACAGCGGGCTGACCACCGACCAGGCGCTGCTGCGCCCGCAGGTGTGCCCCAACGACATCCTCGCCCTGGCCCATGACCGCGGCTACATCGAGCGCTACATGAACGGCGAACTGTCACGCGAGGACCAGCGCCGCCTTGGCCTGCCCTGGAGCGAGGCGCTGGCCCGGCGCACCGTGCGCGCCGTCGGCGGCTCGTTGCTGACGGCGGAGCTTGCGCTCGAGCACGGTATCGCCTGTCATCTCGCCGGTGGCACGCATCACGCCCACTACGATCATCCCGCGGGCTTTTGCATCTTCAACGACCTGGCGGTGATCGCCCGCTACCTGCTCGAAGCGGGGCGCGTGCATCGGGTGCTGATCTTCGATTGCGATGTGCACCAGGGCGATGGCACCGCGCGTATTCTCCAGGACACAGCGGATGCCATCACCGTGTCGCTGCACTGCGAGCAGAATTTCCCCGCGCGCAAGGCCCACAGCGACTGGGACATTCCCCTGCCCCGCGGCATGGGCGACGCAGCGTACCTCAAGGTGGTGGACGATGCGCTCAACTACCTGTTGCCGCTGTACCAGCCGGACCTGGTGCTGTACGACGCCGGCGTGGACGTGCACAAGGATGACGCCCTGGGCTACCTGCAACTTACCGACGACGGCGTGGCGGCCCGCGACGAGTGCGTGCTGCGCCATTGCCTGGGGCGTGATATTCCGGTGGTGGGGGTGATCGGCGGCGGCTACAGCAAGGACCGCCAGGCCCTGGCGCAACGCCATGGCATCCTGCACCACAGCGCCAGCCGGGTACTGGGTTACACACAATGACTGTGGAACCGCCTGTGGATAACCTGAGCGAAACAGGCTCCAGGCCTTTAACTGCCTGACGTACAAGGCTCTGTACGTTTTTTGATCAGTGCTTGCGGGGGCTGTGCTGCGCTAGAATGCCGGCTCTTTTCCACAGCCTGCAGCCCGCCATGACCGACCATTCCTCCCCTGCCCGTCCCCTCGTCGCTGTAATCGGCGCCGGCCCTGCCGGGTTGATGGCCGCCGAAGCCCTGACCGAGGCGGGTGTTGCGGTGCAGGTGTTCGATGCCATGCCGTCCGTGGGCCGCAAGTTCCTGCTGGCGGGGGTGGGGGGCATGAACATCACCCATTCCGAGCCCTACCCCGCCTTTGTCTCACGCTATGCCGAGCGCAGTGATGCGCTCGACGGGCTCCTTCAGGACTTCGATGCCACCGCTTTGCGTGAGTGGATTCACGGGCTGGGCATCGAAACCTTTGTCGGTAGCTCCGGCCGGGTATTCCCCACCGACATGAAAGCCGCGCCGCTGCTGCGCGCGTGGCTCAAGCGGCTGCGCGACAGCGGCGTGGTTATCCACACCCGTCACCGGTGGCTGGGGTGGGACGGCCATGGCGCGTTGCGGCTAGCTTATCCACAGGGTGAACTGCTGGTACAGGCCGACGCCGTGGTGCTGGCGTTGGGTGGTGGAAGCTGGGCGCGGTTGGGGTCGGACGGTGCCTGGGTGCCGCTGCTGGCTGCGCGGGGTGTGGATATCTCGCCGTTGCAGGCCAGCAACTGCGGTTTCGAGGCCGCGGGCTGGAGTGATCTGCTGAAGGACAAGTTCGCCGGCGCGCCGCTCAAGAACATCGCCCTGAGCATGCCCGGCAGCGTGGCGCGCAAGGGTGAGTTCATCCTGACCGCGCAAGGGGTTGAGGGCAGCCTGGTTTATGCCTGGTCGGCGCCGGTGCGTGATGCAATCAACCGGGACGGGCACGCGACGCTACTGCTGGACCTGCTGCCAGACCGGCCTGTGGACAAGATCGAACAGGCCCTGGCCAAGCCCCGCGGCTCGCGGTCCATGGCCAGGCACCTGCACGGGCAGTTGGGGATAGACGGTGTCAAGGCCGCGTTGCTGCGTGAGCTGACGGACCGCGAGACGTTCGCCAGTCCAGCCCTGCTGGCGCAGGCGATCAAGGCATTGCCGATCACCCTGGTGCGGGCTCGACCGCTTGATGAAGCGATCAGCAGTGCTGGCGGGGTGCGTTTCGAGGCGCTGGATGCGGGCCTGATGGTCAGGCAGCTGCCCGGCGTATTCTGTGCCGGCGAGATGCTCGACTGGGAAGCCCCAACCGGCGGCTACCTGCTCACCGGCTGCTTCGCCAGCGGCCGGCGTGCGGGGCTGGCTGCGGCGAAGTGGTCATTGGAGCAGGTGCAATCCTGAGCCGGGTGCGTTGTGCGATGTCGGCAGGGAACACAGACAGTTGCTCCACCCAAGTGCCAGGCTGCGCCAGCACAGCAGCACTTGGGGCTCACCGTATCTTCTGCACCTGCCAGAACCGATTCAGGGCTTGCGCTTTTTCGGGCCGCCATTGAACGTCGGCACGCGACGCACCGGCTTCACCAACGGCTCGGTGATGTTCTCGGCACTGTCCATCCACCGTCCGAGGCCACGCTTGGCGCTGCTTTCCTTGGGCTTCTTGGGCTTTTTCGGCTTCTTCACCACCTGGCCATTGGCATCGGTCTCCGGCACCCGGTGATCAGGCACGAAGTCGGGCTCTTCATGGCGCGGGAGCACCTTGCGGGTCAGCGTCTCGATCGCCGCGAGCATGTTCACCTCGTCCGCGCACACCAGCGAGATCGCCTCGCCCGTGTTGCCAGCCCGGCCAGTACGGCCGATGCGGTGAATGTAGTCCTCGGCCACGATCGGCAGGTCGAAGTTGACCACCAGCGGCAGGTCGTCGATGTCCAGGCCACGGGCCGCGACGTCGGTGGCGACCAGGATCTGCACTTCACGCGCCTTGAAACTGTCCAGCGCACGCTGGCGGGTGGCCTGGGGACGATCGCCATGGATCCCGTCAGCATTCACCCCTTCTTCGCGCAGGCGCTCGACCAGTTGGTCGACACCGTTACGGGTCTTGGCGAACACCAGCACCTGCGACCAGCGCTGCTTGCGCAGCAGATGCATGAACAGCTCGGGCTTGCGCTTCTTGTCGACCGGCACGACCCACTGCTTGACCGTCGTGGCGGCGGTGTTGCGCGGGCTGACCTGGACGCTGACCGGATCGATCAGCGCCAGCCCCGCCAGCACGCGAATCTCGTCGGAGAAGGTGGCCGAGAACAGCAGGGTCTGGCGCTTGCGCGGCAACGCGGCGTACACCGCCTGCAGCTCTTCGGCAAAGCCCAGGTCGAGCATGCGGTCGGCTTCATCGAGCACCAGCATCTGCACCTGACCGAACTTCACGGCGTTCTGCCGGTACAGGTCGAGCAGACGGCCGGGCGTCGCGACCAGCAGGTCTACGCCACGGCGCAGCTGCATCATCTGCGGATTGATGCTGACGCCCCCGTAGACCGCGTAGGTGCTGAGCGGCAGGTGCTCGGCGTACTCGCGGATATTGGCATGCACCTGCTCGGCCAGCTCGCGGGTCGGCACCAGCACCAGCGCGCGGATCGAATTGCTCGCCACCTTGGCGCCTTCCATGGTCAGGCGCTGCAGCACCGGCAGGGCGAAGCCCGCGGTCTTGCCGGTGCCGGTCTGGGCCGCGGCCATCAGGTCGCGGCCGGCCAGCACGGCAGGAATGGCTTGGGCCTGGACCGGGGTCGGGGTGTTGTAGTCCAGGTGCTGCAAGGCGCGCAGCAAGGGTTCGATCAGGCCGAGTTTGGCGAAAGTCATGGCAATACCGTCAGGGGGTTCAGCAAAGGCGGCAGTCTACCGCAAAGCCCTGCCCTGCCCCATCACTTGCATGCCTGGTGCTTCGGCGGTTCGTCCGTTTCGGACCTTCGGCGCCTTGCGGCGGGCCGGTATCAGTGGCGCAGCAGCAGCTTGCCTTCGATGGGCACATAGCGGTCAGCGGCGCGGATCAGGGAGTTGGCGGTCAGACCGGGCACGCCATAGGCGACCGTCTCGATGCCATAGCGCTGGATGACCCGCTCCAGCAGCAGGTCGAAGTCGCCATCTCCGGAGGCCAGCACCACCTGGTCCACCCGCGCGGCGGCGTCGATCACATCCAGGGTGATGCCCACGTCCCAGTCGCCCTTGGCCGAACCATCGCTGCGCTGGATGTAGGGCTTGAGCCGGACCGTGAAACCGAGATTGCGCAGGATCTGCTGGAACTGCTGCTGCTTGCTGTCGCCGCGGTCGATGGCATAGGCCACCGCCTCGACGATCTCGCCCTGCTGGCTGATATCGGCCCATAGCGCGGCGTAGTTGAAGTGGCAGCCATAGGCCTGGCGCACGGTGTAGTAGAGGTTCTGCACGTCGGCGAATACCGCGATCTTTTTCACCGGGTGTTCCTCATGAGGTGATGGGTTCGGACCGTGTGGGTCCTGTGAATCCTGTGGGGCCAGGCCGCGGCCGCAGTATGCCCTAACCCTCAGACAAACGTATCGTCATCCGAGAAGAACCCACCGTCATCATTGCCCTGATCGCCATCGGCAAACCCGCCCTGGTCACCGCCATAGCCGCCCTGGTCCGCCACATGCTGCTGGTCGTCCTGGTTCCAGCCACCGCTGTCGCTGGCCGGCGCGGGTTCTTCCTTGATCACTTCGACGATCTCTTCAGGCTGCCCTCCGTGTTCGAACAGGCTGCTGATGCCGTGCGCCAGCATCACGCCACCGGCCACGCCCGCAGCCGTCTGCAGCGCACCACCCAGGAAGCTGCCCGCCCCCGCACGGCCTGCCGCCGCCGGAGCAGCACCATACGCAGGCGGCTGCTGCTGGCTGAACCCACGCGCCGGCTCGCGCCAGCCGCCACCCCCCGCCGGCGCCGCAGAGGCCGGGCGCTGCGGCTCAGGGGCCGGCGTACGGCTGCCAGCGCCGAAGATGCTCGAAAGAAATCCACCCCCTTGTCCAGGCGCCGCGGCCTGGGATTGCGCCTGCGCACGGGCCTGCTTGAGCTCGGCCTCCAGCTGCCTGTTCTGCTCGTCCAGACGCTTGAGCGCGGCCTCCTGCACCAGGATCGCCTGGGCCATGTAGTACGGCGCGCCCGGCTGCTGGCGCACATGCTCGTCGATGCGCGACTGGGCCTGGGCATCACGTGGCTGTTTAGGGTCCTCGGCCTGCTTGAGCCGGGTAAACAGGCCGTCGATCAGGGTTTGCTCTTCAGTGTTCATGGGTTACCTCGTACAAGAACCGGGACATCGGACAGGTTAAAAGATGGGGGCCGGGCTGCCCGATTCAATCACCGGGCGCATGAAAGTTTTTTCAGCTCGGCCAACGCCTGGGCTAAAGTGACGCCCTGCTTTTACTGCCATGCGATGTTGACCTGATGAATCCGCTGAGTGTTCTGCGCGACTCCCTGTATTTCTTCCGCTGCCACCTGATCGGCATCCTGCAGCTGTGCCTGCCACTGGTGGTGCTCGAGGCCCTGGGCACCCAGGTGCTCTACCGCCAGCTGGGTGAGGCCGCATCGCCCACCTACGGCCTGCTGGTCAGCCTGCTGTTCTACCCGTTGTACAGCGCGGCGCTGATCCTTTACCTGGACACCCGCAGCAACGGCCTGGAGACGCCCAAGCGTGACCTGTTCGCCCGCGCCGTGCAGCTCTGGCCGACCCTGGCGCTGATGATCCTGATCAGCTCGCTGCTGATCATGGCGGGCCTGGCGCTGTTCGTGCTGCCGGGCATCTGGGTGATGATCAACCTGGTGTTCGCCGAGTACCTGCTGGTGCTGCGCGGCTTGCCGGTGGTGGCCTCGATGCGCGAAAGCGCGCGGATGACCACCGGGCACTTCTGGCAGATCCTGGTGTGCGTGCTCGCCGTGCTGGCGCCACTGTGGCTGATCGACGCCCTGCTGCTGACCCTGTTCCCCGAGCCCGGGCCCGCGGTGCAACTGGCCATGGACAGCCTCAGCGGTTTCCTGCAACTGTTCAGCAGCGTGGTGCTGTACCGGCTGTTCATGCTGCGCGAGGCCCAGGACGGCGCCTGACCTGGCCGGACGACGAACGGCTCGGCTATGCTGGGGCCTTTGCACCGACAAGCCGAGCCGATGACCCGACTACTGCGCAACGTCCTGCTGATCCTCCTTCTGCTGTTCGCCCTGCTCTGGCTGCTGGCCAGCCAGCTGGGCTGGCGCCCCGAAGCCCGCGAGGCCGTTGCCGTCGCCTGCAAGGGCGCGGCCAAGCCCCTGCTGCCCGGCCAGGTACTCAAGGTGATGACCTGGAACGTCCAGTACCTGGCCGGCAAGCGCTACGTGTTCTGGTACGACCAGGGCCGCGGCGAAGACACCCGCCCCACCCACGAAGACCTGGCCTACAACCTTGATGAGGTCGCCCGGGTGATCCGCGCCGAGCACCCCGACGTGGTGATGCTCCAGGAGCTCGACAACAACGCCAGGGCCACCGATCACCAGGATCAGCTGGCCCTGTTGCGCGGACGCCTGGCCGACCTGTACCCGTGCACGGCGCAGGCCTACGACTGGAAAGCCGGATTCGTCCCGGACCCGCGTGTGTTCGGCAGCGCAGGCCGTACCCTTGCGACCCTCAGCCGCTACCCCATCGACAAGGCCGAACGCCTGCAACTGCCCAACACCGCCGACAACGCCCTGTCGCGCCTGCTGCAGCCGCAGCCGGCCATGCTGGTCAGCTACCTGCCCTTTAGCGATGGCAGCCGCCTGGCCGTGATCAACACCCGGCTGTCGCCCTACCAGCCCGGTAGCGACGTGCAGCTCCGGCAGGTGGCGCACGTGGCCAAGGTGCTCGATCGCCTGGAAGGCCAGGGCACACCCTGGCTGCTTGGCGGCGACCTGAACCTCCTGCCGCTGGGCCAGCACCGACGCCTGCCGGCCGAACTGCACGCCCGCTATCCCGCCGACAGCGACCTGCACCAGCTGTGGGACAAATACCCCATGATCCCCAGCAATGCCGAGGCCAGCGGCGCCGAGCGCGAGGCGTGGCTGACGCACTATCCCAACGATCCCGCCGTGAACGGCCCGGACCGCACGCTCGACTACCTGTTTCACAGCCCCAAGCTGCAGCGACTCGGGGCGCGGGTGCTGCAGGAGGATACGCTGCAGATCTCCGATCACCTGCCCGTGAGCGCGCGGCTGGTGCTGCCCGCGCGGCCGTGAGCCAACCTCAGGGCGCCTTGCTGACAGCCTGAGTAGCCTCCTTGCTCACCTGCTGCCCGGTTGCTTCACGCATCGCCGCATTGAAGCGCAGATCGAACAGCTGCCCGATATCCGGCCGTTGCTGGATCACACCTTGCGCCAGCCAGTAATCGGCCTCGCGGGCAAATGCCGCTTCCAGGTTCCTCTGTTGCTCTTCATCCAGACCGTAACGGGTCTTGGTGCGCTCCGCGATTTCCTTCATCACCGGCACATCGACCCGCACTTGCCTGGCGCTTAGCGCTGCCCACTGTTCAGGATTGGTGCCGACTGCCACTGTCGAGCGCGCCAGGCGCTTGAGGAAGTCTTCGATGGCAGCGCTTTTCAGCGGGTCGGCCAGCGACTGAGTCGATACGTACTGGATGGCGTAGCTGTCGCCGCGGGTGCCTACCCACCCCAGCAGACGCACATCGGAGCGGCTACGCAGCAAAGCCGTCAACTGCGGATCCCAGATGCCCCAGGCATCGATATGTCCCGATACCAATGCCGCCAGTGCAGCGTCGTTGGTCAGGTTGAGAAGCTGGATGTCATTGAAGCCCAAGTGCGCCTTGTCCAGCACCTGGCCCAGCAGGTACTGGGTACCAGACCCTCGCATCACCGAGACACGCGCCCCCTTGAGGTCAGTCATCGAGCGGTAGGGCGAATCGGCACGCACCAGCAGCGCGGCGCTGCCGTCCTCCTGTGTCGCATCAAGCGGCCGGCCTGAGGCAATCACCTTGACACCATCGGCATTGCCATTGCCGGCCTCGAAAATGATCCCCGTCGCGCCACCGTTGCCGCCCAGATCGATATGGCCGCTGCGCAGAGATTCCAGCAGTGCGGGCGTGGCGGAGAATTCCGACCACTCGATCTGATAGGGCACATCCTTCAACTGGCCTGCGGCTTCAAGGTAGGGCTTGCTGCCGATCTTGTTCGGCGCACCCACGCGCAATACCACGCCCGAAAGATCCGGTGCGCCATTCGCCGCCGTCTTTTCCGGGGGTTTCTCGCAGCCGCCGAGCAGGCCGAGAACGACCATCGCCAGCCACCAGCCGACGGGCTTCATGATGGAACCTGCTGAGCACGCTGCGCCGGGTGCGAGGGACGCTCCAGCCCGAGACTGTCCCGGAGCGTGTTGCCCTCGTAGTCATGCCGATAAATGCCTCGTCGTTGCAGCTCTGGAACCACCAGGTCGACAAAGTCCTCCAGCGGCGCCGGAAAATAAGGAAACTGGATAATGAAGCCGTCTGCTCCCTCGTGCTCCAGCCATTCCTGCATACGGTCGGCAATGGTTGCCGCGGTGCCGTACACCACCTGATGGCCACCAGCGCAGGCAAAGTGCTGGGCCAGTTGACGGATGCTCAGGTTTTCGCGGCGCGCCAGGTCGACCAGCAACTTCTGCCGCCCGTGGGCCGAGTTGTTGGGCGGCAGCTCCGGCAGCGGGCCGTCCAGTGGAAATTCCGACAGATCCAGCGTACCGGCCAGGCGGGCGATGGGCTTGATGCCCAGGTCGGCAGGCAGCAGGTCGAGCAGCTCCTGGTACTTGGCCCTGGCGTCCTCCTCGGTGCGGCCGACAATTGGCAACAGCCCCGGCAGAATCTTGATCTGCTCCGGATCGCGGCCATGCTTGCGGGCGCGGTCCTTCACATCACGGTAGAAGGCTTGGGCTTCTTCCAGGGTCAGCGCAGCGGTGAACACCAGGTCAGCCGTGCGCGCCGCCAGCTCGCGACCGGCCTCGGAAGCGCCTGCCTGGGATACCACCGGGTGGCCTTGCGGTGTGCGAGCGACATTGAGCGGGCCGCGAACGCGAAAATACTCGCCCTCATGATCCAGCCGGTGGACCTTCTGCGGATCGAAATAACGGTCCTCTTTGTTTCGCTCCAACGCGTCGTCTTCCCAACTGTCCCAGAGGCCACGCACGACATCGTGAAATTCCTCGGCGCGGGCGTAACGATCAGCGTGCCGCGGATGGTGGTCGAGGCCAAAATTGCCTGCTTCATCCTCGATCTGCGAGGTAACCAGGTTCCAACCCGCGCGGCCGCCGCTGATGTGGTCGATCGTGGCGATGCGCCGCGCCACGTTATAGGGCTCGTTGTAACTGGTGGTGACCGTGGAGATCAGGCCGATATGGCGGGTCACGGCTGCAAGCGCCGCGATCAGCGAAACCGGTTCGAGATACGCCGCCCGGCCAAAGCCGGTGCGCCCGCCATCGCTCAAGGCATCGCTGGGCACGGCAGCGGTGTCCTGGAAAAACACCGTGTCGAACAGACCGCGCTCGGCGGTACGGGTCAGATGCACATAGGCATCGAAATCCATGTCCGTCTCAGGGCGGGCCAAAGGGTGACGCCAGCCGCCTGCATGGTTGCCTGGCGCGAACAGGAATGCGCCCAGTTTCAGTTGTCTGCTCATGCTCAAGACCTCAGAAATCGTAAGTGATACCGGCCACCGCCGAACGTCCATCGCCCGGGTAAAACGCCGCTACATCCCTGCCGGCGGCGTTGTACACCGTGGTGTTGGCCGAGGCGTAGGCCTTGTCGGCGAGGTTGGTCAGGTCAAGGAACACCGACCAGTGTCGGCCGGTGTCGTAACCCAGGCGCGCGCCGAGAATGCCGTAGCCATCGGACTTGTAGGTGTTGGCGAAATCGACGTAGTAGCTGGACGCCGCCGTCAGGTTGAGGCCGGCGTAGAAACCGGTGGGCTGCTGGTAGCGCAGTTCGGCCTGGTAGAAGTGGCGTGGCACGCCGGGCAGCTGGTTGTCGCCGAAAGTATCATCGTGTCGATAGTGGAAATCGCTGAAGGTGTACGCCTGACGCAGGGTGACCCGGTTGCCGCCGCGCTCCCACAAGGTGTTGGTCAGCCCTGCCTCAATGCCTTGATGAATCGTTGGGCTGGCGTTGAACGCACTGGTCAATGCCGCCGTCGTGGCCGTCTGGGCCGCCAGCTCCACGGTCAGCAACTCGTCGCGAACCCATGAGCGGTAGACGGCCAGGCTGGCGTCATAGGTTTTGCCCGTGGCACGCAAGCCGATCTCGGCGGTGTTGGCTTTCTGGTTGACCAGTGGTTTGACGTAATTGAGCGAGGTGCTGAAGGTGGACGGCGAATACTGCCAGGTGGCCGCCGGATTCAACGAACGGCTTACGTTGGCGAACAGCTGCAGTTCCGGGATGACCTGCCAGGTAATTCCCAGGCGTGGTGCGAGGCTCCAGTCGTTGTCATCCAGATCGCCCTGCTGACCTGCGTTGATCGGCGCCGCCGACTGCTCGATGGCGATATTGCGTCGGACATTGACCGCTGACAGGCCACTGAACAGCCTGACCTGCGGCGTCAGGTCGAGGGTGTTGCCGAGGCTGAACACATTGTCGTACGAGCCTTTGTAGCGGTTGTACTTGGTACGCCTGAGCGTGCCGTCGGCATTGCGTGCGTAGGTATCTGTGCGTCCGGTGGTCTGGTCGGTGAAGAACCAGCCCGCGGTGGACTCGCTGTCCAGCCCGAACACGCTGTCGTAGCGGGTGTAGCGAAGGCTCAGGCTGGTGTCGCGGTAGTCCGAACTGCTTGGGGTGGTGCTGTACACGTTCAGGCGCTGGGGCAGTTTGTAGTAGCCAAGGCCGACTTCCAGGCGGGCGTCGTCATCAATCCGCCAGGTGGTATTGCTGCCGATCTGGAACGAGCCGTACTTGTCCACCAGGTTACGGCTGGCGAGCACGGCGGCGTTGTTCTGCTCCGGGTTGTTGCGCAACTGCGCCTTGGTCAGGGCGCCAGAGGCTTGGTGATACTCCTCGCGGTAGCGCAGGAACACCCGGGTATCGAGTTCCGGGCTGAAGCGGTAGCCGAAATTCGAGCTCAAGCCCTTAGACTTCTTGAAAGTCTGGTCCTGGAAACCGTCGCGGCGCGACTCCGTCAGGTTGATGTAGTAGTCGGCATTGCCCAGCGTGCCACCGGTGGAGAACTGGCTTTTGTGATAGTCGAAACTGCCCCCTTCCAGGTGCAGGCGAGTGCCGGGGTTGCTCAGGCCGGTCTTGCTGACGAAGTTGATCGCCCCTCCCAGGCTCAGCGCGCCATATTCGAAAGCGTTGGCACCGCGCAGCACTTCGGTGTGCGCCAGGCCCAGCGGCTCGAACAGCTCATACGAGGCACCGCCGGGTCCGGTGAGTGGCAAGCCGTCCATCAGGTATTTCACCCCCAGCGGCATGTTGCCGACGTTGGACAGAATCCCCGATCCCCGGATGGACACGTGAATGCCGTCATTTCCTCCCACGCTTTGCACGAATACCCCCGGCTGGTAAGCGAGGATGTTTTGCGCCGATGCGGTACCTTGCTCGGTTTCTGCCGCGGTGACGACGCTGGCTCCCCCAGGAATCGCTCGGACTTTCTGCTCGGCCTCGTCGGTGCTGGAAAGTCGTTCGCGCTGGACCACAACGGTCTGGAGTCTGGTATCGGGTTCGGCGGCGACGGTCGCGGCAAGCACACCGTCCAGCGAACCCAGCCCCACGGCCAGGGTCAGGAGGGTCAAAGAATGGTTGGGCATGAGGACTCTTCAGCGTGAGAGGGATGAATGGCTGTAGACGGCGTTTGCGGCGAGTTGCGCGCCATAGCGGCTACGCGGGAAAGGCAGACCGAGATGCCCGCGCAGGGTGTCGCTGGTGTATTGGTGGCGGAACAGCCCGCGTTGGCGTAGCAGCGGCACTACCTGCTCAGCGAACAGCTGCGCGCCGTCGGGGCCATGGCCGGGCATCACGATGAAGCCATCGCAGGCACCTTCGGCAAACCACTGCTGAATATGGTCGGCGACCCGCTTCGGACTGCCTACGATGCGTCCATGGCCTGCCGAACCGCCTTGCAGTTCCAGCAATTGGCGCAAGGTCCAGCGCTGTTCCACGGCGAACTGGCGGAACACGTCATATCGGCTTTGCCGGCCCTCGATCGAAAGCACCGGCGGCAGTCGATCGATCGGCAGCGGCCGGTCAAGATCAAAACCGCCCAGGTCGATGCCGCCAAGCTGTTTTTCCAGCGCCGACCAGATTTCGGCGCCGAACGCCTCGACGATGGTGTCATTGAGCCGGCGAGCGGCCTCGTCACTGTCGGCGATGACCGTGCTCAGCCCGGGCAGGATCTTCACGTGGGCGGGGTTGCGGCCCAGCAGCCTGGCCTGGTCGCGGATATCGTCGCGCAACTGCCGAGCCTGCCCGATGTGGTGCTGGGCGGTGTACACCGCCTCGGCGAAATGTGCTGCGAAAGCCTTGCCGTCGGTCGATGAACCGGCCTGGAACAGCACTGGCTCACCTTGGGCGGAGCGCGCCACGTTCAACGGGCCGGCAACCTGATAGTACTCGCCGCGATGATCAATACGATGCACCCGCGAAGGATCGACGCTGAGCTTGCCGGAGGAGTTGGTGCTGATGGCGTCGTCTTGCCACGACGCCCAGAGCTTGCGCACTACCTGGACATGCTCCAGCGCTCGTCGATACCGCTCCGTATGCCCAGGCAGCGGGGTGTCGCCGAAGTTGGCTTCACCAATGCTCGACGTCACCACGTTCCACGCTGCGCGGCCATTGCTGAGCTGATCCAGCGAAAGAATCTGCCGCGCCAGGTTGAACGGCGCGGTGAAGGTGCTCGACACCGTCGGCACCAGGCCGATGTGGGTGGTCACGGCTGCCAGCGCCGAGAACAGGGTAATCGGCTCGGGACGCGGTGGTTGAGGGTGGGCGCTGTCCTGATAGGCCTGGTCGGCAACCATCACGAAATCGAAGCAGGCCTGCTCCAGCTGGCGCGTGGTCTCGAGGTAACCGGACAGGCTACTGAAGGTCGATTGGCCACTGCTATCGACCTGGGCGATACCGGAATCGCTGCCTGGTGAATTGAACAACAGGCCAAGATGCAACTGGTTTTGCGAAGCCATGAGTGCGCTTTCCTGGTGGTGGGTGTGTCACCTCCGCCAGGAATGGGGTCGGGTCGCGTTAGAAGCTAAAAGGATATCCAGATCATGTAAAAGACCTATCAGGCATAAGCTAATTCAACAAAACGCATAACTATCAATTGCCTTTATGCGATTAGCGCATCGTTCCAGGCTACGTTCCTCGCGGTTTGGCCCGTGCGGTTGCCTCGGCGACAAGAGGATCTTCGGGCCAGT
Organism: Pseudomonas sp.; assembly: GCF_035277045.1. GTDB lineage: Bacteria > Pseudomonadota > Gammaproteobacteria > Pseudomonadales > Pseudomonadaceae > Aquipseudomonas. Next base: position 117,748 of record NZ_DATELE010000196.1, on the reverse strand, counting down.
AATGCTTGGTATCACCTGACACTCCGACACATTGACAAGCTATAGGCTCCCATTTCATTGAAGGTTACGGTCGCCACGCTCAAGTAGCATCGACAGCCAACCTGCACGAGCAACATTGACTGATTTCGGTTTATTTCCGCCCATGTTTGACAGTCATCCAATCATCCCACGCTGGTTTGGGCGGAAACATTGACGACGGCGCCACGAAGAGCAAGCCACCGAGGCGCCGGGCGAAACCGGCAAGGCTTTAGCCGGAGAACTGCTGCAATACCTGTCGCCGCTGGATTGGGCGCCGCAAGGTTTGGAAGAATTTTCCAAATCTTGTGTCAGAAAGCTTTCATAAAAGCAATTTTATTTTCTTCACCTAGTGCTTAAATAGTTGCGCCGGTATTAGAAATCTCGATGTTTGACTATATGCCCGCCATGTATCGGACCGGACCGGCACTACCACTAATTAAGGGATATAACCATGTCGACTACCGTTGCCAAATCGGAAAAGAAAGTTGCTACCTCCAGCAAGAAAATTGTGATCAAGGCCAAAACTCAGCGCCCGATCCTTATGGCCGCTCATCTGTAACAGGACGTCACTGGCCGGGCACAATGCCCGGCTTTCCTTTTCGACGAGGAGCATTGGAATGAGCGATAACTTTGTCGCATTTGGCCGGTTCAAAGAGGGTCATGACCCCGCGGCGAGAACGTTTTCGTTCTCAGACAACGAGCATGAAATAAGCGGTTTGACAGGAGACACCGCCCAGTGGAACCAAGTGCTCGCACTATGCGACGGATCCAGGACACTGGACGAAGTCTGTGCGCTCAACCGCGCCTTACCTAGCCAAGAAGTGGGGGATTTGCTGGAGTCGCTTGCCGAGAGCAACCTGGCCTACCGAGTCAACTCCGGCGAACGGTATATGACCGGTGATGAAGCCATACTCATCATCGAGGACCTTCAGGCCGAGTTGCTTTACAAGATGCTCTATACAAACAAGTTCTGGCACGCATTGCAGACGCCGGAGCACGTGTCGGCGAACGTTTATTACGGCATGGCCATCGAGAATTTTAACTTTCTCTATCGGGAAAGTTGGTTCGACTCCCCGGTACTCAATTATGTGGCGTCGGAAAAAGCCCGATTGAAGATGAACGAGTTCTACGGTGAGGAGTATGGGCACGATGAACTCATCTTCGAAGCGCTGAGTACGCTCGGTCTCACCCGGCAGCAGATACGCGCATCGGTGCCACTGCCGGAAACCCTGGCTCTGTGCAATGCACTGGCCTATTGGGCAGCGACCGATCCGCTGTTCTTCTTCACCACCATGGGCATTCTCGAGGGCAAGGACATCGAGGTCGACAGCTACATCCTGGCAATGCAGGCCAGCGGAAAGATCGACAAAGCGTTCATTGACCCGATCCTGGCCCACGCCAACATCAATATCAGCGCCGAGCACGGCGTACTTACTCGGGAGCTGTTCGCCGAAATACCCGTGGTGACCGCAGACCAGTTGCGCAGCATGAAATCCAACACCCATGTGTTCGTGGAGCTGTACAACAACTTCCACTCCGCCGTTTGGGATTTTTATTCGACCACCGACACCCTTCTCCGACCAGTCAACCCATAAGGAGCGCCCGGATGCAAACCCATAGCCAACGATTTCGTTATCCCAAGTTCCGGGCAGGCGTCCTGCATACTCAGGTAGGTAACAGCCATCATTTGGACTACCGGCTGCAGAGCGTAGTGCTGCAGGATCCGCAGGAAGCAAGCTTGATGGAGCTGCTGACCGACCTGAAAACGGGTTGCCTCAGCACCGACGAGCTCTACCGCAAGCACGAAGCACGCTTCGAGGCGGAGTCGGTAGCCGCGCTTATCGTCGACCTGGACAAGCACTATTTGCTGACTGAAAGCCGCTACCCCAAGCCTGTCGGGGTACTTTCAGGTAAGGAGTTCACGCGCAAACTCAACGCCACTATCGCCAGCTTCCACCGGAAACAGGGCGACTCGCCGCTGTATACCCGCATGAGGGACCAGAGTGTCACGCGCTCTCAACTCATCGGCTTCGCCATCGAGTACTACCACATCGTCAAGCAAGCACCGAAAGTCATCTCGCCGGCGATGGCCCACCACACGAGCTCTGAGGTGTACCAAGGGGTCAAAAAGCTGTTCCTGGAAGAGCATGATCATGAATCGCTGCTAGCCGATGCTCTGCACGCGGTGGGGATCGACAAGCACAAGCTCGGGCAGTTGACGCCTCTGGATTCAACCTTCTCGATCTATTCTTCGCTCGGTGTATATGCCCGCCAGCATCTGTTGTCGTTCATCAGCGCGCTGTTTCTGTTTGAAGAGCCCTATCCGGAATTCAACGAACTGTTCATCGAATCCTGCCAGCGCCTAGACGTTCCCAAGGCGTTCTGGGGCCCGATTATTGGGCACTCCAACGTCAACGAATCCGGAGGCCACGGCAACATCACCAATGAATTACTGTGCCACTTCCCGGCGATCTCTGAGGAGGAAGCCCGAGTGACGCTGGTCCACACCTGTTCGCTGCTCGAACTGATGGGACGCTGGGACAGCCAGATCTGCTCGCACTACAAGTCGGTCGTAACACTTCGCTTGTTCACTTGAGGAAGCCGACATGGAAAAGTGGTCCATTGGCAATTACCGCAAACCGTTCCTCAACGTCGGCTATTTTCATTCAAACCCGGAAAGAGGAACGGTTGAGATTGGGGAAAAAGATTCCGAGTTCGCATTGTCTTCCGAATCCATGGCGTTGCTCGACGTGACATTGAAGGGTCTGATGCGTGGAGACAGCGAGCACTGGCAGGCACTGCAGCAGAAAATGGCTGACCCGCAGCTCCAGGACATTGTTTCGGTGCTCGACGATGCCGGTTTGATCAGGGAATCGGCTCCCGAACACACCCTCGCGACGAAACACGAACTGTTGCGGCAGGCCCTTGAGGAAGCCGGGCTGGCCTTGCAACGGCACGGCTTCACCAACCCCGAAGTTGCACGTGAATTACTGGACCTAATTGCCGACAGCTCGCCGCGCCCTTTCGATGCTTTGTACACCAGTAGCCCGAACGTCTACCTGGTCTATGCCCGCGTATCTCTACAGAGCTGGACGGTCATCTGTCCGCCCGCAGTTTCCGCAGCCACCCTGCTGCTTGAGCGGCTACTGGGCGAGCCGCCGCGCGAGGTTACCGTGGAACTCAGCGCGTTCTGGGTGGGCGAAGTGCGCAAATGCCTGTCGGTACTAACCTGGCTGCTAGTGCGCAGCCAACAGCCGGGTGCGCAGAAGCTCTGCGTGAGCGTGTTGCCTATCCATGCTGAGGATTCGGGTCTGAACCTAGCCATCCGTCTGGAACGTTGGGGGCTGGATTTCCTAGCCGAGCAAAGCAGCAACCAATACCGTGCCTCGTTCAACGACGAGAACGATCGCCGCGACGCCCTGATCGCCGCAAGCTACGCCCAGGAGTACTACATAACCGACCGGTTTATCGACCTGATCTGCCCGGCCATCGCCCAGCGACTGCCCCGGCCGCTGAAGAAGCTTGCGCGCCGCTACTACATGGAAGAGGCCGGACATGAGCTTTATGAGCTCAAAACCTGCAAATCGTTGGGCATGAGCGAAGAGGCATTGCACACGGCACTACCGACACCTTTCGCCCAGTTGTTGTGCGACTTCTATACCTATTTCGCGACCTGCGACGTGGTGTCGTACTTCGCAGCAGCCACCATTACCGAAGGGCTGCCAGGTCAGGAAAACCTGCTTAACGCCCTCTCCGCGGAATTCAGCAGCACCCCTGCCTTCAACAACCGCCCATCACGCAAGCATGAGCAGTTGAACGACAAACTGGCCCACCAGTACATCTCGAGGATCATGCTGTGCGAAGTGGGCGAACTGAGCGTGGCACAGCAACGGTCCACCGCCACGGCCTACGCCCTGCTGTTAGAGCTGACTCACCGTGCCTGGGAAGAATTGCACCGCCTCCACGTCGTCAACCGCCGCCCGCCCCTCAATTTCGCTATGGAAGATTTCCTGTGATCCCGTCGACCGCACTGGAACGATACCAGGCACTGGTGAACCCGCACTGGGTCGCCCAATTGCAGCAACTGGGCGGGGCCCCGGTATTCCTTCGGGCTAAAGGCGAGTTCCTGTACGACAACGAAGACAAACGCTGGCTGGACTTCGTCGGGCACTACGGCACTTCGATCCTCGGGCATAACAATGAAGCGGTCCAGCAGCGACTGGTGGCACTGATCCAGCAGGACCTGCCCACCGGGGCGCCACTGGGTATCTGCACCGGGGCCGCCTTACTGGCGGAGCGCCTGGTTGACCGTATCGAACTGCACGGCTCGTGGAAGCTGTGCACCTTGACCACGGGCACCGAAGCGGTGGAAGGAGCGGTCAAGGCCGCGCTGTTACACACCTCACGGCGAAGGGTACTGGTCCGGCGGGGCTGCTTCCATGGCAACAGTGCTTTGACCCTTCACCTTAGCGATCAGCCGGCCCATCAAGTGGATTTCGAGATGCTGCGCCCCGACCTGGAGGTGGTGTTCTTCGAGGAGATCGACCAGGCGTTGGCGCTGGTCTCCCATAAGGACATCGCCGCCCTGCTTATCGAACCCGTCCAGACCATGGGCGGCGGTCGTACCTGCGCTGCCGACGAAGCGGACCAATTGCTCCGGGCGTGCCGGGAGTTCGGCACAGTCAGCATCGTCGACGAAGTGTTCTCTGGGTTGGGTCGCTGCGGCGCCTATTCGGCGATGCAGGCGCTGGGCTGGCGTGAACGGCCCGACGTGCTGTTGCTGGCCAAAGCGCTGACCGGGAGCATGATACCCAGTGCCCAATTGATGCTACGGACGCTGCTGTTCGACAAACTCTTCGCCCGGGCCGGTTGCCAGAAGATCCTCGGCAGTACCTTCGCGAACAACAACTTGGCGCTGAACCTAGCCAGCGCTGTCTTGGACCTGCTCGACGATTACCTTCGACCTGACGATGCGCTGGCGCCACTGGAGCGCTTTGGCGGGCAACTCCGCGCTTGCGCGACACGTTGTCCGGACGTGATCGAGGATGTAACCGTACTCGGCGCTTGCTTCTTCATCCGCATGCGGGATACCGAGACCTGCTTCAACCTGTGGCACTCGCTTTTTCTCAATCAGGTCTGTACCACGATCTGCCAGCATGATCCCGCTGTTCTGAAACTGATCGTGCCGCTGAACGTCAGCCAGGACGCGCTAGACGAGTTCTCGTACGTGTTTTCCGAACTGACCCTCGACTTGCAAGGATGATCGATGAGCCTGCTATTGCTCGGCCCCACAGACGACTACCTGCATAAAGTCATGGCCGTGGCGCCATCGGTCATTGTGCTAACTGAAACGAACCGACTGACTCCTTGGCAACGTATGGCACCGTGCGAAATCCACCTAGCGGATTTCGACGACCTCCCTGGCCTGCTGTTCAGGGCCATCGCTATCGACGCATCAACGCCGTTGCGGGCGGTGCTGTCGTTCACCGAACTTGGCACCGTCCCGGCGGCGATCATCGGGCGGGTCCTGGATATCGCGGCCCCGTCGCTAAACGTCTCACTGGTTTCCCGGAACAAGCTATTGACGCGCGAGGCTTTGCGCCGCCACGGGCTCACCAAGGTCGCCTTCTTCGAGCGACGGACCAGCGCATCCGATACCAGGCTGCACAATGAAGGCGACGGTACCCTAGTGGTCAAGCCTGTGGATGGGACCGGCAGCCGCGACGTGCAGCGCGTCGAGCCCGGCGCCACCGTGACCCTCGCAGCAAACCGACGCTACATCGTCGAAACCTGGGTACCAGGAGAGGAATTCAGTTGCGAGACCTTTAGCATCAATGGGGTACACCATTTACTGGCCGTGACAGAGAAGCGCCTGGGTGGGGTAAGCGGGCTGGTGGAGCTCGGGCACCTGGTCGATCCCGAATCACCCGGGCTGTCCGAAAACCAACGGGATTATATCGACCGCTGCCTGGATGTTATCGGCCTTACCGACGGCCCGGGCCACCTGGAATTCAAGGTCGACGGCGAGGCGATCGAGATCATCGAATGCCATAACCGCCCGGGAGGCGACCGTATCTGGAATCTAGTGGAGATAGCGACGGGTTTCGACATGATAACCGCCCACGCCCGGCTACTGCTCGGGGAGACGATGCAAGTGACACTCGCCCGCCGAGGCTGCGCCGCCATCGGCTATTTCGACTTCCCAGCAGGCACCATACAGTCGATCCACCTGCCTGAGAACAGTGCCGAGTACATTCATTGGCTCGAGATGAACCTTGCGCCCGGTGACAGAATCGAGGACATGACCGACTCGTTCCATCGTCATGGCGGCATCATCGTCTCGGCGCCCAACCGGCATCTACTGGAGGAACGCCTGAATCTGGAAATCGACCACATCCAGGTCATAGCAGCCCCATGAGTCTGCGCTCCCTGCTGGTCTCCATGCCGAGCGACGCACGGCGCGTCGTACTGGTCCAGTTCCTCACCGCACTGGGTTACTTTTCGGTCATTCCCTTCTTCGTGGTGTACCTAGTCAAGGTACTTGGGCAATCCCCGGCCTTCGCCGCGGGGCAGCTCACGCTATTTCTGACGGGACAATACGTGGCATCGTTTGCGGGGGCCTACCTGAGCCACCGAACAAACCCCTTACTCACGATGAAGGTCGGCTTGGTCTTGCAGATCGCCACCTACGTCCTGTTCGCCACCGGAGTGTCCTCAGTGCCTGCCCTTTGCGCGCTAAGCCTGGCGCTGGGCATGAGCAAAGCGTTCTTCACTCCCGCGGCGAAGGCCGCCCTCGTTGCGCTGACGCCGGGTGACAACCACTACCTGCTATTTTCCTTCAGAAGTACGGTCAACAACCTCGGTGTAGCGTTGGGCAGCTCCCTTGGGGCCGCGCTCATCGACCAAACAGCATTTGCGTTCTTCGCGTTCGCAGCATGCATTCAGGTCGTGGCGCTGTGGGTCCTCCGGGGCGTACGCGCTCCATCGACGTCCCCCGAACGCATTGACTTGCCGAAGCCCGGCTTCGGCAAGGCCGTACGTGCCGTCGTAGGCATGCCACTAACCATGACCCTGATGATCGTCACCCTGTGCTACCAATTCCACTACATTCAGCTGGAGTATGCGTTTCCCCTGGTCGCCGATAGCGCGTGGGGTACGGATGCCGTGGCCCATGTATTCTGGGTGAACGCCGCTGCAGTGCTGGCGCTGCAGATTCCCCTCAATAAGTGGCTGTCGCAGCAACTGTCGGTGTATCTCACCCTGGCCCTAGGCTTCGGCTTGATGTTGATGGCGTTTTGGCTTTTGGCCGAATCCTCCGTCCAGCCACTGTTCCTGATCAGCGTGCTGCTATTTACGCTCGGCGAAATCACCATTGATCCTGCGATCGATGCTTTGCTCAGCAAAGGCCTGTCGGTAGATCTGCTCCCCGCGGGCTTCGGTGTGCTGGGCCTGATGGGGCTGCTGGGCGCAGTGGCAGGTAATGGGATCGCCAGCCGCTTCGCCGCGTCGGGCGACTTCACCCTGTTCTGGTATATCAACTGCGCGCTCGCGGCACTGGCGGTGGCCCTGGTGGCCCTCTATCGCAGGCAAGACGATCCCGCACTTAAGGAAGGGCTTCATGGACACCATCATTGAGATCGACAACATCATACTGACGCTGGACAAAGCTCGTCTGGATATCCCCTTCGTTCACGCCTTCCTCACCACCTCGACCTGGGCGGCCGGCATATCTCGGGATCGCGTGGAAACGAGCATAGCCAACAGCCTGTGCGTGGGCGCCTACGACGGTGCTCGGCAAGTGGGCTTCGCCCGGCTGGTCACGGATTTCTCGACCTTCGGCTATCTGTGCGACGTATTCGTCGACGAGGCGTACCGGGGACGCGGCCTGGGACGGCGATTGTCGGAAACGTTGCTCGAAGTGCCCGAGGCCAGCGCGCTACGCCGCATTCTGCTGGCCACCACCACCGCGCCATGGCTGTACGCAAAGATAGGTTTTACACCGGTCAACCAGCCCAACTACCTGTGGCAACTCCACCGCCCGGACGTATACGCCCAGCCTTCCACCGAATAACGTAACTCAAGCGGATATCGAGCAGATTGGCAGTTCGTTGCTGGCGCGGATTTCCCGCAGGCTGACCGATGTCTTGATCTGTTTGATGCATTTAAGCGAGCGTAAATTCAGTTCGACGAACCGCGAGTAGATCTGCATGTTCGGACAGACGATGTGGACCATGAAATCGAAGTCGCCGGTGACGTTGTACAGCGCCATCACTTCGGGCGAAGCAGTCAGGCGCTGTTCGAGGTCACGCGTGCATTCGGGGGTATGGGAATCCACGGACAGTTGAATGAACGCTGTGACGTCGAAGCCCAGCACGTGCTTGTCAAGGATCGCCTGGTAGCGCTTGATGTATCCGTCGTCTTCAAGCCGCTTGAGGCGCCGCCAGCAAGGCGTCTCGCTCAAAGCGACCTTTTCGCTCAATTTGGAGAGGGTGGTTCGGCAATCCGACTGCATGATAGACAGGATTTGCAGGTCTACTGAATCAAGCGCGCTCGATTTCCTTCTCATGGTCGTTCCTAGGTTCAATTCTCAAGCAGAACGTTACGTCGCCGGCAAAATAACCACACTGTCTTTATTGTTAAATGATATTGAAAATACACAACAGGGTGTGTCTGCGATGGACCAGCGGCGGTACCGATACGAATCCGGGCCTGTCAGGCCGCGAGGAGCAGATCGATCAAGCACGCTGCCCCTCCTCTTCGCTATCGAGGTGAGGGAAAAGTCAGGCCGAGAGGCAGTCGTCTTATGGCCCTGAGGCAGGGCCCCGTGCTGGCGGCTGCCGAGCGATCGCCGATCTAGGACTTGCGCGGCTTCGCCCGCGCGGTCGCCTCGGCCACCAGTGGATCGTCGGGCCAGTAGTGCTTGGGGTACCTGCCCTTCAAGTCCTTCTTCACCTCGGCATAGGTGGTGCGCCAGAAGCTGGCCAGGTCCTGAGTCACCTGCACCGGCCGCCGCGCGGGTGACAGCAGGTGCAGCTTGACCTGCAGGCGGCCCTGGGCGATGCGTGGGGTGTCGGCCAGGCCGAACAGCTCTTGCAGGCGCACGGCGAGGATCGGCGGGGTCTCGCTGTAGTCCAGGCGGATGTTCGAGCCGGACGGCACGTGGAGATGGACAGGTGCCCAGTCGTCCAGGCGCTGGGGCAGCGGCCAGGGAAGCTGGTTGCGCAGGATCGACGACAGGTCGAGCTGGGCGAAATGGCTCAGGCGCGAGACCTTGCCGACATAGGGCTGGAGCCAGTCTTCGAGGGTGCCGAGCAGGGCTTCGTCACCGAGGTCGGGCCATTCGCTGTGGCCGTCCTTGTCGAGGTCAATCTGGCGCAGCAACGCCACGCGTGCCTGCCATTGGCGCAGCTCGGGGGTCCAGGGCAGCAGGGCCAGGCCCTTGCGCCGGACCAGGCCGAGCAAGGCGCGGGCACGCGCGTCTTCGTCCAGCCCGGGCAGCGGCTCGCGGCCGAGCACCAGCTCACCGACCTTGCGCTGGCGTTCGGCGCGCAACACGTTCTCGCGCTCGTCCCAGTCCAGCAGGTCGAGGGTCTCGACCTGCTCGGCCAGCACGCCGTCGAACAACGCCGGATCGAAATCGGCGGCGAGGTAGATGCGCTCTTCGCGTTGGCCCTGGCGGCTGCCGAGGTCGGCGATCACCAGCCAGGGGTATTTCATCAGGGCATCGGCTTCGGCGAACACGGCGGCGCGGCCGTTGGCCAGGCGATATTCGCCGCCACCCTCACGGCGTTGCTGGGCAACCCGGTCGGGATAGGCGAGCGCCAGCAAGGCGCCGAGCCAGCGTGGATGGTCAGCATCGGGTACCGCGGTGCGCGCCTTGCCGCGCAGCATTCCACGGTACTGGCGCGACAACTGGCGGGCGCGTTGCACACCGCCCTGGCTGCCGCGCGCGGCACGGCTTTCACCGCTGAGCAGAGCCAGGCGGGTGTGCAGGTCGGCGCCGCCCCCGCGCAGGATGTCGCGCTCGCCGAGCAAGGCCGCGACGTCACAGGCCATGTCGCCAAGGCCCAGGTCCTGGCCACGTAGCAGCAGGTGCGCGATGCGCGGGTGGGCCGGCAGCTCGGCCATGGCCTGTCCGTGCTCGCTGAGCGTGTCACGGCTGCCAGGCCGGAAGGCGCCGAGCCGGGTGAGCAGGTCCTGAGCCTGGGAACAGGCGGCGGTGGGTGGCTGGTCGAGCCACTGCAACTGGTCCGGGGTTACGCCCCAGCGCGACAGCTGCAGGGCCATGCCTGCCAGGTCAGCCTGGAGAATCTCCGCGGCGCCGTGCGCGGCCAACTGGTCATGCTGGGCCTCGGACCAGAGCCGGTAGCACACGCCCGGTTCCAGGCGCCCGGCGCGGCCCGCGCGCTGGGTGGCGCTGGCGCGCGAGATGCGCTGAGTATCCAGGCGGGTCATGCCGCTGCCGGGATCGAAACGCGGCACCCGCGCCAGCCCAGCGTCGATCACCACGCGCACGCCATCGATGGTCAGGCTGGTCTCGGCGATGTTGGTCGCCAGCACGATCTTGCGCAGCCCGTGCGGCGCAGGTTCGATGGCCGCGCGCTGCGCGTTGAGGTCCAGCTCGCCGTGCAGGGGGCACAGCAGCAGGTCCCGCCGATCGCCGAGGGCATCCTGCAGGGATTGATGCACGCGGCGGATTTCGGCCTGGCCTGGCAGGAACACCAACAGGCTGCCGGACTCGTCCGCCACGGCCTGCAACACCGCATCGACCACCCGCGGCTCGATGAACTCGCCTGGCTGGAACGGCCGCCCCCAGCGCATTTCCACCGGATGCATGCGCCCTTGGCTGCTGACCACCGGCGCATCGTCGAGCAGGCGCGACAGGCGCTCGCCCTCCAGGGTTGCCGACATCAGCAGGATCTTCAGGGGCGGGTCGTCGCGCAGCAGCTCCCGGCCATTGAGGCTCAGGGCCAGGGCGAGGTCCGCATCCAGACTGCGCTCGTGGAACTCGTCGAAGATCAGCAGCCCCACCCCTTCCAGCGCCGGATCGGCCTGCAGGCGGCGTGTCAGGATGCCCTCGGTGACCACCTCGATGCGCGTGTTGGGCCCCACTTTGCTGTCCAGGCGAATGCGGTAGCCGACCGTCTCGCCGACCTTCTCACCCAGCTCGCTGGCCAGCCGCTCCGCCGCCGCCCGCGCCGCCAGCCGGCGTGGCTCGAGCATGACAATGCGCTGCCCGGCGAGCCACGGCGCGTCGAGCAGCGCCAGGGGAACGCGGGTAGTCTTGCCCGCGCCGGGCGGCGCTTCGAGCACGGCTTCGTGGCGCTCGGACAAGGCGCGTCGCAGCGCGGGCAGTACGGCATCTATCGGTAATGAAATCATGGTGGCCCTCGAACAGTCGGGCGAGTATAACGGCGAACCTGACCTGCCTCTTCATGGTCTTAGCTTCAGGTGCAGGCGCTCTGCCTGGCATCGTTCGTGGCTTTTATTTCCGGAGATTCAAATGCGCATCCAATCCCGCGTCATCGGTGGCGCCCTGGTCGCTGCCCTGCTGACCCAGCTGACGGCCTGCGGCACGCTGTTCTACCCTGAGCGCCGTGGGCAGATCGAGGGCAAGGTCGACCCCGTGATCGTGGCCCTCGACGCCATCGGTATCCTGTTCTATGTCATCCCCGGGCTGATCGCCTTCGGCGTCGACTTCGCCACCGGCGCCATCTACTACCCGGGCGGTACCACCGCTCAGGTCGCGCCGGAAAAACTGAAAGAAGCTGTGGGCGCCGACGGCAAGGTCGACAACGTCAAGCTGCAGGCGATTCTGGAAAGCGAGCTGGGCCAGCGTTTGCCGCTGGATGATCCGCGCCTGATCCAGCACCGTGGCAGTGTCGAGCAGCTGGCTTCGTATGGGTTGGTGCCTGCGGCCTGATGAAGCTGGTAGTCAGCGCAGTGAGAGCATCATCGTGAGAGGTGTGAGGTCTGGGCAGGTTTTAAAATTGCCGAATCGGGCATAGAAACTCGCGAGGGACTCATCGAGGGGGTGGACAATCATGGCGGTTGAGCCCACCACCTCCGCTGCACCCAGGGCTCGCTCGACTGCGTCGGCCAACAGCGCGACAGCGAACCCTCGGCCTTGAGCCTCCAGCGCCACGCCCACGGTTTGCGAAGTCGATCAAGGACACATCGGGCATCAGCTTTTCCGGAGTACTCAACTCCAGGGTTGGGGCCTTGCCAGAAGATCCCTGACGCATTCGTTATTCCTCATGGGATTGGCTTCCAGCGCCTGCTCGAATCGATGAAACGCTTCGTCGTCGAGCAGGAACAAGCGCCGGTCAATAATGACCTCCTCAGCGCGCTTGCACGCCGCATCCAGGATGAAGCTGGTGCGGTCCATACGAAGTATCTGGGCGGCTGTATCAATAAGATCTCGACGTTTTGCGTCAGTACGCATGTTGATAGGCACGGGCTTGCTTTTCGTCTCCGGTGTCGGGTGGTCATGCGCTTGCCTCCGTGAAGACGAACGATAGGGCGCGCGATGAATTCGAGGCGCTACTTTCCTTGAGCGGCATGCAGAAAGCTACTTCACGCGTTCCGAAGTATCTGTAGTCCATTTCGCTTCTCAATTAACGCTATATCCCCTCCCACTCAAACAGGCGCCCAATGCCCGTCGATAGGTATCCGTCACATTCGCCGCGGGCGCATAGGTGGCCGATGCGGGGTCGAACCCGGACTGATCGACAGCCCAGCGATGGCATTGGTAGCGGTCCTGTTGCTGCTGCTCAGCTGTCTGTCCGTAGGCGGGATAGGCGATGACGTCGTAGCCGGTGGCCTGCTGGGGCGCGGGGGTGGCGACAGGCGGGTTGACGACCACGTACTGACGGCTGTCGGCGAGGTATTGGTAGTAGGTGTCAGCTGCCAGGAAAAACAAGGCGCCGCCCAGCCAGACTTCCTGGGCATACGAGGGCAGGTAATCGACCCGCACGCCATAGGGCGGAGTGACGACCACATAGTTCGGGCCCTGTGGACGGTACCAGTAGCCACCGGAATAGAAGTAGTCCTGCCCGCGGTAGGGGACTTTTGAATAGCGGTCGGCGAACCGGTCGACAGTGTGACCGGGACGGTACTGCGGGCCCGAGCCCCAGCCGTTGCCACCGCCGTCGGGGCGCCCTGGCCAGTTTTCACTCGGGCGCTGGCCGTTGCCTCCGGCTTGCCACTGCTGGCCGTTGCCGTTGCGGCGAGGGATGTCCTGGTAATTACCTTGGCGCGGGGGCTGGGTCTGGCGCACTTCGTCGCGCGAATTCAAGGGTGAGCTGCCATGACCGCCGCTGTTGGGGTCTTGGGGGCCCTGGCCGCCATGGCCTTCGTTCGGGCCTTGGGCGCAGGCCAAACAGGACACTCCCAGGCTGAGCAAACCTACACCCGCCAACTGCCAGATGCGTGACTTCATGCTGTTTCTCTCGTTGGAAACCGGATTGTTACCGCACCAGTCTACAACGGTGATTGAAGGTGTAGATGAAAATGCGGGAGCAGGGTTGTGTGAGGGTGCCTGGTGCATAAAAAAGGGAGGCCACTGGGGCCTCCCTTCGAGAATTGTCGTCCGTGCTCGGCGCTTGTGGCGCCGGCTCACCTCACGCCGTCTTGTGGACGGGGTGTAGCCCGGGGGCCTCGCCTGTCCTGTTGGATGGCTGGCCGCAACCGCCCTCTTGGGCCGGTCGCCGTGGACTGATGTCCGGGCAGTGATTCTGTTGATAAAGATAGGGCATCAGAGCCGGCAGAGGATTGCTAAGATTGCGGAGTTAAATATCACTTGCGCAATTTTTAACCCCTGATTGATAATTTGCCGCAATCCAGACAGAAAAGGCCCCTTTCATGAGCAAGCTTGACCGCTACGACCTGAGCATCCTTGCCGAACTGCAGCGCGATGCGCGTATCTCCAACCAGGAGCTCGCCGAACGCATCGGCCTGTCCCCTTCCCCATGCTCGCGGCGGGTCAAGCAGCTGGAAGACGATGGCTACATTTCACGCCAGGTGGCGCTGCTGGACCGCAAGAAACTGGGGCTGAGCCTGACCGCCTATGTGCTGATCGGCATGGACCGCCATACCCCCGAGCGCTTCGAGACCTTCGAGGCGGCGATCCGCGGCCTGCCGCAGGTGCTGGAGTGCAGCCTGGTCACCGGGATGGATGCCGACTACCAGCTCAAGGTGGTGGTGCCGGACATGGATCATTACCAGAAGCTGCTGCTGGGCAGCCTGACACGCATCGAAGGCGTCACCAGCGTGCGCTCAAGCTTCGTGCTCAACCAGGTGCTGGCCAGCACCGAACTGCCCCTGACCCACCTGCGTTAGTCGGCGCCCCGCGCCAGGCGTATACTCCGGCGCCTCAGCCTGACGGAGCGCGCCGATGGATCCTGCACTGTTCGAAGAATGGATGATGATCATCCTGGTCACCCTGCTGATCGGCTTCATGGGATTCATCGTCTGGGACCTGGCAAAGAAATCCAAGGCCGGGCGCTTCGGCACGATCATCCTGTTCTGCGTCCTCGGCCTGGGCGTGCTGGCCTTCATCATCAAGACGGTGGTGGTCGGCCTGCTCGAGGGCGTCTAGCGCCTGGCCGGCACTTCACGCCAGCAGCCCTGGTCCAGGCCCTCCAGCGTCCAGTCACCAATGCGCACACGCACCAGGCGCAAGGTCGGCAGGCCGACCGCGGCGGTCATGCGCCGTACCTGACGGTTGCGGCCCTCGCGAATCACCAGCTCCAGCCAGCTGGTCGGCACGCTCTTGCGGAACCGCACCGGTGGATTGCGCGGCCACAGTTCAGGCTCTTCAAGACGCCGGGCCTCGGCGGGCAGCGTCGGGCCATCGTTGAGCTCGACCCCGTCGCGCAGGCGCTGCACCTGCTCATCGCTCGCCTCCCCTTCCACCTGCACCCAGTAGGTTTTCGGCAGCTTGTGCCGGGGATCGGCGATGCGGGCCTGCAACTGGCCGTCGTTGGTCAGCAGCAACAGGCCTTCGCTGTCACGGTCCAGGCGCCCGGCGGGATAGATGCCGGGAATGTCGATAAAGTCCTTGAGGGTGGCGCGGCCTTCGCCATCGCTGAACTGGGTCAGGACGTCGAACGGCTTGTTGAACAGGATCAGGCGTGGCTCGGCCGGCGGCGCCTTGGGCTGGCGACGCGGGCCTGCAGGCCGCGCGTCGGCGCGGCGCGGCTTGGAACGGGGGGGCAAGGGCATGGGGCCTCAGCGGAACGGCGGCTCATCGAAGCTGCGCAGTTTACGCGAGTGCAACGAGTTGAGCTCGGTGCGCAGCAGGTCGAGCGCGGCGATGCCGATCTTCAGGTGCTGGCTGACCGCCCGGTTGTAGAAGGCGTTGGCCGCGCCGGGCAGCTTGATCTCGCTGTGCAGCGGCTTGTCCGACACGCACAGCAAGGTCCCGTATGGCACCCGCAGGCGGTAGCCCTGGGCGGCGATGGTGCCGCTTTCCATGTCGACGGCCACCGCGCGCGACAGGTTGATCAGCGGCCGCTCCTGGGCCCAGCGCAGCTCCCAGTTACGGTCGTCGTAGGTCAGGACGGTGCCGGTACGCAGGCGCTTTTTCAGGTCGTCGCCGCGCTCGCCAGTGACTTGCGCCGCCGCTTCCTGCAGCGCCAGCTGTACCTCGGCCAGCGCCGGGATCGGGATGTTGGGCGGTACCACCCGGTCGAGAATCCCGTCGCGGCGCATGTAGGCGTGGGCCAGCACGTAGTCGCCGATGGTCTGCGACTGACGCAGCCCGCCGCAGTGGCCGATCATCAGCCAGCAGTGCGGACGCAGCACGGCCAGGTGATCGGTGATGTTCTTGGCGTTGGAGGGGCCGACCCCGATGTTGACCAGGGTGATGCCGTCGCCATCGGCGGCCATCAGGTGGTAGGCCGGCATCTGGTAGCGGTGCCAGACCACGCCTGCGACCAGAGCCTGGGCCTCGCCGTTGTCCATGCCCTTGTCGATGATGACGTTGCCCGGCAGGACCATGCGCACGAAGCGCGGGTCATCGCGCAGCTGCTCGAGGCCGTGGGCGATGAACTGGTCGACGTAGCGGTGGTAGTTGGTCAGCAGGATCCAGGGCTGCACATGACGCCAGTCGCTGCCGGTGTAGTGCACCAGGCGGCGCAGGGAAAAGTCCACGCGCGCGGCGTCGAACAGCGCCAGCGGCAAGGGTTCGGCATCCCAGTCATACAGGCCATCGGCGATGCCGTCGGTGGCGGCCGAGAGGTCGGTGCTGGGGAACACGCGCGCGAGCGCCGCGGCGGTGATGCCGGTGCCGGCAAGCTCGTCGCCCTGCTCGACCACGTACGGGTAGGGGATGTTCTGTTCGCTCACGCCGACTTCAACGGTGACCGTGAAGTCGCTCATCAACGGACCCAGCTGTTCCAGCAGGTACTTGCGGAAGGCTGCCGGTTGGGTGACGGTGACGCTGTAGGTGCCGGCGACCTGTACCTTGGCGTAGGCACGGGTGATGACCGGGGCCTCGCCCTGGCAGTAATAGGTCAGGCGCAGGGCCGGGTAGCGGAACAGCGCGCGCTCGCCGGCATCGGGTTCGGTGCGGTCCTTGAGGTAGCGTTTGAGGGCCTGGCTGAGGGCACCGGTGGCTTGTTCATGCAGGGCCGCCAGACGATCGACGGCCTGCTCGGCGGTATCTACAACTTCAAAAGCTTGGCTCACACTGGGCTTCCTGTCTGGACATGCATGTCAGCCATCTTGCCTAGGTTCTTGGGTAAAAACATCCCCAGGCTTCAGTGAACCTCCCGGCCCGCACTGTCCTGGTGTCATGGCATCGACCGGGCAACCAGCGCCTGCACATCCACACCCCGCGGCAACGCGCCGTACACCCGCCCACCACCTGTCAGCCGGCTGCCGATGAAGGCATCGCTCACCGTGGCATTCCCCGCTTCCAGCAACAGCTTGGCCTGCAACGCCAAGGCGATGTCCTCCGTCAACTGACGGGCGCGGTACTGGATGTCCCCGGTGTCAGCAAACGCTCCCTTGAGGTTGCCGATATGCGCGGCCAGGCGCGGGTCGCCATGGCCGTCGCCCAGCTCGGCGAACAACGCCTCAAGCACCCCGGGCTCCCTGGACAGCGCGCGCAGCACATCCAGGCACTGCACATTGCCTGACCCTTCCCACGTCGAATTGACCGGTGCCTCGCGGTACAGCCGCGGCAATATGCTGTCTTCCACGTAGCCAGCGCCGCCCATGCACTCGGCCGCTTCGTTGATCATCGCCGGGGCGCGCTTGCAGATCCAGTACTTGCCCACGGCCGTCACCAGGCGTGCGAAACGCGCCTGTTGCGGATCGTCGGGCTGGTCGAGGGCCTGGCCCATGCGCAGGCTCAGGGCCAACGCCGCCTCGCTCTCCAGCGCGAGGTCGGCCAGCACGTTCTGCATCAGGGGTTGCTGACTGAGCACCTTCCCGCCCACCGTGCGATGGGCGCAGTGGTGCGCGGCCTGGGTCAGCGCCTGGCGCATCAGGGCGCTGGAGCCGACCATGCAGTCGAAGCGGGTCATCGCGACCATCTCGATAATCGTCGGCACGCCTCGACCTTCTTCGCCGATCATCCAGGCCAGGGCGCCACGAAACTCCACTTCGCTGGAGGCATTGGAACAGTTGCCGAGTTTGTCCTTGAGACGCTGGATATAGAACTGGTTGCGGCTGTCGTCGGGCCGATGCCGGGGAAGCAGAAAGCAGCTCAGGCCTTTTTCGGTCTGCGCCAGGGTCAGGAAGGCATCGCACATGGGCGCCGAGCAGAACCATTTGTGCCCGACCAGCTCGTAGGCCTGGCCCGGACCGGGGCCGCCGACCGGATAGGCACGGGTGGTGTTGGCGCGTACGTCGGTGCCGCCCTGCTTCTCGGTCATCGCCATGCCCAAGGTGACGCCCCCCTTGTGCCGGTCGCCGACATTGCGCGGGTCGTACTCGCGGGCCAGCACCTTGGGCAGCCAGTAGCGCGCAAGCTCCGGCTGCAGCCGCAGCGCGGGCACGGCGGCAAAGGTCATGGTCAACGGGCAGCCGCTTCCCGCCTCCGCCTGCGTGTGCAGGTAGGTCATCGCGGCCCGCGCCACATGGGCACCGCTGCGAGGCTCAGTCCACGGCAAGGACGGCAGGCCATGCTCGATGGCCGTGCGCATCAGTTCGTGATACGCGGGGTGGAATTCGACCAGGTCGATGCGATGGCCATAGCGGTCATGGCTGACGAAGCGGGGTTTGTGCTGGTTGGCCAGGAAGCCCGCCGCCATCAGCGGCCCACCTGCCAGCGCACCGTAGGCATCGATCCTTGATTCGGCCCAGCCCGCGCCTAGGCGCCGTGCCCATTCCTGCAGGGGCGTGTCGAGGCGGTACAGGTTCGCGCCGTCCAGCGGCGGGGGCTGGTTGGTGACTTCGTGGGTCTCAGCGTACTGGTGCGGGTTCATGAGGGCTCCTGGATCCGGAATGCCTGGAAAATCCAGTGAAGCACCTCTTCATCCCCGCATCAAAGTAACAAAAACGCCTAACTAGAAGTGGTTTAGTCCCGTCGCCACTTGCCGGGGCACCACGCTGGAGCGCGCCACGGCCAGGTTCAGGCTCAACTCGAAACGGCTGCCCAGCCCTGCGGTGGACTCGTGCGACAGCCTGGCGCCCAGCACCTCGGCCAACTGCCGGCAGATCGACAGGCCGATGCCCAGGCCGCCATAGCGACGGGTCATCGAGCCATCGACCTGGAAGAAGCGCTGGTAGAGGATCGCCTGGTCCAGGTCATCGAAGCCGATGCCGCTGTCGCTGACGCTGATCGACAGGGCAAGGTTCTGCGGCCCCAGCAGCCGGCCGCGGGCCTGCAGCATCACCCCGCCCTGGTGGGTGAACTTGAGCCCGTTGTCCACCAGGCAGGCCAGGCAACGCGCCAGCTTCTGGGTATCGCAGACCAGGGTGTCGGGCAGGTCGGCCGGGATATCCAGGCTCAGGTACAGCCCCCGGCCCAGTGCCTGGCTGGCATAGCTGGCGCGCAGTTCCTGCAGCAGCGTGCGCAGGCTGAACGGCACCGGGTGCGCGCGCACCCGTCCGGCCTGCAGCTCGGTGAGGACCAGAATGTCGTCGACCATCACCATCATGTCCTGGGCCGCGCCACTGGCGGTGCGCTGGTAGTGGGCCAGTTCGCTGTCCATGGGCAGCGTCTGCATCAGTTCCAGCGAACCGATCACGCCGTTCATCGGTGTGCGCAACTCGTGGGTCACGGTGGCGAGGAATTCGTCCTTGAGCTGGTTGCTCTTGGCCAGCTGCGCGTTCAGCTGCTCAAGGGTACGGCCGCTGTCGCGCAGGGCCTGGGCCTGCTGTTCGCGCAGGCTGTTGATGCGGTCGGCCAGAGCCAGTGACAGCAGCGACACCTCCAGCGCCGAACCGAGCTGGCTCGCGTACATGGTCAGGAACTGGTTGGGCAGGTAGCCAAGCACCATCAGGGTGTTGACCAGCCCGCCCAGCAGGAACGCCGACCAGGCGATGATGAAATAGCGCGCCACCCGCAGCCCCCGCGCCCAGGCATACAGGCCAGCGGCGAAGATGCTCACGGTGAACAGCAGCGCCAGGGCCGTGGCCATGCGCAGGGCGACGCCATAGCGCATGCTGACCGACAGCACCATCACCAGCGCGCCGCCGGCCATCAGCAGTTGCAGCAACCGGTCGAAGGCCACGCTGAGCCGGCCCATCTCCAGGAAGTTGCGCGCGAACAGGCAGCCGAACAGCCCGGAGGCACCGATGAACAACGGCGTGGCGGCGTTCGCCCACCACGGGCTGTCCGGCCAGAGGTAGGCAACCCCGGCACCGTTGACCGAGACCTGGTAGAGGCCGAACGAGGCGATATAGAGGATGTAGTACAGATAGCTGGTGTCGCGCACGCTGACGTAGATGAACAGGTTGTACACCAGCATCACCAGCAGCACCCCATAGATCATCCCGAGCACGTACAACCGGGTGGGCTGGTCTTCAAGGTATGCATCGGCCGACCACAGGGTCAGCGGCGCCTGCACCGAGCCCTGGCTGTGCAGGCGCAGGTAGACGGTGGTCGACTGCCCGGGGCCGAACGGCAGCTCGAACAGGTAGTTGTTCTGGCGGATCTGGCGGCTCGCGTAGGGCAGCGCATCGCCGGTGCGTTGCACCAGGCGCGCGGTGCCGTGCTCATCGGGCAGGTACAGCTCGAGATGATCGAGCGGCGGGTAGGCAAGTTCGAGCAGCCACTGGCGCGGCGCAGCCTGGGGCGTGGCGGTATAGGTAAGGTCGATCTTCAGCCAGAACACCGAGGTCGAGTAGCCGGCGTTGAGCACATCGGCTGAGTGCTGGCGAAAGCGGCTGGCGAACAAGGGCGCGCTGACCTGTGCGATGGTGGCGCTGCCGTCACGGTCTTCATAGACCTGCATGACCTTGCCCAACGGCAGACTACGCGTGGCATCGTCGAAATCGACGGCCCCGGCGAGCAAGGGCAACCAGCCCAGCACAACGATCAGCAAATAGCGCATACAGCCCCAGCATGGCCTGTCCAGTCGCGTCGCGAGGCCCCCTATCCCTTTGAGGCGACGAAATCTGGCAGCAGCCGTTATCGAGTTATCGCAGCACTCTAGCATAGGTCTCCGGCAAGGAAACCGAACAAGGCAAAATATAAAGCAGAGGCTCTAGATCAGTCATTGCAGAGATACGCAGGGCAAAAACCTGATCGCTCGATCAGCAAAAGTGATTCGGCCGGCAACCCGGTGAAAAAGGTTTGGTGGTAAGCTCGCCCCCCATGAATATCTACAGCTCCCGCCCCGTTGTCCTCTGTCTCTCCGGCCACGACCCCAGTGGCGGCGCCGGCCTGCAGGCAGATATCGAAGCCCTGATCGCTCAGGGGTGTCACGCCGCGCCTGCCGTGACCGCCCTGACCGTGCAGGATACCGTCAATGTCTCCGATTTTCGGGTGCTCGACCGCGAATGGGTGCTGGCCCAGGCCAATGCCGTGCTCGCCGACTCGAATGTCGCCGCCGTGAAGCTGGGCATGCTCGGCTCGACCGAGATGGTCGACACCGTCGCCGAACTCCTCGCGGCCCATCCGCACCTGCCGATGGTCTGCGATCCGGTCCTGCGGGCCGGTGGCGGTGGCCGCCTGGGCAAGGACGAGGTCGGCTACGCCATGCGCGAGCGCTTGCTGCCGCTGGCCATGATCGCCACGCCGAACCTGCCCGAGGCGCGGATCTTGGCCGAACTGCCCGAGGGGACCGCCGACGAGTGCGCCGAAAAGCTCCTGCCCTACTGCCGGCACCTGCTGATCACCGGCGGCCATGGCGAAGAGGACGAAATCCACAACCGCCTGTACAGCCGCGACGGCCAGCGCCACACCTGGACCTGCCAACGCCTACCGGGCAGCTATCATGGATCGGGATGCACCCTGGCCAGCGCCCTGGCCGGTCGCCTGGCCCTGGGCGAGCAGCTGGAGAGCGCCGTGCGCTCGGCGCTGGACTACACCTGGCGCACCCTGCGTGACGCCGAGCAGCTGGGCAAGGGACAGTTCGTGCCGCGCCGGCTGCCGCTGGATTTCTGCTCCTGACTCCATCCTTCGAGGCCCGATGATGAAACTACGCGGCTTGTATGCCATCACCGACAGCCAGCTGCTCGCCGGCCGCTTCCTGTCTCATGTGGAGGCGGCGCTCGAAGGCGGCGTCTGCCTGCTGCAGTATCGCGACAAGAGCAACGACCAGGCCCGCCGCCTGCGCGAGGCCGAAGCCCTGAAGGCGCTCTGCGAACGCTACGGCACCCGCCTGATCATCAACGACGACGCCGAGCTCGCCGCGCGCCTGGGCGTCGGCGTGCACCTGGGCCAGACCGACGGCCCGCTGACCCCGGCGCGCGCCCTGCTCGGGCGCAACGCAATCATTGGCTCCACCTGCCATGCCGAGCTCGACCTGGCCGAGCAGGCTGCCCGCGAAGGCGCCAGCTACGTCGCCTTCGGCCGCTTTTTCAATTCCGTCACCAAGCCCGGCGCGCCCGCGGCCAACCTTGAGCTACTCGCGCAAGCCCGCGCCCGCGTGAAGCTGCCGATCGCCGTGATCGGTGGCGTCACCCTCGACAACGCCGCTGCGCTGGTTGACCACGGTGCCCACCTGCTGGCGGTGATCCACGGCCTGTTTGGCGCCGACAGCACGCAGGAAGTCACCCGCCGTGCCCGCGCCTTCAACGCCCTGTTCGCTTCCGCCTGATTTGAGAGATTTCATCATGTCCCGTTCCGAAACCCTGTTCGCCAACGCCCAGAAGCACATTCCCGGGGGCGTCAACTCGCCTGTGCGCGCCTTCAAGAGCGTTGGCGGCACCCCGCTGTTCTTCAAGCACGCCGAAGGCGCCTACGTCACCGATGAAGATGACAAGCGCTACGTCGACTACGTGGGCTCCTGGGGCCCGATGATCCTCGGCCACAGCCATCCTGACGTCCTCGATTCGGTGCGCCGCCAGCTGGAGCACGGCCTCTCGTACGGCGCGCCGACCGCCATGGAAACCGAGATGGCCGACCTGGTCTGCTCGATCGTGCCGTCCATGGAAATGGTGCGCATGGTCAGCTCCGGCACCGAAGCCACCATGAGCGCCATCCGCCTGGCCCGTGGCTACACCGGCCGCGACGCGATCATCAAGTTCGAGGGCTGCTACCACGGCCACTCCGACAGCCTGCTGGTCAAGGCCGGTTCCGGCCTGCTGACCCAGGGCGTGCCGAGCTCGGCTGGCGTGCCGGCGGACTTCGCCAAGCACACCCTGACCTTGCCGTTCAACGACATTGCCGAGGTCGAGAAGACCCTGGCCGAAGTCGGCCAGTCCGTCGCCTGCATTATCGTCGAGCCGGTCGCCGGCAACATGAACTGCGTGCCGCCGGCGCCGGGCTTCCTCGAAGGCCTGCGCGAGCAGTGCGACAAGCACGGCGTGGTGCTGATCTTCGATGAAGTGATGACCGGTTTCCGCGTCTCCCTCGGCGGCGCCCAAGGCTACTACGGCGTTACCCCGGACCTGTCGACCTTCGGCAAGATCGTCGGCGGCGGCATGCCGGTCGGCTGCTTTGGCGGCAAGCGCCACATCATGGAGCGCATCGCCCCGCTCGGCCCGGTCTACCAGGCCGGTACGCTGTCGGGCAACCCGCTGGCCATGGCCGCGGGCCTGACCACCCTCAAGCTGATCAGCCGTCCGGGCTTCCACGACGAGCTGACCGCCTTCACCAGCCGCCTGCTCGACGGCCTGCAGCAACGTGCCGATGCGGCGGGCGTGCCTTTCGTCACCACGCAGGCAGGGGCGATGTTCGGCCTGTACTTCACCGGTGCCGACGACATCGTCACCTTCGAGGATGTGATGGGCAGCGACATCGAACGCTTCAAACGCTTCTTCCACCTGATGCTCGAAGGCGGCGTGTACCTGGCGCCAAGCGCCTACGAGGCGGGCTTCACCTCGATCGCCCACGGCGAAGCCGAGCTGAAGATCACCCTGGACGCCGCCGAGCGCGCGTTCGCCGAACTCGCCAAGTAACCGCTGTGGGAGCGGGCTCGTCCCGCTTCCTTGGGCCTTCCCTCCTGTGGGGGCGGGCTTGCCATGCCCCCTGGAATCCCCCACACGGCAGGCGACTCGTTTCCAATACTGTTCCCCCTGCACAAATTCGCGTAAAACTTTGTAAGGTTGGCGCCGCTTATCCCATAATGTGCCACCAGACATATTGGCCGCAGTTTCGCAGAGGTAAGTCGATCCCCATGAACCGCACCGGCCGCGCCCTTGCCCTGGGCTGCCTGTTGCTTCTTCAGCCCCTGCTGGCGTTGGCAGAGGACGGAAATTCGTTGCTGATCCCGGCAACGAGTCGCTGCACCCTGAATGTGCAGCCCGAAGACCTGTCCAAGGCGGTGAAGGCGTGCGAGCAGACGGCGGCGTCGGGGGATGCGCAGGCACAGTTCGAACTGGGCGACTTCTACTACAGCGGCAATCTCGCGCCGCGCGACCTCGACAAGGCCCTCAGCTACTTCGAACAGGCCTCGCTGCAAGGCCATGCCGAAGCGCAATACCGCCTCGGTGGCATGTTCTTTCACGGCGAAGGCGTGGCCGCCAACAATGTGCAGGCCTACATCGTGCTGAAGATGGCAGCGGTCAACGGGGCCGAGGATGCCCTGGACATGGCCGACGAAGTCTCGTCGCAGATGTCCCGCGAAGAACTGGAGCACGCAACCCAGGTGCTTGGCCAGATCTTCCGCAAGTATTTGCTGGAGCTGCAGAACGCCGACGGGCGCACGCCGTTCTCGCCGCTGCCCTGAAACAGGCCGTTATTTTTCGGGCATGGGCACCGGGAACGGCATCACGTTGCCCATGCCTTTCGCTTCGCTGATCTTCGCCGTGCCCAGGCGCTCGACCTCGTCGATGCGCACGATCGAATGCATGGGCACGAAGCTGCGCACCACGCCCTCGAACTGCGCCTTGAGCTTTTCTTCGCTGGGGTCGACGACCATCTGGGTGCGTTCGCCAAAGACAAACTCTTCCACTTCAAGAAAGCCCCACAGATCGCTCTGGAAGATCTGCTTGGCGTACATCTCGAACACCTGGCCCTGGTTGATAAAGATGACTTTATAGATGGGTGCTTCGCGCTTGGTCATGTTCGGCGGCAATCAGAATGGGGAAATAGAATGCGGATGATAACAGAGCAGACCCGCGCGCAAGCGGCGCCGAACCACCCGCGTCCTCTCCTTTGCGACCCTTGATCGTTTAAGTGCTTTCGCCACTGTCGAGCAAGGGTTATTCTTGGGTTCATCTTCTTAGCCGTTGAGCGGCCAAAAACGACCTTGAACGCACCCATACAACCTCATCGTTTCATCCTCGAGCCCTTCGAGGCCCATCGCTTCGCCAATCTGTGCGGGCAGTTCGACGAGCACCTGCGCCTGATCGAACAACGCCTGGCCATCGAGATCCGCAACCGCGGCAACCAGTTCGAGCTGATCGGCGACCCCAAGACCACCTCCTCTGCCGAGCAGCTGCTGCGCCGTCTCTATCGCGAGACCAAGGCCACCGAGCTGTCCCCGGAAACGGTCCACCTGTATCTCCAGGAATCCACCGTGGAAACCCTCGACAACCCGGCTGTCAACGAAGTCAGCGTGTCGCTGCGCACGCGCAAGGGCAACATCCGTCCGCGCGGCGTCAACCAGCAGCGCTACGTCAAGGAAATCCTGGCCAACGACATCAATTTCGGCGTGGGCCCGGCCGGTACCGGCAAGACCTATCTCGCCGTGGCCTGCGCGGTCGACGCGCTGGAGCGTGAACAGGTCCGGCGCATCCTGCTGGTCCGCCCGGCGGTCGAGGCCGGCGAGAAGCTCGGCTTCCTGCCAGGCGACCTGGCCCAGAAGATCGACCCGTACCTGCGCCCGCTGTACGACGCCCTGTACGAAATGCTCGGCTTCGAACATGTGGCCAAGCTGATCGAGCGCCAGGTGATCGAGATCGCCCCGCTGGCCTACATGCGTGGCCGCACGCTGAACAACAGCTTCATCATCCTCGACGAAAGCCAGAACACCACCGTCGAGCAGATGAAGATGTTCCTGACCCGTATCGGCTTTGGCTCGACCGCGGTGATCACCGGTGACATCACCCAGGTCGACCTGCCGCGCGGCACCAAGTCAGGCCTGGCCCATGTCATCGACGTGCTCAAGGACGTGCCGGGCATCAGCTTCACGCACTTCCAGCCCAAGGACGTGGTCCGCCACCCGCTGGTCCAGCGCATTGTCGAGGCCTACGAGCGCTTCGAGACCCGCGCGGCCAACCCAGAGGGTATCGCTGGCGATGCTTGAACTTGACCTGCAACGGGCCACCGAGGCCGCCGCCCCCGATGACGCCGTCTTCCGCCGCTGGTGCGAGCTTGCCCTGCGCCAGCGCAGCGCCGACTCGGAGATGACCATCCGCCTGGTCGACGAGGCCGAAGGCCGCGAGCTCAACCACACCTACCGGCACAAGGAATACGCGACCAACGTGCTGTCCTTCCCGGCCGATGTGCCTGACGAGCTGCTCGACATCCCGCTGCTCGGCGACCTGGTGATCTGCATCCCGGTGGTCGAGCGCGAAGCCGCCGAACAAGGCAAGACGCTCGAGGCGCACTGGGCGCACCTGGTGATCCACGGCTGCCTGCACCTGCTCGGCTACGACCACATCGATGACGATGAAGCCGAGGAAATGGAAGCCCTCGAACGCACGCTGCTCGCCGAACTGGGTCATCCCGACCCGTACGCCGACGACGAATCCGACACACCACACACTGATATCTGCAAGGAACACGAGTAACCGCCATGAGCGAAGACCGATCGAGCAACGGGCAGAAGTCCTGGCTGGGTAAACTGACCCAGGCTTTTGCCCATGAGCCGAAAAACCGCCAGGAGCTCCTTGAGCTGCTGCGCGAAGCCCATCAGAACAAGCTGCTCGACAGCGAAGCGCTGACCATCGTCGAAGGCGCCATCCAGGTCGCCGACCTGCAGGTGCGCGACATCATGGTGCCGCGCTCGCAGATGATCAGCATCAAGGTCAACCAGTCGCCACGCGAGTTCCTGCCGGCGGTGATCGACGCCGCGCATTCGCGCTACCCGGTGATCGGCGAAGGCCACGACGATGTGCTCGGGGTCTTGCTGGCCAAGGACCTGTTGCCGCTGATCCTCAAGGAAAACGGCGACACGTTCGATATCAAGGACTTGCTGCGCCCGGCCACCTTCGTGCCCGAGTCCAAGCGACTGAATGTGCTGCTGCGCGAGTTCCGCGCCAACCACAACCACATGGCCATCGTCATCGACGAGTACGGCGGCGTGGCGGGCCTGGTGACCATCGAGGACGTGCTCGAGCAGATCGTCGGCGACATCGAAGACGAGCACGACGTCGAGGAAGACAGCTACATCAAGCCGCTGCCCAGCGGCGACTTCCTGATCAAGGCCCTGACGCCGATCGAGAACTTCAACGAGTTCTTCGACACCGTCTTTTCCGACGACGAGTTCGACACCGTCGGCGGCCTGGTCATGAGTGCCTTTGGTCATCTGCCCAAGCGCAACGAGACCACCGAGATCGGCCCTTACCGGTTCCGCATCCTCAACGCTGACAGCCGCCGGATTCACCTGCTGCGCCTGACGCCTATCAACCGCTAAGGATCTACATGCGCTGGATCACCCGCCCCGGCTGGCCCGGTAACCTGCTGGCCGTGGCGGCCGGTGCCCTTACTTCCCTGGCCCTGGCGCCCTTCGATATCTGGCCGCTGGCCTTGCTCGCGGTGGGCCTGTTCTACCTGGGCCTGCGCGAGCTGAGCCCGCGCCAGGCCCTGGGCCGCGGCTGGTGCTACGGATTCGGCCTGTACGGCGCCGGCACCAGCTGGATCTACGTCAGCATCAACACCTACGGCGGTGCCTCGCCGCTGCTGGCCACACTGCTGCTGGTGGCGTTCTTCGCGGCCATTGCCTGGTTCTTCGCCCTGCCCGCGTGGCTCTGGGCCCGCTGGCTGCGGCGTACCGAAGCGCCACTGGCAGATGCCCTGTGCTTCGCGGCGCTGTGGGTGCTGCAGGAGGCGTTCCGGGGCTGGTTCCTGACCGGCTTCCCATGGCTCTATGCCGGCTACAGCCAGCTCGATGGCCCGCTTGCCGGCCTGGCGCCGCTGGGCGGCGTCTGGCTGATTTCGTTCGTTCTGGCGCTAAGTGCCGCGCTGCTGTGCAACCTGCGCCGACTGCGGGCCCGGCCGTCGTTCCTGGCGACTGGCGTGGTGCTGTTGCTCGCGCCGTGGGCCGTGGGCCTGGCGCTCAAGGGCCACGCGTGGACCAGCCCGGCGGGCGCGCCGCTCAAGGTTGCCGCCTTGCAGGGCAACGTCGAGCAAGATCTGAAATGGGACCCGGCGCACATCGACGCGCAGCTTGCCCTGTACCGCGACATGAGCTTCAGCTCCAGGCCCGTCGACCTGCTGGTGTGGCCAGAGACCGCGGTGCCGATCCTCAAGGACCAGGCGCAGGGCTATATCGACATGATGGGGCGCTTTGCCGGCGACCGTCACAGCGCGCTCATCACTGGCGTTCCGGTGCGTGAAGTGGAGCAAGGGCAGCGTCGCTACTACAACGGCATCACGGTCAGTGGCGAAGGCGAAGGCACCTACCTCAAGCAGAAGCTGGTGCCCTTTGGCGAGTATGTGCCGCTGCAGGACATGCTGCGCGGTGTCATCGCCTTCTTCGACCTGCCGATGTCGGACTTCGCCCGTGGCCCGGCCGACCAGGCCATGCTGCAGGCCAAGGGGTACCAGATCGCCCCGTACATCTGCTACGAAGTGGTCTATCCGGAGTTCGCCGCGAGCCTTGCCGCACGCAGCAATATTCTCCTGACCATCAGCAATGACACCTGGTTCGGCACCTCGATCGGCCCGCTGCAGCATCTGCAGATGGCGCAGATGCGGGCTCTCGAGGCGGGCCGCTGGATGATTCGCGCGACCAACAACGGTGTCACCGGGCTGATCGACCCGTTTGGCAGGATCACCGCGCAGGTGCCGCAGTTCGAGCGGGCGATCCTGTATGGGGACGTGGTGCCGATGCAGCAGCTGACGCCTTACCTGCAATGGCGTTCCTGGCCGCTGGCGGTGGTATGCCTGCTGCTGTTCGGGTGGGCATTGCTCGCAGCGCGGATGGCCAAGACTGTGTAGGCCTCGGGGCCGCTTCGCGGCCCCAGGATTCTCAGTAAAACAACCGATACCCCACCAACCCCACCGCCTCATTGAGCAACTGCCCGTTCTGCCATACCGCCCGCGCCTCGGGCAACAATCCCCAGAACGGCCGCCCATGATCCCGTCCCAGGAACCCTACGGGCGCCGGCACCACCTCGAACCCCGCCTGTTCGAAACTCCAGCGCGAGCGCTGCATGTGCCAGGCCTGGGTGACCACCACCACCCGGCGCACACCCAACGGCAGCAGCACATCGGCGGTCAGCCGGGCGTTTTCCCACGTGGTGCGGCTGGCTTCCTCCTTCCACTTCACCCCCACGCCAAAGTCGCGCCGCAGGCTGTCACCCATCAACCGCGCCTCGCTCGGGGGTGTGCCGTAGTGCAATCCGCCGGTGGTCAGCACGGGCAGCCCCGAGGCCTTGGCAATCTGCGCGGCATAGCGCAGGCGCTCGAGCGCCACGACGGAAGGCTGGTCCTGATCGCCCCAGGCCGGGTCGCCACGCTCGCGGCCGGCCCCAAGAATCACGATGGCATCCGCGCGCTCACCCAGGCTCGCCCACTGATCCGCACGCAAAGGCGCCTCGGTTTCAAGTTGCCGCGCTGCCTGCTCGACCACCAGCGGCAGGCTCATCAGCCACAAGCCGCCCAGTCCCAGGGCAAAGCACAACCGCGCCAGCCGTGGCCTGCGCGTGCGCAGCCACCAGGCGGCCAGCAGCAACAGCAACAACCCGCCGGGGGGCAGCAGCCAGTGTTTGATCAGGTAACGAATGGGCATCGGGCACCTCCATGGAAGGTGCGCAGCCTAGAAAAATCGGCGCCAGCCCACAAGTGCGCAGGCGGCGCCGATTGATGAATGTCTTTGATGACGGGGCGCACTCCTGATTGCGCCAGCAAAACCGGACGGCTATCTGAGCGGCAGCGTCCTGGATCGTGCGGTGAGGGACGAGCGCTTCTTGCTGGTAAGCCAGATAACCTTGGCGCCAGGCAGCGGCTCCGGGTGCTGGTAGGCACCGGCGCTCGCAAAGCGGCCTTCGGCAAGCGTGTCCAGATAAGCCTTGATCACCTCGAACTCGGCGTGGCTCAGGCCGCGCAGCTCAAGTTCTACAGGCGTTTCATCACGTAGTTGCACAGATGTCCTGGCCACTTCCAGCGCCAGGCCCAGGCGATCGATCAGGCGTTCATATAGCTCCGGCTGCATTACGGGTAGCTGCGACTCTCCCATCCGTCCACCTCATTGAAGATAAGAACATCTCCCCCACACCTGAGCTTAGCGCCACTGCGCGAAGCAGCGGTGCGCCGCGACCAACGGCCCGCGAACCCGCGGACCAGGGCTGGCGATGCAATCAGGGTTTCCCACGACGCGCGACGCTCCTGTATGCTACGGCGTTCACTCTTTTGACACCGGATTGCCGGATGCAGCGAGCCTCGCTGCCTGGATAGGGTCTCTCATCTCTCAGCGCAAAAGTAGCCATGCACGAACAATATCAGCCCCGTGACATCGAAGCCGCCGCCCAGACCTTCTGGGACGAGCAACAGTCGTTTGCAGTCAGTGAACAGCCAGGCAAGGACACCTATTATTGCCTGTCGATGTTCCCGTACCCGAGCGGCAAGCTACACATGGGGCACGTGCGCAACTACACCATCGGCGACGTGATCGCCCGCTACCAGCGCATGCTCGGCAAGAACGTCCTGCAGCCAATGGGCTGGGACGCCTTCGGCATGCCGGCCGAAAACGCGGCGATGAAAAACAACGTCGCCCCGGCCAAGTGGACGTACGAGAACATCGACTACATGAAGACCCAGCTCAAGAGCCTGGGCCTGGCCATCGACTGGTCGCGTGAAGTCACCACCTGCAAGCCGGACTACTACCGCTGGGAGCAGTGGCTGTTCACCCGCCTGTTCGAGAAGGGTGTCATCTACCGCAAGAACGGCACCGTCAACTGGGACCCCGCCGACCAGACCGTACTGGCCAACGAGCAGGTCATCGACGGCCGAGGCTGGCGTTCGGGCGCGCTGATCGAAAAGCGCGAGATCCCGATGTACTACTTCCGCATCACCGACTACGCCGACGAGCTCCTGGAAAGCCTCGACGAGCTGCCGGGCTGGCCTGAACAGGTCAAGACCATGCAGCGCAACTGGATCGGCAAGTCGCGCGGCATGGAAGTGCAGTTCCCCTACGACCAGGCCAGCATCGGCCACGAGGGCGCGCTGAAGGTCTTCACCACCCGTCCCGACACCCTGATGGGCGCCACCTACGTGGCCGTGGCCGCCGAACACCCGCTGGCCACCCAGGCCGCCGAAGGCAACCCGGCGCTGCAGGCGTTCATCGATGAGTGCAAGGGCGGCAGCGTCGCCGAGGCCGACGTCGCCACCCAGGAGAAGAAGGGCATGCCCACTTCCCTGTTCGTCGAGCACCCGCTGACTGGCGAGAAGCTGCCGGTATGGGTCGCCAACTACGTGCTGATCCACTACGGCGATGGCGCGGTCATGGCCGTGCCGGCGCATGATGAACGCGACTTCGAGTTCGCCCACAAGTACAGCCTGCCGATCAAGGCCGTGGTGCGCACCAGCGCCGGCGACGACGTCGGCGGCGAGTGGCAGGCCGCCTATGGCGAGCATGGCCAGCTGATCAATTCCGGCGAGTTCGACGGCCTGGACTTCGCCGGCGCCTTCGACGCCATCGAAGTCGCCCTGATCCGCAAGGAACTGGGCAAGTCGCGCACCCAGTTCCGCCTGCGTGACTGGGGCATCAGCCGCCAGCGCTACTGGGGCTGCCCGATCCCGATCATCCACTGCCCGTCGTGCGGCGACGTGCCGGTGCCTGAAGACCAGCTGCCGGTCACCCTGCCGGAAAACGTGGTGCCGGACGGCGCCGGCTCGCCCCTGGCGCGCCTGCCCGAATTCTACGAATGCACCTGCCCGAAATGCGGCACCGCGGCCAAGCGCGAAACCGACACCATGGACACCTTTGTCGAGTCGTCCTGGTACTTCGCCCGCTACGCCTCGCCGAACTACGAGGGTGGCATGGTCGATCCGAAGGCCGCCAACCACTGGCTGCCGGTGGACCAGTACATCGGTGGTATCGAACACGCGATCCTGCACCTGCTGTACGCGCGCTTCTTCCACAAGCTGATGCGCGACGAAGGCCTGGTCACCTCCAACGAGCCGTTCAAGAACCTGCTGACCCAGGGCATGGTCGTCGCCGAGACCTACTACCGCGTCGCCGCCAACGGCGGCAAGGACTGGTTCAACCCGGCCGATGTCGAGATCGAGCGTGACGCCAAGGCCAAGATCATCGGCGCCCGCCTGAAGTCCGACGGCCTGCCGGTGGAAATCGGCGGCACCGAGAAGATGTCCAAGTCCAAGAACAACGGCGTCGACCCGCAGTCGATGATCGACGCCTACGGCGCCGACACCTGCCGCCTGTTCATGATGTTCGCCTCGCCGCCGGACATGAGCCTGGAATGGTCCGACTCCGGCGTCGAGGGCGCCAGCCGCTTCCTGCGCCGCGTCTGGCGCCTGGCCCAGGCACATGTCAGCCAGGGCCTGCCGGGCGCGCTGGACATCGCGGCCCTGGACGATGCGCAGAAGGTCGTGCGCCGCGCCATCCACGCCGCGATCAAGCAAGCCAGCACCGATGTGGGCCAGCACCACAAGTTCAACACTGCCATCGCCCAGGTGATGACCGTAATGAACGTGCTCGAGAAAGCCCCGCAGGCGACCGCGCAAGACCGCGCCCTGCTCCAGGAAGGCCTGGAGGCCGTCACCCTGCTGCTGGCGCCGATCACCCCGCACATCAGCCATGAACTGTGGGCCTGCCTGGGCCACGAGGGCGCCGTGATCGACGCTGGCTGGCCGGTGGTCGACGAAGACGCGCTGGTGCAGGACAGCATCGTCCTGGTCATCCAGGTCAACGGCAAGCTGCGCGGCCAGATCGAAATGCCCGCCGCGGCCACCCGCGAGGAAGTCGAGGCGGCCGCCCGCGGCAACGAGAACGTGCTGCGCTTCCTCGATGGCCTGACCATTCGCAAGGTCATCGTGGTACCAGGCAAGCTGGTCAACATCGTCGCCAACTGATGGCAACGTCCGCCCGCGCGACACGCGGGCGGGCGGAATCGGCCCACAAGGGAGCAACAACATGATCAAACGCAATCTGCTGGTAATGGGCCTGGCCGTACTGCTCAGCGCCTGCGGTTTCCAGCTGCGCGGCACGGGCACCACCGACCTGGCCATCAAGGAGCTGGATGTCAGCGCGCGCAACGCCTATGGCGACACCGTCACCCAGCTGCGCCATGTGCTGGAGAACAGCGGCGTCGACGTGCATGCGGGCGCGCCGTACAAGCTGATCCTGACCAACGAACAGGAAGACCGCCGCGCCGCTAGCTACACCGGTGGCAGCCGCTCGGCCGAGTACGAGCTCACCACGACGCTGAGCTACACCATCGCCGGCCTGAACAACGCCCAACTGCTCGATGACAAGGTCCAGGTCCGCAAGGTCTACATCCACGACGGCAACAACATCACCGGGTCCGAGCAGGATGCCGCGCGCACGCGCAACGAACTGCGCCAGGAGCTGGTCCAGGCCATGGTGGTCCGCCTGCAACTGCTGACCCCGGCACAGCTCGAGCACCTCCAGCAGGAAGCGGACGAGCGTGCCCGTGCCGAGGCCGAGGCGCTGGACGCCGCGCCTCGTGCCCAGGATGCCACGCCCCAGCAGTCGCCCCTGGAACTGCCCGCCAACTGAGCCTGAAAGGGGCACCCCGGTGCCCCGCCCTTCCCCATGAAACTCTCTCCCGCCCAGCTCAACAAACACCTGCAAGGCAACCTCGCGCCGGTCTACGTGGTCAGCGGCGATGACCCGTTGCTGTGCCAGGAGGCCGCCGATGCCATTCGTGCCACGGCTCGCCAGCAAGGGTACGACGAGCGCCAGGTGTTCAGTGCCGACGCCAACTTCGACTGGGGCACCCTGCTCCAGGCCGGCGCCAGCCTGTCGCTGTTCGCCCAGCGCCGCCTGCTTGAGCTGCGCCTGCCCAACGGCAAGCCGGGCGACAAGGGCGCCGCCGCGCTCATCGAGTACTGCAGCCGGCCAGCGGAAGACACCCTGCTGCTGATCAGCCTGCCCAAGCTCGACGCCAGCGCGCAGAGGACCAAGTGGGGCAAGGCACTGGTCGAAGGCCAGCACTGCCAGTTCATCCAGATCTGGCCGGTGGACAGCCACCAACTGCCCCAGTGGATCAACCAGCGGCTGTCCCAGGCCGGGCTGTCGGCCCAGCGTGAGGCGGTGGAGCTGATCGCGGCGAGGGTGGAGGGCAACCTGCTCGCCGCGGCTCAGGAGATCGAAAAGCTCAAGCTGGTGGCCGAAGGCAGTCAGATCACCGTGGAAACCGTGCAGGCGGCAGTGGCCGACAGCGCGCGCTTCGACGTGTTCGGGCTGGTCGATGCCATCCTCAATGGCGAGGCCGCCCATGCCCTGCGCATGCTGGAAGGGTTGCGCGGCGAAGGCGTCGAGCCACCGGTCATCCTTTGGGCCCTGGCCCGCGAGCTACGCCTGCTGGCGGGCCTCGCCCAGCAGTTCAGCCAGGGCGTGCCACTGGACAAGGCCTTCAGCCAGGCCCGTCCGCCGGTGTGGGACAAACGCCGGCCGCTGGTCAGCAAGGCCCTGCAGCGCATGTCGGCGCAACGCTGGGCCCAGCTGCTGCAGGACGCCCAGCGTATCGATGCGCAGATCAAGGGCCAGGCCGAGGGATCACCGTGGGTGAGCCTGGCGCGGTTGAGCCTGTTGATGGCGGGGCAGCGTCTGGCGCTTCCTGCCCAGTAGTCTTGCAATGCCAGTGCCGGCCGCTTCGCTGGCAAGCCAGCTCCCACAGAAACAGCGCTGATCTCACGGGTGGCGTTGTACCTGTGGGAGCTGGCTTGCCAGCGAAGAGGCCGGTACTGACGCACCATCCATACATACAATCAATTGGTCACCACCCCCCGCTGGTCTTACAGTGCGCCCCGTACCCACCCCCCAACACGGGACGCGCCATGAGCAAAAAGCCGCAACCGCAACGCCCCAACAAAGCCAAGTCCATCGTCGCCCAACCGCTGTTCCGCTGCCGCCAGGAGCAGTCGGGCAAAGGCAAAGGCAGCTACCGCCGCGAAGCCTTCCAATCGAGAGATTGGGAGGCTTCTGACTTTTTGGCCGCATGAAGGCAAGAACACCACAGGCATGATATGGTCGGCACCTGACCTGCAATCCCTGGACCTGTGCATGCCCCTTCGTCTTTCCCAGCGCTGGCAACCCCGCCAGCTGATCGCGGCCTCCAGCCTAATCCTGCTCGTCGCCTGCGCGGAAAAACCCACCGCCGCCGACGCTCTTCCGCTGGCGCAAGCCCAGCCCGCCGCCGCTTCCACCCAGCCCGCCCCGGCCGTTGATGTCAGCACCGAGATCCAGCAACCCGCGCAAACGTTCGCCCAATGGCAGGACAGCTTCCGCCAGCAAGCCTTGCAGGCCGGCATCAATGCCGGGGTGTTCGACCGTGCCTTCCAGGACGTCACGCCCGACATGGACGTGATCAAGGCCGACCGCAGCCAGCCTGAATTCACCCGCCCGGTCTGGGAATACCTCGACGGCGCCCTGTCGCCGGTTCGTGTGCGCAAGGGCAAGGCCCTGCTCGCGGAAAATGCCGAGCTGCTGGGCCGTATCGAGCAACGCTACGGCGTGGACCGCCAGGTGCTGGTATCGGTCTGGGGCATGGAAAGCAACTTCGGCAGCTTCCAGGGCAACAAGTCGGTGATCCGTTCCCTGGCTACCCTGGCCTATGAAGGGCGTCGTCCGGCCTTCGCCCACGACCAGTTGCTGGCAGCCCTGGAAATCCTGCAAAACGGCGATATCCAGCCAGAGGCCATGCGTGGCTCCTGGGCGGGCGCCATGGGACAGACCCAGTTCATCCCGACCACCTACAAGACCCACGCCGTCGATTTCGATGGTGACGGGCGCCGTGACATCTGGAACAGCACCGCCGATGCGCTGGCCTCCACCGCGCACTATCTGGAGAGCTCTGGCTGGAAACGCGGGCAGCCTTGGGGCTTCGAGGTGCAGACGCCTGCAGGCTTCGACTACTGGCTGGCCGACGGCACCCAGCGCAAGACCATCAGCGAGTGGCTGCAACTGGGCCTGAAGCTGCCGGCGGGCACCCGCCTGCCGGATGGCAGCAACCAGCTGTCCGCGGCGTTGCTGCTGCCAGCGGGCGCGCGCGGGCCGGCCTTCCTGGTGCTGGACAACTTCCGCGCCATTCTCAAGTACAACAACTCGTCGTCGTACGCGTTGGCGGTAAGCCTGCTGGGTGACCGGTTCTCCAACTGGGGTTACATCGCGGGTGCATGGCCCAAGGATGACCTGCCGTTGAGCCGCAGCGAGCGCATGGAACTGCAGAGTCTGCTCAACGCCAACGGCCATGAGGCAGGCAACGCGGACGGCATCATCGGCGCCAATACCCGCAAGGCGATCCGCACCGCGCAGCATGCGCTGGGCTGGCCGGCGGATGGGTATCCGACGCACAAGCTGCTGGAGAGCCTGAGGCAGCCCTGAGGGCTCCAGAGCGCAGCTCGGGCCCTGTGGGAGCCAGAGCGCAGCTCGGGCCCTGTGGGAGCGGGCTAGTCCCGCGATCGGGCGCGAAGCGGCCGTAGAAGCTGCGATCCGGTATTGTCAAACACTCTGCGCAGGCAGGTTCACGGCCCCTTCGGGGCCGATCGCGGGACTAGCCCGCTCCCACAGGATTTGAGTTTTCACTGAAAAGTCCAGGCTTGTCAGCAAAACCACTGTTCCTACACTGGGATGGCCTTTGTGTAGAGGTCCTGTTCCAGGGTCAGGGCCGCCGCCCCACTGTCCAGACGCACCTGCGCGCCAAGCGGCAGGCACAGGTTCGGGTTGCAATGCCCGCTCCTCCACCCCGCCAGCACCGGCACGCCCAGTGGCCCGAAGATATCCTGCAGCAACGGCGTCAGCGCCTCGACCGTGATCCCCGCGAAATCGCCCGCCAGCACCCCGCGCACCCCTTGCAGCCTGCCCGCGAGCCGTAGCTGGGTCAGCAGACGGTCGATCCGGTACAGCGGCTCGTTGACGTCCTCGATAAACAGGATGCAGTCATCGAAGCTCACCTCTGCCGGCGTTTCAAGCGTCGCCGCCAGCAGCGACAGGTTGCCCCCCATCAGTCGCCCGCTGGCCGCCCCCGGCAGCACCGTGCTCAGCGGATAGGCCGCAGGATGTTGTAGCAGACTGCCCTCACCCACGCGCCCGTGCAGCTGCGCCAGCAATGAGCTGAGCGTCGGCTCCAGCTTCTCCCCGAGCAGGTCGGCATTGAGCATGGCGCCATGGAAGGTGACGAAACCGGCATGCCGGGCGATGGCGGTATGCAGTGCGGTAAGGTCGCTGTAGCCGATCAGCGGCTTGGGATTACGCCGTATCAGCTCGAAGTCGATCCTGTCGAGCAGCCGCATGCTGCCATACCCCCCGCGCATGCACAGGATCGCATCGACCTGCGGATCGGCGAAGGCATCATGCAGGTCTCGCAGGCGGCGCTCATCAGAACCCGCCAGGTAGCCTTCCGACTCGCTGACACCTGGATAAAGCTGACATTGGTAGCCGCGGCTGTCGAACCAGTCGCGGGCCTTGTCGGCATCCAGCCGGGCTGGCCCCGCCGGGGCGATGATCGCGAAGCGGGCGTGGCGCGGCAGTGGAGCCGGCAGGCGTGAATCCAGGGTAGCGGTGCAAGCGTGGTTCATTCGTAGGTTCCCTCTGCAAACAAAAATGCCGATGCCGCCTCACGGCGCGCATCGGCATCGTCAACCCACAAGGGCTCAGAGCTTGATCCGAGCCTCATGCGCCTGCTGGTCGGCGTGGTACGAAGAACGCACCAACGGGCCGGACGCGACGTTCTTGAAGCCCATCTTGTAGCCTTCCTCGGCGAACCAGGCAAAGGTGTCCGGGTGCACGAAACGCTGCACCGGCAGGTGGCTGCGCGATGGCTGCAGGTACTGGCCCAGGGTCAGCATGTCGATGTTGTGCTCGCGCATGCGATGCATCACCTCGATCACTTCCTCGTCGGTCTCGCCCAGGCCCAGCATCAGGCCGGACTTGGTCGGTACGTGCGGCACCAGCTCCTTGAACTTCTCCAGCAGGGTCAGCGACCACTGGTAGTCCGAACCCGGACGCGCGGCCTTGTACAGGCGCGGCACGGTTTCGAGGTTGTGGTTGAACACATCCGGCGGCTCCTGCGCGGTAATCGCCAGGGCCACGTCCATGCGCCCGCGGTAGTCGGGCACCAAGGTCTCCAGCTGGATGCCGGGGGTCAGGGCGCGGATCTCGCGGATGCAATCGGCGAAGTGCTGGGCACCGCCATCGCGCAGGTCGTCGCGGTCCACCGAGGTGATCACCACGTACTTCAGGCGCAGGTCGGCGATGGCCACGGCGAGGTTCTTGGGCTCGTCGATGTCCAGCGGCTTCGGCCGGCCGTGGCCGACGTCACAGAACGGGCAGCGACGGGTGCAGATGTCGCCCATGATCATGAAGGTCGCGGTACCGCCCGAGAAGCATTCGCCCAGGTTCGGGCAGGAGGCTTCCTCGCACACGCTGTGCAGCTTGTGCTTGCGCAGCAGTTGCTTGATGCGGTCGACTTCCGGCGAGACCGGAATGCGCACGCGAATCCAGTCGGGCTTTTTCGGCAGCTCTTCGGTGGGAATGATCTTTACCGGAATGCGGGCGACCTTCTCGGCGCCCCGCAGCTTGACGCCCGCCTCGACCTTTGGCCGTGGGGCCGGTCGCGCGGTGACATCCTGGGTCGGGATCAGGTTAGGCACGGCTTCTTGCACAATAGTCATATTCAGTCGATTCCGCCCATGAGGGTCGTCTGCTCAGCATAGTCGAGGTGCTTGACCAGCTGTCCGCGCAGCCTTGTCCTGACCTCGGAGAGTTCGATCGGGCCTGCCAGGTCGCGCAGCTGGGTCATGGCCAGCCCCGCATACCCGCAGGGATTGATACGGCGAAACGGCGCCAGGTCCATGTCCACGTTAAGGGCAAGCCCGTGGAACGACCGGCCGTTGCGGATCCTCAGGCCGAGAGAAGCGATCTTCGCCCCGTCGACATACACGCCAGGCGCATCGGGCTTGGCCGCTGCCTGCACGTCATAACTTGCCAGCAACTCGACCAGGCTGCGCTCGATCCGGGTCACCAGCTCGCGCACGCCAATGCCCAGGCGGCGCACATCCAGCAGCAGGTAGGCGACCAGCTGGCCAGGGCCGTGGTAGGTCACCTGGCCACCGCGGTCGGTCTGCACCACCGGGATCTCGCCCGGCACCAGCAGGTGCTCGGCCTTGCCCGCCTGGCCCTGGGTGAACACCGGAAGGTGCTCGACCAGCCAGACTTCGTCGCAGGTCTCGGCCGTACGCGCGTCGGTGAAGCGGCGCATGGCCGCCAGCACCGGCTCGTAGGGCTGCTGACCGAGATCGCGAAAGCCGAGTGTGGCTGGCATCACAGCACCATTTTGACGATGCCGGTCGCGCGCAGCGCGCTGTTGATGTTGTGCAGCTGGTCTTCGCCGGTGGCGATGATGTGCAGCTGCACCGTGGTGTACTTGCCTTCCTTGCTCTGGCGCTCGGCCAGGGTACTCAGGTCGACCTGGGCGTACTTGCTCAGGATTTCGATCACCGTGTCCTTGAAACCGACAACAGTGTCGCCGATGACCTTGATCGGGTAATCGGCGCAAGGGAATTCGATTTTGTGCGACTTGACGTCAGCTTCGCTCATGGCAGTAACGGCCTCGTAAGCCGTGGCAACAACAACGCCCCCGCTACAACAGGCGGGGGCGCGGCAGGTCACGTATCAGTTGAACAACCCGTAGAAGAACAGGCGGATGCTATCCCACATACGGCCGAAGAAACCAGCTTCCTCGACACCGTCCAGGGCGATCAGGTCGGCGCTGTGGACAACCTTGTCATCGAGTTTGACTTCGACTTTACCGATCACGTCACCTTTGGCGATGGGCGCGGTCAGCTGGGGATTGAGGGTCATGCTGGCAACCAGGCGCTTGAGCTGGCCTTTGGGCATGGTCATGCTCAGGTCATCGGCCAGGCCGGCCTTGACGACATTGGTGGCGCCCTTCCAGACCTGGGCCTGGGTCAGCTCGGTGCCCTTCTGGTAGAAGGTCTGGGTTTCGAAGAAGCGGAAACCGTAGGTCAGCAGCTTCTGGGTCTCGGCGGCACGGGCCTGCTCGCTGTTGGTACCGAACACCACGGCGATCAGGCGCATGCCATCACGCACGGCCGAGGACACCATGCAGTAGCCGGCTTCGTCGGTGTGGCCGGTCTTCAGGCCGTCGACGGTCTTGTCGCGCCACAGCAACAGGTTGCGGTTGGGCTGCTTGATGTTGTTCCAGTAGAACTCTTTCTGCGAGTAGATCGCATAGTGGGCAGGGTCTTCGTGGATGATCGCGCGCGCCAGCACCGCCATGTCATGCGCCGAGGAGTAGTGCTCCGGGTGCGGCAGGCCGGTCGGGTTCATGAAGTGGCTGTTGCTCATGCCCAGGTCGGCGGCGGTCTTGTTCATCATGTCGGCGAAGGCGTCTTCGCTGCCGGCGATGTGCTCGGACAGGGCGACGCTGGCGTCGTTGCCGGACTGGATGATGATGCCGTGCAGCAGGTCGCTGACGCTGACCTGGCTCCCCACCTTGATGAACATGCGCGAACCGCCGGTGCGCCAGGCGTTTTCGCTGACGGTGACCGGGTCGTTTTCGCCGATCTGGCCGCGACGGATGTCGAGGGTGGCGATGTAGGCGGTCATCAGCTTGGTCAGGCTCGCCGGCGGGAGACGCTCGTCACCATTGTTCTCGACCAGGACGTTACCGCTGGTTGCTTCCATGAGCACGTAGGACTTGGCAGCCAGTTGCGGCGGCGACGGCATCATCTGCTCTGCCGCGAACGCAGCAGGGGTGATCATCAGCGGTACAAGCAGGCAAAGGCGTTTGGCAAAGGAGGTGATGTTCATCCGTCTCTCGAAATGGCTAATGGGCTCATGCCCTCATGGGCAAAACGTTATCAGGCCGGGGCCTTGCGGGCAAAACGACCATTGTACATGGGCGCGCCACCCGCTTCATGACAAAACTGACAGTTCCGCTGTCAGTCCGCCGTGACCACCTTGGCCTGGCCAAGGTTGGCCAGGCGCACGCTGTCCTGCATCTGCTGGGCTTCGCCCTGGCTGCTGATCGGCCCCAGGCGCACGCGGTGCAGGGTCTGCTGGTTGCGCACGATGGAGCTGATGAACACCGGCGCGCTGACCATGGTGCTGAGCTTGGAGCGCAGCAGCTCGGCGGCATCCGGGTTGGCGAAGGCGCCGACCTGCAGGAACAGGCCGCCGCTGTTGCTGATGGCAGGGTTGCCGGTGGCCGAGTTGCTGGCCACCTGCACCGGCACCACGGCCGCGGCGTGCTGCTGCGGTGGCGGGGTCCATTGCTCGACACGCCCGGTGGTGGCTGGCAGCGGCTTGGCCTGGGCCACTTGCGGCTGCTGCAGGACCATCGGCGCGGCCTGGCCACGCTGGGCCCACCACTGCTGCGGGTCGATGCCCTCGACGCGCACGCGGGCGGTGCCGGTCTCGGCATAGCCGAGCTTCTTGGCCGCGGCGTAGGACAGGTCGATGATCCGGTCGGAATAGAACGGCCCGCGGTCGTTGACCCGCAGCACCACCGTACGGTTGTTGTCCAGGTTGGTCACCCGTACATAGGCCGGCAGCGGCAGGGTCTTGTGCGCCGCGCTCATGCCGTACAGGTCGTAGACCTCGCCGTTGGCGGTGTTCTGGCCATGGAACTTGGTGCCGTACCAGGATGCCGTGCCCTCGGCGCGGTAGTTGCGCGAGTCCTGAATGGGGAAGTAGGTCTTGCCCAGCACGGTGTAGGGGTTGGCCTTGTAGTTGCCGGTGTGCACGGTCGGCGTGGCATCAGGGATCTTCGACACGTCGACGTCCCACCACGGCGCGCCGTCCTTGTGGGCCCGGTTGATGTCCAGGCCCGGCTGGGCACGCACGACGGCGCCCTGCTGCTGGGTTTGCGGAGCGCGGGTGCTGGAGCAGCTGGCCAGGACGAGGCCGGCGGCGGC
The DNA here is from genome assembly GCF_035277045.1 of Pseudomonas sp. Taxonomy (GTDB): domain Bacteria; phylum Pseudomonadota; class Gammaproteobacteria; order Pseudomonadales; family Pseudomonadaceae; genus Aquipseudomonas. Next base: position 75,912 of record NZ_DATELE010000196.1, on the reverse strand, counting down.
GCAGGCCAGCAGCTTGAAGGAAGTGGAGTTGGACAATACGCGCATTACTTGACGCCCCGTGCTTGAACCAGCAGGTCCGATAGCTGATGTACCGCCATCGCGTACATCACGCTGCGGTTGTAGCGAGTGATCGCGTAGAAATTCTTCAGGCCAAGCCAGTATTCAGGGCCATTTTCGCCCTCGAGACGGAAGGCGGTCACCGGCAGATCATCGCGCAGCGCATCATGACTCGACCAGCCCAGTGCCCGCAACTCGGCGACCGTCTTGACCGCGTCGATACCCGGGCTCAGGCCTTCGTCGACATGCTCGCCGCGTACCGTCGCGCGGCTGACCACCGCCTCGCCGCCGACCCAGCCATGCTGCTTGAAGTAGCTGGCGACGCTGCCGATGGCATCGTCCGGGTTGTTCCAGATGTTGATATGGCCGTCACCGTCGAAATCCACGGCGTACGCGCGAAAGCTGCTGGGCATGAACTGCGGCAAGCCCATGGCACCGGCGTACGAGCCCTTCAGCGTGAGCGGGTCGAGCTGCTCGTCGCGGGCCAGCAAGAGGAATTCGCGCAACTCCTTGCGGAAGAACTCGGCGCGCGGCGGATAATCGAAGCCCAGGGTCGACAGCGCGTCGAGCACCCGGAAGTTGCCGGTGTTGCGGCCAAAAAAGGTCTCCACGCCGATGATCGCCACGATCACCTGGGCCGGCACGCCGTATTCCTGCTCGGCGCGCGCCAGGGTTGCCTCGTGCTGGCGCCAGAAGTCCACGCCACGGGCAACGCGCGCGTCGGTCAGGAACATAGGCCGATACTCTTTCCACGGTTTGACCCGCTCGGCCGGGCGCGAGATCGCATCGAGGATCGACTGCTTGCGCTGCACCTCGGCGAACACACCCATCAGCTGCTCGCCGGCGAAGCCGTAGTCGCGGGTCATCTCACCGACGAACTCAGCGACCTGGGGCGAGCCGTCATAGTCTCCGGCATTGGCCTGCTGGACAGCGCCGAACAAGCCCATCGCACCGATCCACGGTACCCAACGAGCCGCCCAGCCACGCACTGCTTGCATGAAATTGTTCACCTTATTCAAACTTGCGCAATCCACTTGCGGTGGGTGTGGATCGACATCAGAACGCCAAACGCTGACAGCAGCGTCACCAACGAAGTTCCGCCATAGCTGATGAAGGGCAGCGGCACGCCCACCACGGGTAACAGGCCGCTGACCATACCGATATTGACGAACACGTATACAAAGAAGGTCATGGTCAGGGCGCCGGCCAACAGCTTGCCGTAGAGCGTCTGGGCCTGGGCCGTGATGACCAGCCCGCGGCCGATCAGCAGCAGGTACAGCAACAGCAGCGCGCAGATGCCGACCAGGCCGAATTCCTCGCCGAGCACGGCGATGATGAAGTCGGTGTGGCTCTCGGGCAGAAAGTCCAGGTGGGACTGGGTGCCGAGCAGCCAGCCTTTGCCGAACACCCCGCCCGAACCGATCGCGGCCTTGGACTGGATGATGTTCCAGCCGGTGCCCAGCGGGTCGCTCTCGGGGTCGAGGAAGGTCAGCACGCGCTGCTTCTGGTAGTCGTGCATGAAGAAGAACCACATGGCCACCGCCACCGGCACCGCCGCGCCGACCGCGGTCAGAATCCAGCGCCAGCGCAGCCCGCCCATGAACAGCACGAACGCGCCCCCGGCCAGAATCAGCAGGGCCGTGCCAAGGTCAGGCTGGCGCACGATGAGGATGAACGGCACGCCGATCAGCATCAGGCTGATGATCACGTGCTTGAGGTCTGGCGGCAGGGTCCGCTTGGACAGGTACCAGGCCAGGGTCGCCGGCATGATGATCTTCATGAACTCCGAAGGCTGGAAGCGAATCACCCCGGGGATGTTGATCCAGCGCGTGGCACCCATGGCGTTGTGGCCCATCACGTCGACCACCACCAGCAGGCACACCCCGCCCAGGTAGGCCACCGGCACCCAGCGCGCCATGAAGCGGGGCTCGAGCTGGGCGATGATGAACATCGACACCAGGCCCAGGCCGAACGAGCTGGCCTGCTTGAGCAGCAGGTCCCAGTTCTTGCCGCTGGCCGAATAGAGGACGAACAGGCTGCCGGCCGCCAGGGCCAGCAACAGGATCAGCAAGGGGCCGTCGACATGGATGCGCTGCAAGAAGCTGGCGCGCCGACGCATCACATCCTCGCTGGAGAGCATGCGATCGAAATTACTCATCACGGGGCGGTTTCCTGCGCGACGGTTGAAGGTACGAACTCGGCCTTGAGCAGGCCGTTCTCGTCGAGCATCCAGGCGTCCATCACCTGACGCATCACGGGCGCCGCGACCCGCCCGCCAGCCTCGCCGTTCTCGATCATCACCGAGACCACGATCTTGGGGTCCTGCGCGGGGGCGAAGCCGACGAACAGCGCATGGTCACGGTGGCGCTCCTGGACTTTGTTGCGGTCGTATTTCTCGCCTTGCTTGATGGCGACTACCTGGGCCGTGCCGCTCTTGCCGGCAATGCGGTACTGCGCCCCGGCGGCGGCCTGGCGGGCGGTGCCGCGGGCGTTGTGCATCACCTGCTCCATGCCGTGGGTGACCTTGATCCAGTCGGACTTGTCGCGCAGGACAATATCGTCGATCGGATTCTCGTCCACCGGCGGCTGTCCCTCGATGGTCTTGGCCAGGTGCGGACGGTTCCACCTGCCTTTGCTGGCGATCAGCGCCGTGGCCTGGGCCATCTGCAAAGGCGTGGTCTGCATGTAGCCCTGGCCGATGCCGAGGATCAGCGTCTCGCCCGGGAACCAAGCCTGGCGGCGGGTGGCACGCTTCCATTCGCGGGTGGGCATCAGGCCGGAGGATTCTTCGAACATGTCCAGCGAGACCCTCTGCCCGAGCCCGAACTTGTTCATGTAGCTGGACAGGCGATCGATGCCCATCTTGTGCGCCAGGTCATAGAAGTAGGTGTCGTTGGAACGCATGATCGCCAGATCCAGGTCGACCCAGCCGTCGCCGCTGCGGTTCCAGTTACGGTACTTGTGGTCGTAGTTGGGCAACTGGTAGTAACCGGGATCGAAGACCCGGCTGCCGGCCGTGACCACGCCACTGTCGAGCCCGGCGATGGCGACCGCGGGCTTGATGGTCGAGCCCGGCGGATACAGCCCGCGCAGTACCCGGTTGAACAGCGGACGGTCAATCGAATCGCGCAGGTCGGCGTAAGCCTGGAAGCCGATGCCGGTGACGAACAGGTTAGGGTCGAAGCTCGGCTGGCTGACCATCGCCAGCACCTCGCCGCTGCGCGGGTCGAGCGCGACGATGGCGCCACGACGCCCGGCCAGCGCCGCTTCGGCGGCTTCCTGCAACTTGATGTCCAGCCCCAGGACGATGTCCTTGCCGGGAATCGGGTCGGTGCGCTTGAGCACCCGCAGCACCCGGCCACGTGCATTGGTTTCCACCTCTTCGTAACCGACCTGCCCGTGCAGCTCGGCTTCATAGAAGCGCTCGATGCCGGTCTTGCCGATATGGTGGGTACCGCTGTAGTTGACCGGGTCGAGGGTCTTGAGCTCTTTCTCGTTGATCCGCCCCACATAACCGACCGAGTGCGCGAAATGCGCGCCCTGCGGGTAGTGTCGCACCAGCTGCGCCGACACCTCGACGCCGGGCAGGCGGAACTGGTTCACGGCGACCCGGGCGATCTGGTCCTCGGTCAGCTCGAACAGGATCGGCACCGGTTCGAACGGCCGGCGGCCCTGGCGCATGCGCTTCTCGAACAGGGCCCGGTCGTCCGCCGAAAGCTGCAGCACCTCGACGATCACGTCCAGCACCTGCTGCCAGTCGCCAGACCGTTCGCGGGTCATGGTCAGGCTGAAGCTTGGCCGGTTATCGGCGATGATCACCCCATTACGGTCGTAGATCAGCCCGCGGGTCGGCGGGATCGGCTGCACATGCACCCGATTGTTCTCCGACAGCGTGGAGTGATAGTCGTACTGGATCACCTGCAGGAAATACAGCCGGGCAATCAGCACACCGATCAGCAGCATGATCGCCACCGCACCGACCACGACGCGGTTACGCACCAGGCGGGCGTCTTTCTCGTGGTCCTTGAGGCGGATCGGCTGCGACATGAAGCTTACAGGCTCATTTGTGGTAAGGATGCCCGGACAAGACGGTCCAGGCACGGTACAGCTGTTCGCCGATCAGTATCCTTACCAACGGGTGCGGCAGGGTCAGCGGTGAAAGCGACCAGCGCTGCTCCGCGCGCGCGCAGACCTCTGGCGCAAGCCCTTCCGGGCCACCAACCATGAAATTGACCGTGCGCGAGTCCAGCCGCCAGCGATCGAGCTCGACCGCCAGCTGCTCGGTGCTCCACGGCTTGCCGTGGACTTCCAGGGTGACGATACGCTCCCCTGGCTGCACCTTGCTCAGCATCGCCTCGCCTTCCTGACGGATCAGGCGGGCGACATCGGCGTTCTTGCCACGGGTGTTCAGCGGAATTTCCACCAGCTCCAGCGCCAGCTCCGAGGGCAGGCGCTTGGCATATTCATGCCAGCCATCCTCGACCCATCGGGGCATGCGCGAGCCGACCGCGATCAGACGCAGACGCACAGCGCTTCCTTATTCCCGGTCTTTCAGGTTGTCGGAGTAGCTGTGGGCGTGATCCGGGCTGTGGTGCTTGCCATCGGCGGCACGGCTCTGCTCGGCGCCCATCCACAGGCGCTCCAGGTCGTAGAACTGGCGAGCGGCGGCGGTCATCATGTGCACGATGACGTCGTTGAGGTCCAGCAGGACCCAGTCGCTGTCGCCCTTGCCTTCTTCGCCCAGTGGCTGCACGCCCTTGGCCTTGACCTGCTCGCGGACCTTTTCCAGCATGGCGCTGATCTGGCGGTTGGAGGTACCGGTGGCGATGATCATGTAGTCGGTCAGGCTGTGCTTCTCACGCACGTCGATGATCTGCACGTCCTGGGCCTTGACGTCTTCCAGGGCTGCCTTGGTCAGTTCGACCAGTTCTTCGGCAGTGATGTTGCTTTGCTTTTTCATATAAAACTCGTTCAACTCGTTTGGGTGAGGCGCCGTGTGGCGCCTTCAGTTCGGCGCACGGTAAAGGGCGTGCGCATCGATGTAGGCCAGTACTGCGTCCGGCACCAGGAACCGCACCGACTTGCCGCTGGCCAGCAGCTGTCGGATCTGCGTGGCCGACACCGCGAGCGGAGTCTGCCAGACGAATGAGATGTGGCCCGCCGGCCCGGACAGGGTCGTGGGGTCACTTTCGGAGCGCGCCGCCAGCAGGTTGCGCAGCGCGTCCGGGGGTTCGACGTCGGCATCCGGGCGTTGCAGCACCAGGATGTGACAGTGTTGTAGCAGCTCTTCCCAGCGATGCCAGCCAGGCAAGCCGCAAAAGGCATCCCAGCCCAGCACCAGAAACAACTGGTCGTCGGCGGCGAGTTCGGCGCGGATCGACTCCAGGGTATCGATGGTATAGGAAGGCTTGTCGCGCGCCAGCTCGCGGGCGTCGACACTCAGGCGATCCACGCCCTCGACCGCATGCTCGACCATCGCCAGGCGGTCCCGCGCCGCCACCTGCGGGGTGTCGCGGTGCGGCGGGCGCGCGTTCGGCAGCAGCCGCAGCTCGTCCATGGCCATGAACTCGGCCACTTCGAGCGCGCTGCGCAGGTGGCCGATATGCACCGGGTCGAACGTGCCGCCGAGAATCCCGACACGCCGGACAGCCCCGCGCACGGGCGTGGTCGCCTGACTCAAATCAGCAGGACCCCTGGCCGCGCAGCTGGCCGTCGCCGATCACCACGTACTTCTCGCAGGTCAGGCCTTCGAGGCCGACCGGGCCACGGGCGTGCAGCTTGTCGGTGGAAATGCCGATTTCCGCGCCCAGCCCGTACTCGAAGCCGTCGGCAAAGCAGGTCGGGGTGTTGAGCATCACCGACGCCGAGTCGACCTCGGCGATGAAGCGCCGGGCCAGGCCCTGGTGCTCGGTGACGATCGAATCGGTGTGATGCGAGCCGTAGTGGTTGATGTGCTCGATGGCCTGGTCGAGGCCGTCGACCACGCGAATCGACAGGATCGCCGCCAGGTACTCGGTGTGCCAGTCGTCTTCGCTGGCTGGCAATGCCTCGATGATCGCGCGCGTGCGCTCGCAACCCCGCAGTTCGACGCCCTTGTCGCGCAGGCGGCGGGCCATCTCGGGCAGGAAGTCGGTGGCCACGCGCTGGTCGACCAGCAGGGTTTCCATGGCGCCGCAGATGCCGTAGCGGTAGGTCTTGGCGTTGAGGGCGATGCCCCAGGCCTTGTCCAGGTCGGCGTGCTCGGCCACGTACACGTGGCAGATGCCGTCCAGGTGCTTGATCACCGGCACGCGCGCGTCGCGGCTGATGCGCTCGATGAGGCCGCGGCCGCCGCGCGGGACGATCACGTCGACGTATTCGGGCATGCTGATCAGTGCGCCCACCGCCTCGCGGTCGGTGGTCTCGACCACCTGCACCACGGCGGGCGGCAGGCCGGCTTCGGCCAGGCCGCGCTGGATGCAGGCGGCGATGGCGCGGTTGGAATGGATGGCCTCGGAACCGCCGCGCAGGATGGTCGCGTTGCCCGACTTCAGGCACAGGCTGGCGGCGTCGATGGTCACGTTCGGACGTGATTCGTAGATGATCCCGATTACCCCGAGCGGAACGCGCATCTTGCCGACCTGGATGCCCGATGGCCGATAGCTCATGTCGCGCATGGCGCCGACCGGGTCCGGCAGGCTGGCGACCTGGCGCAGGCCGGTGATCATGCCGTCGATGCGCGCAGGCGTCAGGGCCAGGCGGTCGAGCAGCGCGGCGTCCAGCCCGCTCGCGCGGCCAGCGGACAGGTCCTGTTCGTTGGCTGCGGTGAGCGCGTCGCGGTCGGCGTCGAGGGCATCGGCCGCCGCCTGCAGGGCGCGGTTCTTCTGCGCGGTGCTGGCACGGCCGATCACCCGCGAAGCCTCGCGAGCGGCGCGACCCAGGCGGGTCATGTAGTCAAGAACGGACTCAGTCATGGGCTCGGTGTCTTGGCAAAGGGGAAATCGGCTGATTATAACTGGCGCGCAGGTATACGCCCAGCGGTGGCTGGCGGATGGTCTGAAATGGGGGGTGGGGTGGGACGGAAAGATGTATCAGCTGGTGTCGAAATATCTTACAGGGGATCGGGCACCATTGCGCCTCATGCAACCTCATCCACCACCCACCAATGTGTAAGAAACCCATAAATTGCTATCCTCACACCCTTTGGATCGCGAAGCCCTGCGCATGCCCGACACAGCCCCCTGCCCCGCCCGCGCGCTGCCCGACAGCTTTTTTGATCGTGACGCCCAGACCCTGGCCAAGGAACTGCTGGGCAAGGTGATTCGTCACCGTCACGGTGACCTGTGGCTGGCGGCGCGGATCATCGAGACCGAGGCCTACTACCTCACCGACAAGGGCAGCCACGCGTCGCTCGGCTACACCGAGAAGCGCAAGGCGCTGTTCCTGGACGGCGGCCATATCTACATGTACTACGCCCGGGGCGGCGATTCGCTGAACTTCAGCGCCAACGGGCCAGGCAATGCCGTGCTGATCAAGTCGGCCTTCCCCTGGCAGGACGCGCTCTCGGACGCCAATAGCCTGGCCCGGATGCAGCTCAACAACCCCGACGCCAGCGGCCAGCTGCGCCCGCCCGAGCGCCTGTGCGCGGGGCAGACCCTGCTGTGCAAGGCCCTGGGCCTGAAAGTGCCGCACTGGGACGCCCAGCGTTTCGACGCGGAACGCCTCTATGTCGAGGACAGCGGAATAAATCCGAAACACATTATCCAGACCACTCGCCTCGGTATTCCCCACGGCCGGGACGAACACTTGCTATACCGCTTCGTCGATGCCGAATATGCCCGTTTCTGCACAAGGAACCCCCTGCGCCGGGGCCAAGTCGAAGGGCGCGACTTTTTCATTCTCCAACAAGGAAGCTGAAACATGGGCCAATGGCTCGACAGCCTGACCGGCTGGCTCAGCGCCAACCCCCAGTGGCTTGGCCTGGCAATCTTCGTGGTGGCCTGTATCGAATGCCTGGCCATCGCCGGGATCATCGTGCCGGGCACGGTATTGCTGTTCGCCGTTGCCGTGCTCGCGGGCAGCGGCGCGTTGTCACTGGGCGAGACGCTGATGCTGGGCTTCTTTGGAGGCATGCTCGGTGATGCGGTGTCCTACACGCTAGGACGGCGCTTCCACCAGAACATCCGCCGACTGCCCCTGATACGCCATCACCCCGAGTGGATTGGCAGCGCCGAGACCTACTTCCAGCGCTACGGCATCGCGAGCCTGCTGGTCGGGCGCTTCATCGGCCCGCTGCGACCCATGCTGCCCATGGTCGCCGGCATGTTCGACATGCCGCTGCCGCGCTTCATCGCGGTCAGCATCGTCTCCGGAGCCGGGTGGTCGGTTGCCTACCTGCTGCCAGGCTGGACGACCGGGGCGGCGATGCGCCTGCCATTGCCCGAAGGCTTCTGGCTGGACGCGGGGCTGATTGCCGGGGGGCTGGCGATACTGGTGGGCCTGAGCATCAACAGCAGCCTGCGCCGGCATCGCCATGGCGCCCGACTGGTCGCCGGCGCCAGCCTGCTGGCGCTGGCCGCGGTGTTCCTCGGCTGGCCGTACCTGCATGAGTTCGACCAAGGCGTGATGACGCTGATCCAGGAGCATCGCCGACAGTCCCTGGACGCCGCCGTGGTGGTCATCACACGGCTTGGCGACTTCAGTCACCAACTCATCCTTGGCGTGCTGCTGACTAGCCTGCTGCTGCTCGCCCGGCAGTGGCGCCACGCGGTTTTCGCTGGCAGCGTGCTGCTGGGAACCGCCGTGGCCAACGGCACCTTGAAATGGCTGTTCGCCCGGGCGCGGCCAGAAGTGCTGACCGACCCGCTGACGTCCTACAGCATGCCCAGCGGCCACAGCTCCGCCTCGTTCGCATTCTTTCTGGCGCTGGCGGTGCTTGCCGGGCGTGGGCAGCCACCGCGCATGCGCCTGACCTGGATCCTGCTGGGCTGCCTGCCCGCGCTGCTGATCGCGCTCTCGCGCGTCTACCTGGGGGCGCATTGGCCGACGGACGTGCTTGCGGGGGCCTTGCTGGCCTGTTGCGTCTGCGCCCTGTGCCTGACCTTGACGCAGCAGCGCGAGCCGCTCAACGCCCTGCCGCTCAAGGTCTGGTGGCTGGTGTTGCCCTCGTGCATCGCGCTGCTGGCCTTCTTCGCCCTCTACGCACTGCCCCAGGCGCTGCTGCGTTACCAATATTAGTCAGGCGAAGAGCTCGCCCTGGATGCGTTCCAGCAACGACTGGATCGCCTCCAGGCGCCGGCGGGGCGAATCGATGGCCAGCAGGTCGAGCTTGTCTTCTTCCATGAAGGGCAGCAGGTAGGCCAGCTGGTTGGCCAGCGACTGCTGTCCGTCCACCGCCCTGGGCATATCCAGGGAGGCCACCATCGGGTGTTCGCCCAAGGCCGTGAGCAGCGCCAGCAGGTCGTCGTCGTGCTCGGTCAGTGGCGTGTCCGGCCGTTCGGGGAGCCATTGCACCTCGGCCACCAGCAACTGGTCTTTCTCCACCTCGGTCTGCTCGACCCGAAAACGCCGCACGCCTTCGACCCGGATGCCCAGCAGGCCGTTGTCCTGCTGCTGAAAATCGCGGATCAGCGCTTCGCAGCCGATCGTCGCCACACCTTGCGGGGCCTTGCCGACCTGCTCGCCTTCAAGGATGCACACCACGCCAAAACCGCCGTCCTGCTTCATGCAGCGGCCGATCATGTCCAGGTAGCGTGCCTCGAAAATCTGCAGGTCGAGCAGGCAGCCAGGAAACAGCACCGTATTCAGGGGAAACAGCGGAAGCGTCATTTCATGTCCTCAGGCCACCAGGCTGACGGCCAGCGGCAGGAACACCGCCGTGGCCACGCCCATCAGGCTCATCGCCAGCGCGGCAAAGGCGCCGCACTCGTCACTTTCCTGCAATGCCACCGAGGTACCGACGGCATGCGCGGTAATGCCCAGCGACATGCCACGCGCCTCGGGACTCAGCACCCCGCAACGTGACAGCAACGCCGGGCCGAAAATGGCCCCGATCACCCCGGTGATCAACACGAACACCGCGGCCAGGGCCGCCACGCCGCCGATCTGTTCGGCCACCAGCATGGCGATCGGCGAAGTCACCGACTTGGGCGCCATGGTCATCAGAATCATGTGCTCGGCGCCAAACCACCACCCCAGCAGCAGGCACGCCACGGTGGCGAACAGGCCTCCGACTACCAGCGTAGTAAACGTCGGCCAGAACAGCTGGCGGATGCGCCGCAGGTTGAGGTACAGCGGCACTGCCAAGGCCACGGTGGCCGGGCCCAGCAGGATGTTCATGATCTCGGTGCTCTTGCGGTATTCGCCGTAGCTGATGCCGCAGGCGAGCAGCACGCCGATGACCAGCAGCATCGATACCAGGACCGGCTGCAGGAAGATCCAGCGGGTCTTCTCGAAGGCGGCCAGCACCAGCTGGTAGGCGCCCAGGGTGATGCCAATGCCAAACAACGGGTGATGGATGACCGCGTCGACCGCGCCGTGCCAGTCGAGCATCATGGCTGCTCCTCGCGCTTGACCTGACGCCGCATCAGCCGCTGCATCAGCACGCCGACGAACACCAGGGTCAACAGTGCGGAGATCATCAGCGCACCGACGATCGCCCAGAAGTCGGCCGCGATATCCTTGGCGTAGACCATCACCCCCACCGCTGGCGGCACCAGCAGCAACGGCAAATAGCGCAGCAGGCTGCTGGCCGCGTCGTTGAGCGGCTTGCCCACCTCGCCGCGCGCCATCAGGAAGGCCAGCAACAGCAGCAGGCCAATGATCGGCCCCGGCAGTACCGGCATCAGCAAGTGATTGATCGCCGTGCCCAGCAGCTGGAACAGCACCAGCCAGGTCAAACCACGCAACAACATAGGGATCTCCCATCAAGGCCCGGCGCCATTATAAGCATGCCGGGCGAGCGGCTATAACCCGGCATTCACCGACGTCATGGCGACTTGACCACACCCCGATGCCGTGCTGATCTTGGACTCTCGTACCACCCTACTCAAAATGACGCTCTGGAGACCGCGATGCCCTACGTACCCGTTGCAGAACTGTCGCAGCATGTTGGCAAGGAACTGGGCCGCTCCCAGTGGCTGAAGATCGACCAGGCGCGCATCAACCTGTTCGCCGAGGCAACCGGGGACTTCCAGTTCATCCACGTCGACCCGCAGAAGGCGGCCCAGACGCCGTTCGGCGGCACCATCGCCCATGGTTTCCTGACCTTGTCGCTGATCCCCAAGCTGATGGAAGACATCCTGGTGCTCCCTGAAGGGCTGAAGATGGTCGTCAACTACGGCTTGGACAGCGTGCGCTTCATCCAGCCGGTCAAAGTCGACAGCCAGGTGCGCCTGAAGGTCGAACTGGTCGAGGCCACAGAGAAGCGCCCAGGCCAGTGGCTGCTCAAGGCCACGGCCACCCTTGAGATCGAAGGCGAGGAGAAGCCCGCCTACATTGCCGAGCCCCTCACGCTCTGCTTCGTCTGAAACACAGAACACTCGACGGCTGCGGCTGTCTCATCCGGCGCATTGTGCGGCATACTCCCGGGCTTGTTTTTTCCCGGACCCCGCCATGCGCCAACTCGCCCCTATCGTCCTGATCCTGTTGCTCGCCGCCTGTGGTGACGGCGAGTCGCTGTCACCGCCGGACGCGCGCCTGCCCGATGGCGGCCGCTACCGGGGCGAGGTGGTCGATGGCCTGCTTCAAGGCGAAGGTCGCATCGATTACCCCAATGGCAGCTGGTACGCGGGCGCCTTCCACGATGGCCAGTGGCATGGCCAGGGTGAGTGGCATGGGAGCAATGGCGAGGTCTATCGCGGGCAGTTCGTGGAAGGCCTGTTCCAGGGCGTGGGCACCCTGAGCACCCTGGCCAGCCACTACAGCGGCACGTTCAGGCACGGCCGGCGCGATGGCGAGGGCACGCTCAAGGAACATGAAAGCGTCTATCGCGGCCAGTTCAAGGAAGACCAGTACGACGGCGCCGGCCAGCTCGACCTGGCCGACGGCAGCCGCTACCAGGGCCTGTTCAGCAAAGGCAAGCCCAATGGTGCCGGGGTGCGCAGCGATGCCAGCGGCAACCAGTTCAGTGGCCGTTTTGTCGATGGCCTGCTGCAGGGCGCCGGAACGTTCAACAGTGTCGAGGGCGAGCAGTACATTGGCGAATTCAAGGACAACCGCCTGGAAGGCCGCGGCCGCTACGAAAACGCCGAGGGCGATGTGTGGATAGGCGAATTCAAGGACGGCTCGCTGATGGGCGAAGGCGAGTTGCTGGGCAGCGACGGCAGCCACTACAAGGGTGGCTTCCGCGACTGGCGCTTTAGCGGCCAGGGCCGCTTGCAACTGGCTGATGGCAGCCATTATGTGGGCGGCTTCGAGAACGACGCCTACCAGGGCCACGGACGGCTGACATCAGGCAATGGCCAGGTCGAGGGCGGCGCCTGGGTCAATGGTCTGCGTGTCCGAGACGAGAAAGGCAAGCTGCTCCCCGACCCGCTCGAGCTGGCGCTGCTGAACCAGGGCAGGCTGCTGGAGCAATCGCTGGACCGCCTGCCCCGCTCTGCTCCGCCGATCGAGCTGTACAGCCTGGTGCTGGCGGGCGACGGCCAGCAAAGCGTGTTCCTGCGTGAGGCCGATTATGTCAGCCGGCTGCTCAAGGTGCGTTTTGGCGCGCGCGGCCAGGTCACCCTGGTGAACCACCGCGATCACCTCGCCGACCGTCCCATGGCCACCCGCGAGAACCTCACCCGCGCCGCCCAGGCCCTGGCCGAGCGCAGCGGCCCCGAAGACCTGATCTTCATCTACCTCACCAGCCACGGAAGCCAGGATCACCAGCTGGTGCTCGACCAGCCGCGCCTGCAGCTGGCCGACATGACCGCCAGTGAACTGGCCAGCGCTTTGGCGCCACTGGAACATCGCGACAAGGTAATCGTCATCTCCGCGTGTTATTCCGGGGGTTATATCGCCCCGCTCAAGGACGACCGCACGCTGATCATGACGGCGGCGCGGCCGGACAGGGTGTCGTTCGGTTGCTCGGAAGAAGCCGACTTCACCTACTTTGGCGATGCCCTGTTCGCCCAGGCACTGAACCAGACCGACGATCTGAAACAGGCGTTTGAACTGGCGAGCGCCACTGTTGCCGAACGAGAAAGGACAGAAGGTTTCGAAGCCTCCGAACCTCAGCTCTGGGCTCCTCCCGCTGTGCTTGGCCATTGGCAGCGACTGCGCCAGCAGCAGGCCCGGAAGGCCTTGCAGAGCGATGCGCGACCACCAGCCCAGGCGGAGCAGGAAAAAACCCCTGCAAACCACTAAGCTGGGTGTAACAAGGGAGAGACATCATGTACTTGACGCCTCAGCATGTACTGCTTGCCGGAGCCACGGGCCTGACGGGTGAACACCTGCTCGACCGGCTTCTCAACGAACCGACCATCAGCCGCGTCCTGGCCCCGACCCGACGCCCGCTGGCCGAACACCCGCACCTGGAAAACCCGGTAGGCGATCCGGCGCTTTTTCTGCCGCAGCTGGGCGGACGCGTGGATATCGCCTTCTGCTGCCTGGGCACCACCCTCAAGCAGGCAGGTTCGGAGACCGCCTTTCGCGCTGTCGACCTGGACATGGTCGTGGCCTTCAGCAGGCGTGCCCGCGAGCTTGGCGCGCGTCATCTTCTTGTCGTCAGCGCGATTGGCGCCGATCCGAAATCTTCGATTTTCTACAACCGGGTCAAGGGCGAGATGGAAGAAGCCCTCAAGGCACAGGACTGGCCGCAGCTGACCATCGCACGGCCCTCGCTGCTGCTGGGCGACCGCCCGGAGCCACGCCTGGCCGAGCAGGTGGCGGGCTCGCTGTCCAAGCTGATTCCCGGCAAGTTTCGCGGGATCGAGGCCTGCCAGCTGGCCCGTGCGCTGTGGCGTCTGGCGCTGGAGGAGCAGGACGGGATCCGGATCGTCGAGTCGGACGAGCTGCGCAGGCTGGGCAAGTAAAGGCGGTCACCGAGTGGGGTGCAGGCTACAACCCCCCGGTGGCCTGGAAGCCGACACCTAGCACCGTCAATACCGACAGCGGCAGCAATACCGTGTCCAGCAAGGCACTGCCCGGCAGATCCAGACCGGGGTAGGCTGGCGCCTCGGCGCCAAACCGGTCCACCGCGCAACACCCACCCTTCAACGCATACAGGTCAAGACGCGTGCCGGAGTAGACCACCGGCGCGCCCGGCTTGGCGGCATCCAGGGTGCGCACCGTCGCGCAACCCTGCAGCGCGACAAGCAGCGCCAGCCCTGACAGCAGGCGTTTCACTCGTCCGCGCTCAGGTGATGCTCGCCCCAGCGCGGCAGCATGTCCTGCGGGATGTCCAGCAGGTTGAGTATGCGCGCCACGACAAAATCGACCAGGTCGTCGATGGTCTGCGGCTGGTGATAGAACCCAGGCGCGGCAGGCAGGATAACCGCGCCCATCTGCGACAGCTTGAGCATGTTTTCCAGGTGGATGGTCGACAGCGGCGCCTCGCGCGGCACCAGGATCAGCTGGCGGCGCTCCTTGAGCGTCACGTCGGCGGCGCGTTCGATGAGGTTGTTGCAGGCACCGGTGGCGATCGCCGACAAGGTGCCCGTCGAGCACGGCACCACCACCATCGCAGCCGGCGCGCCAGAGCCCGAGGCCACCGGCGACATCCAGTCTTCCTTGCCATACACGCGGATCTGCCCCGCCGCCGCGCCGGTGTATTCGGTGAGAAACGCCTGCATGGCCTGCGGCTTGGCCGGCAGCACCACGTCGGTCTCGGTCGACATCACCAGTTGCGCCGCCTTGGAGATCAGGAAGTGCACCTCCCGCTCTTCGCGCACCAGGCAATCAAGCAGACGCAGGCCGTACTGGGCCCCCGAAGCCCCGGTCATCGCCAGGGTGATGCGCTGTGGCCCGCTCATTTGAGCGCCTCCGCCAGCTTGCCGTGCAGGCCGCCGAAGCCGCCGTTGCTCATGATGACCACTTGCGTTCCAGGCTGAGCCTGACTCTTGACCCGTTCGATGATCGCTTCCAGGCTATCGGCGACGATGGCAGGCACCTTGCACTGCGCCGCGGTACCGGCCAGGTCCCAGCCCAGGTTGGGCGGCGCGTACCAGATCACCTGGTCGGCATCGCCGACGCTCTCTGGAAGGCCATCGCGGTGGGCCCCAAGCTTCATGGAGTTGGAGCGCGGCTCGATCACCGCGATCACCGGCGCGTCGCCCACGCGCTTGCGCAGGCCGTCGAGGGTGGTGGCGATGGCCGTCGGGTGGTGGGCGAAGTCATCGAAGATGGTCACGCCGTTCACCTCGGCGACCTTCTCCATGCGCCGCTTGACGCTCTTGAACGCGCTTAGCGCCTCGATGCCCATGGCCGGCACCACGCCGACATGGCGTGCCGCGGCCAGGGTGGCCAGGGCGTTGGCGACGTTGTGCTGGCCGGTCAGGGCCCAGTCGACCACGCCTTGCACTTCACCTTCGAAGCTCACTTCGAAGCGCGAACCGTCGGCGCTCAGCAGCCGTACCTGCCACTGGCCACCTTCGCCGGTGGTCTGTACCGGCGTCCAGCAGCCCATGCCGATCACCCGCTCCAGCGCTTGCTCGGTGGTCGGATGGACGATCAGGCCTTCGCTCGGGATGGTGCGCACCAGGTGGTGGAACTGACGCTCGATGGCTGCCAGGTCAGGGAAGATATCCGCATGATCGAACTCCAGGTTGTTCAGGATCGCGGTGCGGGGACGGTAATGGACAAACTTCGAGCGCTTGTCGAAGAAGGCGCTGTCGTACTCGTCGGCCTCGACCACGAAGAACGGCGTCCCGCCCAGGCGGGCGGACACCGAGAAGTTCTGCGGCACGCCACCGATGAGAAAGCCCGGGCTCATGCCGGCGTGTTCCAGCACCCAGGCCAGCATGCTGCTGGTGGTGGTCTTGCCGTGGGTGCCGGCGACGGCCAGCACCCAGCGGCCCTGCAGCACGTGGTCGGCCAGCCACTGCGGGCCAGAGACATAGGGCAGGCCCTTGTTCAGCACGTGTTCCACGGCCGGGTTGCCGCGCGACAGGGCGTTGCCGATCACCACCAGGTCAGGCGCCGGGTCCAGCTGGGCCGCGTCGTAGCCTTGGGTCAGTTCGATGCCCTGGGACTCGAGCTGGGTGCTCATGGGCGGGTAGACATTGGCATCGGAGCCGGTGACCCGATGGCCGAGCTCCTTGGCCAGCACGGCCAGGGAACCCATGAAAGTGCCGCAAATACCGAGAATATGAATGTGCATGATCGACCTCGCAAAACGTCGGGGCAGGGTAGCCCAGGGCGCGGGAAATCGCACCAGGTGTTTCGCTCGGCCAACCCGCGCAAGCCTGTACCGCGGACGGCGCAAAGTGTCACCCCGCCCGTATCGCAACTGCCACGCGGCGCTGGCAAACCGCTGGGGTAACGGCGCCAAGTCATTGATTGCAATACACCCAAAAGCGCTGGCCCGGCGCTTGCACTAGACTTTATATCCTCCCCCACAAACACAATAGCCAGGAGACACATCATGCGTTACGCACATCCCGGTACCGACGGCGCGAAGGTCTCGTTCAAGCGCCAGTACGGCAACTTCATCGGTGGGGAGTTTGTTCCCCCCGTGAAAGGCACCTATTTCACCAACGTCTCGCCGGTGAACGGCCAGCCGATCGCCGAATTCCCCCGTTCCACCGCCGAAGACATCGACAAGGCCCTCGACGCGGCCCACGCCGCAGCCGACGCCTGGGGCCGCACCTCGGTGCAGGACCGCTCCAACGTGTTGCTGCGCATCGCCGACCGCATCGAGCAGAACCTCGAGCTCCTGGCCATCACTGAAACCTGGGACAACGGCAAGCCGATCCGCGAGACCCTCAACGCCGACATCCCGCTGGCCGTCGACCACTTCCGCTACTTTGCCGGCTGCATCCGCGCCCAGGAAGGCGGCGCTGCCGAAATCAACGAAGGCACGGTCTCGTACCACATCCACGAACCGCTCGGCGTGGTCGGGCAGATCATCCCGTGGAACTTCCCGCTGCTGATGGCCGCCTGGAAACTCGCGCCGGCCCTGGCGGCCGGCAACTGCGTGGTGCTCAAACCCGCCGAGCAGACCCCGCTGGGCATCACCGTGCTGGCCGAGCTGATCGGCGACCTGCTGCCGCCCGGCGTGCTCAACATCGTGCAGGGCTACGGCCGTGAAGCCGGCGAGGCGCTGGCCACCAGCAAGCGCATCGCCAAGATCGCCTTCACCGGCTCCACCCCGGTCGGCTCGCACATCATGAAATGCGCGGCCGAGAACATCATCCCGTCCACCGTGGAGCTGGGCGGCAAATCGCCGAACATCTACTTCGAAGACATCATGCAGGCCGAGCCGAGCTTTATCGAAAAGGCCGCCGAAGGCATGGTCCTGGCCTTCTTCAACCAGGGCGAAGTGTGCACCTGCCCGTCGCGGGCGCTGGTGCAGGAGTCGATCTATCCGCAGTTCATGGAAGCGGTGATGAAGAAAGTCCAGCAGATCAAGCGTGGCGATCCGCTCGACACCGACACCATGGTCGGCGCCCAGGCGTCGCAGCAGCAGTTCGAGAAGATTCTCTCGTACCTCGAGATTGCCGAACAGGAAGGCGCCGAGCTGCTGACTGGCGGCAAGGTGGAAAAACTCGAAGGCTCCCTGGCCACCGGGTATTACATCCAGCCGACCCTGCTCAAGGGCAATAACAAGATGCGCGTGTTCCAGGAGGAGATCTTCGGGCCGGTGGTCAGCGTGACCACGTTCCGGGACGAGGCCGAAGCGCTGGCGATTGCCAATGACACCGAGTTCGGTCTTGGCGCGGGGGTCTGGACCCGTGACATCAACCGGGCCTACCGGATGGGGCGCGGTATCAAGGCGGGCCGCGTGTGGACCAACTGCTACCACCTGTATCCGGCGCATGCGGCCTTTGGCGGGTACAAGAAGTCGGGGGTCGGGCGTGAGACCCACAAGATGATGCTGGATCACTACCAGCAGACGAAGAACCTGCTGGTGAGCTACGACATCAATCCGCTTGGGTTCTTCTAAAGAACCATTTTGGGGCCGCAAAGCGGCCCCAAAACCCCCTGAGACTCTACCGGCCAAAGCCCTCCAACCGCTCTGGCCCGCTTCCTGCAAGCCGTATCACCACTAACCGGCAGCTCCTCGCCGGACCAAGAAAAAAGGTGGACACTGATGCCAAGCGAAAACCCCGGCGCTACGCCAACGACATCCTCCGTCGACTTCGAAAAGGTCAGCTCGGACTATTTCCAGCAACGTGAACTGAAAAAGGGCGCCGCCGGCTGGGTCCTGCTGGTGGGCCTGGGCGTGGCCTACGTGATCTCCGGTGACTACGCCGGCTGGAACTTCGGCCTGGCCCAGGGCGGCTGGGGCGGGATGTTCCTGGCCACCCTGCTGATGGCCACCATGTACCTGTGCATGTGCTTTTCCCTGGCCGAGCTGTCCTCGATGATCCCCACCGCAGGCGGCGGCTACGGCTTCGCCCGCAGCGCATTCGGGCCCTGGGGCGGCTTTCTCACCGGCACGGCGATCCTGATCGAATACGCCATCGCCCCCGCCGCCATCGCCGTGTTCATCGGCGCCTACTGCGAGTCGCTGTTCGGCATTGGCGGCTGGATGATCTACCTGGCCTTCTACATCATCTTCATCGGCATCCACATTTTTGGAGTCGGTGAGGCGCTCAAGCTGATGTTCATCATCACCGCGGTCGCCGCGATCGCCCTGGCGGTGTTCCTGATCGGCATGGTGCCGCACTTCAACGTCAACAACCTTTTCGACATCGCCCAGACCGACGCGGTCGGCGCCAGCAGCTTCCTGCCGTTCGGCTACGTCGGCGTGTGGGCCGCGATCCCCTATGCCATCTGGTTCTTCCTGGCCGTCGAAGGCGTGCCGCTGGCGGCCGAGGAGACCAAGAATCCACGCCGCGACCTGCCACGCGGCCTGATCGGCGCCATGCTGGTGCTGCTCGCGTTCGCCTTGCTGATCCTGGTGGTCGGCCCCGGCGGCGCGGGCGCGGATGCCCTGAAGGCCTCGGGCAACCCGCTGGTCGAGGCGCTGTCCCGGGCCTACGGCGGTTCCACCTGGATGGGCGGATTCGTCAATCTGGTGGGCCTGGCGGGCCTGATCGCCAGCTTCTTCTCGATCATCTATGCGTATTCGCGGCAGATCTTCGCGCTGTCGCGCGCGGGCTACCTGCCGCGCAAGCTGTCCCAGACCAACAAGAGCAAGGCGCCGGTGCTGGCCTTGGTCATCCCCGGCATCATCGGCTTCGCGTTGTCGCTGACCGGCCAGGGCGACCTGCTGATCCTGGTCGCGGTGTTCGGCGCTACGCTGTCTTATGTGCTGATGATGGCCGCGCACATCACCCTGCGCATCCGACGCCCCAAAATGGAGCGTCCGTATCGCACGCCGGGCGGAATGTTCACTTCCGGCACCGCATTGGTGCTGGCGTGCCTGGCGGTGGTCGCGGGCTTCCTGGTCGATCCACGGGTAGTGATTGGCGCGGCGGTGATCTATGGCGTGCTCATCGCCTACTTCGCTTTCTACAGCCGCCACCACCTGGTCGCCGGAACCCCGGAAGAGGAACTCGCCGCGATTCAGAAGGCCGAGCAGGCCCTGCATTGATCGCCCCGCGTCTGGAGAATGTTGAATGGCAACTTTCGTACACACGGTAGGCAATGAGGTCTACCGTTTCGACAGCCTGAAGGACGTCATGGCCAAGGCCAGCCCGGCCCGTTCGGGCGACTTCCTGGCGGGCATCGCCGCGGCCAGCGACGGCGAACGCGTCGCCGCGCAGATGGCCTTGGCCGACATCCCGCTCACGCATTTTCTCAGCGAGGCGCTGATTCCTTACGAGGAGGACGAGGTCACCCGCCTGATCATCGACAGCCACGATACCCAGGCTTTCGCCCCCGTCAGCCACCTGACCGTCGGCGGGCTGCGCGACTGGCTGCTGAGCGAGCAGGCCGATGAACACAGCCTGCGCGCCCTCGCCCCCGGCCTGACCCCGGAAATGGCCGCCGCCGTGTCCAAGATCATGCGCGTGCAGGACCTGGTGCTGGTGGCGCAGAAAATCCGCGTGGTCACCCGCTTTCGCGGCACCATGGGCCTGCGCGGGCGCCTGTCGACCCGGCTACAGCCCAACCACCCCACCGACGAGCCCGCCGGGATTGCCGCCAGCATTCTGGACGGCCTGCTCTACGGCAATGGCGACGCCATGATTGGCATCAACCCGGCCACCGACAGCATCGCCTCGATCTGCGACCTGCTGCACATGCTCGACGCCATCATCCAGCGCTACGAGATCCCCACCCAGGCCTGCGTGCTCACCCACGTCACCACCTCCATCGAGGCGATCAACCGCGGCGTGCCGCTCGACCTGGTGTTCCAGTCCATCGCCGGCACCGAGGCCGCCAACGCCGGTTTCGGCATCAACCTCAATGTCCTGCAGGAAGGCTACGAGGCAGGCCTGAGCCTCAACCGCGGCACCCTCGGGCAAAACCTCATGTATTTCGAGACCGGCCAGGGCAGCGCCCTGTCGGCCAACGCCCACCACGGGGTCGACCAGCAGACCTGCGAAACCCGCGCCTACGCCGTGGCCCGCCATTTCAAGCCGTTCCTGGTCAACACCGTGGTCGGTTTCATCGGCCCGGAATACCTCTACAACGGCAAGCAGATCATTCGCGCCGGCCTCGAGGACCATTTCTGCGGCAAGCTGCTCGGGGTGCCGATGGGCTGCGACATCTGCTACACCAACCACGCCGAAGCCGACCAGGACGACATGGACACCCTGCTGACGCTGCTGGGCGTGGCGGGCATCAACTTCATCATGGGCATTCCGGGCTCGGACGACATCATGCTCAACTACCAGACTACCTCGTTCCACGATGCGCTCTATGCCCGCCAGACCCTGGGCCTCAAGCCAGGCCCTGAGTTCGAAGCCTGGCTGGCCCGCACCGGCATCCTCACCCAGGCCGACGGCCGGGTGCGCTTCGGTGACAACCTGCCACCGGCCTTTCGCCAGGCCCTGGCGCAGCTTGCCTAGAGATGACCATGAACCAGAAGACACCCAGCACCGACAACCCCTGGCTTGCCCTGCGCACCCTGACCCCGGCGCGCATTGCTTTGGGCCGTACCGGCACCAGCCTGCCGACCGCCGCGCAACTCGACTTCCAGTTCGCCCACGCCCAGGCCCGCGACGCCGTCCACCTGCCCTTCGATTCTGCCAGCCTGCGCGCCCAGTTGAGCGAGCATGGCCGCGACAGCCTGCTGGTGCACAGCGCCGCCACCGACCGCAACCTGTACCTGCAGCGCCCTGACCTGGGCCGGCGCCTCGACGAGGATTCGGCCCGGCAGCTGCGCGAGCATGCGCAGGCGCATCCCGGCGGGGTCGACCTGGCCATCGTGGTCGCCGACGGCCTCTCGGCCTTGGCCGTTCATCGTCATACCCTGCCCCTGCTCGCCTGCTTCGACGAGCAATCCGCGGCCGACGGATGGTCCACGGCGCCGGTGATCCTGGTCGAGCAAGGCCGCGTGGCCGTGGCCGATGAAGTTGGCGAACTGCTGGGCGCGCGCATGACGGTGATGCTGATTGGCGAGCGCCCGGGCCTCAGCTCGCCCGACAGTCTTGGCGTGTATTTCACCTACGGACCGCGCGTCGGCCTGACCGACGCCTATCGCAACTGTATTTCCAACGTGCGCCTCGAGGGCCTGAGCTACGGCATGGCCGCGCATCGGCTGCTGTACCTGATCCGCGAAGCCGGCCGCAGGCAGCTGTCTGGCGTGAAACTGAAGGATGAGGCGCAGGTGCATACCCTCGACAGCGATCAGCACACGTCTAAAAAAGGAAACTTTCTGCTGGGGGAGCGGTAAAAATCATGTAACGCAGTGCGGATTGCGCTTTCACTTTGCATTGGGCAGCATTCGGAGAAGGCTGCTGGCAATTCGCCGCCCTCCCAAAATGGACCGCTGAGGACTGCTCATGCGCATCATCAAGGCAAGCTTGGAACACCTGGACCTGATCGCCCCGCTGTTCGTCAAATACCGCGAGTTCTACGGCCAGTTGTCCTATCCGGACAGCTCGCGCAACTTCCTCGAAAAGCGGCTGAAGCGCGGCGAATCCGTTATCTACCTGGCCCTGCCCGACGATGACGACAGCAAGCTGATGGGCTTCTGCCAGCTCTACCCAAGTTTCTCGTCGCTGTCGCTCAAGCGTGTGTGGATCGTCAACGACATCTACGTCGCCGAAGACTACCGGCGCATGCTGGTGGCCGATAACCTGATGCGCGTGGCCAAGAAGATGGCCAAGGAAACCCATGCGGTGCGCCTGCGTGCTTCGACCAGCAACGACAACGAAGTGGCGATAAAAACCTACGAGTCGATGGGCTTTCGCCTGGACACCGAATTCAAGAACTACATCCTGCCGATCAACGGCGACTGAACCCCGCCCGGCAGGCGCCCGCCTGCCGGCATCTCCCGCAGCATCAGCTTAGAAATCCGCCGCTACAAACTGTCCGGGCAGATTTGGCTCACCGCCGTATAATGCCTGTTCTTCGTGTGTGAAAATTCATCCAGCCCTGGGTGAAGAAGCCTACATCCTTCGCATTGTCCGCCATCGCTTGCCCGCTGCCGCGGGTCTTGAACACAGGTGTTGTACATGGATTTCAACCCGCTGGACCTTATTCTGCATCTCGATGTGTACCTCGATTTGCTGGTCACCAACTACGGCCCCTGGATCTACGCCATCCTGTTCACCGTGATTTTCTGCGAGACCGGCCTTGTGGTGATGCCGTTCCTGCCGGGCGACTCGCTGCTGTTCATCGCCGGCGCCATCGCCGCGGGTGGCGGCATGGACCCGATCCTGCTCGGCGGCCTGCTCATGGCGGCGGCGATCCTGGGTGACAGCACCAACTACGTGATCGGACGAACGGCCGGCGAACGCCTGTTTTCCAACCCCAAGTCGAAAATCTTCCGCCGCGACTACCTGCAGCAGACCCACAATTTCTACGAACGCCATGGCGGCAAGACCGTCACCCTGGCGCGCTTCCTGCCCATTCTGCGGACCTTCGCGCCGTTCGTGGCCGGCATCGCCAAGATGCACTACCCGCGTTTCCTCGGCTTCAGCGTGGCCGGCACCATCCTTTGGGTCGGCGGTCTGGTGACCCTGGGCTATTTCTTTGGCAACGTGCCGTTCATCAAGCAGAACCTGTCGCTGATGATCGTCGCCATCATCGTCCTCTCGCTGGTGCCGATGATCATCGGCCTGGTGCGCGGCCGTTTCGGCCGCACCGCCAATACCCACTGACCCATGTGGTCACTGCGCGCCTGGCGGCGCCAGCGCACCCTGGCGCGCCACCCCGTCGACCCACTGCGCTGGCAGGCAGTGCGCCAGCGTTTGCCGATGCTCGATGGCCTGAGCGATGACGAAGACCGCTGGCTATGCGAGGCCAGCGTGCTGTTTCTGGCCGACAAGCACCTCACCGCCCTGCCTGGCGTCGAGCTCGACGGCGAGCAACGCCTGTTTCTCGCAGCCCAGGCCCAGTTGCCCCTGTTGCACCTGGGCGAGCTCAATTGGTACCAGGGTTTCCACGAGGTCATCCTTTATCCCGATGACTTTCTCAGCCCCCAGCGTCATCGAGATTCCAGCGGCGTCGAACACGAGTGGGACGGGGAGCACAGCGGTGAAGCCTGGCACCAGGGGCCGGTGATTCTTGCCTGGCCCGGTGTACTCGCCAGCGGCGGCTGGGAAGGCTACAACCTGGTCATCCACGAACTCGCGCACAAGCTCGACATGCTCAACGGCGACGCCAACGGCCTCCCGCCCCTACACGACGGCATGCACGTGGGCGACTGGGCCAAGGCCATGCAGCACGCCTTCGACGACCTCAACCGTCAGCTCGACCACGACCCTGACGCCGAAACCGTCATCGACCCCTACGCTGCCGAAAATCCCGCCGAGTTCTTCGCCGTCACCAGCGAGTACTTCTTCAGTGCCCCCGACCTGCTGCACCAGGTCTACCCCGCCGTGTACCAGCAACTTGCACTGTTCTACCGCCAGGATCCCCTCGTTCGCCTGCGCAACCTGCAGCACCAGCACCCGGATTACCGCGACGCTCAGCCCTGATGGCCCTTGATGAAGGTCCCGGCCATCCCCAACCGTGGCAACCCCCTGGCGAATATGCCTATAATCGCGCCCAATTTTTGGTCAAACATGGGGGCACTGCCCAATGAGCTACAGCAAGATTCCGGCTGGCAAAGACCTGCCGAACGACATCTACGTCGCCATCGAGATCCCGGCCAACCACGCGCCGATCAAGTACGAGATCGACAAGGACAGCGACGCCCTGTTCGTTGACCGTTTCATGGCCACGCCGATGTTCTACCCGGCCAACTACGGCTTCATCCCGAACACCCTGGCCGACGACGGTGATCCGCTCGACGTGCTGGTTGTCACCCCGTACCCGGTTGCCCCTGGCTCGGTCATCCGCGCCCGTCCGGTCGGCATCCTGAACATGACCGACGACGGCGGCGGCGACGCCAAGGTCATCGCCGTACCGCACGACAAGCTGTCGCAGCTGTATGTCGACGTGAAGGAATACACCGACCTGCCAGCCCTGCTGCTGGAGCAGATCAAGCACTTCTTCGAGAACTACAAGGATCTCGAGAAAGGCAAATGGGTCAAGATCGAAGGCTGGGAAGGCGCCGATGCCGCCCGCGCGGCGATCACCAAGTCGGTTGCTGCCTACAAAGGCTGATACCCGCTTGTATGGAAAAACCCCGCTCCGGCGGGGTTTTTTATGGCCGGAGCAGCGAGACCAGGAATTTTCCTACTGGATCCTCGGCCAATTCCTTCGAAACCGCTGATTTCCTACAGCAAAAATGAACGCATCGTTTATGTTCTGCAATTGGATCCCTCGCTAGACTGGGGCCCATGAAAAGCTCTGGTGAACGCCTCAAAGCCCTCCTGCTGGAGTGCAACCTGACCCCCTCCGACTTTGCCGCCCAACGCAAGGTCTCGCCCCAGCACGTCAACAACTGGTTCAAGCGGGGTGTGCCCCTGGCGCGGCTCGAAGAGATCTCCGACCTGCTGTGCGTGCACCGCCGCTGGCTGCAAACCGGCGAAGGCCCCAAGTATCTCAACCCCATTCCGCGCCTGTGCAGCCCCTGCCCGCGCCAGTCGCCCTATACCCAGTCACCCACCGACCTGATGTCGCACGACGGGCAGAACGCCCCGATTCCGTTCTACTGCGTACGTGGCGGCAAGCTCGAGGCCGTGCCCGGCGGCAACCTGCGCCTGCCCATCCGCGCCTTCGACGCACTGGGTGTCGACCCCGGCGACGCTGTCTGCCTGAGCATGCCGGCCTACAACATGGGGCCTGCCCTGCCCTACGGCACCACCCTCGCCATCGACCGCAGCTTTACCCGTGTCGTCGAAGGCGAGACCTATGCCCTGTTGCACGGCGGCCACTTGCGCGTGAACAGCCTCAGCCTGAGCGCCAGGGGCGTGCTCTGCCTGCACAGCCACGACAGCCGCAACCATCCCCCCGAACGCCTCACCCCCCTCCAGCGCCGGGTGCAGGGCGTGGAAATCGTCGGCTGGGTATTCTGGTGGGCGCACCTGCGGCCGAACAGGCCTGACTGATGCGAGGGGGATTTTTTGCTGGGCAACACGGTTTCACCCTTGTATGCTAGCCCGCATATTTGCCCCTCCCGGCCTTGCCGCGCAGCAGGGGAACAGGCGTCGACCGACCGGGTCGTTTGCCCTCTTTTCAGGCCTTGCGCCAACAGTTGAAGGCGGTTGCGGCTTACCAAAAATTAGCCAAGACCGTCCCCGAGAAGCCGGCCACAAGCCGGCTTTTTAATGCCTGGGATTTGAGTGGCAGGATCGATCAGACCCAAGGTCCGGCGTCCCGGCGAGCCAGCTCCTGCAAGGGCCCATCTCAATGTGCCATGGGGTCATGCAGGTTTTTCAGGGGGTTGCCTAGCCTTTTACGCAGACAACCTGCCGTAGGGTATGCACCACTTCCACCAGCTCGCTCTGTGCGAGCATCACGGCATCGATGTCCTTGTAGGCCATCGGTATCTCGTCGATCACATCCTTGTCCTTGCGGCACTCGACATGCGCGGTGGCGCGCTGCTGGTCCTGCACGGTGAAAGCGCTCTTGGCCTTGGTGCGGCTCATGATGCGGCCGGCGCCATGACTGCACGAGCAGAACGACTCTTCATTGCCCAGCCCGCGCACGATGAAGCTTTTGGCGCCCATGGAGCCGGGGATGATGCCGAGCTGGCCCTTCTGCGCGGACACCGCTCCTTTGCGGGTTACCAGCACTTCGCGCCCGTAATGCTGCTCGCGCTGCACGTAGTTGTGGTGGCAGTTGACGGCTTCGAGATTGGCGTCGAACGGCCTGCGCAGCACGTGGCGGGCGGCTTTGATGACGGCGTGCATCATCAGCTCGCGGTTGTGCCGGGCAAAGTCCTGGGCCCATTCGACCGCTTCGACGTAATCGGCGAAGTGCCGGCTGCCTTCCTTGAAGTAGGCGAGGTCTTTGTCGGGCAGGTTGGCCAGGTGCTGGCGCATGTCGGCCTGGGCCAGCTCGATGAAGAGGTTGCCGATGGCGTTGCCGACGCCGCGTGAGCCGCTGTGCAGCATGAACCAGACGCGCTGGGCTTCATCGAGGCAGACTTCGATGAAATGGTTGCCGCCCCCGAGGGTGCCGAGGTGGTGCCGGTTGTTGGTCTTTTCGAGGCGCGGATACTTGTCGGTGATGGCCTTGAAGCGCGCAGCGAGGCTGTGCCAGGCGAGGTCGGCCTGCTGCGGAACCTGAGCCCAGGCGCCTTGGTCGCGGCGGCCGAACGTTTTGCCATGGGGCACGGCCTGTTCGATGGCGGTGCGCAGGGCGTGAAGGTTGTCGGGCAGGTCGCTGGCG
Organism: Pseudomonas sp.; assembly: GCF_035277045.1. Lineage (GTDB taxonomy): Bacteria > Pseudomonadota > Gammaproteobacteria > Pseudomonadales > Pseudomonadaceae > Aquipseudomonas. The sequence goes on along the minus strand of NZ_DATELE010000196.1, from coordinate 48,891 downwards.
TTGAGCGAGGTGCGGGCGGCGATCATGCCGCAGCCGATGTCGACGCCAACGGCGGCGGGAATGATGGCGCCGACGGTGGGGATGACGCTGCCGATGGTCGAGCCCTTGCCCAGGTGCACATCGGGCATGACGGCCAGGTGTTTGAAGATGAAGGGCATTTTCGCCGTGTTCACGAGTTGGCGACGCGCTTCTTCTTCGACGGGGACGCCGTCGGTCCACAGCTTGATCGGCTTGCCGCCGGCCACTTCGAGAATGTTCATGCTGTTACCCCGCTGACTGCCTGGCCTGCATGATACCGCGTATGGGGTGCGCCAAAGGTCGGGGGCCGATGGCTTGCCAGCGGGGTGGCACTGTGCTGTATGCTTGCCCGGTCTTCAGGGCGGGGTGCAAGTCCCCACCGGCGGTAAATCGAAAGATGAGCCCGCGAGCGCCTTGGCTTCGGCCAAGGGTCAGCAGATCTGGTGAGACTCCAGAGCCGACGGTCATAGTCCGGATGAAAGAAGGCGTCAGGCGGGGCCACCGTGCCCCTGCGCGCGCGTTTTGTTCGCCCTGAAACGTTCATCGATCTCTAACGAGGAGCGTTTCATGTCCCCTTTGCATCAAAAGCAGTTCCCCAATGTCGCGGCCGCTATCGCCGCATTCCAGGCCGGCAGGCCGGTTTTGTTGCTCGACGACGATGATCGCGAGGACGAAGCGGACATCATTGCCGCCGCCGAAAATATCTCCATGCAGACCATGGCCATGATGATCCGCGATTGCAGCGGCATCGTTTGCCTGTGCCTGGACGAGACCACCGTCGATGCGCTGCAGCTGGCGCCGATGGTGCAGAACAACCAGGCTCGTCACGGCACGGGCTTCACGGTCACCATCGAAGCGGCGGAAGGTATCACCACCGGCGTGTCGGCCAAGGACCGCATCACCACCATCGCCGCGGCGCTGAGTTCCACGGCGCAAGACCGGCATATCGTCAGCCCAGGCCACGTCTTCCCGCTGCGCGCGCGCAACGGCGGGGTACTGACCCGCCGCGGCCACACCGAGGGCACGGTCGACCTGGCGCGGCTGGCCGGCTTGCGTCCGGCCGGGGTGCTCTGCGAGCTGATGAACCCGGATGGCACCATGGCCCGCGGTGAGCAGGTGATGCTGTACGCGCGCGAATATTCGTTGCCGGTCCTGACCATCGAGGAACTGGCGCAATACCGTGTGGCGGTGCAGCAAGAAGCAGCCGTCGCGGTCTGATCCCGGCGTTTCATGCGGGCTGCCCTGCGGCCCGCATTTGCTCCCCCTGCCCTGCTCTGCTAGTGTCGCGCGGTTAATACCGCCACCGAGACAGCCGCCATGGCCCGCAAAAAAGCCTCCATCGATTTCGAGCAATCCCTCGCCGACCTGCAAGCCCTGGTCGAGCGCCTGGAGAACGGCGAACTGTCGCTGGAAGACTCGCTGGCCGCCTTCGAGCAAGGCATCAGCCTGACCCGCGACTGCCAGAGCGCACTGGCCCAGGCCGAACAGAAGGTCCAGGTGCTGCTGGAACGCGACGGAGAACTCGCCGCCGAGCCCTTCGACGCGGACCCGGCAGCATGATCGGCGCCTACCAGTCCACCTGCCAGGCCCGTGTCGACGCCGCCCTCGAGCCCTTGTTCGAGGCGCCGTCCCCTGAACTGCAACGGCTCTACGCCGCCATGCGCTACAGCGTGATGAACGGCGGCAAGCGCGTGCGCCCGTTGCTGGCGTACGCGGCCTGCGAGGCGCTCGGAGCCCCGGCGGAGGACGCCAATGGCGCGGCCTGCGCGGTCGAGCTGATTCATGCGTACTCGCTGGTGCACGATGATTTGCCGGCGATGGACGACGATGATCTGCGCCGAGGCCAGCCGACCACGCACAAGGCCTTTGACGAGGCCTGCGCCATTCTTGCCGGCGACGGTTTGCAGAGCCTGGCGTTCAGTGCGTTGCTCGATGCGCGCCTGAGCCCGCAGACCGACGGCGTTCGTCTGCAGATGGTGCAGGCGCTGGCCAAGGCGGCGGGACCTGCCGGCATGGTGGGCGGCCAGGCCATCGACCTGGGTTCGGTAGGCGTCAAGCTCGACCAGCAGGCGCTGGCGTTCATGCACCGGCACAAGACCGGCGCGCTGATCGAGGCCAGTGTGCGCCTGGGCGCCCTGGCCAGCGCGCGCGCCGGCCAGGACCAACTCGATGCGCTGCAGGCCTACGCCCAGGCGGTCGGCCTGGCGTTTCAGGTGCAGGACGACATTCTGGATGTCGAGAGCGACACGGCGACGCTCGGCAAGCGCCAGGGCGCGGACATCGCCCGCGACAAACCTACCTACCCTGCCTTGCTTGGGCTGGACGCGGCCAAGGCCTACGCGGTTGAACTGCGTGACCAGGCGCTGGTCGCACTGGAAGGCTTCGGTGAATCCGCCGAGCCTTTGCGCGCGCTTGCACGGTATATCGTCGAGCGGCGCAATTGAATACGCCGCGGGTCTCATAGGAGCGGCGCTGGCTGCAACCACGGCGGCGCGTGCCGGGCCTCCTAAATGGGCAGTTTCCCGAACAATGGGGTAAACTGCCGCCACTTCAAATCCATAACGATTCGCCTGATGCCCACGACGTTTCAAGAGATCCCCCGCGAACGCCCGGTCACGCCATTGCTTGATCGCGCTGATACGCCTGCCGGCCTGCGCCGCCTGGCCGAAGCCGACCTGGAGACCCTGGCTGACGAACTGCGCCAGGAATTGCTCTATACCGTCGGGCAATCTGGTGGGCACTTCGGCGCCGGCCTGGGCGTGATCGAACTGACGATCGCCCTGCACTACGTCTTCGACACGCCAGACGACCGTCTGGTGTGGGACGTGGGGCACCAGGCGTATCCGCACAAGATCCTCACCGGGCGCCGCCAGCGCATGCACACCTTGCGGCAGAAGGACGGCGTCGCCGCCTTCCCGCGGCGCAGCGAGAGCCCGTACGACACCTTTGGCGTGGGGCACTCCAGCACCTCGATCAGCGCGGCCCTGGGCATGGCCATCGCCGCCCGGCTGCAGAACGCCGCGCGCAAGTCGATCGCGGTGATCGGCGATGGCGCGCTGACCGCGGGCATGGCCTTCGAGGCGTTGAACCACGCTCAGGAAGTCAACGCTGACATGCTGGTGATCCTCAACGACAACGACATGTCGATCTCGCGCAACGTCGGCGGGCTGTCCAACTACCTTGCCAAGATCCTCTCCAGCCGCACCTACGCAAGCATGCGCGAAGGCAGCAAGAAGGTGCTCTCGCGCCTTCCCGGTGCGTGGGAAATAGCCCGCCGCACCGAGGAATACGCCAAGGGCATGCTGGTCCCCGGCACGCTGTTCGAGGAGCTGGGCTGGAACTACATCGGCCCGATCGACGGCCACGACCTGCCGACCCTGATCGCCACCCTGCGCAACATGCGCGACCTCAAGGGCCCGCAGTTCCTGCATGTGGTGACCAAGAAGGGCAAGGGCTTCGCGCCGGCCGAGGTCGACCCGATCGGCTACCACGCCATCACCAAGCTCGAACCCGTGGACAAGCCCGTCGCGCCGAAAAAAGCCGGTGGACCGAAGTATTCGGCGGTGTTCGGCCAGTGGCTGTGCGACATGGCTGCCGCCGACCCACGCCTGGTCGGCATTACTCCGGCGATGAAGGAAGGTTCCGACCTGGTCGAGTTCAGCGAGCGGTATCCGCAGCGCTACTTCGACGTGGCGATCGCCGAGCAGCATGCCGTGACCCTGGCGGCCGGCATGGCCTGCGAGGGCGCCAAGCCTGTGGTCGCGATCTATTCGACGTTCCTGCAGCGCGGCTATGACCAGCTGATCCACGATGTCGCGGTGCAGAACCTCGACGTGCTGTTCGCCATCGACCGTGCGGGCCTGGTTGGCGAAGACGGACCGACCCACGCCGGCAGCTTCGACCTGTCGTTCCTGCGGTGCATCCCGGGCATGGTGGTAATGACCCCGAGCGATGAGAACGAACTGCGCAAGATGCTCAGCACCGGGCACCTGTACAACGGCCCGGCGGCGGTGCGCTACCCGCGTGGTACCGGCCCGAATGCGCCGATCAGCCAGGACCTGGAACCGCTGGAGATCGGCAAGGGCGTGATTCGCCGTCAGGGCAGCCAGGTGGCGTTGCTGGTGTTTGGCGTGCAGCTGGCAGAGGCGCTCAAGGTGGCCGAAGGGCTGCATGCCACGGTGGTGGACATGCGCTTCGTCAAGCCGCTGGATGAAGCGCTGGTGCGTGAACTGGCCGGCAGCCATGAGCTGCTGGTGACCATCGAGGAGAACGCCATCATGGGTGGCGCGGGCGCCGCGGTGGGTGAGTTCCTGGCGCGCGAGGGCGTGGTGATGCCGTTGCTGCACCTGGGGCTGCCGGATATTTACGTGGAGCATGCCAAGCCTGCGCAGATGCTGGCCGAGTGCGGGCTGGATGCGCCGGGGATCGAGGCATCGGTTCGGGCGCGGATGGCAGTGCTCGGGCTGTAGAACAGGCTGTTAGTGACTGGGGCCGCTTCGCGCCCCATCGCGGGACCAGCCCGCTCCCACAGGTTTCTGAGCGGTGTCGCACCACCCTGTGGGAGCGGGCTCGCCGGGACGCCGGACCGCCCGCGATGGGCTGCGCAGCAGCCCTGAAACGGCCACCGCCGCTCGACCTGGTACCCTCTCATGACCCCGCTGCGCCTCACCCCTTTCCTGCTCTGCCTCCCCACCGCCCTGATGGCCGCTCCCGCCACCCGCGATGACGCCCTCAAGCTGCCCGACGTGCTGATCAGCGCCAACCGCCAGGTCGAATCACGCACCACCACCAGCGCCGCCAACACCGTCTTCACCCGCGCCGACATCGACCGCCTGCAACCCACCAGCGTGACCGACCTGCTGACCCGCGTACCGGGCGTGCAAGTCGCGCCCACCGGTGGCCGGGGCAGCCTCCCAGGTATCTTCATCCGCGGCACCAAGGCCGCGCAGAGCCTGGTGCTGGTCGATGGCGTACGGATCGCCAACGCTACGTCCGGCGACAGCGGCCTGCAGTTCCTGGGCATCGACCAGGTCGAGCGGGTCGAGGTGCTGCGCGGCTCGCGCTCGGCGGTCTATGGCAGCGATGCCATCGGCGGGGTGATCCAGATCTTCACCCGCCGTAACGCCAGCGAAGGCCTGCAGCCGCGCCTGCGCCTGGCCGCGGGCAGCAACCAGACCTGGCAGCGCAGCCTGGGCCTGTCGGGGGGCGACGGGGCGACGCGCTTCAACCTCGGTGCCAGCCTGGACGAGACGGCCGGCATCGACGCCACCGGGCCATCGTTCGCCAGCGACGGCGACTCTGACGCCTACCGCAACCAGTCGATCAACCTGAACCTGAGCCACACCTTCAGCGAGAATCTCGAAGCCGGCCTGAACCTGCTCGACAGCCGTGGCCGCAGCGAATACGACAATCCGTTCGGACGCTTCGACCCGGTCACCTTCGAAAGCTTCGGCCAGAAACCCTACACCGACTTCAGCGTCAGCAGCCTGGGCACCTACCTGGATGCGCAACTGACCGAGCAGTGGCATTCTCGCCTGGAGCTCGCCCACAGCGAGAACCGCGATGACAAGCGCGACAAGCTCAGCAGCGAGGCCAGCGTGTTCAACACCTATCGCGACCAGGTCACCTGGCAGAACGACCTGGCCCTGGATGAGCGCAACAGCCTGCTGCTGGGCGGCGACTGGTACCAGGACCGCGTCCATGCCAGTACCGACTTCGACGTGGACAGCCGCTGGAATCGCGCAGCGTTCGTCCAGCACCGCTTTGCTGGCGAACGCTTCTCCACCGAAGTCGGCGTGCGCCGCGACCAGAACCAGCAGTTTGGCGGCCAGACCACCTGGAGCGCCAACCTGACCGTGCCGGTGAACACCGACAACGACGTGCTGCTGTCCTACAGCGAAGGCTTCCGGGCGCCGACCTTCAACGATCTGTACTACCCGCAGTTCAGCAATCCCAACCTCGATCCGGAGCGTTCCAAGAGCTACGAGCTGCAATGGCGCAGCCAGCTCAGCGCCAGCACCCGCCTTGAAACCTCGCTGTACCGTACCGACCTGCGCGATGCGATCATCTTTGGCGAGGGCTCTGTTCCGCGTAACGTGGCGTCGGCGCGGATCAACGGCCTGGAGATGGCGCTGCACCAGGAGCTGTTTGGCTGGCAGGCCCAGCTAGGCCTGGCGTTCACCGACCCGCGCGACCGCGACAGCGGCCACACCCTGGCTCGCCGCGCCCGGCGCACTTTGAGCCTCGACCTGGACCGGCAGTTCGACAACTTCAGCGTGGGCGGCAGCTGGCAGGCGGTCAGCGCCAGTTTCGATGACGAAGCCAACCGCAATCGCCTCGGCGGCTATGGCCTGCTGGGGCTGCGCGGGAGCTGGGAAGCGACGCCCGAAGTGAGCGTGGCGCTGAAGCTCGACAACCTTCTGGACAAAGGCTACAGCCGGGCGCTGTACAGCTTCGAAGGCGACAGCCAGGCCTACCGTGAAGAAGGCCGGACCTGGCTGCTGAGCCTTACCTGGACGCCGACGCTGTAGGGTCGAGCACGGCGCACAGGCGCGCCGTGGCGTCGATCATCTGCCCGCTGGGCCGCTCCAGGCCTTTGTCCGGCACCATCAGCAAGCGATTGTGAGCCACCGCGTTGAGCGCCGGCCAGGCTTTCCACTCTTCCAGCTGGGCGTCATCGCCTGCCAGGATCACCTGCGGATCGCGCTGCAGCACCGATTCGATGCTGACCTGTGGCGCGGGCTGCTTCAGGTCGGCGAACACATTGCGCGCCCCGCATACGGTCAGCGCATCGCTGATGATCTGCGCACCGCCCAAGGTGTAGAGCGGGCTGTTCCAGACCTGGTAGAACACCCGCAAGGGCTGCTCACGGTGATAGCGCTGGCGCAGCTCGCTCAGGCGCTGCCGACGTTCGGCGACATAGGCACGGCCCTGCTCGGCACGGTCCAGGCGCACCGCGATGGCCTCGATCTGCTCCAGCAATTGATCGAGGTTGCGAGGTTCACCGGTGTAGATCTCGATGCCCAGGCGCTGCAGCTGGGCGCGCTGCGCAGGCGCGACGCTGTCGGGCCAGAGCAGCAGCAGGTCAGGCTTGAGGCTGACCAGCTGCTCCATGTCCAGTTGCCCGTAGCGGCCGACCGAGGGCAGTCCCTCGAGGGCAGTGGGCCGGTCGACGCCGTCGAGCACGCCGACCAGCAGGTCGGTCGCCTGCAGCTCGAGGACTATCTCGGTCATCGACGGCGCAAGGCTCACCACCCGCAGCCCGGCATTGGCCCATGCGCTGAAGGCCAGGAGCAGGAAAACAGCGACGCTGCGCACCACCCCCGGACCGCGGGTCACGCTTGACCCGCCTCGCCCTGGTGCTCGTTGCCCATCATGTGGCCGAGCTTGCCGGCCTTGGTGGCCAGGTAATGACTGTTGTGCGGGTTGTGACCGGTGTGAAGCGGCACGCGCTCGGCGACCACGATGCCCATGCTGGTCAGCGCCTTGACCTTGCGCGGGTTGTTGGTCATCAGGCGCAGCGACTGCACGCCCAGGTGCTCGAGCATCGGCGAGCACATGGCGTAGTCACGCTGGTCGGCGGCAAAGCCCAGGCGCTCGTTGGCCTCGACGGTGTCGGCACCGCCGTCCTGCAGTTCGTAGGCGCGGATCTTGTTCAACAAGCCGATGCCACGGCCTTCCTGACGCAGGTACAACAGCACGCCACGGCCTTCGCGGGCGATGGCCTGCAGCGCGGCCTCGAGCTGAGAGCCGCAGTCGCAGCGCTGGCTGAACAGCGCATCACCGGTCAGGCACTCGGAATGCAGGCGCCCCAGAACCGGCTGGCCATCGGCAATATCACCCAGGCTGAGCACGACGTGCTCGCGGCCGGTGGCTTCATCGAGAAAGCCATGCATGGTGAAGATTGCAAAGGGAGTAGGCAGTTTCGAGGCGGCAACAAAGACGACGGGCACGTTGTGCTCCTGATTGGTAACTTGGGATTTCACGTGGAACGATTGTATCAGCAGCCCGGCACCCATGCGCACGCTGAATGCCGGGGCACAAGATCGAAAAGTTCGATCCTTAGTGCGGCGTGCTGCCGCTGCCAAAGGGATACGGCTGCTTCCAGTGGTCGAAAATCGGCTTCAGCTCGCCGTTGCGCGCCAGCGTGTCCATGCGCTCATCGAACAGCGCGCGCAGCGCCTTGCCTCGCTCGTTGTCGCCGAAGGCCAGGTAGAGCGGCAGTTCGATGATGTGGGTGCGGCGGAACAGCGCCGGGTTGGAAGCTTGCTCGAGCACGTAGTCGACCTCGGTCAGCGCGTCGATGTAGAAGTCGACCCGGTTGTGCTCAAGCATCGGCAGGATGCCCTCGCGGCGCTGGATTTCGCGGCAATGCTGCGCCTTGAGGCAGTCTTGCGTGCCGGGCAGGTAGTACTGGAAATCGTAGCCGCGCACCCAGGCCAGGCGGTGCTTGCTGATGTCTTCAAGAGTGGGCGCCGGCTTGCTGGCCAGGCCCAGGGCGTAGATGTGGTCCACGTCGAAGTGCCAGCGCGGGTAGAGGTTGTCTTCTTCCTCGTCCTTGTACGAGCCGACCCAGGCGTCGGCCTCACCGCGCTTGACCAGCCCGACCGAGCGGCTATACGGCGCGGTCTGCGCCTTCACCTCGACACCGGCGGGCTCGAACACCTTGCGCAGGACATCCCAGGCCAGGCCTGTGCCGTTGGCATTGGTGTAGTCGATCCACTCCTCGCTGACTAGGCGAACCTGCCCATGCGCATCGGCACCCGCCTCTACCGCGCCGGCACTCCCGGCAAGCATCAGCCACATCGCCAGCAACACACACCTGATGGCCATCGCACGCTCCTTCGTCAAGCCAGAACCCAGACCAGCACCTGCATGCCCAGCCAGGCGAACACGCCCGCCAGGACATCGTCGAGCATGATTCCCACGCCCCCATGCACATGCCGGTCGATCCAGCGAATCGGCCATGGCTTGAGGATGTCGAAGAACCGGAACATCAGGAACCCTGCCAGCAACCATTGCCAGCCTTCCGGCACCAGCCAGAGGGTGATCCACATGCCGACCATTTCGTCCCAGACAATGCCTTCATGGTCGTGAACGCGCAAGTCCTCGGCCACCTTGCCGCACAGCCAGAAGCCGAACAGCATGGTCAGGCCCAGCAGCAGCCAGTAGCCCCAGTCGGGCAGCATCTGCCACAGCGGCACGAATGGCAGCGCCACCAGCGAGCCCCAGGTGCCCGGCGCCTTGGGAAGGGTGCCGGAGCCGAAGCCAAAGGCAATGAAGTGCCACGGGTTACGCCACACCGAAGGCGGGACGAACTCGGCAGGCACCTGCTTGGGGTGGTCTGTCACGGTGTCTCCCTGAAATGTTGGTAACCCCGCACGGCCGGGGTGATGTCCTGGCCCTGGCGGTCGTGCAGGCTGACGCCTTGGCCCTCGAGCACGCGCCCGACGACATGCAGCGGCCAACCGTCCTGCTGCAGGGAGGATAGATGCTGTGGTGGCAAGGTAAAGGCCAGCACGTAGTCGTCGCCGCCACTCAATGCTGCCTGCCGTGCGCCTTCAAGGCCGAGCAGGCCTTGCAGGGCGGACGACAGCGGCAACTCGTCGAGGTCGACCTGCAGGGCCACCTTCGAGGCCTTGGCGATATGCCCGCAGTCGGCCAGCAGGCCATCGGAGATGTCCAGCGCCGCGCTGGCCTTGCCACGCAGGGCCTGGCCCAGCGCCAGTTGCGGCGAAGGCGACCAGTAGTGGGCGAGCAACGGCTCGGCCAGCGCGGCCGCGGCGGTGCGCTCGCCCAGTACCAGCGGCAAGGCGCCGGCGGCATTGCCCAGGTCGCCACCGACACACAGCAGGTCACCCGCGCGGGCCCCGCTGCGCAGCAACGCCTGCCCGGCCGGAACCCGGCCGAACACGGTCATGGTGATACTGAGAGGGCCGCGGGTGGTGTCGCCGCCGATCAGGCTCAGCCCGCAGTGGCGGGCCATGCGGTCGAGGCCTTCGGCATAGGCTTGCAACCACCGTGAGCCGACTTCGGGCAAGGTCAGCGCCAGGGTGAAACCGATGGGCGTGGCGCCCATGGCCGCCAGGTCGCTGGCCGCCACCGCCAGCGAGCGCTGGCCGAGCAGCAACGGCTCGCACAGCGCCGGGAAGTGCACGCCGGCAACCAGCGTATCGGTGGAGATAGCCAGTTGCTCACCGGCCGGCAGGTTCAGCAGGGCGCAGTCGTCGCCGATGCCCAGGCCTACTCCTTCACCGCCCTGCGCACAGGGCGCGGCGGCGAAGTAGTGGCTGATCAGCTCGAACTCACCCATGACTCGGTCAGCGCCGGGATCAGCGCTTGAACGCCTTGACTTCGGCTTCGCGAAGGCGCGGCGCGAGCTTGTCGAGCACGCCGTTGACGAACTTGTGCCCGTCGGTCGCGCCAAACACCTTGGCCAGCTCGACGCCTTCGTTGATGACAACGCGGTACGGCACGTCGACACGCTTGATGAACTCCCAGGTGGACAGGCGCAATACCGCCAGTTCGACCGGGTCGAGTTCTTCGAGCGCCAGGTCCAGGCACGGGGCCAGGGCCTTGTCGATTTCCTGCACCATCGCCGGAACCCCGTGAAGGATCTCGCGGAAGTAGGCACCGTCGACATCGGTGAAATCGTTATCGACCCGGAACTGCGCCTCGACCTCGTTCAGCGAATGCTTGGCCATGTGCCACTGGTACAGCGCCTGGGTCGCGAGCTTGCGGGCTTCGCGGCGCTTGGCGCTTTTCGATGGCTTGCCGGCATCGGCAGGTTTCGGATCGCGCGGGTTGAAACGATCGCTTTCGTCGCTAATCACTTGGCCTCCAACTGCGACAGCAGACTGACCATTTCCAGGGCGGACAGTGCAGCTTCAGCGCCCTTGTTGCCGGCCTTGGTGCCGGAACGCTCGATGGCCTGTTCGATCGAGTCGACAGTCAGGACACCGAAGGCAACCGGAACGCCGAACTCCATGGACACCTGGGCCAGGCCCTTGGTGCACTCGCCCGCCACGTATTCGAAGTGCGGGGTACCGCCACGGATGACCGCGCCCAGGGCGACGATCGCCGAGTACTCGCCTTGCTGGGCGATCTTTTGCGCGACCAGCGGGATCTCGAAGGCGCCCGGGGCGCGGATGATGACGATGTCGCTTTCGCTGACGCCGTGGCGTACCAGGGCATCAACGGCACCGCTTACCAGGCTTTCGACGACAAAGCTGTTGAAGCGGCCAACCACCAAAGCATAGCGACCTTTGGGGGCGATGAAGGTACCTTCGATGGTCTTCAGGGTCATTCCGGAGTTCTCATCTTGAAGAGCGAGGCCGCTACCAGGCGGCCTGCAGAGGTTTTGGACACGAGCGGCAGGACAACAATCAGGCCTGTGTCACTCGGAGGGCACGTATTCTACAACTTCCAGATCGAATCCGGATATCGCATTGAACTTCATCGGCGAGCTCATCAGGCGCATCTTGCGCACGCCCAGGTCACGCAGGATCTGCGAGCCGGCGCCGACGGTGCTGTAGGTGCTCGGCGTCTTGAGCTGTGCCTCGCCCGCGCTTTCGCGGATATGCGCCAGCAGCACGTCGCCATCGAGCGGATGACCCAGCAGCAGCACCACGCCGCTGCCGGCCTCGGCCACCGCGTTCATCGCGGCGCGCAGGCTCCAGCGGCCAGGCTGCCTGACCATCAGCAGGTCGCGCAGCGGGTCCATGTTGTGCACCCGCACCAGGGTTGGCTGATCGGCGCAGATGGTGCCCAGGGTCAGCGCCATGTGCACGTCGCCTTCGACCGCGTCGCGGTAGGTGACCAGGTTGAACTGCCCCAGCTCGCTGTCCAGCGGCTGCTCGGAAACCCGCTGGACGGTACGCTCGTGGATCATCCGGTAGTGGATCAGGTCGGCGATGGTGCCGATCTTGATGTTGTGCTGGGCGGCGAACACTTCGAGCTCGGCGCGGCGCGACATGGTGCCGTCGTCGTTCATCACCTCGCAGATCACCCCGCTCGGCTCGAAACCGGCCATGCGCGCCAGGTCGCAGGCCGCTTCGGTGTGGCCGGCGCGGGCCAGGGTACCGCCAGGCTGGGCCATCAGCGGGAAGATGTGGCCAGGGCTGACGATGTCTTCGGCCTTGGCGTCCTTGGCGGCGGCGGCCTGCACGGTGCGGGCGCGGTCGGCGGCGGAGATGCCGGTGGTGACACCCTCGGCGGCCTCGATGGACACGGTGAACTTGGTGCCGAAGCCCGAGCCGTTGCGCGGGGCCATCAGCGGCAGCTTGAGCGTCTCGCAGCGCTCGCGGGTCATCGGCATGCAGATCAGGCCACGGGCATGCTTGGCCATGAAGTTGATGTGCTCGGGCAGGCAGCACTCGGCGGCCATGATGATGTCGCCTTCGTTCTCGCGGTCTTCGTCATCCATGAGGATGACCATCTTGCCCTGGCGGATGTCTTCCACCAGCTCTTCGATACTGTTGAGCGCCACGCGGCACCCCCTTCTCATCAGGATTTCAGGTAGCCATTGGCGGCCAGGAAGCTTTCGGTGATGCCACTGCCCTTGCTCGGTTCGGCGGCCTTGTCGCCCAGCAGCAGGCGTTCCATGTAGCGGGCCAGCAGGTCGACCTCAAGGTTTACCCGACGCCCTGGGCGGTAGTCGGCCATGATGGTTTCGGACAGGGTGTGCGGGACGGTGGTCAGCTCGAATTCGGCGCCATCGACCAGGTTGACCGTCAGGCTGGTGCCATCGACGGTGATCGAGCCCTTGTGGGCGATGTACTTGGCCAGCTCCTTGGGCGCGCGCACGCGGAACTGGATCGCGCGGGCGTTATCGCTGCGCGAGATGATCTCGCCGACACCGTCGACATGGCCGCTCACCAGGTGGCCGCCCAGGCGGGTGGTCGGGGTGAGGGCTTTTTCGAGGTTGACCCGGCTGCCGCTCTTGAGGTCGTCGAAGGCGGTGCACTCGAGCGTCTCGCGGCTGACGTCGGCCCAGAAGCCGTCGCCGGGCAGCTCGACGGCGGTCAGGCACACGCCATTGACCGCGATGCTGTCGCCCAGCTTGACGTCGGCCAGGTCCAGCTTGCCGGTCTCGACATGGACCCGCACGTCACCGCCCTTGGGGGTCAGGTTGCGGATGGAGCCGATGGATTCGATGATACCTGTGAACATGGGTGCTCCTCGATAACAGGGCTGCGCGTGGCAAGCCTGGAATTATACGCCGCGGGCCGGCTGGGGAATGGCGGTGATACGCCAGTCATCGCCGACCGCGCGCATTTCGATGATTTTCAACCGTGGCGCCTCGCTCATGCGCGACAGGGGCCAGTCCAGCAATGGGCGGGCACTGGCGCCGAGGAAGGTGCCAGCGACGAACAGCTGGTACTCGTCGATCAGCGCCTGCTGGGCAAAGGCGCCAACCAGGCCGGCGCCCGCCTCCAGCAGAACTTCGTTGACGCCCCGGGCGGCCAGGACCTGCAGCAGCGCCGGCAGGTCGACCTGGCCGTCCTGGCCTGGAAGACGCAGCAACTCGTGGCCGGCCTCGGCATAGCGCGGATCAGCGGCCGCGGCGGTGACCACCAGGGCAGGCCCCGCCTGAAAGAACGGTGCGTCCAGCGGCAGGCGCAGACGGCCGTCGACCAGCACCCGCAGCGGCGCGCGTGACATGGCCAGGGCCGTGGTCTGGGCATCAAGGCCCAGCTCGTCACCGCGCACGGTCATGCGCGCGTTGTCGGCCAGCACGCTCTGGGCGCTGGTCAACACCACGCTGGAGCGCGCGCGCAGGCGCTGCACCGCGCGGCGGGCCGCCGGGCCGGTGATCCACTGGCTCTCGCCACTGGCCATCGCGGTGCGCCCGTCCAGGCTCATGGCGAGCTTGGCGCGAACATACGGCAGACCCTGTTCCATGCGCTTGAGAAACCCGGGGTTGAGCGCGCGCGCCTCGGCTTCGAGCACGCCGCTCTCGACCTCGATACCAGCCTCGGCCAGGCGCCGCAGGCCTTGCCCGGCCACTTGCGGATTCGGGTCCCGCATGCCCGCGACCACCCGCGCGACGCCCGCCTTCACCAGCGCCTCGGCGCAGGGCGGGGTGCGGCCGTGATGGCTGCAGGGTTCCAGGGTCACGTAGGCGCAGGCGCCACGCGCACGCTCGCCGGCCTCGCGCAGGGCGTGGACCTCGGCGTGCGGTTCGCCGGCGCGCACGTGCCAGCCTTCGCCGACCACCTCGCCGTCACGCACGATCACGCAGCCTACGCGCGGGTTCGGGTGAGTGGTGTAGAGGCCCTTGCGGGCCAGTTCCACGGCGCGGGCCATGTAGTGGGCATCGAGGATGGCGGTCGGGGTGGGCATCGTCACTCTTTGGCTGGCTCGCGGGCCAGGCGGTCGATTTCTTCGCGGAATTCGTCAAGGTCCTGGAAGCGCCGGTAGACCGAGGCGAAGCGGATGTAGGCGACTTCGTCGAGCTTGCGCAGCTCGGCCATCACCAGCTCGCCGACGACCAGCGACTTGACTTCGCGCTCGCCGGTGGCGCGCAGCTTGTGCTTGATGTGCGCCAGCGCGGCTTCCAGGCGCTCGATGCTTACCGGGCGCTTTTCCAGCGCGCGCAGCATGCCGGCACGCAGTTTCTCTTCGTCGAAGGGCTGGCGGGTGCCGTCCTGCTTGATCAGCCGGGGCAGGACCAGTTCGGCGGTCTCGAAGGTGGTGAAGCGCTCGCCGCAGGCGACGCACTCGCGGCGGCGGCGGACCTGTTCGCCCTCGGCGACCAGTCGCGAGTCGATGACCTTGGTGTCGTTGGCACCGCAAAACGGACAGTGCATGGTGGCAGGCAACAAAAAAAGGGAGGGCCATGGTAGCGCATCCCACTGGCAAGACAAGCCAAAGGGGTTACCATCCATTGAAATTGCCCGTGAAGGATTTCTCCATGCACCAACGAGCGCTTGCAGTGCTCTGCCTCGGCGCCTTGCTGGCGGCTTGCAGCAGCGAAGGACCGAAACCCGAGCAGGCCGCTGCCGCCCCTGCGCCGAAGTCTGTGAAAAAAGTCGAAAGCCTGGGCCCGCTGCCCGCCTTCCAGCGTGAGCTCAGCGGCACCTTGCTCGAGGTACCGGTGGGGGCCGAGGTCGAGCTGGCGTTGCTGGTGATCGATGACCGCGGCCGTCCCCAGCGCTTGCTGGCGAGCAGCAACATCACCGGCACCGGCCAGGCGTTGCCCTACCAGCTGCGTTTCAACCCGGAAGCCTTCCCGGCTGGTGCCCGAGTCGAACTGCGTGGCCGCGCCAGCCGCTCGGGCCAGTTGATCCTGCACCTTCCCGCCCTGCGCATCAGCCAGGCCCAGACCCAGGCCACCGGCCCCCTGCGTTTCGAGAAGGCGCCTTGAGGCCCGGCCTGTACCGCGCCAGCCGCCAGCCTTTATAGTGATGCCATTCCAGGATTTGCGAGATTCGCGATGAGCCAAGACACGCCGTACATTTTCGATGCCAGCACCGCCGATTTCGATCAGGCGGTCATCGAGAACTCCTTCCACAAGCCGGTGCTGGTGGACTTCTGGGCCGAGTGGTGCGCGCCCTGCAAGGCGCTGATGCCATTGCTGGAGCAGATCACCGAGAGCTACCAGGGCGAGTTGTTGCTGGCCAAGGTCAACTGCGACATCGAGCAGGACATTGTCGCCCGTTTCGGCATTCGCAGCCTGCCCACCGTGGTGCTGTTCAAGGATGGCCAGCCGGTCGACGGCTTTGCCGGTGCCCAGCCAGAGTCCGCCATCCGCGCCTTGCTCGAGCCCCACGTGCAACTGCCCGCGCCTGTGGCGGCCTCGCCGATCGAGCTGGCCAAGGCGCTGTTCGCCGACGGCCGTTTCAGCGAAGCGGAAGCCACCCTCAAGGCCCTGCTGGGCGAAGACAACAGCAACGCCGAGGCGCTGATCTTCTACGCGCGCTGCCTGGCCGAGCGGGGCGAGCTGGGAGAAGCGCAGGTGGTGCTTGACGCGGTCACGACCGATGAGCACAAGGCCGCGCTGGCCGGTGCCAAGGCGCAGCTGACCTTCCTGCGCCAGGCCGCCGACCTGCCGGAAGCCGCCGAGCTCAAGAGCCGTCTGGCGCAGAATCCCCAGGATGATGAAGCGGCGTACCAGCTGTGCATCCAGCAACTGGCGCGACAGCAGTACGAGGCGGCGCTGGATGGATTGCTGAAGCTGTTCGTGCGTAACCGCGGTTACGAGAACGGTTTGCCGCACAAGGCACTGCTGCAAGTGTTCGAGCTGCTGGGCAATGATCATCCGCTGGTGGCGGGGTACCGGCGCAAACTGTTCGCGGCGTTGTACTAAGGGCTCAGTGGCACCGCGGTCCGTGCAGGACCGCGAGCCTTCAACGGCGGGCGCTATCCCAGCCAGTGATAGATCGGGGCATCCGCCCCGCTTTCAACGCGTACGCTCGCGCTGTGCCGCAGGCGCACCAGCAGCCGCTTGCCAGCTGAGGTGTTTCCCGTCAGCAGCTCAAGCTCTTCCAGCAGTGCCGGTCCGTTGAGCTGCCCCGCCTGACGCAGCAGGTCACACGCCGCCTGCCACTGCCCGTCGTCCTGGCGGGGAGCGGACTGCGCGGCAGGTACGGCCGGGGCGGCAACCGGCTGGTCCAGCTGGCGCCCCAGCTGCGCCCACTCCTCAGGCTCCAGCTCAATGGTCAGGTCCACCGGCCATTCGCCGATCTGTCCTCGAATTCTCACGGTTCTATCCTTCCACGGGTCCAAGGCTCACATGCTCCCACGCTCGCCAGGCATCGCCAAGGGCACTGGTGCACCCCACTAAAGTTGTTATAACATTACGAAATCTTTCCGCATCCCTTCCGGAGCCGTCCATGCGCCGTCTGTTGCTCGCCTTGCCTTTTGCCCTGCTCCCCTTGGCTGTGGCTCACGCCCATGACGATCACGATCACTCGCACGGCAGTCTTGGTGCCCACGAGCACGGTGTCGCCAGCCTCAATGTCGCGCTGGATGGAACCACCCTGGAACTGGAGCTGGACACCCCGGCGATGAACCTGGTCGGCTTCGAACATGCTGCCAGCAGCGACGCCGACAAGGCCAAGGTCGCCGCGGTGCGCCAGCAACTCGAGCAACCGCTGAAACTGTTTGCCGTGACCAAGGATGCCGGCTGCAGCGAAAGCGCCGAAGACCTGCAAAGTCCGTTGTTTGGCGATGTGCCCGCAGCCACTCACGAACACGCCCACGAGCACACCGATATCCACGCCCACTACCAGCTCACCTGCACCCAGCCAGGCAAGCTCGCCCAGCTGGACCTGGGTCCATTGTTCACTGCCTTCCCGGCCACGCAGAAAATCAACGTGCAACTGATCGGCCCCAACGGCCAGAAAGGCATCCAGGCCAGTCCGACCCAGGCCGTGGTCACCTTCTGAATGCGCCCGCCCCTGATCGAGTTGCATGACCTGGTATTTGCCTGGCCCGGCCAGCCGGCCCTGCTGGACATACCACACTTTCGCCTGGAAGCCGGTGAGGCGCTGTTTCTCAAGGGGCCCAGCGGCAGCGGCAAGACCACCCTTCTCGGCCTGCTGGGCGGGGTGAACCGTCCGGGCCAGGGCCACGTGCGCCTGCTGGGGCAAGACTTGGGCGAGCTGGGCCAAGGCGCGCGCGACCGCTTCCGGGTCGACCACACCGGGTACATCTTCCAGCAGTTCAACCTGCTGCCATTCCTGTCGGTGCGCGAGAACGTCGAGCTGCCTTGCCGCTTCTCGCGCAGCCGCGCCGAGCGGGCCCTCCAGCGTCATGGCAGTGTCGACCGGGCGGCGAGCCAGCTGCTGGCGCACCTGGGCCTGGGCGACCCTGCCCTGCTCGCCCGACGCGCCGACAGCCTGTCGATCGGCCAGCAGCAGCGGGTGGCCGCCGCGCGCGCGCTGATCGGCCAGCCTGAGCTGGTGATCGCTGACGAACCCACCTCGGCGCTCGACGCCGATACCCGCGAAGCCTTCATCCGGCTGCTGTTCGACGAGTGCCGCAGCGCCGGCGCCAGCCTGCTGTTCGTCAGCCATGACCAGAGCCTGGCGCCCTTGTTCGACCGTCATCTGTCCCTGGCCGAGCTCAATCGGGCGGCCAGCCCGAACCTTCCCCAGGAGGCCTGATGTACCTGCTCCGCCTTGCCCTGGCCAGCCTGGCCAATCGGCGTTTCACCGCCTTTCTCACGGCATTCGCCATCGCGCTGTCGGTGTGCCTGCTGCTGGCCGTAGAGCGTGTGCGCACCGAGGCCCGCGCCAGCTTCGCCAGCACCATCAGCGGCACCGACCTGATCGTCGGCGCCCGCTCCGGTTCGGTGAACCTGCTGCTCTACTCGGTCTTTCGTATCGGCAACGCCACCAACAACATCCGCTGGGACAGCTTCGAGCACTACGCCAAGGACCCGCGGGTGAAGTGGGCGATCCCCATCTCGCTGGGCGATTCACACCGGGGCTACCGGGTGATGGGCACCACTGGCGAGTACTTCGCGCATTACCAGTACGGCCGCAGGCAGCACCTGCAACTGAGCCAGGGACGCGCCTTCGCCAATGATCCTTTCGAAGTGGTGCTGGGCGCGGAGGTCGCCGACGCCCTGCATTACAGGTTAGGCGACAAGCTGGTCCTGGCCCATGGGGTGGCGGCGATCAGCCTGGTCAAGCACGACGACAAGCCGTTCACGGTGGTCGGCGTGCTGGCCCGCACGGGCACGCCGGTCGACCGCACCCTGCACATCAGCCTGGGCGGCATGGAAGCCATCCACATCGACTGGCACAACGGCGTGCCCGCACGCGGCGCCGGGCGCATCAGCGCCGACCAGGCGCGTGGCATGGACCTGCAGCCGAGCGCGATCACCGCGTTCATGCTGGGCCTGAACAGCAAGATCGCGACCTTCAGCCTGCAGCGCGAGATCAACGAGTTTCGCAACGAGCCGTTGCTGGCGATCCTGCCTGGCGTGGCGCTGCAAGAGCTGTGGAGCCTGATGGGTACTGCCGAACAGGCGCTGTTCGTGGTGTCGCTGTTCGTGGTGCTGACGGGGCTGATCGGCATGCTGACGGCTATTCTCACCAGCCTCAACGAGCGACGCCGCGAGATGGCGATCCTGCGTTCGGTGGGCGCGCGTCCGTGGCACATCGCAGGCTTGCTGGTGCTCGAAGCGCTGGCCCTGGCGCTGGCCGGCATCGCCGTCGGGCTGGGCCTGCTCTATAGTGGCATCGCGGTGGCCCAAGGCTATGTCCAGGCCAACTATGGCCTGTACCTGCCGCTGGCATGGCCGACTGCCCACGAATGGACGCTGCTGGCGATCATCCTGGGCGCGGCGTTGCTGATGGGCAGCGTGCCGGCCTGGCGCGCGTATCGTCAGTCATTGGCCGATGGCCTGTCCATTCATCTCTGAGAGCCTGACATGCGCCGCGCCTTGCTGCTGCTTCTGCTGTTCACCGTCACCCCGCTGTGGGCCAGCGAGCCACGCACCCTCGACTGGCCGCAGCTGATCCCCGAGGGTGCGCCACGGATCGAACCGCAGCTGACGCCGCTGCACGACATCTCGCAGCTGTCACAGCTTGGCGATGCACTGGCGGCCGAGTCCGCGCCTGCAGCCACCCAGCAGGCGCCCGACGCGCCGGTGGTCGAGGCGCTCAACGGCCAGCAGGTCAAGCTGCCGGGCTACATCGTGCCGCTTGAGGTCAGCGAGGAAGGCCGTACCACCGAGTTTCTGCTGGTGCCCTACTACGGCGCCTGCATCCACGTGCCGCCGCCTCCCTCGAACCAGATCGTGCACATTTTCAGCGAGATGGGCGTGCGCGTCGAAGACCTCTACCAGCCTTACTGGATCGAGGGGCAGATGCAGGTCGCCGCCACCCGCAGCGAACTGGCCGACGCCGGTTATCGCATGGACGCCGAGAAAATCTACGTTTATGAGCTGGAATGAGAACTGCGTCCCGTCTAGGACGCGCCTTTCATTGAGCCAGATCAATTTTTGAGGCGAAACAGCTCCGTACCATTGGGCCACAAATTTTTGACGTCCTTTGGGAGCTTCCATGAACAAGTCATTGCTCGGCGCCTCGCTCGTTGCCGCGGCGCTCGTAGCACCTGTTGCCCATGCCCACCAGGCAGGCGATTTCATCATCCGCTCCGGCGCCATCACCACCGCGCCCAATGAAGATAGCGGCGAGGTGAGGCTTGACGGCGCCAGGGCCTCGGGCACCAAGGCGACTCTGGACAGCGACACCCAGCTGGGCCTGGCGTTTGCCTACATGCTGACCGACCACATCGGCCTTGAGCTGCTGGCCGCCACGCCGTTCAAGCACACCGTAGGGGTCAAGGGCCTGGGCGGCGGCCTGGATGGCGATCTGGCCGACATCAAGCAGCTGCCACCGACCCTGTCGCTGCAGTACTACCCGATGGACGCCTCGTCGCGCTTCCAGCCTTACGCGGGCGTGGGCATCAACTACACGCTGTTCTTCGATGAAGACCTGACCAGTGCCCGCAAGCAGCAGGGCTTCAGCAACCTGAAGCTGCAGGACTCGGTGGGAATCGCCGGACAGCTGGGCATGGACTACATGCTGACCGACAACCTGCTGTTCAACGCCGCGGTGTGGTACGTCGACATCGACACCAAGGCCACCATCGACGGCCCGACCGCCCTGGGCGTGGGCAAGACCAAGGTCGACGTGGACGTCGACCCGTGGGTCTACATGGTGGGCATCGGGTACAAGTTCTGAGTGCAGAGAACACAAAAAACGGCGATTGAATCGCCGTTTTTCTGTTATCGCGCTTTGCCGAGCAAACTGGCAAGGCCGTCGACGATCGGCGTCGGCTCAGGCAGACCGAAGCGCGCCAGCAAGCGCTGGTTGTCGGCCCGCGAGTGGCGGATATCACCCGGACGCGCGGCACCGTAGCTCACCGGCGGCAGGCTGCCGACCACCTCTTCGAGCGCGGCCAGCAACTGGTTGAGCGAAGTCGCCTGGTTCAGGCCGATATTCACCGCGCCCTCCTGCACCTCTTCGAGCGCGAGCGCCCGGAGCATGACCTGCACCAGATCACCCACATAGAGGAAGTCGCGGGTCTGCTCGCCATCGCCGAAGACCGTGATGGGGGCACCGTTGGTCGCCCGTTCGGCGAAGATGCTGATCACCCCCGAGTACGGCGAGGATGGGTCCTGGCGCGGTCCGAAGATATTGAAGAAGCGGAACACCACCGGGTCCAGCCCATGCTGGCGCCGGTAGAAGTCCAGATACTGCTCGCCCGCCAGCTTGTCCACCGCGTAGGGGGTCAGGGGTGCCTTGGGGGTGTCCTCGGTGATCGACTGGCCTTCGCCATTGTTGCCGTACACCGCTGCGCTCGAGGCATACAGCACGCGCCGGATGCCACCGAGGCGCATCGCCTCGCAGACATTGAGCGTGCCGATGAAGTTGCTTTGGTGGGTCTTGACCGGGTCTTCGACCGAGGCCTGTACCGACGCCACGGCGGCGAGGTGCACCACCGCCTGGCATCCGGCCACCGCGCGGGTTACCAGCGCGGCATCGGCGACATCGCCTTCGATCAGTTCCAGCCGCGGGTTGTGCAATTGCAGGTTGCTGCGCTTGCCGGTCGAGAGGTCATCGAGGATGCGTACCGAATGACCCTTGGCCAGCAGTGCATCGCTCAGGTGCGAACCGATGAATCCGGCACCACCGGTAATCAGAATTGGAGCGTCAGCCATGGCGATAGAATCGGTCCAGTAGGGGCGGCAAGCCGGCGCGCCATGCGCGGGGCTTGATACCGAATGTATGGAGGATTTTCTTGCAGGCCAGCACGGCGTGCTGCGGCTCTTCGCTCGCATCGGGACGCGCGGCGTGGGCCTGCGGTGTCGGCGCCTGCACGGCCAGCTTGTGCCACTGGGCCGCCTCACTGAGGATAGCCTGCCCTAGCGCCAGCGGTGTGGTCGCTTCGTTGCCAGCATAGTGGTAGGTGCCCCACAACGGCGCGGCGCAGTCCAGCTGCTTGAGCACCGAGAGGATCACCCGCGCGGCGTCGTCCACCGGTGTCGGGTTGCCACGCCGGTCGTCGGCCAGCATCAGCTCGTGGGGTTGCTCGGCGCGGGTCAGGAAGCGCCCCAGGGCGCCGTCGATGCTTTCATCGAGCAGCCAGCCAAAGCGCAGCAGCACATGTTGCGGGCACGTCGCGCGCACGCTCTTCTCGATGCGCCATAACGCCTGACCCCGCAGTCCCAGCGGTTTCGGCTCGTCCTTCTCGCTATAGGCCGTGGCCCGCGAGCCGTCGAATACCCGGTAGCTGGAAGGTTGCACCAGCACGATCTCGTGGTGCTGGCACAGTTCGGCCAGGCGCTCGACCGCGCGCTCCTGCTGGGTCAGGCGCTGCTCGCTGACCGACTCGGCCTGGAACCAGTCGAAGTAATACGCCAGGTTGACCAGCGCATGGGGCCGCGTGTCATCGAGCAGTTGCGTCAGGCTCGCCGCGTCCCAGCCATTGTCCGGCGGGCGCGGTGCGATAAAGGCCACATCCTCCTCGGCTCCGAGGCGAATCAGCGCTTGCCCGAGGGCACTTCCACCACCCAATAGCATCAGGCGCATTCGCATAGAGTCAGCAGATCCGAACAGGTTGATTGAAGAAAGCGAACATTATTGCGGTTTCCGGGCAGTTAAGTCCAACAAGGGGGCGGTGCATGCAGGCGTTGCGGACCGGCGTGCCTACAGGACCCCGTGGCAGCACTGGACCGGTGGGTCACTCGATCTCGAACAGCCCGTTGCGTATCGGCCCGACATTCAGCCGTTCACGCACGTCGTCATCAATACGCGGATCGTCCGGCCTGTACAGCTTTACCTGACGGTAGGCGTTGATGCGGTTGATCTCGGGGCCCAGATACTCCCAGACCACGCGGGTGCAGGCGGGGTTCCGGCGGTCGCCGCTGGAGACGCCGGTCTTGAGGCCGTTGAGGCGAGTGATGCGGCTCTTGAAGCTGGGGATGAGGATGGTCTGGCTCATCTCGTTGAGGGTCAGCGATTCGTAGTCGATGAGAAACAGACGGTCCTGCAGCTGGAACGCGGCGCCCAAATAGCGGCAGCGTACCCAGTCTTCGGCCTGTACGTCGGTGCTGCTGGTGCGCTCCTGACGCTCCTGGCGCTCGAACAGGAAGTTGCCGCGGTCTTCGAACAGGTGCACCAGCGACAGCAGGATGGTGCCTGGCACCGACATGCAGTTGGAGTACTCGAAGTAGTAGCCGCAATAGCGCGACAGGTTACCGGCATGGGCCTGCAGGGGCTTGAGCAGGTCACTGATGGGGTCGCCTGGCGGCTGGACAAGGCCGGCAGCGCCGCGGGCACCGATCAGGCGGGCGAACTGTTCGGCCGGCAAACCGAGCTCGTAGTCCTCGACACCGAAGAAGTCACCAATGCGTTTGAGGTTGTACGCGGTCGGGCGGCTTTGCCCGCTCAGGTACTTGTTGAATTGCGCGCGGTTGATCGACAGCTGCCGGCAAACCTCGGAGATAGAGCGGTAATGACTGCAGGCCAGTTTGAGATTGGCCGCGAAATGTTCACTCATGAATGCCGGTCCAGGTGATGCGAGAAGCGCCAGTTTAGCATCAGATCGCATCAAATCGGAGCAACCCGCGAAATTGTAACCGCCCTTGTCATGGCCAACCATTCGCCCCAACAAAGCGCGGTGCAATGACACTGCCGCAGTCTTTCACGCAAAAAATAAGAATCGAGGGTTACACCATGCTCGAAGTGCTCAACGATTTCCTTTCGGGGAAACTCCTCATCGTCCTGATCGTGGGACTCGGCAGCTATTTCACCATTCGCTCGCGGTTCGTCCAGTTCCGTCACTTCGGCCATATGTTCGGGGTTTTCAAGGAGTCGCTGAAGGGCCAGGCGGGCCAGCTGAGCTCGTTCCAGGCACTGATGCTGAGCCTTGCCGGCCGCGTTGGCGCGGGTAACATCGCCGGTGTCGGCATTGCCGTGACCCTGGGCGGCCCAGGCGCGGTGTTCTGGATGTGGGTCACCGCACTGGTGGGCATGTCCAGCAGCTTCTTCGAGTGCACCCTGGCGCAGGTCTACAAGCGCGCCGACGGTGATGGCCTGTACCGTGGCGGCCCGGCGTACTACATCCTGCATGGCTTGAAGCTCAAGCGCATGGCGGTGGTGTTCTCGCTCCTGCTGCTGGTGACCTACGGCTTCGCCTTCAACGGCCTGCAGTCGTACACCGTGACTCATTCGCTGCAAAACGCCTTCGGCTTCGCGCCCGAGCACACCGGCATCGCCCTGGCCGTGCTGCTGGCGATCGTCTTCCTGGGCGGCATCAAGCGCATCGCCTCGGTGTCCGACCTGCTGGTACCGGTCAAGACCCTCGCCTACATTGGCGTGACCCTCTACGTGATCGGCAGCCAGATCGAACACGTGCCAGCCATGCTGGAAACCATCTTCAAGAGCGCCTTCGGCCTCGACCCGGCCTTTGGCGGCCTGCTCGGCAGCGCTATCGTCATGGGCGTGAAGCGTGGCGTGTTCGCCAACGAAGCGGGCCTGGGCAGCGCGCCCAACGTCGCCGCCGTCGCCGCCGTGCGCCACCCGGGCGCCCAGGGCGTGGTGCAGGCGTTCAGCGTGTTCCTCGATACTTTCGTGATCTGCACCTGCACCGCGCTGCTGATCCTGCTGTCGGGCTTCTACACCCCGGGCTTCGAAGGTGACGGCATCGTCCTGACCCAGAACTCGCTGGCCGCGGTGGTCGGTGACTGGGGCCGCCTGTTCGTCAGCGTCGCGCTGTCGCTGTTTGTCTTCACCTGCATCCTCTACAACTACTACCTGGGCGAAACCAGCCTGCAGTTCCTCAGCCGCAACCGCCTGGTGCTGCTGGGCTACCGCGCCCTGGTGCTGGCGCTGGTGGTGTGGGGCTCGGTGCAGAACCTGACGACCGTGTTCGCCTTCGCCGACATCACCATGACCTGCCTGGCCTTCGTCAACCTGATCGCCCTGGCCATGTTGTTCAAGATCGGCCTGCGGGTAATGCGCGACTACGACGACCAGCGCCGTGCCGGCATCAAGCAGCCGGTGTTCGACTCCGCCAAGTTCGCCGACCTGGACCTGGACCGTGCCGCATGGCCGGCCAACCCACAGCCTGAAACAGCTGCTGACAAGGTCACTGGCCAGGTCCAGACTCAAGGCTGATATCGTCGCGCCTCCTGGCCGCCCCGTCCGTGGGCGGCCGCTTCTTCCGCCTATCGTCACGGAACGCCCCATGCGTGCAGTCAACAATCTACTCGTCCTCTACACCGGCGGCACCATCGGCATGCTGGAGACGCCGGCGGGCCTGGCGCCGGCCGGTGGTTTCGACGCGCGGATGCGCGAGCACCTCTCCCAGAGCGCCGACGCGCCGCAGCTGAACTGGTCGCTGCGCGAGCTCGATCCGCTGCTCGACAGCGCCAACATGCAGCAGGCCAACTGGCTGGCCATGCGTGACGCCATCGTCGAGGCGGTGGAACACAATGGGCATGACGGCGTGCTGGTGCTGCATGGCACCGACACCCTGGCCTATAGCGCGGCTGCCTTGTCGTTCCTGTTGCTGGGCTTGCCGGTGCCGGTGCTGCTGACGGGCTCCATGCTGCCGGCCGGGGCGCCGGACAGCGATGCCTGGGACAACCTGGAAGGCGCCTTGCGGTTGTTCGAGCAAGGGCTGGAAGACGGCGTGCAGCTGTATTTCCACGGTCAGCTGTTGCATGGCGCCCGCGCCTCGAAGCTGCGCAGCGAGGCGTTCGATGCATTCAAGGCGCTGGCGCGGCATCGCGAGGGCGACAAGGCTGGATCGATGCCCGGTGAGCTTGACTACCGCGCGCCGCGCCAGCCGGTGAACCTCGCGGTGGTGCCGGTATTCCCGGGACTGCAGGCGCAGCACCTGCGGGCGCTGCTGGGCAGCGGTGTGCAGGGCTTGCTGCTGGAATGCTACGGCAGCGGTACCGGGCCGTCGGACGACCAAGGGCTGGTCGATGCCTTGCGTGACGCCCGGCAGCGCGGCGTGATGATTGCCGCGATCAGCCAGTGCCCGGAAGGTGCCGTCGAGTTCGGGACCTATGCCGCGGGCAGCCGGCTGCGTGATACCGGGCTGGTGAGTGGCGGCGGAATGACCCGTGAAGCCGCGCTGGGCAAGATGTTTGCCCTGCTCGGCGCGGGCCTGGACGTTCAAACGGCGGAGCGGTGGTTTGCGCTGGACCTGTGTGGGGAGCGCGCCTGAGCCGATGAATGGCGGAAGGCAGCGGGAGTCGAACCTGCCCGGGAACGGATGCCGTCCCCAACCGGGTTTGAAGCCCGGCCGCGCCACCGGGCGCGATTGCCTTCCTGAACCTGGGGTGTGTACGAAAAGCCTAGCGCGCGGCCTGCTGGGCCAGGGCGTTGTCGGGGCGTATGCAGCGCTGGCCGGCAACCCTGCGGGTCAGGCCGATGCGGTCGAAATACTCGAGTATCTGCACACTGCGCTTGCGGCCGATGCCCAACATATCGCGAAACGCAGCGACCTGCACTACCAGCGTGGCGTCCGCTTGCTGCATCAGCAGTTCGGCCATGCGCCGGATCGTCGCCTCAGGATAGAACAGATCGCGAACCACCTGATGCACCAGGCCCAGCCGCGCCAGCTTGCGCAGTAACAGCCGTACGTCAGCCTCTTCCAGTGCCAGCGTAGCGGCGAGGGTTCTGACCCAGGGCGGATCGAACGCCCCCTCCAGCAACAGCGGCTGGATCCGCGCCCAGACCTCCTCATCCTTATCGCTCAGGCTGACCTGGTGATCAGGCAGGTGCAGCCACGGCCCGCTGCTGGCAATCAGGCCACTGCCCAACAGTTCATCCAGCAGGCTGATGAACGCCGGGCGCTCCAGCGCCAAGGCGGCGAAGCGCCGCAGCCGGTCACGGTCTGGTCCCAGCTGGTCAGGCTCTTGCGCATGAAACAGCGCCAGCTGTTCGAGCACCTGCTGCCTGAGACGCTCCCAGTGCTGCCTGGCGAACAGCAACGGCCCTTGACGCGTCGCGACCACCAGTGCCTCCCCGGGCAGCAGCCAGCCACCGCGCAGGCGATTGAACTGGCGCTCCAGCCGCTGCGGGTCAAGCCCGCCCGGCGCCGCCTCCAGCAGTGCCGGTAACGCTTGTTCCAGGCTCGTGGCATCGGCCAGTACGTGCAACTGGCGCAGGCGCACGTCGCTGCGGCGATGGCGGCTCGGGGCGAAGGGGTCGAGCACCGTACCGCCGCCCAGCGTCCGTTCGGCGCGCTGATCACGCAGCACCAGGCGGTCGCCATGCACCGCCTGCAACGGCGCATTGAGCAGCAGCTGCGCGAACATACGCTCGCCGCCCCGAATCGCCTCGCCCTCCAGCAGCGCCACGCGCGCCGTGACATCCTGGGTGCCGAGATGAACATGCACCGCGCTGAAGTGGCTAAAGGGCCGCGTCTCGCCGGGGAGCAGCGTCATGTCGATATCGATCCGCACGCTTGGCGCGTGCAGCCATTCAGCCACCAGCCAGTCACCTCGGTGGACGTGTTCCAGGGCCAGCCGTTCGCCGCTGAGGTTGAGCGCTATACGCTGCCCGGCCTGGCCCGTGGCTGACGGCTGATTCTGCGCGTGCATCCCACGCACTCGCACAGGTTTGCCGGCCCTGCCCAGCAGCAAGGTATCGCCAACACTCACGCGCCCCGCCAGTGCCGTGCCAGTCACCACGATACCCGCCCCCGCCACCGCGAAGGCGCGATCGATCGCCAGGCGAAAGCCGCCCTCCACGCGGCGCGCCTGCACCCTGCCCTGGGCCTGCAGCAATGTCTGGCGCAAGGCTTCGATGCCATCACCCGTCAGGCTGGAAACAGCAAACCGCGGCGCCTCCGCGTACGGCCCCAGTGCTAGCAGCCCGGCCACCTCCGCCTTTACCTCGGCAATCCGCCGCTGCTCGACCCGGTCGCACTTGCTGATCACCACCAGCGCCTCGGGGATACCCAGCAACTCGATGATTGCCAGATGCTCGCGGGTCTGCGGCATGACGCCGTCGTCGGCAGCCACGACGAGCAGTACCAGGTCGATACCTTGCGCGCCCGCCAGCATGTTGTGGATAAACCGCTCATGCCCCGGGACATCGATGAAACCGGTGAGCGGCGCGCCGTCCTCAAGCGCCGCATAGCGGTAGCCGAGGTCAATGGTCATGCCGCGGTCGCGCTCCTCCCGGCGCTGGTCGCCGGCCTGCCCGGTCAAGGCCTCGAGCAGCGCGGTCTTGCCGTGGTCGATGTGCCCGGCGGTTCCTACGATCACGGCGTCACCACGCCCAGGTGCAGCTCGGGCAACTGCGCCAGCCATTGCGCCTGGTCGTCGAGCTGACGCAGGTCGAGCCACAGGGCATCGTCGTCGATGCGCCCGAGCACCGGCACCGGCAAGGCGCGCAGGGCTCGTTCCAGCACATGCAGGCTACGCCCGCGCAGGCGCTTGGAGACGAGCGGACGCAGGCACAGCGCCGCGCTGGGCAAGCGCGCCACCGGCTGACTGCCGCTGCCGATCATGCCCAGCGCCGGCTCGACGCTGACGGTCCACTGTGCGCCGAGCTGGGTGGCCAGGGCCGGCGCCAGGCGTTCGGCCTGCGCCTTTATGTCCTCCTGCGGCCGCGTCAACAGGCGCAGGCTGGGCAGGCGCTCAGCCAGGCGGTCCGGATTGCGGTAGAGCCCGAGCACGGCTTCGAGCGCGGCCAGGGTCAGTTTGTCGACGCGCAGGGCGCGCTTGAGCGGGTTTTTCTTGATCCGGGCGATCAGCTCCTTGCGTCCGACGATGATCCCGGCCTGGGGGCCGCCGAGCAGCTTGTCGCCGCTGAAGGTGACGATATCGGCGCCATCGGCCAGGGCCTGGCGCACCGTCGGTTCGGCCGGCAGGCCCCAGCGGGTGAGGTCGAGCAGGCTGCCGCTGCCCAGGTCTTCAAGCAGCGGCAGGTCATGCTGATGGGCGATCTGCGCCAGCTCCTCGGTCGGCACCTGGGTGGTGAAGCCCTGGATGCTGTAGTTGCTGCAATGCACCCGCATCAACAGACCGGTGCGCGGGCCGATGGCCGCCTGGTAGTCGCGGGCATGGGTGCGGTTGGTGGTGCCGATCTCGTGCAGGCGCACGCCAGCGCGGGCCATGATGTCCGGAATGCGAAAGGCGCCGCCAATCTCGATGAGCTCGCCGCGCGAAATGATGCCCTCCTTGCGCGCGCCCAGGCTGTTGAGCGCCAGCAGCACGGCGGCGGCATTGTTGTTGACCACGGTGACGGCTTCGGCGCCGGTCAGCTCGCGGATCAGGCCTTCGATGAGGTCGTCGCGGTCGCCGCGCTTGCCGGTCGTCAGGTCGAACTCGAGGTTGAGCGGGTAGCGCGCGGCCAGTTGCACGGCCTCGATGGCTTCTTCCGGTAGCAGCGCGCGGCCAAGATTGGTGTGAAGGACCGTGCCCGTGAGGTTGAATACCCGGCGGATATGGCTCTGGTTTTGCCGTGCAAGACGTTCACTGGCCCGGCCGGTGAGGACTTCGGCGGTGAGCTCGGCGCTGGTGAGCTGGCCCAGGCGGGCGGGATCACGCAGGTCATCGAGCAACTGGCGCAGGGTGGCCAGGACGGCGTCGCGGCCATGGCGGTCAAGCAGCGGCTGGCTGGCAGGATGGCGCAGGAGGGTGTCGATAGAGGGCAGGCGGGGGATGGTGCTGCTGGCGCTGTGGGGCATGCGGGGGCTACCTTCGGCTTGGATGGTGTCTGGACGGGCATCTTCGCTGACAAGCCAGCTCCCACAGGGGTTGGCATGCACCATAGAATCTCCCACAGTCCCAGCGCCGAACTTGAAAGTACCGCTATACCTGTGGGAGCTGGCTTGCCAGCGAAAGGGGCGACTCGGTTTCGAGTGTAGTCCCTCATCCGCCCCCAGGCGCCAGCATCAGGTTCGGCGCCACCCGCTGGAACCCTGCCTGGTCCAGCGCCATGTCCAGGGCCAGGCTGGCCAGGTCCGCCGACAACGGCTCCCCCTCGGCATCATTTTCCAGGTAGAGCTGCTTCAGATACCCCTGGCATCCCGGACAGCATTCCGCGCGCAACGGCGCCTTGTCCGGCGCATGACGGTCATCCTCCAGACTGCTGTAGCGCAAATCCTTGCTTTGCTCGCAGTACACGCACTTGACCCGCACCACATGCCACTCGCAGGCGCATAACGAACACACCAGGTACCGCAGGCCGTTGTGTTTGCCGCGATTGCGCACCACGCCAGCCATGGCCGGGGACCCACAGCACGGGCATTGGCTGAGGCTGCCGCCCGGCTTGATCTCGCCAGCCGGCAGCGCCAGCAACCAATGGCTCCAGGCGGCCTGCAGTGCGGCGCCAATGAAAGGCACCAGCGCCGCTGGCAGCGCATCGTACTGTCCCGCCAGCAAGGCGATGCCCCAGCCTTTGCGCTGCTGCGTGTCCGCCTCGCGCAATTGCCGCAAGGCATCGGCCAGGGCATCCCCGGGCGGCGGAACGTAGAGATCGAGCAACGCCTGCAGCCAGACCAGCCAGGCACCCTCGCGCACCAGGCTGTCGGCCGACAAGGGCGGCAGGCCATGGCTGATGCACAGGCGCTGACGCTCGGCTTCCACCGGTACGCCACCCGGCGGCAGCGCCAGCAATTGCTGCTGCACGCGGCACAGGCTGGCGATCAGCCGAAGGTAGCCGGCCAGCGCGTGGCCTTGGGCCAATCTCTCCAGCCGCGCGGCGCGCACTTCGAACAGGTTCCCCGGCGGCAGGTGCAAGAACGGCGGCGAGACCGCGGAGGCTTCGATCTGCCCAGGTTCCAGAATCGTACTCAAGCGTTCATCCTTCCTTGCGGGGGGTGTTGTGCGGGGTGTTGTGCGGCGGCTTGTCGCCGGTCACGTCGCGGTACCACAGCTCATGGTGCTTGCGCGCCCATGGCCGGCTGACCCAGCCGTGCAGCATCGCGCCCACCGAGCCCTTGATCCAGATGCCGGCGTAGATGTGCACGATGATGCTGAGCACCAGCACGAACGCCGCCAGCGCGTGCAGCAACGTGGACAGGCGCAGGGCGCCGATGCCGAAATACGCGCTGAAGTACGCCCGCCACATCACCACGCCGGTCACCAGCAACACCAGCATGCACAGCAGCAGCGTCCAGAACAGCAGCTTCTGCCCGGCGTTGTACTTGCCAATCGCTGGCACGCCTTCTTCGCGGTTCAGCATTACCCGGTCGATGCGGCGCAGCCAGAGCCGGTCATTGGCGGTGATGAAGTTGGCGCGCCAGAAGCGCACCACCAGCCCGACGAAGAATACGAACATCGCCACGCCCATGAACGGGTGCAGGATCCGCGTCCACGTCCCTCCTCCAAACAGGTTGCTGAGCCAGAACAGCGCCGGATGAAACAGCGCCAGGCCTGACAACGCGGCCAGGACGAACAGGATCGCCACCAGCCAGTGGTTGGTCCGTTCGTTGGCGGTGTAGCGCAGGATCGGTTTGTCGTCGTTCATGGCCGCTGCTCCCCTTGCCCGCCAGGCTTGCCTGGGTCGTAGACGTGGACCGCCGGGTCCACCTGGTGCACGCTGCTGTCGACGGGCGCCGGATGTTCGTCTTCCTCGACCCGCTGCGGCCCCACGCGCACGTAATGGAAGAACCCCGCGACCACCGCGGCGCCCATGGCCAGCAGCGCCAGCGGCTTGCTGATGCCCTTCCACAGCCCGACCAGCGGGCTGATCACCGGCTCGTCCGGCAGGCCGGCGTAGAGGCGCGGCGTGTCGGCATGGTGCAGCACATACATCACGTGGGTGCCGCCAACCCCGTCCGGGTCATAGAGACCGGCGTTGTCGAAGCCGCGTGACTTGAGGTCGACGATGCGCTCGGCGGCGTGGGTCTTCATGTCGTCCTTGGTGCCAAAGACGATGGCTCCGGTCGGACAGGTCTTCACGCAGGCAGGCTCGAGCCCCACGGCCACGCGGTCGGAACACAGGGTGCACTTGTAGGCCTTGTGGTCCTTCTGCGAGATC
This sequence comes from Pseudomonas sp., assembly GCF_035277045.1. GTDB lineage: Bacteria > Pseudomonadota > Gammaproteobacteria > Pseudomonadales > Pseudomonadaceae > Aquipseudomonas. The sequence goes on along the minus strand of NZ_DATELE010000196.1, from coordinate 16,897 downwards.
CGCGGGATGTTGAACGGGCAGCCGGTGATGCAGTAGCCGCAGCCGATGCAATGGTCCTGGTTGAAGTCGACGATGCCATTGGCGTGCTTGATGATCGCGCCGGGGCTCGGGCACGCCTTCAGGCAACCTGGGTCGGCGCAGTGCATGCAGCCATCCTTGCGGATCAGCCATTCCAGGTTGCCATCGGACGTTTCGTGCTCGGTAAAGCGCATCAACGTCCACGTCTCGGCGGTAAGGTCGTGGGGGTTGTCGTAGGTGCCGTGGTTATGGCCCACCTCGTCACGCAGCTCGTTCCATTCCGAGCACGCCACCTGGCAGGCCTTGCAGCCGATGCACTTGGTGGTGTCGATCAGCTTGGCGACTTCCTGCTGCTGGCGCACCGAGGGCGGGACGGTCGTGGTGGCCGAACGGGCAATGATATCTTGGCTAGCCATCAGACCTTCTCCACGTTGACCAGGAACGACTTGGATTCCGGCGTCTGGGTATTGCCGTCACCCAGGAACGGCACCAGGGTGTTGGTCAGGTAGCCATGCCGGGTTTCACCGGTGAAGCCCCAGTGCAACGGGATGCCGACCTGGTGGACGGTCTGGTTGTTGACCTGCAGCGGGCGGATCCGCTTGGTCACCACCGCCACCGCTTCGATGAACCCGCGCTTGCTGCTGACCCGCACCCGATCGCCCGCGGCGATGCCCTTCTCGTTGGCCAGTACCTCGCCGATTTCGACGAACTGCTCAGGCTGGGCGATGGCATTGAGGCGGCAGTGCTTGCTCCAGAAGTGGAAGTGCTCGGTCAGCCGGTAGGTGGTGGCCGCGTAGGGGAAGTCCTTGGCCACGCCGAGGGTCTCCCATACCGAATCGAACACGCGCCCGGCCGGGTTGCTGGTGGCCTTCTTGTTGTTCGGGTGCAGCGGGTTGATCCCGATGGGCGTCTCGAAGGGCTCGTAGTGCTCGGGGAACGGGCCTTCGGCCATCTTGTCGAGAGCGAAGAACCGCGCCACCCCTTCGGGGTTCATGATGAAGGGGTTCATGCCCGCTTCAGGCGGGACATCGACCTTGTAGTCCGGGGTGTCGGTGCCGCCCCAGGTTTTGCCGTTCCACCACACCAGGCGCTTGTTCGGGTCCCATGGGTTGCCTTGGGGATCGGCCGAGGCGCGGTTGTAGAGGATGCGCCGGTTCGAGGGCCAGGCCCAGGCCCAGTTGACCGTCTGCTTCATGCCGAACGGGTCGCTGTTGTCGCGGCGGGCCATCTGGTTGCCTTGCTCGGTCCAGCTGCCACAGAAGATCCAGCAACCGGACGCGGTGCTGCCATCGTCCTTGAGCTGGCCGAAGCCGGCAAGCTGCTGCCCGGCCTTGAGCTGTCCGCCGGTGGCATCGGTCTGGTCGGTGACCGCGCTGCCATTGAGCTCCTTGGCCAGCTCCTCCGGCGAGGGCTCGTCGGCCACCTTGTAGGGCCAGCTGAGGTTGAGCAGCGGCTCGGCGAAGGCGCCGCCCTCCTCCTGGTAGCGCTTGCGCAACCGCAGGAACAACTCGCTCATGATGCGCACATCGGTGCGTGTCTCACCTGGACCGTCGGCGCCCTTCCAGTGCCATTGCAGCCAGCGGCTGCTGTTGACCAGCGAGCCGTCTTCCTCGGCGAAGCAGGTGGTGGGCAGGCGGATGACCTCGGTCTGGATATCGGCGCTGCTGACATCGTTGTACGGCCCGACGTTGCGCCAGAACTCGGAGGTCTCGGTGGCCAGCGGATCCATGATCACCAGCCACTTGAGCCTGCTCAGCGCCGCGGTGACACGGTTCTTGTCGGGCAGCGCGGCGATGGGGTTGAAGCCCTGGCACATGTAGCCATTGACCTTGCCCTGGCCCATCAGGTCGAACATCTTCAGCACGTCGTAGCCGGGAATATCGAGCTTGGGCAGCCAGTCATAGCCCCAGCGGTTTTCCGCCGTGGCGTTGGCACCGTACCAGGCCTTCATCAGGCTGACGTGGAACTTGCCGTAGTTCTGCCAGTAGGACAACTGGCCCGGGCGCAGCGGCTTGGGCGCGCGCTTGGCGATATAGGCGTCGTAGTCCTGCTCGGTCTCGCCGGGCAGGGTCAGGTAGCCGGGCAGCGAGTTGGACAGCAGCCCGAGATCAGTCAGCCCCTGGATGTTGGAGTGCCCGCGCAAGGCGTTGACGCCACCGCCGGGCATGCCGACATTGCCCAGCAACAGTTGCACCATGGCCGCGCTGCGGATGATCTGCGCCCCGATGGAGTGCTGTGTCCAGCCCAGGGCGTAGAGGATGGTCATGGTCTTGCCCGGTTGCGAGCAGGTGGCGACTTCCTCCCAGATCTTCTGCATGCTGTCCTGCGGCATGCCGCAGGTCATGCTCGCAAGCTCCGGCGTGTAGCGGCTGTAGTGCTGCTTCATCAGCTGGTAGACGCAGCGTGGGTCCTGCAGGGTCGGGTCGACCTTGGCAAAACCGTCCTCGCCCATCTCGTAGCCCCAGCCGGACTTGTCGTTATAGGTGCGCTTGACCGGGTCGTAACCGCTGAACAGCCCGTCCTCGAAGCCAAAGCCGGCCTTCACGATGAACGACACATCGGTGTAGTTACGCACATATTCGTGCTGGATCTTGTCGGTGCTCAGCAGGTAGTTGATGAGACCGCCCATGAAGGCGATGTCGCTGCCGGTGCGAATCGGCGCGTAGTAATCGGCCACCGACGCGGTCCGGGTAAACCTGGGGTCGACCACGATCAGTCGGGCCTGATTATGTGCCTTGGCCTCGGTCACCCATTTGAAGCCGCACGGATGCGCTTCTGCAGCGTTGCCCCCCATCACCAGGATCAGATTCGCGTTGGCGATATCGGTCCAGTGGTTGGTCATGGCTCCACGGCCGTACGTCGGGGCAAGACTTGCCACCGTCGGGCCATGTCAGACACGTGCCTGGTTATCGAACCCCAGCATGCCCAGTGAGCGGATGACCTTGTGGGTGATGTAGCCTGCTTCGCTGGACGCCGCGGAAGCCGCAAGGAATCCTGTGGTGAGCCAGCGATTCACCGTCTGGCCTTCGGCGTTCTTCTCGATGAAGTTGGCGTCGCGGTCGGCCTTGACCAGGCTGGCCACGCGGTCCATGGCTTCGTCCCAGCTGATCCGGGTCCACTCGGCACTGCCAGGCTTGCGTACTTGCGGGTACTGAAGCCGGTTGGGGCTGTGGATGAAGTCGAGCAGGCCAGCGCCTTTCGGGCACAGCGTGCCGCGATTGACCGGATGGTCGGCGTCGCCTTCGATGTGGATGATGTTCTGGGAGACGTTCTTGCCCGCATCGCCCTGGCCGTACATGATCAGGCCGCAGCCGACCGAACAGTAGGGACAGGTGTTGCGGGTTTCCTTGGTGTGCGCCAGCTTGAAGTGGCGCACCTGCTCGGCGAAGGCAGGTGTCGGGGCCATGCCCAACGCCGCCAGGCTCGAACCTCCAAGGCCGACTGCAGCGACCTTGAAGAACTGCCGACGGTTGAGGTCCATCGTGCACTCCTGATCAGGTGGTGGACGCACGGGACATTGCCGGCGTCTCTCGACTGTCACGGTGACGGCAGAATCAACGGCCGCCAGTGGGTAAGACTAGTCGAGAATCCATGAAAGCGATCGCAGTGGGATCTGACCCCGGATGCCGGACAGCAAAAAGCCCCTGGACCTTGCGGCCAGGGGCTTTGATTTCACACCTGAAACGTCAGGGCTTCAGAACGGGATATCGTCGTCGAAGCTGTCGAAGTCAGGAGCAGGCTGCGCGGCCGGCTGCTGCGGCGCCGGGCGCTGCGGGGCCTGTTGCGGGCGCTGGGCCTGCTGGCGCGGTGGCGCCTGGTTGTAGTTGTTGCCGCCTTGGCCGCCACCTTGGTTGCCGCCCTGGTTGTACTGGTTGCCACCCTGGTTGTACTGGTTGCCACCGTCCTGGTTCTGCGGACGGCCGCCCAGCAGCTGCATGGTGCCTTGCATGTCGACGATGATTTCGGTGGTGTAGCGCTTGATACCGTCTTTTTCCCACTCGCGGGTCTGCAGCTTGCCCTCGATGTAGACTTGCGAACCCTTGCGCAGGTACTCGCCAGCGATCTCGGCAACCTTGCCGAACATCGACACACGGTGCCACTCGGTGCGCTCGACCTTCTGACCGGTCTGCTTGTCGGTCCACTGCTCGCTGGTGGCCAGGCTCAGGTTGGTCACGGCGTTACCGTTGGGCAGGTAGCGAGTTTCGGGATCCTGACCGCAGGTACCGACCAGAATGACTTTGTTAACCCCACGGGCCATAACGTTCTCCTAGGCTTCGCACGCCGCTGAGGCTGGGTTCACCAGACGCTCCAGGGTCGCACGGTCCAAAATTTTCGTATCCAGTTTGATGTAGATGGCGCCTTCATCGGCAACCACTACGGCGTCGGTCACTCCCGGCACGGCCATGAGGCGTTCGCTCAGCCCGGCTTCCCGGACCGCTTCGGGCGACAGTGGCATGCGCAGGCTGGTCACATACGGCGGCTCACGCATGCCGAGCACCACGACCAGCCAGATGAGGCACAACACCGCGCAGCCCGCGAACACCAGACTCAGGCCACCGTGCCCGAACAGCCAGCCACCGAGTATTCCTCCAAGGGCGGCGCCCAGGAACTGGCTCGTGGAGTAGACCCCCATGGCCGTCCCCTTGCCGCCGGCGGGCGAGACCTTGCTCACCAGCGAAGGCAAGGATGCCTCCAGCAGGTTGAATGCGGTAAAGAATATCACGGTGCCGATCACCAGTCCGCGCAAGTTGTCAGCCCATTGCCAGAAGAACACCTCGGTGAGCATCAGCACAGCCACCGCACCGAGCAACACACGCTTCATCTTGCGCTTCTTCTCGCCGTAGATGATGAAGGGAATCATTGCAAAGAATGAGATGAACAGCGCGGTCAGGTAGACCCACCAGTGCTCTTCCTTGGGCAGTCCGCTGTGCACGAATGCCAGTGGCAATGCCACGAAACTGGCCATCAGGATGGCGTGCAGCACGAAGATGCCCAGATCCAGGCGCAGCAGGTCGGGGTGGCGCAGCGTCGGGCCCAGGGCCTTGCGGGCGACGCCGGACTCGCGGTGCTGCAGCACGCTGTGCGCACTGGGCACGACAAACGCGACAAGGCCGATGCCGACCAGTGCCAGGCCTGCGGTGGCAAGGAACAATCCTGACAAGCCGAAGGCACGTGTCAGCAATGGACCGACGACCATTGCCACGGCGAACGACAGGCCGATGCTCATGCCGATCATGGCCATCGCCTTGGTCCGGTGCTGCTCGCGGGTCAGGTCGGAAAGCAGCGCCATCACCGCCGCGGAGATCGCGCCCGCGCCCTGCAGGATGCGCCCTGCGATGACGCCCCATATCGAGTCGGCCTGCGCCGCCAGCACGCTGCCCAGGGCAAAGATGATCAAGCCGACGTAGATCACCGGGCGCCGCCCGATGCGGTCGGAGATCATCCCGAACGGAATCTGCAGGAATGCCTGGGTCAGGCCATAGGCGCCGATGGCCAGGCCGATGAGTGCCGGTGTTGCCCCCGCCAGGTCCATGCCGTAGGTGGCCAGCACGGGCAAGACCATGAACATGCCCAGCATCCGAAAAGCAAAGACCAGGGCCAGGCCGCCTGCGGCGCGGGTTTCGCTGCCGCTCATGCGATCGTGGTGGTTGTCGTGCATGGATTAACCTCGTGTGAACCGGCGGGGATTCTATCAGTCCGACCCCTTAACGGCATATACGCGACGCTTTGCCGCGTGATGGCAGCGCGCCGTATACTTCCTTGTTTATGCCCGCCAAGCGAGGCCGCAGTGGACAAGATCCTGATTCGTGGGGCACGTACCCACAACCTGAAGAACATCGACCTGACCCTGCCGCGTGACAAGCTGATCGTCATCACCGGCCTGTCGGGTTCTGGCAAATCCTCCCTGGCGTTCGACACCCTGTACGCCGAGGGCCAGCGTCGCTACGTGGAGTCGCTGTCGGCCTACGCCCGGCAGTTCCTGTCGATGATGGAAAAACCTGACGTCGACACCATCGAAGGCCTGTCACCAGCCATTTCCATCGAGCAGAAATCGACCTCGCACAACCCGCGTTCGACCGTCGGCACCATTACCGAAATCTACGATTACCTGCGCCTGCTCTATGCCCGCGTGGGTACTCCACGCTGCCCGGACCACGATATCCCGCTGGAAGCCCAGACCGTCAGCCAGATGGTCGACCTGGCGCTCGCCGAGCCCGAAGGCAAGAAACTGATGCTGCTGGCCCCCGTGGTGCGCGAGCGCAAGGGCGAGCACCTGGCGGTGTTCGACGAGCTGCGCGCCCAGGGCTTTGTCCGCGCGCGCATCAATGGCAAGCTCTACGAACTCGATGAGCTGCCCAAGCTGGACAAGCAGAAGAAGCACAGCATCGATGTGGTGGTCGACCGTTTCAAGGTGCGTGCCGACCTGCAGCAGCGCCTGGCGGAATCCTTCGAGACCGCCTTGAAGCTGGCCGATGGCATAGCCCTGGTCGCGCCGATGGACGACGAGCCCGGCGAGGAGATGATCTTTTCCGCTCGCTTCGCCTGCCCCATCTGCGGTCATGCGATCAGCGAACTCGAACCCAAGCTGTTCTCCTTCAACAACCCGGCCGGCGCCTGTCCGACCTGCGACGGCCTGGGCGTCAAGCAGTTCTTCGACACCAAGCGCCTGGTCAATGCCGAGCTCACCCTGGCCGAAGGCGCGATTCGCGGCTGGGACCGGCGCAATGTGTATTACTTCCAGATGCTGGGCTCCTTGGCGTCGCATTTTGGCTTCAGCCTGGAAAAACCCTTTGGCGAGCTGTCGGCCGAGCAGCAGAAGCTGCTGCTGCAGGGCAGCGGCAAGCAGAGCGTCGATTTCAAGTACCTCAACGACCGGGGCGATATCGTCAAGCGCTCGCACCCCTTCGAGGGGATCGTGCCGAACCTCGAGCGGCGCTACCGCGAAACCGAGTCGGCCAGCGTGCGCGAGGAGCTGGCCAAGTACCTGGGCACACAGCCCTGCCCTGACTGCCGCGGTACCCGCCTGCGCCGCGAATCGCGCCATGTGTGGGTCGGCGAAAAGACATTGCCGGCCGTCACCAGCCTGCCGATCGGCGACGCCAGCAGCTATTTCAGCGGCCTGACCCTGACCGGCCGGCGCGGCGAGATCGCCGCCAAGATCCTCAAGGAAATCTGCGAGCGCCTGCAGTTCCTGGTCAACGTCGGCCTGGATTACCTGACACTGGATCGCAGCGCCGACACCCTGTCCGGCGGCGAGGCCCAGCGTATTCGCCTGGCCAGCCAGATTGGCGCGGGACTGGTGGGCGTGATGTACATCCTCGACGAGCCTTCCATCGGCTTGCACCAACGCGATAACGACCGGCTGCTGGGCACCCTCAATCACCTGCGGGACCTGGGCAACACGGTCATCGTGGTCGAGCACGACGAGGACGCCATCCGGCTCGCCGACTACGTGGTCGACATCGGCCCGGGGGCAGGTGTTCATGGCGGGCAGATCGTTGCCGAAGGCACGCCGCAGGAGGTCATGGACCATCCTGACTCGCTCACCGGCAAGTACCTTTCCGGCCGCAAGAAGATCGTCGTGCCGGCCAAGCGGACGCCACGCAACAAGAAGCTCTCGCTCAAGGTCAAGGGCGCTCGCGGCAACAACCTGCAGAACGTCGACCTGGAGCTGCCGATCGGGCTGCTCACTTGCGTGACCGGCGTCTCCGGGTCGGGCAAGTCCACCCTGATCAACAACACGCTCTTCCCGTTGGCGGCGACCGCGCTCAATGGTGCCAGCACCCTGGAAGCCGCGCCGCATGCCAGCGTCGACGGCCTGCAGCACCTGGACAAGGTGGTCGATATCGACCAGAGCCCGATCGGCCGCACACCGCGCTCCAACCCGGCCACCTACACCGGCATCTTCACTCCGATCCGCGAACTGTTCGCCGGGGTGCCTGAATCACGTTCGCGCGGCTACGGGCCCGGGCGTTTCTCGTTCAACGTCAAGGGCGGGCGCTGTGAAGCCTGCCAGGGCGATGGCCTGATCAAGGTCGAGATGCACTTCCTGCCGGACATCTACGTGCCGTGCGATGTGTGCAAGAGCAAGCGCTACAACCGCGAAACCCTGGAGATCAAGTACAAGGGCAAGAACATCCACGAAGTGCTGGAAATGACCATCGAGGATGCCCGCGGCTTCTTCGACGCGGTGCCGGCGCTGGCGCGCAAGCTGCAGACGCTGATGGACGTCGGTCTTTCGTACATCAAGCTGGGCCAGTCGGCGACCACGCTGTCCGGAGGTGAGGCACAGCGGGTCAAGCTGTCGCGCGAGCTGTCCAAACGCGACACCGGCAAGACCCTGTACATCCTCGATGAGCCGACCACCGGCCTGCACTTCGCGGATATCCAGCAACTGCTCGATGTGTTGCATCGCCTGCGCGATCACGGCAACACGGTGGTGGTCATCGAGCACAATCTGGATGTGATCAAGACGGCGGACTGGCTGGTCGACCTGGGCCCCGAGGGGGGCTCCAAGGGAGGCCAGATCATTGCCTGTGGCACGCCAGAGGAGCTGGTGAAGATGAAGCAGTCGCATACCGGGCATTACCTCAAGCCGCTGCTGGAGCGTGACCGGGCGTAATCAACCGGCCACGAAAAAGCCCCTGTCACGTTAGTGCCAGGGGCTTTTTCTTGTGTGCCGTGGGGTGATTACATCTGCGATTGCAGGTAATTCTCCAGGCCAAGCAACTTGATCAGGCCCTGCTGCTTTTCCAGCCAGTAGGTGTGATCTTCTTCGGTATCGGCCAGCTGCGCGCGCAGGATGTCGCGGCTGATGTAGTCATTGTGCAGCTCGCACAGCTCGATGCCTTTGCACAGCGCGGCCCGTACCTTGTACTCCAGGCGCAGGTCGGAGGCGATCATCTCCGGCACCGTGGTGCCGACATCCAGATCATCAGGACGCATGCGCGGTGTGCCTTCGAGCATCAGGATGCGGCGCATCAGGGCATCGGCGTGCTGCCCTTCTTCTTCCATCTCATGATTGATACGTTCGTAGAGCTTGCTGAAGCCCCAGTCCTCGTACATCCGCGAGTGAATGAAATACTGATCGCGTGCCGCCAGTTCGCCCGTTAGCAACGAGTTGAGGTAGTCGATTACATCCGGGTGACCTTGCATTGCCCTGCTTCTCCCTGTGTGAAAGCCATAGTGTGAACCAGGATTATTGCGAGGTCACTGAAAAACGCGCAAAAACAGTGAAAAAAGTCGGCAAACAGTAGTGATATTCATTGAAAAACCGCCCAAATGCGGGCGGTTCTCCTTATCACTTCGACTTAGGCGATGGTCCAGCCCAGTGCTTTGGCAATACCTTCACCGTAAGCCTGATCGACCTTGATGAAATGCTGCAGCTGGCGCTGCACAACATCTTCGCTCACGCCTGCCATGGTTCCGGCAATGTTGTTGATCAGCAAATCCTTCTGTTCCGCGCTCATCAGGCGGAACAACGCGCGCGCCTGACTGTAGTAGTCGCTGTCCTCGCGGTGATCATGCCGGTCCGCGGCACCGCTAAGCGCGAGCGGTGGCTCGGCATGGCGCGGAGCCTGCCTGGGCGCGTCGCTGTAGCTGTTGGGCTCGTAGTTCGGCGCAGCCCCGCCGTTGCTGCCGAAGGCCATGGCACCGTCCCGCTGGTACGTATTGACCGGGCTTCGAGGCGCATTGACAGGCAACTGCTGGTGATTGGTCCCAACGCGGTAGCGATGAGCGTCTGCGTAGGCGAATACCCGGCCCTGGAGCATGCGGTCAGGGGAAAGACCCACACCCGGCACCATGTTGCTCGGGCCGAAGGTTGCCTGCTCGACCTCGGCGAAGTAGTTGAGCGGGTTGCGGTTGAGTTCGAGCTCGCCGACTTCGATCAGCGGAAACTCCTTCTGCGACCAGGTCTTGGTCACATCGAAAGGATTCTCGGCACGGTTGGCGGCTTGCTCTTCGCTCATGACCTGCATGCACACTGCCCAGCGAGGGAAATCACCACGCTCGATCGCTTCGAACAGGTCACGCTGGGCGTAATCCGGATCAGTCCCGGCCAGGCGCGCGGCGTCGGCCGGCGCGAGGTTCTTGATGCCCTGGCGGGTTTTGTAGTGCCACTTCACCCAAGTACGCTGCCCTTGCGCATTGATCAGGCTGTAGGTGTGGCTTCCGAAGCCGTGCATATGGCGGTAGCCGTCCGGAATGCCACGGTCGGAGAACAGAATGGTGACCTGGTGCAGCGACTCAGGTGAGTGTGACCAGAAATCCCACATCATCTGGGCGCTTTTCAGGTTGCTTTGCGGCAGGCGCTTCTGGGTGTGAATGAAATCGGGGAATTTCAGCGGGTCGCGGATGAAGAACACAGGCGTGTTGTTGCCCACGATGTCCCAGTTGCCTTCTTCGGTATAGAACTTCAGGGCGAAACCGCGCGGGTCGCGCTCGGTGTCTGCAGAGCCGCGCTCGCCACCGACGGTCGAGAACCGCAGGAACGTTTCGGTTTGCTTGCCGACCTGCTCGAACAGCTTGGCGCTGGTGTAGGCAGTAATGTCGCGGGTGACGGTGAAGGTGCCATAGGCACCCGAGCCCTTGGCGTGTACGCGACGCTCAGGAATGTTCTCGCGGTTGAAGTGGGCGAGCTTTTCGATCAGGTGGAAGTCGTCCAGAAGCAAGGGACCGCGCGGACCGGCGGAGCGGGAGTTCTGGTTGTCGGCGACTGGCGCGCCGCTGGCGGTGGTGAGTATCTTGCTCATGGGGTTTCCTTCTCGAAATGATCTACCGGCTGGCCGGCTTGAGAAGGATTATCGACGAACGGTCACATCAGAACAAATTCATTACATTGCTGAGATCAATAGAAAATCTCAATTCATACAGGCACAAAAAACCGGGCTCAAGGCCCGGTTCTTCGTAGCAGACTATTCGTCTTACTCAGCGGCTTCTACAGCACCGCCGACTGGACGATCAACCAGCTCGACATACGCCATAGGCGCGTTGTCGCCAGCGCGGAAACCGCACTTCAGGATACGCAGGTAGCCGCCCTGACGGGTGGCGTAGCGCTTGCCCAGGTCGTTGAACAGCTTGCCAACGATAGCTTTCGAACGAGTACGGTCGAAAGCCAGACGACGGTTAGCGACGCTGTCTTCCTTGGCCAGGGTGATCAGCGGCTCGGCAACGCGGCGCAGTTCCTTGGCTTTTGGCAGGGTAGTCTTGATCAGCTCGTGCTCGAACAGCGACACCGCCATGTTCTGGAACATGGCCTTGCGGTGAGAGCTGGTACGGCTCAGGTGACGTCCACTTTTACGATGACGCATGATTCATTCCTTACCAAACAGTTCGTTCGGTGATTACGACGATCAGGCAGTCGCCTTGTCGTCCTTCTTAAGACTTGCAGGCGGCCAGTTGTCGAGGCGCATGCCGAGGGACAGACCACGGGAAGCCAGGACGTCCTTGATTTCAGTCAGGGACTTCTTGCCCAGGTTCGGAGTTTTCAACAGCTCTACTTCGGTACGCTGAATCAGGTCGCCGATGTAGTAGATGTTCTCCGCCTTCAGGCAGTTGGCCGAACGTACGGTCAGTTCCAGGTCGTCAACCGGGCGCAGCAGGATCGGGTCGATCTCGTCTTCCTGCTCGACAACTACTGGTTCGCTGTCGCCTTTCAGGTCGACGAACGCAGCGAGCTGCTGTTGCAGGATGGTAGCAGCACGACGGATAGCCTCTTCAGGGTCCAGGGTGCCGTTGGTCTCCAGATCGATGACCAGCTTGTCCAGGTTGGTACGTTGTTCGACACGGGCGTTTTCCACCACGTAGGCGATACGACGTACCGGGCTGAACGAAGCATCAAGCTGCAAACGACCGATGCTGCGGCTTTCGTCTTCGTCGGTCTGACGCGAGTCTGCCGGCTCATAACCACGACCACGAGCTACGGTGAGCTTCATGTTCAAGGCGCCGTTCGACGCCAGGTTAGCGATTACGTGATCGGGGTTGACGATCTCGACATCGTGATCCAGCTGAATATCGGCAGCGGTAACCACCCCCGAACCCTTTTTCGACAAGGTCAGCGTAACTTCGTCACGACCGTGCAGCTTGATTGCCAGGCCTTTAAGGTTCAACAGGATTTCAATTACATCTTCCTGTACACCTTCGATCGCGGAGTACTCGTGGAGTACGCCATCAATCTCGGCCTCGACTACTGCACAGCCAGGCATGGAGGACAACAGGATGCGGCGCAGCGCGTTGCCCAGGGTGTGGCCGAAGCCACGCTCGAGAGGCTCGAGCGTGATCTTGGCGCGGGTCGGACTGACAACCTGCACATCAATGTGGCGGGGTGTCAGGAACTCATTTACCGAAATCTGCATGGATGCACCTATTTTCTAGCCCTTACTTGGAGTAGAGCTCGACAATCAGGTTTTCGTTGATGTCGGCGGACAGGTCGCTGCGAGCAGGAACGTTCTTGAAAACGCCCGACTTCTTGGCAGCATCCACGTCAACCCACTCAACGCGGCCACGCTGGGCGCACAGTTCAAGGGCTTGAACAATGCGCAGCTGGTTCGACGACTTCTCGCGAACCGCGACCACGTCACCCGGACGAACTTGGTAGGATGGAATGTTTACAGTCTTGCCGTTGATGCTGATCGCCTTGTGCGAAACCAGCTGACGGGATTCGGCGCGAGTCGAACCGAAGCCCATACGGTAGACGACGTTATCCAGACGGCACTCGAGCAGTTGCAGGAGGTTCTCACCGGTAGCGCCCTTCTTGGAGGCTGCTGCCTTGTAGTAACCGCTGAACTGACGCTCCAGTACACCGTAGATACGACGAACTTTCTGTTTCTCGCGCAGCTGGGTACCGTAGTCGGACTGACGGCCACGGCGCTGGCCGTGGATACCTGGGGCTGCTTCGATGTTGCACTTCGATTCCAGAGCGCGTACGCCGCTCTTCAGGAACAGATCGGTGCCTTCACGACGAGACAGTTTGCATTTTGGACCAATGTAACGTGCCATTTATCTGTCTCCTGATTACACGCGGCGCTTCTTCGGCGGACGGCACCCGTTATGCGGGATTGGCGTCACGTCGGTGATGCTGGCGATCTTATAGCCACAGCCGTTCAAAGCACGAACAGCCGACTCACGACCTGGACCTGGACCCTTGACGTTCACGTCGAGGTTCTTCAGACCGTATTCCAGCGCAGCTTGACCAGCACGCTCAGCAGCGATCTGGGCTGCGAACGGGGTGGACTTGCGCGAACCACGGAAACCCGAACCACCGGAGGTAGCCCAGGACAACGCATTGCCCTGACGGTCGGTGATGGTCACGATGGTGTTGTTGAAAGACGCATGGATGTGGGCGATGCCATCAACCACTGTCTTTTTGACTTTCTTACGAGGACGAGCAGCAGGTTTTGCCATGTCTATATTCCTGTCGATTCGCTGGTGCGATTACTTGCGGATCGGCTTGCGCGGACCTTTACGGGTACGGGCATTGGTCTTGGTACGCTGACCGCGAACCGGCAGACCCCGACGATGGCGCAGACCGCGGTAGCAGCCCAGGTCCATCAAACGCTTGATTTTCATGTTGACGTCACGACGCAGGTCACCTTCAGTGGTGAACTTCGCGACTTCGCCACGCAGCTGTTCAATCTGCTCGTCGCTCAGATCCTTGATCTTAGCGGCTGGGTTGACACCAGCGTCTGCACAGATCTTCTGTGCAGTTGTGCGACCAACACCGTAGATGTAGGTCAGCGAGATAACAGTGTGCTTGTTATCTGGAATGTTAACGCCTGCAATACGGGCCATTCAGTGGGACTCCAATTGACAGCTACCTACGCCCCGGAAGCCAAGAAATAGGGCGCGAGATAATATCGCTGTAGAAACAAATAATCAACCCAGCAGCACACTAGCTGCTGGGTTTGAAGCGCAAATCACACTCAGCCTTGGCGCTGCTTGTGACGCGGTTCCGCGCTGCAGATCACTCGCACGACGCCTTCGCGGCGAATAATCTTGCAGTTACGGCACAGCTTTTTCACCGATGCACGAACTTTCATCACCAACTCCTCGAACCTTAGGGGCCACTCAGCGCAGCAGACCGCTGCCGCCGTAGCCTTTCAGGTTGGCTTTCTTCATCAGGGATTCGTACTGGTGTGAAACGAGGTGCGATTGTACTTGGGACATGAAGTCCATCACAACCACTACCACGATCAGCAACGACGTCCCGCCAAGGTAGAACGGAACGTTTGCAGCCACCACCAGGAACTGGGGCAGCAGGCAGACGGCCGTCATGTATAGAGCACCGAACATGGTCAAACGGGTCAGAACGCCATCAATGTAGCGCGCCGACTGCTCGCCAGGACGGATACCCGGAATAAAGGCACCGGACTTCTTCAGGTTTTCCGCTACGTCTTTCGGATTGAACATCAACGCCGTATAGAAGAAGCAGAAGAAAATGATCCCTGCACTAAACAGCAGAATGTTCAACGGCTGACCAGGAGCGATCGACTGCGAGATGTCCTGCAACCAGCCCATACCTTCGGACTGACCGAACCAGGCACCCAGCGAAGCCGGGAACAGCAGAATGCTGCTCGCGAAAATGGCCGGGATAACCCCTGCCATGTTCACTTTAAGCGGCAAGTGGCTGGTCTGCGCAGCGAAGACCTTGCGGCCCTGCTGACGCTTGGCATAGTGAACGGCGATACGCCGCTGACCACGCTCGATGAACACCACGAAGCCGATAATCGCTACTGCCAGCAAACCGATAGCGACCAGGGCGAAAATGTTGATATCGCCTGTGCGTGCAGACTCGAAAGACTGCCCTATTGCTCTCGGAAGACCGGCTACGATACCTGCGAAGATCAACATCGAGATACCGTTGCCCACACCGCGCTCGGTGATCTGCTCGCCCAGCCACATCATGAACATCGCACCCGCCACGAACGTGGTGACAGCGACGAAATGGAAGCCAAGGTCTGCAGAAAACGCCACGCCCTGACCGGCCAGACCAATGGACATGCCAATGGCTTGGACCAGCGCCAGGATAACGGTGCCGTAGCGGGTGTACTGGCTGATCTTGCGACGGCCAGCTTCACCTTCCTTCTTCAACTGCTCCAGCTGTGGGCTGACAGCGGTCATGAGCTGCATGATGATCGATGCCGAAATGTACGGCATGATCCCCAGTGCAAAGATGCTCATGCGCTCCAGCGCACCGCCGGAAAACATGTTGAACAAGCTAAGAATGGTCCCCTCATTCTGCCGGAACAGTTCCGCCAGCCGGTCCGGGTTGATGCCTGGAACTGGGATATGCGCGCCTATCCGATAGACGATGATCGCCAGGAACAGAAAACGCAGACGAGCCCAGAGTTCAGACATGCCACCGCTTTTGCCGATCGCAGAGAGAGCACCTTGCTTAGCCATTTATTCCTCGAATTTGCCGCCAGCTGCTTCAATAGCCGCACGCGCACCCTTGGTGGCTGCGATACCCTTGATGGTGACCGCGCGAGTAACTTCGCCGGACAGCATGATTTTCACGCGCTGTACGTTTTGGTTAATCACGTTGGCATCCTTCAAGGATTGCACGGTGACTACGTCGCCTTCCACCTTGGCCAGCTCGGACAGACGCACTTCTGCGCGGTCCATGGCTTTCAGGGAAACGAAGCCGAATTTCGGCAGGCGACGGTGCAGCGGCTGTTGACCGCCTTCGAAGCCCGGAGCGATGGTGCCACCGGAACGGGAGGTCTGACCTTTGTGGCCGCGGCCACCGGTCTTGCCCAAACCGCTACCGATACCACGACCCGGACGATGCTTCTCGCGACGGGAACCCGGCGCTGGACTCAGATCATTGAGTTTCATCGATTAACCCTCGACGCGCAGCATGTAGTAAGCCTTGTTGATCATCCCGCGATTCTCGGGAGTATCCAGGACTTCTACAGTGTGACCGATGCGACGCAGACCCAGGCCCTTCACACACAGAATGTGGTTAGGCAGACGGCCGGCGGTGCTTTTGATCAGCGTTACTTTAACGGTAGCCATGATCAGATGATCTCCTCAACGCTCTTGCCGCGCTTGGCAGCAATGGACTCAGGAGATTGCATGGCTTTCAGACCCTTGAAAGTGGCATGAACCACGTTCACTGGGTTGGTCGAACCGTAGCACTTGGCCAGAACGTTCTGAACGCCAGCAACTTCCAGGACAGCACGCATTGCGCCACCGGCAATGATACCGGTACCGTCGGAGGCAGGCTGCATGTAAACCTTCGAGGCGCCGTGGGCAGCCTTGGTGGCGTACTGCAGGGTGGTGCCCTTCAGGTCAACCTGGATCATGTTGCGACGCGCAGCTTCCATGGCTTTCTGGATCGCGGCTGGTACTTCGCGCGACTTGCCACGGCCGAAGCCGACACGACCTTTACCATCACCAACCACGGTCAACGCGGTGAAGGTGAAGATACGGCCGCCTTTTACGGTTTTTGCAACGCGGTTAACTTGAACCAGCTTCTCAATGTAGCCTTCGTCGCGCTTTTGGTCGTTATTTGCCATAACTTAGAACTCCAGCCCGCCTTCACGAGCAGCATCAGCCAGCGCCTTGACGCGGCCGTGGTACTTGAAGCCAGAACGGTCGAAAGCAACTTGAGAAACGCCAGCGGCTTTCGCACGCTCGGCTACCAGCTTGCCAACCTTAGTGGCCGCGTCGATGTTGCCGGTGGCACCATCACGCAGTTCTTTGTCCAAGGTCGAGGCGCTTGCCAGAACCTTGCTGCCGTCGGCCGAAATGACCTGGGCGTAGATGTGCTGCGAAGAGCGGAACACGCAGAGACGCACGACTTCGAGTTCGTGCATTTTCAGGCGTGCTTTGCGAGCGCGACGCAGTCGAGTAACTTTTTTGTCGGTCATTTGCT
>NZ_DATELE010000195.1:0-20698 GCF_035277045.1 Pseudomonas sp. | reverse complement strand
GGATGTGACCTGATACAGGACATCGATCGTTTCCTGGCGACGCCGGTGTAGGGCTGGAGCAGGGGCGGGTATTTGCCGAGCGCCGGCTTCGAGAGGGCGCTCTTGTGCTAGGGTGCTCACAGTTTTTCATCCAACGGATACCCGCCCCATGCTCCCCGCGCTCACTGAAAAAGAACTCGATCGCCTCGAAGACCTGCTGATCAAGTACGGCAACGACTACTCTGTGCTGAACATCGCTGAGCTCCATGGTTTTCTCACCGCGCTGGCCAGTTCGGTCCCGCGGGTGACGCCCGAGCAATGGCTGCCGGTTGCCAGCGGCGGCAAGGTGCCGAAGTTCAAGACCCCCGCCGATGAAGAGGCCTACACTGCGCTGATGCTGCGTTTTGCCAGCGACGTGGCCAGCGAGCTTGAAGCGGACCTCGACAGCTTCGAACCGCTGTTCGAGGAGACGCAGGACGAAGACGGGCCGGTGACGGTCATGGAAGAGTGGTGCTTTGGCTACATGCGCGGCGTGCAGGTGGCGGGCTGGAGCGAATTGCCGCTGGCGCAGGCCGAGCACCTGAGCGTGATTTCCCTGCATGGCTTCGAAGACAACGTCGAGCTGCTCGACGCCATGACACCCGAGCAGTTGCAAGACTGCGTGCCCCAGGTGATCGAGGCGGCTAAGGCGCTGTACCGTCACCAACGCAATCCAGGGTGATCGCTGCCCTCCCTGGCTAGCCGGCGCGTCAAGCGCCAGCCTGCCAGGGAAGCGGGGACTGCGTGCCAGGCCGGCAAAGGCCAGGCCCGTAACCGTCAGTTCTCGTACGCTCCGTCACCTTCACCCGCCTCTGGCGGATCAAACACCTGCTCCAGCAAGGTGCCGGTGGGTGCCGGACGGTCCGTCATCTCGACCGCCTGCACCACATCGGGCGCCAGCGGGTTGCTCGAGGTCACCGGCAGTTCGTGGCGGAACGGGCTGAACACCCGTGCCCTCAGCCGTACATCCGCGGACGAGGCACCCACCGAGACGGTGAAGACGTCATCATCGACCACCCAGGCCCGCTCGCGCGGTTGATAGTAGGCCAGCGCCCGCCCGTTGAGCTGCACCGTGACGCGCCGCGTCTCGCCAGGTTCGAGAGTGACCTTGCTATAGCCCTTGAGCTCCTTCTCGGGACGGTCGACCGGCGCATGCCGGGCTCCGACGTACACTTGCGAAATCTCGGCCCCGGCGCGTTGCCCGGTGTTGGTCACGTTGTAGGACACCCGGATCGGCCTGCCAAAGGCGACCGGAGGTGATACATCGATGTCCGAATAGGCGAACGTGGTGTACGACAGGCCGTAGCCGAACGGATACAGCGCCTTGTTGGCCTGGCGGTCGTAGCCCCGGTAGCCCAGGAACAGGTCGTTGGCGTAGCTGGTCTCGACGATGGTTCCGAAGTTGTCGAACTCGGGGAAGCTCGAGTACAGCGGATTGTCCTCCAGGTTGCGCTCCAGGCTGATGGGCAGCTTGGCCGAAGGGTTGACGCTGCCGAAGAGAATCTCCGCCAGTGCCTGCCCGCCGTTCTGACCGGGGTAGAAGGCATGCAGCACGCCACCTGCCTGGTCCACCCAGTCGTTCATCTTCAGGCCCGTGCCGCCATGCATCACCACGATGGTGTTGGGGTTGGCTGCCGTGACGTTCTGCAGCATTTCCCCCTGAAACTCCGGCAGCTCCCACGGGTGGTCCCAGCCTTCGCCTTCATACTCGGCGCTGTTGCCCACGGCCACCACGACGGCATCGTAGCCGGAAAGGTCCGCAGGGGCTTCAAGCGACGCCCAGCTCAACTGCACGCCGGTGAACCCGCCGAACACACCGATGTAGCCTGGACGGCGGATGTATTCCAGCGTCACGTCGTAGGTCTCGCCGGCCTGCAGGTTGATCTTGGCCGATTCCGGGATGGTGGGGGGAATACTGTTGTCGGGCAACGGATCGCCCACGCCGTTGTTGACGATCTCGGTGCCGTTGACCGTCAGCCGGATCGCACCGTCGGCACGCACCTTGAAGACGTGCTCGCCACTGACGGTCGGTGTCACCTGGCCACGCCAGCGCGCCGAGGTATTGGCGGTATCGCCATTGGTGGGGGGCGCGGGATCGTTGCTCCAGTCCAGGTTGACCCGGGTCTCGGTACGGGTGACCGCCGGCGTGCCGCTGAATGCCGGGTTGGTGAAGTATTCGGCCACCACGCCCTCGGCGGGCGTGCCTGAGCCGTCATCGTGGGTCCAGACGGTTGCCGCGGGGTCCAGCGACAGTCCATCGAGGAAGTCCACCTGCGTGCCAGGGGCCGTTTGCCGCAAGCCGCTCAGCTCGCTGATGTAATAGCTGGGTTCGATGAATGCACTGCCAAAGCCGGTAGGTGGCGCGTACTTGGCAAAGATCCCGACCACCGCGATTCGCTGTACCTGGGCACTGTCGAGCGGCAACAGGCCGTTTCTGTTCTTGAGCAGCACGATGCCTTCACGGGCAACGCCCAGCGCTGCCAGGTTGCTGTCGAGGCTCTGGGTATCGAACGTGGTGGGCGGCACATAGGTGTCGAAGCCGAAGAGGTAGATCTGGCGCAGGATCCGCCGCACCTTGTCATCGATGGTCGCCTCCTGCAGCTCGCCACTCTCGATGGCGGGCTGCAGGATCGCGGCATTCATCTGCGACCCGGCAAGCATGTCCAGGTCGGTGCCTGCCTGCGCTGCTGCCACTCCATCGACGATCGCGTTGTAGTCGGTCTGCACAAAGCCGCGCGCACGCCAGTCGCGCTTGAGAATCTGCCGGATGAGATGGCTGTTCTGGCAGGCATACTCGCCATTGACCTTCTGGAACGAGCACATCAGCAGTGCCACGGTACCGTTCTTAACCGCGGACTCGAACGGTGGCATGGTGATTTCGCGCAGCACGCGTTCCGGAATGGTCTCGTTCAGCGTGAAGCGATTGGTCTCCTGGTCATTGGCCGCGTAGTGCTTGGCATCGGCCCACACGCCGCGCGACTGGATGCCATTGATGACGGCTGCCGCCATCCCGGCGCCCAGGTAGGGATCTTCGCCGGAAACATACTCGAAGTTACGCCCGCCGTACGGCATGCGGTACATGTTCATGCCGGGGCCGGTGATGTAGTGATAGCCGCCATTGGCGGTGTCATAGCCCAGTGCCCGGCCGAAATCCAGCGCGCGCTCGAGGTTGAACGTGGACGCCAGCGAAGGGCCGCTGGGATAGCCCACGCCCTGGTCATTGCCCTGGTTGGTGTAGCGCAGCCCGAGGCCGCCATCCGCGCCGCGGATCTGGGGAATGCCGAACCGCGGCAGGGGTTTTATGTCCCAGCCGCCGGTGCCGCCGATATAGTCGAGTTTTTCCAGGAGGGTCATCTGCGCAACGGTTTGCCGGGCCAGTCGATCGGCTTCGGCATCGGTGCGCATGGCAGCATTGGCAGTAGGAAGAAGGGCAACAAGGATTGCCGAGGACAACAGCGACAATATCCTGGGATGAGGAATTGCAGGACCTTGTTTCATGATGTCATTCCGCTGTTAGTCGACCGGACAAATGAGCCGGCCGTTAGCCAGTACTTGGCACGTGGCAGGGAAGAGCAACTGTGCAGTTGGAAATAGCACCCAGGAGTGCAGGCTCCGGGTTCCGCATCGCTATGCAGGAAAAGGAGGGTGCAGGTATCTGCATGTTCGTCCGCGCGTCATGTCGTTATGATGGTAAGTGTCGAACTCCATGAGGACAGAGTTATGAATAAGACTTCCCGCGCCTGCGCAAGTCAATAAAATTGTGTGCTTATGGTTATTTAGTCTGGAATGTATTTCGCTAAGACACATTGCATCTGAATGTCGAAGGTGATTGCCTGAACAGCCATTGAGGGTCTACTTTCAAGTATTCGGAGATCAGAAATGAAAGTTGCCCTAATAATTGTTTTGCTAACGTGTCTCAGGAAGTTAACAGTGCACATGAAAGTGGCCGGATGCACGCATGACTGAAATGCAGGCTGTTGTTCCCGAGGACGAACAGGTATGCCGTTGGCTGTTGGTCAATGGAGGACTCAAGCCCGGTGAGCTGGAGCGCGCGCGCCGGCTGGCCGAGTCAGACCCTGACAACCCCTTGCTTGACCTGCTGATCCGCATGGGCAGCGTGTCCAGCCGGGAAGTGGCGCGCGCCTGGTCAGCCCTGCTGCCCTCGCCGTTGCTCGATATCGAGGACATGCCCGCGCTGCTTGATCCCCTGCCGCCACTCGGCGAGCGCTTCCTGCGCCAGTACCATGTGGTGCCCACCGGCTGGAGCGACGGCGTGCTGGTGCTGGCGCAGGCCAACCCGGCAGACCCTTATCCCGCGAAAGCCGTTGCCTATGCCTGTGAGGTCGAGGTACAGACGCTGGTCGCTGCCCGCGAAGAGGTCGAGGCACTGATCGAACGTTTCTACGGCCAGGGCCGCTCGGCCATGGGCACCCTGATCGAAAACCTCGACGGTCCTGCGCGCGGCTCGAGTGATGACATCGAGCGCCTCAAGGACCAGGCCTCCGAAGCGCCGGTGATCCGCCTGGTCAACTTGCTGATGCAGCGCGCGGTGGACCTGCGCGCCTCGGACATCCATATCGAGCCCTTCGAACACCAGTTCAAGGTTCGCTACCGCATCGACGGCGTCCTGCAGGACGGCGAGGCACCCCCGGTCAACTCCGCCGCGGCGGTGATCTCGCGCATCAAGATCATGGCGCACCTGGACATCGCCGAGCGGCGCCTGCCCCAGGACGGGCGGATCATGCTGCGTGTCCAGGGGCGCGAGCTCGACTTGCGGGTCTCCACGGTGCCCACGCGTTTCGGCGAGTCGGTGGTGATGCGCCTGCTCGACCGCCAGACAGTCGCCTTCGACCTGCCCAGCCTCGGGCTCGACAGCGCGCGCCTGCAGCGCCTGCTCGACCTGCTGGCTCAGCCCAACGGCATCGTGCTCGTCACGGGGCCCACCGGGTCGGGCAAGACCACCACCCTGTACACCGCGCTGACCCAGCTCAACACCCCCGAACGCAAGATCATCACCGTCGAGGATCCGGTGGAATACCAGATCGAGGGCATCAACCAGATCCAGGTCAAGCCCGCGATCGGCCTGGATTTCGCCACCTCGCTGCGCTCGATCGTGCGCCAGGACCCGGACGTCATCATGATCGGCGAAATGCGCGATCTCGAGACCTGCCGCATCGCCATCCAGTCATCGCTCACCGGCCACCTGGTGCTGTCCACGTTGCACACCAACAGCGCCGCATCAAGCATCACCCGGCTGCTGGACATGGGCGTCGAGAGCTACCTGATCGCCTCGACCGTGACCGGGATTCTCGCCCAGCGGCTGGTGCGCCGGCTCGCGCCCGAGTACCGCGAGGCCTTTGCCGCCGGCCCTGCGCTGATCGCCGAGCATGGCCTGGACCGCTTCACCGACCAGCGCCCCATCATGCTCTACCGTCCCAGCCCGGGATCGCCGGCCGGCGGCTACAGCGGTCGCAGCGCGATCACCGAACTGCTGGTGATGAACGATGAACTGCGCGAGCTGCTGATGGCTCACGCCGATGCCGCCACCCTGGAGCGCGCCGCGCGACAGGGCGGGCTGCGCACGCTCTTCGAGGAAGGGCTGCGCCAGGCATTGGCCGGCATCACCAGCCTCGAAGAGGTGCTACGCGTCACGCGCAGCGAATGAGAGGAGGCGCCATGCCACGTTTTCACTACAAAGCGCTCGAGGCCGACGGCACTGCGCGCCAGGGCGACCTTGAGGCCGCCGACAGCGCGGCCGCCGCCCAAGTGCTGCACAAGCGCGGGCTGCTGGTGGTGCAGGTGCAGGCCGGGCAGGGCAGAGGCTGGCGCGCGCGGAGCACGGCGCGGCTGAAACAGGCCTTCGTGCTCAATTTCACCCAGCAGCTGGCTATCCTGCTTGGCGCGGGCCAACCGCTGGAGCAGGCGCTGGCCGTGCTGCTCAGGCAGCAGTCCGGCGAAGGCACCGCTGCCCATGCCGTGCTCGAGCGTATCCGCGAGCGGGTCAAGGGCGGCAAGGCGCTGTCCACCGCCATGGCCGAGGAAGACGGGCAGTTTCCTGCCCTGTACCTCAGCGTGGTCAGGGCCGGGGAGGCGAGCGGTGCCTTGCACGACACCCTGCAGCAGCTGAGTGATTACCTCGAACGGCGCGAGGTGCTCAAGGGCCAGCTGGTCAATGCGCTGATCTACCCGGTGTTTCTGGTGGTCGGTGTGATCGCGGCGCTGATCCTGCTGATTGCCTACGTGGTGCCGCAGTTCGTGCCGATCTTCAAGGACCTGGGCGTGCCGTTGCCATTGATCACCGAGGCGATCCTGGCCACCGGCCTGTTCATCGCCAACCGCTGGCCATGGCTGCTGGCCGCACTGGCGACGCTAAGCCTGGCCTGGCCGGCCTACTGGCGCGCGCCTGAACGCAAGCGCCGCCTGCACCGGCGGCTGCTGGCCATGCCGGTGGTCGGCGAGCTCGGCCAGCGGCTGGAAGTCGCCCGCCTGGCGCGTACGCTGGGGACGTTGCTGCGCAACGGCGTGCCCCTGCTCGAGGCCCTGGCTATCGCCCGGCAGGTCTGCCTCAACCAGGCAGTGGCGGAGCTCGTCGACCTGGCGCTGGCGCGGGTCAGGAACGGCGGCTCGCTCGCCGCTGCCCTGCACGATGACCAGCTGTTGCCGTCGCTTGCCTTGCAGATGATCGAGGTGGGCGAACAGGCCGGGCAACTGGACCGGGTGCTGCTGAAGGTCGCCGACGTCTTCGACCAGCAGGCCCAGCGCAGCATCGACCGCCTGCTCGCGGCACTGGTGCCGACCCTGACCCTGGTCATGGCGCTGCTGGTGGCGGTCATCATGTTGGCCATCATGCTGCCGCTGATGAGCCTGACCAATACTCTCTGAGGCTTTGAACATGCGCCATACAACTGCCAAGCGTCGCCGCCAGCATGGCTTCACGCTGCTGGAAATGCTCGCCGTGATCGTCTTGCTGGGCATCGTCGCGACCATCGTCGTGCGCCAGGTCGGCGGCAATGTCGACAAGGGCAAGTACGGCGCCGGCAAGGCGCAACTGGCCAGCCTGGGCATGAAGATCGAAAGCTACGGGCTCGACCTCGGCACCCCGCCACGGCAACTGGCGCAACTGCTCGCCCGCCCCAGTGGCGAACAGGGCTGGAACGGGCCGTACGCCAAGCCCTCCGATCTCAAGGACCCGTTTGGCCATGCGTTCGGCTATCGCTATCCGGGCCAGCATGGCCCCTTCGACCTGATCTTCTACGGCCAGGATGGCCAGCCGGGTGGTGAGGGCTACAGTGCCGATGTCGGCAACTGGGAGTAGGCGCCGTGCGCCGCCCGGCGGGTTTCACTCTGATCGAGATGCTGGTGGTGATCGTCCTGATCGCCGTGGCCGCCGGCCTCATGGCCACCGGCATCGCGCAGGGGCTGCACGCCAGCCGCGAGCGCCAGGCGGTCCGTGAAATGGTCTTCGCGCTGCGCCAGGCACGGTCCCAGGCGGTGCTGGACAACAAGCCCGCGTTGCTGCACTTCGATCTGCCGGGGCGTTGGTATGGCGCACCGGGTCAACCGCGCCGCAGCTGGCCAGACACGGTCCAGGTGCGGCTGGTGACGGCCCGGCAACTGGGCAGCGCGGTGGCGTTCTACCCTGATGGCAGCTCCAGCGGTGGGCACCTGCTACTGACCCGGGGCGACCGCCAATGGCGCATCGACATCGGCTGGCTGACCGGTGATGTGCGCTGGATGGCCACGCCATGAGCCCGCACGGTCCCCGCAGCGCCGGCTTCACCTTGCTCGAAATGCTCGCGGCCCTGGCGTTGCTGGCGGTGCTGCTGACCGTGACCCTGTCGAGCCTCGCCCAGATCAACCGCAGCCTCACCCAGATGCGCGACAGCGAAAGCAAGCGCCAGGCGGCCCGCAGCCTGCTGGACGAACAGCGTGACCTGCGCTTGCGGCCCGGGCTGCGCAGGGGTGTCACCGAGGGCGGTATCCGCTGGACCGAGCGCATCAGCCTGATGCCCGGAGGCGAAGGCCGCTTGCCCCTCCTGCGCGTCGAGTTGCAGCTCGACGCACCCGGCACGGCGCCCTGGGTGCTGAGCACGCTGGTGGTGCAGACGCCTTCCGTGGAGGCCGCCGCCCCATGAAGCGCCCGGCCCGTGGCTTCACCTTGCTCGAGATCCTCGTGGCATTGGCACTGCTTGGGGTGCTGCTGACCCTGGTGATGAGCACGCTGGTGCTGGCCCAGCGTGGCCTGAACGGTGCTGACCGTTACCTGCAACGCCTCGGCGAGGTCCGCGCGGCGCAGAACTTCCTGCACCAGGCGATCGCCCAAACCCTGCCGATCCAGCGCCTGCAGCAAGACGCAGGGCAGGTCTTCGTAGGCGAGCCTGACTCGCTGCTGTTTGCCGCGGCCCTGCCTGCCGATCTGGGCGGGGGCATCCACTGGCACATCCTCGACGTCGCGCAGCTGGGCGACCGCCCGGCCCTGCGGATCCGCTTCGAGACCAGCGCCGCGCGGTCATGGGGGGAGCCGCAATGGCTGCTGCGCGAGGTCCGGGGCGTGCGCCTGAGCTACCGGGGCGTCGACAACCTGGGCAAGCGTACCGCGTGGCTCGACCACTGGCCCTGGCCGAGGCGCTTGCCCAGGCAGGTGCGCATCGCGGTGCAGGCCGATGGCCCGGTGCCGTGGACGACTCAGGTGGTCGCCCTGCGGCTGGACCTGAGCGGCGAGCAGGCCACGCCATGAGGCGCCGGTCGCAGGGCATCGCCTTGCTGCTGGTGATCGGCTTGCTGGCGCTGCTGACCCTGATGCTCTCCGGACTGGTCGGCGCGGTACGCCAGGAACTGCGCCTGGGCCAGTGGCAACGCGAGCACACCCGTGCGGCGTGGGCGGCCGAAGCGGGCCTGGCGCTGGCGGTCCGCGGCCTGCGTGAACCGGTGCCGGCGCGCCGCTGGATCGCCGATGGGCGCCTGCAGACGCTCGAGTTCGATGGCGCGGCCCTGCAGGTGCGGGTACGCAGCGAGCGCGGCAAGCTCGACCTGAACCTCGCCAGCGCCGCCGACCTGGCCCGCGTGGCCCTCGGCCTGGGCGCCACGGCCGAGCAATCCCGGCAGCTCGCCGCCGCGCTCTCGATCGAGCGCGGGGATGATCGCCCACCGTTGCGCGCCCTTGAGGAAATCCGCGGCTGGCCCGGCATGAGCGCTGCGCTGTACGCGCGGCTATTGCCCCACGTGACGCTCTGGAGCGGGCTGGTCCGTCCAGACCCGGCCTTCGCCAGCGCGCCCTTGCGCGAGGCCCTGGGACTGCCTCAAGTGGACGCCCAGGGGAGCGATCCGGGCCCGATCGTGACCATCCAGAGCCTGGCCACTCGGCCGCATGGCTTTTCCGCCCAAATCCACGGCACGGTGCTACTTTCAATTGAGCAAGGCCCCCGGCCTTTCAGGGTCCTGCGCTATAGCGAGTGAGGTGCCGTTGCGCATGCATGCATTTGGGTTCTCAAGCTTGAGCAAGCAGATTCCTGCCCATTGGAGCGGTAGCCTTGCGCAACGCGCCTGGCACTGGTGGAGGCGCCAGCTGCGTGACTGCGTCCCCCAGCGGCTGGTGCGCAAGAAGCCCGAGCGCCTGTATCAGTGGCCACTGGTCGAAAACCCACGGGCTGCGGTCGATCACCGCGCCGTCCTGCTGCTGCAGCCCGGGCAGGCGTTGCGCCATTCGCTTTCCTTGCCAACCGCCGCCGCCCGCGATCTGGACGCGATACTGGCCTATGAACTGGACCGCTTCACGCCCTTCACCTCCCAGCAAGCGCATGCCGTGGTACGCCGGGAGGGCATCAGCAATGGTCGTCTGCGCCTGACCCTGGTGATTGTCCGGCGCGACCACCTGGCCACCTGGCAGGCGGGTTTCGAGGAGCACGGCATCACCCTTGAGCATATCGACCTGCTCGACGAGCATGGCGAGCGGCTGGGCCTGAACCTGCTGCCACAGCAGGCGCCCAGCGGCTGGAGCCGACGCCGGGCGCGGATGGCAGGGGGGCTGGGTGTGCTGGCGCTGCTGCTGGTGTACGCGGCGATGGCCTCCGTCTTGCACCAGCGCGAGGCCGCGGTGCAACAGCGCAGCGCCGAGGTCCAGGCGCTGCGGGGCCAGACTGCCGAGCTGCAGGGCCTGCGCCAGCAACTCACCCAGGCCGACAGCGCGGCGCGCTCGTTGACCGCGCTCAAGCAGCGCCAGGCCACCTACGCGCTGCTGCTCGCCGAACTGAGCACCTGCCTGGCCCTCGACACCTGGCTGCAGAGCCTGCAGGTGAACCGCGACGGCCAGGTCGACCTCTCTGGTTTCACCGACCATGCCAGCGGTCTGCTCAACCAGGTGAAAGGCTGCCCGCACCTGGTGGACGCGCGCTACCAAGGCGTCATCCAGCCGGATGCCGACAGCGGCAAGGACCGCTTCTACGTGCGCGCCCAGCTCTTGCGGGAGCCCGCCCATGCGGCCGCAACTGTCAGCCCGTGACCAGCGCGTGGCAGCACTGGTCCTGCTTGGACTGGTGATCGCGGCGGCCTACTGGCTGCTGGTGCACAGCTGGTTCGTCGGCCCCTTGCTGGCGGCAAACCAGCAACTGAGCGACCTGATGGACCAGCATCAGCACTACAGCGCCCTGCTGGGCCAGCGCGAAACCTTGCAACGTCAGGTCCAGGAAGCCCGGCTGCGCAGCAGCGATACCCAGGCGCTGCTGCCCGGCGAAGACAGCGGCGTGGTGGCGGGTGACCTGATGCAGCAGGTCGTGGAGCAGGTGAAACGCCTCGAAGCTGTCGGGCCCGGGTGCAAGGTTACCCAACGCATGCCGATGTCCGCTGAGCGCGTCGCGCAAGAGCTGCCCTACCAGCGCGTGACGCTCAGCCTTGACCTTGAGTGCGCGATCGAGCCACTGACCCGGTTGCTGCATGCGCTGGAGTACGCCCGGCCGTTGCTGTTCGTCGAGGAGCTCACCATCACCCGCGCCGCGCAGGCCCGGCAGGAGCAAGGCACGGGCCGGCTCAGCGTGCACCTGCTGGTGGCGGGCTACATGGCGGCCCAGGCGCCTGCGACGCCCGCCGCAACCGACGACGCCGAGCTGCCGGACGAGGCGCCGGCGCAAGACCCACCCTTCGACACGGGTGACGAGCAGTGACCCGCCGGGCAGCGCGCATCGCGTTGTTGCTGGCAACGATCGTATTGGCGGGGGGAGTGGCCGCTGTCCTGTTCAGCGCCAGGGATGAGCCTGGCCACCCGGCCGAGGTGGCGCAAAGCCTGGCGCCGCCCCCCGAAGCACCTGGCCTGCCCGAGGCCCCCTCGGTGCAAGTCTTCGCCGCAGCCTGGCAGCACCCCTTGTTCAACCCTGAGCGCGCGCCGGATGCCCAAGGGGTGTCAGCGAGCTCTGGTCCCGACCTCAGCACGTTCCTGCTCACCGGCATCATCATCGAGGGCGATCGGCGTGTCGCCATGTTCAAGCAGAAAGGCGGCGCCAGCCTGACGCTCAGGGAAGGGGCCACGCTCAAGGATGGCTGGCGTATCCAGCGCATAGAAGCGCGCCGCGTGGAACTTCACAACAACAGCGAATCGCGCGTGCTGCAGCTGCTGACCCCGCGTTTGCCGAGCGCCCCGGCACCCGCCCGGGCGCGTACCGCAAGTCCATGAGGCCATGAGATGAGCAAACCCGTAGATGGCCTGGCCCTCCTGCTGCTGACCCTGCTGGCGGGCTGTACCACCCAGGCCACCCCCGACAACGACCCGCAGCTGATCCGCGAAGCCCTGCGCGGCACGGGCAGCGATCGACGCCCGATGACCAGCGCGCCGCTGCCCTCGACGGTCCCGCAACCTGCCATCGGCACCGCTCCTGGGCGCCAGGTCGTCAGGGGCAGCGCGCGCTTCATCCGGGACGTCCCGCCCGTTTCGGGCGCGCGGCCGGCCGACCCCGGTTCGGGCGGAGTAATGCTCAACTTCACCAACCAGCCCATCGTTGCCATCATCAACACCATCATGGGCGACCTGCTGCAGGAGAACTACAGCATCGCCCAGGGCGTGACCGGCGAGGTGTCGTTCTCCACCTCACGGCCAATCCCCAAGGACCAGGCCATGGCAGTGCTCGAAAGCCTGCTGGGCTGGACCAACAACGCGATGATCCGCCAGGGTGACCGCTACGTCATCCTGCCCGCCAACCAGGCGGTCGCCGGTCAGCTCGTGCCCTCCATCGGCATGGGCTCGCCGCCGCGGGGCATGTCGGTGCGCCTGTACCCGTTGCAGTTCATCTCGGCCGCCGAGATGCAGAAGCTGCTCAAGCCCTTTGCCTGCGAGAGCGCCTTCCTGCTGGTCGACCCGGCCCGCAATGTCATCGGCATGGCGGGCACCCCCGAGGAGCTGGCCAACTACCAGAGCACCATCCAGACCTTCGACGTCGATTGGCTCAGGGGCATGTCGGTGGGCGTGTTCGGCCTGCAGCGCGCCAGCGTCGCCGAGCTGATGCCCGAGCTGCAAAAGGTGTTTGGCGCCGAGAGCGGCACGCCGCTGGCGGGAATGCTGCGCTTTCTGCCGATCGAACGCACCAACTCGATCGTGGTGATTTCGTCCCAGCCCCAGTACCTTCAGGAGGTCGGCCAATGGATCCGTACCATCGATGAAGGCGGCGGCAACGAGCCGCAGCTGTATGTGTATGACGTGCGCAACATGAAGGCCGCCGACCTGGCCCGCTACCTGCGCCAGATCTACGGCACCGGCGCGATCCAGGACCAGGCGCCGGCCCAGGTGGCGCCAGGGCTGTCCACCACCGTGCTGTCCTCGCCCGTCGGCAGTGGCTCGGGGCTGGGGCGCGGCTCGGTGAATGCCCTGGGCCGCGCAACGGGCGGCTATGGCGCCATGTCCGGAGACCCGAGCCAAGGCATCAGCCGCACCTTCGGCGGCATGAGCGAAGAGCAGGAAGGCGGCGCCAATGCCGAAGGCACTGCCGAGCCTGGCGGTGACAAGGGCATGGACGACACCACGCGGATCACCGCGCAAAAAAGCAGCAACCAGTTGCTCGTGCGCACCCGGCCCTCGCACTGGGCCGAGATCGAATCAGCCATCCGCCGGCTCGACAATGCCCCCATGCAGGTGCAGATCGAGACACGCATCCTGGAAGTCACCCTCAGCGACGAACTGAACCTTGGGGTGCAGTGGTACCTGGGCAACCTCGCCGGCAACTCCACCACCGAAGGCATCGCCGATGCCCCCGGCAGCCAGGGTGCGCTGGGTTTCGGCGGGGTAGGGCTGGGGCCTGCCGACGCGCTGTTCTACTCCTTCGTCGGCGGCGACCTTCAGGTGGCCATACGGGCGCTGGAGGCTACCGGCAAGACCCAGGTGCTGTCCGCGCCTTCGCTGGTGGTGATGAACAACCAGCAGGCGCAGATCCAGGTCGGCGACAACATTCCGATCAGCCAGACCACCGTGAACACCATCAACACCGACACCACCCTCAGCAGCGTGGAATACATCCAGACCGGTGTGATCCTCGACGTGGTGCCGCGCATCAACCCGGGTGGCCTGGTGTACCTGGACATCCACCAGCAGGTCAGTGATGCGGGCGCGACCACCAGCGATGACGTCAACCCGCGGATCTCGACGCGTTCGATCGCCACCCAGGTGGCGGTGCAAAGTGGCGAGACCGTCCTGCTCGGCGGGCTGATCCGCCAGGATGACCTCAACACCCGCAGCCAGGTGCCCTACCTGGGGAGTATTCCCGGGCTGGGCTGGCTGTTTGGCGCAAGCACCCGGAGCAAGGGACGAACGGAGCTGATCGTGCTCATCACTCCGCGGGTCGTGACCAGCAGCAGCGAGGCGCGCGGCGTGACGGACGAATACCGCGACAAGATGCGCCTGCTGAACGTGCCGGGGTCCATGCCGCCCCCGGACCTGCGCGGGACATACTGAACAGCGGGGGCTGCCGGGGGAATAAGCGCTCCGCTTGGATATGGAAA
The DNA here is from genome assembly GCF_035277045.1 of Pseudomonas sp. Classification (GTDB taxonomy): domain Bacteria; phylum Pseudomonadota; class Gammaproteobacteria; order Pseudomonadales; family Pseudomonadaceae; genus Aquipseudomonas. The sequence goes on along the minus strand of NZ_DATELE010000195.1, from coordinate 6,706 downwards.
AATCAACTGAACGCCTGTGCGACTCGCTGCCTCTTCATTAGAGCTCGACACAGAAATTATCAACGTACCTTCATCTGCGCTGATTGCACGCTTCGCAGACATGGAAGCCAGACGAGCCGCTTGTCCGGTTGCCTTGGGGCATCACCAGGGCGCGAACTCGGTTTTCCATGGAAGTGTTCTCATGTCCAGTCATTCACTGTCCCTGTTGAAAAGCGCGCTGCTGAGCGCAGGCCTGGCCGGTTCTGCTCTGGTCTGGGCCGCGCCGCCCCTGCAAGGCCCGGCGGTAGAGCAGCGCGTCGAGGCTATCCTGTCGCAGATGACGCTGTCGGAGAAACTCAGTTACATCAACGTCGACGACGGTCATATGCTGCGGCCCTTGCCGCAATACGGCCTGCCGGGAACAGTCAGCTACGACTCGTCCATGGGTGTTCATGTCGAGTCCACCATGTTCGGTACCCAGTACCCGTCCATGTCGGCGCTCGCCGCGACCTGGAACCTGGATCGCGCCAAGCAGTACGGGCTGGCGATCGGCTTCGATACGCGCGCGGCGGGCGGCCAGCAACTGCTGTCGCCGGGCCTGAACCTGTACCGCACCCCGTTCAACGGGCGCTCCGCCGAACACCTCAGCGGTGAAGACCCCTACATCGGTGCCGTGATGGGGCCGGCCGTGGCCAACGCCATCGAACGCCAGGGCGTCTGGACCGGCGCGAAGCACTACCTGGCCAACGAGCAGGAGGCCAACCGGCACTTCCTCAACGTGCATGTCAGCGAGCGGGCCCTGCGCGAAATCTACCTGCCAGGGTTCGAGTCACTGGTGAAGAACGCCAGCCCCGCCGCGATCATGTGCGGCTTCAACAAGGTCAACGATGACTACGCGTGCGAAAGCCACCGCCTGCTCGCCGACCTGCTCAAGGGCGAATGGAATTTCCAGGGCTTCGTCCTCAGTGATTTCAATTCCATCACCGATGGCCTGAAAGCCGCGCTGGCCGGTTCCGACCTGGACATGCCCAGCGGGCTGAAGATGAACGAAGCCACGTTGCTGCCGTTCATCGAAAGCGGCGTGCTGCCCGTGGCGACCATCGATGACAAGGTGCGGCGCAACTTGCGGGCCATGGTCAGCTATGGCTTCGACCAAGGTTTGCCGGTGCCTTCCGGCATCAAGGACGACCCGCGCAGCCTGCGGGCATCCCTGGATGTTGCTCGTGAAGGCATCGTCTTGTTGAAAAACGAAGCGGTGGAGGGCAGCGGCAAGCTGCTGCCGCTGAGCAAAACGGCCAACATCGCCGTCGTGGGCAATATCGCCGAGCAGGCGCCGCCGTCGCCGTTCGGCACCGCCTGGTCCGAAGTCGAGGACAACGTCACCGAGCTGCAAGGCATCCGGCGTGGCACGAGCGGCGCGGTCACCTTCCTGCGCAGCCTGTCGTTGAACCCGGTCCGGGCGGCCTGGTTTACCCAGGACCCGTCCTCCAGCACCCCCCAGGCCATCGTCCGCGGGCTGCGCGCCGAGTACTACAACAACGCCACCTGGTCCGGCTCACCCGCGGTCACGCGGATCGAGCCCGGCGTGAACTGGGCGTTCACCTCGAACACCAACACCACCTCGCGCGGCACCACCACCGTCGAGGGCTTCACGCCCACCCAAGGCGCCTTCTCGGCCCGGTTCATCGGCAAGATCCGCCCGACCGTCACCGGCCGCCACGTGTTCAAGGTGCGCGGGGACGGGTCGCTGCGGCTGTGGGTCAATAATCGGCTGATCGTCGACCATGACGGCACGCCGCTGTCCACCGACCTCGCCGACCCCATCTCGCAGTCCGGCCGCACGGTGGTGCTGCAGGCCGGCGAGTTCTACGATGTGCAGCTCGAATATAGCCGTGTGTCCAGTTTCTACATTCCCGTGCAGGGCGGCCTCTGGGGCGTGCAGATGAGCTGGGCGGCCCTGGCGGCGCCCGAAGACCTCGCCATCTATGACGCGGTCGTCGTGGCGGCCGGGCTCAACAATGAGTACGAAGGCGAAGCGTCCGATCATGGCTTCGGGCTTCCGGAGTTCCAGGACGAACTCATCCGCAACCTCATCGCCGCCAATCCCCGGACCGTCGTCGTGCTGCATGCGGGCGGCACCCTCGACATCAATTCCTGGGCCCGGCGCGCCAACGGCGTGCTGCACGCCTGGTACCCCGGCGCCTTTGCCGGCCGGGCACTGGCCGAAATCCTGTTCGGCGACATCAGCCCCTCCGGCAAGCTGCCCGTCACCTGGGACCGTGACATCCAGGACAACCCCAGTTACCCGAGCTACCCCGATCCGCGGCCCTACCAGGGGCCCAATGCGCTGGCCGACATGACCTATACCGAAGACATCTTCATGGGCTACCGCGGCTATGACCAGGCCGGCACCCGGCCCCTGTACCCATTTGGCCACGGTCTGTCGTACACCACCTTCCAGTACAGCGACATCCGTGTCTCGCCCGCCGTCATTGTGCCCGGCAGCGACATCAGCGTGACCTTCACCGTGACCAACACCGGCCCCGTGGCAGGCGCCGAGATCGCCCAGCTCTACGTCCGCCCCGTGGCGCCCACGGTGTCGCGGCCGCTCAAGGAGCTCAAAGGGTTTGGCAAAGTGCTGCTGCAGCCCGGTGAAGCCCGCGAGATGACCCTGGTGCTCAACAGCCGCGCCTTTGCCTACTTCGACCCGGTCACCTTCAACTGGATCGTCGACCCCGGCCGGTACCGGATCCAGGTGGGTGGCGCATCCGATGCACTGCCCCTGCGGGCCAACGTGCGCGCGTTGTTCCGCCAGGAGTTGCCAACCAATACCAGCAACCCGCTGTCGGGTGTGATGCGCGCAGCGGTGCAGGTGGAGGCGGGGGCTGCGTATTGAATCGCTCATGTCAGCCCGGTGAGGACAATGGACTGGACGTTCACGCCTCGCGCGTCGCCGCCCGCCAGGACAAGCGCAGCTCGCAGGTGGCGCTGAGCGCGCGAGGCAAGGCATTGATTGAAAAGGCCGTTTTTATCCATACTGAGAGTCGGGAAAAGAGCAGCGAGTGCTGTTCGCACAGCTTTGAAGCCAACGCTGGCCCATCTTCCAAGGGAGGGCGCCCCAGCCAATGACCGGAAAATTCAGGAGGAATTTTCATGCTTCACAGCAATTACCTGAAGCAGCTGGATCTGCAGGATATCGTGGTGTTTCTGAATCTGGTCGAGCTTCGCAGCGCCAAGCGCACGGCCGAACGGATGAATGTCAGCCAGCCCACGGTCAGTTATTGCCTCAAACGCCTGCGTGGATGTTTCGATGACGCGCTGTTTGCGTCTTCGCATGGGGTGTTGAAGCCTACGACCAAGGCGCAGAAGATCGCGCCTTATCTGCGTATGGTGGTGGAGTCGGTCAACCGCTGCGCGGAGGATGACGGCTCCGTTCCGGCCCATGTGTTGCGCAGGATCTGGACGCTGTGCGCGCCCGAATACTTCGAGCTGTCCTTCCTGCCGCAGGCGCTGGCCGTGCTGTCACGGACCCATCCCAACACCTCGCTTCACCTCGACCGCCTGAGCCGGGACCTGCCCGTGGACCGGCTGATCGCAGGTGACCTGGACATCGCTATCGGCTTCGGCCCGGGTTACCACCAGATGCACCCTGAGCTGCAATGGCAAGCGGTGCTCAATGATGACTTCGTGTGCCTTACCAGCTGGAGGCCGCTGGCCCGTGACGGGTTCATGAGCCTGGACGAGTTCTGTGCTTCACCCCATGTGTTCCCCACACCGTGGATATCCGAAAGGAACATGGTCGATGGCTGGCTGGACAAGGTGGGTCGCACGCGCAACGTGCTGGTGCGCGCCAACAGCTACCAGGCCTGTGTGAACATCGTGGCTGAAGTGCCGGCAACCGTTGCCTTGCCCGCGCGGCTGCTGCCGCATCTGCGCATCGCGCCGGGACTGAAAGTCTGCCAGCCACCGCTGGGCTTCCCGAGTTTTACCCTGGACATGATCTGGGCCAAGGACCGCGGCGACAGCAAGGATGTCTCCAGCTTGCGCTCGCTTGTCGAGACGGTGGGCGAGACGATGCTGAACGTGTGATGACTTCGCTTTATTAAAATTTACGCGGGCTTTTCCATTTATTGAAACCAGTAGCGTGTTCCGTTCTTTTACCGTGAGGTCATCAGGTGGCGGGGGCTGCCTGATTCCGCATTTCGCCAGCCAGGCATTCGCCTGATCACATCTTTCTCCGGGCATGACCCTGCCCGGAGTGCTGGAGGTAACCATGAACGCCGACAAGCGTTACGAGAATTTCATCGTCTTTCTGGCGCCACTGATCAATAGCGTCGGTGGTATCGCCATCGACCTGTACGCGCCCAGTCTTCCATCGATCGGGCGAGAGCTGGGCGCCAGTGCGTCGCTCATGCAGAACACCATCACCATCACCTTGCTGTTCTATGCGATCGGGCAGCTGTTCTTCGGCGTCATGGCCGATGCGCGCGGTCGCAGGCCTACCGTGCTGATGGGTCTTGTCGTGTTTCTGGGCGGCAGCGTGCTGGCAACCCTTGCCACGTCCATCGAAATGCTGTTGCTGGCCCGCGCGCTGCAGGGCTTTGCGATCGGGGCATGCCAGGTGGTTGCCCGTGCGTTGCTGGTCGATATCGTCAAGGGACCGCGCTTCTACGTGGCGGTCATCTACCTGAGCCTTGCCTTTGGCCTCGGGCCCGTGATCGCGCCGTATGAGGGCGGCCTGGTCGAGGTGTACCTGGGCTGGCGCTACAATTTCGTCCTGTATGCGGTGTATGCAGTGATCGTGCTGGCATTCGTCCTGGCCGGTCTCAAGGAGTCGCTGGCCCCCGTGGCCCGTCGTAGCGCCTTGCAGACAATGGCGGGCTACCGCTGCATCCTGGCTGACAGTCGCTTCCGCTCTTCAGTGGTCGTGCTCGGTTCCAGCTTTTCGGCATTCCTGTTGTGGAACGTGTTTGGTCCGCACATCGTGCAGGAGCGGCTGGGGTTTGATGCGCAGTACTTCGGCACCACGGCACTGGCGGTAGGCAGTTGCTATCTGGTGGGCACCCTGGTGAATCGCCTGCTGATCCGCGTGGTGCAGGCTGCTGCGCTGATGTGGGCCGGGATGCTGCTGTTCTTGTTTGGCGTCCTGGGCATCGCGGTGATGCCTACCGGGTTGCACCTGGAAAGCATCCTGGGCGGCATCATGCTCATCGCCTTCGGCCAAGGCTTCATCTTCTCCAACGCCATGGCCCGCTCCATGTCGCTGTTTCCCGACCGGGCAGGGGTGGCGGCAAGCCTGCAGGGTTGCCTGATGCTGATAGCCGGGTCGCTGGTCTCGGGCATCGTCAGTGCGCTGCCGTTGACCTCCAACCTCGCCATCGCCGGTGTGTTCCTGGTGCTCTGGCTGGTATCGCTCTCGGGGATGCTGAAAGTGCGAACGCAGCGCCAAGTGTCGGTGGCCTAGCTGTGAGAGCAACTGTCTTGTCCCCTGCAACCATCGCACGATCTTGTAATCCTGCGCCCCGGCGAGGGCTCTGCCCTCGAATCGCAGCACAAGGCGTGCTCCCACAAGAGCTGGCGCGGCCAGCTCGGTTATGGAAGCCCTGCCCGGCACCGCCAGGGAACACCGAATGCAGCCAACTGCTCTTGCAGCGCCTATTCGATTCTGGGGCCGCTGCGCAGCCCAATCGCGCGATCGGGCCCGCAAGTGCTAATGAATCCTCCCATTGATCTGACTGAAACACTGCGGATCTGGCTGTACGGTGTCGATCGAAGTTGGATCCGGAACCCAACCTTTAGCCTCTACATATTCCGGGCTGTACACGAATTCGCCGACCCCATCCACAATTCTCAGTCGACCGAGTGTCGTGATATCCAGCGAATCCGGAAGCTGCATGTACAGATACATCGAAGTCATCAGAAATCCTCCTCCGAGATTCGCCTTACCCGGACCCGGTGCTCCGTGGCATGCCGAGCGATGGGAGGAAGCTCCGGATTCGCGAACGCGTCATCGAGCAGTCCCAGGCTTCCCGCTCATTTCGCGCCCAGTCCCATCAATCGAGCGGCGCGCTCCCACCAGGCACGAGTTCTCTCACTCGGCTTGTTGGCTGTCAGTTCCTCCTCAATCAGCCTCGGCATATCCCGCAGCCTCACCCAAGGGTCACTCTGCCAATACAACACGCTCACCAGCCGTTCCCCGGCCCAGCTCATTCGCGCAGAACCAGGCTTGGGATTCGAGCCAGAGGGTATGGAGAGGGCGGTTATGGCGGGTGAAAAGGGTGGGCTTGTAGAGGTCAGTCATGGCTGGCCTCTAGGATTTGCGAACATTCAAACGAACGGGACACTATCGCGACTGCCTCGCGTATGCTTCTCGCAATACTCATTTCTCGTACCTCCGTGTATTGTCAGCTTTCTTAAGGCTGGGAGTCGGGAGCTAAGAAACCCACACGGCAGGCCGGACATATTTCCCTTTCGGGTCTTGTATTCGCCCACTCCCGACATAACGGAGTGCATTTGCGCGCAGTAGTAAACCACAGGCACAAACAAGCCGCATCTATCGGGAGCGATCAACCGCCGTGTTTGGCGTTTCTTAGGCGCCGGTGACAACCTTAAGGAAGGCCGCAGAACGAGTCAAAGCATTAGTTGTAGGAAAAATCTGATTTTAAAGCGGAGCGGATTTTGTATCAGAATGGTACTGAAATGGAGGAGAAGATTCTGTTCACATCCT
>NZ_DATELE010000194.1:0-2419 GCF_035277045.1 Pseudomonas sp. | reverse complement strand
CAAGGCATCGTTGATCAGGCCGTTGTTGCCCAGCAGCAGCGCCCAGCCGAGGGTGCGCACCACCACCGAGATCAGCAGCGGCCCGAGCACCACGACCAGGAACAGCGACCGCCAGCGCGGCGCCATGCGAGCGATGATGATGGTTTCCGGCACGCCGATCAGCACGCACAGCAGGGTCACCGCCAGCGCCATCCAGCCGGTGCGCAGGAAGATTTCATGGAAGTAGTCGTCCTTGAACACTTCGAGGTAGTTGCCAAGGCTGTAGACCGGGATCACGCCTTCGCTGTCGCTGTACAGGTTGACCGACAGCACGGCGGTGAGCAGCAGCGGCGCCAGCAGCAGCGCCATGAACACCAGCAAGGCCGGCCCGCACAGCAACCACGGCGCGGCGCCGACGTGTTCGGCATCATACTTGGCCATGGGAAACCTCACGATCAAGCAGGCGCAGGTCGTCGTCGGACCAGTCCAGGCCGATTTCGCTGTCTTCGCCGGGCGGTGGCGTGCCGAGGTTGGGCTGGGTGAGGTGCACCATGCCCAGGTGGCTTTCCACGGCGATCAGCCAGAGGTTGCCGAGAAATACCCGCAGGCGGATACGCCCGTTCAGGCGCCCGTGGCCGGCGGTGGTCAGGCGGATTTTCTCCGGGCGGATGTAGACGTTCACGTCATTGCCCAGCGAGCGGTCTTCGTGTGGCACATGCAGCAGCGTGTCGCGCACCTGCACGTTGCAGCAGCGGGCATTGCGGGCCTGCACGGCGCCGGCGAAGGCATTGGTCTTGCCCAGGAAGGCCGAGGCGAAGGGCGAATGCGGGCGCTCATAGGCTTCGAACGGCGTATCGATCTGGACGATGCGGCCCTTGTGCATGACGGCGATACGGTCGCTCATGGTCATCGCCTCGACCTGGTCGTGGGTGACCAGGATGGTGGTGATGCCGAGGCTGCGCTGGATCGCCCGCAGTTCGATGTGCATCTCTTCGCGCAGCTTGGCGTCGAGGTTCGACATGGGTTCGTCGAGCAGCAGCAGGTTGGGCCGGATGGCCAGTGCCCGGGCGATCGCCACCCGTTGCCGCTGGCCACCGGACAAGGCCTTCGGGTAGCGCTCGCCGAGGCCGCCGAGGCGCACCAGGTCAAGCGCCTCGGTGATGCGCTTGCCGCGTTCGGCCTTGGGCACGCCGCGCATTTCCAGGCCGAAGCTGATGTTCTGCGCCACGCTCATGTGCGGGAACAAGGCGTAGCTTTGAAAGACGATGCCCAGCCCGCGCTGCTCGGGCCGTACGTGGGTAATGTCGCGGCCATCCAGGACGATGCGCCCTTCGGTGGGCTGCACGAAGCCGGCAATGGATTGCAAGGTGGTGGTCTTGCCGCAGCCCGAGGGGCCGAGCAATGCGACGAACTCGCCGTGCCGGACCTCCAGGTTCAGGCCATCGATGGCCTTGAAGCTGCCGTAGGTCTTGACGATACCTTCAAGCGTGAGAAATGCCATTGGCTTGCCACGCAGGCACGGGCCTGCGCCTCCAGGTGGGATTCGGGAAGGATCGGACTTGCCAGAGGGTCAGCGTTCGACCGTGCGGTTCCAGCGCGTGGTCCACTCGCTGCGTTTCTGGTTGATGGTGTCCCAATCGACCTTGATCAACGCGCTGACTTTCTCTGGACCATAGGGCATCCGCGCAGCGATCTCGGGCTCGAGCCTGACGGTCTGGTTGACCGGCGCGAAGCCGTTTTCCCGGGCCTGGATGGCCTGGATTTCAGGTGACAGCACGTACTGGATGAACTGCTGCGACAGTTCGGGCTGGGCGTTGGGGGTGACGCCGCACGCCGCGATCTGCAGGGCGATGCCGCCCTCCTTGGGGTAGATGAATTTCAATGGGAAGCCGGTGCCCTGCAACGCCACCGCGCGGCCGCTGCCGTAGACGGCCATGACCACGTCGCCATTCTGCATCATGCCGTCCATCTCGCCCGGCGCGGAGACCCAGGCCAGTACGTTGGGGCCGATTTCATCCTTCAATGCCTTGAAGCCGGGGTCGATGTCCTTCTCGCCGCCGCCGCGCAGGCGGGCCATTTCGACCAGGGTGTGCAGGCCGTAGGTGTTGGTGACCGGGGGCATGCCGAGCAGTTGCTTGTAACGCGGGTTGGTCAGGTCCTCCCAGGAATCGGGCGCTGCCCAGCCGCGCTTTCTGAACGCCTCTTCGTTGTAGCCGATGCCGGTGGCGACCACGCCGACGCCGGTGGCTTCCGGGCTGATGCGGGCCAAGGGATAGAGGTCCTGGTACACCGGCGCATCGCTGAGCTTTTCACACAGGCCCATCTGCAGGGCCTGGTACATCGGCCCGTCGTCCATCATCGCGACGTTGATCTGCTGGCGGCCCTTCTGCGCCTGCAGCTTGGCCAGGGTCTCGGTGGAGTTGCCGGCGACATACACCAC
>NZ_DATELE010000193.1:0-4236 GCF_035277045.1 Pseudomonas sp. | reverse complement strand
TATCGAACTTGATCTGCGGATACAGCTGGGCAAAGTCGGAAAGGTCCTGGGGCAGGAACTGGGACAACGCCGAAGTGATGGCGTGGATCCGGATGTGCCCCCTTACCCCACTGGCGTAGCCACTCAGTTCGCTGTCGAGCTGAGCCATGGTCTGCTCGAGTTGCCGGGCATAGAAAAGCAGTGATTGCCCAGCGGGTGTCAGGTCGACCCCGCGTGCATTGCGCACCAGCAAGGGCGAACCGATCTGCGCTTCGAGTTCGGAGATCCGCTTGCTGATGGCCGACACCGCGACGTGCTTGATCCGCCCGGCACGCGTGAGGTTGCGCTCCTGGGCGACGGTGATGAAAAGATCCAGGCTGGTAAGGTCATAGCGCACGAGAACATCCCGGCTTCGAGGCGTGGTGAGTACCGCGGGTGCGGGCTTGCTTTGCACTGGGGCCAAGTCATCCATTCCCAGCTAGCGGCAATTGCAGCAGAAGGGAGAAGATCGCACAACCCCGCCGGGTGAGCCGGGTATCCCTTGCCCCTCGAGCCCTGGCAGGGTATCAGGGGAAGGTACCTTCACCCCTCGCTCAACAGGCGCTTCATCTTCAGTACAGCGCTGCCAGGGGTCGTCAGCAAGGGAATCTCGGTGATGCTCGCACAGGCCCTGACCGCCGAGGTCATGGAAAACTGTGCAAAGCAGATGACATCCATGTCGCTCAGCGGCGAGACCATTTCACTGATCAACTGGTCGTGGCGTGCGGTATCTCCATGGTGCAATGCCTCGATGGCCTGGGTACATACGGCATGATGTTGCGCCACCTGCCTGCCCCGCGCCGCAGCTGCCTGGTGCAGCTCTTCGGACATGGAGTCGATGGCGGGAGCAAAGGTTGCCAGCAGCGCCACCCTGTCACCGTACTCCAGGGCTTCTTCGAGCATCGCTTCGTTGGGCTTGAGCACCGGGATATCCAAGCCTTTCTTGCACGCATCGATCGCCTCGCCAAATGCTGAGCAGGTAAACAGAATACCGTCGGCACCCGCTGCGCGCGCGTAGCGCGCGAGCTCCATGAACCGATGTTTGAGCGCGTCGGTGACAGTGCCTGCACTGCGCAGGTCGCGCGAGAGCGAGTCCTCCAGCAAGTTGCACAGCTCTGCCTCTGGCCACAAACGGGCGAAGGCTTCGTTGATCGGGGCCACGGCCACGGACGTGGCATGTATCAGAAAAACACGCTTGGCCGACATCATGCCCCTCCCCGCCCAACCGCTTCGGCAATACATTTGATCGTGACGGCACGGCCGCGGAAATCGGTCTTGCCTCCCAGGTCCTGAAATAGAGGCAGCAGCACCTTCGCGGTCGCGCCAAACCGGTCGCACAGGCCGGTAGTTTTGAGGGTCATTGCGGGCACTCCTTGGGTCATGGGCAAAACAAATGTTGCACACATTGTATTTGCATGCAATAAAATGCAAAGCGCTAACGGCTGATGTGGGATGCCAACGGCAATGACATCGATCGGGACGAGCATTCAACGCCACGATTATTGTACTTCGTTGCCATGACATACATCTTACGCGCTGTCGACGAGCCCCTTGATCCACGAACAAAAATGTCTAGGAGAGTGTGATGCGTATTCTGGTTCTTCCCTGCGATGGTATCGGCCCTGAAATCGTCGAGTCCTCGATGTCGGCTCTGCACGCGGCCAACAAGAAATTCGACCTGGGCCTGAGCTTCGACCATGACGATGTCGGCTTCGTCAGCCTGGAAAAATATGGCACCACCTTGCGTGAAGAGGTGCTGGAAAAAGCCAAGACCTACGACGGCATCATCCTGGGCACACAGTCCCATGCCGACTATCCGGCCCCGGAAAAAGGCGGCCGCAACGTGTCTGCAGGCTTCCGCATCGGCCTTGACCTGTATGCCAACGTGCGCCCGGCGCGCACCCGCGCGTTCATCGAATCGAACATGAAGCCCGGCAAGAGCATGGACCTGGTGATCATGCGCGAGGCCACCGAAGGCTTCTATCCGGACCGCAACATGAGCCGCGGCTGGGGTGAAGTAATGCCCTCCCCGGACATGGCCCTCTCCACCCGCAAGATCACCCGTCACTGCAGCGAGCGCATTGCCCGGCGTGCCTTCGAACTGGCCATGAAGCGCAACCGCAAGGTCACCGCGATCCACAAGGCCAACAGCTTCCACATGACCGATGGCCTGTTCCTTGAGTGCGTGCGCAACGTCGCCAAGGACTTCCCGGAAGTAAAACTCGATGATTTGCTGGTCGATGCGTCCACCGCCCACCTGGTGCGCAGCCCTGAGCGCTTCGACGTGCTGGTGGCCACCAACTTCTACGGCGACATCATCAGCGACCTGGCTAGCGAACTGTCCGGCAGCCTCGGCCTGGCCGGTTCCACCATGCACAGCGACATTCATTGCTGCGCCCAGGCCCAGCACGGTTCGGCTCCAGACATCGCCGGCAAGGACAAGGCCAACCCGGTTTCGATGATCCTGTCGGTGGCGATGCTGCTGCAATGGATGGGTGAGCAACATGCCAAGCCTGCGCTGGGCGAAGCTGGCAAGGCCATGGAGCAGGCAGTGGATGCCGTGCTGGAAGACCCGGCCAAGCGCACCGCCGACCTCGGGGGCAAACTCGGCTGCCGCGCCTTCGGCGAAGCCGTCGCGGCCGTGATCGCTGGCTGAGGGAGCCGCCAGGCCTTGCGGCGGCGGGCCAGCCCCGCTGCCACACGACTTTCACCTGCACATTTGGAGTATCCGGCCGTGAACCAACCTTTGCTCGGCTGCATCGCCGATGACTTCACCGGGGGCACCGACCTCGCCAGCATGCTGGTGCGTGGTGGCATGCGCACCCTGCAGGTGATCGGCGTGCCCGAAGGCCCCATCGACGCCGATGTCGATGCCGTCGTCATCGCCCTCAAGTCGCGTACCCTGTCTGCCGCCGAAGCGGTGGCGCAATCGCTGGCTGCCCTCGGCTGGCTGAAGCAGGCCGGCTGCCGACAGTTCTTCTTCAAGTACTGTTCTACCTTCGACTCGACGCCACGGGGCAACATCGGCCCTGTCGCCGACGCCCTGCTCGATGCCTTGAACGCCCAGCTGGCCCTGGCTTGCCCGGCGTTCCCGGAAAATCAACGGACATTGTTCAACGGCCACCTGTTCGTCGGTGATGTGCTGCTCAGCGAGTCGGGCATGCGCCATCACCCACTCACGCCGATGATCGATGCGAACCTGGTGCGCGTGCTGCAGCAACAGACCGCACGCAGGGTGGGCCTGGTACCGCACGCCGTCGTCAGCCAAGGTGTCGACGCTGTTCGCCGGGCGTTTACCCGGGCCCAATCGGATGGTCTCGGCTACGTCATCGTCGATGCGACCAACAACCTCGACCTCAAAGTCATCGGCGAAGCCGCTGCCAATCACGTACTGATCACGGGCGGTTCCGGCGTTGCCATCGGCCTGCCAGACAACTTCAAACGGGCCGGCCTGCTGCCGGATGCGGCATCTGCAGCAGACCTGCCCCACGTGGGAGGCCGCTCGGCCGTGCTGTCCGGCAGTTGCTCGGTAGCCACCAACGGCCAGGTCGATCACTGGCAGCAGAGCGGGCGACCAAGTTTCGCCCTGGCCCCGCTGCTGTTGGCCGAAGGCCATGACCAGGTGAGCGAAGTACTGCAGTGGGCCAAATCACTGCTGGCCGCCGGCCCTGTGTTGGTCTACGGCAGCGCCAGACCAGAAGCCGTCAAGGCGGTACAGCAGCGGCTGGGTGTAGCCGCGGCCAGCGAAATCGTCGAACGCGCGCTTTCGCAGATCGCCCTGGGACTTCGCGACCTGGGCGTGAATACCTTCGTCGTGGCGGGCGGCGAGACCTCTGGCGCAGTGGTCAAGGCGCTGGGCGTGGACGCACTGAGGATCGGCGCGCCGATCGACCCAGGCGTACCCTGGACGCTTGGCCTGGGCAAACACCCAGTGGCACTGGCGCTCAAATCCGGTAACTTCGGTACTCGTGACTTCTTCAGCAAGGCCCTGGAGCTTGTGCCATGAATGAGAACAAGGAGCGGGAACAAATTGTCCTGCTGGGCAAGTCGATGTATGACCGTGGGCTGACCCACGGGGGTACTGGCAACATCAGCGTGCGCCTGGACGACGGTTGGCTGCTCACGCCCACCGGTTCGTCACTGGGCCGGCTGGACCCGGCACGCCTGACCAAGCTTGACTGGGAAGGCCGGCACATCAGTGGCGACAAACCCTCCAAG
>NZ_DATELE010000192.1:0-8008 GCF_035277045.1 Pseudomonas sp. | reverse complement strand
AGATCGCGCCGCCCAAGGCGCGGACGATGTAGCCCGGATGGCTGGCCTGCAATGCCTCGACAAAGGAGTAGGTGAGGGTGCCGTCGTCGTTGATCGCGCGCCACATCAGGCCCTGGGTGATGCCGTTGACCCACATCGAGGCGATGTACAGCACGGTGCCGATGGTCGCCAGCCAGAAGTGCGCATTGATCAGGCCGACGCTGTGCATCTGCCCACGCCCATACAGGCGAGGGATCATGTGGTACACGGCGCCGATCGAAATCATCGCCACCCAGCCAAGCGCTCCGGCGTGGACGTGGCCGATGGTCCAGTCGGTGTAGTGCGACAGCGCGTTGACCGTCTTGATCGCCATCATCGGGCCTTCGAAGGTCGACATGCCGTAGAAGGCCAGCGAGACGACCAGAAAGCGCAGGATCGGGTCGGTGCGCAATTTGTGCCACGCGCCCGAGAGGGTCATCATCCCGTTGATCATGCCGCCCCAGCTGGGTGCCAGCAGAATGATCGACATCACCATGCCCAGCGACTGCGCCCAGTCCGGCAGGGCGGTGTAGTGCAGGTGGTGCGGGCCCGCCCAGATGTACAGGGTGATCAGCGCCCAGAAATGCACGATCGACAGGCGATACGAGTAGATCGGGCGTTCAGCCTGCTTGGGCACGAAGTAGTACATCATCCCCAGAAAACCCGTGGTCAGGAAAAAGCCCACGGCGTTGTGGCCGTACCACCACTGGATCATCGCGTCGGTCGCGCCGGCATACGCCGAGTACGACTTGAACAGGCTCACCGGCAAGGAGATGTGGTTGACGATGTGCAGCATCGCCGTGACCAGGATGAAGGCCCCGTAGAACCAGTTGCCGACATAGATGTGCCGGGTGTTGCGCTTGACGATGGTGCCGAAGAACACCACCGCGTAGGTGACCCAGACGATGGCCAGCAGGATCGCGATCGGCCATTCGAGCTCGGCGTACTCCTTGGTGGTGGTGTAGCCCATCGGCAGGGTGATCAGGGCGCTGACGATCACCGCCTGCCAGCCCCAGAAGGTAAAGGCCGCCAGGCTGTCGGAAATCAGCCGCGCCTGGCACGTGCGCTGGACCACGTAGTAGGAGGTTCCGAACAGCGCGCAGCCGCCGAAGGCGAAGATCACCAGGTTGGTGTGCAGTGGACGCAGGCGACCGAAACTCGTCCAGGGCAGGTCAAGGTTCAGGTCCGGCCAGACCAGCTGGCAGGCGATGAACACGCCCACCCCCATGCCAAGGATTCCCCAGACCACCGTCATGATGGCGAACTGGCGGACGACCTTATAGTTATAAGCAGTCGGGCTGATTGCTGTAGTCATTCTAAGGCACCACGGTTTTTGGATATTCTTGTGGGTCGACGTTGCACGGCGTCATTAGGCTCGATGATTGTACACAAACAAATCTTTGTAATGTGTACTGTTTTTCGCCTTTTTCTGTCCGTTCGGTCAAGCTTTTTTTCAGGTCCTAGAAAGGCGAGTTCGGCGCTGTAGCCATGCAGCCTGTGTGGCTACTCGACAGGAAAGCTTAGTTCCGCCGGTGTATTCATGTCAGGGTTTCCATCCACGGTTATAGACAGACTGATGAGCGAGGCAAGCATGAGTAAGGGGCCAATGGCCGGTATTGACGGGGATCAATGGGCGCGGCTGGCGCAGACACCCGGCTGGCGCTGTGATGCGCCGCAGGATCAGGGCGATGGAGACTACCCGGGGTGTCTGATTCTCGCCCATGGGGCGGGCGCGCCGATGGACAGTCCGTTCATGGACGACATCGCGCAAAAGCTTGCGGCGCAAGGGATTGGGGTCGTTCGCTTCGAATTTCCCTACATGGTCCAGCGGCGCGCCACGGGCGGCAAGCGTCCTCCCAATCCACAGAAGGTGTTGCTCGAGACCTGGCGTGAGGTGTACCGGCAGGTGCGGCTATCGGTCGCTGGCCCCATCGCCATCGGCGGCAAGTCGATGGGCGGGCGCATGGCCAGCCTGCTGGCGGACGAGCTTGGGGCCGATGCGCTGGTGTGCCTGGGCTATCCGTTTCATGCCGTGGGCAAGCCGGAAAAACCGCGGGTCGAACACCTGGCAGGATTGGCGACGCGCACGCTGATCGTGCAGGGCGAGCGCGATGCGCTGGGCAACCGGGAGACGGTGCAAGGGTATGAGCTGTCGAAAGCGATCGGGTTGTGCTGGCTGGAGACGGGGGATCATGACCTGAAGCCGCTGAAGGTGTCGGGGTTCAGTCACGAGCAGCACATGCGGACGGCAGCGGGGAGGGTGGCGGCGTTTCTCAAGCAGCGGGGATGATGTGCTGGAAAGGCCGCTCCCCCAATCAGGCAGGATCGCTAGCGGATCAGTCGCGGTACTCGCAGAGGTACGCTGTATCCACCGCCACTTTCAGCTGGAACTTGCTGTTGGCCGGTACATTGAACTGGTCGCCCGTCTTGAAGGTTTCCCAGTTGTCGCTGCTCGGCAACTTGACGGTCAGCTCGCCGGACACCACATGCATGATCTCGCGCTGGGCAGTGCCAAACTCGTATTCGCCCGGGGCCATGACGCCGACAGTGGCCGGGCCTTCGCCGGTGGTGAAGGCGATCGACTTCACGGTGCCATCAAAGTACTCGTTGACTTTAAACATGGGCGACTCCTGAAAAAATAGGATGGAAAAAGGGCTGGCCAGTATGCCCAAGGCATCTGGCCTCGTCATCCGCTTTCAGGCACCTACCGCAGGCAGGCTCAGTGGCAGCAGTCGCGCGGTGTTGCGCGCATCCTCCAGCGCCCTGTGCTGCTGCCCGGTAAACTGCAGCCCGGCCAGTTGCAGCGCGCCGTTGAGCCCGAGCGGGCGCTGCAGGTGGCGCGCCTTGGCAAAGCGTTGCTTGAGGTTGATGTGCGGCACCCCGGCCAGCAGGCTGTGCAGCCGGTGCTGCTGCCACTCCTGCACCAGTTGCTGGCGATCATAGTCGCCCCAGCTGACCCAGGCCTGCAGGTGCGGCTGGTGGTGCCCCAGCCAGCGCTCGAAGGTCGCCCAGACCTCGGGCAGCGCGGCGGCGCTGTCGACGCTTGCCTGGCTGATGTGCGTCAGCTCGCGGCAGAACGGGGTCAGCTGCGGGCGCCTGCGCGGGCGGACGAAGCGCTGGAAGTGATCGACCTCGCGGCCATCACGGGTCACCAGGCTCGCGCCGATTTCAATGATTTCCATGTCCGTTACCGGCCAGCCACCGTCGTCGGTGGTAGCTTCCAGATCGATCACCAGCCAATGGCCCATACAAGGTTCCCATGCAAAATGCTCAGGTGAGCGTAGCCAATGTCGGCCAGCCTGCCATCGCGCCGGAAACATCAATGCCCGTCGGCAACCCGGCCGTGACCAGCACAGCGTCGACCGGTTGGACCGCGAGCGCCTGGCGCTGTTCAACGGCGGCCATTGGCCTGAAGCCGGATCCGCTGCCTCTGGATGAGGCGCTCCGCCTGATCGGGGCCACCGTTACGCTGACACCCTCCGGCAGTGCACGGACGCGTCCCGGATCATGAAATTCACCAAGGTCGGCGAAACCCCTAGCTCCTTGGCGATATCCTTCTGCAGTACCCCATGCAGGCGATACATCTCGAACGCATAGCGGGTGCGCTGCGGCAACTCACCAAGCGCATCGGCAATGTGTTCAAGGGTGGCCAGGTGGATATGCGTGGTCTCGAGCGAGGCGTTGTGCAGGGCCACGTTCCGGCCTTCCTCTTCACTGCCCGAATGCCTGAGCTCCATCGCCTGCTTGCGGTAGTGATCGATGGCCAGGTTGCGCACGATCTGGAACAGGTAGCTGAGTTGCGCCTTGAACGACGAGGTGATCTGCGGTGCGCAAGGCAGCCGGAAAAAGGCGTCCTGCACTACATCCTCGGCGCGTGAACGGCAGCCGGTGATGCGTGAGGCAATCTTGACGAGGATGCTTCGATTTTCGACGAACGCCTGGAGCAGTGGTGAATCACACTTACTTGTGGATGCTTGTTCCGTCATTGGAAATCACCTGTCTATGTAGGAAAAGGAAGCGGCTGATGTAAGGCGCTTCCTCAGACGGGCGATAACCTATTCTTAATGATAATTATTGTCAAACGAGAACTTGCGTCAATAACCGCTGTGGGCTCGTGCCATGCAGCGTTGCCGCCTGCGCATGCGCAAGGAAGGCTGAAGCGTTCTCGTCGCCTCAGCACCAATTACCCGCTGCACTTGATTTCCAATCGTTTACCTACAACTATCAATGCAGACCCGGTAACAGGCCGTCGAGCCTGCAAGAGCCCACCCCGGCGCTGTTCGGTCAAGGAACGCAACGACTTCCTCCTGCCCGAGTCCGAACAATGCCTAACAAATCCATGCGGATCCTCATTGCTGACGAGCACCCCAGCCAGCGATTGCAGCTGGAGAAGATGCTCAATGGGCTGGGGTACTATCGCATCGCCCCGGTCGAGTGTTTCGAGGACTTGCAACGTCTCGTGCAAGGCGCGTTGCAGCCATTCAACCTGCTGATTGGAAACATCGACCTGGCCACCCATGCCGGGGTCGACCTGGCGCGCTTTTGTCGCGTCAGCCCCCAGGTCAAGCATGCCTTGCTCTACCACTCCCAGCACCTGAAGGTACCGAACCTGCCCGTGGCCCAGCGTCAGGCGGTCAGCATCAGCCTGCCCAAGGTGCCCGACAACGAGACGCTCGTGTCATTCATGACCCTCATCGACCTGCCGGTGCTGGTCGGGCAGGTGCCGCTACCCGCTGGTCTCTCGGAGCCGTTGGGGTTTGCCTCCCGGCGGCGCTACCTGATCAATACGCTGTTCACCCGGCCTTCCTGACAGCCCGGGAATCATTGATGGCGAGGTTTTGCTATCCTCTTGCGCTTTGCCGATCCGCGGACCGCTTCCAATGACTGCCATCGATACCACCCGCCAGACCCGGCTCACCCGTGGTGACCACCGGACCTTGAGCCTGGCGGCGCTGGGTGGGGCGCTGGAGATCTACGACTTCATAATCTTCGTGTTCTTCGCCCTGACCCTGAGCCAGCTGTTCTTTCCACCTGAAATGCCCGAGTGGCTACGCCTGCTGCAAAGCTTCGGGATTTTCGTCACCGGTTACCTCGCGCGGCCGTTGGGTGGCATTCTCATGGCCCATTTCGCCGACCATCTGGGCCGCAAGCGGGTGTTCAGCCTGAGCATCCTGATGATGGCCCTGCCGTGCCTGCTGATCGGGCTGATGCCGACCTATGCCGATATCGGCTATGCCGCGCCGCTGATCCTCCTGGGCCTGCGCATCCTGCAGGGCGCCGCGGTGGGCGGCGAGGTGCCAAGCGCCTGGACCTTCGTGGCCGAGCACGCGCCACCCGGGCGGCGCGGCTACGCGCTGGGCTTCCTGCAGGCGGGTCTGACCTTTGGCTACCTGCTGGGCGCGCTCACGGCGACGCTGCTGGCGCAGTTGTTCTCTCCCCAGGAGATCCTCGACCATGCTTGGCGCTACCCGTTCCTGCTCGGTGGTGTGTTCGGCGTCATTGGCGTGTGGCTGCGCCGCTGGCTGAGCGAGACGCCAGTGTTTCTCGCCTTGCGCGAGCGGCGAGAGCAGCCGGTGGCCTTCCCGCTGCGCCAGGTGTTCGCCGAGCATCGCCGGGCGCTGATGCCGGCCGCCTTGCTGACCTGCGTGCTGACCTCGGCCGTGGTGGTGCTGGTGGTGATCACCCCGACGGTGATGCAGCAACGCTTTGGCATGAGCCCCGGGTCTACCTTTGGCCTGAGCAGTGTCGGCATTGTGTTTCTCAATATCGGTTGCGTGCTGGCCGGTCTGCTGGTCGACCGTCTGGGCGCCTGGCGGGCGCTGCTGATCTACAGCCTGTTGCTGCCGCTGGGGATTGGCGGGTTGTATGCCAGCCTGGTGGGGGAGTGGGGCTGGACGGGTGTTGCCTATGCGCTGGCCGGGTTGTCCTGCGGCGTCGTGGGAGTGGTGCCTTCGGTGATGGTTGGGCTGTTTCCGGCCGAGATCCGGGTGTCGGGAATCTCGTTTACCTACAACGTCGCCTACGCGCTGTGGGCCAGCACCACGCCGCTGGCGCTGATCGCGCTGATGCCCTGGAGCCCATGGGTGTGCGTCGGGTTCTGTCTGGTGATGGGTGTGGTGGGGGCGCTTACGGCGGGGTATTTCGGGCGGCGGGAGGTGTTGGAAGGTGAGGTGGCGATCGCCTGATGGCTTGAGAGGGGCTGCCAAACCAACCCCCACAGGCCATGGTACCTTGCAACAAATGTGGGAGCGGCGGTTCGGCGTCCCGACTGGTCCCGCGATGCGCCGCGCGGGCGGCGCTCGATCTCAGTGACGGCACAAGGCCCCAAGCGCACACCCCGCGATGCGCACTCCCAATCACCTACATATTCGGGTAAGTCGGCCCGCCCGCACCTTCAGGGGCCACCCAGGTGATGTTCTGGGCCGGGTCCTTGATGTCGCAGGTCTTGCAGTGCACGCAGTTCTGCGCGTTGATCTGGAAGCGCTTGGCGCCGTCTTCCTGGGTGATCACTTCGTACACGCCGGCCGGGCAGTAGCGCTGGGCCGGCTCATCGTAGAGCGGCAGGTTGCTGGCGATCGGGATGCTCGGGTCTGTGAGCTTCAGGTGGCAGGGCTGCTCTTCCTCATGGTTGGTGCTGGAAAGGAATACCGAGCTGAGCTTGTCGAAACTGAGCTTGCCGTCGGGCTTGGGGTAGTCGATTTTCTTCGAGTCGGCCGCAAGCTTGAGGCAGGCGTAGTCCGGCTTGGTGTCGCGAAGGGTGAACGGCAGCTTGCCGGCGAACCAGTTCTGGTCGATGTAGTTGAACGCCGCGCCGAGCATCGGGCCGAACTTGTGCATCGCCGGGCCGAAGTTACGGCTGGCGAACAGCTCTTCGTAAAGCCAGCTGGCCTTGAAGCCCTCGACGTACGCGGTCAGCTCGTCAGCACCTTCACTGCCGGCCAGCAGCGCATCGGCCACCGCTTCGGCGGCGAGCATGCCGGACTTCATCGCGGTGTGGCTGCCCTTGATCTTGGCCACGTTCATGGTGCCCAGGTCGCAGCCGATCAGTGCGCCACCCTTGAACACCATCTTGGGCAGCGAATTGATGCCACCCTTGGCCAGCGCGCGCGCGCCGTAGCTGATGCGCTTGCCGCCTTCCAGGTACTGGCTGAGCACCGGATGGTGCTTGAGGCGCTGGAATTCGTCGAACGGCGACAGGTACGGGTTGGCATAGGACAGGTCGACGATCAGGCCGACCACCACCTGGTTGTTTTCCAGGTGGTACAGGAACGAGCCGCCGGTGTTCTCATTGCTCACCACGTTCAGTGGCCAGCCGGCGGTGTGCACCACCAGGCCCTGTTCGTGCCGGGCCGGGTCGATTTCCCAGATTTCCTTGAGGCCGATACCGTAGTGCTGGGCATCGGCGTCGCTGTCGAGGTTGAAGTGCCGGATCAGTTGCTTGCCGATATGGCCACGGCAGCCTTCGGCGAACAGGGTGTACTTGCCGCGCAGTTCCATGCCAGGGGTGTACAGGCCGTCCTTGGGGTTGCCCTCGCGGTCGACGCCCAGGTCACCGGTGAGAATACCGCGCACCACGCCGTTTTCGTCGATCAGCGCTTCCTGTGCGGCGAAGCCTGGATAGACCTCCACGCCCAGGTTCTCGGCCTGCTGGGCCAGCCAGCGGCACAGGTTGCCCAGCGAGATGATGTAGTTGCCCTGGTTGTGCATGGTCTTGGGCACGAACAGGTCGGGCACCTTCACCGAGCTGCCCTGGTCCTTGAGCACGTAGATGTCGTCGCGCTTGACCTCGGTGTCGAGCGGGGCGCCCAGTTCCTTCCAGTCAGGGAACAGCTCGTTCAGGGCGCGCGGCTCGAACACCGCGCCGGAGAGAATGTGCGCACCGACCTCGGAGCCTTTCTCGACCACGCAGACGCTGATCTCGCTACCGGCTTCGGCGGCCTTCTGCTTCAGGCGGCAGGCGGCGGACAGGCCTGCCGGCCCGGCGCCGACA
>NZ_DATELE010000191.1:0-6179 GCF_035277045.1 Pseudomonas sp. | reverse complement strand
TGCGATTCGGGGGAACATAGCGGGTGAGGAAGGGGATTGTGAAAGGCTTTGTGGTTCTAAGCTAATCATGCAAAACAATAATAGGTTTACTATATGATTATGCGCAAAGCTTATCTGTGGGCGATGCCTTGAGCTTTTCCGACAACCGGATGACACGCGGCACCCTGAGCGACTGCTCAACTTTGCAGGACGGAATATGTAGCCGTCATGAAACAGTGAAACAGCGTAATTGATGGAGAAACGTATCGCTAACTTAACAACGTGTAACGCACTTGAAACAGATCGCTCGAAGTTGCACTGTTCGTGAATGTGAAAGAGGTTGCGCGTCACGAACTACCTTGAACAGGCCACTAATTAGATTCCGTTCTTACAGCCTCATGAAATAAACTTTTTGCTATTGACATCATTTTTTTGATCGTGCCATATTTTCCTCGCAGGCAGCGCCGTTCCTGAGCCCCGGTCATAATCATCACCGTGGCGTTGCCGATTTTGAAGTGCTTCGATGTTTGCTCGCGATCTGGCCTGGGTGCCTCGATTCCAGCGTCAAGTATGCTGCGTCAGCAATGATATCACTCACCTGTAATAAATCTGACCAATCATTTCTGTCTGATTTTTATCGGAGGCGGTCTCATGCATGCTGGATGCAGCGTCATATCCCGTGGAGGGCGGTTTCATCGGCTCGCACCGAGTACATGTGCGTGGGTGAAACATGGCAAGCAAAGTTGATCGCTTGAGGGCCAGGCGCGCGTGGTCGGCCCTGGCATTGTGCGCGGCGGGTCTCACCGCGCAGGCTCATGAACAGGCGCCCGCCAGCGTGGCGTTCTGGTATGCCGACCAGCCGCCTTTGGCCGAACTGTCGCAGTTCGACTGGGCAGTGGTGGAACCGGGGCACCTGTCGACGCAGGATGTCTCGACCTTGCGCAGTCTGGGGACCAAGCCGTTCGCCTATCTGTCGATCGGTGAATTCAACGGTGATCAGCAGGCGCTCGATGCGCAGGCGGTAAATCACGCGAGCAGCCCCATGCGCAACAAGGCCTGGAACAGCCAGGTGATGGACCTGACCACGGCGGCATGGCGCGATCATCTGTTCAAGCGGGCCGCGCGGTTGCAGTCCCAGGGCTATGCCGGCCTGTTCCTGGATACCCTCGACAGCTTCCAGCTGCTGCCAGAGGCTGACCGCCCCGGCCAGCGCCAGGCGCTGGTGAGTTTCCTGCGCGAACTGCATGCCCGCCAGCCGGACCTGCAGCTGTTCTTCAACCGCGGTTTCGAGGTGCTCGGCGAGCTGGATGGGGTGGCCGCGGCCGTGGCGGTGGAGTCGATCCATGCCGGCTGGGACGCTGAAAAAAAGCGCTTCCGGCGCGTGCCGGACAGTGACCGCCAATGGCTCGAGGCCCAGCTGGGCCCATTGCGGCAACGCCAGATTCCGCTGGTTGCCATCGACTACCTGCCAATCCAGCACCGCGCCAAGGCGCGCAAGCTGGTCAGGCAACTGAGCGCTGAAGGTTTCGTGCCGGTGGTGACCAGCCCCGAGCTGAATGCCATCGGCCTGAGTGGCGTGGAAGTCCAGCCACGGCGCATCGCCTTTGTCCATGACCCGCGTGACGGCGCCCTGGTCCAGCATCCCGGACACCAGGTGCTGCGCGAGGTCCTGGAATACCTGGGCTATCGGATTGATCCGCTCGCCGTCGACGACCTGCCACAACACCGCTTTCGCGGGCTGTATGCAGGGGTGGTCGTGTGGATGACCCGTGGCGTGCCTGCCGACAGCAACGCCTTCAACACCTGGCTGAACCAGCGTCTGGATGAAAAGGTGCCGCTGGCGATCATGGACAGTCTGCCCATCGAGGACCCGGCACTGTTGCAGCGCCTCGGCCTGAGCCCGGCCGCGCGGCGCGCTATGCCGGTCCTCACGGCAAGATGGGGCGGCATGGCCCTGGCCCCCTATGTGGTGAAGACCGATGCCGAGCGTAGCCAGTGGATACTCGACCCGTTCGTGTTTCTTCGCGAGGCGCTGCGGCTGCCAGCACAGCCGCGCCCGGACACCACCACCGAAAACGGCCGGCGCATCCTGACGGCGGTCACAGGTGGCCAGGGCGAACCGTCCCTCACGTTGTCGCTGCGGATGAGCGATTACCTGACGCGCCTGCACGGGCTGCAGACGTCGAGTCTTGCGCGTGCCGCCGACGGCTCCTGGCAACTGCGTGGCCTGGACGGCCTGCGCACGCTGCGCCTGGACCCGCAGCTGGGCTGGCCGGACCTGCTGCGCTCGGAGGGCGTCGCCGGGGTCCGGGACCTGCCCAAGGGACGTTATGTGCACCTGAGCAGCGAGCGCCCGCGCCTGGTGCTGGAGCGTCAGCGCGATCCGCGCCCGGCGCTGGAAGAAGCCAACCTGCCGTTGAGCAGCTGGCGGTACCTCAACGACCAGCAGGTCAGCTTTGCCTTCGCCGGCGAGTTCGATCTGCAATTTTCGGTACGCGCGGCGGGGAGCTGCCGGGTCGAATTCGATGGACAGCAGTTCACCGGGACGTCCGCGCAAGGACTCTGGCACTTTCAACTTCCGTACAAGCAGGTGAAAGATGCCAAGCTCCTCTGCAACCGATAACCCGCGCCTGCTCAACCACTGGGCACTGCTGGTGGTGGCGATGGTGGCCGGCGTGGTGCTCTGGGCGACCCTGCAGAAAGAGGAGGTGTTCGCGCCCAACGGGCAGGGCGCGGACGAAGTCTCGGCCGGCTACGCCGAGGTACTGCTGGGCGCCTACCCGCACAACCAGACACTGCGCACGCAATTGCTCGACCTGCTGCTGCAGCTGGGCGACTTCGAACGGGCGCAGCAACACCTGGACAGCTGGCCGAACCCTGACCGCAACTTGCAGGCCTTCTACCAGCTGGCCCACGATGCGGGTCTGCTGAGCAGCGCGGACGAAACCAGCGGCCGTGTCCACGCCGAGGACCTGGCTGCACGCCTTCGCGCCCTGGACTACAGCGCCTTGCCGACGCGCCAGCTGCAACAGCTGGCGACCCTGGCCCTGGGCGTCCAGGTGCCGGGCGTGGCGGCCGACAGCTACCGTGAACTGGCAGGCCGCGAGCCGCAGCGGGCACCGCACTGGCTGGGCGAAGCGGCGCGTTGGTATCTGGCCAGCCAGCAGCCAGACCACGCCGCGCAGCTGTATGTCCAGCTGCTGGGCGAGAGCCAGGACCTGGCCCTGCGCCAGCAATACCTGGTCAAGGCTTTCAATAGCCTGCTCGCGGCAGACCGCGGCGAGCAGGCCGTCGAGTTGCTGGCCGCTGAAATCAAGGCGCAGCCCGAGACGCTGTTCGAGCCCACGATGCTGGACCAGGCAGTTGGTGCGGCCATCGGCTACCAACAACCTGAACTGGCCGGGCAGTTCTTTGCGCTGTGGCGCAGGCAGCAACCCGAAAGCGCTGAGGTGTGGCGCAAGGAATTGCAGCAACGCCTGGCGTTCGGCGACCTGGCCGGCGCGCGGCATGCCGGTGAGCAGTTGCTGGTGCAGGCCCCCGACGACCCCGAACTGCTCAGGCAAGTGGCGCTTGTCGCCGAGTGGCAGCACGACTACCCGGCCGCGCTGAATCACTGGCTTGCCCTGCTCAAGCGGCAGGATGAGCCGGGGCTGTACGAGCATGTCTGGCGCCTGGCCTTGCAGGGGCCGACCGACGACACAGGCTACGAGCAGGGCATCGCGCTGTTGGCCAGCATCCGTGAAACCCGGCCACTGACCGACACCGAGCTGGATGCCTTGGTCTACGCCGAACAGACCCGCGGCACGCCAGAGAATGCGGAACAGTGGCTGCAGGGCTATGCACAACAACACGCCGGCCATCGCCTGGCCTGGGTGCGGCTGCTGCAGAACCTGGAAGATTCGCGCCAGTACGACAAGCGCCTGGAAGTCTGGAATCGCTATGCCGAACGTTTTCCCCTGACCATGCGCGAGCGCATGGACTGGGCCAGCAACCACCTCAGGCGATCGGACCCGCAAGCGGCCTGGCGGGTGATCAATGGTGTCGACAGCCGTACAGTGGACGATCTCGACTACTGGCGGGCGCGCTCGACCCTGGCCTGGGAGCTCGGGCTGGATGACGAGCTGCGTCATGGCCTGGAGCGGACGTTGGCCCTTCAGGGCCATCTGGACAGCGGTGACGAGAGCGCGTTGATCAACCTGTACCGCAACGCTGCTCCGCAAAAGGCCCTGCATCTTGCCGTCGACAGTTGGCACCGCACCGGTGAACCGGACCGTCTGGCCTACGCCCTGCAGCTGGCCCAGGAGCTGCAGGAGTGGGACCAGGTCGCGAGCCTGCTGCAAGCGGCCTGCGCCGCGCCCAGGGTCGCCGGGCACGCCGATGTGCTGGCAGCCGGCGGCGCCCTGGCCCAGCAGCGCAACCAGCCGGAGGAGGCCGAGCGTCTGTACCGGCTGGGCCTGCAGCGATATCCCGACGACCTCAGGTTTCGCGAGCGCTTGTTGTGGCTCTACGTCGACCAGGGACGCCGCGATGATTTCACGCCACTGCTGCAGCAATGGCGCGGCCTGGCGCGTGACAGCAGCAGCCTGTGGTTGCCCTTTGCCGCTGCCAGCCAGCAGCTGGGCAGGCGCCGCGAGGCCCTGGCCTGGTACGGGCGCTACCTCAAGCACAACAAGGCTGACTGGCTGGTGCTGGCGGCCTATGCCGATGCCCTGGAGGCCGGCGGCTATGCAGACCGGGCCCAGCGCCTGCGGCTACGCCTGATCCGCGACATGTCTCCCCAGCGTATAACCGCCACGCCGCAGGGCTACGCCACCTGGTTGCGCCTGCTGGCCAGCAGCTACTCCTCGCGCAAGGCCCAAGCCCAGGCGCTGCAGTGGCAGGATGGCTCGCAACCCATGTTGCAGCTCTGGTTCGAGCAGATGCTCGCGCGCCTGGACAGCCTCGGACAATCGAAACAGAAAGACCCGTGGCTGGCCTGGGCCCGCAGCCGCGGCTTGCGCATCGAGCGTTTCGAGCAGGTGCAGGAAATCCTCCGTGGGCACGACCGCAAGGCATTGGAAACCCTGGTCGCCAGCGGCGGGCTGGATGCGGGGCTACGGGTCGAGGCACTGACGACCCTGGGCCGCCCGGCCGATGCCCTGGCCACCGCCCTTGGCGAGCTGGGCGGCGAGCAATCCCAGGCCCGCCGCGAGCAGCTGCGCCAGCAGGCCATCAGCCTGACCGAAGCCACGCCACAGGGGCTGAGAGCCGGCTGGCGTCGCCAGGACTACGGCGGGCTGGTGTTCGATGGCCCGCGTGCGAGCCTGGCCCATTACCTCGGGAAGGAATGGTACGCCCAGCTGGACCTGGAACAGGGCAGGTACAGCGGCGACCTGCTTGAAAGCTCGGCCCTGGGCACCGAGCGCAACGCCACGCTGACGCTGCAACGCCCCCTGGCCGATGGCACGGTCAATCTGCTGCTCGATGCCAGCCTGCGCGATGACGACAACCGCACCGGCCTTGGCCTGAGCCGCAGCTGGCGGCTCACGCCGGGCGATGTGCTCGAAGCCGGCGCCGACTGGCAGCGCAAGAACGAGGACACCGGGCTGATGCTTGCCTTGGGGCAGCAGAACGACCTGTGGCTGGGAGGGCGTCATCGTATCTCGCCGCGCGACCAGCTGTCCTGGAGGCTCGCCCAGCGCTGGTTCGAGACCCGCGCGGGCGACGATCTGGGCAGCGGCCAGCAGGTCAGGCTGGAGTACCTGCACATGCTGCAATTCGCCGGGCCCAGCTGGGCACTGCGCAGCGGCATCGACTACCAGCACAACCGCCTCGACAGTCCATCGCTAGACCACCTGGCCAGCAGCCAGGGCGGTGCCATCGAGCTGGCCGGGCTGGGCCTGGACAACCCGGGGCAACTGACCGCCAAGGACCTGTTGCCCGACCGCTACGGCCAGGTCTATGTCGGCAGCACCTGGCGCCGCGGGTTTCCCGGGGCGTTCAACCGCACCCGCGGCCAGTACACCTGGCTGATCGATCTGAATGCCGGCTGGCAGTGGGTCGACAACACCTTCAACTACGGCGTCAGTACCGGGATCGGCATGGAGGTGATCGGTGATGACGAACTGGCCCTGACCCTTGGCTATCAGTCGGCACCCGAAGGCGGTGCTGGCCAATCCGGCGGCACTGTAGGCCTCAGCTATGCGCTGCGGTTCGGGCGC
>NZ_DATELE010000190.1:0-6854 GCF_035277045.1 Pseudomonas sp. | reverse complement strand
CTTGACGCGGCTGAAATCGAAGCTGTCCACCTCGCGCACGCGCAGGCTCTTGCTGCGGAACATCACGCCGCTGCCGGCGGATTCGTTGCTGGCCAGCAGATGCAGGGTCGCGACGGGAAAGTCCAGCTCTTCGAGGATCTGCACAAGGGTTTCGCCGACGCTGCCGGTGGCACCGACAACGGCAATATCAATGGGCTGGGTCATGGAGAAATCCTCTGCGAAAACGACGGGAGCGGCACTTTACTTGGATTATCGGATGGCGTCGCGCGCATAAAAAAACCCGCGCTGTCACCAGCACGGGTTTCTCATCACACAGACGGCGATCACCGCTCCAGCAGGATCCGCAGCATGCGGCGCAGCGGCTCGGCGGCGCCCCACAGCAGCTGGTCGCCAACGGTGAAGGCGCCCAGGTACTGGGAACCCATGTTCAGCTTGCGCAGACGGCCAACCGGGATGTTCAGCGTGCCGGTGACGTTGGTCGGGCTCAGCTCCTGCATGCTGATGTCGCGGTGGTTTGGCACCAGCTTCACCCAAGGGTTGTGCTGGCTGATCATGCCTTCGATATCGGCCAGCGGCACGTCCTTGTTGAGCTTGATGGTCAGCGCCTGGCTGTGGCAGCGCATGGCGCCGATGCGCACGCACACGCCGTCGACCGGAATCTGCTTGCCGTTGCGGCCGAGGATCTTGTTCGCCTCGGCCTGGGCCTTCCATTCCTCGCGGCTCTGGCCGTTCGGCAGTTCCTTGTCGATCCACGGGATCAGGCTGCCCGCCAGCGGCACGCCGAAGTTCTCGGTCGGGTAGGCCTCGCTGCGCATGGCCTCGGCGACCTTGCGATCGATGTCGAGGATGGCGCTGGCCGGGTTGGCCAGGTCATCGGCAACGGCAGCGTTGGTCGCGCCCATCTGGCGGATCAGCTCGCGCATGTTCTGCGCGCCAGCACCCGAGGCCGCCTGATAGGTCATGGCGCTCATCCACTCGACCAGACCGGCTTCGAACAGCCCGCCCAGGCCCATCAGCATGAGGCTGACGGTGCAGTTGCCGCCGATGTAGTTTTTGGTGCCGGCATCGAGCTGCTGGTCGATCACCTTGCGGTTGACCGGGTCCAGGACGATGACCGCGTCATCCTGCATGCGCAGGCTGGAGGCGGCGTCGATCCAGTAGCCCTGCCAGCCGGCTTCACGCAGCTTGGGGAAGACTTCGTTGGTGTAGTCGCCGCCCTGGCAGGTCAGGATCACATCGAGGGTCTTGAGCTCTTCAATGCTGTAAGCGTCCTTGAGCGGGGCAATGTCCTTGCCCACCGCCGGACCCTGGCCTCCCACATTGGAGGTGGTGAAGAACACCGGCTCGATAAGGTCGAAATCCTGCTCTTCCAGCATCCGCTGCATGAGCACGGAACCGACCATACCGCGCCAACCGATCAGACCTACACGTTTCATCGCAACAACACCTTTGCTAAAAAGTGGGCCGCTGCCTGAGGGAAAGGCGGCAGCGGGCCAGAGAGATTACAGATTCCGCAGCGCCGCGACTACTGCGTCGCCCATTTCCTGCGTACCCACCTTGCTGCAGCCGGCCGACTGGATATCACCGGTGCGCAGCCCCTGGTCCAGCACCAGGCTGACCGCCTTCTCGATGGCGTCGGCGGCGGTGTGCTGGCTGAAGCTGTAACGCAGCATCATCGACACCGACAGAATGGTCGCCAGCGGGTTGGCGATGCCCTGACCGGCGATGTCCGGCGCCGAGCCGTGGCACGGCTCGTACATGCCCTTGTTGTCGGCATCCAGGGACGCCGAAGGCAGCATGCCGATGGAACCGGTCAGCATGGAAGCCTCATCCGACAGAATGTCACCGAACATGTTGTCGGTCACCACCACGTCGAACTGCTTGGGCGCGCGCACCAGCTGCATGGCAGCGTTGTCGACATACATGTGGCTCAGCTCGACGTCCGGATAGTCCTTGGCCACTTCTTCGACCACTTCACGCCACAGCTGGCTGGAGGCCAGCACGTTGGCCTTGTCCACCGAGCACAGCTTCTTGCCGCGCACGCGGGCCATGTCGAAGCCGACGCGGGCAATCCGGCGGATTTCGCTCTCGCTGTACGGCAGGGTGTCGTAGGCCTGGCGTTCGCCGCCTTCGAGCTCGCGAGTGCCTCGTGGCGCGCCGAAATAGATGCCGCCGGTCAGTTCGCGGACGATGAGGATATCCAGACCCGCGACGATCTCCGGCTTGAGCGACGAGGCATCGGCCAGCTGCGGGTAGAGGATGGCAGGACGCAGGTTGGCGAACAGGCCCAGTTGCGAGCGGATCTTCAGCAGACCGCGCTCGGGACGGATGTCGCGCTCGATCTTGTCCCACTTCGGCCCGCCGACCGCGCCCAGCAGCACGGCATCGGCCTTGCGCGCGCGCTCCAGGGTCTCGTCGGCCAGCGGCACGCCGTGCTTGTCGATGGCCGCGCCACCGATCACGTCGTGCTCCAGGGTAAAGCCGAGCTGGAACTTGTCGTTCGCCAGCTCCAGCACCTTGACCGCCTCGGCCATGATTTCCGGACCAATGCCATCACCTGGGAGAATCAGAATCTGCTTGCTCATGCGTTCCTCTATCCATTCAAGCGGCGCGCCTGGTCGGCGTGCCGGAAATAACTAGCGTTCAGCCCACAGCACCAGTACATCGGTGCTGAACGACCCGTCGGCTTCGATCTGGTAATACTGCCGCACCTCCTCGCCCATCGCCTGCTGCAATTGGCGGATGGCCTCGCGCATCGGTGCCGGGGTGCGCATGCGTTCGACCCAGGAAGTGTACTCCAGGCGCAGCGGCTGGCGGCTGTGGCTGCGGGTGAACAGGCCGGCCTCGCTGACCTGCTGCAGCCACTCGCCGGCCGAGTAATCGCGCACATGGCTGGTGTCGCGCAGCACTTCGACGCTTTGCAGGTAGGTGTCGAGCAGCGGGCTGCCCGGGGACATCACGTCGATGAACGCCGCCACGCCGCCCGGCTTGAGCACCCGGCGCACCTCGCGCAGGGCCAGGCCCAGGTCGCTCCAGTGGTGCGCCGAATAGCGGCTGAACACGAAGTCGAACGAGGCATCGGTGAACGGCAAACGCTCGGCCGGGCCGCACTCGGTGCGAATGTTCGCCATGCCGCGCTCCGCGGCGGCGGACGCCACCACGTCGAGCATCTGCTGCGAAAGGTCATAGGCCACGACTTCGCGCACCAGCGGGGCGACATTGAAACTGACATGGCCGGCACCGCAGCCCAGGTCCAGCAGGCGGGCGTCCTCGCGGCCGGCGAGTTCGGCCTGGAGCAGCGCGAATTCGCTGCCCTGGGCGTGCACGGCGCTGGTCAGGTAGGCCGAGGCCTGTTCGCCGAACTGGCGCTGGACGACTTCGGTGTGGGCTTTGGTGCTGGTCATCTGGATCTCCTTCGACTTCATCGCGGGACTAGCCCGCTCCCACAGGGGCACTGGCACATGAGCACTGCCACATCAGCAGTCCTGCATGAGCACTGCCACTTGAGCACTGCCACAGGGGCAGTCCTGCATGAGCACTCTCACATGAGCACTGCGGTACCTGTGGGAGCGGGCTCGTCCCGCGATGGGGTTCAACACATCACTCAAGCGTCGCGAAACAACCACGGCTGGCTGGCGCGGTGCTTGCCTTCGAATGCCTTGATGGCATCGCCGTCCTGCAAGGTCAGGCCGATATCATCGAGACCATTGAGCAGGCAATGCTTGCGGAAGGCGTCGATCTCGAAACGCAGCACCTTGCCATCCGGACGGGTCACCGCCTGGGCCTGCAGGTCGATGATCAGCTGGTACCCCGGGTTCGCCTCGACCTGCTTGAACAGCTCGTCGACTTCCTCATCCCCGAGGATGATCGGCAGCAGCCCGTTCTTGAAGCTGTTGTTGAAGAAGATGTCAGCGAAGCTCGGCGCGATGACGCTGCGGAAACCGTATTCATCGAGCGCCCAAGGCGCGTGCTCGCGGCTGGAGCCGCAACCGAAGTTCTCGCGCGCCAGCAGCACGCTCGCACCTTGGTAGCGCGGATGGTTGAGCACGAAGTCGGTGTTCAGCGGACGCTTGCTGTTGTCCTGGTACGGCTGGCCGACGTCGAGGTAGCGCCACTCGTCGAACAGGTTGGGACCAAAGCCGGTGCGCTTGATCGACTTGAGGAATTGCTTGGGAATGATCTGGTCGGTGTCGACGTTGGCGCGGTCGAGTGGCGCGACGAGACCGGTATGCTGGGTAAAGGCTTTCATGCTGCGCTCCCTTGGATCAACTCGCGGACATCGACGAAGTGGCCGGTCACGGCGGCGGCCGCGGCCATGGCCGGGCTTACCAGGTGGGTACGGCCACCGGCGCCCTGGCGGCCTTCGAAGTTGCGGTTGGAGGTGGAGGCGCAGTGTTCGCCGCTTTCGAGGCGGTCAGGGTTCATGGCCAGGCACATGGAGCAGCCGGGTTCACGCCACTCGAAACCGGCGTCGATGAACACCTGATCCAGCCCTTCGCGCTCGGCCTGCGCCTTGACCAGGCCCGAGCCCGGGACGACGATGGCCTGCTTGACGGTCGCGGCGACCTTGCGGCCCTTGGCGATCTCGGCGGCCGCGCGCAGGTCCTCGATCCGCGAGTTGGTGCACGAGCCGATGAACACGCGGTCCAGGCGGATGTCGGTGATCGCCTGATTGGCATTCAGGCCCATGTACTTGAGGGCACGCTCGATCGAGCCACGCTTGACCAGATCCGGCTCGGCGGCCGGATCAGGCACGCGCTGGTCGACGGCCAGGACCATCTCGGGCGAGGTGCCCCAGCTGACCTGCGGCTTGATCAGCGCGGCGTCGACTTCGATCACGGTGTCGAACACGGCATCCTCATCGGACACCAGGTCCTGCCAGGCAGCGACCGCGGCGTCCCACTGCTCGCCATTCGGTGCATAAGGGCGGCCCTTGACGTAGGCGATGGTGGTGGCGTCGGTGGCCACCAGGCCGACACGGGCACCGGCTTCGATCGACATGTTGCAGATGGTCATGCGGCCTTCCATCGACAAGGCGCGAATCGCGCTGCCGGCGAATTCCATGGCATGGCCGTTGCCGCCGGCGGTGCCGATCTTGCCGATGATCGCCAGGACGATGTCCTTGGCCGTCACGCCGAATGGCAACTCGCCTTCGACGCGCACCAGCATGTTCTTCATCTTCTTGGCGACCAGGCACTGGGTGGCGAGCACGTGCTCGACCTCGGAGGTGCCGATGCCATGGGCCAGGGCACCGAAGGCACCGTGGGTGGAGGTGTGCGAGTCGCCGCAGACCACCGTCATGCCCGGCAAGGTCGCGCCCTGCTCGGGGCTGATGACGTGGACGATGCCCTGGCGCACGTCATTCATCTTGAATTCGTTGATGCCGTATTCGTCACAGTTCTCATCGAGGGTCTGCACCTGCAGGCGCGACACCTGGTCGGCGATGGCCTCGATGCCGCCCTTGCGCTCCGGGGTGGTCGGCACGTTGTGGTCGGGGGTGGCGATGTTGGCATCGATACGCCATGGCTTGCGGGCGGCCAGGCGAAGGCCTTCGAACGCCTGCGGCGACGTCACTTCATGGATGATATGGCGATCGATGTAGATCAGCGACGAGCCATCGTCGCGCTGCTTGACCACATGCGAATCCCAGAGTTTGTCGTACAGCGTTCTGCCGGCCATCAGACGGTTCCTCATCAGTTTCTACGCCAATTAACCCCTTGGCTTGTATGGACGATGCTATGAGTTTAGATTGAATAACTCAAATTCATAATTTTCATGCTTTGGATAACCAGAAGGAATTGAATGATGGACCTGGCGAACCTCAGTGCCTTTATAGCCATTGCCGAGGTCGGCAGTTTTTCAGGGGCCGGTGAAAGGCTTCACCTGACGCAGCCGGCGATCAGCAAACGCATTGCCGGCCTTGAGCAGCAACTCGACGTCCGCCTGTTCGATCGCCTGGGCCGCGAGGTGAACCTGACGGAAGCCGGACGCGCCCTGCTGCCGCGCGCCTACCAGATCCTCAACGTACTCGATGATACCCGGCGCGCACTGACCAATCTAAGCGGTGAAGTGACAGGTCGACTGACCCTGGCCACCAGTCACCACATTGGCCTGCATCGCCTGCCCCCGCTGCTGAGGGCGTTTACCCGGCAGTACCCCTCGGTGGCGCTGGATATCCAGTTCATGGATTCGGAAGCGGCCTACGATGAAATTCTCCATGGCCGGGCGGAAATCGCCGTCATCACCCTGGCACCCGAGCCGCACCACCTGGTTCGGGCGGTATCGGTGTGGGACGACCCGCTGGATTTCGTGGCCGCCCCGGAGCATCCGCTGATCAGCAACGGTGCGGTCAGCCTGGCGGACATTGCCCTGCACCCCGCGGTTTTCCCCGGCGGCAACACCTTTACCCACCATATCGTCCAGCGCCTGTTCGAGGCCCAGGGCCTGACGCCGAACATCGCCATGAGCACCAATTATCTGGAGACCATCAAGATGATGGTCTCGATCGGCCTGGCCTGGAGCGTTTTGCCGCGCACCATGCTGGATGAGCAAGTGGCGCGCATACCTTTGCCGGGCATACAGCTCAGTCGCCAGCTAGGCTATATCCTGCACACCGAACGGACGCTGTCGAATGCGGCAAAGGCCTTCATGGCTCTGCTGGATGCACAAATCGATCAGCCAGGGACTCGCGGCTAAGCTGTGCTACTTCTATTGTTCTAGTCCTGGATCCGCAAAACCCTGTGCCTAACGCCCAATTCAGCCCAAGGCCTGTTATCCATGCCCAAATCTGTTGAACGTACGCCGCCGATGCCGCGAATTCAGGCAATTGACCCAAAACGCTCCGAGCAGAGCTG
>NZ_DATELE010000189.1:0-5503 GCF_035277045.1 Pseudomonas sp. | reverse complement strand
GTTGTAGTAATGCTCGTCGAACAGGTTCTTCACGTTCAGCGAGCCCGCCAGGTGCTCGTCGAACTGGTAGCGGGCCATCAGGCCGACCACCGAGAAGGCCCGCTGGCTCATGCTGTCGCGCACCGTGATGATGTCGCCGCTGGCGTCGCGCCCGACCGGGCGATTGCCCAGGCGGTAATTGTCGCTCTGCCAGTCCAGGCTGCCACCAACGGTGAGTGCCGGGGTGACTTTGTAGGTGCTGGAGAAGCGCACCAAGTTGAGCGGCTGCTCGGTGTTCTTGCGTTTTTTCTCGGCGTCGGCGGCGTGGGTGTAGCTGTAGCCCAGGCTCATGTTCCAGTCCGGCATGACTTCACCGGCGATCTCGGCCTCGAAGCCTTCGACCACGATGCCCTTGCCGCCAGACACATAGTATTGCTGGCCATCGGGTCCGCGCGGGATGGAGTCATCGATCTCGGCGACGTTGTCCTGCTTGCTACGGAATACGGCTGTGCTGAGGTTGGCGCGCTCATCGAACAGGCTGCCCTTGAGGCCGATCTCATAGACCTTCCCCACCACTGGCTCGATGTACTGCTCGTTGACGTCCTTGGCGGTCTGCGGGTTGAAGATATCGGTGTAGCTGGCATACACCGTGAACTGTTCGCTCAGGTCGTAGAGCACACCGGCATAGGGCGTCCACTGGTCGTTCTGGGTCTGTTCGCTGGTGGTGTGCCCGGTGACATTGAGGCCGGTATCGTACTTCCATGACTGGCTGCTGGTTTTCCAGCTGCCATAACGGCTGCCGATGACAACGTGGAAACTGTCGGTCAGGTTCAGGCGCGTGGCGATGTATCCCGCCTTTTGCTCGGTGCTGCCGCGCGAGGTATCCAGGCCGGTGGTGGTGTCCGAGAACTTGGGTATCGAACCCATGTTTTTCCAGTCGGATATGGTCGTGTAGCCGGCCGGCAAGGCATCGCCGACGATGTAGGGAGAGTTGTTGCGCCGTTCCGACTCTCCATAACCCATCATGAACTCATGGCTGCGCCCAAACAGCTGGTACGGTCCCGCCACGTTGAAGTCGACGGCATCCATTGTCTCCTCGCCCGAAAAGTGGCTCGTCCAGGCCGTCATTCCGGTGCGATCGGTATCCGGAAAACCGTTGCCGCCATAATAGACCTTGCCGTCGCTGTCGGTCTGGCGGTGGGTGTAGGCGGCTTTCAGAGTCCAGTCCTCGCCGAGCCGCTGGTCCAGGGTCGCGAACACCGTCTGGTCCTTCAGCGGCCAGGATGACCAGGGCGCTGCCAGGTTGGTCGAGCGCGGCAGATTGGCCTTGCTGCCATCAGCGTTCCAGAACGGCACCGTTCCCCACGAAGAGCCCTGCACATGTTTGTTCTGGTAATCGTAGCCCACCGCCAGCACCGTACTGTCCGTCAGGTCGGCTTCCAGGATGCCGTAGGCGACCTCGCGCTGCGCCTGGTAATTATCCATGTACGACTTGTTGTCGCGGTAGGCCAACACCGTGCGCCCGCGCAAGCGGCCATCGAAGGCCAGCGGTCCGCCCACGTCCAGGTAGCTGTAGTAGTTGTCGTAGGTACCACTACTGACGCCGCTGCTCACCGCCAGCTCATGGGTCGGGCGCTTGCGCATCATGGCGATGGTTCCCGACGGGTCCCCTGCCCCGGTGGTCAGCCCCGTGGCCCCGCGAACCACCTCGATCCGGTCATAGATGATCGTGTCCGAGTCAGACTGCAGCCCCGAAAACGTGTTGAGCATCCCATCGATC
Organism: Pseudomonas sp.; assembly: GCF_035277045.1. GTDB lineage: Bacteria > Pseudomonadota > Gammaproteobacteria > Pseudomonadales > Pseudomonadaceae > Aquipseudomonas. The sequence continues at coordinate 3,744 of NZ_DATELE010000189.1, read as the reverse complement.
TGGAAGTTCTTGATCGCATAGCCGCGCGAGTAATAGGCCGGGCGCTCCGAATCGTTGCGTTGCACCGTGATACCCGTCACATGCGCCATCGCCTCGGACAGGTTGGTCAGCTTGAAGTCATCCAGTTGCTGGCGAGTGATCACCGACACGGACTGGGGCGTCTCCTTGACCGACAGGTTCAGCCGCGTGGCCGTGCTCATGCTGCCGGTGGTGTAGGCGCCGGTGTTTTCGGTGGTGGTGCCGAGGCCTTGGGCAAGGATCTCGGTGGAGCCCAGCTCCAGGACGCCGGCTTCGGGGGCTGATGCAACGGTGTCCGCGAGTGACAGCGGGCCGAAGGTGCTGGCGCACAGGCCCAGGGTGAGGGTCATGGAGCGGGTGATGGGGACGAGCATTACAGGGTGTTCCTTGTTCTCTGGGAAATCCGTTTCGGCCGATATGGCCCAGAGATAGAAACGTTGGGTTGGCGCAGGGATTTAATCACCGACGCCATGCTCATCAGACCGGTCTAGAAGCGCATTGTCGTCACACCCTCCGGCACGATCAGCTTGCCGGCGGTCTTCTCGATGACTTCCTCGACGCTCACCCCAGGCGCCGTCTCGCGCAGGATGAAGGCGCCGTCCTCGATCTCGAGGTACGCAAGGTCAGTCAGCACCTTGCGAATGCACCCCGCGCCGGTCAGCGGCAGGCTGCAGCGTGACAGCAACTTGGACTCCCCGTCCTTGGAGGCGTGGGTCATGGTGACGATAATGTTCTCGGCACCGGCGACCAGGTCCATGGCGCCGCCCATGCCCTTGACCAGCTTGCCGGGGATCATCCAAGAGGCGATGTTGCCCTGCACGTCGACTTCGAAGGCGCCGAGAACGGTGAGGTCGACGTGGCCGCCGCGGATCATGGCGAAGGAGTCGGCGGAGTTGAAGATCGAGGCGCCGCGGCGGGCGGTGACGGTCTGCTTGCCGGCGTTGATCATGTCGGCGTCGAGCTGTCTCTCGGTGGGAAACTCGCCCATGCCGAGCAGGCCGTTTTCCGATTGCAACATGACGTCCATGTCATCAGGGACGTAGTTGGCCACCAGGGTGGGGATGCCGATGCCAAGGTTGACGTAGTAGCCGTCCTTGAGTTCACGGGCGACGCGTTGGGCCATCTGTTCGCGGGTCAGTGCCATGTCTGTGGTCTCTCTGTTGTTCTGGGCGGGAGGTCAGGCTTTGACGGTGCGCTTTTCGATGCGCTTCTCGAAGGTGCCGACGATGACCCGGTCGACAAAGATGCCCGGGGTGTGGATCTCGCTGGGCAGCAGCACGCCGGGCTCTACGATCTCTTCGACTTCGACCACGGTGATGCGGCCGGCGGTGGCGGCCAGCGGGTTGAAATTTTGCGCGGTGTTGCGGTAGACGATGTTGCCGTAGTAATCGGCTTTCCAGCCTTTGACGATGGCGAAGTCGCCGGTGATGGCTTCTTCGAGGATGTAGTTGCGGCCGTTGAAGTTGCGCACCTCCTTGCCTTCGGCGATCGGGGTGCCGTAGCCGGTGGCGGTGAAAAAGGCGGGAATGCCAGCACCGCCAGCGCGCATTTTCTCGGCGAGGGTACCTTGCGGGGTCAACTCCACTTCGAGCTCGCCGCTGAGTAGCTGGCGCTCGAACTCGGCGTTTTCACCCACATAGGAGGCGACCATCTTGCGGATCTGCCGGTCCTTGAGCAGCAAGCCCAGGCCGAAGTCGTCCACGCCACAGTTGTTGGAGACCACCGTCAGCCCCTTGACCCCGCGGTGGCGGATCTCGGCGATCAGGTTTTCGGGGATGCCGCACAGGCCGAAACCGCCGGCCAGGACGGTCATGCCATCGGTCAGGCCGTCGAGTGCCTGTTCATAGGTTGCTACGCGCTTGTCCAGTCCGGCCATGCTGTTCCGCCTGTTGTCGTTGTTGACCGACGGGGTGTCGGTGAGCGTTGAGCGCATCTTCACCCGCGCCCACTAATTTGTTAATTTTGATTAATTCATCGATTGATAACTTTTCCAAAACAAAGATCGAGACTCATGAACGTCAAGCAGTTGCGTGCCTTCGTTACCGTGGCCAAGTACCAGAGCTTCGCCCAGGCCGGGGAGCACCTGCACATCTCGCAGCCGGCCCTGAGCCTTACGATCAAGGCGCTTGAGGACAACCTCGGCGGCGCCCTCCTCACCCGTACCACGCGCAGCGTCAGCCTGACCCCGGAAGGCGAAGTGCTGTTGCCACTGGCCCGGCGCCTGCTGGTGGACTGGGAGGACACCGAAGAGCTGCTGCGCCAGCGTTTCACCTTGCAGCTGGGGCGCGTGGCTGTCGCGGCGATGCCCGCGTTTGCCGGCAACCTGCTGCCGGCCTCGCTCAAGGTGTTCCGCCAGCGCTATCCGCGGGTCAACGTCACCGTGCACGACGTGATCAACGAACAGGTACTGGAACTGGTGCGTCACCGGCGCGTCGAACTGGGCATTGGCTTTGAACCCGACAGTGGCGATGCCCTGCACTTCGAGCCGCTGTACCTGGACCGGTTTGTGGCGGTGGTGCCGGCTGATTCGGCCTTGGCCCTGCAAGCGCGGGTGACCTGGCGCGAGTTGCTGGCGCAGGATTTCATTGCCCTGCAGCGTCCGTCGGCGGTGCGTTTGCTGCTCGAGGAACACCTGGCGCTCGAGCACGGCAAGCTGGCGGTGGCGTTCGAGAGTCACCAGCTCACCACCATTGGCCGCATGGTTGCCAACGGCCTGGGGGTGAGCGCCGTGCCAGCGCTGTGCATCGGCCAGATGCAGGAACTCGGCGCACGCTGCGTGCCGTTGGTCGAACCCTGCGTGGAGCGGCGCATCGGCGTCATCTCGCTGGGCGATCACAAGTTGTCCACCGCAGCCCAGGCGCTGCTCGACGTGCTCCTTGCACATACCCGTCCCCCGGAGGTGACATGCGTACCTTGAAACTTGCAGGCTCAAACGTTCCGGCCATTGGCCAGGGCACCTGGTACATGGGAGAAGACCCTGCCCAGAGGGACCGCGAGGTGGCGGCCCTGCAGCAAGGCATCGAGCTCGGGCTGACCCTGATCGACACTGCCGAGATGTATGCCGAGGGGGGTGCCGAGACCGTCGTGGGCGAGGCTATCGCCGGTCGGCGGGACCAGGTGTTCCTGGTCAGCAAGGTCTACCCGCACAACGCCAGCCTCAAGGGCGTGCCGGCTGCCTGCGAACGCAGCTTGCGGCGGTTGGGCACCGACTGCATCGATCTGTACCTGCTGCACTGGCGCGGGCAGCATGCGCTTGAGGAAACGGTCGAGGCGTTTGAGCGTCTTCGTGAAACCGGGAAGATTCGCCGTTGGGGTGTGTCGAATTTCGATGTGGATGACCTGATCGAGCTGGACAACGCCGATTGCGCAACCAATCAGGTGCTGTACAACCCGTCGCAACGCGGTATCGAGTTCGACCTGCTGCCCTGGAGCCAGGCCCGTGGCCTGCCGACCATGGCCTATTGTCCATTGGCGCAGGCTGGCAAGCTGCTGGGGCATCCTGTGCTGTCGCGGATCGCCGAGCGCCATGGTGTCACTCCTGCCCAAGTCAGTCTGGCGTGGGTGACGCGCGAGGACGGAGTGATCGCGATACCCAAGGCGGTGTCGCCTGAGCATGTGCGGATGAATGCGGCGGCGGGCGACCTGGTGCTGGATGCCGAGGATCTGGCGGCGATTGACCAGGCGTTTGCAGCGCCGACGCGCAAGCAGAGGTTAGCGATGGTTTGA
>NZ_DATELE010000188.1:0-5288 GCF_035277045.1 Pseudomonas sp. | reverse complement strand
CAATAGCCGAACGGCGCCAGCAGCGCCGGGGCCGCATGGCGGAAGGCCTGGGTCAGCAGCAGGTGGGCCGTCATCCCGCAGCCGCCCAAGGCCAGCATCAGCAGGCCATGTTGCAGGCTCGGCAACTGCCAGAAGAACGGCACCAGCGCAGTCATCACCACCGTATTGCACAGCCCGGCCAGAAAATTGCTGGTGGTCGGGCTGTCGTGGGCGGCCAGCTTGCGGGTCAGCAACTGGTAAATGCAGAAGCCCATGGCCGAGCCAAACGGAAACAGGATCGCCGGGGTGAACAGCGAGCCGCCAGGGTGCACCACCACCAGCACCCCTACGAAGCCCATCACCACCGCCACCCACTGCCCCAGCGTGACGTGCTCCTTGAGCAGCGGCACCGACAGGGCCGTGACCAGCACGGGCGCCAGGAAGTTGACCGCGGTGGCCTCGGCCAGCGGCAGGTACTGAAGGCCTGCGGTAAACAGCAAACTGGTGCTGAGCAGGCTCAAGGCGCGCACCAGTTGCAGGCCGGGGCGACTGGTGCGCAGCACGCGCAGGCCAGCCTGGGGCAGGAAGATGCCGGCCATCAGCAGCGTGTGCACCACATAGCGCGCCCAGACAACCATCACCACGGGATAGATCCCGCCTAGAAACTTCGACAAGGCATCGTGGCTGGCGAACAAGAACGTGGCCGTCACCACCAGCACGATACCGCGCAGCGGTTGGTTGACTCCGGACAACGGGGTGCTGGAACTCATGGCGTACTCGAGAAGGGGTTCGCTGGGGGTATGTGTCGCTGTCAAATCGAGCGCCGCCCGTGCGGCGCTTGATCTCAAGGGCGCTGCACCTCTCAAGCCAGGCGCCTGGCGAGTTCTACCCCTCCCCCTGGCTGCCTTCGAACCAGGCCAGCTTCTCGCGCAACTGCACCACTTCGCCCACGATCACCAGCGTCGGGGCATGTACCTCGTGCCGGGCCACCAGGTCTGGCAGGTCAGCCAGGGTGCCGGTGAACACTCGCTGGTTGCGGGTGGTGCCTTGCTGCACCAGCGCTGCCGGAGTGCTCGCGGCGCGGCCGTGGCGGATCAGCTCGGCGCAGATGGTCGGCAAGCCAACCAGGCCCATGTAGAACACCAGGGTCTGGGCGGGCGCCACCAGGTCATGCCAAGGCAAATTGCTGGTGCCATCCTTGAGGTGTCCGGTCACGAAACGTACCGACTGGGCGTAATCGCGGTGAGTCAGCGGAATGCCGCCGTACGCGGAGCAGCCGCTGGCCGCGGTAATGCCTGGCACCACCTGGAAAGGAATGCCCTCCTCGGCCAGCTCTTCGATCTCTTCGCCGCCACGGCCGAAGATGAACGGATCGCCACCCTTGAGGCGCAACACGCGCTTGCCCTGACGGGCAAGATCCACCAGCAGGCGGTTGATCTGGTCCTGGGGCACCGCATGGTCGGCGCGGCGCTTGCCAACGTAGATCCGCTCGGCATCGCGCCGGCACATCTCGATGATCGCCGGGGCCACCAGACGGTCGTACAGCACCACGTCGGCCTGCTGCATCAGGCGCAGGGCGCGGAAGGTGAGCAGGTCCGGATCACCCGGGCCGGCACCGACCAGGTACACCTCGCCGCCTTGCTGGCTCGGCGCGCCATCGACCTTGGCCTGCAGCAGGCGTTCGGCTTCGGCGCCCTGCCCAGCCAGCTGGCGTTCGGCGATCGGCCCCTGGAACACGTCTTCCCAGAACCCTCGGCGCTGGTTGACGTCCGGGTACAGTGCCTTGACCTTGTGGCGGAACCGCGCGGCCAGGCCGGCCAGCTCACCGTAGGCCGAGGGAATCCAGGCTTCGAGCTTGGCACGGATCAGGCGCGCCAGCACCGGCGCGTCGCCACCGCTGGAAACGGCCACCACCAGAGGTGAACGGTCGACGATGGCCGGGAAGATCACCGTGCACAGCGCCGGGGCGTCCACCACGTTGACCGGCAGGCTGCGCTGCTGGGCGTCGGCGGACACCTGGGCGTTGAGCGCCGGGTCGTCGGTGGCGGCGATCACCAGCCGGCAACCGTCCAGGTCCCGCAGCTGGTAGCCGCGCACCTGGACCTCGCCGCCGCCCTCACGGGCCAGCGCGGCAAGCTGGCCGTCGACGTCGGGCGCCACCACCCGCAGCACGGCGCCGGCATCGGCCAGCAGACGCGCCTTGCGCAGGGCGATCTCGCCACCGCCAACGACCAGCGCGCGGCTGCCCTGCAGCTTGTGGAACAGCGGCAGGTAGTCCATTTAGCGAATGACCTCAAGGCCAGCCATGTACGGCTTCAGCACATCCGGCACACGGATCGAGCCGTCGGCCTGCTGGTAGTTCTCCAGCACGGCGACCAGGGTGCGGCCAACCGCCAGGCCCGAACCGTTGAGCGTATGCACCAGTTCCGGCTTGCCGGTTTCCGGGTTGCGCCAGCGGGCCTGCATGCGGCGGGCCTGGAAGTCGCCGCAGTTGGAGCATGACGAGATCTCGCGGTACTTGTCCTGGCTCGGCACCCACACTTCCAGGTCGTAGGTCTTGACCGCGCTGAAGCCCATGTCACCGGTGCACAGCGACAGGACACGGTACGGAAGCTCCAGGGCCTGCAACACGCGCTCGGCGTTGGCGGTGAGGTTTTCGAGGGCCTGCATCGACTGGTCGGGCGCGACGACCTGGACCATCTCGACCTTGTCGAACTGGTGCTGGCGGATCATCCCGCGGGTGTCGCGGCCCGAGGCACCGGCTTCGCTGCGGAAGCACGGGGTGTGGGCGACGAACTTGATCGGCAGCTGTTTCGCGTCGAGGATCTCGCCGGCCACGATGTTGGTCAGCGACACTTCGGCGGTCGGGATCAGGTAGAAATCGGCCTCGCCTTCGCGGCTGATCTTGAACAGGTCTTCCTCGAACTTGGGCAGCTGGCCGGTGCCTTGCAGGGCCGGGGCCTGAACCAGGTAAGGGGTGTAGGCCTCTTCGTAGCCGTGCTCGCTGGTGTGCAGGTTGATCATGAACTGCGCCAGCGCGCGGTGCAGGCGGGCAATCGGGCCGCGCAGCAGGGCAAAGCGGGCACCAGAGAGCTTGGCGGCGGTCTCGAAGTCCAGGCCGCCGCTCAGCTCGCCCAGGGCCACATGGTCCTTGACCTCGAAATCGAAGTCGCGTGGGGTACCCCAGCGGCGCACTTCGACGTTGGCGTCTTCATCGGCGCCGACCGGCACGCTGGCGTCCGGCAGGTTGGGAATGCCCAGCACAATGGCGTCGAGCTCGGCCTGGATGCCGTCAAGCTCGGTCTTGCCACTGGCCAGCTCACCGGCCATGCGCTCGACGTCGGCCATCAGCGGGGCGATGTCCTCGCCACGCGCCTTGGCCTGGCCGATGGACTTGGAACGGGCGTTACGCTCGGCCTGCAGCTGTTCGGTACGGGTCTGCACCGCCTTGCGGCGCTCTTCCAGGGATTCGATGCGCGCGACATCCAGGCTGAAGCCACGGGAGGCCAGGCGGTCCGCCACTTCCTGAAGTTGGCCGCGTAACAGTTTGGAATCGAGCATATCGTTTTCTCGTTGGTTCAGAATTTGGTCAGATAAAGGCCGGCCCAGGTCGCAAGCAGCCCGCCCAATACGCTGGCTGCAGCATAACCGAAGGCCAGCGGCGCCTGCCCGCTTTCGAGCAGGCGCACGGTATCCAGTGAAAAGGATGAAAAGGTGGTCAGGCCGCCGACAAAACCGACGATCAGGCCCGCCCGCAGTTCGATCGGCACGCCGGGACGGTTGAGAAACAGCCCGTACAGTACGCCAATGATCAGACAGCCAATCAGGTTGACGCCAAGGGTAGCGAGATAGAACTGCCGTGGCCAGTGCGCGCTGACCCAATTGCCGGCGGCAAAGCGCATCAACGTCCCGGCCACGCCCCCCGCACTGACGGCGGCTATCACTGCAATCACGGTTTTCTCCGGCGGATGGGGCTGGTGCGGTCCAGCTCGGCGAGGTGGCGCAGCTTTTCGCCAATCTTCAGCTCGAGACCGCGCGGTACCGGCTGGTAGTAGGGGCGCGGTTCGAGCTGGTCGGGAAAGTAGTCTTCGCCAGCGGCGTAGGCGTCGGGCTCATCGTGGGCATAGCGGTACTGTTCGCCATAGCCCAGTTGCTTCATCAGCTTGGTCGGCGCGTTGCGCAGATGCAGTGGCACTTCGAGCGAGCCGTGCTCGGCGGCTTCGCGCATGGCGGTCTTGAAACCCATGTACACCGCGTTGCTCTTTGGCGCGCAGGCGAGATAAATGATGGCCTGGGCCACCGCCAGCTCACCCTCGGGGCTGCCCAGGCGCTCCTGCACATCCCAGGCCGACAGGCACAGGCTCAGCGCGCGGGGGTCGGCGTTGCCGATGTCCTCGCTGGCCATGCGCACCACGCGCCGGGCGATGTACAGCGGGTCGCAGCCACCGTCGAGCATGCGCGCGTACCAGTACAACGCGCCGTCCGGGTTGGAGCCGCGCACCGACTTGTGCAGCGCCGAAATCTGGTCGTAGAAGGCTTCACCACCCTTGTCGAAGCGCCGGCGGCTGTCGCCGAGCAGGCTTTGCAGCAGCTCGACGCCAATCTCGCCACCGTCCTCGGCCAAGTCGGAGGCGTTCTCGAGAAAATTCAGGATCCGCCGGCCATCACCGTCGGCGGCGGCCATGAGCATCCTGAAGGCTTCGTCGCCGATGCGCAGCTGTCGCTTGCCCAGGCCACGTTCCTCGGTGAGGGCACGGTCGACCAGCTTGCGCAGCGCGGCTTCGTCCAGGCTCTTGAGCACGTAGACCCGCGCCCGCGAGAGCAAGGCGTTGTTGAGTTCGAACGAGGGGTTCTCGGTGGTGGCGCCGATGAAGATCAGCGTGCCGTCCTCGACGAATGGCAGGAAGGCGTCCTGTTGCGACTTGTTGAAGCGGTGCACCTCGTCGACGAACAGGATGGTGCGCCGGCCATACTGCCCGGCCTGCTGCCTGGCCACCTCGACCGCCTGGCGAATTTCCTTGACCCCCGCCAGCACCGCCGAAACCGTCTCGAAGTGCGCATCGCAGAACTGCGCCAGCAGCCGCGCCAGGGTGGTCTTGCCCACCCCGGGCGGCCCCCAGAAGATCATCGAGTGCAGCGCGCCCTGCTCCAGCGCCTCACGCAGCGGCTTGCCGCGGGCCAGCAGGTGCTCCTGGCCCACGTACTCGTCCAGGTTGGCCGGGCGCAGGCGCGCGGCCAGGGGCTGGGCTACGGGTTCGCTTCGAAACAGGTCCATGGCTGGCTCTATGACCTCTTATTCCTGGATGACG
>NZ_DATELE010000187.1:0-3416 GCF_035277045.1 Pseudomonas sp. | reverse complement strand
TGTCGGCGCGCAGCAGCTTGGGCTTGCTGCGCCGCAGGATGTTGCGCTTGGCATTGGCGGGCAGCTCATTGGTGTAGCTCACGCCCACCGAGATTTCGCCCGACGCCAGCAGGGTCGGCATCAACAGGTAATTGACCCGGCGCACCACCAGCACGATACCCGGCGCTTCGGCGCGGATGCGCTTGAGCAGGCGCGGCAGCAGGGCGAATTCGGCGTCATCGGACAGCCCGATGCGAAACACCGCGGCGCTGGTGCCGGGATCGAACTCGGCGGCGCGGCTGACGGCGGTGGAGATCGAGTCGAGGGCGGGGGAGAGCAGGGCGAAGATCTCGTTGGCCCGCGCCGAGGGCTCCATGCTGCGTCCGGTGCGCACGAACAAGGGATCGTCGAACAGTCCGCGCAGGCGCGAAAGGGCCGCGCTGATGGCGGGCTGGCCCAGAAACAGTTTCTCGGCGGCACGGGTCACGCTACGCTCATGCATGAGTGTTTCGAAGACGATCAGCAGGTTGAGGTCGACGCGGCGCAGGTCGTTACGGTTCATCAGCAAGCTTCGCAAGGATGGGGCAGGGGTGAATCTTAAGGCCAAAGGCTGTTAACCTGCACCGCTTTGTGGGCTCCCGTGCCGGATAACACGCGGAGCTCAATCGATGCCAGGCATGTCGACTATTAATAGCCGCTGATGGTCTAACGCTCAAAGCCCGGATAAAGTCCGTGGTATTAAAGGTTCACAAGGCGAGGTTTGCGATGTCCCGCATGATCCGTTTCCACAAGTTCGGCGCGGCCGATGTGCTCAAGTGCGAAGAGCAGCCCGAGCCGTCCCCCGCTGCGGGCGAGGTGCAGATCCGCGTCGAGGCGATTGGCGTGAGCTGGTACGACGTGCTCTGGCGGCAGAACCTGGCGCCGTCCAAGGCTCGCCTGCCGGCCGGCATCGGCCACGAGATGGCGGGCGTTGTCACCGCGGTCGGCGAAGGCGTCGATGACCTGGCGGTGGGCGACCGGGTCGCGAGTTTCCCGGCCACCAGCGCCAACGACCACCCGGTCTATGGCGAGGTGATCGTGCTGCCGCGCACGGCTCTGACCCGCTACCCGGAGCACCTCACGCCGATCGAGGCCAGCGTGCACTACACGCCGCTGCTGATCGCCTATTTCGCCTACGTCGACCTGGCGCGCGCCAAGGCCGGGCAGACCGCCCTGGTGACCGATGCCAGCCATTGCGCGGGGCCTGCCTTCGTGCAGCTGGGCAAGGCGTTGGGGCTCAAGGTGTTCGCCGCCACCAAGGACCCGGAGCAGCGCGCTTGCCTGCTCGGCCTGGGCGCCGACAAGGTGATCGTCACCGAAGAGCAGGACCTGGTCATGCAGATCGGCAAGTACACCGATGGCCGGGGCGTCGACATGGTCCTCGATGGCATGGGCGGCCCGCAGATGTCGCTGCTGGGCGATGTCATCGCGCCGCGTGGCAGCCTGGTGCTGTATGGCCTGCAGGGTGGCAACCAGACGCCGTTCCCGGCCTGCGCCGCGTTCCAGAAGAACATCCAGTTCTTCCTGCACTGCGTGAGCAACTTCACCGGCAAGCCGGAGCTGGGCATCAGCCAGGACGAGGTGGCGCTGCAGCGTGCGTTGCGCGATATCAACCAGTTCACCGCCGACAAGCTGCTGACGCCGCAGATCGTCAAGGTCTACCCGTTCGAGCAGGTGGTCGAGGCGCATCGCACCATGGATGAATGCCCGTGTGGCGGGCGCGTGGTGCTGGACGTGAGCGGCACCTGACCGCGTCGTTCTCGCCCTTTGCACCGTCATCGAATCAGCCCGAGCCCGTCTCGGGCTTTTTTATAGATTTTTCCTACAAAGAACTCAGACCGGTCCTACGGGCCTCATGGGGAAATTCGATCCAGCATGGGTCAGGTCCAGCCAGCGCACCACCGCTGGCTGGCCACATCCATTGCCAGTGAGGTGACCCCATGAGCACAAGCCACGATCAAGCCATGCACTTTATCTACCAGCAGGTGCTGTCGCGCCTGCTCGACTACATGTCGCAGGCCCAGCGGGCGTCGTTGCAGTTGCTGGTCCAGCGCCTGCTGGTGGCAGCGGGTGGCGTCGAGCGCATCGGTGACTTCACGCTGTTGCTGCTCGATTGCGGCGACCGGCGCAGTGCCCACGCCCTGGCCTGCGTGCGCGCGGCGCAGCTGATCATTGCGAGGCGGTCCCGCTGCACGTTCAACCTGCGTGTCGCGACGGCGCGCCTGGCCGGGGTCGGCAGCCATGCGCTGGAAAACTGCGAGCGCAGCTTCAGCGCGCTGTTTCTGCATGACGACCCGCGGGTCCGGTTGCTGATGGTCGAGGAAGGGCAGGTCGTGCCGTTCGACATCCGGCGGCCGCAGCCGCGTCTGCGGGAGGAGCGCGAGGGGTTGCTGCTGTTCGGCCACATGAGTGGCGCCCACCCTCACTGCCTGCTGGGCAGCCGCCATCATCTGGCGCTCGCCGACGCGCTGGGCAAGGTGCTGGAGGCCGATAGCGAGATCAACGCGCTGGCGTGTGCCGTGCCCTCACGCGAGCGGCATCGCTACCTGGCGTGGGCGCGGGGCTGCCTGCGCCGGGCGGGGCTGCCCACGGGATCGCCGTTGCAGACCTGCGCCCGCACCCTGGCCGGCGGACTGGGCCACCTGCACCGTGATCTGCTCCAACGGATGCAGGGAACCGATCAGGGGCAACCCTCCCTGCGCCACTGCGTGACCTGGGCGACGCCACTGCAACTCATCGCGATCGACGAGCTGCTCCACGACCTGGCCGCGCCGCAACGCCTGGACAGCATGCTGGGCCATCGCGAAGGCTGGGCCGATGGCATGCCAGCGCTGGCGGCCTCGAGCGACCCCGGGCTGGTGGCGCACCTGCAAGGTCTGCGTGGTGAGCATTTCTGCCAACGGGGCTATGAGGAGGCGTTCAATGGGTATGTCTGGCGCATGCGTGGCACGGCACCGGAGATCGTGGCACCCGGCTGGGAGACCGTGCGCAACGAAGCCACCGCGTATTTCGAACAGGCGTTCGATCTGGGCGACTCGCAGCTGGCCTGCCTGCTGTACGCCCCCTTCACGGCCCGTGGCCAGCGCCTGGACTACTTCCTGCGCCGTTGTCACCCGGCGATGCGTGTGGCATTGCCCTACCTGCACCGGGCCCTGCAGGGCAGAGAGTGTCCGCGGGCGGTAGAGAAATGGCTGATGACCAACAGCGGCCTCGACATGGCGCAATTGCAACGGCTGTACCGTCATCATCCGTTGGCGGGCGGGGGAAACGCGCTGATGGCGCAGTTGGCCAGACGGGACCTCGACCTGCGCACATGACCGCTGATCCGGGGCGCTTGCCAGCAACGGGGGTCTGTATGTATAACCAGTGTCCCTTCGTTGCCCCGACCCTGACCCGTG
>NZ_DATELE010000186.1:0-18211 GCF_035277045.1 Pseudomonas sp. | reverse complement strand
GGGCCGGGCTATGCCGGGCCGGGGGTTGTGATTACCTCGGCAGAAGACAGTTCCCCATAGGGCCCGGCTATGCCGGGCCGGGGGTTGTGATTACCTCGGCAGAAGACAGTTCCTCACAGGGCCCGGCTATGCCGGGCCGGCCGCAGGCCTGGCCACTCTAGCCGCCGTGCCGGCGTAGCCGGCACTTGTGGGAGCTGGCCTTGTGCCGCGATTGGGCCGCGTAGCGGCCCCAGAATCGCATAGGCGCTGCAAGATCAGATATGCAGCGCATGCCCCAACGCGCGCAGCGCGGCTTCCTGCACCGCTTCACCCAGCGTCGGATGCGCATGGATCGTTCCGGCGATGTCCTCCAGCCGCGCGCCCATCTCCAGTGACTGGGCAAACGCGCTGGACAGCTCGGACACCCCAACCCCAACCGCCTGCCAGCCGAGGATCAGGTGGTTGTCCCGCCGCGCCACGACCCGCACGAAACCGCTTTTCGCCTCCAAAGTCATGGCCCGGCCATTGGCCGCGAACGGGAACTGGCTGACGATGCAGTCCAGGCCTTGCTGCTGCGCCTGTTCGGGCGTCTGGCCGACCACCACCAGTTCCGGATCGGTGAAGCACACCGCCGCGATCGCCGTCGGCTCAAATCGGCGAGCCTTGCCGGCGATCAGCTCGGCGACCATCTCGCCCTGGGCCATGGCGCGATGGGCCAGCATGGGTTCGCCAGTCAGGTCGCCAATCGCCCAGACATTACGCATGCTGGTCTGGCAGCGGTCGTCGACGGCAACCGCGGCGCCGTTCATCTTCAGCGCCAGGCGCTCTAGGTTGAAGCCTTGGGTGCGCGGGCGACGGCCCACGGCGACCAGCACGCGGTCGGTCTCCAGGCGGACTTCGGCACCGTTTGCATCACGCGCCAACAAGCACCGCGTGTCGGCGTCGAAGCCTTCGACGCCATGCCCCAGGTACAGCGTGATCCCAAGCTTGCTGATCGAGTCGGCCACCGGCTGGGTCAATTCGCTGTCATAGGTCGGCAACACCCGCTCGCGGGCCTCGATCACGCTCACCGCGACGCCCAGCTTGCGGTAGGCAATGCCAAGCTCCAGACCGATATACCCGCCCCCGACCACCACCAGGTGCTGGGGCAGGCTGTCTGGCGCCAGCGCTTCGGTGGACGAGATGATCGGCCCGCCCATGGGCAGCATCGGCAATTCGACACTGCTGGAACCGGTCGCCAGCAACAGGTGCTCGCACTGGATTCGCTGGCCGTCGACCTCGACGCTCTTGCCGTCGACGATGTTCGCCCAGCCATGGATGACCTGGACCTTGTGCTTTTTCAGCAGGGCCGCGACGCCGCTGGTCAGCCGGTCAACGATGCCGTCCTTCCAGGCGACGCTCTGGTTGATGTCCAGGCGCGGTGCCGAGACGCTGATGCCGAGATTCGATGCGTGGCTCATCTGATGGAACTGCTCGGCGACGTGGATCAGCGCCTTGGACGGAATGCAGCCCACGTTCAGGCAGGTCCCGCCCAGCGCCTGGCCTTCGACCAGCACGGTGGGTATGCCCAGTTGCCCGGCACGGATGGCGGCCACGTACCCGCCAGGACCGCCACCGATGATCAGCAGCGTGGTATTCAAGGTCGGTTGCATGGTCACTCCACGAACAGGCAGGCAGGTTGTTCCAGCAGGCCGCGCACGGCCTGGATGAAGCGGGCGGCGTCCATGCCGTCGACCACCCGGTGATCGAACGAGCTGGACAGATTCATCATCTTGCGCACGACGATCTGGCCGTTGATCACCATGGGCCGCTCGACCATGCGGTTGACCCCGACGATGGCGACTTCCGGCGTGTTGACCACCGGCGTGCTGGCGATGCCGCCGAGCGCGCCGAGGCTGGTCAGGGTGATGGTCGAGCCGGACAGCTCCTCGCGGCTGGCCTTGTTGGTGCGCGCGGCGTGGGCCAGGCGGGTGATTTCGCCGGCGTTGCTCCACAGGGTGCCGGCTTCGGCATGGCGCAGCACGGGCACCATCAGACCGTTGTCGCCCTGGGTGGCGATACCCACATGCACGGCGCCATGGCGGGTGATGACCTGGGCTTCGTCGTCATAAGTGGCGTTGATCTGTGGGAAATCGCGTAGCGCCACCACTATGGCGCGCACCAGGAAGGGCAGCAGGGTGAGCTTGCCGCGGCTGTCGCCCCACTGTTTGTTGAGGTGCTGGCGCAGGTCTTCGAGGGCGGTGACGTCGATTTCCTCGACGTAGCTGAAGTGCGCGACCCGGCGCTTGGCGTCCTGCATGCGCTGGGCGATCTTGCGGCGCAGGCCGATCACCGGGATCTGTTCGCTGTCGCTGCGGCGCGCGTAGCCTGGCGAGCCCGAAGCACTGGCGCGCTGGGGCTGGCTCATGAAGGCGTCGAGGTCTTCATGCAGGATGCGCCCGGCGGGGCCGCTGCCATGCACGAAGCGCAGCTCTATACCGGCGTCCAGCGCACGCTTGCGCACAGCCGGCGAGGCCAGAGGCCGTTCGTGGGCCTGGCGCGGCACGATGTCCGGCGCGGCGTAGGTGCTGGCGGGAGCGTTCATCGCCGGAGCCGAAGCCACGGCAGCCACCGCAGCCACCGGTGCAGGGGCCGGAGCAGGGGCGGGCGCCGCTGCCGCCTCGACCGGCCTGGCCTCGGCCGTTTCCCGCTGGTTACCGCTGCCTTCGACCTCGATGCGGATCAGCTCGCTGCCGACCGCCATGACTTCACCCGGCTGCCCGCCCAGGGCCAGGACCTTGCCGCTGACCGGCGAAGGAATCTCGACCGTGGCCTTGTCGGTCATGACATCGGCCACCACCTGGTCTTCGCTGACCATGTCGCCGACCTTGACGAACCACTCCACCAGCTCGACCTGCGCGATGCCTTCGCCGATGTCCGGCATCTTGATGACGTGCGTGCCCATTCAGACCTCCATGACCCGTTTCAATGCCGCGCCCACCCGTGACGGACCTGGGAAGTAGGCCCATTCCTGCGCGTGGGGGTAGGGCGTGTCCCATCCGGTGACCCGTTCGATCGGGGCTTCGAGGTGGTGGAAGCAGTGCTCCTGCACCAGCGCCACCAGCTCGGCACCGAAGCCGCAGGTGCGCGTGGCCTCATGGACCACCACGCAGCGGCCGGTCTTTTTCACCGACTCGACGATGGTGTCCAGGTCCAGTGGCCACAGGCTGCGCAGGTCTATGACCTCGGCATCGACGCCGGTTTCCTCGGCGGCGACCTGGGCGACGTAGACGGTGGTGCCATAGGTCAGCACCGTCACGTCGTTGCCGGGGCGGGTGATGGCGGCCTTGTCCAGCGGCACGCGGTAGTAGCCATCGGGCACGGCGCTGGCCGGGTGTTTCGACCACGGAGTCACGGGACGGTCGTGGTGGCCGTCGAAGGGGCCGTTGTACAGGCGCTTGGGCTCCAGGAAGATCACCGGATCGTCGTTCTCGATCGAGGCGATCAGCAAGCCCTTGGCGTCATAAGGGTTGGAGGGCATCACGGTGCGCAGGCCGCAGACCTGGGTGAACATGGCCTCGGGGCTCTGGCTGTGGGTCTGGCCGCCGTAGATGCCGCCGCCGCAAGGCATGCGCAGGGTCAGCGGCGAAATGAACTCGCCAGCCGAGCGGTAGCGCAGGCGCGCCATCTCGGAAACGATCTGGTCGGAGGCGGGGTAGAAGTAGTCGGCGAACTGGATCTCCACCACCGGCCGCAGGCCATAGGCGCCCATCCCCACGGCGGTGCCGACGATGCCGCTTTCGGAAATCGGCGCGTCGAACACCCGCGACTTGCCGTACTTGGCCTGCAGGCCTTCGGTGCAGCGGAACACGCCGCCGAAGTAGCCGACGTCCTGGCCGTACACCACCACGTTGTCATCGCGTTCGAGCATCACATCCATGGCCGAGCGCAAGGCCTGGATCATGGTCATGGTGGTGGTGGTCATGGCGGTGTCCAGGTCGATGCTGCTGTTGTGGTCGTTCATCTCACACCCCCAATTGCTGGCGCTGGCGCCGCAGGTGGTCGGGCATGTCCTTGTACACGTCCTCGAACATCGAAGCGGCGCTTGGCGCGTGGCCGTGGCCGAGGGTGCCGTACTGCTCGGCCTCCCTGAGCGCGGCGATGATCTCGGCTTCGAGCTCGGCGGTGACGGCCTGGTGTTCTTCCTCGCTCCACAGGCCCTGGGCCAGCAGATGCTGCTTGAGGCGGGCGATTGGGTCGCCTAGCGGGAAGTGGCTCCAGTCATCGGCGGGCCGGTACTTGGACGGATCGTCCGAGGTGGAATGCGGGCCGGCGCGGTAGGTGACCCATTCGATCAGGCTCGGGCCGAGGCCGCGGCGGGCGCGCTCGGCGGCCCAGCGCGAGGCCGCGTAGACGGCGATGAAGTCGTTGCCGTCGACCCGAAGCGAGGCGATCCCGCAACCCACGCCGCGCCCGGCGAAGGTGGTGGCCTCGCCGCCGGCGATGGCCTGGAAGGTCGAGATCGCCCACTGGTTGTTGACCACGTTGAGGATCACCGGGGCGCGGTACACATGGGCGAAGGTGAGGGCGGTGTGGAAGTCGGACTCGGCGGTGGCGCCGTCGCCTATCCAGGCCGAGGCGATCTTGGTGTCGCCCTTGATCGCCGAGGCCATGGCCCAGCCGACCGCCTGCACGAACTGGGTCGCCAGGTTGCCGCTGATGGTGAAGAAGCCGGCCTCGCGCACCGAGTACATGATCGGCAGCTGGCGGCCTTTGAGGGGGTCGCGTTCGTTGGACAACAGCTGGCAGATCATCTCGACCAGCGACACGTCGCGGGCCATCAGGATGCTTTGCTGGCGGTAGGTCGGGAAGCACATGTCGGTGCGGTTGAGCGCCAGGGCCTGGGCGCTGCCGATGGCTTCCTCGCCCAGGCTCTGCATATAGAAGGACATCTTCTTCTGGCGCTGGGCAACCACCATGCGGCTGTCGAACAGCCGGGTCTTGAGCATCGCGCGCATGCCGGCGCGCAGCACGTCGGCATCGATGCCCTCGGCCCACGGGCCCAAGGCGTTGCCGTGCTCGTCGAGCACGCGGATCAGGCTGTTGGAAAGGTCGGCCGTATCGGCGGGCTCGACATCGACGGGCGGCTTGCGGACCTGACCAGCATCGTTCAGCCGCAGGTAGGAGAAATCGGTCTGGCAGCCTGGCCGGCCGGTGGGCTCGGGCACATGCAGGCGCAGGGGGGCATACTCGTTCATGCTGTTCACGCTCGCTCGGTCTTGTGTTTTTGTGAGCTTTGAAGCGGTCGCTGCTGATTGCCGGCGTGTGGCCGAGGGCTCAGCGTTGATTACATCTTAGTGGGCCGGCGGGAGATTTTTTCTCTCATGTTGATTGCCTTTATCCCGGCCAGCAGATAAACCTTCCGCATAAACACAAGAATCAGGTGAATCTGTCTCATGCGAAAACTCGATCGCACCGATATCGGCATCCTCAACAGCCTGCAGGAGAACGCCCGTATCACCAACGCCGAGCTGGCCCGCTCGGTGAACCTCTCGCCCACGCCGTGTTTCAACCGGGTCAAGGCCATGGAAGAACTGGGGGTGATCCGTCAGCAAGTGACGCTGCTGTCCCCCGAAGTGCTGGGCCTGGACGTGAACGTGTTCATCCATGTCAGCCTCGAGAAGCAGGTCGAGCAGTCGCTGCACCGCTTCGAGGAGGAGATCGCCGAGCGCCCCGAGGTCATGGAGTGCTACCTGATGACCGGCGACCCGGACTACCTGCTGCGCGTGCTGTTGCCCAGCATCCAGGCGCTGGAGCGCTTTCTCGACTACCTCACGCGCTTGCCGGGGGTTGCGAACATCCGCTCCAGCTTTGCGCTCAAGCAGGTGCGCTACAAGACAGCGCTGCCGTTGCCGGTCAACGGGATGACGTTGCAGGGATGACGTTGCAGTGCGGCGCGCGCAGGCCTATGTTGTGCCTGTCGCCGTTTCCGGCATGCGAAAACAATAAGGACAGTGTCATGACGACCAATGGCCTGCATTCATTCGCCGAGCGTTTGAAGGGCATTGATGAGATCGAATGCGTCACGCCAGACCTCAACGGCGTGCCGCGTGGCAAGGTGATGACCGCCGAGGGCTTCCTCGAGGGGCGCCGGCTGCAACTGGCGCGCGGCGTCTTGCTGCAATGCATCATGGGCGGCTACCCGCCCGCTCGGTTCTACGGCAGTGACGATGGCGACCTGGCGCTGGTCGCCGACCCCCACCAGACCTTCCGCCTGCCCTGGAGCGATTCGCCGCGCGCGCTGGCCATCTGCGATGCCAATGAATTGACGGGCGAGCGCTCGGGCCTGTCCACGCGCGGGCTGCTGAAGACCGTGATCGCCCGCTACGCGGCCCTGGGCCTGGCGCCAGTGGTGGCGACCGAGCTCGAGTTTTTCGTTTTCGCGCCAAACCCCGACCCGTCGCTGGCTTTCCAGCCACCGGTGGGCCTGGACGGCCGGCGCGAAATGGGCCATTCGGCGTTCAGCGTCAGCTCCAGCAACGGCCTGCGGCCGTTCTTCAGCGAGGTGTACCGCTGCATGGCCGAGCTCGGCCTGCCGCGTGACACCTTCATGCACGAAATGGGCGTCAGCCAGTTCGAGATCAACCTGCTGCACGGCGATCCGTTGCTGCTGGCCGACCAGACCTTCCTGTTCAAGCACCTGCTCAAGGAAGTCGCGCTCAAGCATGGCCTGACCGTGGTGTGCATGGCCAAGCCGCTCGCCGGCACGCCGGGCAGTTCGATGCACATTCACCAGAGCCTGGTGGAGATCGGCACAGGCCGTAATGTGTTCAGCGACAGCGACGGGCTGCCGACCGACACCTTCCATCACTTCATCGGCGGGCTGCAGGCCTGCATGGCCGACTTCACCGCGCTGTTCGCGCCGAACGTCAACGCCTACCAGCGCCTGTGCCATCCCTATGCATCGCCCAACAATGCCTGCTGGTCAGAGGACAACCGCGCCGCGGGCCTGCGCATCCCGGCCAGCGCGCCGGTGGCACGCCGGGTCGAGAACCGCCTGCCGGGCGCCGATGCCAATCCGTACCTGGCCATCGCCGCAAGCCTTGCGGCCGGGCTGCACGGTATCGAACAGGGCCTTGCGCCCACCGCGGCCATCCAGGGCGAGTTCTCGGTGCCCGATCACCTGAGCCTGCCGTGCACGCTGCATGCGGCGCTCGAGCGCCTGAAACGCAGCACGCTGGCCCGGGAACTGTTCGGTGGCGAGTTCATCGAAGGCTATATCGCGACCAAGACCCTGGAACTGACCGATTTCCTCAACGAGATCACCCCCTGGGAGCGGCGCGTGCTGGCGGCCCAGGCCTGAGGCCGACTGTGCCGGCAAGGACGCATACCCGTCAGGGCGCGCCCTTCGCCGGGTTTATTCGACTACAGGACCTGCTTTGCCAAGGTTTTGCCCTTATGCTTTCAAGCAGTTTTCCACTTGCGCCAAGGAGCCCTTCGGGACGCTGATGCACCAGATCTGGAAGCCATTTCGTTCGCTGTATTTCGCCGCCCTGATGATGTTGATCGGTTCCGGTCTGCTCAGTACCTACCTGGCCCTGCGCCTGGCTGCCGAGAACGTCGACAGCCTGTGGGTGGGCGCGCTCATGGCGGCCAACTATTTCGGCCTGGCCCTGGGCGGCAAGATCGGTCACCGGCTGATCGGCCGGGTCGGGCACATCCGCGCCTATGCCACCTGCGCCGGCATCGTCGGCGCGGCGGTGCTGGGCCACGGCATGACCAGCTGGCTACCGGCCTGGGTCGGGCTGAGGATGATCGTCGGCCTGGGCATGATGTGCCAGTACATGGTTCTCGAGAGCTGGCTCAACGAGCAGGCCGAGGCCCGGCAGCGGGGCGCGGTGTTCAGCGGCTACATGATCGCCTCCTACCTGGGCCTGGTGCTGGGTCAGCTGGTGCTGGTGGTGCACCCGGGCCTTGGGCCTGAGCTGCTGATGCTGGTGGCGATGTGCTTTGCCCTGTGCCTGGTGCCGGTCGCCATGACCCGGCGCATCCACCCGGCGCCGCTGCATCCGGCGCCCATGGACCCGAAGTTCTTCATCAAGCGGGTGCCGCAATCGCTCAGCACGGTGCTGGGCTCAGGGCTTATCGTCGGCTCGTTCTACGGTCTGGCGCCGGTGTATGCCACCAACCAGGGGCTCACCACCGAGCAGGTCGGCCTGTTCATGGGCTGCTGCATCCTCGCCGGGCTGGTGGTGCAATGGCCGCTGGGCTGGCTGTCCGACCGCTACGACCGGGCGCTGCTGATCCGCAGCGCGGCCGTCGGGTTGGCGCTGGCGGCACTGCCCTTGGCGATCCTGCCAAATGTGCCACTGGAGCTGCTGTTCGGCATCGGCTTCCTGATTTCCCTGCTGCAGTTCTGCCTGTATCCCCTGGCGGTGGCGTTTTCCAACGACCACGTGGAGGGCGAGCGGCGGGTGTCGCTGACGGCCATGCTGCTGGTTACCTACGGGGTGGGCGCCAGTATCGGGCCGCTGGCGGCGGGCGTGCTGATGAAGATGCTCGGGCCGCAGATGCTGTATGCCTTCTTCGTGTTCTTCGCGCTGGTGCTGGTGTGGCGGATCCGGCCGAAGGCCGTTACCGGCCTGCACCAGGTCGACGACGCGCCACTGCACCACGTCGCCATGCCGGCGGCAGGCTCGCCCTTGTCAGCGGCACTCGACCCTCGGGTCGACGAGCAGGTGGTGCAGGAGCAGATGCAGACGCCGGTCGCGGCGGAAGACACCGAAGCCGAGCCGCAAGAAGGTGAGCGCGAGGAAGAGGTCGTGGCGGTTGATGCGGTTGATGCAAGCAAGCCGCCTCAGGTGTGAAGGGGATCGCGGGACAGCAGCTGTCCCGCGCTACACCTGTCAGTAGTCGTCTTTATCGAACCGGCGCGCTTCGCGCTGCAGCTGATAGACGAAGCTTTCCACCCGGCGTTGCATCTGGCCGTTGAGGTTGTGGAAGCGGAGCCCGGCGAAGGTGGTGTTGATGCGCTCTTCATAGTGCAGGTGGCGCAGCTCGACCATGGTCTGGCTCAAGCCCAGCGGGTTGCCTGCAGAGAACTTTTCGTAGACCTGGCCCAGTTGCAGGCGGTCCTCGATGTTGCCGTCGAAGCGCAGCTTGCAGCCCGTGGCCGAGATGTCCAGCAGCTTGCCACGCAATGCCCCGTGCCCCTTGAGGCGACTGCCATCGAGGACGATATCGACCAGTTGCGACAGTTTCAGCGCGGCGCGGAAGGCATTGCGGCGCTGATGGTAGGTGACCGTCAGCGGCAGGTCACCGCGATAGCAGCGGTGGCCGTCGATCTCGGTGATGGTCAACGGACTATTGCATTCCCAGGCGATTCGCACGCCGTCGTGGAAGCCTTCGATACGAAACGGCTCGCCATTCTCGATGAACCGTTCGCCGTCACGCGGGATCATCTCGTCCAGCGCCCAGGTATTGTCGTCCCGGTCGACGTGCACGACGTAGCTCTGGAAGCGCTGGCTGCGCTCAGGAAAGGTGACGATAAGCGGATCGTGACTTTCTAGCAGCAATCGCAGGTTGGCAGCGATTTCCAATGGGGTGTCCAGAACCTTGGGCGGCTGCGGAGCATCGGATTCATTGAACACGGGTTTTCAATCTCCAGGCAAAAACGACACACGCAATTAACGGCATTTTGCCAGTATCGCCCATGACTTGAATAGCGCCAATCACACCTGGCTGAGCGCCCGCGGCTTGGCCATGGGTGAGGTGGCGCCCCGGCTGTTGTACAGCGACGGTGCGTCACCGCCCAGGATGCGGATCTGGGTGGCGGTGGCATGCTGCTGCATCTGGATGATCCGGCCATTGGTCTCGTTGACCTTCTGGCAGGCGTCCATCAGCTGGGTAAGCACGTCGAGCTGCTGCAGCATCAGCGCGCCATTGGCCGATTGCGCCGCCACGGCTTGCACGCCAGCGCGGTTGGCCGTCAGGCCCAGGCTGGTCAGCAGGTGGTTACGCCGCTGTCCCTGCTGGTCGAGCAAGACGATCAGCGACTGCTTGCGCGCCAGGATATTCTCCAGCAGCACCATGTCGCGGCCATGCAAGGCAACCGATTCGCTCTCGAGCAGTTCGAGCAGCTGTTGGGTTGGCGCGATGTCGTCTTCGATCAATTGCAGCAGGGTAGTGTCGTGCATGGCTGGCTCTTGGGTGGGTGCGTCCTGAAGTCAGCGCGCCTTCAGGTCAGCGCTGGGCTTCGAAATTGAGCATCTTGCTGGCAACGCGGTCGGCATCGACCTGGTAGCTGCCATCGGCGATGGCCTGTTTCAACTCGGCCACGCGCGCGCTGTTGACAACCGGCTGGTCGCGCAGATTGTCGGTAATCTTCTGCAATTGCTGGGCCTCTGGGCTCAGATGGACTGCTTCTCCGCTCGCTGCGGCGGGTGAGGTGCTTTTGACGTCGCCGGTCTTTTCGGCGTTGCCCGTTGCAGTACTGCTGCGCACACCGCCCACGGACGGGGTGCCATTCAAACGACTGAAATCGATGACCATGATCAGAAAACCTCTGGATGTCTGGACGCTTGCCTTGTTTTCGGCCAACCCGAACAAAACTTTAGGCGCAAATGCAAAGCCGCCTGTCAGCAAGCCAGCGCAACACGTTCTGACACAGTTTAGGAAATGCGGTTCCTGATCGCCAGCGTTCTCTTACATGGCCACCTCGACCTGGCCAGGCCCCGTGACCCGCGCCTTGACCACCCGTTTGGAGTTGAGGTTGCGTACCCGGATCTGCTCGCTCAGGCCGCCCTTGACCAGGGCCTCGCCCGGCATGCGCACGGCAAGGCTGCCGCTGCGCGCGATGATCACCACCTGGTCGCCTTTCTGGATCACCTCGGCCTGCTCCAGGTGCTGCGGGGTCAGCACCTGGTCGAGCACGGTCGCGCGCAGCAGCTTCATGCCCACGGCCTGGTCGAGCTGGGTCAAAAAGCCCTGCTTGAGGGTGCCGACATCGCGCTCACGCAATACCACGTCCTCCGGGCCGATCACGCTTTGGCGCTTGAGCGGGTGGACGACGGTGACCACCTCGCGGAACAGCCGCACCTGCGCCGGCACGAACACCGTCCATGGCGCGCCGCCGTTGCAGCGCACCCGTACCGTGACCCGGCCCAGCGGTTGCGCCGGGCTTTCGAGCGTGGCGTCCAGCTCCTGGGAGCACAGCGGCATGCGCAGGCGCGGGTCCAGGGTGTTGACCTGGATCTCGTAGCGGCCTTCGGTCTGGCTGCTCGCCAGATAATCTTCGACGGTGTACTCAAGAAACCCTTGGGTCACACCGATAAGCTGTTCAGGCAGGGTGAACGCATCGGCCAGCGCACGCGCGCCAGGTGCCCACAAGCACAGCACGGCCAGAAGGGCGTGCAGGGTGCGGGTCAGTCGTCGGGAAAATGTCGTTTTCATGTGCATGGCGCTCAAAAAAGCAATCCTCGTGCCGACTTGGTACGCAAGCTCAAAATGATGGTGAAGGAGTCAGGCATGGCTGGTGTTATGGATTCGGTGAACCAGCGCACGCAACTGGTGGGGCAGAACCGCCTCGAACTGCTGCTGTTCCGCCTCAATGGCGATCAGCTGTACGGCATCAACGTGTTCAAGGTCCGCGAGGTGTTGCAATGCCCGGCCTTGACCGTCATGCCCAGGTCCAACCCGGTGGTGCGCGGTGTGGCGAATATCCGGGGAGCGACCATCCCCATCCTCGACCTGTCGATGGCGACCGGCTTGCCGGGCCTGCAGGAAGAGACGCGCAAGAGCTTCGTGATCATCACGGAGTACAACACCAAGACCCAGGGTTTCCTGGTGCACTCGGTCGAGCGCATCGTCAACATGAACTGGGAGGAGATCCATCCGCCACCCAAGGGCACCGGCCGCGATCACTACCTGACGGCGGTGACCCGGGTCGACAACAAGCTGGTGCACATCATTGACGTCGAGAAGGTACTCGCCGAAGTGGCGCCGACCTCCGAGTCGATCTCCGAGGGCGTGATCGACTCCGAGGTTCAGGACAAGGCGGTGATGCTGCGCGTGCTGACCGTGGATGACTCATCGGTGGCGCGCAAGCAGGTCAGCCGTTGCCTGCAGACCGTTGGCGTCGAGGTGGTGGCGCTCAACGATGGCCGCCAGGCGCTGGATTACCTGCACAAGCTGGTGGAGGAGGGCAAGCGCCCGGAGGATGAGTTCCTGATGATGATCTCGGACATTGAAATGCCCGAGATGGATGGCTACACCCTGACCGCCGAGATTCGCAGCGATCCCCGCATGCAAAAACTGCATATCATCCTGCATACTTCCCTGTCTGGCGTATTCAACCATGCCATGGTCCGGAAAGTGGGCGCCGATGATTTCCTGGCCAAGTTCAAGCCGGATGACCTGGCCCAGCGGGTCGTGGATCGCATCAAGGCTACGCATTAATCGCCAGGGAGTTGTCCCTGGCGCTACAGACGATTGAGAGGCGGCACCAGTGTCTACGGGTAATTTGGATTTCGAACAGTTCCGGGTATTCCTGGAGAAAGCCTGTGGCATCCTGCTGGGCGAGAATAAGCAGTACCTGGTCTCCAGCCGCCTCAACAAGCTGATGGAGCAACAGGGCATCAAGTCGCTGACCGAGCTGGTGCAGCGCATCCAGACCCAGCCGCGCAGTGGTCTGCGCGAGCAGGTAGTCGATGCCATGACCACCAACGAAACCCTGTGGTTTCGCGACACCTATCCCTTCGAAGTGCTCAAGAACCGCGTGTTGCCCGAGCAGATCAAGGCCAACCCCGGGCAGCGCCTGCGCATCTGGTCGGCGGCCTGTTCGTCCGGACAGGAGCCGTATTCGATCTCCATGGCCATCGACGAGTTCGAGCGCAGCAACCTTGGCCAGTTGAAGATGGGCGCGCAGATTGTCGCCACCGACCTGTCCGGGTTGATGCTGACCAACTGCAAGAGTGGCGAGTACGACAGCCTGGCGATTGCCCGCGGCCTGTCGCCCGAGCGTCTGCAGCGCTATTTCGACGTCAAGGCCCCGGGCCGCTGGGCGGTCAAGCCCCCGATCCGCAGCCGTGTCGAGTTCCGCTCGTTCAACCTGCTCGACAGCTACGCGAGCCTGGGCAAGTTCGACATCGTGTTCTGCCGCAACGTGCTGATCTACTTCTCGGCCCAGGTCAAGAAGGACATTCTGTTGCGTATCCACAGCACATTGAAGCCCGGTGGGTACCTGTTCCTCGGTGCTTCCGAGGCGCTCAATGGTTTGCCTGATCACTACCAGATGGTCCAGTGCAGTCCCGGGATCATCTACAAGGCCAAGTGACCGGGCGGGTTTCGCATCTCCTGTGGGAGCAACTGTCTTGTACCCTGCCGGCATTGCACAATCTTGTGATCCTGTGCCCCGGCGAGGGCTACGCCCTCGATCGCGGCACAAGGCGCGCTCCCACAAGGGACTGCTTCGCAGTCCCAGACGCAGCAGTGCCCGGCGCAGCCGAGCACCTGTGGGAGCGGGCTCGTCCCGCGATCGGGCGCGAAGCGGCCGTAGAGGCTGCGACCCTGTGCTGCCTGAATCACCGCGGTGGCAGGTTTTACGGCCCCTGCGGGCCCGATCGCGGGACAAGCCCGCTCCCACAACTGCCCTGGCTGCGCCGGGCAACACATCGATACCGAGCTGGCCGCGCCAGCTCCTGTGGGAGCAGGCCTTGTGTCGCGATCGAGGGCGAAGCCCTCGCCGGGGCGCAGGAAGACAAGTCTGTGCGGTGCTGGCAGGGGGCGCAGACAGTCACTCCTCCAGTTCAGCCATGCGCCATGGCATCGCCCACAGCGGCCGGCACTGACACGGCACATTGCCGCTTTGCTGACACCAAGCGGTAATCCCTTGCCGCTTTTCTGACATCGCCACCCCCGGCAATCACACCAACCCCGCGTAAATCCTGGGCTCGATCAGTTGGCACAAGGCTTGCTACAGCCTAGCCAACGCATACTCCGGTCAACCCCCGAAGGTTTCCCCGTCATGAGCATCAGCTTCGACAACGCACTCGGCATCCACGAAAAGGCCCTGAACTTCCGCGGCCAGCGTGCCGAGGTGCTGGCCAACAACATCGCCAACGCCGACACGCCTAACTACAAGGCGCGCGACATGGACTTCTCGTCCGTGCTGGCCGCCGAGAGCGAAAAGCGCCAGGGCGGTCAGTTCGCCCTCGAGCGAACCAACTCCCGGCACATCGACGTCCAAGGCCTGAGCATGGGCGACCAGACCCTGCAGTACCGCACGCCGACCGCGCCATCGCTCGACCAGAACACCGTGGACGCGCAGGTCGAACAGGCCAGCTACGCGGAAAACGCCATGGGCTTCCAGGCCAGCTTCACCCTGCTCAACAGCAAATTCAAAGGGCTGGTATCGGCCCTGCGCGGAGAATAAACCATGTCCCTTGCCAGCGTTTTCAACATTGCCGGTAGCGGCATGAGCGCCCAGTCCACGCGCCTGAACACGGTCGCCTCGAACATCGCCAACGCCGAGACCGTTTCGTCGAGCATCGACCAGACCTACCGCGCCCGCCATCCGGTGTTCGCCACCACCTTCCAGCAGGCCCAGGAGGGCGTCAGCCAGTCACTGTTCCAGGACCAGGACGGCGGCGGGCAGGGTGTGCAGGTGATGGGCATCGTCGAGGACCAGAGCAACCTGGAAGCCCGTTACGAGCCCAATCACCCGGCGGCGAACAAGGACGGCTACGTCTACTACCCCAACGTCAACGTGGTGGAAGAGATGGCCGACATGATCTCCGCCAACCGCTCGTTCCAGACCAACGCCGAGCTGATGAACACCGCCAAGACCATGATGCAGAAGGTGCTGACCCTGGGTCAGTGATAAGGAAGAAAAACCATGGCAATCGATAGCACCAGCGGTGTGAACCTCAGTGACGTGCTTGCAGCCTCAGGCAGCACCAGCACCTCCAAGAGCACAGCCGCCACCGATAACAGCGCGTTGGGCAAGGATGCGTTTCTGCAGCTGCTGGTCACCCAGATGCAAAACCAGAACCCGCTCGAACCGCAGGACAATGGCGAGTTCGTCGCCCAGCTGGCGCAGTTCAGCAGCCTTGAGGGCATCACCTCGCTCAACGACTCGGTGAACAGCATCACCAGTTCCCTGGGTTCGTCCCAGGCCCTGCAGGCGTCGTCCCTGGTAGGACGGTCGGTGGTGGTGCAGAACGACACGGCGGTGGTCGACACCACCAAGAGCTTCACCGGCTCGGTGGTGGTCCCGCAGTCCATCGACTCGGCCAGCGTGGTGGTCAAGGATGCGAGCGGCAACACCGTCAAGACCATCGAGATGGGCTCGCAGGCCGCCGGCAACGCGCAGTTCATCTGGGACGGCACCAACGCCAAGGGCGAAGCGGTCGATCCGGGCAGCTACACCTTCACCGCCACGACCACCGTCGATGGCGAGTCGCTGCAGATGAATACCCTGCTGCCGGCCGCCGTCACCAGCGTCACCATCAGCCAGACAGGCGGCGAGATGATGCTCAACCTCGCAGGGCTCGGCCAGGTGGCCCTGTCCAAAGTACAAACCATCGGAATCTAAGGCCGACACGCGGCAAAAGGAGCGGAACATGTCTTTCAATATCGGCCTTAGCGGTCTCTACGCAGCCAACAAACAGCTCGACGTCACCGGCAACAACATCGCCAACGTCAGCACCACCGGCTTCAAGTCCTCGCGCGCCGAGTTCGCCGACGTCTACGCCGGCGCCAACCGCCTGGGCGCGGGCAACAATGCCATCGGCAATGGCGTGCGCCTGGCTGCCGTTTCGCAGCAGTTCGTCCAGGGTGACATGGGCACCACCGGCAACGTGCTGGACATGGGCATCCAGGGCCAGGGCTTCTTCGTGATCAGCGACAACGGCTCGCGCAGCTATACCCGTGCCGGTGCTTTCCAGACCGACAAGGACGACTACGTGGTCACCTCCGACGGCCTGCGCCTGCAAGGCTACGGCGCCGACACCAACGGCGTGATCAAGAAGGACGTGCTCACGGACCTGAAGATCGACACCTCGGCGATCAACCCCAAGGCGACCACGCAGATCGCCCAAGGCATCAACCTGAACTCGTCGGCCGACTCGATTCCGCTGGAAGCCGATGATGGTACCGGCACCGGCAACCTGGTCGCCAACAAGCCCTTCGACCCGTCCGATGACACGACCTACAGCCGGTCGTTCCCGACCAAGGTGTACGACAGCCAGGGCAACGAGCACACCATGGAGCAGTTCTACCGCAAGACGGATACGAACGAATGGGCCTCCTACACCCTGATCGACGGCCGTAACCCGATGGACCCCACCAGCACCACGCCACTGACTGCGACCATCAGCTTCAACAGCGATGGCAGCGTCAAGAACATGACTGCTGATAACACCGGCCTGCCCGCAGGTTCCTCGTTCTCGGTGGCCAGCGGCGTGTTCACCATGACTGGCTGGATTCCGGCCGCGCAGAATGCCGCCGGCAACTGGGTCTCCAATGGCGCGGTCGGCAATGCCGAAGGCATGAAGCTGTCGTTGAACGGCACCACCTCCTACAACACCGAGACCGCGCGTGAATCGCAGTCCCAGGACGGTTATGCCACCGGCGTGCTTTCCAGCCTGAGCATCGACTCCACCGGCGTGCTGTTCGCAAGCTTCAGCAACCAGCAATCGCGGGCCATTGGCCAGGTAGCGGTGGCCAGCTTCGCCAACGACCAAGGCCTGCAGCAAGTCGGCGGCACGCGCTGGAAGGAAACCTATTCCTCTGGCGCGGCGGACATCGACGCCCCCCGTACCGGCACCCTCGGTTCGATCGAGTCCAACACCCTGGAAGGCTCCAACGTCAACCTGACCCAGGAACTGGTCGAGCTGATCAAGGCGCAGAGCAACTACCAGGCGAACGCCAAGACCATCTCGACGGAAAGCACCATCATGCAGACCGTCATCCAGATGGCGTGATGAGCATGGCCAGGCGCCTCTTCGCCGCCCTCGCGGCGACGGTTTTCCTGCTCCAGGCCCAGGCTGGCACAGCCCCCTGGTACCGTTGGGAAAGCCAGGTCGATGGCCGCCTGGTCTGTTCGCAGTGGTCGCCAGGCGAGGGCTGGAAGCGTTTCGCCGGCCCGTACACCAACGGCGGTTGTCGCGACCGCTGAGCCGTTGCCGCCAGCGGCAAGCCGGCGCCGTAATTACGACGTCGCGTTTGCCGCCAAGGCACTCAAAACCCCGTATTTACGGGGTTTTTTCATTTATATCAAAGTTGGTTTGAAACTTGCTTTAGTGGCTGCACAAGCAACGGCGACCGGCAAGCGATCGCCCCTGCAGCGGAGGATGACTGTGGACAAAATGCTATACGTGGCCATGACCGGCGCCAGCCAGAACGCGCTGGCCCAGCGGGCCCATGCCAACAACCTGGCGAACATCTCCACCAGCGGCTTCCAGCGCGACCTGGAACAGGCGCGTTCCATGCCGGTGTTCGGCGACAGCTTTCCGTCGCGGGCGTATGCCCTGACCGAGCGCCCGGCGACCGACTTCACCCAGGGTGCCATGCAGGAGACCGGTCGTGACCTCGACGTTGCCGTCAGTGGCCATGGCTTCATGGCCGTGCAGGCGCCCGATGGCAGCGAGGCCTATGTCCGCACCGGCAGCCTGAACGTTGACGCCCTTGGCGTGCTGCGGGCCGGCAACGGCATGCCGGTACTCGGCAACGGCGGCCCGATCGCTGTGCCGCCCGAGCAGAAGATCGAGATCGGCGACGACGGCACCATCAGCATTCGCGCCATGGGCGAAGGCCCGCGAGTGATGGCCGAGGTCGACCGGATCAAGCTGGTCAACCCGGACATCGCCAGCCTGACCAAGGGCCTGGACGGCATGATTCACACCAAGAGCGGCCAGCCCGCCGACGCCGATGTCAACGTCAAGGTGGTCTCGGGTTTCCTTGAGGCGAGCAACGTCAACGCCGTGGAGGAAATGACCTCGGTGCTGGCGCTGTCCCGGCAGTTCGAGCTGCATATCAAAATGATGAACACGGCCAAGGAAGGCGATGAAGCCATGGCTCGGGTTTTGCAAATCGTCTAATCACACTTGAACGGGCGCCGTAAATCAGGCGCGCGAGGAGAACATCAATGCTTCCGGCTCTATGGGTCAGTAAAACCGGCCTGTCCGCACAGGACACCAACCTGACGGTCATTTCCAACAACCTGGCCAACATCTCGACCACCGGTTTCAAGCGT
>NZ_DATELE010000185.1:0-5369 GCF_035277045.1 Pseudomonas sp. | reverse complement strand
CTGAACGGCACCTGGCGCTCGTCTTTGCAAGAAGCTTTCCAACTTTGGCTGACAGTCAGCCTGACGCCTAACTATCGCGCCTCAGGTCCGGCGGAATCGGCAGGTCGTCCTTCAGCGGTTCGGGCGGCTTGCCCTTGCCGGCGTGGTACTGGCGGATCTGGAACACATAGGCCAGCACCTGCGCGACGGCCATGTACAGGCCGGCCGGGATCTCCTGCTCGAGCTCGGTGCTGTAGTAGATCGAGCGCGCCAGCGCGGGCGACTCAAGGATCTGGATCCGGTGCTGCACGGCGATCTCGCGGATCTTCAGCGCGATGAAGTCGCTGCCCTTGGCCACCAGCAGCGGCGCCGCCCCGCCCTTCTCGGGGTCGTACTTGAGCGCGACGGCATAGTGGGTCGGGTTGGTGATGATCACGTCGGCCTCGGGCACCGCGGCCATCATCCGCCGCTGGGACACCTCGCGCTGCATCTGGCGGATGCGCTGCTTGACCTCAGGCTTGCCCTCGGAGTTCTTGTACTCGTCGCGCACTTCCTGCTTGGTCATCTTGAGCTTGTTGAACGACTGCCAGAGCTGGAAAGGCACGTCGGCGGCGGCGATCAGCAGCAGGCCGGAGGCCATCCACAAGGTGCTCCAGCCCACCACCTGCACGCTGTGGATGATGGCTTGCTCGAGCGGCTCGTTGGCGATCGCCAGCAAGGCGTCGCGGTCGCCCGACAGCACGACCAGGGCCACCACCAGGATCACCACGAACTTGGCGATGGCCTTGAGCAGCTCGGTCAGCGAGTTGAGCGAGAACATGCGCTTGATCCCGGACAACGGGTTCATGCGGCTGAACTTGGGTTGCAAGAGGCTGCCGGAAAACAGGAAGCCGCCCAGGGCGATGGGCCCGATGAACGCGACGAAAAACAGCAGCACCAGCACCGGCTGGACCGCCCAGATGGCCTTCTTGCCGGAGGCGAGCAGGAACAGGCCCATGGAGCGCTCGTCCACCAGCACCTCGCGCGACAAGGTGAAATTGCTGCGCATCAGGTCCATCAAGGTTTCGGCCATGTTCCCGCCAAACACCAGCAACGCCCCGGCTCCGGCCAGGGTCACGAGCACCGTGTTGAGTTCCTTGGAGCGGGCGACCTCGCCTTTCTCGCGCGAATCCTTGCGGCGTTTCTCGGTGGGGTCTTCCGTCTTGTCCGCACCGCTCTCGCTTTCAGCCATGCTCAGCGCGCCTTTGCCAGTTCACGCAGCCATTGCAGCGATTCGCTGGCCAACGACTGGTAGTGAGGAAGGATGTCGGCCAGCGTCACCCAGAAGATGCCCATGCCCAGCACCAGGGTCAGCGGAAAACCGATCGAGAAGATGTTCAGCTGCGGGGCGGCCCGGGTCATGATCCCGAAGGCGATGTTGACCACCAGCAGCGCGGTGATCGCGGGCAATACCAGCAGCAGCGCGGCGCCAAACACCCAGCCCACGCGGCCGGCCAGCTCCCAGAAGTGATTGACCAGCAGCCCGCCGCCCACCGGCAGCGTGGTGAAGCTTTCGGTCAGTACTTCAATCACCACCAGGTGACCGTTCATCAGCAGGAACAGCACGCTCACCAGCATGGTCATGAACTGGCTGACCACCGCCGTGTTCACGCCGTTGGCCGGGTCGACCATGGACGCGAACGCCATGCCCATCTGGATGGCGATGATCTGGCCGGCCACCACGAACGCCTGGAACAGCATCTGCAGCGCCAGCCCGAACATCGCCCCGATGATGATCTGCTCGGCGCACATCAGCAGCCCGCTGATGCCCAGCGGGTTGAATTCGGGCATCGGCGGCAGGCCGGGGGTGATCACCACGGTGATCGCCAGGGCGAAATACAGGCGGACCCGCGCGGGCAGCATCTTGGTGCCGATGATCGGCATGGTCATCAACACCGCCGTGACCCGGAACAGGGGCAGCATGAAGGTCGCGACCCAGGCGCCGATCTGCGTGTCGGTCAGCTCTAGCATGGCCACCTCACCCGATCAGCTGCGGAATGCTGCTGTACAGGCCGGTGATGTACTCCATGAACGTCTGCGTCAGCCACGGACCGGCGACGATCAGCGTGATCAGCATCACCAGCAGGCGCGGCAGGAAGCTCAGGGTCTGTTCGTTGATCTGCGTGGCGGCCTGGAACATCGCCACCACCAGGCCGATCAGCAGGCTCGGGATCACCAGCACGGCGACCATCAGGGTGGTCAGCCAGAGGGCATCACGGAACAGGTCGACGGCGACTTCTGGAGTCATGGGTATCTCCTCTAGGGGCTCAGACGCCGCCGAAACTGCCGGCCAGCGTACCCATGATCAGCGCCCAGCCATCGACCAGCACGAACAGCATGATCTTGAAGGGCAGCGAGATGATCAGCGGCGACAGCATCATCATGCCCATGGCCATCAGCACACTGGCCACCACCATGTCGATGATCAGGAACGGGATGAAGATCATGAAGCCGATCTGGAACGCGGTCTTGAGCTCGGAGGTGACGAACGCCGGCACCAGGATGGTCAGCGGCGCCTGGTCGGGGGTGGCGATGTCGGTACGCTTGGACAGGCGCATGAACAGGTCGAGGTCGCTCTGGCGGGTCTGCGCGAGCATGAAGTCCTTGAGCGGCACCTGGGCCCGGTTGATGGCTTCCTGAGCGACGATCTGCTCGTTCAGGTAGGGCTGCAGGGCGTCCTTGTTCACCCGGTCGAACACCGGCGCCATGATGAACATGGTCAGGAACAGCGCCATGCCGGTGAGCAACTGGTTCGACGGCGTCTGCTGCAGGCCAAGGGCCTGACGCAGGATCGAGAACACGATGATGATGCGGGTGAAGCTGGTCATCAGGATGACGAAGGCTGGAATGAAGCTCAGCGCCGTCATGATCAGCAGGATCTGCAGGCTGACCGAATACTCCTGCTGGCCGTCCGCCCCGTTGGACAGGGTGATGGCCGGGATCGACAGCGGATCGGCGGCCAGCGCCAGCGGCGCTGCCATCAGCAGCGCCAGGGTCAACAGCATGCGCAACGCGCCCATCACGACTTGTCCTTATGGTCCTTGCCCATCAGCTCCATGAGCCGCAGGGCGAATTCGGGCGTGGCCTGGCGGGCACTGGCGGGCACCTCCACGGGCTCGGCCAGCACATGCAGCGCCTGGATGCTGCCCGGGCTGTGGCCGAGCAGGATCTGCTCCTTGCCCACTTGCACCAGCAGCAGGCGGTCACGCGGGCCGATGGCGCGGCTGCCGATGATCTCGATCACCTGACCGCCACGCGGCGCCGCGCCCTGCACCCGGCGCAGCAGCCAGGCGAGGAAGAAGATCAGACCGACGACCAGCCCCAGCCCCAGCACCAGCTGCAACAGCTGCCCACCCAGGCCGCCAGGGGTAGAGGTGGTGACGGCCGGAGCCGCGCTACCAGCCGCGGCCGCGAGCGCTTCACCGCTCAGTACAAGGCCCAGGACCAGCATGGCCCGATTCACGACCTTCACTCAGCGCAGCTTCTTGATGCGTTCGCTGGGGCTGATCACGTCGGTCAGGCGAATGCCGAACTTCTCGTTGACCACCACCACCTCGCCGTGGGCGATCAGGGTGCCGTTGACCAGCACGTCGAGCGGCTCGCCGGCCAGGCGGTCGAGCTCGATCACCGAGCCCTGGTTGAGCTGCAGCAGGTTGCGGATGTTGATCTCGGTGCTGCCCACTTCCATCGAGATGTTCACCGGGATGTCCAGGATCACGTCCAGGTTGGGGCCGTCCAGGCTGACCGGGTCGTTGTTGCGCGGCGAGCTTGCGAATTCTTCCATCGGCAGGCGGCCGGGGCCGGACTTGGCGCCATTGCCCGCGTCGGCGGCGAGCAAGGCGTCGATGTCGGCCTGCCCGGCATCGCCGGTTTCTTCCAGGGCCGCGGCCCATTCATCGGCCAGGGCCTGATCCTCGGCGGAAGTCATATCGTTCTGGTTAGCCATAATGTCCTCGACAGGCATTCAATTCGGGAGTTGCGACCGGTACGCGCTTAGCGGCGTTCGATCGGATCGATGATCTGCAGGGCCAGGTTGCCCTTGTGCGAGCCCAGCCGGGCCTTGAACGACGGCACGCCGTTGGCGCGCAGCACCAGGTGCTCGGGCAGCTCCACCGGGATCACGTCGCCAGGCTGCATGTGCAGGATGTCGCGCAGTTTCAGCTGGCGCCTGGCAACGGTGGCGCTGACCGGCACGCTGACATCCAGCACGTCCTCGCGCAGGGCCTTGACCCAGCGTTCGTCCTGGTCGTCCAGGTCGGACTGGAAACCGGCATCGAGCATCTCGCGCACCGGCTCGATCATCGAGTAGGGCATGGTCACGTGCAGGTCGCCGCCACCACCGTCCAGCTCGATGTGGAAGGTCGACACCACCACGGCCTCGCTCGGCCCGACGATGTTGGCCATGGCCGGGTTGACCTCCGAGTTCATGTACTCGAAGTTGACCGGCATGATCGCCTGCCAGGCTTCCTTGAGGTCAACGAAGGCCTGGTCCAGCACCATGCGCACCACGCGCAGTTCCGTCGGGGTGAATTCACGCCCTTCGATCTTCGCGTGACGGCCGTCGCCACCAAAGAAGTTGTCCACCAGCTTGAACACCAGCTTGGCGTCGAGGATGAACAGCGCTGTGCCGCGCAGTGGCTTGATCTTCACCAGGTTCAGGCTGGTCGGCACGTAGAGCGAATGCACGTACTCGCCAAACTTCATCACCTGCACGCCGCCCACCGCCACGTCGGCGGAGCGCCGCAGCAGGTTGAACATGCTGACGCGGGTATAGCGCGCGAAGCGTTCGTTGATCATTTCCAGGGTCGGCATGCGGCCGCGCACGATCCGGTCCTGGCTGGTCAGGTCGTAGCTTTTGACGCCGCCAGGGTCGCTGGGGCTTTCGGTTTGTACCAGACCGTCATCGACGCCATGCAAGAGGGCGTCGATCTCATCCTGGGACAGCAGGTCCTGCACGGCCATCGGTGGCTCCTACTGCAATACGAAATTGGTGAACAGCAGCTGGTCGATGACCGGCTTGCCGACTTCTTTCTGCGCCACTTCCTGAACCACCGCGGTGGCTTTCTGGCGGAGCATTTCCTGGCCGACGGGGCTGCCGGCCAGGGTGTCGAAACCTTGCCCGGAGAACATCATCACCAGGTTGTTGCGAATCACCGGCATGTGCACCTTCAGGGCATCCAGCGCGGCCTGGTCGCGGCCTTGCAGGGTGATGCTGACCTGCATGTAGCGCTGGCGGCCGTTCTGATTGAAATTGACCACGAAGGCCGGTGTCAGCGGCTCATAGATCGCCGGGGGTTTCACGTTGGCCGCGGCGGCGTCCGGCACGGGCTCGCTGTCGGGCTTGTGCATGA
>NZ_DATELE010000184.1:0-4660 GCF_035277045.1 Pseudomonas sp. | reverse complement strand
GACTGGGTGCCGCGGTACTCGGTGGAATCGAGCGCCTTGGCCTCTTTCTCGTTGATCCGCCCGACATAGCCGACCGAGTGGGCGAAGTGCGCGCCCATGGGGTATTCGCGAATGAACTGCGCTTCGACGTCCAGCCCTGGCAGG
Source organism: Pseudomonas sp. (assembly GCF_035277045.1). Taxonomy (GTDB): domain Bacteria; phylum Pseudomonadota; class Gammaproteobacteria; order Pseudomonadales; family Pseudomonadaceae; genus Aquipseudomonas. Next base: position 4,516 of record NZ_DATELE010000184.1, on the reverse strand, counting down.
CGGAACTGATTGACCGCGATCAAGGCGATCTGCTCCTCGGTCAGGCCGAACATCAGCGTCACCGGTTCGAACGGCTTGCGGCCGCGGCGCAGGTCCTTGTCGAAGCCTGCGCGTTCCTCATCGCCCAGCCCCAGCACCTGCACCAGATTGTCGAGCACTTGCGGCGTGCCGCCGGTACGTTCGCGGGTCAGGGTCAGGTTGAAGCTCGGCTTGTTGTCGGCCAGCACCACGCCGTTGCGGTCATAGATCAAGCCTCGCCCGGGGGCGATGGGCAGCACGTGCACCCGGTTGTTTTCCGAGACGGCAGAGTGATAGTCGTGCTGCACCACTTGCAGCACGTAGAGCCGGCCGACCAGCACCGCCACCACCACCAGCACGAACAGGGCGCAGGCCACCAGCCGGCGATTCACCATGTGCGTTTCCTTGGCGTGGTCTTTCAGGGGGATCGGTTGGGGCATGGGCGGACTCTTGCGGAAAACGGCTTCGCCGGGCCGCCAACGGGGGCGCGGCAAAGGGGAGGGGAATGCGGGCGAGCCGCGATCCTACGCAAGCGCTCCCCGCGCCTCAAGGCTGGGGCGTCACAGCGCGCGGCCGCCGGCGCCCGTGCGCCTTGGCGGCAGCGCCATGCAGGCCAGTATGAAGATTTGTTCATGTTGGCCTGCGCCGTCAGCCAGCCTGGCGCTGCTGGCGGCGAAATTCGCCCGGGGTCAGCTGAGTCCAGCGCTTGAAGGCACGCTGGAAAGCCTCGGCCGAGGCGAAGCCGAGCAGATAGGCAATCTCGCCAAACGCCAGTTGCGTGTCGCGGATGTAGGTCTCGGCAAGGTCTCGCCGGGTGTCGTTGAGCAGGCTGCGAAACCCCGTGCCTTCCTCGGCCAGCTTGCGCCGCAAGGTCCAGGCGGGCAGTTGCAGGTGCTGCGCGACCTCGTCGAGATCGGGCTCGCGGCCGCCATTGAGCAGCGGGCCCAGCAGCTGGGTGATGCGTTCGCCCAGGCTGCGCACGCGGGTGCGCTGCGCCAGTTCGGCCTCGCACAGTTGCAGCAGGTGCTGCCAGGTGCCAGGGCAGTGCTGCGGGTTGCGCAGGGCCAGGGTCGCGCGGTTCAGGCGCAACTGATTGCACGTGGCGCCAAAGTGCACCGGTGTGCTGCACAGCGCCTGGTATTGCGCGGCATAGGCGGGCGCCTCGAATTCGATCTCGATGCGCTCGGCCAGCAGCGGCATGCCCGCCAGGCCGGACAGCTGCGCCAGCCAGCCGGCGAACAGCGAGTCCACCACGAAGCGGTTGTAGGCGTTGTAGGGGCTGATGGAATAGAAGCGCAGCCAGGCGCCCTGGCGGTCCTCGACAATGCTCGACTGGCCACGGTAGTTGACGGCGTACAGCGGCTCGAAGCGCAACAGCGTGCGCGCGGCATCACCCACGGTCGGTGCCTGCGCGGCGGTGACTCCCGCGAGTCCCGCCTGGGGCAGGCGGCTGAAACGGCCCATGTGCAGGCCTAGCGCCGGCTCACCGGCCAGCTCGATGGCAGCGTGACCCAGGTGCATGTAGCGCGGGATCGACAGCCGCGCCCCAGGTTCGGCCAGGCGGGTGGCGTCAAGGCCGTAGCGCTGAAGCAGCGGCGCGGGGTCGTGGCCATGCTGCAGCAAAGCCTCGCCCAGCGGCTGCACGAAGCCTACGGACAATTCGCCCAGACGTACCCGTGGCCGCGGCATGGACCTACAACCACAGGTTGAGCAGGCGCGCACCCGGGCTGGCGCTACCGGCCAGGTGCTGACCGGCGCGATTGGCGAAGCCTTGCCCGTCGCCGCCAAGCTCCCAGAACTGTCCACGCAGGAACACACTCATGCTGGTCGCGTATTGGCCGCTCGCCGCCAGGGTCAGCCGTTGCCAGGCGGTCCGCTCGCTGGCCTCGCCCTGGCGCAGCGTCAGCCCGGCCGCCAGCGGTTGATGCCGGTTGCCGCGCCAAGGCATGTCCCAGCTGTCCTTGCCGCTGAGGAAGACCGGGTTGGCAATCAGCTGCGCCGACTGCGCGGCCAGGGTGCGGTAGTTGTCCGGGTACCAGCTGTCGCTTCCGACCAGCACGCCCAGGCGCCCGGCCGGCGTCTGCACGACCTGCAACGGCTGCCCGTGCCCGCCCTGGATATAGCGCCGCACTTCACTGTCCGGGTACTGCTGGCGCTGGGGCTGACCGAGCGGCACGCCGTCGCCGCCGAACACCAGGCTAGTGTTGAACAGGGGGCCGGAGCCTGTGCGCAGCACGCCGCGGTCGACGTAGGGCGCGGGCAGCACGATGGAGCCCGCCACCAAGGTCACGCCGAACTCCTTGGCCAGCCCGCCAAACACCTGCTGATAGTCCTCGGCCATCTGCCCGGCCTTCATGCGCAGGTGAGCGTCGGCCCGCCGGTCGTCTCCCGTGGCCGCGAGCATGGCCAGGCCGTAGCGCAGCGGATTGCTCAGCTCAAGCCATTGCCAGGCTTCGCGGCGATGGGTGACCTGGTAGAGCTCGTTTTTCTCGCCGCGCGCCCACAGCCAGGTGCCGATGTGCTCGGGCAGGATGACCACGGTACGGGGATTGACCAGGCCCTTGGCACGGGCCTGTTCAAGGTAGGCAGAGAGCTTGCGGTGCAGGCGTTCGAGGTTCTGGTAGTCACTGGGAAACAGCTGCGGCTCGATGCCCAGCAGGTTGCCCCGCTCGCCGGGCACGCCTTCGTCGAGGGCCAGCTCGATCCGCAGGTCGGACAGGTAATGGCCCTCTGGGCGCTCCTGGGTCCAGAAACCGTAGCCACAGAGCATGGCGAAGGCCACCAGCGCAAACGCGCCTGAAAGAAGTTTACGCATGACAGGATCTTACCGCCCACAGCTGAATCCCGCCGCTTTTATCACCAACAACCGCAAAGGGTCAATGTTACCGGCCCCTTGCCGCCCAGGCCTGAGGGTTGACCAGGTTGGCCGGGCGCCGGCCGGCCAGGGCCTCGATCAGGTTGTCCACCGCGCAACGGGCCATGGCCTCGCGGGTTTCCACGGTGGCTGAGCCGATGTGCGGCGTGGCCACCACGTTGTCCAGGCGCAGCAGGGGCGAATCGGCGGCCAGCGGCTCCTTCTCGAACACATCCAGCCCCGCGGCATGCAACTGCCCGCTTTGCAGCGCCGCGATCAATGCCGCCTCATCGACCACCTTGCCACGGGCGATGTTGACGAAGATGGCGCTCGGCTTCATCAGCGCGAACTCGCGCGCACCGATCATGCGCTCGGTCGCCGCCGTGAGCGGCAATGTCATGCAGACGAAGTCGGCCTCCGCCAGCAGCTGCTCAAGGCTGGCATGGCGGGCGTTGAACCGCGCATCGACCGCGGGCTTCGGGTTGCGGCTGTGGTAGATGACCGGCATGCCGAAGCCGAAATGCCCGCGTTGCGCCAAGGCTTCGCCAATCCGCCCCATGCCGATGATGCCCAGGGTCTTGCCGTGCACATCGCTGCCAAACTGCGCGGGGCCGACGTTGCGCGTCCACTCGCCGGCGCGGACCATGCTGGCCAGCTCGACCACGCGCCGGGCGGTGCCGAGGATCAACGCGAAGCCGGTGTCGGCGGTGGTCTCGGTCAGCACGTCCGGGGTGTTGCTGAGCAGGATCGCGCGGCGGTCCAGATACGCCAGGTCATAGTTGTCGACGCCCACCGACACGCTTGCCACCGCCTCCAGCCGTGGCGCCAGGTCCAGCAGCGCGGCGTCGAGCCTGAGGCTCGCGCCGAGCAGGCCGTGGGCGTGGGGCAGGGCGTCGCGCAGGCGGGCCAGGCCGTCACCGCCCAGCTGGGTGATCTCGGTGATCTCGGCATGCTCGCCCAGGCGTTCGCGCAAGGCAGGCGAGAGGCTTTTGTACAGGACTACGTGCTTTTTCATAGAGGATCTCGCATCAAGGGTGAGCCGGATGTGGCCGACGGTGGGATGCCAGCGGCGCGCGGCGGCGGTCACTGTCGCCCGGCGTCAGGCACAGGGTGAGCACGGCGGACACCAGCAGCGCGCCGCTCATCAGCAGGAAAGAGGCATCGGGCGTTCCGGTGGCGCTGTTCAGGTAGCCGACCAGGTACGAGCCGATGAACGAGCCCAGCGCGCCCATGCTGTTGATCATTGCCATGGCGCCGCCCGCCACGTTGGCCGGCAGGATCTCGGGAATGATCGCGAAGAACGGGCCATAGGGCGCGTACATGCAGCCGCCGGCCACGACCAGCAAGGCGTAGGACCACCAGAAGTGCTCGCCGCCCAGCGCGTAGGAGCCGTAGAACGCCAGCGAGCCCAGCAGCAGCGCCGGCCAGACGAAGCGCTTGCGCCGCTGGATGCGGTCCGAGCCCCAGGACACCGCGAGCATTGCCAGCACGGCGGCCAGGTACGGCAGCGCCGACAGCCAGCCGGCCTCGACCATGTTCATCTGCAGACCCTGCTTGAGGATCGACGGCAGCCACAGCACGAAGCCGTAGACGCCGATGCTCCAGCAGAAGAATTGCGCCGCAAGGATCAGCACCTTGCGTGAA
>NZ_DATELE010000183.1:0-5633 GCF_035277045.1 Pseudomonas sp. | reverse complement strand
GCGGCCTCGGGTGGGGTAGTGTCGACCGGCGGCACGCCGAGATCGGGGGCGGTAATAGTAGTGGCGCCGGAGGTGTTGCCGGTCGCATCGAAGGCACTGGCCTGGAGCACCTGGCCATCGACCTGCGGCGGATCAAGCGTGACGCTGAAGCTGCCGGCCTCGTTGACCACGGCAGTGCCCAGCTCGTTGCCGTCGGGATCGACCACGCGCACGGTGGAGCCGGGCTCGCCGCGGCCGGTCAGCTGTTCGCCGTTGGCGCTGATGACCAGTTCGGTCGGAGCGGCGGGGGCGGTGGTATCTGGGGCAGTGACCTGGACCGGCAGCGAGCTCGCGCCGGTGCCGTCCACAGCGATTACATCAATCAGCTCGCCATTGGTCAGGGGCGGGGTCAAGCCGATGGTGAAGGTGCCATCGTCACCCACCAGCCCGCTGCCGATCACCGCGCCGGTGCTGTCACGTACCCGTACTTCGGTGCCGATCGGAGCCGTGCCGCTGATGCTGCTGCCGTCGTCGGCCAGCACCACGTCGCCTGGGGCGGCAGGGGCCGGCACCACAGGGACGGTGAATTCGAGGTTTTCAGAGGTGTTGCCGCTTGCATCGACCTGGGTCAGGTTGACGCTCTGGCCGGCAATGACCGGGGTGTCCAGGGTCAGGACAAAGCTGCCGTTGTCGGCAACGGTACCTTCACCAATCAGATTGCCATCGGCATCACGCACCTGCACCTGGGCGCCGGCTTCGCCGCGACCCGAGACGCTGACGCCATCGGCGCCGACCACCACATCGGTGAGGATTGCCGGTGGAGTGGTGTCTGGCGCATTCAGCACAACGGGTTGTGAGCTGTTTCCAGCGGCATCGACCTGACGAACATCCAATGGCTCGCCATTGGTGAGGGCCGGGGCGATGGTCAGGTTGAAGCGGCCATCGTCGCCGACCAGACCGGTACCCACGATCGCTCCGGAAGCATCGCGCACTTCCACGGTAGCGCCTACCTCACCAGCGCCGGTGAGGGTAACGCCGTCAGCCAGGGCAAGATCGGTGGGCTCACCTGGAGCCGTCAGGTCAGGGCTGGTAACCGGTGCATCGGCCGATACGTTGCCAGCGGCGTCGGTCAGGTTGACCTGCAAGGTACTGCCATCGACCACGGCAGGGTCCAGTGCAAGGCTGAAAGTACCGTCGGCCGCGACAGTGCCGGTGGCGATGACATCGCCCGCGGCGTTGCGCAGCTCGACGGTGGCATTCGCCTCGCCGCGACCGGAAACCGTGCGGCCATCGGCACTGATCACCACGTCGGTGGCGGCTTCAGGCGGCGTGGTGTCACCCGGCGGCACGCCGAGATCCGGCGCGCTGACGCTGGCAGCTTCCGAGGTGTTGCCAGCGGCATCGCTGGCGGTCACTTGCAACGCTTCGCCGTCGGTCTGTGGCGGCTGCAGGTCGACGCTGAACAGGCCATCGGCGCCTGCCACAGCGCTGCCAAGCACACTGCCGTCGGCCCCCAGCACCTGCACGGTCGCACCCGGTTCGGCGCGCCCGCTCAGCACCGTGCCTTGGTCGTTGACAGCAAGTTCGGTAGGCGCCAGCGGCGCAGTCACATCCGGGGCAACTGCCGTGCCGGGCTCCGATAGGTTCCCCGCGGCATCGCCCAGGGTGACATCGACTTGCTCGCCATTGAGTTGCGGCGTGCCCAGGGCGACATCGAAGCGGCCATCGGCACCGACGGTACCGGTGCCAATCACGGTACCCGCGGCATCGCGCACGAACACCGTGGTGCCCGCTTCACCCAGACCGCTCAGGCGCAAGCCATCGACCGAGAACAGCAGATCGGTGGGGCTGGCCGGCGCCGTGGTATCGCCAGGCGTGCCGCCACCACCGCCACCACCGCCGCCGCCACCCCCCGCAGCCGCGGCGGCACCACCGGCACCCAGCAGGCCGAGCGCAGCAATGGCAAAGGTGGGCGTGGCGCTGCCGACCACACCGACACCGGCCATGAGTTCATCGAGGGAGGCGACGCTTTCGAAGGTGAATCCGGTGAACGCCTCGGCGTCATACACCGCGTTCCAGAGCGTACCGTCTTCACCGACGAATACCATGTCGCTGGCCACGCCTTCAGGGTTGACGGCAAAGAAGTTGCCGACAGTGACTTTTTCCCCCGACTTGAGATTCACAATCAGGTCTTGCCCGTTGCGGGTGACCGTTGCTACCTGGTTGGGCGATACCGGCATCTGCACCAGGGAGGGACTTTGAAGGCTGACATCGCCCCAGGCATTCTGGGTGAGCTGGGTGGTTTGTTTATCGGCGACGACGATGTTGACCATGACTGCTCCCTGCTTGAATAGGCTGTTCTCACTGGATCGACCCAGTGGAATTCCAAACCGTGCTGGTAACCCGACGAGTGGTACGCCAGAGTTACAGATGTGTAACGTGGGCGTTACAGGTGATCATGGAGGTATAGCAAAGCTGACCGAGACGACCAGTTTTGCAGGCGCGCCAAATAAATGGGCGTCAAAAAAATGGACGACTCAGAGGTGTGGTTTCAGGTGCTCAGGAACAAGGGTAGGGGGCTCTCACGGCCCCTATCGCAGGCCCAGCCGTTTGGCCAGGCGGCTCAGGTTGGCCCGATCAATATCCAGCTCCCGCGCCGCGGCCGCCCAGTTCTGAGCGTGGCGCGCCAGACAGGCCTCGATCAGCTCTCGCTGGTAACCGTCGGTAGCCTCCCGCAGACCACCCTCCGGTAACGCCACCGGCAAGGCGGGCGGAGGCTCGGGTTGCATGACCGGCAGCACCTTGCGCAAATCCAGGTCCCCTGACTCAAGCGTCAGGATGCGCGGTCGCTCCGGGTACTGCCCGAGGGCCTTGAGCGCGGACCGGCCGATCAGGTGTTCAAGCTCGCGCACATTGCCCGGCCAGTCGTAGGCCAGCAGGGCAGCCTGCGCGTCGGCACTCAGGCGCAGGCTGTTCAGGCCCATGCGCGAACGGTTCTGCTCAAGGAAGAATCCCGCCAGCAGCAGCACATCGCGGCCTCGCTCACGCAAGGGCGGGACCTGCAGGGGATAAACGCTCAACCGATGGTAGAAGTCCGCGCGGTAGCGGCCGCTGCGAACTTCCTCGGCGAGGTCACGGTTGGTGGCGGCGATCAGGCGCACGTCCACCTGGTGTTCCCGGTCGGAGCCCAAGCGCTGCAGCTGTCCGCTTTGCAATACCCGCAGCAGCTTCGCCTGCACGGACAACGACAGCTCACCCACTTCATCGAGAAACAGCGTGCCGCCATTGGCCAGCTCGAACTTGCCGCGGCGCTCGACATGAGCGCCGGTGAAAGCGCCGCGCACGTGACCGAACAGCTCGCTTTCAACCAGGGTGTCGGGCAGCGCCGCGCAGTTCAGGCTGATCAGCGGTTTATCGGCCCGCGCGCTGGCCTGGTGCAGGGCCTGGGCCACCAGTTCCTTGCCGACGCCGGTTTCGCCGGTGATCAACACCGTGAGATCGCTGCTCCCGACCAGGCGGATTTCCTCGACCAGGCGTTTGTGGGCCGGGCTCTGGCCGATCATTTCCTGGTGCTGCTGGCCGCTGGCCTGACGATAGACCTCGGCGCGCTGGCGTTCGTCCTCGGCCCGCAAGGCCAGGCGATCGATGCGCTCGGCTACGTTGACCGTGGCCGCGGCCAGGCTCGCGAAGGCTTGCAAGGCATCCAGCTCAAGGGCCTGGAATTGCCCAGGCGTGAGCGCATCGAGAGTCACAAGGCCCCAGGGGTGCTCATCCACGAACAGTGGGCAACCCATGCAGTCATGCACTTCCAGCGGTGAGTGCCCCTCTTCGGCCAGGCCCTCGACCAGGCCGTCGTAGGGATCGGGCAGGTCACTGTCACTGGCAAATCGCGTCGGCTCGCGGCGGCTCAGGAGAATCTGGAAACGCGGATGCTCGCTGACCCTGAAACGTCTGCCCAAGGTATCCGCGGCCAGCCCGTCGACCGCCAGCGGCACCAGCCATTCCCCGTCCAGTCGCAGCAAGGCGGCTGCGTCGCACGGCAGCAGACCGCGCATGGCCTGTAGCAGGCGGCGATAGCGCTCATGATCGGGCAGCTCGCGGGACAGGTCGCTGACCAGGGGCAGCAGGGCAGTGAGCAGGGGTTTTGCTGTCATAAAGACTCCTTTTGGTCATCCTGACTATAGCGCGGCCCGTGTCGTTTTGACCTGATCTGCGTCAACCGCCTGATTTTACTGGGTCCTGAAACTGGCATGAATCCTGATATAGCCATGACAATCTTTTCAAAGCCCAAGGCTCAGGAGTTGCTGCAATGCTCAATGCCCAACAACGCGCGATCATCAAGGCCACTGTCCCTCTGCTCGAGAGCGGCGGTGAAGCACTGACCACCCACTTCTACAACATGATGCTCAACGAGCACCCTGAGGTGCGTCCGCTGTTCAACCAGGCGCACCAGGCTAGCGGTGCCCAGCCACGCGCGCTGGCCAACGGCGTGCTGATGTACGCCCGGCACATCGACCAGCTCGAACAGCTCGGCGGCCTGGTCGGGCAGATCATCAACAAGCATGTGGCGTTGCAGATCCTGCCGGAGCACTACCCGATCGTCGGTGCCTGCCTGCTGCGCGCCATCGAGGAAGTACTGGGCGAGGAGATCGCCACCCCGGACGTCATCGATGCCTGGGGCGCGGCGTACCAGCAGCTTGCCGACATCCTCATCGCAGCCGAAGAGGGGCTATACGCCAGCAAGGCCCAGAGCACCGGCGGCTGGCGTGGCACCCGCGAGTTTCGTCTGGCGCGCCGGGTCGAGGAGAGCAGCGAGATCGTCTCGTTCCATTTCGCTCCGGTCGATGGCAAGCCGGTCCTCAAGGCAGAGCCCGGCCAGTACATTGGCGTTCAGTTGTTCATCGACGGTGCCGAGCAACGCCGCAACTACTCGCTGTCGGCGCTGTGCGCGGGCGATGAGTACCGCATCAGCGTCAAGCGCGAGACGGGCGGCAAGGTTTCCAGCCACCTGCATCAGCATCTGAAGGTAGGCGACACCCTGCAGCTGTTCCCACCCGCAGGTGACTTCACCCTGGCGCCGAGCGACAAGCCACTGGTGCTGATCAGCGGTGGGGTAGGCATCACCCCGACCCTGGCGATGCTTGAAGCCGCGCTGGACACCGGCCGTGCGGTGCACTTCATCCACTGCGCGCGCAATGCCGGTGCGCACGCGTTTCGCGACTGGATCGACGCACAGGCGGCGCGTCATCCGCAGCTCAAGCGCTTCTATTGCTACGCCGAGGATGATGGCAGTGCCCAGGCTGACGCCGTAGGGCTGATCAGCCAGGAGCAACTGGGCCAGTGGCTGCCGCAGGATCGCAACCTCGATGCGTACTTCCTCGGCCCCAAGGCTTTCATGGCGGCCGTCAAGCGCCACCTGGAGGCCTTGGGGGTACCGGCGCAGCAGAGCCGGTACGAGTTCTTCGGGCCGGCTGAAGCATTGGTCTGAATCCGGCGCTGCTTGTTTCCAGGTACATCGCTGTGCCGTTGGGAGTAACTGTCTTCCATCCAGGCTAATCACAGTCCCCCAGCCCGGCATCGCCGGGCTCGGTGGGAGCGCGCTTGCCCCCCGCTTTAATCCTTCTTTAATCACTGTATCCTTCACTGCCGGGCGA
>NZ_DATELE010000182.1:0-3922 GCF_035277045.1 Pseudomonas sp. | reverse complement strand
CAGATGCATGGCGGGGCAGGGGTGAGTGGTGATTTCCCGTTGGCCTACATGTACGCAATGCAGCGCACCTTGCGGCTGGCGGATGGGCCGGATGAAGTGCATCGGGCGGCGATCGGGAAGATCGAGATCGGAAAGTATCAGGCCTTTTCTGGCTGACAAGCTCACAGGCCTGACTTGAACTCATCACCTCGCCTCGCGGGTCCGGCAGGCTGCCCGCGAGTCTTGAACAGCGACAACAGTACTCCGCCAAGCAACAACGCCATGGTCACCCCGAGCGACAGCAGCGCGGGTACCTTGCCGATCAGTCCATGATAGAAAATCTTGCAGCCGATGAAGATCAACACCAGCGCCAGCGCGTACTTGAGGTAGACAAACCGGTGCATCAGCGCCGCGAGGGCGAAGTACAGCGACCTCAGCCCGAGGATGGCGAAGATGTTGGAGGTGTAGACGATGAACGGGTCTTGGGTGATGGCGAAGATTGCGGGAACGCTGTCCACGGCGAAGACCAGATCGGCCAGTTCGATGAGCACCAAGGCAAGGAACAGCGGTGTGGCGTGGCGCAGGGCCTTGGATGTGCCTGGCGGGGTGAGCCGCACGAAGAAATGTGGGCCGTGGACCTGATCCGTGACGCGCATGTGCCGGCGCACGAAGCGCAAGACCGGGTTGTTGGCGAGGTCGGGGTGGCTGTCTTCTCGAGAGAAGAACATCTTGATACCGGTAATCAGCAGGAAGGCACCGAACAGGTACAGCACCCAGGCGAAATTCTGCACCAGCGCGGCGCCGACGCCGATCATGATTGCCCGCAGGAACACCACGCCCAGGATGCCCCAGAACAACACGCGGTGCTGATAGCGGCGGGGGATGGCGAAGAAGCTGAAGATCATTGCCATGACAAAGACATTGTCCATCGACAACGATTGCTCGACGAGAAAACCGGTATAGAACTCCAGCGCCGACTGCGGACCGAGCTCGAACCACACCCATAGGCCGAACAGCACACCGACGCTGAAATAGCCCGAGTACAGCAGCAGGCTTTCGCGCATTTCGATCTCGCGATCCTTGCGGTGCAAAACGCCCAGGTCCAGGACCAGCAAGGCGATGACGATACCGATGAACACCAGCCAGAGCCAGGTGCTGGTCCCCAGAAAAGGTGTGAAGAGAAATGCCTGTAGAGTCGCCATGCGCCCCTCCTTGATTGTCGACGTTGCTGAGCAACAGTGATTCCGACATGGCGGCTTGGCAGCCGTCAGAGGGGCCCGGCATCACATGTGCTGAGCCTAGTCCGACTCGCCGGGGTTGCCGAACAGGGCGCTGTAACATTTCGTTGCGCAGCGGCCGGCAAGGGCGGCGCGCATCAGTACACCCACACCTCGACCCGGCGGTTGCGCTGGCGCCCTTGCTCCTGGTCGTTGCCGGCCACGGGCAGGTCGTCGCCAAAGCCGGTGACCTCGCGGACCTCGACCCCGGCGCGGGCCAGTTCGCGGCGCACGGCCATGGCGCGCAGCCGCGAGAGCAGCGCGGCGCGGCCGGGGGTTTCCTTGGGGTCTCCGAACCCGACCAGCACCGCCTGGTCTTGCAGTTTGCCGGACTGGCGCAGGTACTCGGTGACACGTTGCACGTCGCGCCGGGCCTTGCTGTCGAGGCTGGCGCTGCCTTCCTGAAAGCGGAAATTGACCGTCAGGCGCCGCGCGTCGCTGGCCAGGCTGCGGTAGCGTGGCGGCATGCCAGCCTGGACGGGCGCTGGCAACGCCCGGACCTGCTGGGAAATGAACCCCTGCTCGGCCACGATGGCCTGGCCTGCCGGACTTTGCGCGAACTCGGCAAGCGCCTGTGCTTGCGCCCGGACGCCTTGGCCTGGCAAGTACAGATAGAGGCGCCGGGACAGGGGATAGTCTTCACTGGCCACCAGGGCCGGGGTCGGCAGCATCGCCGGCGCCTGGCCCTCGGCTATGGCCAGCACCCTGGCGCCGTGGACCGCCGCCAGGCTGCTGAAACCGATGGCCTGGCGGTCGCTCTTGACTCGATCGGCAAGTTGCTCGCTGGATTCGAAGCGCTGGGCAGGGGCAGCGAGGTCGACCTGCTGCGGGTCGAGCACCAGCGCCTTGAAAGTCTCGAACGTGCCGGAGCGGTCGTCGCGGGCAAGCACATGGATAGCACCGCCGCTGACGCCCAGTTGCTCCCAGCGCGACACCTGTCCCGAGAAGATCTGCGCGAGCTGTGCAATGCTCAACCGCGACAGCGGATTGTCCGGATGCACGATCACCGCGACCCCATCCAGGCCGATGACCTGCTCCGATGCCACGCCGCGCAGATCGCCGAAAGCTTTCAACTGCTCAGTTTCAACGTCGCTGATCGGTCGCGAGGAGGCGGCGAGGTCGGCTTCACCGCTGCGCAGGGCAGTGAACCCGGTGCTGGAGCCATGGGCGGCAATATCGATCTGCACAGGTTGGCCGGCGACGTCACGGGCGCGTACCTGCACTTCGTTGGTGACCGGCCCAGGCAGTGTCTCGATGCCGGAGGCCCCCTGGGCCTGCAGCAATCCGCGTACCAGCGCGGGGGCGAGCGCCGCGCCGATGGTATTGGAACCCTGGATACGCAGGTGCGCGGGGTCGGCGCAGGCCAGCAGGGGCAGCAGGCCTAAAAGCCAGGGGAGGATGCGAAGCATGCCTGTCAGGGCCTGTGGCATGGAGGAGGCCAGAGATTACGACAGGCAGGTGACAGGAATATGTCCATCAGGGGGCAGCGTCGCCATGAAAATCCGCGCCGGCCACGGCCTGCACGTAAGCCGCGTCCGCCTCCAGGCGCAGGTTCCGGCACTCTTCCCAGCCGATGACGCCCCGGCGCTCGAGCTCATCGGCCTCGCGAAGCAGGATGTCGTGGTAGGCGTCTGGGCATTCCATGCGCAGCGCACGGTCCTCCAGGAGCGTGCGCCAACGGGCGATCGCCAGCAGAAACCGGTGATCCGCTGCACTGAGTGTGACGCCTCGGGTTATGCTCATGGCCCTGAAATCCTCCGCGATTTTACGAGAGAATCCCCAGCCTTCCCTGACGTTCCCGCAGAAGGATGGGCGGTCCCTGAGGCGCAAAGATTCCAGACCAGCGGAACGACGGCGATTCACTACCCTCTTATCCAGAGACGGGTGTCACCAGCCCAGCCATTGACGTGCGATACCACATGAAATCACTTCTGGAAAATGACCCGGATGGCATCCAGAGAAAACCGTTGGGGTTCTTTCTCAACGGCGGCAAGGTCAGCAGCTTGCTGCAGGACATGGAGTGGGCAGGGTCGCCCCTGGGCGCCCCACAGGACTGGTCAGCAAGCCTTAAAACCGTCATGGCCACGGTCCTTCCTGCCCAGGCGCAGATCGTGCTGTTCTGGGGTGAGCAGTTCGTGGCCCTCTACAACGATGCCTATGCCCCGACCATTGGCGCCAAGCACCCGCGGGCGCTGGGCCGGCCTGCGATGGAAAACTGGCTGGAGCTGTGGGATGACCTCGGACCGCTGCTGCGCGGGGTACGCGAAACCGGCGAAACCTTTTCGGCCAAGGACCGGCCCTTCTACATAGAGCGGCGCGGGCTGGGTGAGACCGCCTACTTCGATGTGTCCTACTCGGCGGTGCGCGAAGTGAATGGTGACGTGGGTGGCGTCCTGTGCATCGTTACCGAGACCACTGAGCGGGTGCGTTTCCAGCGGCGCCAGGCGTTCCTGCTCGAACTGGGGCAGGCGTTACCGGCCCTGGCAGAACCCGAGGAGATCGAAGCGTACGCACTGCGCAGGCTTGGCGATGAACTGGGCGCCTCGCGCGTGTTTTTCGGCGAAGACATCGGTGATGGCGCGCGCTTCCAGGTGGCCCAGGACTGGGTCGATGGCCTGTGCTCGGTGGTGGGCGAGCATCGCTACGCGGATTTTGGCCAGGACCTG
>NZ_DATELE010000181.1:0-80293 GCF_035277045.1 Pseudomonas sp. | reverse complement strand
CTATCTGCGCGAGCAGGTAGGGGTTTTGTCTTTGCGGCGTTCTTGTGGCTTGGTGGCTGATTCCCACAATCGGAGCCAGAACACTAGAATAGAGCCTCGCATCCATTCAGAATCCACCTATGCCTAACCCTGTCGAACCCCAAGCGCTGGCCGAACGTCCGCTGGATGAGCTGGTCGCCTGTCATGAGTGCGACCTGCTGATGAGCAAGCCGACCCTGCGCACTGACGAGAAAGCTCACTGCCCGCGTTGCGGTTACGAGCTGTTCGCTCACCGCCACAACGTCGTCAATCGCAGCCTGGCGTTGGTGCTCACCGCGTTGCTGTTATACGTGCCAGCGAATTTCCTCCCCATCATGCAGTTGCACCTGCTCGGCCAAAGCTCTGACGACACCGTCTGGAGCGGGGTGGTCGGGCTTTACAATGCCGGCATGCAGAGTGTTGCCCTGGTGGTGTTTCTTTGCAGCATGGCCATCCCCTTGCTCAAGTTGCTGTGCCAGCTGGCGGTGCTGCTAAGCATTCGCCTGGGCGTAGGGCGCAGCCATGGCTTGTTTTTCTACCGGATTTATCATCATTTGCGCGATTGGGGCATGCTTGAGGTCTATCTCATGGGCGTGCTGGTGGCGATCGTCAAGCTGGCCGACATGGCCGAGTTGAGCCTGGGTCTCGGTATCGTGTGCTTTATCAGTCTGTTGCTGGTCCAGGTCTGGCTGGAAGTGGTGATGTCGCCACATCAGATCTGGGCCGCGTTGTCGGGAGAAGATGTGCATGCGGGCGATTGATGCGGGCATTCTGGTCTGCAATGAATGTCATGAACTGAACCGGCAGGAGCCAGGTGGCCACTCGCAGGATTGCACCCGTTGTGGCGCTATCGTGCATGTGCGTCGGCCGAACAGCATCCTGCGTACCTGGGCATTGCTGATTACCGCCTCCATTCTCTACATACCGGCGAACGTGCTGCCCATCATGACCGTGAGCAGCCTCGGGCAGGGCACGCCGGACACCATCATGTCCGGGGTCATCAGCCTGATGCAGCATGGCATGCTGCCGATCGCAGCGGTGGTGTTCGTCGCCAGCATCCTGGTGCCAACGTTCAAGCTGGTGGGTATCGGCCTGCTGCTGTATTCGGTGCAGCGTCACCAACCGCTTTCCGCGCGCCAGCGGATCCTCATGTACCGCTTCATCGAATTCATCGGACGCTGGTCGATGCTGGATATCTTCGTCATTGCCATTCTGGTGGCCGTGGTGAATTTCGGCCGGATCGCCAGTGTCGAAGCGAATCTGGGCGCTGTTGCCTTTGCCAGCGTGGTGATCCTGACAATGTTTGCTGCTTTAACCTTTGATCCCCGACTGATCTGGGACAACACGGAGTCGGACGACGACAATGAGTGATTTGCCTAAGGCCAAAACCCGCCCAGCTTCGAATTGGTCGGCCATCTGGATTCTGCCCCTGATCGCCCTGGTCATCGGTGGTTGGCTCGGCTGGCAGGCCTACCGCGCCGCCGGTGTGAATATCGAAGTGCGCTTTGAAAGTGGTGAGGGCATCGTCGCCAACAAGACCGAGGTGTTCTACAAAGGCATGTCGGTGGGCAAGGTCAAGAGCCTGGTGCTCGACGCCGAAGGCAGCAACACCGGTGTCATCGCGACCATCGAGATGAACAAGGAGGCCGAGCCGCACCTCAACACCGGTACGCGCTTCTGGCTGGTCAAGCCCAGCGTCACCTTGGCAGGCATCACAGGTCTGGAGACACTGGTATCAGGCAACTACATCGCCGTGAGCCCAGGGGAGGGCGAGCCAACCCAGCGTTTCACCGCGCTCGCGGTCGCCCCGCCC
This sequence comes from Pseudomonas sp., assembly GCF_035277045.1. Lineage (GTDB taxonomy): Bacteria > Pseudomonadota > Gammaproteobacteria > Pseudomonadales > Pseudomonadaceae > Aquipseudomonas. Next base: position 78,462 of record NZ_DATELE010000181.1, on the reverse strand, counting down.
TTGTCCGATAGTGTTCCGGGGCTGCACCTGACCCTCAAGGCAGAACGTCTGGGCTCGCTCAACCGTGACAGCCCCGTGTTCTACAAGCAGATCCAGGTCGGCCGGGTGAAGAGCTATCGCCTGTCCGAAGACCAGGATACCGTCGAGATCAAGGTCTTCATCGAGCCTGCCTACGCCTCGCTCGTGCGCAAGCACACACGATTCTGGAATGCCAGCGGCGTCAGCATCGATGCCAGCCTGTCGGGGGTGAAGGTCCGCAGCGAATCGTTGTCGAGCATCGTTGCTGGCGGCATTGCCTTCGCAACGCCGGAGCACCGCAAGGACAGTCCCGCGACCGATCCGAGCCTTCCGTTCCGTCTGTATGAAGACTTCGATGCCGCGCAGGCCGGCATTCGCATCAAGGTCAAGCTGACCGACTTCGAGGGCCTGCAAGCCGGGCGCACGCCGGTGCTCTACAAAGGCATCCAGATCGGTTCCCTGAAAACCCTGAAGATCGACAGCGACCTCAGCAGCGCCATGGCTGAAATCACCCTTGATCCGCTGGCCGAGGACTACCTGGTCGACGGCACGCAGTTCTGGGTGGTCAAGCCGTCGATCTCGCTGGCCGGTATCACTGGGCTGGAGGCCCTGGTGAAAGGCAACTACATCGCTATCCGTCCTGGTGACAAGGGCGCCACGCCCCAGCGCGAGTTCGAGGCGCGGGCCAAGGCTCCACCACTGGACCTGAAGTCACCCGGCCTGCACCTGGTGCTGTTCGGCGATAACCTGGGCTCCCTGGATGTGGGCAGCCCGGTGCTTTATCGCCAGGTCCGGGTCGGTAGCGTGCAGAGCTACCAGTTTGCCAAGAACAGCAAACGCATCCTCATCGGGGTGCACATCGAGCCGGAGTACGCCAACCTGGTCAATGGGTCCACGCGTTTCTGGAACGCCAGCGGCATCACCCTGACGGGTGGGTTGTCGGGCATCCAGGTCAAGAGCGAATCCTTGCAGAGCCTTATGGCCGGGGGGATCGCGTTCGAGACGCCCGAGCAGAACGTCCCGCTCAAGCGGCGCATTCCCCGCTTCCGCCTGAACGAGAGCCAGGACGCGGCGAACCGCACCGGCACATCCATCACGATTCGGGTGGAGCGCGCCGACGGACTCAAGCCAGGCACACCGATCCGCTTCAGGGGCCTGGATGTCGGCCAGGTCGAAAGCGTGGACCTGACCCAGGACCTGCAGGCCGTGCTGCTACGGGCCCGGATCACCGAAGTGCCAGAACGCATCACCCGCAAAGGCACGCGCTTCTGGGTGGTCAAGCCGGCGCTCGGGCTGGTGCGTACCGAGAATCTGGAAACGCTCGTGACCGGCCAGTACCTCGAAGTGCAGCCGGCAGCCAGGAGCGGGGGCCAGCAGCATGACTTCATCGCCTTGGCCCAGGCGCCAGAGCTCAAGGAAGAACCCGTCGGCCTGCCGCTTACGCTCAGCGCTCCACGGCGCGGGTCGATCAAGCCTGGGGTGCCGGTTACCTACCGCGAAGTGGCGGTTGGCAAGGTCACAGGGTTCGAACTGGGGCAAACCGCCGACCGAGTGCTCATCCACGTGCTCATCGAGCCCCGCTACGCGGCATTGGTGCATGGCGGTAGCCGGTTCTGGACCAGCAGCGGCTTTGGCTTCGATTTCGGGCTGTTCAAGGGCGCTTCCGTGCGCACCGAGTCGCTCGAGACGCTGATCGAAGGCGGTATCGCATTCGCCACGCCTGAAGGCGAGAAGATGGGTAACCCGGCGCGGCCGCAGCAGACATTTGCCCTGTTCGACAAGCCTGAAGAGGAATGGCTGATCTGGGCACCAAAGATTTCCCTCGCACAGTAGCGCATCAGTGCCTGCAGGGCCGGCCTTGACCGCGATGGCGACCAGGGCCGGTCTTGCACCGGCCACCTGACGCCACCGCGGGCAAGTCGGCGAGCCAAGAGGGGAGCAAAAATCGCAGGCAATAAAAAACCGACCCTAGGGTCGGTTTTTTAACAAGCGTGTCGCTTAGGCAGCTGCAGTTTCTTTCAGCGCCTTGATGTGGCCATTCAGACGGCCTTTATGGCGAGCAGCCTTGTTCTTGTGGATGATGCCTTTATCGGCCATACGGTCGATAACTGGCACAGCCAGGATGTAAGCAGCTTGCGCTTTTTCGGCGTCTTTTGCGTCGATGGCCTTGACTACGTTTTTGATGTAGGTACGGACCATGGAACGCAGGCTGGCGTTGTGGCTGCGACGCTTCTCAGCCTGTTTTGCACGTTTCTTGGCGGAAGGTGAGTTGGCCACCGTCGAGCTCCTTGAAAGACTTTTGGATAAATAGCAAACAAAATAGGCCGCGAATCATGCCGATCAGCAGATCGGTTGTCAAGGCCAGTTGCAGGGATCTGCCGAGTGGTCCTGGAGCATGCTGGAAAGATTCCTTTCTGCGCCCTGACCTGTACACTCGGGAGTTTTGGCTCCTCTGCAAAGCGGGGGGAGTATCGCACACTCGGGCGCTCACTGGCAGCGCTCTCTGTCTTCAGGCTGAAACTTTTCGATGAACCTGCTCAAATCCCTGGCCGCAGTCAGTTCAATCACCATGATTTCCAGGGTGCTGGGCTTCATTCGGGACACCATCCTGGCCCGGATCTTTGGTGCCGGTGTCGCCACCGACGCCTTTTTCATCGCCTTCAAGCTGCCCAACCTGTTGCGCCGCATCTTCGCCGAAGGGGCGTTTTCCCAGGCCTTCGTGCCGATCCTGGCCGAATACAAGACCCAGCAAGGCGAGGAAGCGACCCGCACCTTCATTGCCTATGTCAGCGGGCTGCTGACCCTGGTGCTGGCCGTGGTCACGGCGTTGGGCATCCTCGCCGCCCCCTGGGTGGTCTGGGTCACGGCGCCGGGCTTTGTCGACAGCGCGGAGAAATACCAGCTGACCACTGACCTGCTGCGGGTGACCTTCCCTTATATATTGCTGATCTCGCTGTCGTCGCTGGCCGGTGCCATCCTCAATACCTGGAACCGTTTTTCAGTGCCCGCCTTCACGCCGACCCTGCTCAATGTGGCGATGATCGGCTTTGCGGTATTCCTGACCCCCTACTTCGACCCGCCCATCATGGCGCTCGGCTGGGGAGTACTGGCCGGCGGCCTCGCGCAGCTCCTGTACCAGCTGCCACACCTGAAGAAGATCGGCATGCTCGTACTGCCACGCCTGAACCTGCGCGATACCGGCGTGTGGCGGGTGCTCAAGCAGATGCTGCCGGCCATTCTCGGGGTGTCGGTGAGCCAGATCTCGCTGATCATCAACACCATCTTCGCCTCGTTCCTTGTGGCAGGATCGGTCTCCTGGATGTATTACGCCGACCGCTTGATGGAGCTGCCCTCAGGCGTGCTGGGCGTGGCCCTGGGCACGATTCTGCTGCCGACCCTGGCCAAGACCTATGCCAACCGCGACCGGTATGAATACTCGCGGATTCTCGACTGGGGCTTGCGCCTGTGCTTCCTGCTGGTGCTGCCGTGCACCCTGGCCCTGGCGATTCTCGCCGAGCCACTGACCGTGGCGCTGTTCCAGTACGGCAAGTTCACCGCCTTTGACGCCGCCATGACCCAGCGCGCGCTGATCGCCTATTCGGTAGGCCTGCTGGCGATCATATTGGTGAAGGTGCTGGCGCCGGGGTTCTACGCCCAGCAGAATATCCGCACCCCGGTGAAAATCGCGATATTCACCCTGATCTCGACGCAGCTGCTCAATCTGGTGCTCATCGGCCCACTGCAGCACGCCGGCCTGGCGCTGGCGATCAGCATCGGCGCCTGCCTGAATGCCGGCCTGCTGTTCTGGAAACTGCGCCAGCAGGACCTGTTCCAGCCCCAGCCGGGGTGGACGCTGTTCCTGTTCAAGCTGGTGCTGTCCGTGACCTTGATGTCGGCCGTTCTGTTGCTGGGCATGCACTACTTGCCCGCCTGGGCGCAAGGCAACATGCTTGAGCGCTTCATGCGCCTGGGCGCCTTGATCCTGGCCGGCGTGGTGACCTATTTCGGCTGCCTGTTCGTGTGCGGTATCCGCCCACGTCATTTCGCCCGCAAGGCCCTGCACTGAGGCGGGCTCGGGGTCAGGCGTCGGTTTTTCGCATTCCACGCCCGGCGATGGCGCTGCTGCCTGTCGTCAGCGCCCGGGTGTGGTTATAATCGACCACTTTATGAGCAAGAAGCGCGTTATGCAGCTGGTTCGAGGTCTTCACAACCTGCGCCCCGAGCACCGGGGCTGTGTCGCCACCATTGGCAACTTCGACGGTGTTCACCGTGGCCACCAGGCAATCCTGGCGCGCCTGCGCGAGCGTGCCCACGAGCTCGGAGTGCCGACCTGCGTCGTCATCTTCGAGCCGCAGCCGCGCGAATACTTTGCCCCGGATACCGCCCCGGCCCGTCTGGCGCGCCTGCGTGACAAGATCGACCTGCTCGCCGCCGAAGGCATCGACCGGGTGCTGTGCCTGGCCTTCAACCAGCGGCTGAGCAAGCTCAGCGCCCGCGAGTTCGTCGAGGCCATCCTGGCCAAAGGGCTGGGCGTGCGCCACCTTGAAGTCGGTGATGATTTCCGCTTTGGCTGCGACCGCGCCGGCGACTTCGCCTACCTCAATGAGGCAGGCCGCGAGCACGGCTTCAGTGTCGAGGCCGCGCGCACCGTCGAAGAGGACGGCCTGCGCGTGAGCAGCACCGAAGTGCGCAAGGCCCTGGCCGCCGGTGACTTTGCCCTGGCCGCGCACCTGCTGGGCCGCCCGTACCAGATCAGCGGCCGGGTGCTGCACGGCCAGAAACTGGCCCGCCAGCTGGGCACGCCGACCGCCAACATCCAGCTCAAGCGCCGCCGCGTGCCGCTCAGCGGGGTCTACCTGACCAGTGCCGAGATCGACGGCAAGGTCTGGCCTGGCGTTGCCAACATCGGGGTTCGGCCTACCGTCGCAGGTGACGGGCGCCCACACCTTGAAATACATCTCCTGGATTTCGCCGGCGATCTTTATGGCCGGCGCCTGACGGTGGACTTCCACCAGAAGCTGCGCGAAGAGCAGCGTTTCGCCTCCCTGGAGGCGCTGAAGTCGGCGATCGATGCGGATATCGCCGCCGCACGTGCCCATTGGCACGCTCAACCGCTAACGAAGAGCCTGAAATGACCGACTACAAAGCCACGCTTAACCTTCCGGACACCGCCTTCCCCATGAAGGCCGGCCTGCCTCAGCGCGAACCGCAGATCCTGCAGCGCTGGGACAGCATTGGCCTGTACCAGAAGCTGCGCGAGATTGGCAAGGATCGTCCGAAGTTCGTACTGCACGACGGCCCGCCCTATGCCAACGGCAAGATTCACATCGGTCATGCGCTGAACAAGATTCTCAAGGACATGATTGTCCGCTCCAAGACCCTGTCCGGCTTCGACGCGCCTTACGTTCCGGGTTGGGACTGCCACGGCCTGCCAATCGAGCACAAGGTCGAGGTTACCCACGGCAAGCACCTGAGCCCGGACCAGACCCGCGAGCTCTGCCGCGCTTACGCCGCCGAACAGATCGAAGGCCAGAAGACCGAGTTCATCCGCCTGGGTGTGCTGGGTGACTGGGACAACCCCTACAAGACCATGGAATTCGCCAACGAAGCCGGTGAAATCCGTGCCCTGGCCGAGATGGTCAAGCAGGGCTTCGTGTTCAAGGGCCTGAAGCCGGTGAACTGGTGCTTCGACTGCGGTTCGGCCCTGGCCGAAGCCGAGGTCGAGTATGCCGACAAGAAGTCCCAGACCATCGACGTCGGCTTCCCGATCGCCGACGCCGACAAGCTGGCCGCCGCCTTCGGCCTCGCCAGCCTGTCCAAGCCTGCCTCGATCGTGATCTGGACCACCACCCCGTGGACCATTCCGGCCAACCAGGCGCTGAACGTGCACCCTGAGTTCGCCTACGCCCTGGTCGACACCGGCGACAAGCTGCTGGTCCTGGCCGAGGAGCTGGTCGAATCGTGCCTGCAGCGCTACGGCCTGCAAGGCTCGGTGCTGGCCACCGCGCCAGGTTCGGCCCTGGAGCTGATCAATTTCCGCCACCCGTTCTACGATCGCCTGTCGCCGGTATACCTGGCCGACTACGTCGAGCTGGGCGCCGGTACCGGCGTGGTGCATTCGGCCCCAGCCTATGGCGAGGACGACTTCGTTACCTGCAAGCGCTACGGCATGGTCAACGATGACATCCTGACCCCGGTGCAGAGCAATGGCGTGTACGTGCCATCGCTGGAGTTCTTCGGCGGCCAGTTCATCTGGAAGGCCAACCCGGCCATCGTCGAGAAGCTCGGTGAAGTCGGCGCGCTGCTGCACACCGAAACCATCAGCCACAGCTACATGCACTGCTGGCGCCACAAGACCCCGCTGATCTACCGCGCCACCGCGCAGTGGTTCGTCGGCATGGACCGCCAGCCGAACACCGGCGAGCCCCTGCGCGAGCGCGCGCTCAAGGCCATCGAAGAAACCAAGTTCGTACCGGCCTGGGGCCAGGCGCGCCTGCACTCGATGATCGCCAACCGTCCCGACTGGTGCATCTCGCGCCAGCGCAACTGGGGCGTGCCGATCCCGTTCTTCCTGAACAAGCAGACCGGCGAGCTGCACCCGCGCACCGTCGAGCTGATGGACGAAGTGGCCAAGCGTGTCGAGCAGGAGGGCATCGAGGCCTGGTTCAAGCTGGACGCCGCCGAGCTGCTGGGTGACGAAGCCGCCCAGTACGACAAGATCTCCGACACCCTGGACGTGTGGTTCGACTCGGGCACCACGCACTGGCATGTGCTGCGCGGCTCGCACGACATCGGCCACGCCACAGGTCCCCGCGCCGACCTCTACCTGGAAGGTTCGGACCAGCACCGCGGCTGGTTCCACTCTTCCTTGCTGACCGGCTGCGCCATCGACAACCACGCGCCGTATCGCGAGCTGCTCACCCACGGCTTCACCGTGGACGAGAACGGCCGCAAGATGTCCAAGTCGCTGGGCAACACCATCGAGCCGCAGAAGGTCAACGACACCCTGGGCGCCGATATCCTGCGCCTGTGGGTTTCGGCCACCGACTACTCGGGCGAGATGGCCGTGTCCGAGCAGATCCTGCAGCGCAGCGCCGACGCCTACCGGCGTATCCGCAACACCGCGCGCTTCCTGCTCTCGAACCTGTCGGGCTTCGACCCGGCCCGCGACCTGCTGCCGGCCGAAGACATGCTGGCGCTCGACCGCTGGGCGGTCGACCGTGCGCTGCTGCTGCAACGCGAGCTCGAAGAGCACTACAGCGAGTACCGCTTCTGGAACGTCTATTCCAAGATCCACAACTTCTGCGTGCAGGAGCTGGGCGGCTTCTACCTCGACATCATCAAGGACCGCCAGTACACCACCGGTGCCAACAGCGTCGCGCGCCGTTCGTGCCAGACCGCGCTGTACCACATCAGCGAGGCGCTGGTGCGCTGGATCGCGCCGATCCTGGCCTTCACCGCCGACGAGCTGTGGCAGTACCTGCCGGGCGAGCGCAACGAGTCGGTCATGCTCAACACCTGGTATGAAGGTCTGACCGAGCTGCCGGAAGGCACCGAGCTCGGCCGCGCCTACTGGGACCGGGTAATGGCGGTCAAGGCCGCGGTCAACAAGGAACTGGAGAACCAGCGCGCAGCGAAAGCGATCGGTGGCAACCTGCAGGCCGAAGTGACCCTGTTCGCCGACGAAGCCCTGAGCGCCGACCTGAACAAGCTGAGCGACGAGCTGCGCTTCGTGCTGATCACGTCCGCCGCGAGCGTGGTGCCGTTTGTCCAGGCGCCTGCCGAAGCGGTCACCACCGAAGTCGAAGGTCTGAAGTTGCAGGTGGTCAAGTCCGGTCACACCAAGTGCGGCCGTTGCTGGCACTTCCGCGCCGATGTCGGCGCAAACCCGGAGCATCCGGAAATCTGCAGCCGCTGCGTCGAGAACCTGACCGGCAATGGCGAGGTGCGCCACTATGCCTAACCCTGCTGCCGGGCGCTTCGGGCGCCTTGCCTGGCTCTGGCTGAGCCTGCTGGTCCTGGTCCTCGACCAGGCCAGCAAGGTCTACTTCGAGGGGGCCTTGAGCCTCTACCAGCAGATCGTGGTCATTCCCGACTACTTCAGCTGGACCCTGGCCTACAATACCGGCGCCGCGTTCAGCTTCCTCGCCGACGGCGCGGGCTGGCAGCGCTGGCTGTTCGCCCTGATCGCCGTGGTGGTCAGCGCGGTGCTGGTGGTGTGGCTCAAGCGCCTGGGGCGCAACGAGACCTGGCTGGCCGTCGCCCTTGCCCTGGTGCTGGGCGGCGCGTTGGGCAACCTGTACGACCGCATCGTGCTGGGCCACGTCATCGACTTCATCCTGGTGCACTGGCAGAACCGCCATCATTTCCCGGCCTTCAACCTGGCCGACAGCGCCATCACCGTCGGCGCGATCATGCTGGCGCTGGATATGTTCAAGAGCAAGAAGTCCGAGGAAGCCGTCAATGACTGAGATCCGCATTGGCCAGAACACCGAAGTGACCCTGCATTTCGCCCTGCACCTGGAAAATGGCGATACCGTCGACAGTACCTTCGACAAGGCACCGGCGGTATTCAAGGTCGGCGACGGCAACCTGCTGCCGGGGTTCGAGGCCGCGCTGTTCGGCTTCAAGGCCGGTGACAAGCGCACCGTGACCGTGGCGCCTGAAAACGCCTTCGGCCAGCCCAATCCGCAGAACATCCAGGTCATGCCGCGCACGCAGTTCACCGACATGGAGCTGTCCGAGGGCCTGCTGGTGATCTTCAACGATGCCGCCAATGCCGAGCTGCCTGGCGTGGTCAAGGCATTCGACGACGCCCAGGTGACCATCGACTTCAATCACCCACTGGCCGGCAAGGTCCTGAGCTTCGAGGTGGAAATCCTCGAGGTCAGGGCGTTGTAGGCCCGGAGCCGAGCATGCAAATCAAACTCGCCAATCCCCGCGGCTTCTGCGCTGGGGTGGACCGGGCGATCGAAATCGTCAACCGGGCGCTGGAAGTTTTCGGCCCGCCGATCTACGTGCGTCACGAAGTGGTGCACAACAAGTTCGTGGTCGAAGACCTGCGGGCCCGCGGCGCGATCTTCGTGGAAGAGCTGGACCAGGTGCCGGACGACGTCATCGTCATCTTCAGCGCCCACGGTGTTTCCCAGGCCGTGCGCCAGGAAGCGGCGGGACGCGGCCTGAAGGTGTTCGACGCGACCTGCCCGCTGGTGACCAAGGTGCATATCGAGGTCGCCAAGTACAGCCGCGACGGCAAGGAATGCATCCTCATCGGTCACGCCGGGCATCCGGAAGTCGAGGGCACGATGGGGCAGTATGACCCCAGCAATGGCGGCACCATCTACCTGGTCGAGGACGAGAAGGATGTCGCCACCTTGCAGGTGCGTGATCCCGATCGCCTGGCCTTCGTCACCCAGACCACGCTGTCGATGGATGACACCAGCCGCGTGATCGACGCCCTGCGCACGCGCTTCCCGAACATCGGCGGCCCGCGCAAGGACGACATCTGCTACGCCACCCAGAACCGCCAGGACGCCGTCAAGCAACTGGCCGACGAGTGCGATGTGGTGCTGGTGGTCGGCAGTCCCAACAGCTCCAACTCCAACCGCCTGCGTGAGCTGGCCGAACGCATGGCGACCCCGGCCTACCTCATCGACGGTGCCGAGGACCTGCAGCGCAGCTGGTTCGACGGGGTCGGGCGCATCGGCATCACTGCCGGTGCCTCGGCGCCGGAAGTGCTGGTGCGCGGGGTCATCGCGCAGCTTCGCGAGTGGGGCGCGACCGGCGCCGAGGAGCTGGACGGGCGCGAGGAAAACATCACGTTCTCCATGCCCAAGGAGCTGCGGGTTCGCTCGCTGATCTGAGGGAATGCCTGCGCAATCGGCGTGCGTTTGCGCGCCTTCGCGCAGGCTGATCCTTCCGCTGGGCGCCACCACCACCCGGTAGCGGCTGTCTCCCTCGCGACCGCAGACATGCAGCGTACCGTTCTGGATACCGCCGCGGGCAGGGAAAGGCAGGCCCAGGCCGTTGAACCTCACCTGCTGCGCGACGGGCTGATTGCCGACGATGATCAGCTGCCGCGGATGCCGCTTCTCCCTGAGCAACAGCTGCTCCTGCTCCAGCAGGATGCGCCACCCAGCTCCCCAATCTTCCTGCAGCGCTTGCACCACGACCACCTGGTTGTGCAACACCGCATGGCTGCGCGCAATGCGCAGCGCCTGGACCAGGTCGTGGGCGGCCGTACGCTGGCGTAGCTCCATGCTCATCCGAGCGTAGGACGGCATCCCGATCAGCGTCAGCAGGCCCACCAGGATCACTCCCGACATCAGTTGTATCAGTGTTGCTCCCTGTTGCCGCACCGTGCATTCCTCCCTGGAGATGCTTCGCTATAGCTTCCAGAACGACGGACATGAGGTCCAGTCGGCAGAAAGGGCAACGGCGGATGGAAAAGTCGCAGGAGGCGCAATGACAGGGGTACGCGAACGAGGGATGACGTTGCTTGAAGTGCTGATGACCCTGGCAGTGCTCTCGCTGGGGGTGTTTTCGTCCGCCGCGCTGCAGGTGCGCACGTTGCAGATGACGGAGGAGGCCCTGCGCGCAAGCCAGGCAGCGCTGAGCACCTACAGTGATTCCGATCGCCAGCGGGCGCCGGTCCGATGAGGGCCCAGCAGGGTTTTGGCCTGCTGGAGGTCAGCCTGGCGCTGGCATTGGGGCTGCTGTTGCTGGTGGCGGGCGGCCACGTGCTGGTGTCGGCCCACCAGTCATGGCAGCTCCAGCATGCCTCGGCACGTCTGCAGGAGGATGCCCGGCTGGTGCTCCAGCGCCTGGCCCAGGACCTGCGCATGACCGGCATGTTCGGTTGTCTCCACCTTGAGGACGATGACTACCGGGCGCCAGGCGCTGCACTGGCCTTCGCCAAGCCGTTGCGTATCACCCATGACGCAGAAGGACGACTGTTGAGCCTTGAGCTGGTGGGCGGCCAGCTGGCAGGTGAAAGCGGCAAGCCGGACTGGATGCTGGTGACCGACTGCAGTACCTGGGCCCAGGTCCGGGACAAGGATCACGCTCCAGGCTCCCATGAGCTGATTTTCCCGATTCGCCGCCAGGTGTACCGGCTTGAGGGCGACCGATTGCTGATGACCGGAGGCGGGCGCACCGCTGCGCTCATCGAGCAGGTTCGGGATATGCGGGTGGCCCGTGGGCACGTGGGCGAGTATGAGCGGCTGCAGGTGCAGCTGACCCTGTTCGATCCGCTGCAGCGCATCGAGCAGCGGTATGACATGCACGTCACTCTGCGCAACCGGATGCCACATCCATGAACCGGCAGAAGGGCGTCATCCTTCTGGCAAGCCTGGTACTGATGCTGATGCTGGGCCTGCTGAGTGCCTCGGCGCTGCAAGGTGCGTTGTTGCAGGAACGCATGGCGAGCAATCTCGTCGAGAGCCTGCGTGGCCTGGAGAAGGCCGAGGCGATCCTGGCTGAAGGCGAAGCGCGGCTGCGGCACGCCCAGCCTGCGGCCTGCACCCTGTGCCAGCCACCCGCGTCCCCCCATGACGAGGCAACGCATGCGGGTCAGCCCTGGCACGCTGCCAGGGAGGGCGTCTACCTGCTGCAGAACCTGGGACCTAGCGTGCGGGCGGCCCATGTGCCCGGCGGCCAGACGGTCAACCTGTTCCGTGTCACTGCGGTCAGCCGCGCGACGCCCGGCCGACAGGTGCTCGAGAGCATCGTTGCCCTGGAGGAAGGAGGGGCACCCTTTAGAATCATGTGGCGCCAGCGACTCAGGGAGTAGTGAGATGAATGCACCGCAACGGGGCCTGAGCCTGATCGAGTTGTTGCTTGTCGTTGCCGTCGTCGGCATGCTGGCGGGCATTGCCTACCCCAGCTACACCGACCAGGTCAGGCGCGCCGCCCGCGCGGAGGCCGTCGCCACGCTGCAGGACAGTGCCCTGCGCCTGGAGCGCCATTATTCGCGCGCTGGCCAGTACCATGACAGCGAGGCCCTGATAACGCCGCTGCCCCCGGGAAGCCGTTACTACAGCCTGGTGACGGAGCGCGGCGGCGAGACCTTCCGTCTGGTTGCAAGGCGATTGCCTGGCGGATTGCTGGCGCAGGACCGTTGCGGTGACTTCATGCTCGACCAGGCCGGTGTGCAAGGGCATCAGGGCGCGAGCGGCGACACGGCAGGTTGCTGGGGAAGCTGAAGATTGAATGACGGTTTACTTCAGGTGTTGGATCGACGGATGAGCAAGCAAGTAGTGATTGTCGGCGGCGGGGTGATCGGCCTGCTGACAGCGTTCAACCTGGCCGCCCAGGTCGAGCAGGTAGTGATCTGTGACCAGGGTGAAGCAGGGCGCGAGTCGTCCTGGGCGGGCGGCGGCATCGTCTCGCCGCTGTATCCCTGGCGCTACAGCCCCGCGGTGACCGCGCTGGCGCACTGGTCCCAGGACTTCTATCCACAGCTGGGCGAGCGCCTGTTCGCCAGCACCGGCCTTGATCCCGAGGTGCACACCACCGGGCTCTACTGGCTGGACCTGGACGACGAAGCCGAGGCTCTGGCCTGGGCAGCGCGGGAAGGGCGTCCGCTGCGCGCCGTGGACATCACGGCCGCCTACGACGCGGTCCCCGTGCTCGGCCCCGGCTTCACCCGGGCGATCTACATGGCGGGCGTGGCCAACGTGCGTAACCCTCGACTGGTCAAGTCGCTCAAGGCGGCATTGCTGGCGCTGCCCAACGTGACCCTGCGCGAGCACTGCCGGATCACCGGGTTCACCCGTGACCAAGGGCGCATCACGGGCGTACAGACCGATGACGGGCTGCTGGCGGGAGATGCCGTGGTGCTCAGCGCCGGTGCCTGGAGCGGTGACCTGCTTGCCACCCTGGGACTGGAGCTGCCCGTCGAGCCGGTCAAAGGGCAGATGATTCTCTACAAGTGCGCCGAGGACTTCCTGCCGAGCATGGTCCTGGCCAAGGGCCGTTATGCGATACCGCGGCGTGACGGGCACATTCTGGTGGGCAGCACGCTGGAACACGCGGGCTATGACAAGACCCCGACCGAGCAGGCGCTGGAAAGCCTGAAGGCTTCGGCGATCGAATTGTTGCCAGCGCTGGCCGATGCCACACCAGTGGCTCACTGGGCAGGTCTGCGGCCGGGTTCGCCCGAGGGCATCCCGTATATCGGCGAAGTGCCGGGCCATGCTGGGCTGTGGCTGAACTGCGGTCATTACCGCAATGGCCTGGTGCTGGCGCCGGCTTCGTGCCAGTTGTTCTGTGATCTGTTGCTAGGGCATGCGCCGATCATCGACCCGGCGCCCTATGCGCCAGCCGGCCGGCTGGCGCCCAGGCACGCGCAGTAACGCGTGCGGGGCGGGGCGCTTCTAACGCTCGCGCCCCGGTCCTTGCTCCAGATGCGCCTGGCTGCAATACCACTGGCTGCCGAGGCGCAGCGCCCGGTCGTTGGGCAGGTGGACGCCGCAATGGGCGCAGCGCACCATCTTCAGCGGGTCTTCGAGGGTATTGTCCGGGCGGGTTTCCTGGCTGATCTTGAACTTGCGCCACAGCCAGAACGCGGCGGCGATCAGGGCGATCCAGAAGAGTAGGCGAATCATGGTGTCCAGCTTGTCGAAATGAAGAGCTGACAGTCTAGGGCGCGGCCATGAAAAAAGGGAGGCCTTGGCCTCCCTTTATCTGTCACGCGTCCGATCAGTCGAACAGACCAAAGGTCATGTAGCTGAACCACGAACGGTCCTGCTCGGCTTCCTTCGGACCTTCCGGCTCGATCACGTTGCCGTCTTCATCCTTGGGCAGCAGCTCCTGAGGGATCTCCGCCTTGGCGTCTTCGTACTGCTTGATCACGTCCTGGTTGGCGCGGGTCTGGCCAGGTGGCAGCGGCGTGTCGGATTCGATCAGGCCCAGGGTCGCCTTGGACAGCCACGAGCGGTTGTCGGCCTCGCCCTGCTTGGGCACGAACTGGCCATCGACCAGGCTCGGGTGGTCGGGGTAGTTGAGCTTGAGGGTCTCGAGGCTGGTGGCGGCCAGGTCGTCCAGGTGCAGGTGCTGGTACGCCTCGGTCATCACGGCCAGGCCGTCACCGACCGATGGGGTCTCCTGGAAGTTCTCGACCACGTAGCGGCCACGGTTGGCGGCGGCCACGTAGGCCTGGCGGGTCAGGTAGTAGTCGGCGACGTGGATTTCATACGAGGCCAGCAGGTTGCGCAGGTAGATCATGCGCTGCTTGGCATCGGGCGCGTAGCGGCTGTTGGGGAAGCGGCTGGTGAGCTGGGCGAACTCGTTGTACGAATCGCGCGCCGCGCCCGGGTCCCGCTTGGTCATGTCCAGCGGCAGGAAGCGCGCCAGCAGGCCACGGTCCTGGTCGAACGAGGTCAGGCCCTTGAGGTAGTAGGCGTAGTCGACGTTCGGGTGCTGCGGGTGCAGGCGGATGAAACGCTCGGCGGCGGACTTGGCGGCCTCAGGCTCGGCGTTCTTGTAGTTCGCGTAGATCAGCTCCAGTTGCGCCTGGTCGGCGTAGCGGCCGAACGGATAGCGCGACTCCAGGGCCTTCAGCTTGCTGGTGGCGCTGGTGAAGCTATGATTGTCCAGGTCGGCCTGCGCCTGCTGGTACAGCTCGGCTTCGCTCAGGTTTTCGTCGATGACTTCCTTCGAAGAACACGCAGCGGTCAGTCCGAGGATGGCGATCAGCAGCAGGTGTTTCACTTGCATGGCGGCTTGCGTCCCTTTGACGGCCGCTGTCTTGGGCGGTGCCGTCCTGTTATGATGACTGCCCCGGTGTAACCGTCGGGGCAAAAGAAGCCGTATTTAACCACAAGCGCGCAGTCGAAACCAAAGGCTGTGCCGCCCGCTGATTCGAGCATGTCCGAGATCATTCAACTTAGTGCAGAAGTGCCATACGAACTGGGCGGTCAACGCCTGGACCAGGTGGCCGCCCAATTGTTCGCCGAGTACTCGCGTTCGCGCCTGTCCTCCTGGATCAAGGAGGGCCGCCTGACCGTCGATGGCGCCGTCCTGCGTCCGCGCGACATCGTCCACGGCGGCTCGCTGCTGGCCCTGGAGGCCGAGCACGAGGCCCAGGGCGAGTGGGTGGCGCAGGCCATCGAGCTGGATATCGTCTACGAAGACGAACATATCCTGGTCATCAACAAGCCGGCAGGCCTGGTGGTGCACCCCGCGGCGGGCCACGCCGACGGCACCTTGCTCAATGCGCTGCTGCACCACGTGCCTGACATCATCAATGTGCCGCGCGCGGGCATCGTCCATCGCCTCGACAAGGACACCACCGGTCTGATGGTGGTGGCCAAGACGTTGCAGGCGCAGACCAACCTGGTCGCGCAGCTGCAGAGCCGCAGCGTCAGCCGGATCTACGAGTGCATCGTGATCGGCGTCGTCACGGCGGGCGGCAAGATCAACGCGCCGATCGGCCGTCATGGTGGCCAGCGCCAGCGCATGGCGGTGACCGAGGGCGGCAAGCCCGCGGTCTCGCACTACCGTGTGCTCGAGCGCTTCCGCTCGCACACCCACGTGCGCGTCAAGCTCGAGACCGGCCGTACCCACCAGATCCGCGTGCACATGGCCCACGTCAACTTCCCGTTGGTCGGCGATCCGGTCTATGGCGGTCGCTTCCGCATTCCGCCGGCGGCCAACCCGTCGATGGTCGATGCGCTCAAGACCTTCCCGCGCCAGGCCCTGCATGCGCGCTTCCTGGAACTCGATCACCCCGAGACCGGCAAGCGCATCGGCTGGGAATCGCCACTGCCCGACGATTTCGTCTGGCTGCTGTCGCTGCTCAAGCAGGACCGCGAGAGCTTTGTCGGATGAACGGTCTGACGCAGTCGCTGCTGTTTCCCGACTGGCCGGCCCCGGCCTCGGTACGCGCCTGCGTCACCACCCGTGCAGGCGGCATCAGTCTGCCGCCGTACGACAGCTTCAATCTCGGCGACCATGTTGGCGACGAGCCCGCGGCCGTGGCTGAGAACCGCCGCCGTCTGAGCGAGCACTTCGCCATCCAGCCAGCCTGGCTCAAGCAAGTCCATGGCTTGCACGTGGCCGATGCCGACCCGTCGACCGTCAGCGAAGCGGATGCCAGCTGGACCTCGACCCCGGGCATCGCCTGCACGGTCATGACCGCCGACTGCCTGCCCGTGCTGTTCTGCGACCGTGCGGGCACCCGCGTGGCCGCGGCGCATGCCGGCTGGCGCGGGCTGGCCGGCGGCGTGCTGGAAGCGACCCTGGATGCCTTGGCCGTGCCGCCTGAAGAGGTGCTCGTCTGGCTTGGCCCGGCCATTGGTCCGCAGGCCTTCGAGGTTGGCCTGGAAGTGCGCGACGCCTTTACCGCCGTTCATCCTGAGGCCGCCGCTGCCTTCGTCGAGGGCGAGCGCCCTGGCAAGCTGATGGCCGATATCTATGCCTTGGCGCGCCTGCGCCTTGCCGCCCGCGGCGTCAACGCGGTCTATGGTGGCGGGCTGTGCACCGTCAGCGACTCGCGGTTTTTCTCCTACCGGCGTACCCCGCAAGGTGGCCGTTTCGCATCACTGGTGTGGCTGGCGCCGCGCTGATCCCTCCTGACCTCGGTCAATCCCGCTACGCTTGAATCTTCTGGAAACAACCCAATCTACTGGGTTATCTCAGGCAGGTTTCTACATCAGGTGTGTCCATCGCTCCGGCCTGCCCATCAAAGGAAGGTAACTTATGCGTATAGACCGTTTGACCAGCAAGCTGCAACTGGCGTTATCCGATGCCCAGTCCCTGGCCGTGGGCATGGACCATCCGGCGATCGAGCCGACGCACCTGTTGCAAGCCTTGATCGACCAGCAGGGCGGTTCGATCCGCCCGCTGCTGATGCAGGTCGGCTTCGACATCAACAGCCTGCGCAAGGCGTTGACCAAGGAGCTGGACCAGCTGCCGAAAATCCAGAATCCCACGGGCGATGTGAACATGTCCCAGGACCTGGCGCGCCTGCTCAACCAGGCCGACCGTCTTGCCCAGCAGAAGGGCGACCAGTTCATCTCCAGTGAACTGGTACTGCTCGCCTCGATGGATGAGAACAGCAAGCTCGGCAAACTGCTGCTTGGCCAGGGCGTCAGCAAGAAAGCCCTGGAAAACGCCATCAGCAACCTGCGTGGTGGCGATGCGGTCAATGACCCGAACGCCGAGGAGTCGCGCCAGGCGCTGGACAAGTACACCGTCGACCTGACCAAGCGCGCCGAGGAGGGCAAGCTCGACCCGGTGATCGGCCGCGACGACGAGATCCGCCGCACCATTCAGGTTCTGCAGCGCCGCACCAAGAACAACCCCGTGCTGATCGGTGAGCCCGGTGTCGGCAAAACCGCCATCGCCGAAGGCCTGGCCCAGCGCATCATCAATGGCGAAGTGCCGGACGGCCTGAAGGGCAAGCGCCTGCTGTCGCTGGACATGGGCGCCCTGATTGCGGGCGCCAAGTTCCGCGGCGAGTTCGAGGAGCGCCTCAAAGGCTTGCTCAACGAGCTGTCCAAGCAGGAAGGGCAGATCATCCTGTTCATCGACGAGCTGCACACCATGGTCGGCGCGGGCAAGGCCGAGGGCTCGATGGATGCCGGCAACATGCTCAAGCCGGCGCTGGCCCGGGGCGAGCTGCATTGCGTCGGCGCCACCACGCTGAACGAGTACCGCCAGTACATCGAGAAAGATGCAGCCCTGGAGCGCCGTTTCCAGAAGGTGCTGGTCGAGGAGCCGAGCGAGGAAGACACCATCGCCATTCTGCGGGGCCTCAAGGAGCGCTATGAGGTGCACCACAAGGTGGCCATCACCGACGGCGCGATCATTGCCGCGGCCAAGCTCAGCCATCGCTACATCACCGACCGTCAGTTGCCGGACAAGGCGATCGACCTGATCGACGAGGCGGCCAGCCGCATCCGCATGGAGATCGATTCCAAACCCGAGGTGCTCGATCGCCTGGAACGTCGCCTGATCCAGCTCAAGGTCGAATCCCAGGCCTTGAAGAAGGAGCAGGACGAGGCAGCGAAGAAGCGCCTGGAAAAGCTGACCGACGACATCACTCGCCTTGAGCGCGAGTATTCGGATCTGGAAGAGGTCTGGGCCGCCGAAAAGGCCGAAGTGCAAGGCTCGGCGCAGATCCAGCAGAAGATCGAGCAGTCGCGCCAGGAGCTTGAAGCCGCGCGCCGCAAAGGCGATCTTAGCCGCATGGCCGAGCTGCAGTACGGAGTGATTCCGGACCTGGAGCGCAGCCTGCAGATGGTCGACCAGCATGGCAAGGCCGAGAACCAGCTGCTGCGCAACAAGGTCACCGAAGAGGAAATCGCTGAAGTCGTCTCCAAGTGGACCGGCATTCCCGTTTCCAAGATGCTCGAAGGCGAGCGCGAGAAGCTGCTGAAGATGGAAGGCCTGCTGCACCAGCGGGTGATTGGCCAGGAGGAGGCGGTCGTGGCCGTGTCCAACGCCGTGCGCCGCTCGCGCGCCGGGCTGTCGGACCCGAACCGGCCGAGCGGCTCGTTCCTGTTCCTTGGCCCGACCGGGGTGGGCAAGACCGAGCTGTGCAAGGCGCTGGCGGAGTTTTTGTTCGACACCGAGGAGGCCATGGTGCGCATCGACATGTCCGAGTTCATGGAGAAGCATTCCGTGGCCCGGCTGATCGGCGCGCCGCCAGGCTATGTGGGCTACGAGGAGGGCGGTTACCTGACCGAGGCGGTACGCCGCAAGCCGTACTCGGTGGTGCTGCTCGACGAGGTCGAGAAAGCCCATCCGGATGTGTTCAACGTGCTGCTGCAGGTGCTCGAGGACGGTCGCCTGACCGACAGCCATGGCCGCACCGTCGATTTTCGCAACACCGTGATCGTGATGACCTCCAACCTGGGCTCGGCGCAGATCCAGGAACTGGTCGGTGATCGCGAGGCGCAGCGCGCGGCGGTGATGGACGCGGTGGGCGCGCACTTCAGGCCCGAGTTCATCAACCGGATCGACGAAGTGGTGGTGTTCGAGCCCCTGGGGCGCGAGCAGATCGCCGGAATCACCGAGATCCAGCTGGGACGCCTGCGCAGCCGACTGGCGGAACGCGAGCTGAGCCTGGAGCTGAGCCCGGAGGCGCTGGACAAGCTGATTGCCGTCGGCTACGACCCGGTCTATGGCGCGCGTCCGCTGAAGCGCGCGATCCAGCGCTGGATCGAGAACCCGTTGGCGCAGCTGATACTGTCCGGCAAGTTCGTGCCCGGCACGCCAATCACCGCCAAGGTCGAGGGCGAGGAAATCGCCTTCGCCTGACGGTTTTCAGGGGAGCGGGGCAGCCCGCTCCCCAACTTCTTGAAGCAGTTGAAATTTTCTTTGCATTTTCCGTCGAGTGCTTTTAATATGCGCCCCGCTGTCACCCAACACGCAGAACCAGCAACACCGGATTCTGAAAACAATTTGCAAATCAGTTAGTTAAATGCAAATTGGGGGTTGACAAGGGTTTTGAAGGTTGTAGAATAGCGCGCCTCAGAGACATGAACGCAGCGATGCACAAGGTCGATGGGTCGAGGCGATACAGCTTCGAAGCTTGCAGTAAAGGTTGTACGAGTATCAGTTCCGCGATAGCTCAGTCGGTAGAGCAAATGACTGTTAATCATTGGGTCCCTGGTTCGAGTCCAGGTCGCGGAGCCAACTCGGGGTGTAGCGCAGTCCGGTAGCGCGCCTGCTTTGGGAGCAGGATGTCAGGAGTTCGAATCCCCTCACCCCGACCATTTTTTGGGTCGTTAGCTCAGTTGGTAGAGCAGTTGGCTTTTAACCAATTGGTCGTAGGTTCGAATCCTACACGACCCACCATTTTCGAGTCCTTACCCGGGATTTGAATCTTAAAGGACTGAAGCGCCATTCGCGCCCAGTCACTGAAAAAAGGCGCCTTTATTGGTGCCTTTTTTTTACCGGGGTGTAGCGCAGTCCGGTAGCGCGCCTGCTTTGGGAGCAGGATGTCAGGAGTTCGAATCCCCTCACCCCGACCATATTTGTAAAAAAGGGCATCTCTCGCGAGATGCCCTTTTTTTTTGCTCGGTATTCGTGTCGATCATGACGCGGGGGTCCGGGCATGCCGAACCCCCGCGATCAGGTCAGTGCAGTTTCAGGCGAGGCTCGGTACCACGGCCAATTCGGCTGCCAAGCATCAGCATCATGGTGCGGAAGAAGCCATACAGCGCCATCTGGTGCATCCGGTACAGCGACACGTAGAACATCCGCGCCAGCCAGCCCTCCAGCATCACGCTGCCGGTCAGGTTGCCCATCAGGTTGCCCACCGCCGAGAAGCGCGACAGCGATACCAGCGAGCCGTAGTCCTTGTACTCATAGGTCGGCAGCGCTTTGCCTTCCAGACGCGCCGCGAGGCTCTTGGCGAGCATCGAGGCCTGCTGGTGCGCGGCCTGGGCCCGTGGTGGCACGTTGCGGTCGCTGCCTGGCTGCGGGCAGGCGGCGCAGTCGCCGAAGGCAAAGATGTCATCGTCCAGGGTGGTCTGCAGGGTAGGGCGCACCACCAGCTGGTTGATGCGGTTGGTCTCCAGTCCATCGATATCCTTGAGGAAACCGGGGGCACGAATACCGGCCGCCCAGACCTTGAGGCTCGCCTGGATCACATCACCACTGGCGGTCTTCAGGCCCTCGGCGCTCACTTCGCTGACCGCGGCATTGGTCATCACCGTCACGCCCAGCTTCTCGAGGGTCTTGTGCACCGGCACGCTGATGCGCTCAGGCAGCGCGGGCAGCACGCGCGGGCCTGCCTCGATCAGGGTGATGTGCATGTCCTCGGGCTGGATGCGATCCAGGCCATAGGCGGCCAGTTCGTGGGCGGCGTGGTGCAGCTCGGCGGCCAGCTCCACGCCGGTGGCGCCAGCCCCGACGATCGCCACGCTGATCTTCGCGCTGGCCTGGTCGCCAGCGTGGGCGCGCAGGTAGTGGTTGAGCAGTTGCTGGTGAAAACGCTCGGCCTGCTTGCGGGTGTCGAGGAACAGGCAGTGCTGCGCCGCGCCCAGGGTGCCGAAATCGTTGGTGTTGCTGCCCACCGCGATCACCAGGCTGTCATAGCCCAAGGTGCGCGCGGGCAGCAGCTCGCGGCCTTCTTCATCGAGGGTCGCGGCCAGCTGGATCTGCTTGTTCTCGCGGTCCAGGCCGCTCATGCGCCCAAGCTGGAACTGGAAGTGGTTCCACTTGGCCTGGGCCACGTAGTTGAGCTCGTCTTCGGAGGAGTTCAGCGAACCGGCGGCCACCTCATGCAGCAGGGGCTTCCAGATGTGCGTCAGGTTGGCGTCGACCAGGGTGACCTCGGCCTTGCCGCGCTTGGCCAAGGTCTTGCCCAGGCGGGTCGCCAGTTCCAGGCCGCCGGCGCCGCCGCCGACAATCACGATGCGATGAGTCATGGGGATATCTCATAAGGTTTACGGAATTCGGGCACTGAGTCCCCGGCCGCGTGGCGCGGGCGGGGTGGGCGAGCGCGAGGCAGCTCATAGCACCAGGTGACTCAGGAGGCGGCTCAACAGACCCAGGCCGATGGTCACGGCCAGCACCAGCACAAGGAGCAGCCAAGGCCGGAATGGCTTGCGCTCGACTTGACGCTGGGGGGCACGCAGGTACTCATCGACACGACGCTGATCATCAGGATTCAGGCGGCTGGTCATGGTGGGCCTCGTCAGATAGACGCTTGTGACTGCAAAAACGCTACGGGGTTCGTCCAAGCGTTTGATAACGAATGAGAATGCTTTGTATCGCTGGCCCCGAGTGTACGCCATCCGCAGGCAACGCGGCAGTGGCTCAAAGGCTGATTCCAACATCGAAGACAATGCTGCGGCCCAGGTTGCCGCGCAGGAAGTCCGGGGCATCGGGGTGGGCGAACAGTACACGGGCGAAGGTTGGTCCCACCAGCGACAGCGACCGCCAGCCCTGGCGCAGGTACTCGGTGGGCGGCGGAAAGTGGCTGTTGAGGTCGAGCACCTCGCGCTTGAGGCTCGAGAACGCAATGATGTCCAGCTCACCCAGGTCCAGGCCCCGTTCGCGATAGTTGTGGGCCTTCTTGCGCAGGGTCGGGGCGAGGCGTTGCAGCAGTTCCTGCGCGCTGATCCGGCGGGGGCGGGCTTCGCGGCGCACCAGTTGGCTCAAGGAAAAGGCGCTGCGGCGGCGCTGCAATTCCTCGCGCCATTCGTCGTTGAGCCGGCGGCCTTCGTCCAGCACGAAAAAAACCTCGAAGGCCGCATCACGAAACAGCACATCGGGCGGCTCCTGCCCGGCAGCGGCGAAATCCTCGCCTCGATACGGAATGTTCAGGCCTTGCAGCAGGCGCTGGCATACCCAACGCTCGCGCTCCCATTTGCGCGCATTGGATAAGAAGGCGTTGGCCTGTTCGGCCTGGATGGTAAGCAGGCGCAGGTAGTCTGAGTCGTCCATGCAAACAAGCTTAGCCGCAAACACGCTCGCGCTAGACTCAAGCGAACACGACAGGCATCGGGGTATCCAGGCAGTGATCAGTGCGCAGGTCTTGTCCGCCACCAGCCTGGCCCTGGGCTGGCTGGCCTACGTGGCGCTGCTGTGCTGGGCGGCGGCGCGCACTGGCTGGGTCGAGCTGTTCAGCGACAGTCGCCGCCAGCACTTGCTGTTTGGCGCGGTTTTCGCGCTGTTCGCGCTATGGCTGGTCAGGCGAGACTTCGATACCGGTGTGTCGTATCACTTGATCGGCATGACCGCGGTCACGCTGCTTCTGGACTGGCCGCTGGCGGTCATGGCCGGGCTGCTGGCCCAGCTCGGCCTGCTGGCGATGGGGCGCCAGGATCTGACGGCACTCGGAATCAATGGCATGCTGCTGATCGGCTTGCCGGTGCTGGTGACCGAAATCTGCGCCACCCTCGTGGAGCGTGCGCAGCCGCGCAACCTGTTCGTCTACATCTTCTGCTCAGGGTTCCTGGCCGCGGGGTTGACCGCGTTGCTCTGCCTGTTCGCCGGGGTCGGCCTGCTGTGGCTGGACGGCAGGTTCGCCCTGCCAGAGTGGATCGAAGATTTCGCAGGGTACCTTTGGCTGATGATCTTCCCGGAGGCGTTCATCAACGGCATGGTGGTCAGCGCGCTGGTGGTGTTCTGCCCCGAATGGCTCGAAACCTTCAACCCAGCGCTTAATGGCGGGGGTCGAGCTCGCCGGAGAACAGTTCGTCCTCGGCGTCCGGTGCGACCGGGATCTTGTGCTCCTCGGACGCCCAGGCGCCCAGGTCGATCAGCTTGCAGCGGTCCGAGCAAAAGGGACGGAACGCGCTGGCCGCGCTCCATTCGACAGGGGCGCCGCAGGTCGGGCAGTCAACGGTCATGGGCTGGCTCATGGCTGGCCTCCTCGTAAAGTCAGGTAAAAATGATGCAGGCGATCGATCTGCTCGTGCAATGCTGCCAGGTCGCGGTCGTTGACCACCACGTCATCGGCATGGCGCAGGCGTTCCTCGCGGCTGGTCTGGGCCTTGAGAATGGCCTGCACCTGCTCGGGGCTGGTCTGGTCGCGGGCGAGTGTGCGTTGCACCTGCAGGGCTTCGGGCGCGTCGATCACCAGCAGGCGCTGGGTCTTCTTGTACTGGCCGGACTCGATCATCAAGGGCGAGACGAACACCGCATAGGGTGATTCTGCCTTGGCCAGGTAACTGAAAATCTCCTGGCCGATCAACGGGTGCAGCAATTGCTCCACCCAGAGCCTCTGCGCCGGGTCGGCGAAAATCAGCTCGCGCAGTGCGCCGCGGTTGAGCTGGCCATCCTCGAGCAGCAAGGCGGTGCCAAAACGCTCGACCAGGCTGGCCAGGGCAGGGCGCCCCGGCTCGACGACCCAGCGCGCCGCCTGGTCGGCATCGACCAGGTGCACGCCCAGCTCGACGAAGCGCTGCGCCGCCGCGCTCTTGCCACTGCCGATACCGCCAGTAAGGCCCAGTATCCAGGGGGTGAATGCCGCAGAGGTCATGAAAGTCCGATCAGTTGCAGGTAGAAGGTGCTTATTTCATCACCCCAGAGCAGCGCGATCCAGCCCGCAATCGCAAGATAGGGCCCAAAGGGTATTGCCGTGCCCATCGACGCATTGCGCCAGCGCAGCAGGCACAGGCCGACCAGGGCGCCGACCAGCGACGATAACATCAGGGTGAGCGGCAGCACCTGCCAGCCGCCCCAGGCGCCGATCAGCGCCATCAGCTTGAAGTCCCCATAGCCCATGCCGTCCTTGCCGGTGACCAGCTTGAACAGCCAGAACACCGACCAGAGGCTGATATAGCCAAACACCGCGCCCCACAGCGCCTCGTCCAGCGGCACGAACAGCCCGAAGGCATTGACGATCAGCCCCAGCCAAAGCATCGGCAGCACCAAGGTGTCGGGCAGCAACTGATGCTCGATATCGATCAGGCTCAAGGCCAGCAAACACCAGCCCAGCAGCATCATCGCCAAGGTCTGCAAGGTCGGGCCACCTTGCCAGGCGGCCAGCAGGGTCAGCGCCGCGCAACCCAGTTCGACCAACGGGTAGCGCACGCTGATCTTCACCTTGCAGGCCGAGCATCGACCGCGCAGCGCCAGGTAGCTGAGCACAGGGACGTTTTCCCAGGCGCGGATGCGGTGTCCGCAGTGCGGGCAATGGGAGGCGGGCAGGCACAGGTTGAGCGGCGCGTGGGCCTCGCTCGGCAGGCCCAGCGCCTCCTGAGCTTCGCGCCGCCACTGGCGTTCCAGCATGATGGGCAGGCGATGCACCAGCACATTGAGAAAGCTGCCCACGAGCAGGCCGAACACCGCTGCCATCGACAGGAAGAACAGCGGCTGGTCGGCCAGTAGAGTCCACAGGTTCATTTCAGATCAGGTTACCCAGCTGGAAGATCGGCAGGTACATGGCGACCACCAGGCCGCCGACCACGATGCCAAGGACCAGCACAATCGCGGGTTCCAGCAGGCTGGTCAACTGCTCCAGCGATTGGCTGACCTGATCCTCGTAATGGCTGGCCGCGCGCCCGAGCATGGTATCGAGCGTGCCGCTGCTCTCGCCGATCGCGCACATCTGCACCAACAGCGGGGTAAAGGCGCGGTCCTCGGCCATCGCCAGGCTCATGCCCTGGCCATTTCCCATGGCCTGGCGCAATCTCAGCACCGCCTGCTCGTGCAGCGCATTGCCGCTGGCAGCCGCAACCGTGGCCATGGCATCGAGCAAAGGCACGCCCGCCGCGTAAGCGGTCGCCAGGCTACGGGAAAAACGCGCCAGCGCGGCGTGGCAGAGCAGGGGTCCGAAGATGGGCACACTCATCACGCGGTGCAGCAGCCATAGACGGGCCGAGGGGTGACGCTGGTAGAGCCACCGCGTGCCGAACACCAGCACGGCGATGACCAGCAGCAGAGTCCCGGCGTGACGGCCCAAGGCGGCGGAGAGATCGATGACCCACTGGGTGAACGCCGGCAGCGCACTGCCAAAGCCTTCGAACAGCGACTGGAAGCGCGGCACCACTTCCAGCAGCAGCAACGCCGACACGCCGAGCCCTGTCAGCAACAGCAGCGCCGGATACATCATGGCCTTGCGCACCCGTTTGCGCAGCGCCTGGCGCTGCTCAAGCATGCCGGCGAGCTGTTCAAGCTGCAGGTCGAGCGTGCCCGACTGCTCGCCCACCCGCACCAGGTTGCAGTACAGCGTATCGAACCAGCGCGGCTCGCGTTGCATGGCATCGGCCAGGTTCTGCCCGGCGCCCACCTCGCGCTCCAAGTGCGCCAGCAGCCGCGCCGTGCTGGCGCTGCAGCCACTGCGGCGCATCACCTCGAAGGCCTGCAGCAACGGCACGCCGGCCCTGAGCAGCGTCGCCAACTGACGACTGAATCCCGCCGGATCGGCGGTTTCCCGGCCCAGCGTCAATCGCCAGGGCGTGCCGCTGGCAACCTCCAGCCGCGCCACCCGGATCCCCTGGCGCTGCAACCCCGCGCGCACGAGCGCCGACGTCCGCCCTTCGCTGCGACCCTTCACCCGCGCACCGCTGGCGTCTGTGCCTTGCCAGGCGTACTGGCGTGTTCCATTGCTCATGCAGAAATCCTTTCCGCCGATTGCGACAAGCCCCGTAACAGCTCCGACAGGGCGCATTTCCAAGCTGCTCACTAGAGTAGTTCCCGCGACGACGGCGCAGCGTCCGGCAGGGTGACAAAAGGTGTCTGTTCAGGCCTACTGCGCGCCTGCCGCCGGTGCGTCGCACATTGGCCCACGGCACACCCGTATCAACAAGGAAAGCGTGAATGAAAGGGCAACGCGGCATTACCCTGATCGAACTGATGATCGTCGTAGCGATCATCGGCATCCTGGCGACCATTGCCATCCCCATGTACACCGACAACCAGTCGCGCACCAAGGCCGCGGCTGCCCTGGTCGAGATCTCCGCGCTCAAGACCGCCATGGACCTGCGCCTGAACGAAGGCAAGGACGTGCCCGACGTCGCCGCCCTCGGCGGCAAGCCCGCCACCGCCCATTGCGCCACCACCGCCAGCGGCGTGGCCGCCAGTGGCACCGGCAGCATTGCCTGCACCCTCGTCGACGCCCCCGGCAACGTCCTCGGCAAGACCCTCACCCTGACCCGCGCCAGCACCGGCTGGACCTGCACCAGCAACCTCGAAGCAGACCTCGCCCCCGCAGGCTGCAAGGCGCCATGAGGCAGCGGTAATAGCTGTTAGGAAACAGGGGTTTGCGTAACGGCCACGGCAGTGGTACGTTTCGCAACACGCCGGTGTAGCTCAGTCGGTAGAGCAGCGCACTCGTAACGCGAAGGTCGCAGGTTCGATTCCTGTCTCCGGCACCATGCATAGCCAAAGCCCGCCTAGTGCGGGCTTTGTTGTTTCTGGCCGGTTCGTGGGATTTTCAAGCGTTTGGGGCCGCCAAGTGGGGCGTGAATTCGAGTTGGCGATCCGCCATTTTCGACTTAGGGTTGCGGGGGTTTAGAGATAGTGGTTATCTGGTGTTCAGCTTTTGTCCCGTGTTTACGGGGGGTAAAGCGGAAATTTTAGAGATAGTGTCTTTGCCCTTTAGAGATAATTTTGAGATGGCCACGTTTTCTCATCACGACCTCCAACTGCTGAACCCATCCTTCGATTCGCCCCTGGTCGACGTGTTGAGCGAGCTCGAATTTCTTCGCAGGTTGCGATTGGAAGGCGATAGCCCACCGCAGGTCTTTTTCCAGCTGAAGGCGATTTTCCACACGCTTGAAAGCCTGGGGTCTGCACGGATCGAGGGCAACCACACCACGCTCGCGGACTACATCGAGAGCAAGGTTGAAGGGAAGGCTGAAAGCACCGACCAGTTGCTCGAGGTTGCCAACATCGAGAAGGCAATGGACTACATCGAAGAGCTGATGAAGCCCGGCGTAGAGCTGACCGAACACACCATCCGGGAGCTGCACGCCATGACAGTGCTCGGGTTGCGCCGCGAAGGGGACAGAACTCCGGGTGCGTACCGTGAAGGGCCTGTCAGGATATCCCAGTCCGATCACGTCCCCCTTGACGCATTGCTGGTGCCCCAGTACATGCAGGAGCTCGTCAGCTTCATCAACCAGGACGATTCGCCTAAATACGCGCTGATGAAAGTCGCGCTGGCGCATCATCGTTTCGGGTGGATTCACCCATTCGGCAATGGGAATGGGCGAGTGGTGAGGCTGCTCACCTATGCGCTGCTGATGAAGTACGGCTTCAATGTGAACGTGGGTGGAAGAGTGCTGAACCCCACCGCAGTGTTCTGCAACGATCGAGAGAACTACTACGCCATGCTCGGGACGGCCGACACCGGTACGACCGCAGGACTGGAGGCATGGTGCATCTACGTCCTGGAAGGCATTCGCGACGAGCTTGAGAAGGTGGATAAGCTCACCAAATATGGCTATCTCACGGAATGTATCCTGTCGCCTGCGGTGACCTTTGCACGCAGTCGAGAGTGGATCACCGAGGCCGAGGAGCAGATCCTGGCCTGCGTGATAAAGCTGAAGGTGGTGAAATCAAGTGATATTGCCCAGGTGGTTCCCAAGCTCACGCCCAGCCAGCGTACTTACCAGATCAAGAAGCTGCTGGACCAAGGGATGCTTCTTCCGGTGAGCGCGGGATCGCGGCAATACACGATAGGGTTCTCCAACAACTACCTGATACGCGGAGTGATCAAGGCATTGCGAGAGCAAGGGTTCATCCCCGAGCCGCTTGATAAGCCGTAAGTAGGCATTTTTGGTTCAGCCTGTGCAGGTCTGCCCCACCATCCTCATCTACCTACGACCCTCCAGCCGCATGACTCCGGAACCCCGCACACATTCCTGTGGGAGCTGGCTTGTCCTGCGATGGGCCGCGCGGAGCGGCCCCTTGATCAGGCACTGCGGTGTGTCTGATTCAACTCCGTCGTACCTGATATCGCGGAGCCCATCGCAGGACAAACCGGCTCCTACAAAGCCCATCGCCGGCGCCCCGGCAGGCCCGCAAGGGCGCCGCCCGATGACTCCCCCGGTGATGGATGCTCTCTAATTTCATGGACCTCGTGCGCCAGCTGCACCGTACCTCGCTGTCCTGCAGCAACCTATCCGCTTGGCCAAATTTTGCGCCAACCTACGCCCGTCTTTTTTTTCTGGAAAGAGACGGGCACTTCTACCACTGCTGCAGCCCTTATCGCACAAGGCTTTGCGGCATTCCCCCTCGTGACAATCGGCGTGACAAACGCCGATGTCACCAGCAACAGCCATGTAGATGATGGTGCCGCAGACCAAGGAATGGACTGCACCTGACTGACAGTCAGGCATGCCCCGGTCATCGCATTGCTGCGTTCACCCGGCTCAGGATCTTCAGGCGCTGGTTTAGTCAGCCAGCACTGCCTCCACCCGCCCACCGGTAACGGTGTTCAGGAGGCCAGATCATGAGATGCCCTTGCTCCCGGACGTAAGGAGCCGCCAGTCCCGCGTAGTGGACATTCCCCACAGGTCGCAGGGGCCTTGATCCCTGATAACACTCAACATTCTTGGCGGGATGACGTGGGGCGAGGATCGGAGATCGGATGATGAGGTGACTGACATGGCATTGGTGGGTAGACGCGATGGCCGCAATTTCGGTTACGGCAGGCAATTGAGCTACGCAGGGCCGCAAGCGCTGAAAGACATGTTCGGTGGCGGTCATTACGGCACGGTCAAAGCGCACTGTGATCGGTGGCTGGCATTCGTTAGGTGGTGCCGGTCGCTCAGAGGCTTGGTATCAATGATGCGCGGCAGGGAGGTTAGATGAAAATTGCTATCTGAATTGCCTAAGTAGGGTGCATCGAAGGGGAAATATAGATAATGGCTTTTAAAAGCTTCGCTGTTTATTTTATACGCTTGAGATATTGATCGGCTGCAACTCTACAATGGTAGTATTTTATAAGCATAGCTTAAGTGAGTCTGCGATTGCCAATATCGAAAAATCAAAGTAATATGGTCGAGATGGCTAAAGAGGTGTCTCGCACATGGAAGATTCAAGGGCAAAA
Organism: Pseudomonas sp.; assembly: GCF_035277045.1. Classification (GTDB taxonomy): domain Bacteria; phylum Pseudomonadota; class Gammaproteobacteria; order Pseudomonadales; family Pseudomonadaceae; genus Aquipseudomonas. Next base: position 48,980 of record NZ_DATELE010000181.1, on the reverse strand, counting down.
TATATTACTGTTGATGGTGATGATATAGGCCAAAAAATAGCTAGTGCCTACATTAAGAATGACTCGTCAGAATTGGTCAGGATTAATGAGTTGGTTTGTGAGGCAACAAGTAGGATCTCTGATTTTTTGACCGTCCACGGTTTTGTAATATTATTTTGCGCTGCAGATGGTGTTGCGGGATTTTGTAATGAAAAAGCACCATCAGATGAATTTATTTTTGAATCCATAAAGTCCTTGGTTGGCTCCGAACTAAAATTTTCAGCCGGAGTCGGCAAAGACCTGCGGGAGTCATACGTGGCTCTGCTTTCAGCCAAAAGCAGCGGAAAAGGCCGCTTGCATAATTTCGAGAAGCTAGATCTATATGTTTAAAGTCATAAGCTTCTCTCGTCTAATTAAATATGTTGCTATTCTTACCACATTTATTAGTCTAGGTGTCTATGAGTGTGCTCGGGAATATTGGAAGGATGATCTTGCGATAGTAAAGATTCTCAGTATCGCACCATGGGTTGTTCTGCTAATAATACTATCGATAACCACTGAATTTGTTTCGCGAAAGTTATGGAAGATTTCTCGATGGTTCAATAAGTCTCTCTTCCCCGATATAAACGGAATGTGGAAGGGGGAAATAGTAACCGAGTCGGGGGGTAAGATACCCGCTAGGGCAAGAATTACTCAGACTTTACTTTATACCCGTATAGATTTACATACAGACACGTCTAGGTCAATTACTCTTGAAACTACGCCGGCGTTTGAGGGTGGGCAATATATGCTTTACTACCTATATAGAGCCATCCCTCAAGACTTGACTCGTCCCCCATATACTGGGTCGACAGTGTTTTATGTTCGTGTTAAAGATACGTGGAATGAAAAATATCTTGAGCTGTCCGGACATTATTTTACTGATAGGAAAACCATTGGAAGGATTCGATTAAGACAGGAGTCGGATAGTACTAAAGATGATGGGTCGTTCTATTAGCGGTGTAGTGAAAGTACACTCATCAGTAAGATTTTTTCGATAGAGCTCTTGAGTAGGCCAGCCATGCATTGAGCACGCGTTAGATAACTTGGATTAGGCATTCCTGATGACCGACGCCAAGGCTTTCTAAGCGGTGCGTTGAGGTTCTAGGAAGCCTGATAAGTAGCTGGTACGGCGCAGCTTGGAGATCCTCAGATTGACGTTGCCCTAGTGGTTTCGCCAGAGACAATTACGGTAGCTGTCACAGAATTTTTTTATTTGGCTTCTGAAATCGAATTGCATCATGCGAATGGTGACAAAAGCCTAAGTACACACCCATGAGTTATTACGTAGCACTGCAGTCAGAGTAAGGTGCATTCTTTGAGAATATGCACTCTAGACTCAATCAGTATCCCGAAATAAAACGTTTGGATACCTCCAATAATCACAATTAAAGGCGCATTGTGGATTTTTGAAAGTCTCTTCCAATCGCCTACGTCGATACTTGATGGGGTTGGGTGGTTTTCAGGATGGGTATGCCACTCACCGATGTAGTTCTCCTCACCGTTGGAAGATTTGAGTCGATTTTCTGCAATTTCTTGATGACCATTGGGATGCCGCGTGAATCTACAACGGCTCCGAATATCCTTAATTTGAGGGGCAGTCGCAAAGGTGATTTCAAAATGCTCCCCTCTGCGTTTTCCCATGAGGATACCTCCTGCTTCACAATCATCTCGACCCGACTGGCGATAGCTGGATATTAGGGACAAGACCTCTTCGGTCACCAATACCAGGCGCTTAGAGTTTGGTTCAATTAGTGATTTGTGGCGCATGCGGGGCACTTAAGGTTAGGCGTCGGTGAGATGGGTTTGACGGTTTTTCCACCCTCATAGTCCAGTGTGATGCTCCTAAAGCGTGGGTTAGGCTTACCCTTGGCCCACCCAACCGCTAAATCGGTTGCTAAGGCCGCAGCATGCATAGCAGCTGTTGCAGAAAATGGCACAAGCCAGTCCCCACAGCTTCCGGCGGAGTTCTTAAGGGTCATCTCATACTCTTTCCGCATTACAGAAGAGGCGCCGCCTGGGACGTTATAATCCAAGCAATTTAGGCATGCATACTTGCTGTTTGAAAAAAGGTAGGCTTGCGCACCGCAGCCTGCACCTGCTACCCAGGCAAATACAATTGGGGCATTAAATTTTTCTTTTAGCTTGAGCTCGTTCAAATATAACGAAAGCGCTTGGTTTCCTGTAGCGTCAATCACCAGATCTATCCCCGCCATCCCTGCTCTGATCACATCTTGGTCTGTAACCTCTGCAAGTTTTATTCTTGGGTAGCAGCTGATTAGTTGCTGCTTCAGAGCACTGGTTTTTTTACGCTCCAGGTCGCCGAAGCCTAATACGTGACGGCCGATGTTTCCCACTGACAGTGTATCTGGGTCAGAAAGCATCAGTGTTCCGCCTAGAAAGCCAGCGCCACTCTTTGCGAGGAGATCGGCCAGGTGACCACCGATTGCACCACATCCGATCAAAAGCACAGTCTTACCTGCAAGACCGGATTTTGAGTCAGGCATGTTGCGCGTTAGCCATGATCCTGGGTCAGCAGGAATTGGCTCAAGTCTGGTAACTGTGGCGTTGTCAGCCTTGGACCTAATCGCTTTCTTCCCAGCTTGATCAGTTTTTTCTGAAGATCTAAAAACTGAACGCATGAAGTCAGCTGCATTTCGGCACGGTAGCATTCTTCTGACATATTCAATGTCGATTAGAACGCAGCAACTCGTGTTTGGAGCTCGAATGAGTAGCAGAAGCTTGTCTAATTTTTGCTCGAAAGCGTCTTTGACGGAATCATAAAGGCCCTTGACCGCAGAGTTTTTGTCACTAAGCAGCCATGTTTTGAGATCGGTTAGTGTCTTGGGAGGCCACATCGAGGCCATGGCGCCGAGCGGTTTGTCAGAATCAACTACCCTCATCTTCAAGGAAGGCCTTGCAATCTCGAATCCCCAGCGAGAGTACAAACTAAGAAGTTCGGAAGCGTCTCGGCCTAGCAAGAACAAACTGTCGCTTTCAGGGGTTTTGGGGCGCTCTAGCAGAGCAACGTCCGTGAGGAGGCCGGGTTTTGTCTCCTCTGAGATATCGATAAGGAGCGGGGTTCCGGACCAGTAAACCGGAAATTCGTCCTGAAAGTCTGTTAACGCGCTACCATTTGCGAGTCTTTCCAATAGCTGTTCAGCAACTTCTAGGCAGCCTAAAACGGCGCCCCCAAGGTTGTGTCGAGGAAGGTAGGCTTGGTCGTCGCGCAGGTAGCACAGATAGCCTTTATGATTAATATGAGCACAGACCTGCGGTATTTCGGTAGGGCGTTCAAGCAGTTGAATGGCAGGCAGTTGCTTGAAGCTCTTGTCAAAGATAACAAGGTGAATTGGGATCCGCCGTCCTTTAAAGGAGATGGTCCCGGCATACCGAGGGCCAAGGGGGCTTCTAACCTGCGTGAAGCCTCTTTCCGTCAGAGCCGAGTGAACGGAGCTTAAGTCTGTCATCAGCCCGCCGTAGCTTTCCCAAGCGGGGGAACTGCAGCGGTTTTCTGGGCAGGCTGGCTCTGAACTGTCGATTGCGTCACTCGCTCCGGATCATTTGGGACTCGATTTCCCAGTAGCTCGATCAAAATCTCACATGCTTTAGATGGAACACCACAGCTGTCGATCGCATATTCAAGCTGGTCGGCAAAGTGTTCGATTCTGGAGATGACGTCTTCTCTAATACCTTTATTGTCCAGCCGTTTCGCTAAATCTTCCTGCTCGTCCAGAGGTTTGTCTGTGGTGGCTGGGTTGATAACTTTCCCTCGAAGAATGTCCGGTAGCCTCTGGAGCACCTTCAGCAATGCAAGGTCATCCCTCTTGTCGATTGCGATATCGAAAGCAGCATCCGCGGCAACCATCAGCAGGATCGACTTCGGGTCATCCTTGTCCCATTTCTGGAAGTCACGCCAAGCCTTCAGATAGCGCATAACGCGACGAAGCTGTTCGCCCTTTAGCTCAACCTGCTCAACCACCCAGTCGCGTATGGGGCGAGGATCTGAATTTTGCCATCCGCGATTTTTGGTGGCCATCAGCACACCTTCAGTTGGCATTAGGTCCCAATCTTGCTCGTCAGCACGCTCTTCCGAGTCAGCGCTATCTAGGGCAAAACTCTCCATTCCGAAGCGATACATTTCCATGCTTGCTTTTACAAGTGTCTCGAACTCGCTATCGGAAATGCTGTAGACGGGAACATCGATATGCTTGTCGCTGTCGATGACCAAGCGGGTGCAATTGTCATTACTCGTGTCAATTTCCCACCCTTTATCATCCGCAAGCTCCGAGAGGACCTCCTCTACTGCCTCAAAGAGTAGCGCGCTCATCTGAGCCGGTGGCTGGCTTTCAATGTAGCTAAATGGTAGGTAGGCGCCGTCATCTAGGTCAGCCTGTTGAGGAGCGCGGCAAGGGGCATTGAGCGTTTTGTAAGCCCACGACCCTTGGGTGAAGAACCTGGGTTCAGGCACGTCAATTTGGCCCTGACCTGCGTCTTCCGCTTTCTTCTGGATCCGCTTTGGCAGTCGCGCTTTTAGACGCTGCCGGATGTCAGTGCGTGCACTGAGCATGAGCTTCCGTTCTTGAGGGTCAAGAGTCAGATTGTCGAGGAAGGCCACTCGGCCTTCGACCCGCGTATCAAGCAGGCTGTGCAGATTGAGGCTCGGCATCAGTGGCGCTCTCCCTAGAAAAGGTGCAATGTGCCATCATGATATAGGTCAAAATTTAAAGAGTTCAATAGCTTGCGAGGACTAAAATGTACGCTGTTTTCGGATTGAAAAAGGTTCTCATTTTCATCACCGGTCTCGTTGTCTTGGTGATCATAGGGCTCATGGTGAAGGAGTCCCCTACCAATTTTCTTGAATTTGGCAAGACAGCTTGGAAGGTTGCTTCTGGTGTTGTAACCGCTTTAATTATTGCTGGAAGTATTCCATTTATATATCGGAGAGTCTGGAGGCTCTACGAATTCGTTTTTAAAGATGCATATCCTGACCTGTCGGGTGAATGGAAAGGGACTATTGATTCAAATTATTCGGTGCACCGTGCCATCCAATCAGCAGCGTCATCGCCTAATGAGAGTTTGAATCCGCTGGATCCTGTGCAAATTGATGCTATACCACTTGAGGCTTTCGAGGCGAAGTTAACAATTAGAGCAAGTCTATTGAAGATAAATGTTTTAATGGAGGTGCAAGGTTTAACCGATAGGTCTGACTCTTACAGTATTGCCGCCACCCCAGTGGTGGCGAAAAATGATGAGCCGCACCGGCTTGTTTATATTTACAAATCTAAGCATTTCAAGAAGGCTGCTGACGACGAGTCGAATCATACAGGGGCCGCAGAAGTTCAGCTGAGGCGCAACTCCGATGGATCTATACAGATGATTGGCTACTACTGGACAGCAAGAAATTGGCGCCGGGCAGGTAACACTGCTGGAATTTTGAACTTTGTTCGGGTGGACTGAACCGGAGAGAGTCATTTTCGCTAATATAGTGTTCGGGGCGGGGCGCCGATTGACATATTTGGTACCGGGTTTTTGATTGCTCAGCGATGCTCTATTGCGCAGAAGATGTACAAATGACTACCCTCATAAATATTAGCGCATTCGCCGCAGCTGTTTTCTAGATAAAGAATTCAGATGGCAGATACGTTATCCGGAAGAAGTTGGTACAGGAGCTCGCAACAAGCAGCGAAGCTAAATTTTTGAGGTTGGGTAGCGCTGACCTTACGTCATTCAAGACATATATCAGCATGTGCTTAATTTTCTAATTTTGGATAAAAGGCCTTAAGAAAGGAGCAGATTGACCTGGCTTGTTTAACCGGAGCTGGTGAAGGCTAAACATTCGGATGAGGAGCAGACGTACCAATGTTGAGAGGTCGGATGCTTCTTGGGGGCTGTTGTCACGGGACAGGCCCACTTTTCCGTCGAAGGGTGTCTTCTGCTTTCCGCTCGAAGTGCTTGAGGGCGGCTGACGAGCCTGCGGCGGGGCCTTAGGCGACCTTTCATCATTCTGGTAGGAGTCCAAAAGCGCTCCGTCACCTTGCGATTGCCTGAGGATAATTTTAGAGATAAACGATCTTACCCTTAAAAATGATAAGCATTAAATTCAAAGACTTTAGCGTTGACTCGACTCCTGTCTCCGCACCATGCATAGCCAAAGCCCGCCTAGTGCGGGCTTTGTTGTTTCTGGGTTGTTCGTGGGATTTTCAAGCGTTTGGGGCCGCCAGGTGGGGCGTGAATTCGAGTTGGCGATCCGCCGTTTTCGACTTAAGGTTGCGGGGGTTTAGAGATAGTGGTTATCTGGTGTTCAGCTTTTGTCCCGTGTTTACGGGGGGTAAAGCGGAAATTTTAGAGATAGTGCCTTTGCCCTTGAGAGATGATTTTGAGATGGCCAAGTCTATTCTTGGGGCCTACCGCTCATTACGCTCCTGAGACACCGCTTCATGGCGGCGGTACGTGGGACACTCTTCTGTGTGCCGGGCTCCTTTCGTCCCGGTCGGCCAACCTGCGTACCGCTGCCGCCTGACATGATTTGCATTCGCTGACAGGTATCGCAAGCTTGCGCTCCTGCCCCCCACCCGCTAAATTGCCTCAGTCACTGTCAATCCAGTGACCGGGTGTAGGAACCCGTCGGACAACTTGGCGCACGTAGCGCCCCACCACGATTGCAGGCGCTTTTTTTGTGCCCGCAGTTTCGTGTCATGGCGGCTGTGTGTGGGCAGGCTTCGGCCTGGCCGGGTTCCAAGTTCCCGGTATTCCTACCCCATGCACAGCTGCCACCCAATCCCGTAGGAAGGATCGTGGCGGCTCCAACCAAACTTGGAGTTCCATGCATGTTTACCCTGATTCTGTCCGAAATCCGCGCATCCGCTCTCCGCCAGTTCTCTGGTCACGGGAGCTGCGCATGACTGACCATTACCAGCTCAACCGCCTTCGAAGCTATGTCTGCACCATGGAATTGCTGGCCGAATCCTTGGTAAACCACGACGAGCACCTCGAAAACGATCCCGAACCCCAACTCACCTTCCGCAGCACCGCAGGTATCCATCAAGCGATCCGAATCATCAGCCGTCTTGCAAGTGAACAATGCGGCAAACTCCTGGAGCGGGACGAGCAAGGCCGTTCAACCGGCGCTCCGAACACTCAGGCGCAGCGTCCGGAGGTATGAGCATGGATCATGAGCAGAGCCTGAAGTCACTGTTCCAGCACGACCCCAACCGCTGGCACCTCCTGGATCTGGTCTGCGCACTGGAGATCCCCGACTGCTGGATCGGTGCGGGCTTTGTACGCAATGCCGTCTGGGACCATCTGCACGGCAGGCCTCCGTCCGCACCCTCTGGCGACGTGGATGTGCTGTGGTTCGACCCTGATCAGGTGGACCCGGCCATAGACCGGCGTATGGAGTGGGTGCTGCAAGAATGGGCGCCCGGGATCAACTGGTCGGTGAAGAATCAGGCGCGTATGCATCTGCGTAATGGAGACGCGCCTTACACAAGCACTGCGGATGCCATGTGCCATTGGCCTGAAACGGCCACGGCGGTGGCGGTCAGACGCTCGGCGTCAACGCCGTGCGAAGTGTTGGCACCGCTGGGGTTGGAGGATTTGTTCGCCATGGTCATCAGACCGACCCGGCATTTCGCGTTGCACAAGCGGGAGGTCCATGAGGCGCGGGTCAGCAACAAAGGCTGGCTCGAACGCTGGCCGCTTTTACGCTGTGTTGATAACGACTGACGTCGCCTCTGACCGCTTCAAGAGGGTATCGGGGTGACACTCAGATGCACCGTTTTTTCGTACCTGAACGTTGCCGCCAGATCCTGGATCGACCACAGTCGTTACTGCGAACAGAAGCCGCCAAGCACGGTCGAAACGACACCTTCAATATTGGATGGATCCTGATCAATATCTGTTTGTATGGTAGCCCTGTCGTTGGCGATGCAGTTGGCTGGCTGCACCGAGTACCGCTACATCGACCCACAGACCCCGGAAGGCTTGGCCTGTAAGCACGAGCTCGATGCAAACGTGAGTGCGTGTGAAACCTGGTTCAAGGGGCAGCAGGAGGGGTTGAACAGCCTGCGTGAAACCCAGGCGAGCTTTGCGCAGCAGTGTGAACACTTCAACAAGAACAACACCCCCAATGCCTGCCCGCCAGCGCCGAGCCCCAGCACGGTAAGCAGCCCTTGCCGCAATGGCTATGCCGAGAAGTACAGGGCGTGCGGTGGCCGGATCGAGAAGGTCGAAAAGTAGGGCCACGCATCTTCCATCCTCTCGTCAGCCCTGAAATCGCCGAGTGGTTGCCTTTCCTGGCTTTGTGAAAGATGGAGGTCACTTTCCATAGGCGCGATAGCTTGGGAGCTGCGGTAGAACGGACAGTCAGAATTTCTCAGGAATGCGCCTGAGCGGAAAATCCGGCTCGTTATAACCACCTGGTTTCTGCCGCCTGGGCAATGTCACTTTCTCGCGGGGCACCGTCTTGTAGGGGATGCGGCTGAGCAGGTCGGAAATGATGTTCAGGCGTGTCCGTCGCTTGTCGTTCGAGTCCGCCACCAGCCACGGCCCATGCTCGGTGTCGCTCGCCTTGAACATCTCGTCACGGGCCCGCGAGTAGTCATACCAGCGCCCGTATGACTTGAGATCCATCGGCGACAGCTTCCAGATCTTGCGCCCATCCTCGATCCGCGCCGCGAGGCGCCGGGTCTGCTCTTGCTCGCTGACCTCCAGCCAGTACTTGAGCAGTATCACGCCTGACTCCACGATGGCGCGTTCCACCAAGGGGACTGATTCAAGAAACTTGTGCGCCTGTTTTTCCGTGCAGAACCCCATCACGCGTTCAACCCCGGCGCGGTTGTACCAGCTGCGATCGAAGATCACCACTTCGCCGGCCGCGGGCAGGTGCTTGAGATAGCGCTGCATGTACATCTGGGTTTTTTCGCGATCGGTGGGGGCGGGCAACGCCACCACGCGAAACACACGCGGGCTCACCCGTTCGGTCAGTGCCTTGATCGTGCCGCCCTTGCCCGCGCCGTCGCGGCCTTCGAAGATGACACAGACCTTGATGCCTTCCAGCTTGACCCATTCCTGCAGCTTGACCAGCTCGACATGCAGTCGGCGCAGCTCGGCCAGGTACTCTTTGTTTTTCAGCTTGGGACGGTCAGCGGAATCGTTGTCGAGGACGTTCTGCTTTTTCTTAGCCATGACGAACCTCACTGATTCAAGTGATCAGACTGAATGTTAGCTGCTCTGCAGCGGCGGCGCCGGATCGCCAATTCGCGCATGGCACATCCGAGCATGGTGGTGGTCCTCTGCGTGGTCAAAGGAGATAACCAAGGCAGCTGCTGGTCGAAGGCAGGAAGCAACCCGCAGCAATGCACGTGTTGCTTTGCGTGCTATTTTGCGTAATATAGAGCGTATTAAGACTGAGGGGCCGAAAAAGGTCTTTTTCTCAATATCTGGAAATAGGTTGGAAATGACGGAGGGTGACCAGTGACGGCATTATTAGCGCGCGCTGAGCAGGCGGTCTCTGCGACGGCGATGGCAAGAACGTTTGGTGCACGTCTGAAGGAGGTAACGAGCGGGGAAGCAACCCACCTCGTTATTTTTAAAGACAATGAGCCCGCGGCGGTGCTTGTAGGTGTCGAAGCTTACCAAGCCATGCAGGATGAGCTTGAGGACCTGCGTGCCGAGCGATTGGCGTCCGAGCGTTTGCTCACCTTGGACGAAGCAAACACTGTGAGTCTCGAGGATATGGAAGCTCGCTTCAGGTAAAAGCAGAATGGTCTGGACAGTCAGGTATCACCCCGAAGTAGAGCAAGATCTGTTGCAGTTAGGGCGTGCTGAAGCTCGAAGAGTTCTGAAGGTGGTCCGCGAGCGCATTGCCCAAGGAGAGCCTGACAAGCTTGGGAAGCCCTTGCGCGGTGTGCTGGCCGGCTGTCGGAGGATCCGTACGGGGGATGTGCGGATCGTCTATCGGATAAATGGCACCGAGATCATCCTGGTTATTTGTGTCGGAGCCCGACGTGACGATGAGGTCTATGAGGCTGCCAATCGGCGCGTTTGATTACATACCATCCCGCTCTGCACACCGCTCCCTCCCTCAATCCGCTACCATTGCGCCTCATTTCAAACGGGCATCCTTGCCCGGTCTGACAAGGAGGTTATGGATGTCTTCGCTTGAAACTGGGTATGCAGGTCTTCGTGCTGTATTCGCCTTGGTGGGCGCCGTCGCTCTGGCTGGCTGCACCGCGTTGCAGGGGGATCAATACCGGTTTCCGGAATCTGGCGAGCCTTCGGCAACGATCAGGATGACCTATGAAAAAGGCATAACCCTGCAGGCTTTGAGCTTCAGCGACTCAGGTTGCTATTCGGGCTGGACGGCGATTCCACGCAAGGGCGATCACTTCGAAGCGCCGGTGGTGCCGGGCAAGCCATTGGTGATTACCTTCTGGCAGGAGGCGGCTCGCCAGACTTGCAAGCTGCCCTTCAAGCTGACGCCGCAGGAAGGGGCGGTCTATACGTTGAAGTCGCGTTCGAGCATGACGGTCGAGAAGATTATTCCGCTGTATGACACCTACAGGTACGCGTGCGGGCTTGAGCTGGTCAAGCAGGAGAATGGGAAGGAAACCACTGAGGTGGTGAAGCCGTTGACGGTGAATACCGGGTTTGCTTGCATGCGGTTTGAGGGGTAAGGATGCGCGGCTTCTACCATGGCGGGCAACGCTAGCGCATGCAGCGTCTTAGTAGGCGCGCCGCTTTCGAGGTTTGAGCTGGAACTGTGAGAACTGGTTTGTCTAGGCGCCGATCCACAAAGGTCCTGGCCCAGCAGGGATCTAAAGCTGCAGGGTCGGGACGGGCCTCTTCACTGACCTTATGACAGTGAGCCGTGAGACCGGAGTTTACGTGGGGGATTCGTCACCCACGTTGTAACCCAAAGGGGAGATGTCTTCTTGAGCCCTTTCGAAGCGCCGCACGGTAATTAACTCACCGACCTTCACCTTGCGGCGTGGCTTTGCCTTGCCTACAAACTGCCTGGTACCGTCTTGAAAGACACGAACCAGGTTCCCGGCATCGACGCACAGTACACCCTGCGGGCTTACCGCAAGCGCTCGGCAGTGGGCGATGTGCGTAGCTATCAAGGCTTGAACCGGAATCTGGCTTTCCAAGGCATCCAGCTCAAGGTCTGAGACGGCGTCGGGCTTTACGATCATCAGGGATCTCGAGATTGGGTATTGCGCACTTGTGGCTCGATGATAGCGTCGATAGGGATTACCGCGGCATATCTCGGAGCTCCCAGGCTGCGAAATATTTCGGTTTCGCAACTTTGGGAAGTATCCTACAAGGAATGCTGAATTTTCCCGTTGCGGGGACAATGCTTCAGGGCTAACTTTTCCGGGTCGTCATCTTTGACGATCGGGTGTGAGAGCCCGTGTAGATGTTACAGCAGATGTTATGGCAGCTGTGCGCGGGCAGACTTCGGTCTGGCCGGGTTTCCTATATCTACCGGTCTCTCACCCCGCGTACGGCTGCCACCCTCATCCTGTGAGAGGGATTTGGGGGACAGCTCCTGTTAGATATAGGAGTTACGTCATGAAAAAGATCGTCCCCGATCCACCCCACCACATCATCACCACCCCGCACTACACTCTCCACAGCCACCTGACCCCTCACGACTCCCTCGTCTACGCCAGCGAACTCCTGCGCGGCGTTTACGAAACCACCGATGAATATTGCCGCGCGCACTTCAAGGAGCCCGGGCAGGGCATGCTGGTGAATGTGTTGCACTGTGCCGAAACCGCGCAGGCGTTGATCGAGCATGCGCTTGCCAAGATGCAGGCCGCCGAGCATCAGGAGGTGTCGGCATGAGCGAATCAGCGAAGACTGCGGGTGTTGCCAGTTTCATTACCACTGAGGATCCGCCGATGGATTTGTTTCGGATCAATCCGGGTGTGCCCTGCGATTATGCGCTGGAGCAGATTTCGACACTGTTGGGTTGTGTGAAGAAGCTGCTGCATGCGGGTATCGTCGATGGCGATGGCGACATGCTGTGTGCTGCGTATTACTTGAGCGAGTTTGCGAAGGCGATCATTGATGATGTGGAGGTAGGGAGGATGAGGAGCAGGGGGGCTTTGAAGGCTTAAGGGCTCCTGGATTGGACCGGCGTTGCGGGGGTTTACCCTCCAACGCCGGCGTTCCCTGCGTGCATCGTGTGCACTGATGCATTTGTGGACCGGCGAGGGCTTTGCCCTCGAATCGCGGCACAAGGCACGCTCCCACAGGGCCCGGCTATGCCGGGCCGAGAGGTGAGTAACCAGGTTGAAGACAGTTGCTCCCACAGGGTCCCGGCTATGCCGGGCCGGGAACCGAGTATTTCGGTAGAAGAGAGTTGCTCCCACAGCACGTCCTAGCCGTGGTGCCCGAGCGCCAGGCGCATCTTCTCCAGCCTGTCCTCTTGCCCACCTGGCAACACGCACGGCAACAGGTCTTCGACCCACGCAAACCCGACCTTGTCATACAAGGCCCGCGCCGCGTCGTTGGACTTGAGCACCGTCAGTTCGATCGCCTCGAACCCGAGCCGCTTCCCATGCTCGATCACGGCATGCAGCAGCAGGGCACCGTAACCACGACGGCGGTAGCCGTGCTTGACCTGCATTCCCAGTACCCCGACCAGCGGCCTCGCGCCCTTGCGGCAGAAGCTCTCCGGGTAGGCTTCGGCCGAAGCGATGATCATGCCGTCCTGTTCGATCACGTACAGCGGCCAGTCATGGGCGACCACCTGGCCCAGGGCGCGGGCGACGGCGTGCTTGGGTGGGGGCGTGGCGCGTGCCGAAAACAGCCCCTCGCCGTTAACCTCGCAAAACAGGTCGTAGAAACTCTCCAGGTCATGGAGGCTGATCGCGCGCACGTGCATGAGGGTTCACCGTTATCCGTAGCGGTCCGCCGAGAGTACCTGACCTGACGGACTGCGCAAAAGCGGGTAGCGCAACGGACGCGGCCCGCTACAGTAAAAACGTGCCATCCAACCGGAGCTGTCACCATGCGCAACCTGATCGCCATCGCCTTGCTGCTGGGCAGCACGGCCGTCGCCGCGGACCCCAAGTGCACCACTGCCGAGCGCAGCACCTGGCAAGACCAGGAGCAGTTCCAGGCAAAGCTCAAGGAACAGGGCTACCGCATCAACAAGTTCAAGGTCACCAAGGGCAACTGCTACGAGATCTACGGCTTCGACAAGGATGGCCGCAAGGTCGAGATCTACCATGACCCGGTCACCGGCAAGGCGGTCAAGACCGAGATCGAGGACTGATGCCCGGCGCCACGGTGCGCCTCTGGGACCCGCTGCTGCGTGTGTGCCATTGGTCCCTGGCGGTGGTGTTCTTCGCCAATTACTTCTTCAACGAAGAAGGGGATGACTGGCACCAGTGGCTGGGCTACTACGCCTGCGCCTGTGTGGCGCTGCGCGTGGCGTGGGGGTTTGTCGGCCCCCCGAGCGCGCGCTGGGCCGACTTCTGGCCGACCCCGGCGCGCCTGCTGGCGCACGGCCGGGCCGTGCTGCGCTGGCAGCCCTTCCACCGCATGGGTCACACACCGCTGGGGGCGCTGGTCATGGTGCTGATGATGAGCTGCGTGGCCGGGCTCGGCCTGACCGGCTGGCTGTCCCAGGAAGTCGACGCGCTGTGGGGCGCGGACTGGCCGATGGATATCCACAGCTTTCTGGCCAATGCCTTGCTGACGCTGGTGTGCATACATGTGCTGGCGGCCATCGTCGAAAGCGTGCGCCTGCGCGAGAACCTGCCGCTGTCGATGCTCACGGGGCGCCGTCGTCTGCGGGACAATGACCCCCATCCCTGAACGCCCCCGGCTTTTGAACCCCGCCATCAACCCGTAAGATGTGTCGGAAAGCGTGTGGGTGTAGTCTCACCTTCTACTCAACGGCACGCCGCCTGCCACGGCGCGTGTGCCATGCCTTAACACCTGAAGAGGTACAGACATTGGCCATCATTCATCCTAAAGTCCGCGGTTTCATCTGCACCACGACTCACCCGAAAGGCTGTGAGCTCAATGTCCGTGACCAGATCGAAGCCACCCGCAAACTGGGTGTGCGCGAGGATGGGCCGAAGAAGGTCCTGGTGATCGGTGCTTCCAGCGGCTACGGCCTGGCGGCGCGTATCACCGCAGCCTTCGGCTTCAAGGCCGACACCCTGGGCGTGTTCTTCGAAAAGCCTGGCACCGAGACCAAGTCCGGCACCGCCGGCTGGTACAACGCCGCGGCCTTCGACAAGTTCGCCAAGGCTGAAGGCCTGTACAGCAAGTCGATCAATGGCGACGCCTTCTCCGACGAAGCCCGCGCCAAGGTCATCGAACTGATCAAGAACGAAATGGGCGGTCAGGTCGACCTGGTCATCTATTCCCTGGCATCCCCGGTGCGCAAGCTGCCGCAGACCGGCGAACTGGTGCGCTCGGCGCTCAAGCCGATCGGCCAGCCGTACAAGTCGACCGCCATCGACACCAACAAGGACGGCATCATCGAGGCGTCGATCGAGCCTGCGTCCGAGCAGGAAATCGCCGACACCGTCACCGTCATGGGTGGCCAGGACTGGCAGCTGTGGATCGACGCCCTGGCCGACGCCGGCGTACTCGCTGAGCAGGCGCGCACCGTGGCCTTCAGCTACATCGGCACCGAGATCACCTGGCCGATCTACTGGCACGGCGCCCTGGGCAAGGCCAAGCAGGATCTGGACGAAACCGCCCAGCGCCTGGACAAGAAAGTCGGTGGCGGCGCCAACGTCGCGGTGCTCAAGTCGGTCGTGACCCAGGCCAGCTCGGCCATCCCGGTCATGCCGCTGTACCTGTCCATGGTCTTCAAGATCATGAAAGAGAAAGGCGTCCACGAAGGCACCGGCGACCAGCTCAACCGCCTGTTCCGCGAGCGCATGTACCGTGAAGACGGTGCGGCTGCCGACGTCGACGAAAAAGGCCGCCTGCGCCTGGACGACTGGGAACTGCGTGACGACGTCCAGGATGCGTGCAAGGCCCTGTGGCCTGATGTGACCACCGAAAACCTGTTCGAGCGGACCGATTACGCGTACTACAAGCACGAGTTCCTCAACTTGTTCGGATTCGAGCGTAAGGACGTGAACTACAACGACGACGTAGAAACCGACGTACGGTTTGATTGCATCGAGTTGTAAGCAAGTCCATGACCGTGCAGGCCTTTTTAGTGTCCGCACGGTCCACTTTAGCGGGTGTTAATCCTCTGTAACAATTTTTTCGCTGGCGCATTGCCATAAGGTTCATGCGCTGATCTATACCGCTCTTATTGGCTTGGCACTGTCGCCACGGCTTGGGAGGGCAGTATGGATAAACTGAAAAAAATAAAAGAAAGACTCAGGCAAAAAGGCCTGCGCCGCACGCTTGATACCCTGGTTGAACGTTATGTGTTCTTCCATTGGGAGCTGCTCTGGATGGAACGCGACCTGGTCACCCCGGTTGCACCGCACACCCTCAAGGACCATCCCCCGGTCCAGCGGGTCGAGATCACTACCCGCAACGCCGACGCCTTTGCCCGGCATTTCGGGGACCGCGTCGAGACCATGCGCGAACTCGCTGCCGAAGGCCACACCGGCCACATGTACCTGGACGAGCAGGGCGATGCCATTGCCTTCATCTGGGCCAGCGTGCGCGACTACCATGACCGCCATTACTACGGCTGCACCTTCCCGGTGAAGCCTGGCGAGTTCTTCGAGTTCGGTGGCGAGATGATCCGCCGCTACTTTGGCAGCCGGCTGTCGGCCGATGCGCAGGTTGCCCTGTGGAATACCATGCACGCCAAAGGCTGCAACAAGGTCGTGGATGTGGTCGAGACGCACAACGTCCCGGCGATGAAACTGCACTTGCGCATGGGGTACCACGAGCAAGGCCGGGTAACCCACGTGTATGGACTGTTCGGGCGCTGGAAGTTCTTCCGCGAAACCCGCTATCAGGGCTCACGGCTGGACGTGCTGCGAAAGGAGCGCGCACTGCGGGTCGTGCCCACCCCTGAAGGGGCGGCCTGAGCACACCCCTCACTTCATTTCGCCAACGTACCGCCGATGACCGGAGCCTCGGCGGGTCCGATGGTCTCTCAGCCAAGCCGCTTGAGCGGCTGCTCCGCGAATTTCACCCCGGCGAGCCCATGCGCGATCAGCGCGCGGATATTGCCGTGGTCAGTCCCTTCAGGCGTCGCCACCACGCTGCGGTAGTGCTCGCCAAATGCCTGCAGGGCTTGCTGATCGCTCAACCCTTCGAGCAGGGCCAGGCCCAGGGTCTTGCAGGACCCTTCGTTCTGTCCGGCGGCATTCTCCACGCCGCCATTGCTGAACGCTTGCGGCTGGTAGCTGTAGTGAGCGGCGACAAACGCCAGGGTGTCGGCAAAGGCATGTTCGCCGCTGGCGAGGCTGTTACGCAGGGTATCGAGATCAGACACGAGGTTTTCCTTGGTCGAACGCCGCTTGCTGCTCGGCGCTGGCTTCTTTCTGGTATTGGGCTTTCCACTCGGCGTAAGGCATGCCGTACACCACTTCGCGGGCGTCATCCAGGCTTACGTCGATCTGCCGGTCATCCGCCGCGGCCTTGTACCACTTGGACAGGCAGTTGCGGCAGAAACCGGAGAGGTTCATCAGCTCGATGTTCTGCACGTCCGTGCGGCCGCGCAGATGGTCGACCAGGCGCCGGAACGCGGCGGCTTCGAGTTCAAGCTGTTCTTGAGGGGTCATGGGGTTCTCTCTCAGGCAATGCGGTTCTTCAGGTGGCGGCCACCGTTGATGACCACCTGGCTGCCGGTGCTGTACTGGCTGTCGAGCAGGAACCTCACCGCTTCGATCAGCGGGCGGGCGCCTGGCTCGAATTCCAGCAGGGCTTTTTTCAACGCCTGTTCGCGGTACGCCTGGTCGCCGTCTTCCTTGAACATCAGCAAGCCGGGGAGGATACCGTTGACGCGCACCGTGGGGGCGTATTTTTCGGCGAACGACAGCACCATGTTCTGCAGCGCGGCCTTGGTCGCCGCATAGCCGATATGGCTTTTGCTGCCGCGTGACGAGGTCTCGTCGCAGATATGGATGATGTCGGCCTTTTCCACCCGCGCCAGCTGCTCGCCGAGCGCCAGGTTTAGGTGGTAGGGCGCCTCGACGTGCAGGCGGAACATCGTCTCGAGGTTGCCTGGCGCGTCGTCCAGCCACAGCGAGGCGTTGTGGATGATCGCGCGCAGGCCATCGTAGTTGCGTTGCAGGTGTTCGATCAGGGCCAGCCGGTCGGCCTCAACGCACAGGTCGGCCTGGAACGGGATGATGTTCGGGTGCGGCGTTTGCGTGCAGATGCTGCGGCTGGCACTGACCACCGTATGGCCGGCCTGTGCCAGTTCGAGGGCCAGGGCCAGCCCGACACGCTGGCTGGCTCCGGTAACGAGAATTGGGCTGTTCATGTTCGGGCGGTCGACTTCTACGGCTGGGCGTGAATGCCCAAAGCATACCCGAACTCCAGCGCCTTGCGCGCCCTTGCTCAGCGGCTGCGCAACCCGCGCGCGCGGTCTTCGGCGGCGACCGGCGTAGCGTTGAGCCACGAGGCCAGCAGGCGCGTAGACAGCGGGATGAACAGGTACACCATCACCGGCGTCAGCCCCAGGGTACTGAGCAGGATGCGCGGCACCAGCTCGAGCGCGCCCAGCCAGTGGCCGAACACCAGGTTGAACAGCAACGACACCGGAAAGAACGCCAGCCAGATCGCCACGGCCTGTTTCCAGCGCGGCGGGCGCTGCACCAGCGGCGTGCCGAACCAGCCGTTCATGCTGCTGACCCGCTGCTCGTGGGGGCGCTCGAACAGGCCGTTGCCGCGTTGCAGCCAGGTGCGCCGTGACGCCGAGTGTTCCCAGGCGTGCAGCGTTTGTTCGCTGGTGAAGCGGAAGATGATCTGGAACTCGTCGCCGCCGGTGGGCGGGGCGAGGATGCCCGAGCCGAGGTAGCCGGGAAAGTCGGTGGCCAGCTGTTCGCCTTCATGCAGCCAGGCCAGCAGGTCCTGGTAGCGGCCGTGCGCGGCGCGGCGCGAAACCATCATGGTAACGGGTGGGGTAGACATCGTGTATCTCCTGGCAACGGAGGCATGGCGGGTAGCCGGCCTCGTGTACGCCGCCCGGGGTGATGGGCGACGCAAGCATGCATGCAAGAATCGGGCGCGGAGTATGCCGTGGATTTCGTGTGCCGTCAGTGCCAGCGGATGAACGCACCGACCGCTGCCATGCCCCCTGGCTGGATAAGCGCGTAGAATGCCGTTTCCGTACACAGACAACACGGGTTTCTGGCAATGAACGAACAGGCAACCGTCTCACTCGTCGTCAGTGATCTTGACCATGCGTTGCTGTTTCCGATCCGCGAGGTCTCTCGGCTCACGGGCGTCAACCCGGTCACGCTGCGCGCCTGGGAGCGCCGTTATGGGCTGATCCAGCCAAAACGCACCGAAAGCGGGCACAGGCTTTACTCGCAGGCCGACGTCGACGACGTGCACAGCATTCTTGGCTGGCTCGACCGCGGGATTGCAGTGAGCAAGGTCGGCCGCATCCTCGCGCGCGACCGTGCCACCCTGGTGGCCGGCTCGAGCGCCGCAGGTCCCGAACAGCACGCACGCTGCCAGGCCCAGGTACGCGAAGCGGTACGCGCGTTCGACGGCGCGCGGCTGGATCAACTGTACGGCCAGGTGTTCGCCAGCTATGCGCTGGAGCAGGTCTTCGAGGCGGTGTTCATGCCCGTCTGGTTGACCCTGCGCCGGGAGCGCGGCGGCTTTGGGCTGACCAGCGAATGGCTGTTCCTCGACCACTTCCTGCGCGCCCGCGTGCTGCAGCGCTTGCACCTGGTGCGTGAGTCCCGGGGCCGGCGCGTGCTGCTGGCGCCGCTGGACGAACACGTGCCGGAGCTTGAACTGCTGATCGCCGGCCTGCTGCTGGGCAGCGATGATCTTGCGGTGACCGTGCTGGCGCCGGGGCAGCCGCTGGATGAGCTGTCGCTGGTCTGCGAGCGGTTGGCGCCCGAGGCGCTGGTGCTGTTTGCCAATCGGCCACCTACCCTGGGGCTGGGCAGGCGCCTGGGCCGGCTCGCGTCAGGGCTGGAGTGCCCGCTGCTATTGGCCGGCGAAACCGCCGAACTGGCCCAGGAAAGCCTGGCCGGCACCCAGGTGGCGTGCCTGGGCGCGGGCGCGGCGCACATGCGCCGTGGCCTGCAGCAAAGCCTGGCGGGTCACCTGGATACCTGAGTGTGCAGGTCCGGGTGCGCGCGGCGGTGGGCCTGGAGAATGTACTCACGCAGCCGCTCGGTCTGCACTGGCAGGCTGCGGCTCAGGTCGTAGGCTGCCAGGCGCGGCCCGATGCTGCGCCGCAGCGCCCCGCGAATGGCGATCGGCTGCACGCCCTCGGCGGCGAAGCGCAGGTTGAACTCCGGCGGCGCCTCGGCCAGGCCGCGTAGTTCCAGCAGCACGCCCTTGAAGGAAATATCGCGCACCCACAACCCGCTGGGCTGGTCTTGCCCGTCGAGCAGCTCCACCGGGCTGTCCAGCGAAAGCCGCCACGGACGCAACGTGGGGCCATCCTCGAAGATATCGGGTGAACCCAGGTGCAGGTGCAGGGCGTGGAACTCGTCCTCGACCAGTTGCAGGGGAAAACTCAGTTGCTGGTTGTTGTAGTGAGCCAGCAAGGTCACCTGCTGATCTGCCACCAGGCGGGTCAGCAGGTCCTTGAGCTTGCGGTCGCCATTGAGCAGCAAGCCCGACATCGGGTCGGACAGGTTCAGGTGCGGCGAATGCTGCATGTCCTGGATGAAGTCCAGTTCATCCTGGCTGAGGAGGGCGTCTGCTTGCATGCTGGAACTCTAGAAGGCTGGGCTTTTTTAGCGCGGCGGATGCGATGAAGGAGAAGGGCCGGAGGCGTCCTGCAATGCCGCGAGCTGAGTACGCAATTGCGCCAGCTCACGTTCCAGTTCCACCTGCCGGGTCACGTCCTTCTGGATACCGATGAAATAGGTGCGCTGGTCGGCAGCATGCCGGACGGGGGTGATCGACAGTTCGTTCCAGAAGGCGCTGCCATCCTTGCGGTAGTTGCGCAGCACTTCCCGGCACGGCCTGCCATCGGCCAGGGCACGGCGAATACGCGCGCGGCTCAGCTGGTCACGGTCATCGCCCTGCAGGAAGCGGCAGTCCTGATAAAGGATCTCGCTGGCCGTGTAGCCGGTGAGGCGTTCGAAGGCTTCGTTGACATAGATGAGGATGGTGTCTTCACCTTCCTGCTCGGCGACCACGATGCCGTCGTTCGACGCATCGATCATGGATTGCAGCAATTGCGCGTTGATCATGTAGGGGCCATGCACGGAAGAGACGTTGGTATTAAAGACCACGGATGCGGCCTTTTGCCACTGACGGATGCTAGTATCCTACGTTTTCACTCCGTTTCGGAATTCTCTGATGAAAGTCGTCATTCTTTCAGGCTCGGTGTATGGCACGGCCGAAGAAGTTGCCCGTCATGCCGAGTCCCTCCTCAAGGCCGCGGGCTTCGAAGCCTGGCATGCCACCCGCGCTACCCTGCAAGACCTGCAAGGCTTCGCCCCGCAAGCTTTCCTGGCCGTGACCTCGACCACCGGCATGGGTGAACTGCCCGACAACCTCATGCCGTTGTACAGCGCCATCCGCGACGTATTGCCAGCCGAGTGGCGCGGCCTGCCGGGCGCGGTGATCGCCCTGGGTGATTCCAGCTATGGCGACACCTACTGCGGCGGCGGCGAGCAACTGCGCGAGCTGTTCGCCGAGCTGGGCCTGAAGGAGGTGCAGCCAATACTGCGCCTGGACGCCAGCGAAACCGTCACCCCTGAAACCGACGCCGAGCCTTGGCTGGCCGGGTTTGCCAGCGCGCTGAAGGGCTGATCAGGCCGCGCCACGGCGTGGCTACGGGCCGGCGCGCAGGGCACAATGCGACCGCCCTATGCCGCCTGACCCACAAGGTCATCAAGCTGGCTGCCAATGCACTCCTCCCTCACGTGACAGCTGTCTAGACTGAAGCACCAAGAGAGAGCACATAGATGTGCCAGGGTGAGTGCAATGACCGCAGCCACAGCCTTGCGTGATTCCTTCGATGACACACTACCGGGACGACTCTGATGCCTTTGGCCGAAATTCCATTGTGCGTCTGGCGTACCCGGGGGCAGAATTTTTCTTTCCGGGGCCAGAGCATCCGCTACTGGACCGCAGGGCAGGGCGAACCTCTGCTGCTGATCCATGGCTTTCCGACCGCCAGCTGGGACTGGCATTACCTGTGGGCACCGCTGGCCCAGCGCTTTCGGGTCATTGCGTGTGACATGCTCGGCTTCGGCGACTCGGCCAAGCCCCTCGATCATCAGTACAGCCTGCTGGAGCAGGCCGACGTGCAGCAGGCGTTGCTTGCGCACCTTGGCGTGCACGAGCCGGTGCATCTGCTGGCCCATGATTACGGCGACAGTGTCGCCCAGGAACTGCTGGCGCGGCATCACGAGGGGCTGGCCGACGTGGCCAGTTGCGTCTTCCTAAATGGTGGCCTGTTTCCCGAGAGTTCACAGCTGCTGCTGATCCAGAAGCTGCTGCTCAGTCCCTTGGGTTGGCTGGTCGGGCGCACGTTTGGACGGGATGATGTGGTGCGCAACATTATCCAGTTGTACGGCCCATGCACGCGCCCGAGCGAGAGCGCGCTGGATGACTACTGGAGCCTGGTGGTGTCCAACCGGGGCACGCGGGTGCTGCACAAGCTGATCGGCTATCTGCCGGAACGGGTGAAGCACCGTGATCGCTGGGTGGGCGCCTTGCAGCAGGCAGGTATACCGTTGCGCCTGATCAACGGAGCGGTCGATCCGCATTCAGGCGCGCACATGGCCGAGCGCTATGAGCAGCTGGTGCCAAAGCCCGATACGGTGCAGTTGCCAGGTATCGGTCACTATCCGCACACCGAAGCGCCGGTGCAGGTGCTCAGGCACTATCTGGCGTTTCGTGAACAGCCGTTGAGTTACCTGCCGCAGAAGGTTGCCTGGTCCTGAGCTCGCACGGGACCCTAACGGTTTTCCACCGCCCATAAAAAAGGCCGCTGCAAACGCAGCGGCCAACTGAGACGTCAGATCAAGGAGCTTCAAAATCCACGTCGGTGAACCTTGCAGGCGCGAATGGCGGGGGGAGTGCCCTTCGTGCCGTGCCAGTGAGTTCAGAATAAGCGCTTGATCCAGCAGGAAAAATAGCCGGTTGTGACATTCACTTTTACCCGTCGGGTAACAGTGCCGTCAGGGCGTTTCGAAGCCCATACGCCAGCTGGTGGCCTGCGCTGCTGCCAGCAAGCGTTCCGCCGCGGGGCCTTGTTCGTCCGCATGGAAGATCGAGGTGGGCCCGACCACGGTCATCACCGCGGCCACCTGGCCCATGGCGTTGAAGACCGGCGCCGACAAGGCGTCCACCCCCGGCATCAGCAGGCCGTGCACATGGTGCAGGCCGCGCTCGCGAATGCCGGCGAGCAAGGGGGCGTAGTGCTCTGCCGTCTGTCCCAGGTGCGCCAGCTCACTGTCGCGCAGCTCCACGGTCTCGCGCTGCGGCAGGTAGGCGGCGAACACCAGGCCGGTGGATGAACTCAGCAGCGGCAGCACTGAACCGATCTGCGTCACCACCGTCACCGCGCGCACGGCCGGCTCTATGCTCACCACCGTGGCGCCCAGGTTGCCCCACACGGCGATGAAACAGGTCTCGTTGAGTTCATCACGCAGTTGCGACAACGGCAGCGCGCCCACTTTCAGCACGTCCATTCCACCCAACGCCGCCAGGCCGACCCGCAAGGCTTCGCGTCCCAGTGCGTAATGGTTGGTGGCCGGGTTCTGCTCGGCGAAACCGCTGGCGATCAGCGCCTGCAGGTAGCGGTGCACCTTGCTCGCCGGCATGTCGACGTGCTCGGCCAGGCGCGACAGCGAGGTGGAAGGCGATAGCTGCGCCAGGGCCTTGAGGATGTCGGTACCGACTTCCGCCGAGCGGACCTTCTGCTTGCCATTGTCGGCAGGGGGGCTGGCTTTGGTCATGGCCGGGGCATCCTGGTCATCGAGTGGGGGCGTCTTTGTAACTTGACGTGTATTGATAATCAAATTACGTTATTCGTAATCTGATTACGACAAAAACAACGCCGGCTTACCCCAAAGCCCGGAGGCGCAGATGACCCTCGACACCCTCCCTGACTACCTGTGCGGGTTTGGCAACGAATTCGCCAGCGAAGCCTTGCCTGGCGCCTTGCCGGTGGGGCAGAACTCGCCCCAGAAGGCGCCCTACGGCCTGTACGCCGAGCTGTTCTCCGGCACCGCCTTTACCATGGCCCGAAGTGAAGCGCGCCGTACCTGGCTATACCGCATCCGCCCTTCGGCGCTGCACCCGCGTTTCGAGCGACTCGAGCGTCAGCTGGCCGGTGGTCCGACAGGGGCTGCCACGCCTAACCGGTTGCGCTGGAACCCACAGCCATTGCCGACCGAACCCACCGATTTCATCGACGGCTGGGTGGCCATGGCGGCCAATTCGCCAGCGCAGACCCCGGCCGGAATAACCGTGCATGGTTACTGCGCCAATCGCTCGATGCAGCGCGTGTTCTTCAATGCCGACGGCGAGCTGCTGCTGGTACCGCAGCAGGGTCGCCTGCGCATCGTCACCGAGCTCGGCGTGCTGGAGATCGAGCCGCAGGAAATCGCCGTGCTGCCCCGCGGGCTCAAGTTCCGGGTGGAACTGCCCGATGGCGAGGCGCGTGGCTACATCGCCGAAAACCATGGCGCGCCGCTGCGCCTGCCCGAGCTCGGCCCCATCGGCAGCAATGGCCTCGCCAATGCCCGCGACTTCCTCACCCCCGTGGCCCGCTACGAGGAGCGCGGCGGTCCGGTGCGGCTGGTGCAGAAATTCCTCGGCGAGCTGTGGGGCTGCGAGTTGCAGCACTCGCCGCTGGATGTAGTGGCCTGGCACGGCAACAACGTGCCCTACAAGTACGATCTGCGCCGTTTCAACACGATCGGCACGGTCAGCTTCGACCACCCGGACCCGTCGATCTTCACCGTCCTGACTTCGCCGACCAGCGTCCCGGGCCTGGCCAACCTCGACTTCGTGATCTTCCCCCCACGCTGGATGGTGGCCGAGAACACCTTCCGCCCGCCGTGGTTCCACCGCAACCTGATGAACGAATTCATGGGCCTGATCCACGGTGCCTACGATGCCAAGGCCGAGGGCTTCCTGCCCGGCGGTGCTTCGCTGCACAGCTGCATGAGCGCTCATGGCCCGGACGCCGAAACCTGCACCCGCGCGATCGGCGCGCAGCTGGCGCCGCACAGGATAGACGACACCATGGCCTTCATGTTCGAGACCAGCCAGGTGCTGCGGCCCAGCCGCCATGCCCTTGAATGCCCGCAATTGCAGGCCGACTACGACAGCTGCTGGGCGACCCTGCCGAGCACCTTCAACCCGAACCGGAGCTGACCCATGAACCAGACCGCCATCGCCCGCAGCTGGGTCGAACACGCCAACGACCACGGTGATTTTCCGCTGCAGAATCTGCCGCTGGGCATTTTCAGCCGCCCTGGCGAAGCGCGGCGCTGCGGCGTGGCCATCGGTGACGCCATCCTCGATCTCGAAACCGTGCTGGCTGCCGGGCTGCTCGACGGCCCAGCCCGGACCGCGGTCGAAGCCACTCGTGGCGGCGCGCTGAATGACTTCTTTGCCCTTGGCCGCGGGCCGCGCATGGCCCTGCGTGAGCGGCTGCAAGTCCTGCTCGGGGAGCACAGCGAGCACCAGGCCGAACTCAAGGCCGCGCTGCATCCGGCCAGCGAGTGCCAGATGCACCTGCCCGCACGGGTCGGCGACTACACCGATTTCTACGTCGGCATCCAGCACGCCACCAATGTCGGCAAGCTGTTCCGCCCCGACAGCCCGCTGCTGCCCAACTACAAGTACGTACCGATTGGCTACCACGGCCGCGCCTCCACCCTGCGCCCATCGGGCACCGAAGTGCGCCGGCCCAACGGCCAGACCTTGCCCGCCGGCCACACCGAACCGGTGTTCGGGCCCTGCGCCAAGCTGGACTACGAACTTGAACTGGGCATCTGGATTGGCCAGGGCAACGAGATGGGCGACAGCATTCCCGTGGCCGAGGCGGGCGAGCATATCGCCGGGCTGTGCCTGCTGAACGACTGGTCGGCACGGGACATCCAGGCCTGGGAATACCAGCCGCTGGGGCCGTTCCTGTCCAAGAGTTTCATCACCAGCGTCTCGCCCTGGGTAGTGACGGCCGAGGCGCTGGCGCCGTTTCGCTGCGCCCAGCCCGCCCGCGCCGAAGGCGACCCTCAGCCGCTGGCCTATCTGTTCGATGCCGACGACCAGGCCAGCGGCGCCTTCGACATCGAGCTCGAGGTGCTGCTGTGGACCGCGCGCATGCGCGACGAGGGCCTGCCCGCCCATTGCCTGACGCTGAGCAACAGCCGCAGCATGTACTGGACCGCGGCCCAGCTGGTCGCCCACCACAGCGTCAACGGTTGCCAGCTGCAGCCCGGGGACCTGTTCGGCTCGGGCACGCTGTCAGGTGAGGGGCCAGGATCGTTCGGCAGCCTCCTGGAGATCACCGAGGGTGGCAAGCAACCTGTGCACCTTTCCAGCGGCGAGGTGCGCACCTTCCTGCAGGACGGTGACGAAATCATCCTGCGCGCCCGTTGCACGCGCGAGGGCGTGGCCAGCATCGGCTTCGGCGAATGCCGTGGCACCGTCCGCGCGGCACGTTAGGAGGGCAGGGCGATGGAGCTCTTCACCTATTACCGTTCCACCTCGTCCTACCGGGTGAGGATCGCCCTGGCACTCAAGGGCCTGGACTATCAGGCCGTGCCGGTCAATCTGCTCAAGGGCGAACAGCGCGCCGCCGCTTTTCTTGCGATCAATCCCCAGGGTCGGGTACCGGCGCTGCGCACCGACGACGGCCAGCTGCTGGTGCAGTCATCGGCCATCATCGAGTACCTGGATGAGGCGTATCCACACCCCTCGCTGCTGCCCAGTAGCGCGGAGCAGCGCGCCACGGTGCGCGGGGTGGCGGCGGTGATTGGGTGCGATATCCATCCGCTGCACAATGTCAGCGTGCTCAACCAGCTGCGCCAGCTCGGGCATGACGAAGCCCAGGTCACCCAGTGGATTGGCCATTGGATTGGCCAAGGCCTGGCGGCGGTGGAGCAGTTGATTGGCGATCGGGGGTTCAGCCTTGGTGGTACGCCAGGGTTGGCTGACCTTTACCTGGTGCCACAGGTATACGCGGCCGAGCGATTCAACGTCGACCTGAGCGGCTATCCACGCATCCTCAGGGTCGCGGCGCTGGCGGCGCAGCATCCGGCGTTTGTCCAGGCTCATCCCGCGCACCAGCCTGACACGCCGGTTCAGTGAATCGAGCGGGTCGGCGCCGGTAGCTGCCCCAGGCGTTCACTCAAGCGCAGCCGCTGGATCGGGTCTTCGGTCAACAGCAGGGCATGCTCCAGGTCGAAGCGCTCGGCCTGGGGGCAGTCCAGGTGCTGGTACAGAGTGGCGCGGGCCATGTAGTCGCTGACCACCGCCGGCCCAAGCTGCATCACCCGCTCGGCATCGACCAGTGCGGCCAGGTCGTTGTCGTTGCTCGAATGCAGCTGGCGCAGGTTGCGTGACAGGCGCTGGAGCATCTGCTTTGGGCTGGCCGTGCGCAGGTGCTCGGCGGTCAGCTGGATCTGCGGACCGAACTGCCGGCCGAGCAGATCGCGGCAGTCGGCCGGATAGAGCCGGCGTCCGCCGCAGGGGTCCAGCAGGTGGTCGGCGCCGGGTACCCGCAGCAGAAAATGGCCAGGAAAGTTCACCCCTTCCAGCGGGATCGACAAGCACCTGGCGAGCTCCATCACCAGAATCGCCAAGGCCAAAGGCTGGCCCCTGCGGCGTAGCAGCACCTTGTCCAGCAACGCGGCCTGGGGGCGCAGCGGATGGTACTCATCCTGCTGGAACCCCAGGGCGTTGAGCTGGCGCAGCAGCGGCTGGGCCAGCTCGGCGACGGGCAGCATCGGCAGGGCGGCGCTGATTTCCTGTCGCAAGGCCTGGACCCGGGCGAGATTGGCGGAGATATCGACGCTGCGATCATGCTCGGCAGCGATCCAGAGGGCAGCTTCCAGCAGGTTGACAGGCTCGCCTTCCAGGCAGGCCAGACAGGCTTGGCGTGGGTTCATGGGGATCTCCGCTCTAGCTTTTGTTGTAGCTTGGGCGCGGGTTTTCGTCCAGTGGTCCGTCAAGGCCGGGCGTCTTCCCGGGCCGTGCCTATACTGACAAGAGACTCATCGGGGGAGCCCGTCGATGTTCGCGCTCATGCAAAGCACCCGCACCCAATCCATTCACCTGTGGACAGACCCGCCCACCGGCCTGAAGGCCGTGGTGGCGATCCACAGTGAACACCTGGGCCCCGCCATGGGTGGCTGCCGCTACCTGCCCTACGCCGATGACGCCAGCGCCATGACCGATGCCATCAGCCTGGCCCAGGGCATGAGCTACAAGGCGGCGCTGGCCGGCCTCGCTTATGGCGGCGGCAAGGCGGTGATCATCCGCAACCCCCATGTCGAAAACCGCGCGGCGCTGTTCGAGGCCTTCGGGCGCTTTGTCGATACCTTGCAAGGGCGCTTCATCACCGCCGTGGACAGCGGCACCTCGACCGTGGACATGGACTGCATCGCCCAGTCCACCCAGCACGTCACCAGCACCACCGCCTCTGGCGACCCCTCGCCGCACGCGGCCATGGGCGTGTTCGCCGGCATCCGTGCCACGTCCATGGCGCGCCTGGGCAGTGACAACCTCGAAGGTTTGCGGGTGGCGGTTCAGGGCCTGGGCAATGTCGGCTACGCGCTGGCCGAGCAGCTGCACGCGGCAGGCGCGGAGCTGTTGGTCAGCGACCATGACCCCGGACGGGTACAACTGGCGATGCAGCAGTTCAACGCCCATCCGGTGGCCAACGAAGCGCTGATCAGTACCCCGTGCGACATCTTCGCGCCGTGCGGGGTAGGGCCGGTGCTCACCGGCCAGAGCGTGATGCAACTGCGCTGCGCGGCCGTGGCTGGCGCTGCCAACAACCAGCTGACCACGCTGCAGGTCGCCGACCAGCTGGAGAGCCGCGGCATCCTGTACGCGCCGGACTACGTGATCAACGCGGGCGGGCTCATCTATGTCGCGCTCAAGCACCGTGGCGAAGACATCGGCACCATCACCGCGCACCTGGCCCGCATCCCCCTGCGCCTCACCGAGGTGTTCGCCCACGCGCAAGCCGAACGGCGTTCGCCAGCCCGCGTGGCGCAGATGCTTGCCGAACGCCTGATCTACGGTTGAACCGCGTTACGAGTCCGAGCTGCCGTCGAGCAGTTCAGCCAAGGCATCGGGCTGGCTCTTGAAGGCCCGCGCGAATACATCGCGGTTCTTCGCCATGTAGATACCGGCTTCTTCCACCTGCTGTTCGCTCAGCGAAGGCACGGCCTTTTGCAATACCTCGGCCAGCCGTTCGGCCAGTTCGAGCATCTTGTCGTGACGGTCTGCTTCGGCCTTATCCATGAACAAGCGCTCCGGGTCGCGGCTGCTGCGGTATACCACTTCGACGGCCATTCATCACCTCATGTGCCTTTATGCTGGTTGATCAGTGTTTAGCTGTATTTATATACAGTATTCCGGATTCGTCCCCCGCCTGCAAGCCGCTGATGGCGATTTATCCACCGGCGGCCCCGTCATAGCGTAGCCGCGACGTGCCTTGCGGCAATCGGTCACCTTCTCAGGAACGGGGCCTGGCCCTTTAACTGCATGACACAAAAGCCGTCACCTGCGATGGCGCATCATCCTTCACGTCGTATCGGGAACCTGTAGAACATGAACATCAAATGGGCTGAAAAGCTGCGCAAGGGCCTGCACGGTTCGGCCGACTCGCTCGGCAACCTGTGCGTGGAGTCTTTCCATTACCTGGCCTTGTTCGGCATCGGCGGCATCACCGCCTGGGCCGCCGTGGTGACCTTCTTCGGCATGCTCGACAAGGGGAGCGTGAATGTCGATGACATCCTGCTGCTGTTCATCTACCTGGAGCTTGGTGCCATGGTCGGCATCTACTTCAAGACCAACCACATGCCCATCCGCTTCCTGCTCTACGTGGCGATCACCGCGCTCACCCGCCTGCTGATCGGCGACGTGTCGCACCACAAGGCGCCCGATGTGGGGCTGCTGTACCTGTGCGGCGGCATCCTGCTGCTGGCGTTCGCCATCCTGGTGGTGCGCTACGCGTCGTACCGCTACCCCTCGGCCAAGGTGATCGATGCCAGCGGACAGGAGCTCGAAGAGGGCAAATAAGCGGGGCGGTAGTTAGTTAGCGAACGTGAACGCGCGATGGGCAGTTCAATGGCCGGGCGTGCAAGGCCATGGATTCGCGGCGCGGCGCCGCGGGGGCTGTACGTTTTGGAAAGGACAACGACATGACTCAGACCGGAGCTTACGAGCAGTTCATCCACTCGGTTCGCCTGCGCCTGGCCGACAGCCTGCGACAGCACGGGCTGGACCCGGACCAGGTGTTCATCAATGAAATCGAAGACGTGGTCGGCCAGCAGGTCATCAACTCCAGGAGCCTGGTGCTGGAAGCCGTGGCCTGGGTCGAGCGGGGCGAGGAGCCCACGTATGATCCAGGGCTGTTCGGCGTGTTCAGCGCGCCGCACTCGTTCGAGCAGGAGCACCGGGTGGGTACCCTGCGCCTCTCGGACTTCGAAAGGATGATCCGCCTGATGCTGGACGCGCCGCCCGGCGCGTAGGGCTCAGGCAGGAGGCAGGGACCCGCAACGGGTTCCTGTTGAAGACCTGGCCAAGGACGCGAGCATTTCCACCGCGTTGTCGCCTTGCTCGATCGCCATGCCGAAGCGGATGCTCTCGATCAGCCGTTGCAGGCGGACCGGGTCGTTGCGCTGGGCTTCGGAAATCAGCCGTTTGGCCACCACGCCATCGTCGTTTGAAAGCGTCAGCACGATACTGCCATCCAGCCGCTCGATGCTGAGGTTGACGCGGTATTGCGGCGCGAAGGCATCGCTGATCATGTCGAAGGGATTGGTCATGGGAGGGGCCGGGTCGGTCAATGTATGTGCAGGAGTTGACCGGGTATCGGAGGATGGGTTCAGGCAGGGCGACGAGCTGTGGCGTGGTTTCAAGGAATCGCCGCGGTACTTGCCGGAAGCCGGCTTCAAAAAGGTCTTTTCAACGGGCCACGAAAAAGCCCGGTGCCTGGCACCGGGCTTTCTGGATCACTCTTCCAGTTCGCGCTCGGGCTCGCTGTGGGGCAACACGCTGCGCTTGCTGCGCAACTTGCCGTACAGGTGATCCAGCGCGTTGTTCAGTTTGGTGGCCGCGCCTTCGACCGCTTGTTCCAGCGAGGTGGCGGTGTGGTTCACGGACACCGGCTGATGCCCTTTGGGCCGCGCCTCCAGCTGGCAGCGCTTGTCGTGCGGACCGGGCTTGGCGCCGTTCTCGTCGCGCAAGTGAACCTCGATGCGGGTAAGGTCCTCTTCAAATCGTTCGAGCGTGCTTTCCACCGTGCTGCGAACCCACTCGTTCAGTCGTTCGTTGCCTTGGATATGGTTGTCGCTGTTGACCTGGATCTGCATGATTCAATCCTTATTCAGCTAGCTCGAAAGAGGCAGGCCACGGCTGTTGCAGCCTGTGGGAAAATTTGCCTCTTGACTCTAAGGTCAGGCAATCGACCGACGATTTCAACCCCTGGGCAAATATAAATTTCTTGTAGCAAAAACCCGGCGGATGCCGGGCTTTTGCTGTCGCACCTCAGAACGCGACTGATGTCTGCAGGTACAGCGTGCGTGGCTCGCCCACGTACTTGCCCTTGTTGTTGTCGTCGAAAGAGCGTGTGTAGTACTGGCGATTGAACAGGTTTTTCACGCCCACCGCGACGTTCAGGTTCGACAGCGCCGGGCCAAAATCGTAGGCCGCGCGGGTGCTGACCAGCATGTAGCCAGGGATGCGCCCGGTGCTGCCATCGGCGCTCTCGCCATGGGTATTGGCATTGTCGGCAAACTGGCTGCTCTGGAAGCTGCTGTCCAGGTCCAGCTTCCATGGACCGTCCGTGTAGCCCAGGCCCAGGGTGCCCTTGTGGCGGGACGAGAAGGGCACGCGGTTGCCCTTGTTCACCCCGTCCTCGCGAATGGTCGCGTCGACAAAGGCGTAGGTGGCATAGACGTCGAAGCCCGCCAGCGCGGGGCTCAGGCCATCAAGGGCGTATCTGATGCTGGTCTCGACGCCTTGATGGCGGGTTTCGCCACGGGCAATCACCGAGTCGTTGGTCTGGTTGCTCTCGTACTGATTGTCGAAGTTGATCAGGAAGGCCCCGATCTCTGCCTGCAGGTTGCCATTGTCGTAGCGGGTGCCGACTTCCCAGGTGCGCGCCTTTTCCGGTTTCACCTCGCCGCTGCTGACCCGGTTGGGCATCTGGCTGTACTGCACGCTGCCGAACGAGCCTTCGGTGTTGGCGTAGAGGTTCCAGTTTTCGGTGAGGTGGTACATCACGTTCAGCGCGGGCAGGGCGGTGTTGTAGTCGCCCTGGTAGCGCTGGCCGTTGAGCTTGTTGGTCTGCTCGGAGTCGATCATCTCGTAGCGGATGCCCGGGGTCAGCGTCCAGCGGCCGATGTCGATGCGGTCATCGAGGAAGATCGCATGCGCCTCGGTGCTGCCGCGGGTGTCGCGGTCGTTGGTGCTGCCGGTGGTGGGCAGTTGCCCGGTGCTGGTCGGCTCGCGGTACCTCAGCTCGTGGCCCGCTTCGCTCACGTAGCGATAGCCGATGCCCAGCTCATGCCAGCTGTCGCCCAGCGCCAGGCCCTGGGAGAAGCGGGTCTCGATACCGCGCACCCAGTATTCGCGAGGCGAGAGCGAGACGAAGTTGCCCTGGTCGAGGTAGCCGCTGCGCAGGGTCTTGGTGAAGAAGCTGTTGACGCTGAACTGGCGAGCGTCTTCCTTGTAGTCGTAGCCGACGTTGAACATGCTGCGGCGACCCCAGAACTTGTCGTTCAGACGGGTCGACTGATAAGGGTCGGCGGCGTAGTCGGCCACGTTCAGGCCGCCAGGCATCTGCGCCTCGCCGTCGTAGTACTGGGCCATGGCATGCAGGCTGTTGGCGTCGTCGAGTTGCAGCTTGCCCTTGAGGATCAGGTCATCGATGCGGGTGTCGCTGTGTTCACGCCAGTCCCCGCCACGGGTGCCGGAGTAGAGCAGGGCGCCGCCCAGGCCGTTGGCGTTGGTGCCGCCGACCAGCAGGTTGGCGCTGTTCTTGAAGCCATCGTGGCTCGACGAGGGGCTGATCTGGTTTTGCATGCCGGCCTTGAACGTCGCCTCCTCGGGGATCGCCCGGGTCACGAAGTTGACGATGCCGCCGACGTTCTGCGGACCATAGCGCACCGCGCCGCCGCCGCGCACCACGTCGACCGCGTCCATGTTGCCCATGCTGATCGGGGCGAACGACAACTGCGGCTGGCCATAGGGCGCGAACGGCACCGGGATGCCGTCCATCAGCACGGTCGAGCGCGACGCCAGGCGCGGGTTGAGGCCACGGATGCCGAAGTTCAGCGCCATGTCATGGCTGCCGGTGCCGTTGTTTTCCGGCGCGTTGACGCCGGGAACACGGTTGAGGACCTCGCGGGCCGTGGTGGCGCCACTGCGCTCGAAGGTCTCGCGGCGGATCACGTCACGCGCGCCGGGGTGCTCGAAGACATTGTCCTGCTGCGCCTCGCCCAGCCAGTCGCCCACCACGGTAGAGGCGCCGAGCTCGACCGCCGTCCCTGCCTCGCCCACTGGTTGCAGGCTGTAGGCGTTGTCCGCCTCGGCGCGCGCCGTCAGGCCGCTGCCGCGCAGCAGCGTGTCGAGCCCGTCGCGCGTATTGTACTGGCCGTCCAGACCGGGGCTGAGCAGGCCTTGGGTCAGTTGCGAGCCAAACGAAACCAGCACCCCGCTTTCCCGGCCGAACTGGTTCAGGGCGTCTTCCAGCGAACCGGCGGCGATGTGGTAGTGCTGCAAGGCCTGCTCGGCGGCCTGGGCGCAGGGCAGGGCGGCGGTGAGGCTGGTGGCGAGCAGCAAGGCATGGGCGAGGGGGCGCAGAAGCATGTACGGGGTCCTTGGGAAGGGGGTTCTGCCTTGTCTGTCACGCGAGAAGGGAAAAATGGCTCAGGGGATTGCAGAAAAATGTGTAGGACTGTCAGCTGCACCGCGCTCCTGAGCCAGGCAGGACCATCAGACCCGCGCCTCCACATTCACCCAATACCGCGTAAACCGCCGTACCCTCACCGGCAGCGCCACCTCCAGCATTTCGAGAATCCGTTCACTGTCAGCCAGCGGATAACTCCCGGAAATCCGCAACCCGGCCACCTGATCGCTACACCCAAGCTGCCCGCTGCGATATCGCGAGAGCTCCGCCAGAAAATCACCCAGGCGCATCTGCGAAGCGACCAGCATGCCGTCGACCCAGGCACCGGTGTTTCGATCCGCCGCCGCAATGCCCTGCCACCCGCCCTCGGCGAATCGCGCCTGCTGTCCGGCAATCAGCGCCTGCCCGGCAACGCTGGCCGTGCCGCTGTACACCGATACCCGGCTGAAACGCTCGAACTGGCGCACGTTGAATCGTCCGCTGCCCAGTTGCATGACGCCTTCAGCCGTACGCAAGGCCAGCGGCCTCAAACCATCCGCCACCTCCAGCAACAACTCTCCCTCGATCAGCCGCACCTGCCGCATCTGCCCATCGAACCGCACGTCGGCGGCGCTGCGGGTATTGAGGTCCAGCGTGCTGCCGTCGGCCAGGCGCATGCGCCGACGCTGCCCGACCGGGCTGCGGTAATCCGCCATCAGCCCCGGCAGCGGGTTGTGCTGTTGCAGGCCAAGGCCGGCCGCGCTGGCAAACCCCACCAGCAGCAATGCCTTGAGTGCCCGGCGGCGGGCAGGCGATGGGGGTGCCTGCAGGGTCGCGTGCACCACCGGCGAGACCACGCCGCGCAAGCGCTGGTTGACCTGCTGGATATGCGCCCACGCGCGCTGGTGCTCGCTGTCGGCTTGCAGCCACTGGGCCAGCGCCTGCTGATCGGACTGGCCGAACGCATCGCCCTGGGATTCGATCAGCCAGTGCACGGCCTGCTCGGCCACCTGGGGAGAAAACGAGGTGTTCACAGGGCGAAATAACAGCGCAGGGCCGCCTTGTTGAGGTAACGCTTGACCGTGGCCAGGGAAATACCGAGCTCGGCGCCGATCTGTGCATGGCCAAGGCCGTCGACCTGCGCCAGCAGGAAAGCGCGCTTGACCAGCAGGGGCAGGCCGTCGAGCAGCCGGTCGAGCTCCAGCAGGGTCTCGAAGATGATGGCCCGGTGCTCTTCCGAGGGCGCCAGGTCTTCAGGAACGCTGGCCAGCGCCTGCAGGTAGGCACGCTCCAGTTCCTGGCGGCGGAAGTGATTGCACATCACGCGCTTGGCGACGGTGGTGATGAACGCGCGCGGCTCGATCAGCTGCGGTGCCTCGCGCAATTGCAGCAACCGGACAAAAGTGTCCTGGGCCAGGTCCGCCGCGCTGTGTGGGCAACCCAGGCGGCGACGCAGCCACTGGGTCAGCCAGTTGTGATGGGCGTGATAAAGGCCTTCGACCGAGGAAGAAAGGGCACTGGGCACCGTAGGACACTCCGGCGCCTTCTAGCGCAACTGGAAGCAATAATTGTTCGCATTGTATTGGCGAACCTGGCGTCTCGGCAATCCTTCGGAGGGACAAGGCAGGCACACGTAATGTCACTTTGCTTATGCGAATTGAAATCATTACTATTGCACCCTCATTTTTCGGACCCCTTCGATGAAAAGCAAAAGTGCCGGGCTGCCCGTCAGCTATCGTCTGGCCGTGACCTCGCGCAGCCTCGCTGCGCTGCTGGGCGGCTACCTGCTGGCCTCGATGGCGAGCATCTGCATCGCCTTTCTGGCGCCGCTGCCAAAGGTCGATGCCGTGCTCACCGGCATGATGCTTTCGTTCGTGTTCTATCTGCTGGCCTTCATCTGGTGCTTCGCCTGCCGCAGCGCCTGGCGCGCATGGCTGGGCGTGCTGCTGCCGAGCCTGACGCTGGCGATGATCAACGGCCTGGCCTACTGGATGAAAACCCCATGAAAGAAGGCTTCCGCCAGGCGATGGCCTGGCTCCACACCTGGACCGGCCTGATTTTCGGCTGGCTGCTGTTCGCCATTTTCCTGACCGGGACGATGTCGTATTTCAAGGACGAGATCAGCCACTGGAGCCAGCCGGAGGTACGCAGCTATCCGCTCGACCCGGCGGCGAGCCTCGGGCTTGCCCAGCAGTACCTGCACGCCAATGCAGGCAAGGCCAGCGGCTGGTTCATCCGCCTGCCCAGCGAGCGCGAGCCGGCGCTGAATGTCGGCTGGAGCGAGGGCGGCGGTGGCCGCCGCGGTTTCACCAACAAGGAACTCGATGCCCGGAGCGGCCAGGTTGTCGAGGCACGCGACAGCCGCGGCGGCGACTTTTTCTACCGCTTCCATTTCCAGCTGGAGATGCCCCATCCCTGGGGCCGCTGGCTGTCGAGCTTCTGCGCGTTCATCATGCTGCTGGGGCTGGTGACCGGGATCATCACCCACAAGAAGATCTTCAAGGAGTTCTTCACTTTCCGCCCGGGCAAAGGCCAGCGCTCCTGGCTCGACGGACACAACGCCATCGGCGTGCTGGTGCTGCCCTTCCACCTGATGATCAGCTACAGCAGCCTGGTGCTGTTCATGTACATGGTCATGCCGGCCGGCATCATGGCCAGCTATGACAACCCGCGCAGCTATTTCAGCGAGCTGTTCGGCCAGTCCGAGGCGCCCAGGCCGGCAGGCATCGTCGCGCCGATGGCCTCCTTGCCCGCGCTCTATGCCAAGGTCCAGGAGCAGGCCCCTGGCGCGCGTCTGGGCTGGATCGAGGTACAGAACCCGGGCGACCAGAACGCACGGATCAACTTCACCCGTGGCGCGTCCGATGGCATCGCCTCCCGGGGCGGTAGCTGGAGTTTCGATGGCGTCACCGGTGAGCTGCTCAAAAGCAGTGCCGGGCAAAGCGCGGCGATGACCACCTCCTTCACCATCGGCGGCCTGCACATGGCCCACTTCGCCGGGCCCTGGCTGCGCTGGCTGTACTTCCTGTTCGGCGTGGCGGGCACGGCGGTGATCGGCACCGGCCTGGTGATGTGGCTGGGCAAGCGCCAGCTCAAGCATGCCAAGAGTGCAAGCCTGCCCACCGAGCTGCGCCTGGTCGAGGTGCTCAACATCGCCAGCATGAGCGGCCTGCTGCTGGGGGTGGCGGCGTTTTTCTGGACCAACCGCCTGCTGCCGGTGGCCATGCAGGGACGCGCCGACTGGGAGGTCAACAGCTTCCTGCTGGTGTGGGCGCTGTCGTTGCCGCACGCCATGCTGCGCCCGGGCCGCCGGGCCTGGGCCGAGCAGTTGGGGCTGGGCGCCCTGGCGTTCGCCCTGTTGCCGCTGCTCAATGCCCTGACCACCGGCCAGGGCCTTGACCACTCCCTCGCGGTGGGCGACTGGGCCATGGCCGGCTTCGACCTCACGGCGTTGGCGGTCGGCCTGTTCCTGGCCTGGGCGGCCAGCAAGATGTTGCGCGACCCGAAGCCGGCTGCCAAGCGCGTACCGCGCGCCGCCAAGCCCATCCCTGAAACCCTGGCCGAGCCCGAGGTGAATTGATGCTCAGCAGTGCCCTGATCGGTTTTGCCGGCTTTGCCGCCCTGTGCCTGGCCATGGAAAAGCACTTCAATGACCTGCTCAAGCGCAAGTCGACCTTGCCCCAGCGCCGGAGCCTGCGGGTTGCCGGCTGGGCGCTGTTGCTGCTGGCGCTGGTGCTGACCGTGCAGCAGCGCGGCTGGGGCCTGGGGCTTGTGGAGTGGATCGCGGTGCTGATGGCCGGGGTCACGCT
This sequence comes from Pseudomonas sp., assembly GCF_035277045.1. Classification (GTDB taxonomy): domain Bacteria; phylum Pseudomonadota; class Gammaproteobacteria; order Pseudomonadales; family Pseudomonadaceae; genus Aquipseudomonas. The sequence goes on along the minus strand of NZ_DATELE010000181.1, from coordinate 11,957 downwards.
GTGGGTGTTCCTGCTGCCCTACCAGCCGCGGCTGTTGCTGGGCCTGGCCGCCGTCAGCCTGGTGCTCGGGCCATTGCTGGCTGTGCTGCCTGGGTGAGCCGTTGAGCGAGCCGCGGTCCCTTCCCGAGCCTGGCCTGGATGCCGAGGGGGCAGGCGGCCGCGCGCTGTTCGTGCAAGTGTTCCTGGCGCAGCGGGCGCGGATGGAAGCGCTGGTCAGCCGACGCGTAGGTTGCCGTGCCACGGCATCCGACCTGGTGCAGGAGCTGTTCCTGCGTTTCTGGCGCCGCCCGCAAGTCAAGGTCGAAGCCCTGGACACCTACCTGCTGCGCTGCGCCGGTAACCTGGCCATCGATCACCTGCGCAGCGAAGGCAGCCGGGTACGCGCCGCCGAAGGGCTGCGGACACTGGACGCCGCCGCGGCGGTCCAGGCGCCGGAGCATGTCCTGGAAGTCGATCATGACTTGCAGCGAATCGAAGCCGCCTTGCTCGGATTGCCGGAGCGTACCCGGCAGATCTTTCTGCGCAACCGGATCCATGGCCATACCTACAGCGAGATCGCCGAGGCCCTGCAACTGTCCCGGAGCGCCGTCGAAAAGCATATGATGCGCGCCCTCCAGGCGTGCAAGACAAGCGTCGCCGAGCCCGCCTCATCACCGCGCCGGGCGCTGCGCTACGCGGCTGCCTGCCTGGTCCTGGTGCTGGCGTGGGGCACGGCGGCGGGTTGGCACCCTGGGTTCTGGCTGCAGGACCTGCAAGCCGACTACGTCAGCAACGAGCGCGTCCGGCAGGTCACCCTGGCCGACCGCTCCCAGCTCACCCTCGATGCAGGCACCGCGCTTGCGGTCGACTTCGAGCATGGCGAGCGGCGCGTGCGTCTCTTGCGCGGGGCTGCCTATTTCCAGGTCACCCACACGGGCGAACCGTTCCTGGTCGAGGCTGGCGGCGGCGAAGTGCGGGTGGTGGGCACCGCGTTCGAAGTCCGCGAGCAGGAGGATGGCGCCCAGGTCACGGTGCTCGGTGGCCGGGTGGCGGTCACGCCGTCCGCCGGGCAGGTGCCACGACTGCTCACCGCCAACCAGCAGATCGCCTATGCCCACGGCCAGGCCGGTGAAACGCTCACCGTCGACAGCGAGGCGCGGCTGGGCTGGCGCCAGGGGTGGCTGAACTACTACCAGGTGCCGCTGAAGACCGTGGTCGAGGATTTGCGGCGGTATTACCCAGGACGGATCCTGCTGCTCGATGCAGAGCTGGGCCAACGCAAGGTCAGTGGCAGCTTCCCGGTGGATGACCCGATGGCCGCGCTGGATTCGCTCGGCGCGGTGCTCGGGTTCGAGCGGCAGACGGTGTGGGGGCGGGTAACGGTGTTGCGGTAAGGCAGGCACCGCGCGAATGGTTTTTTTTCAATCCCCAGGTGAGGTACCTCACCTGCGCATCCGTGTAATGCACATCATCACCGTTCACAGGTCAGCGTTCATGAAGTCCCCCCTCTCAGCCGCGCGTTGCGTTTCTCTCCTGCTCGGCGTTTCGACCCTTGGCGCGTTGGCCTTGGCGCCCATGGCCAGCGCGGCGCAAGTCCACGACCAGCGGTTCAGCTTCGACCAGCCAGGCCAGCCGCTGGTCCAGGCGCTCAACGCCTTCAGCCATGTCACCGGCCAGAGCGTGGTCTACACCTTCGCGCTGCCAGGCCTTGAAGCGCCCGCATTGAGTGGCAGCCTCAGCGCCGAACAGGCCCTGCAGCGATTGCTGGGCAGCAGCGGCCTGACCTGGCAGCGCCTCGACGCCCGCACCTTGACCCTGCAGCCACGCGACGACTCGTCCGCCCTCAACCTGCAAGCCACCACCATCAGTTCCCAGCAGGACGCGGGCTACAGCTACCAGCCGCCGACCACCGCCTCGATCATGCGTGGGCAAGGCCCGAACCAGGACATCCCCCAGGCCATCAACGTGGTGCCCGCCCAGGTGATCCGCGACCAGGCCCCGCGCAACCTCGACGATGCACTGGCCAATGTCAGTGGCATCACCCAAGGCAACAACTTCGGCGGCACCTCCGACACGGTGATGAAACGCGGCTTTGGCGACAACCGTGACGGCTCGATCATGCGCGATGGCATGCCGATCGTGCAGGGCCGCGCGCTCAATGCCACCGCCGAGCGGGTCGAGGTGCTCAAGGGCCCGGCGTCGCTGCTGTACGGCATCCAGGACCCGGGCGGGGTCATCAACGTGGTCAGCAAGCGCCCGCAATTGCAGTCCTACAACGCCCTGACCCTGCGCGGTTCGAGCTATGGCAGCGGCAAGAACGGCAGCGGCGGCGGCTTCGACAGCACCGGCGCGATCGGCGACAGCTCGCTGGCCTACCGCCTGATCGTCGACCACGAAGACGAGGACTACTGGCGCAACTACGGCGTGCACCGCGAATCGCTGGTTGCCCCGTCGCTGGCCTGGTATGGCGAGGACACCCAGGTACTGCTGGCCTACGAGCACCGCGAATTCCTCTACCCGTTCGACCGGGGCACGGCGATCAGCAATGTCACCAACCACCCCCTCGACATTCCGTCCACCCGCCGCCTGGACGAGCCGTTCAACGACATGGAAGGGCGCTCCGACCTGTACCAGCTGGAAGTCGACCATCAGTTGGCCGATGACTGGAAACTGCACCTTGGCTACAGCTTCAACCGCGAAACCTATGATGCGAGCCAAGTGCGCGTAACTGGCGTCAACGATGCCCGTGGCACATTGAACCGCAGTATCGACGGCACCCATGGCGCCATCAGCACTGACCGCTTCGCCACGATCAATCTCGCCGGCACCCAGGAACTCGGCGGCATGCAGCATGACCTGCTGGTGGGCTACGACAACGAGTACCGCAAGGTCTACCGGGACGACCTGATCCGCCAGACCAGCCTTTCCACCTTCAGCTACCTCGATCCGGTGTATGGCCAGGAAGTCGAAGGCACCACGGTGCGGGCCAGCGACAGCGCCCAGACCGACAAGCTGCGCAGCGACTCGGTGTTCTTCCAGGATGCGATTCATCTGGATGAGCACTGGATTCTGGTGGCCGGTGCGCGTTTCCAGAAATACGACCAGCTTGCCGGACGCGGCCGCCCGTTCAACACCAATACCAACACCCATGACCAGGCCTGGGTGCCGCATGCGGGGCTGGTGTACAAGGTCGACGAGCAGCTGTCGTTCTATGGCAGCTACACCGAGTCGTTCAAGCCCAACTCCAGCATCGCGCCGCTCACCGGCGGGCTGGTGCTGGATTCGGCGATCGCGCCGGAAGAAGCCAAGTCGTGGGAGCTGGGCGCCAAGCTCGACATGCCCGGCGCGCTGACCGGCACGCTGGCGCTGTTCGATATCACCAAGCGCAACGTGCTGGTGTCCACCCTCGACAGCGCCAGCGGCGACACCCTTTACAGCAATGCGGGCGAAGTCCGTTCGCGCGGCGTGGAACTCGACCTGACCGGCCAGCTCAGCGAGCGCTGGAGCCTGATCGGCAGCTACGCCTTCACCGACGCCGAAGTGACCAAGGACCCGGATCTCAAGGGCAACCGCCTGCAGAACGTGGCCCGTCACAGCGGTTCGCTGTCGGCGGTGTACGACCTGGGCACGCTGTTCGGCGGCGACCGTCTGCGCCTCGGCGCCGGTGCCCGCTATGTCGGCGAGCGGGCTGGCAATTCGACCAACGACTTCGACCTGCCGGGCTACACCGTGGCTGATGCGTTCGCCAGCTACGAAACCCGCCTGGACGAGCACAAGGTGCGCCTGCAGCTCAACGTCAAGAACCTGTTCGACAAGACCTACTACAGCTCGGCGGTGAGTCGCTATGTGGTTGCCATCGGGGATGCGCGGCAGGTGAGCCTGTCCAGCACCTTCGAGTTCTAGTGGGCAAAGGCCGCGCGGTACTCGCCGGGGGTCGCGCCTAGCGCCTGGCGAAAGCGGTTGCTGAAGTGGCTGGCGCTGGCGAAGCCGCACGCCAGCGCCACCTCGCCCAGTGGCAGTCCGCCCAGGCGTAGCAGCTGGCAGGCCCGGTACAGGCGCCGGGCGAGCACGTACTGGTGGGGCGGCAGGCCGAAGCTTGCGCGGAACATGCGCGCGAAGTGGTATTCGGACAGGTTGCAGCGCTCGGCCAGCTCGCCCAGGGTGAGGGCCTGGTCCAGGTGCGCTTCGATGTACTCGCCAAGCTGGCGCCGCTGATGCGGGGCCAGCCCGCCCTTCAGGCGCAGCCCTTGGCGCAGACCCGCCTGGCTCAGCACCGCATGATCGACGATCGCGTGGGCCAGACTGCTGGCCAGCAGGCGTTCGCCAGGCTCGTTCCAGTCCAGGCCGATCAGCTGGCGAAAGCGCCGCGCCTGCTGGGCATCGTCGATGAAGGTCGCTTCGGTCAGCTGCATCTCCCGCGGTTCGCGATCGAGCAGGCGCACGCAGCCGAGGGCGAACTGCTCCTCGCTGATGTACAGGTGCGCCAGGCGGATTGCCCCGTTGACCACCCAGTTGGACTCATGGCCCGCGGGCATGATGCACAGCTTGTCAGGCCCGCCCTTGTCGGCGGGACGCTGGCGACGGAAGGTCCCGGTGCCATCGTCGATGTAGCACGACAGGGTGTGGTGGCTGGGCGCCTGATAGTCACGGGCGTCATCACGGTTGCGCCACAGCGCCGCGGCCAGGCCATCACCCAGTTGCGCGCTGTGCTCCAGCCGCGCGTGGGGCGAGGCGTGCATGGTGTTGAAGACTTGCAACTGGTGGAGTGAAGTCATGGGCGGGTCCTCTGGCGCCTATCCTACTGCGGTTGAGACGGGTGTGGAGGGGCAGGACGGGTAAAAGCGCAAGTTTGTGCAAGCGGGGTGGGTGAGGCCTGATGGAAAGTGGGGGCATCAGGAGCTGGGGCGCGAAGCGGCCCTGAAACAATCGAGCCACCCAGGAACCCTCCACCATGAACCTCTCCCTCTATCTCCTCACCGTGCTCATCTGGGGCACCACCTGGATCGCGCTCAAGCTGCAGCTGGGCGTGGTCGATATCCCGGTCTCGATCGTCTACCGCTTTGCCCTGGCCGGATTGATCCTGTTCGCCATCCTGCTGCTCACCCGGCGGCTGCAACCCATGGACCGGCGGGGCCACCTGATCTGCCTGGCCCAGGGCCTGTGCCTGTTCTGCGTGAACTTCATGTGTTTTCTGACCGCCAGCCAGTGGGTCGCCAGCGGCCTGATCGCCGTGGTGTTTTCCACCGCCACCTTGTGGAACGCGCTCAATGCCCGCGTGTTCTTCGGTCAGCGCATCGCGGCCAACGTGCTCGGCGGTGGCGCGCTGGGACTTGCGGGGCTTGGCCTGTTGTTCTGGCCGGAGCTCGCAGGCCACGGCGCCAGCCGCGAAACCCTGATCGGCCTGGGCCTGGCACTGCTCGGGACTCTGTGTTTCTCGGCCGGCAACATGCTCTCGAGCCTGCAGCAGAAAGCCGGCCTCAAGCCCATGACCACCAACGCCTGGGGCATGCTGTACGGCGCGGGCATGCTCGGCGTGTATTGCCTGGTGGCAGGCATTCCCTTTGCCATGGAATGGAACGCCCGCTACATCGGTTCGTTGATGTACCTGGTGATCCCGGGATCGGTGATCGGCTTCACGGCCTACCTGACGCTGGTCGGGCGCATGGGCCCGGAACGGGCGGCCTACTGCACGGTACTGTTTCCTTTGGTGGCGCTGAACGTTTCGGCCTTCGCGGAGGGCTACCAGTGGACAACGCCCGCCCTGACGGGGCTGGTGTTGGTAATGCTTGGCAACGTGCTGGTGTTCCGCAAGCCCGCGCCAAAGCACGCCAGGCCTGCGCGGGGTCCGCGCTGGGTCTGAACATTCGATGGTCGCCGCCGCATCGCTGTCTACACTTGCCGGGCACACTCAGCACGCAAGGGAACAGCCATGTCGACACCGGCACCGTGGGCCAGGCACCTGTCGCAGCGCGAGGTGCAGGTGCTGTGCCTGCTGGCGGTGGGCCTGCACCTGCTGCCGCTGCTGCTGGCCGACCATTTCTACATCGATGACAGCTGGCGCTCGCAGATGGCCGGCAACGGCTGGACCCAGGAAGGCCGGCTGCTGTCCGACTGGCTGTACGCCGGCCTGAGCTTCAGCGCCAGCGCGCCCAATCTGTTCCCGTTGCCGCTGCTGATGGCGGCCAGCGCCGTGGCCCTGGCCTTGGCTCGACTGGTCCGGCATTACTTTGTCGCGCCCCAGGCCAGTGCGGTGCTGGTGGTGCTGCCGCTGTGGTACAACCCGTTTTTCCTGCAGAACCTGTCCTACCAGTATGACGGCCCGGCCATGGCGCTGGCGATGGCGGCCGGGGTGCTGGCGATCACCCTTGAGCCGTCGCGCAGGCGCAACCTGGTCTACGGCGCGCTGTTGGTCGCGGCTTCCGTCAGTTTCTATCAGGTCACCATCAACCTGATCGGCGGCTTGTGCTGCCTGGAGGTCATGCGCCAGGTGGTGCAAGGTGCGGACGCGCGGCAGGTGGTCCGGCACGCGACAGGGCGCCTTGCCCAACTATTCGGCGGCTGCCTGCTGTATGTGCTCGGCGGTTTCCAGCTCATGTCACCCGTACGCACGCAACTCCTGGCGTTCGATCATCTGTGGCTTGCGGCGATCGGCCAGCGCCTCGGGCTGATCGCCGAACGGATCGGCCTGCTCGTCACCCCTGGCACGCTCTGGTTCAGCCTGGTGCTGCTGGTGCTGGCGGCGCTGGCGTTGACCGGCGAAATCACACGGGTAGTGCGCGGCGATCAGAGCCCTTTGTCCAGACTGGTCCTGTTGTCGGGCCTGTTGCTGCCCGCGCCGCTGGTCCTGCTCCTGATTCCGGGGCTCACCCTGCTGTTCGCCGACTTCAACGATGGGGCGCGCACCTTGATGGGGCTGGCCACGCCGATGGTGCTGGTGCTGCTGCTTGCCCATCGCCTGCTCGACAACTGGAGCCCGCGCCTGCCCGGGCTGCTGGTGGTGCCGCTGCTGTTCATGCTGTCGTTTTCGTTTGCCTACGGTCGGATCCTGCTGGTGCAGAAAGAATTGCAGCAGTCGCTGGCGTTCTCCCTGGCTCACGACATCAGCTCACGGCCGGCGCTGGCATCGGCGCCGCGGCTGTATCTGCTGGAGATCGGCTCGAGCGGCCAGTGGCTGCCGGCCGCGGCGGGTTCGTTCAAGGTCATGCCGGCGCTGAGGTACGTGCTCAATATCAACTTCCTGCTGCTGCCCGAGATGCTGCCCCGGGTGGGCCTGAGCAACTTCGCGTCACATGCGCCGCTGGATCGTCAGCAGGTTGAAGCGCGCAGCCCCACGCCGGTGATCGACAGCAAGTTCTACGCTATTCATCTGGTCGACGGCATCGGCTATGTGCTGATGAAAGTGCCGCGCGACCCGGAGACCTATCGATGGTGAGCTTGCGGCGTCGGCCTGATCGAAGGTCCGGTTCGCTGTGGGAGATTCCAGGGTCGAGTTCGATCCAGATCGGCGCGTGAACGCACGGTTTCCCATCGCTGTCATCCTTGGGACGAGGACGCCATGAACATTACCCTGATCGTGCCGGTGTACAACGAACAGGCCACCCTTGAACTGTTCTACCGCGCGGTGCGCGAGGAGCCCTCCCTGGTTGGCCTGGAGGTCGAGATCCTGTTCGTCAACGATGGCAGCAGTGACCGCAGCGAGGCCATCTGCGCCGAGCTTGCCGCGCGGGATGACAAGGTGGCGGTGGTCAACTTCTCGCGTAACTTCGGCAAGGAAGCGGCGCTGTTCGCTGGGCTGGAATACGCCGATGGCGATGCGGTGGTGCCGATCGATGTCGACCTGCAGGACCCGATCGCCGTTGTCGCGCAGATGGTCGAGCGTTGGCAGGATGGCGCCGACGTGGTCCTGGCCAAGCGCCGCGACCGCTCCGGCGACACCCGTTTCAAGCGCTGGACGGCCAGCCTTTACTACCGCCTGCACAACCGCATCGCCTCGACCCACATCGAGGAGAACGTGGGTGATTTCCGCCTGCTGGACCGCAAGGTGGTCGCCGCCATCCGCCAGTTGCCCGAGCAGCAGCTGTTCATGAAGGGCGTGTTGTCGTGGGTGGGTTTTCGCACCGAGATAATCGAGTTCAACCGGGCGCCGCGGGTCGCCGGGTCGAGCAAGTTCAACCTCTGGAGATTGTGGAACCTGGCGCTGGACGGGATTACCTCGTTCAGCACGGTGCCCTTGCGGCTATGGTCCTACATCGGTGGCCTGGTGTCGTTGTTCGCGCTCGGGTTCGCGGTGTACATGGTGATCGACAAGTTGCTGTTCGGCACGGATGTGCCGGGCTACCCGTCGCTGATGACGGCGATCCTGTTCCTGGGTGGGGTGCAGTTGATCGGGATCGGGATACTGGGCGAGTACGTCGGCCGTATCTACCAGGAGACCAAGCACCGGCCCCGGTATGTGGTGCGCAAGGTGCACGGGCTGCGGCGCAGGTTGAGATAGAGGTGATTGCCGACTGTCCACGGCGCAACCACTATCCTCCCACAGTGCCCGGCTGTGCCGGGCAGAAGCGGCCATGCGCCAAATAGGCTAGTTACTTCCACACCTGCGGATTCACCAGGTCCTGCGGCCGCTCGCCCAGCAGCGCCGCGCGCAGGTTGTCCACCGCGCGGCTGGCCATGGCCGCGCGGGTCTCGGCGGTGGCCGAGCCGATGTGCGGCAGGGTCAGGGCGTTGGGCAGCTGGAACAGCGGCGACTCGCGCAGCGGCTCTTTCTCGTACACATCAAGGCCCGCGCCGCGAATGGTGCCGCTGCGCAAAGCTTCGACCAGCGCGGCCTCATCCACCACCGGCCCGCGGGCAATATTGATCAGGAACGCGCTGGGCTTCATCAGCTGCAGTTCGCGGGTGCTGATCAGCTTGCGGGTGGCTTCGCTCAGCGGCACCACGATGACCACGAAATCGGCCTCGGCCAGCAGCTGGTCGAGGCTGCGGAACTGGGCACCGAGCTCCTGCTCAAGCTGCGGCTTGCGGCTGTTGCCGCTGTACACCACGGGCATGTTGAAGCCGAAACGGCCACGGCGGGCGATGGCCGCGCCGATATTGCCCAGGCCGACGATACCCAGCGTCTTGCCGTGCACGTCGCTGCCAAAGTGGCCGGGGGCGATGGTCGCCTGCCAGTTCCCGGCCTTGGTCCAGGCATCGAGCTCCGCGACGCGGCGGGCGCTGCCCATGACCAGCGAGAAGGCAAGGTCGGCGGTGCTTTCGGTCAGCACATCGGGGGTATTGGTCAGGGCGATGCCGCGCTCGTTGAAGTAGGCCAGGTCATAGTTGTCGTAGCCAACCGAGATGCTCGACACCACCTCAAGCTTGCCCGCGCCTTCGAGCTGGTCGCGGCCCAGCTTGCGGCCAACCCCGATCAGCCCGTGGGCCTCGGGCAAGGCTTCGTTGAACTGCGCGGCGATATCGCCTTGCCGGGCGTCAGGGACGATAACGTTGAAATCTTGCTGCAAGCGTTCGACGGTGGCCGGGGTGACGCGGCTGAAAGCGAGGACGTTCTTTTTCATCGGCAAGTTCTCTGCTGGGGCGAGGTCAATGAATAGCAACCTACCATTGACCCCAGCCCCCGTGCAGCAGCTTTTTCAGTTGGCGATCAGCAGCTCGTGGGTCTTCAGGTCCGCTTCATGGGCCGCCAGGATCTCTGGCAGCGAGTTGCGCAGGTACTCGACCCAGGTCTTGATCTTCGCATCCAGGTACTGCCTCGACGGGTAGATGGCGTACAGGTTCAGCTCCTGCAAACGGTAATCGGGCATCACCCGCACCAGGCTGCCGTCGCGCAGGCCGTCGATGGCCGAGTAGATCGGCAGGACGCCAACGCCCATGCCGCTGCGGATCGCGGTTTTCATGGCATCGGCCGAGTTGACCTGGAAAGGCGAGGACGTGATGGTGACCATTTCCTGCCCCTCCGGCCCGTTGAACATCCACTTTTCCAGCGGGATCACCGGGCTGACCATGCGCAGGCAGGCATGGCCCAGCAGGTCGGCCGGCTTGTGCGCGACGCCGTTGCGCGCCACATAGTCTGGCGAGGCGCAGACGATGCTGTAGGTAATCCCCAGGCGCTGCGAGACAAACCCCGAATCCGGCAGCTCGCTGGCGAGCACGATGGACACGTCGTAACCCTCGTCGAGCAGGTCGGGCACGCGGTTGGCCATGGTCAGGTCGAAGGTCACGTCCGGATGGGTCTCCCGGTAGCGGGAAATCGCATCGATGACAAAGTGCTGGCCGACGCCGGTCATCGAATGCACCTTCAATTGCCCTGCCGGACGGGCGTGGGCATCGCTGGCCTCGGCCTCGGCCTCCTCGACGTAGGTCAGGATCTGCTCGCAGCGCATCAGGTAGCGCTTGCCGGCCTCGGTCAGCGCGATGCGGCGGGTGGTGCGGTTGAGCAGGCGGGTTTGCAGATGGGCTTCGAGGTTGGAAACCGCCCGCGAAACGTTCGCGGTGGTCGTATCCAGTTGCGCGGCGGCGGCAGTGAAACTGCCCACCTGGGCTACGCAGCTAAAAGCACGCATGTTTTGCAGGGTGTCCATGGGTCGCTCTCAAGGTAGACGACAAAGTGTGACACGAAGTGACCGGAACGGTCTTTCGACTAAAGCCGGATTATCGCTGTTTTCGTAACAAAGATTCGCAGGAATACACGCTTATCGCGCGTCAGGCTGCCCCCTAGAATTGCGCTCTCCAAAGCGTCCTTCATTTTCTTCCTCGGGAATCTGCAGCTGTGCCGCGTCGCATCATCAGAGCGCTCAATGCGTTCAGTGCCTGTGCTCTTGGCTTGACCTTGAGCGGCTGTATCGGAACCTGGGGCATCGCCCCGCAAACCAAGACGCTGCAACCCGATTCCCTGACCCTTGATGCGGCCATTTCCGAGGCCGCCCAGGATGCCCACTGGCCCCGGCAGCAGTGGTGGCAGGCCTATGGCGATGCTCAGCTCGACCAGTGGGTGCAACTGGCCTTGGCCGGTAGCCCCAGCCTGGCGCTGGCCGCGGCGCGCGTGCGCGAGGCCAAGGCCATGGCCGGGGTGGTCGAGTCGGCTGAAAAGCTGCAGGGCACGGGCGATGCCGCGCTCAAGCGCCACAACTGGCCGGAGGATCAGTTCTACGGCCCCGGCGCGCTGTCGGGCGCCAACACCTGGGACAACAATGCCACCCTGGGCCTGAGCTACAACCTCGACCTGTGGGGCCGCGAGCGCAATGCCAGCGAACAGGCCGTGGACCGCGCGCACCTGAGCGCGGCCCTGGCCCGGCAGGCGCAGCTCGAACTGCAGAACAACGTGGTCAAGGTGTATATCCAGCTGGCGCTGCATTTTGCCCAGCGCGACATCGTGCAGGCCGAGCTGGCCCAGCAGGAACAGATCGTGGCCTTGGCCGAGCGCCGCCTGACCGGAGGCATCGGCACTCATTTCGAAGTCAGCCAGGCCCAGGCGCCGCTGCCTGAGACCCACCGCCAGCTCGACGCGCTGAATGAAGAAATCGCCCTGGCGCGAAACCAGCTGGCGGCGCTGGCCGGCCAAGGTCCGGGGGAGGGCGCGAAGCTCCAGCGCCCCAGCCTGACCCTGGGCGCGCCGCTGAAACTGCCCTCGACCTTGCCCGCCGAACTGGTCGGCCAACGCCCCGACGTGGTTGCCAGCCGCTGGCAGGTTGCCGCCCAGGCCCGCGGCATCGACGTCGCCCATGCCGGCTTCTTCCCCAACGTCAACCTGGTCGGTGGCCTGGGCTTCATGGCCACCGGCGGCGGCCCGCTGGAGTTTCTCACCGGGCGCAAGTTCAACTACAACGCAGGCCCGGCCATCAGCCTGCCGATTTTCGACGGCGGCCGCCTGCGCTCGCAGCTCGGCGTCGCCTCGGCCGGCTATGACGTTGCCGTGGCGCAGTACAACCAGACCGTGGTCGAGGCGCTCAAGGGCATCAGCGACCAGCTGATCCGCCGTG
>NZ_DATELE010000180.1:0-8585 GCF_035277045.1 Pseudomonas sp. | reverse complement strand
TTCGAGCGCACGTTCCAGCCGTACTTGATCGGGCCGCCGTCCTTGGAACCGTCTGCCTTCTGCGGCTGGTAGTCGACGGTGACCTTGGCGAAGTTCAGGGTGACGTTCTCGGTCAGGCGGTCATCGCTGCCCGAGCCACCGGTGCTCAGGGAGCTGATCAGCACTTCTTCGAGGTTGATGACCAGGTACTCGACCTGGCTCTCGCCGCCCGCCTTGCGCACAGTCAGCTTGACCTTGTCGATGTGTTTGCCGCTGGAGCAGTGAGCCATCAGGTTGGGGCTGGATTTGTCGACATACTTGGTGATCGACAGGTCCTGGATATTGACCTTGCCGGCACCGCCGCCACCGCCCAGGTGCATGTTGCCGGACTGGGACATGCCCCAGCTCCAGTTCAGCACGTCGATCTCGTCCTTGTGGGCCTTGTCCATGGACTCGCCCTTGATGTCGCCGATCTTGATGAAAATGTCTACAGCCATGGTGTCTCCGGAATATCGCTGGGTTTAGCGGTTCTGTTGGGGCCGCGGGGCGGCCCGGGCCTGTCAGGCGCTTTTGGCCGAGGGCAGCTTCGACACCAGGCGCAGTGACACGGTCAGCCCTTCGAGCTGGTAGTGCGGGCGCAAGTAGAAGCGCGAGTTGTAGTAACCCGGGCTGCCCTCGACGTCCTCGACCACCACCTCGGCGGCCGCCAATGGGTGCTGGGCCTTGGTCGTCTCGGTGGAGTGCGCCGGGTCGCCGTCGACGTAGTTGAGAATCCAGTCCTGCAGCCAGCGCTGCATCTCGTCCTTTTCCTTGAACGAGCCGATCTTGTCGCGAACGATGCATTTGAGGTAATGGGCGAAGCGGCAGGTGGCGAACAGGTACGGCAGGCGCGCGGCCAGGTTGGCGTTGGCGGTGGCGTCCGGGTCGTCGTACTCGGCCGGCTTCTGCAGCGACTGGGCGCCGATGAACGCGGCGAAATCGGTGTTCTTCTTGTGCAGCAGCGGCATGAAGCCGTTCTTGGCCAGCTCTGCTTCACGGCGGTCGGAGATGGCGATCTCGGTCGGGCACTTCATGTCCACGCCACCGTCGTCGGTGGGGAAGGTGTGCGCCGGCAGGTTCTGCACTTCGCCGCCCGACTCCACGCCGCGGATGCGCGAGCACCAGCCGTAGTGCTGGAACGAGCGGTTGATGTTCACGGCCATCGCGTAGGCGGCGTTGGCCCAGGTGTACTTGCTGCTGTCGGCGCCATCGGTATCTTCCTCGAAGGCAAAGGCCTCCACGGGATCGGTCTTGGCACCATACGGCAGGCGTGCCAGGAAGCGCGGCATGGTCAGGCCGATGTAGCGCGAGTCTTCCGATTCGCGCAGCGAGCGCCAGCCGGCGTACTCCGGGGTGGTGAAGATCTTGGTCAGGTCCCGCGGGTTGGACAGTTCCTGCCACGAGCCCATGCCCATCACGGTCGGCGACGCGGCGGCGATGAACGGCGCGTGCATCGAGGCGCAGACCTTGGACATCTCGCCCAGCAGCTCGACATCGGGTGGCGACTGGTCGAAGTAGTAGTCCCCGACCAGGCAGCCATAAGGCTCGCCACCGAACTGGCCGTACTCTTCCTCGTAGAGCTTCTTGAACACCGGGCTCTGGTCCCAGGCGGTGCCCTTGAACTTCTTCAGGGTCTTGTGCAGGTCGGTCTTGGAGACATTGAGCACGCGGATCTTCAGCTGCTCGTCGCTCTCGGTGTTGTTGACCAGGTAGTGCAGGCCACGCCAGGCGCTTTCCAGCTGCTGGAAGTCAGGGTGGTGGATCACCTGGTTGACCTGGGCGGTGAGCTTGGCGTCGATGGCGGCGATGATCTGCTCGATCGAGCCGATGGCATCGTCGGACACCAGGCTGGTCTGCGCCAGGGCCTGCTCGGCGAGGGTGCGCACCGCGCTTTCCACGGCTTCCTTGGCACGCTCGGTCTTGGGCTTGAACTCCTGCAGCAGCAGGGCGGCGAATTCACTCGGCTCCTGGGAGGCGGCCGGCTGGGATTGGGTGTCGCGCAACGGGTCGTTCATGGGCGGTCTCCTCAGGCGCTAGGGTCAACGTCAGCGGGCTTGGGCGCGCTGGCCAGGGCCTGCAGCAGGGCAGGGTCCTTGATGGCTTTGAGAATGACGTCTTCGGCGCCGGTCTTGCCGTCCATGTAGGTCAGCAGGTTGGCCAGCTGGGTGCGGGCTTCGAGCAGCTGGTTCAGCGCGTCGATCTTGCGCGCCACCGCTGCCGGGCTGAAGTCGTCCATGCTTTCGAAGGTGATGTCCAGGTTCAGGTTGCCTTCGCCGGTCAGCGCGTTGGGCACCTGGAACGCCACGCGCGGTTGCATGGCCTTGAGGCGCGAGTCGAAGTTGTCGACATCGATCTCGAGAAACTTGCGGTCGGCCACGGCCGGCAGCGGCTCGGCCGGCTTGCCCGCGAGGTCCGAGAGCACGCCCATGACGAACGGCAACTGGACTTTTTTCTCGGCGCCATACAGCTCGACGTCGTACTCGATCTGCACCCGCGGCGCACGGTTGCGTGCGATGAATTTCTGGGAGCTGGTGTTCGCCACGTTGTTCCTCCTGGCCGCCTGTGCGGCGGTTTCGTCTGTTGCGGGCGTCGGTAATGAAACGGTGCGCAGGGGCCTAGTCGGCCTCGGGTCCGCGCAGGTTTTCGAATTGCGAGAGACCGTCCGGGATCAGGTCGCGGACGATGGTCGCAAAGTCGGCACTGACCAGGTTCTTCGCCCGGCGCAGCAGCACCGGCAGCGGGCTCGAAGGCTCGTGGCGGGCGTAGTACTCGAGCAGGCGTTCGAGGCTCTGCAGCACGTCTTCGCGGCTGCTGACCTGGCCGGGACGGGCGGCGGGACGCGGGCTTGGGGCACTGGCGGCGGCGGGTTGGCGGTCGTCGTCGGCGCTGTCGCCAGCGTCATCCTGGGCGCCGAACACCGGCAGCTCGCCGTCGGGCGCATGCTCGGCCAGCACCTGCTGGGCCTGGCGCAACGGCTGCTTGAGGGCACTCAGGTCGATACCGCTAGCCGAGCCGACCTGCTCGCTGACGCGCTGCTCGATGGCGTCGCATGCTTCGCGCGCCAAGGCCAGGGCCTGGCGGGTCTGGGCCAGTTGCTCGGGGTCGGCATCGCGCAGGGCGGCGGCCAGTTCCTCGACGCTCAACTGCTCGCTGGCGAAGTGCTGCACGCCCGCGGCGTTCAGCGCCGCGCGCAGGGTCACCGGACCGAAGGCGCGTGAGCGCGCCAGCACGGTGTCGCGCAGCAGGGCAATGTTGGTATCGCAGGTGAGGCCCGCGAGGGCGTTGATGCGCACGGTCGGGTCGTTGTCGTCGTCGGCATCGAGTTGCGGGTGCAGGTGCAGCCAGTACTCGTCGAGCAGGTCGCGGATCAGTTCCAGGCTGGCGGCAAGGCCCGGCAAGCCCTTGAGGGCAAGATTGGCCTGGAGCAGAAAGTGGGTGATGCGCACGTCCTTGCTGCGCTGCAGGAGCGCCGTGCACGCCTGCTCGATATGACGCCATTGGGGCGGCTCGGCGGGCTGCACCGAATCACCCATGACACGCTCGGGCCGCCCTTGGGCATCGCGCTCAAGTTGCAGGAAGTCCGGGTCATATTCGAGATCGTGGCCGCAGGGAAAGTCTGGGCTGACAGCGGCGAGCAGCAACGGGAAGTTCACCAGAATTCGATCTCCATATCGGCCCTTGGCGAGGGCTTGCGTGGCGCGAGTTGCCATAGGTGAACTGGCGCGCAAACTTTTCGGGAAATACCAGGTTTGACATCATTGTGATATCAATTTGGCATTCTCAGGTTGAGCTTTATGGTTTATTTCAAGAATGATGTCAAGGTAAGCTAGCCGCCCTCGAGAGGACGCGTGAACAAATCGAGGGTGTGAGGGAATCATTTTCAAGGGTGCCATCAAAGTGCCGCGCAAGTGTGGTTAAATACGCCGCGAGATGCCTGGGTTATTCAAGAATTCCCAGTGAATTCAAGGGTTTCTCGATGTATTGAGATGATCTCTAAGAGTCACTCAACTGAATGGAATCAAGCCGTTCATTATATGCAGGAGGCGTGATGGCACTTTGCCTTACTATTGCTAGTTATCACAAGATTACGCCGGGACAATGCCCCGGGATGCGTGTGGAAACTAGTGCCATCACCATTGGCAGGGGCCCGGATAATGATTGGGTACTGCCAGATCCCGAGCGCCTGGTATCGTCCCGGCATTGTGTTATCGGCCTGCGCGATGGCCGTTACTATCTCACCGACAACAGCACCAACGGCGTTGAACTGGTGCAAGCTGGAATTCGCCTGCGTCGCGGTAACAGCGAGCCGTTGATGGATGGCGAAGTTATCCGGATTGGCGATTACGAAATTCAGGTGCGTATCGAGTCCGGCTTTTCCATGGCCTCTGCCGGCCAGCCGGATGCACAGAGTTTCGAGGCGCTGATGGCCAATCAGGGCGCCGCGCCGAGCGCCCCGCTCGTACCCGCGCCCGCGCCCGGTTTCCAGGGCGCCTCGAGCCACGACACCTTGCCCGACCTGTTCGATTTCCTGGGCCCGTCGAGCGTGTCGGCGGCGAGCCAGCCGGATCATGTCCCCGCCCAGCACCACGACTTCCGTCCACCCACCCCGGTCGCCTCGCCAGCGCTACCGACCGCGGCGCCCGCACCCGAGGCCGCTGGCCTGATACCGGCGGACTGGCACCTGCCGAAGGACCTGCCGCCCGCCGCGCCACAGCCCCCGGCACCCGCCCCGCCAACGCCGCAGCCGGTACCTTGCGTGCCAGCAGTGCCCGCAGTGCCAGCAAGCCCAGCAAGCCCAGCAAATCCAGCAGCGACAGCAGCACCCGTACCCGCGCCCGCCACACCCGCACCGGAACCACCACCTGCACCGACACCCGCACCCGCATCGCCTGCGGCGCCCGCCGAGGGCGATGCCCTGCTGCAGGCGTTCTTGCGCGGCGCGGGCATCGAACATCTGCGTATCGACGGCGGCGACGCCACCGCGCAGATGGAAGCGATCGGGCGCAGCTACCGCCTGATGGTCGAGGGCCTGATCGACGTGCTGCGTTCACGCAGCAGCCTCAAGGGCGAGTTCCGCATGCAGCAGACCTCGATTGCCCCGGTGCACAACAACCCGCTGAAGTTCGCCCCCAACGCCGATGAAGCCCTGCTGCTGTTGCTGCGTCATGGCAATCAGGCGTTCATGCCGGCGGACCAGGCGGTGCGCGACAGTTTCGATGATGTGCGTGCGCATCAGCTGGCGGTGATGGCCGGCGTCGAAGCGGCGATCAAGCACCTGCTGACGCGCTTCGAACCCGCTCAGCTGGAAGCCCGCCTGGCGCCGGCCGCGGGGCTGGCCAAGCTGTTTGGCGGATCGCGCCAGGCCCATTGCTGGCAGCAGTTCACCGCGCTCTACGGGCAGATTTCCCGCGAGGCCGAAGACGATTTCCAGGACTTGTTCGGCCGTGAGTTCAGCCGCGCCTACGAGGCCCACAACGCCCGACTGCAACGCTCCTGAGCCCCGGCTCCAGGACAGGAAGCACACCCAGACGTCATGAGGACAAGGATGAACGCAACAAGACTGATCGCGGCCGCGGCCTTCGCGCTGCTCAGTGCCTGCAGCAAGGATGCGCCGGTAGCGCCCGCGGCCGACCCGGTCGCGCCAGGCCCTGGCATCACCCTGTACTTCAGCGCCGCCCCTGGCCTCAACCCCGGCGCCGGCGGCACGCCCGCGCCGGTACGCGTACGCCTCTTTGAGCTGCGCAACAGCGCGGCGTTCGCCCGTGCCGACTACTTCGCCCTCACCGAAGGGGCTCAAGCCGCGCTGGCGGGCGATCTGCTCGACCAGGACGAGGTGCTGCTGCACCCCGGTGAACAGCTCCGCCTGGCGCGCACGCTCGATCCGGCCACGCGCCAGCTTGGGCTGGTGGTCGGCTACCGCGAGGTCGACCAGGCCCAGTGGCGCAGCGTGCTGCCCGTACCGCCCCGTGATTACCAGATCAGCCTGGATGTGCGCGCCGTGCGCAGCGCCGTGGCCGCCCCGCAAACTGACCCTGCCCGCTAGGCAATCGGAGAATTCATGTCCTGGAACAATCGAGTGGTCTGGTCGGAAGGCATGTTCATCACGACCCAGCATTTTCAGCAGCAAGACCGCTACCTGGAAAACTTCATCGATGCCCGCAGCCGGCCGTTGTCCAGCGCTGCCTGGGGTTTCAGCGAGCTGCTGATCGACCAAGGGCTGCTGGCCCAGGGCAAGCTGGCGATCCTCACCGCGCGCGGCCTGCTGCCCGATGGCACGCCGTTCGATATCCCTCGCGACGACGTGCCGCCAGCGCCGCTGGAGATCCCCGACGACCTTCGCGATGGCGTGATCTATCTTGGCCTGGCGCTCAAGCGCGCCGGGGCCCGCGATACCGTAGACGAGGGCGAGGCCGTCGCCGGGGCCCGCTACGTCAGCCGTGTCAGCGAGGTGCGCGATGACAACGCACCGTTTGAAAACCGCGCCCCGCTGGCCTTGGGCAGCCGGGCACTGCGCCTGCTGCGCGCGGAAGACGGCCTTGGCGACCACGCGGCGCTTGGCGTGATCCGCATCCGCGAGAAACGCGCCGACCGCGCGTTGGTGCTCGACGACAGCTTCATCCCCCCGCTGCTGGATGTGTCCGCCAGCCACCTGCTCGCAAGCTTTCGCAGCGAGCTGCTTGGCCTCCTGCACCAGCGCGGCGAAGCACTGGCCGGGCGGGTCGTGGCCTCGGCCAACGGCGGCGCGTCGGAGATCGCCGACTTCATGCTGCTGCAACTGGTCAATCGTGCCCAGCCGCTGGTCGAGCACCTCAACCAGCTCAGCCCCTTGCACCCTGAGCGCCTGTACAGCGAGCTGGTCAGCCTGGCGGGCGAGTTTTCCACCTTCTGCACCGATGGCCGGCGCCCGGCCAGCTATCCGGTGTACCAGCACGACGACCTGGCGGCGAGCTTCGCGCCGGTCATGGCCTCGCTGCGCGAAGCCTTGTCGATGCTGATCGACAGCAAGGCCGTGGTCATCCCGATCATCGAAAAAGCCTATGGCATCCACGTGGCCATGCTCGCGGACCGCAGCCTGCTGGACAGCGCAAGCTTCATCCTGGTGGTGCGCGCCGACGTGCCCAGCGAGACCCTGCGCGGCCGCTTCGGCCAGCAGAGCAAGATCGGCTCGGTCGAGCACATCCGCGACCTGGTCAACCTGCAGCTGCCCGGCATCGGCCTGCTGCCGCTGCCGGTGGCGCCCCGGCAGATCCCGTTCCATGCCGGCTCCACCTATTTCGAGCTTGACCGGGGCAGCGAGCACTGGGCGCAACTGCAGCATTCCGGTGGCTTCGCGTTCTACGTGGCGGGCGAGTTCCCAGGGCTGACCCTGGCCTTCTGGGCCATTCGAGGATAAGCCGAGATGCATTCCGATGACCCACAGGCCTTCGACCGCACCCAGTTCATGCCCAGGCCCGGAGGCCGTGGCCCGCAACCCGCCGCCCAGGCCCAGGCCAGGCCTGCGGCGCCGGAGCTGCCCGCCGAGCCGTTGGCGCCCGGCCAGGCCCAGGGGCTCAATCCGCTGGAGCAGGCCGCCGGCCCACTGCTGGCACTGCTGACCCGCTTGCGCAACACCCTCGCGCATCCGGCCCCGGCCAGCCTGCGCGCGCAACTGCTGGCGTACCTGCGCCAGTTCGAGGAGCGCGCCGAGACGGCCGGGGTGGTGCGCAACGAGGTGTTGCTGGCGCGCTACGCGCTGTGCACCGCGCTCGATGAGGCCGTGCTCAGCACGCCGTGGGGCAGTGGCAGCGACTGGAGCCGGCAAAGCCTGTTGATCACCGTGCACAACGAAGCCTGGGGCGGCGAAAAGGTGTTCCAGCTGCTCGAGCATTGCCTGCAAAGCCCGCGTGAGCGCCTGAACCTGCTGGAGCTGCTGTACCTGTGCATCAGCCTGGGCTTCCAGGGACGCTACAGGGTCATCAACGAAGGCCGGGCGCAACTCGAAGCGCTGCGCGTGCGCACCGCGGCGGCGATCCACGGTGCGCGGGGCGAGCGCGAGCGCGAATTGTCGCCGCACTGGCGAGGCGTTGCAGTGAGCCGCGACCGCCTGGCCCAGTTCGCGCCACCCTGGGTGGGGCTGGCCGTGGCCGTGGCCCTGCTGGTGCTGGTGCTGTTCGGGCTGCGCCTGAAGCTTGCCGCCGACGCCGAGCCGGTGCTGCGCGGTATCCACGCGCTGGGCGAGATCCCGGTCCAGGCCATGGACCGCCCGGTGGTGCAGCCAAGGCCGGTGGAGCGCCCGCGCCTTGCTGGCCTGCTCGCCGAGGACATCAAGGCGGGCAGGGTCAGTGTCGAGGATGCGGTCGACCGCTCGGTGGTGACCCTGCGGGGCGATGAGCTGTTCGCCTCCGCCAGCGCAAGCATCAAGACCGACTTCGAGCCGCTGATGCTGCGCATCGCCGCGGCGGTGGCCAAGGTCAAGGGCAACGTGCGGGTGAGCGGCCACAGCGACAACCGGCCGATCGCGACGCTGCGTTTCCCCTCCAATTGGGTCCTGTCCCAGGCGCGCGCCGAAGAGGTCCGCGACATCCTCG
>NZ_DATELE010000179.1:0-7209 GCF_035277045.1 Pseudomonas sp. | reverse complement strand
TTCCACTTCAATTTAATCAGATATAACAATGCTAAATGGCTTGGTTGTCATTGATTTCGATGATTTTCACCAATTTTTAAAAGGATTAAGCTATTCAAGTGCAATCACTAAACCTAGTTGCAATTAGGTTTAGTTGTCTGCTATCCTCTCGACGCCTATACAAATCTCTTTACGAAGTATCATTAAAAACACCTCGACAATTACGCCATTGCACCCACAAGAACAACGAAGTATTCTTCGCCACTTCTTGGGATACAGCACTAATAAATGCGCTGTTATATAGCCAGTAGTTGCACAAAGCCATCAACATGACCTTATCGATACCCTCCGCCGACGATATATGCGAGTGGCTGCTCAATGCGGGCGCACTTCAGCCCGCCGACATGCAGCGCGCGGCCAGGCTGGGGATGGCCCAAGGCTTTGGCGAGGACGAAACGCTGCACACGCTGTTGCGCCTGGGGGCGGTAAAAGACGGGCAGATGGCCAACGCCTATGCGCAACTGATGGGCGTGCCCAGGCTGGGCGCCGCGCCCATCGCAGCGGTCGCTTGCGCACCTGAACGCTTTGCCCGCAACTTTGCCGTGCTCACCCTCCACGAGAGCCCGACTCACCTGTGCGTCGCCGCCGGCGTCCCGCTGAGCCCCTATGCCATCGCGGCGCTGGGCTACCGTGCCGACAAACCGGTCGAGCTGGTGATCGCCACCGCCGATGAAATGACCAGCCTGATCGAGCAGGTGCATGGCGCCGGCCGCTCGGCGATGGGCGCCCTGATCGAAGCCCTGGACGATGAGGCGATCGCCGAAGGCGACATCGAGCAACTCAAGGACATGGCCTCCGAGGCACCGGTCATCCGCCTGGTGAACCTGATGCTGCAGCACGCGGTGGACCAGCGGGCGTCCGATATCCATGTCGAACCGTTCGAGAACCAGCTCAAGGTCCGCTACCGCGTCGACGGCGTGCTCACCGAAGGCGAGGCGCCGCCCGCGGGCTACGCAGCCGCCGTCATCTCGCGGCTGAAGATCATGGCCCGCCTGGACATCGCCGAGCGCCGCCTGCCCCAGGACGGGCGGATCATGCTGCGCATCCAGGGCCGCGAGCTCGACCTGCGGGTCTCCACCGTGCCCACCAGCTTTGGCGAGTCGGTGGTGATGCGCCTGCTGGACAGGCAAACCGTCAGCTTCGACTTCGCGAGCCTGGGCATCGAGGGCGCGACCCTTCGGACCATCGAGCAACTGCTGGCGCGCCCTCACGGGATCTTCCTGGTCACCGGCCCGACCGGCTCCGGCAAGACCACCACGCTCTACACCGCGTTGTCCGGGCTGAACACCGAGCAACGCAAGATCATCACCGTCGAAGACCCGGTCGAGTACCAGCTGGCCGGAATCAACCAGATCCAGGTCAAGCCCGCGATCGGCCTGGGTTTCGCCGAGGCGCTGCGGTCGATTGTCCGCCAGGACCCCGACGTGATCATGATCGGCGAAATGCGCGACCTCGAGACCTGCCGCATCGCGATCCAGTCGTCGCTGACCGGGCACCTGGTGCTGTCGACGCTGCCCACCAACAGCGCCGCGGCGAGCCTGACCCGCCTGCTGGACATGGGCGTCGAAGGCTACCTGCTCGCCTCGACCCTGCAGGGCATCCTGGCCCAGCGCCTGGTGCGCCGGCTCGACCCGGCAACCCGCATCAGCTTCGAGGCGCCGGCCGAACTCATCGAGCGTCATCAGCTCGCGCGCTACACCGAGCAGCGGCCGATCCTGCTGTATCGCCCGGACGAGCAAGGGCCGGGCGGTGGCTACCATGGCCGCAGCGCGATCACCGAGCTGCTGGTGATGGACGAGGACATGCGCGGCCTGCTCATGCGCCAGACCGATGCCGCCACGCTCGAAGCCGCCGCCCGGCACAAAGGCCTGGTGACGCTCTATGAGGATGGCCTGCGCCAGGCCCTGGCCGGCGTCACCTCGCTCGAAGAAGTACTGCGCGTCACAGGGGGGGACTGAGGTGCCGGTCTTTTCCTACACCGCCCTCGACCCGGAGGGCCGCAAGCATCAGGGCCAGCTGGAAGTCGCCGACCAGGACGATGCCGCGCGGCAACTGCAACAACGCGGCCTGCTGGTGGTGAGCCTCAGGCCCGGCAGCCGCCTGCTGCGTCCCAGCCGCCAGCGCAGCGTGTTCAAGGCCATGGAGCTGATCACCATTACCCAGCAGCTCACCACCCTGATCGGCGCCGGCCAGCCGCTGGACAAAGCCCTGACCACGGTGCTGAAAAACCTGCGCAGGCCCGAAGCGCGTTCGCTGCTGGAGCGGGTGCGTGACCAGGTGAAAGCGGGTCAGCCGCTGTCCCAGGCGCTGGAGGAGCACCCGGCGACCTTTTCGCCCTTCTATACCAGCCTGATCCGCGCCGGTGAGGCCGGTGGGGTACTGGCGGTGACGCTGGCGCAGCTCGGCGCCTATCTTGAGCGAAGCCACTCACTGCGCGGCGAGGTCATCAACGCGCTGATCTACCCGGCCTTTCTGGTCATCGGTGTGATCGGTTCGCTGGCGTTGCTGCTGGCCTATGTGGTGCCCCAGTTCGTACCGATTTTCCAGGACCTGGGTGTGCCCATTCCTTTCATCACCCAGGCGATCCTGGCGCTGGGCGAGTTCGTCAACAGCTGGGGGCTGGCAAGCCTGGGCGCCGTGGCCGGGGCGGTCTGGCTACTGCTGGCCGGGCGGCGCAACCCGCAGCGACGCATCGCCCAGGACCTGCGCATCTGGCGTAGCCGCCTGGCCGGTCCGCTTTTGCAGTGGCTCGAGACCGCGCGGCTGACGCGCACCCTTGGCACCCTGCTAGGCAACGGCGTGACGCTGCTGTCGGCCCTGTCCATCGGCCGCGACGTCAGCCTCAACCAGGCACTGCGCGCCCATGTCGAGCGCACCACCGAGGCGGTCAGGCAGGGCAGCGGCCTGGCACAGGCGTTTTCCAGCGGCCCCCTGTTGCCGGAACTCGCCTTGCAGATGATCGAGGTCGGCGAGCAGTCGGGGACCCTCGGCGCGATGCTGCTCAAGGTCGCTGACGTCTACGACCTGGAAGCCAAACGCACCATCGACCGCCTGCTCGCGGCGCTGGTACCAACATTGACCATCGTCATGGCGGTGATGGTGGCGGCGATCATGCTCGCCATCATGCTGCCGCTCATGAGCCTGACCAGCAATATCTAGGAAATCATCCATGCGCTCCCTGAAGAGATCCAACGCCCGGCAGGCGGGCTTTACCCTGCTCGAAATGCTCGCCGTCATCGTACTGCTGGGCATCGTCGCAACCATCGTCGTGCGCCAGGTCGGCGGCAACGTCGACAAGGGCAAGTACGGCGCCGGCAAGGCGCAGCTGGCCAGCCTGAGCATGAAAGTCGAAAGCTATGCCCTCGATGTGGGCGCGCCGCCCACCAGCCTCGAGCAGTTGCTGAACAAGCCGGCCAATGCCAGCCGCTGGGCCGGGCCTTATGCCAAGCCCTCGGACCTGGCCGACCCGTTCGGCCATGCCTTCGGCTACCGCTACCCTGGCAACCACGGCACGTTCGACCTGATCTTCCTCGGCCAGGACGGCGCGCCGGGCGGCGAAGGCTACAAGGCCGACCTGGGCAGCTGGGAATAAACCGTGACGGCGCAGCGCGGCTTCACCGTGTTCGAACTGCTGATCGTCATCGTGCTGGTGGGCGTTGCCGCGTCGATCCTGGCGATCGGCATCGGCAAGGGCGTGGCCCAGGCCAATGAGCGCAGCGCCTTGGCGCATATGGTGTCGGCGCTGCGCAGTGCCCGGGTACAAGCCATCGCGACCGGGCAGCCGGTGCGGGCAAGGTTCGACCTCGACGGGCGCCGGGTAATGGCGCCAGGGCGCGCGCCTGCGAGCTGGCCAGAGACGTTCAGCGTGCGCCTGCAGACCGCCCGCGGCCTGGGCGCTGCCTACGCGTTCTACCCCGATGGCGCGGCCAGCGGCGGCAATGTCCTCATCACTCGCGGCAAGGCGCGCTGGCGGATCGACGTCAGCTGGCTCACCGGCGCCGTCACACTGCGGGTGCTGCCATGAGCCGCCAGCGGGGCTTCACGCTGCTGGAGATGCTAGCCGCCCTCGCCTTGCTGGTCGTCGCCTCGTCGATCCTGCTGGGCGCGTTCGCGCAGAGCAGCCGGTCGCTGGTGCAGGTCGAGCAGAGCGACCGGCACAGCGCTGCCGCCCGGTCACTGATGGACGACCTCGACCTCGGCGAGCTGACGCCGGGGCAGCGCCACGGCACGTGGCACGGCCTGGCCTGGGTGCTGGACGTCGCCCTGGAGCAGGCCGCGCCAGGACGCATCGAGCTGTACCGGCTCGACCTGTCGATCACCGAGGGGCGCCGGACTTCCCGCTACAGCACGCTGCGTGCCCGCTCCGCCGTGGCTGGCCCGTGAGGCGCCAGGCGGGTTTCACCCTGCTCGAGATTCTGGTGGTCATCAGCCTGCTGGGGTTGCTGCTGGGCCTGGTCGGCGCCGCGCTGGTGGGTTCGAATCGCGCGGTGGCCAAGGCGGAGCAGTACAGCGCCAGGCTGGACGCATTGCGTGCCACCCAGCGTTTCCTGCGCCAGTCGCTGAGCCAGGTGCTGCCCTTGAGCGCGCGCGCGGGCGATGGCACGCACACAACCACCTTCGAAGGCAGGCCGGACAGCGTCGTCTTCTACGCCCCCTTGTCCAGTTCGGTGGGCGGTGGACTGTACCGCCAGCGCCTGGTGCGGCGTGAGCATCGCCTGGAGATAGAGCTCGCCCGCCTCGACGGCCGGCGGCTACAAGCCTGGGGTGAGCCGCAGCCGCTGCTGGACGGCGTCACGGCGCTCTCGCTGAGCTACCAGGGCTATTCACCGCTGGGCAAGCCCACCGGCTGGCTGCGCGAGTGGCCGTGGCCGGAACGCCTGCCGCAATCGGTGCGGGTCGATGTGCAGCGCGACAGCGCCACGGCCTGGCCCACCCTGCAGGTCAACCTGCTGCTGGACCTGTCCGGCGACGGGGGCCGGCCGTGAGCCGCCAGCGGGGCGCCGCCCTGCTGCTGGTGCTGTGGGTCGTCGGACTGTTGAGCATCCTGCTCGGCGCATTGGCGGTTTCGGTGCAACTGCAGCAGCGTCAGTCGCTGTGGCAAGGCAACCAGACCCAGGCAGCCTTCGCAGCCCAGGCGGGTCTGAGTCTGGCGATAACCGGACTGCTGAGCGACACACCGATGCGCTGGCCTGCCGATGGCCAGGACCATGACCTGCGATTCGCCGACAGCACGCTGCGCGTCAGCGTGCGCAGTGAGCGCGGCAAGCTCGACCTCAATGCCGCGCCCTCGGCCAGCCTCGAGAAGCTGCTGCGCGCCTGCGGTGCCAGCGGACAGCGCGCGACAACCATCACCCAGTCGTTGGTGACACGGCGCAACAAGGTACCCCTGCGAATGCTTGAAGAATTTCGCGACATGCCCGGCATGAGCTACGCGATGTACACCCGGGCCCTGCCCTTCATCACCGTATGGTCCGGCGCTGCGCAGCCTGATCCGGCGCTTGCGCCGCCAGCGTTGGCCGCCGCCCTCGGCCTGCCCGGGAGCCGCGGGCTCGCGCTGGATGCCGGGCAGATCATGACGGTCACCAGCGACGCCACCCTGGCAAGCGGCTTCAAGGCCCGCCTGCAGGTCACGCTGGTGCTGCTGCCTGCCTACGCGGGCGGCAAGCCCTACCGCGTACTCAGGTGGCAGGAATGAGCCGGCTGCTGGAGCGTTTCCTGCCCGCCCTCGCCGCGCGGCACGCAGAGTGGCACGCAGAGTGGCACGCGCGCTGGGCCGACAGCCTCGGCCAACGCTGGCTGAAGGCCTGGCGGGTCGAGCTGGTCTCGATGCTGCCGCCCGCGCTCGCGGCCCGGCTGCGCGACGACGCGACCGAGCAGCTGCTGCCGTGGCCGTTGCCGACGCAGTGTGCGCCTGGGCGCCCCGCGGTGCTGCTGCTGTCCGCGCACCAGGTGATGCAGCAGCGCATCAGCCTGCCCATCGCCGCCGCCCGCAACCTCAAGGAGGTGCTGACCTACGAGGTGGACAAGTACATGCCCTACACCGCCGACCAGGTGCATTTCGTCGCCCGGGTCGTGCGCAGGCAGCCGCCCAATGCCGAGGTCGAACTGGTCGCCGTGGCACGTGCTGCCTTGACGATGATGCTCGATACCTGCCGCGAACGCGGGATCCAGGTGACGGCGATCGATGCCACTAACGCGGCAGGAGCGCGCTTGCAGGTCGACCTGCTGCCCGCGGGTACTGGCATCGCGCGTTCGCGTCCCGCGGCGCTGGATCGCTGGCTGTGGCTTGGCTGCCTGGCCTGCACGGTCGCCTTGGCGGCGGCCTGCCTCGACCGCCGCCAGGGCGTGCTGGACGCCATGCAGCGCGAGCTGGGCGCGCAGCGCCTTGAGGTACAGCGCGTCCAGCAGTTGCGGCAGACCCTCGACGACACGCTCGGCGCCTCCACCTACCTGGCGAGCCTCAAGGCGCAGCGGCCTACCCTCACCCGGGTGCTGGCCGACCTGAGCGCCTGTTTGGGTGACGACACCTGGGTGGATCACCTGGAAGTGCGCGACGGCGCGCAGTTGACGCTTTCCGGCCAGAGCATCCGCGCCAGCGCCCTGATCACCCAGGTGAAAGGCTGCCCGACCCTGCGCGAGGCGCAGTTCCAGGGAATCATCCAGACCGACAAGACCACCGGCCGCGAGCGTTTTTCCCTCAGCGCGCAACTTAGCCAGGAGGGCCCGCATGCGTCCACTCACTAGCCGGGAGCGCAAGATCGCCGCCCTAGGCGCGCTCGGGCTCCTCCTCTGGACGCTCTGGTCCGTGCTGATCGATGGCCTGTTCCTGGCGCCCCTTCGAAGCCTGGACGAGCAGGCCGACGCGTTGCGCGAGCAGCAGCGCCGCTATGCCAGCCTGATCCTGCAGCGGCCAGCCCTCGAAGCGTTGCTCAAGCGAACCCAGGACAGCCCGGCCCAGCGCAACAGCCTGCTGCCCGGCGACGACCCCAACGGCGTCGCCGCAGACCTGATGCAGCAGGTGGTGGAGCGGGTGAAGGCGCAGTCCGGCCTCGGCCCGGGCTGCGAGGTCACCCAACGCATGCCGGTCGCCGCCGCCGGTCAGGACCAGGCCGAACCGTACCGCCAGGTAAAAGTGAGCCTCACGCTCGCCTGCGCCATCGAGCCGCTGGC
>NZ_DATELE010000178.1:0-4741 GCF_035277045.1 Pseudomonas sp. | reverse complement strand
GACCACGTCGCGCAGGGTGCTCGACGACGCCGTTGGCCGGGTACCCCCGGTAGGGCTGCTGGCAGTGACCACCACCACCGCCGGGGGCGGCGTGGTGCTGCGCTGCTGGGCGAAGAACAGCCCGTTGTTGTCGGCCAGCAGGCTGAACTGGCATGGCGAAGGCGGCGTGCCGACCAGCTCCAGGCCGTTGCGCATGCACAGGCTGGCGTTGTTCGGCGCCTTGGCGAAGACTTCGACACGGGTGCCATTGGCATTGCGCTGGTAGGTGGCGCGCTCCACCTCCACCGGCGTCTGGGCACGCGGGTCGAGCACCTTGCCCGAGAGGGTGAAGGTGTTGCTCTGGATGGTCCCGGGCGGGCCGTCGATGCGCACGTAGTTGGTGTCGAACGGGCTGCCGGTTACCGCCTCGACCAGGTTGGGGTCGCCGACGAACGTTTCGGTGGCGCCGGTATCGGGGTTGATCTCGGTGTAGGGGCCGTTGACGCTGCGCAGGAACGGGCCGATGTTGCCACGCAGCACGCCGCTGAAATCGCCCGGCGCGCCGATGCCGATGTCCCGGGTGATGTTGATCGCGCGCCGCCCCGCCGTGGTGACGTTGACCGTCTCGACGCCGTAGGGGTGGGTGATGGTATAGACGCCGGGCCGCGGTACCGAGGCGCGGATGCGGATACGGGCGAAGCTCTGCTGGTCGCCATCGACCGGGTTCTCGGCGGCGAAGGCGGCTTCGATGCCCGCCACGTACACCTCGAGCTCGTAGCCGCTGTTGCCCACGGCCGGGATCTCGGTTTCGGCCAGGAACCAGAACATCTCTGGCGGCCAGTTGTTGGGAAACACCAGCGGCAGGGCGTCGTCGTAGATGCCGGGCTCGAGCAGCAGGGTGCACATGTACGCCGGGGCGCCCGCGGCGCCTGGCGCCCGCGAACTGGTGGCCCGCGACTGGCACAGCTCCAGCGACAGCTCGTTGGCGTCCTGGTACCACATCGGGTAGCGGCCGGTGGCCAGGGTATAGGGGCCAGGATCGACCGAGGCAAGGCCTGCCCAGGCGGTACCGGTCAGGGTGAAAGTAAGCCCGGCGGCGAAAAGCGCCCGGCGTGGCCAATTGTTCATGCTGCCTCCTTGAAGGCGGAGCCTTTGACTGTTCATGGCACCAGCACCACGTCTTCGCTGTCGCTGCCGCCATTGGCACTGGTCACCCGGACCGTGGCCGGCGGGATCGGCGAGAGCCCGGTGGTCAATGTCTTCAGCGCACCATCGCCGCTGAGGCTGCCGATCACCGCGCCGTTGCCGGTGCTCGCGCTGAGCGCGGGCGGGCTGACCTCGTCGCTGGTGGTGGCCACCAGGGTCAGCTGGCCGCTGGCCAGGCTGTATTCGGCGCGCGTGATGGTCACCAGGTCGGTCAGCGGCAGGTAGGCGTTGGCCGCGGCGCTGCCCGGGATGGCCAGCTGGTTGTCGGCGGTCACGTGCAGCGACACCGGCAGGGTCGGGTTGAGCGCCGACTGGGCATACCAGGCGCCGGTGCTGTTGGCCTCGGTGAGCGCCAGGTTGGGCGTCTGGCTCACCAGCGTGACCGTCGCGGGGACAGGCGGCGCCATCACGAAGACGTCCTGCTGCGCACGCAGGTCGCCGTTCTCGGTGTGCCGCGAGTAGGTGCTGCGCAGCGGGATCATCGGGGTCGGGCGCTTGACGTCGGACAGCTTGCCGGAGATCGAGAACAGCTCGGTGCGCAGGTCGATGCCGTTCGGGCCTTCGATGCGCACGAAGTTGGTGTTGAACGGGCTGCCGGTCACAGCTTCGGTGAGGTTCGGGTCGCCGATGTAGCGCTCGCTGGCGCCCGTCGCCGGGTTGGTCTCGGTGTAGGGGCCGTTGACGCTGCGCAGGAACGGCCCGACATCACCCTTCAGCGCGCCGGTGTAGGTCTTCGGCGCGCCGATGCCGATGTCGCGGGTCATGTTGATCGCCCGGCGGCCACCGGCCGGGACGTCGAACACGTCCACGCCGTAGGGATGGGTGATGACGTAGGTGCCGGCCACGGGTACATCGACGCGGATGCGGACCCGGGCAAAGCTGATCTGGTCGCCGTCGATCGGCTCCTCGACGCTGAACGCCGCCTCGATGGCCGTCCCGAAGTCCAGGTCGATGCCGCGGGCAGCGTCGACGATCGAGGCGTCGGCGGTGAACCAGAAGGCTTCATCGGGGAAGTTGCCTGGAAACTCGATCGGCGCGGCGTCATCGAACACGCCCGGCGTCGGCAGCAGCGTGCACATGTACGACGGCGCTCCCGGCGCGCCCGCTGCCCTGGAGCTGACTGCCTTGGACAGGCACAGATCCAGGACCCGGCCATGGGTGTCCTGGTACCAGGCGGCGAAGTGGCCGTTTTCGGGAAGATAGGGCCCGGGGTCTACTTCGTAGAGCGCGGCCTGGGCCGGCACCTGGAGGAGACTGGCGAGGACGGCGAGCGCCAGTGGATGTGGTGTTGGTCGGTGCATGAGAAATCCCTCTTGCAAACGGGCCCATGGACTTGGGGCGTCTGAACAGGGTTTGGCAACAACCATACCAATTCTTGAAAATGTCCTTGCAGGCCGCGTGGCGCCTGGCCTGTGCGCGTTCTGGCGGGCACTTGCGTGCGCTCTCGCCGCGGGCCAGCAGCCCCAGGGTTGGGGGAAATGGGGAGGCCTGGGCCAACGTTGCGGTACTGGCCCCAACTATGGGCTATACCTTCCAAGGTCCCCACCCGGAGTCAGCCATGGAACATGTACCGCGCGTCGACCTGCTGCAATTGGCCGACCTGGGTACGGCGCGCAAACCCTTTGATTTGCTGCGTTGGTACGCCTGGGTAAGCCTTGCGATCATCTTTTCGATCGCCGTGGGGCTTGGGCTGATCTCCAGCCGCTTCATCATCGACGAGAGCGTCGAGCGCGATGCCTTGCTCACCGCGCAGTTCATCCAGTCGATCGGCGACGCCGAGGTGCGCCATGTGTCTATTCCCAACGTGCGCAGCATGGGTGAGCTGCTCGACCCGCGGATGGACGAGGCCATGCCCGATGTCGACCCGGTTGCCCGGCGCAAGGCCAGGGGCGAGTTCCTCGACCATGTCGCGCACCTGCCCGATGTGTTGCTGGCCAATATCTACGCGCCTGACCGCACCGTGATCTGGTCGAGCAACCCGGCACTGACCGGGGATGTGATCGAAGCCGACGACGACCTTGAGCGCGCCTTCGAATACAAGAAGCGGGTATCGGCCAGCTACCACAACTTCGATGACGCGCGCGTCGAGCAGATGTTCGTGACTCCGCCCCAGCAACTGTTCATCGAGAACTACATCCCGCTGTTCGACGCCGACGGCGAGCGAGTAACAGCGATGGTCGAAATCTACAAGGAGCCCCACGACCTCATCGTGCGCATCGAACATGGCCTGCTGCTGATCTGGCTGGCCATCATCCTGGGGGCGGTGCTGGTGTATGGGGGGCTGTACTGGATCATGCGCCGGGCCGCGCGGCAGCTGGCGCTGCAGCAGAAGCGGCTGATCAGCAACGAAACCTTCGTGGCCCTGGGCGAGGTGTCCTCGGCCGTGGCGCACAGCCTGCGCAACCCGCTGGCCAGCATCCGCTCCAGCGCCGAGCTGGCCCAGGCCTTCGACGAGGGCCCGGCGCAGAAGAACATCAGCGACATCATCATCCAGGTCGACCGGATGTCGCACTGGGTGCGGCAACTGTTGCAGTCCCTGCGCCCGCTGAACGACGAAGCGGTGCCCGTCGACCTGCCGGTGGCCCTGCACGAAAGCCTGCAGGCCTTTGCCATGCCCTTGCGGCGCGGCGGGGTGGAGCTGGAACTGGCGAACGTTCCCGACGTGCGGGTGCTCGGGCAGCCGGCACTGCTCGGGCAGATCTTCCACAGCGTGATCGCCAACGCCCTGGAGGCCATGGACCAGGGCGGCAGGCTGCGCGTGGAGGTGGTGCGCCAGGACCGGCGCTACCTGACCCTGCGGCTGACCGACACCGGGCATGGCATGAGCGAGCAGCAGCAACGCATGGCCTTCCGGCCGTTCTTCACCACCAAGCAAGGCGGCCTGGGCGTTGGCCTGATGCTGGTCAAGCGGATCATGGAGCGCTTCGGCGGATCGATTCGCCTGAGCAGCAAGGAGGGCACCGGGACCAGCGTGCTATTGAGTTTTCGTCTGGTCAACGGCACGTGAACAGCGTGGGAAGTTAATCCCCAGTTCTGGGGAAACATCCTCGAAACTTTCTCAACAGCTAGCCCTAACCAGTTGAAATTAAATAAATGATTTTTAGAAGCTGGCCAATGGCCGGGAACTTGCATTTGTCATCGCACTCACGCCGAAATCCCGGCGTTATGGGCAAAGTGCCAGTAAGGCGCTACCGCCGGTAACGGTCCGCGATCCGCGTCTCGGTCTGGGCATCCACGCAGGTACATCGTGATGCAGATGCTGGAAAACGAAGGGCTCAACAAGGTGTTTCCGCCCTCCGGCGACCTGGAGGCGCCGCCACGCGAGTTCAACCTGCTGCGCTGGTTTTCGGTGTTCAGCCTGGTGATCATCACCACCGTGGCCGGTGGGCTTGGGTACGTGACCACGCGCTTCGTGGTCAAGGACAGTGTCGAGCGCGACGCCATGCTCACGGCCCAGTTCATCCAGGCCATGGCCCAGGCCGAGGTCCGTCACTCGCAGTTGCCACCGGGCATCACCATGGGCGAGTTGCTCGATCCGCGCCTGGACGGCCGCCAC
>NZ_DATELE010000177.1:0-9501 GCF_035277045.1 Pseudomonas sp. | reverse complement strand
GGCTTGGCTATATGGCCTGCAACAGCTTGGCGTGGACCCGGATGATCCATTGTCATTGGGCTTCATGCTCAGCGACACGTGGGGAGCCGGACTGACTGAATGAACTACACCATGCCCGCTGCAACAGCGGGCATGGTTTTTCTGGAATCCGACCGGGATGCTACCGACCCTTATCAAGAAGGTTTCACCCTGTCCGATACCTGGATGGGTAATGTGTGGCCCCATGGCTCCTGCTCGACTGTGCAATGGACGGTGCGGATAGAGGGCCGCAAAAAAACAAGGTCCGGCCTGTATGATAGAGGCCAGACCAATCGAGACCTGATGATGCCAAAAGATAACGAAACCGAGAGCGCCCCCCGGCGCCATAGCGGTCGCTACATTTACGAAGAACTGCGCAAGCAGATCCTCACGCTCCAGCTGAAACCTGGTGTCCAGCTGGACGAGGTTTCGCTCGCAGCTCAATTCGGCCTCTCGCGCTCGCCCGTTCGCGATGCACTTGCTCGACTGATCACTGAAGGACTGGTGGTCATTCTTCCTAACCGCACCACGTTGGTTACACCGTTCGAGATCGAGGAATTCCCTAACTACATCTCGGCGCTCGACTTGATTCAAAGGGCGGTTACGCGATTGGCGGCTACTCAGCATCGTGCAGGGGATCTAGAAGCGATCAAACAGGCTGATGCCCGCTATCTGGAGGCGGTGACAAGCGGTGACTTCCAGGCCATGTCCGAATTGAACAAGGCGTTCCACATGGCAATCGCTCACGCTGGGAGAAACCCTTACTTCATCACCTATTATGAGCGGTTACTAGGCGAAGGCCAGCGCTTACTCCATCTGCACTTCGATCATGTCGTCAGCTCCGCAAGCGCTCACCGCCTTGGCCGCGACCATGATGAAATAATCCAGGCCATCGCTTCTCGGGACGCTGATGCCGCAGAAGCCGCCGCTCACGAGCATACGATGCTATTCCAGCGTCGATTCCTCGACTACATGCAGCAGAACCTGACAGCTCGGATGTCAGTGGCTTAGATTGTCCTGCTCATCGCGTCAAAGAATGGCCCGCCTTGAGGCGGGCCGTGAACGATGCCGATTTATCTAGCACTTACCGCCGCCGCGGTACTGCCCTCTGCATGCTCTATGAGCTCTTGTCACAAGCCACCCTCCAACGACTGGTTGACAGGCGCTTGTCACTCCGGCTAGCTTTGCACACAAATCTGCATACATTGCCAAGCCCTGCAAGCTCACAAGAAAAACGTGCGAGGTCAAAATGAGTAGGTTCACCCGTAAAGTCGTCATCGTTACCGGCGCGGCCGGTGGTATCGGTACCGCCATAGCCCAGCGATTTGCCAGTGAAGGCGCAACGGTCGTAGTCAGCGATGTCAATATTGACGCGGCTCAGAACGTGGTCGAGGCCATACGGAAAGAAAATGGGAATGCTGTAGCAATCGCTGCCAACATCGCTGATGGAAACGAATGCAGGGCACTGGTCGAGAATGTCTTTTCCCAAATGAAGCGGATCGACGTCCTCGTTAACAACGCCGGTATCAACCGCCGCGGTGATCTGCTGGCATTGAGTGAAGATGACTGGCACAGCAGCTTTGCCGTCAACATCGACTCAATGTTCCACCTCTGTCGTGCTGTATTGCCGATTATGATCGAGGCTGGAGGCGGTGCCATTGTAAACACTGCTTCTCAGTGGGGGCTGTACCCGGCGCCTGGGCACATTGCGTATAACGTGACCAAGGCGGCGGTGGCCTCGTTCACACAGAACCTGGCGCGCGACTACGCGCCTCACAAGATCCGGGTAAATGCCGTTTGCCCTGGCGAGATCCACACGCCGATGCTGGAAGCAGGCGTGCTGCGCTCAGGCCGCACGATCGCCGACCTGGACCGCCTGGTACCGTTCGGTCGCATTGGCAAACCCGAAGAAGTGGCCGCACTCGTGGCGTTTCTAGCCTCGGACGAAGCAGCCTTCATGTGCGGCTCCCTGGTTGAAATCACAGGGGCTCAAGCAGTAGCCTGAATGCCTGACCAGCAAACTTTGGGGGCTGCAATGCAACCCTCAAAGTCGGTAAACGGGCCCTATTGGAACTTGTATTCCAACCCCGCCCCCGCATACCACGAGCGGCCGGGCGCTGCTTCGTAATAGCGCCCGTTGCTGTCCCCGACAATTACTGACCCCACATACTGCCGGTCGAAGAGGTTGTCCAGGCGTACCAACTGGTGGAACGTCCAGGCCCCGACATGCTGCTCAAAGCGCGTGCGCCAGTTGAACACGGCATACGCCGGTGCCGGCTTGGCAGTATTGCTATCGTCCACGTACACCTGGCTGCGGTACTGCCCCTCTAGCCCCATGCCGATGGACGACACAGGCTTCCAGGCCAGCTCGCCATACAGGTTGTCGAGCGGCACGCCGGGCAGCCGGTTGCCACGTTCGATGGCCTGGCTGACATCCTCTGCGTAGCGGGCATCGGTGCGGGTATACACCCAGGTGGTCTGCCAGTGCTCGCTCAAGTCACTCTGCAGACTCGCCTCAAAGCCACGCCGTACAGTACGCCCCGCATTGCGATAGCTGGTACGGCCACTCGTGGCGCTGGCAACGACAATTTCGTCATCGGTATGAATCTCATACACCGCCGCATTCAGCCGCGTGCGTTCGCCAAGCCGATACTTCACACCCACTTCATACTGCATGCTGGAGGCTGGCTTGAGGCCGAAGTTGAAGCTCTCGACCTCACCCGGCGCATAGGCCATCTCGGCCTGTGTGGGGGTTTCGAAGCCTTTGCCGACACTCACATAGCCGCGCAAATCAGGCGAGAAGGCGTACATCACCGAAAGCGACGGGGTGGCTTGCTGGTATTTTTTCGAACCGCTGGAGTCACCGTTGGCCAGGTAATGGTCGTCCACGCGCATTTTCATGCTGCTGTAGCGCAGTCCCAGTTCGCTGGTCCAATGGCCAATTTCCCAATGCGCCTGCATGTAAGGGTCCATGCTGGTGGCTGTGTCCTGCTCGTCACGGCGCAGCTCACCTTTGACGCCCAGCTGGTCGCCGCTGAAGTTCTGGAAGCCGCGGCGGTCATCTTTGCTTTGGTCGTAATCGGCGCCGACAGTGAATGTAAAGTCGCCGGGCACGTCGACCACCGGCTGGGTCCAGCGCAAGGTGCCACCGTGGAACTCGCGGTCGAAGTCGACGACCCCGCCGCCACGCTGGCTGTTGGAGGCAACGGTTCTGGGGATGGACAGATACTGCACCACGCTGCGTCGCCCTGCGTACAGGTTGAACTGCAACGTGGCATCGCCAAAGTAGCGCTCGTAGTTCATGCCCAGTTGCTGGTGGTCGATGCTCTTGCGCGTGTTATAGGTTTCAGCCACCGCGGCCCTGGAACGCGGGTCATGCTTGTAGGCATCCCAGGTCTGCCCCAGCGGGTCCTGCGTATTGTTCTGCTCCAGGCTGCTATAGATCAGCGCCATGCGCGAGTCGTCGTCGGGCTTGAAATTGACCTTGGCGAAGGTCTGGTCCCGGCGCGCGGCGCTGTGGTCGCGGTAGCCATCGGTATCCATGCGTGAGGCATCCAGCACGAAACCGGCGGTGTCGTTACCCCCCTCAGCCGACAGGTGATTCTTGTTGAAGCCGTCGCTGCCGAAGGTGGTTTCGGCGCCGACACGGGTCGGCCCTTGCCCGTCTCGGGTGAACATCTGGATCACCCCACCGGCGTTGCTGCCATACAGCGTCGCGGCCGGGCCGCGCAACACTTCGATGCGCTCGGCCACATCCAGGTTCAGCGTGGCCGCCTGACCTTGACCGTCGGGGGTGCTGGCCGGGATGCCGTCACTGAGCAGCTTGATGCCGCGAACGCCAAATGCTGAACGTGCGCCATAGCCCCGTGAGGAAATCTGCAGGTCTTGCGCATAGTTCTGCCGGTTCTGCACCACCAGACCTGGCACCTTGGTCAGCACTTCTGACAGGTTCACGCCCAGCTGGCCATCGGTACCTCTGGAGAGGTCCACAGTATCGACCGAAAACGGCAGGTCGAAAGTGCTGGTGGGGGCAAACGCGCCAGTGACGACAACCGGGTCGACCACCACTGCCTCTACATCGCCAGATTGCGCGTGAGCCACAGCACTCCCGCCTGTGGCAAAAATACAGGCCAGGCCGGTGCGCAAGCGCACAGCCAAAAAAGAAAAGGGTTGAGACATCGCGAGTTCCTGAACAAAGCCCAGGCCAGTGCTGAACCGGACCTGGGCTAGTCATACAGATCGTTGAGACTTTATGGCAAAGCGTAAGCGATCACACTATCACCGCGTTGATCGGAGTGTGGCGAACCGCCCGCGAAAATCACGACATACTGCTTGCCGGTCTTCTCCGAACGGTAGGTGATCGGGCCGCTCTGACTGCCCACGGGCAGGCGCGACTTCCAGATTTCCTGACCGGTACGGCTGTTGAAGGCGCGCAGGTAGAAGTCCTGCGTGCCGGCGAAGAACAGCAGGCCGGACTGGGTGGCCAGCGATGGGCCAAGGGTCGGCATGCCCAACGGCAGTTTCAGGCCGGTGGCAATGTTCAGCGGGCCGGTGTCCTGCACGGTACCCACCGGCACCTGCCAGACCAGCTTGTGGGTCTTCAGGTTGACAGCCGAGAGCGTACCGAACGGTGGTGCCTGGCAAGGCACGCCTAGAGGCGACATGAAGCGCTCGCGCCAGGTGCCGAACGGCGTGCCCTTCTGCACGATGATCCCCATGCCCTCACTGCTACCTGTGCCAGGCGGGATGTCCTTGGCCGGTACCATGTTGTAGTGCAGCCCCAGGCGCAGGTCGTTGATGAACATCAGATGGGTATTCGGGTCAACCGAGACACCGCCCCAGTTTATTCCACCCAGCGATCCCGGATACTGGATCGCCCAGTCTTCACCCGGCGGCGTGAACACGCCGTCATAGCGGCTGGATTTGAAGATAATGCGGCACATGAGTTGGTCGAACGGCGTGGCGCCCCACATGTCGGACTCTCGCAGCACATCGTTGCCGATGTTCGGCATGCCAGTGGAGTACGGCTGAGTGGGCGAGTACCGCTCGCCAGCCAGTTTGCCCTGGGGCACCGGACGCTCCTCGATACTGGCCAGCGGTTTGCCGTTGGTGCGGTCCAGCAGGTAGATCATGCCTGTCTTGGAGGTGACCGAGACAGCCTTGGACACCGAGCCATCATCGTTGGGGATGTCGTAGATCAGCGGCTGACCGGTGACATCGAAGTCCCAGATGTCATGGTGAACCGTCTGGAATGACCAGACTGGGCGCCCAGTAGCGACGTTGACTGCGACAATCGATGAGCCGTATCTGTCATCCGCCTCAGTGCGAAAACCTGCCCAGAAGTCGGGGGTGGCGTTGCCGGTCGGCAAGTACACCATGCCCAGTTCGGCATCGTATGAAGCGGCAACCCAGACGTTCGGAGTGCCGCGGGTGTAGCCTTCAGGCGAAAGTGGCTCACGGGTGACTTCAGGGTTACCGGGGTCCCAGGCCCAGACCAGGGTGCCGCTCACTGCGTCAAACGCACGCACCACTCCCGGCGGCTCGCCGGTCTCGAAGTTATCGATCACTCGACCACCAACAATAACCAGGTTGCCCGCAAGCAGCGGCGTCGAAGACTGCTGGTAATAGCCAGGCTTGACTTCGCCCATGCCAACCTTGAGGTCGACAGCGCCGTTCTCACCAAAGTTGGCGACAGGCTCGCCGGTGTGGGCATCGATCGCCATCAGGCGCCCATCACCTGTCGGGAAGATCAGGCGCTGCGGGCTGACAGAACTGTCCTGGGCGCCATCGGCGACAGCACCTGGCACCTCGGCGACCTTCTTCGCGGTGGTGGCATCGAAGTAAGCCATGCCACGGCAGCGCTGGTAAGTGGAGTTGCCCTTGCCGGCGGCGAACCGCCAGTTTTCCTTGCCGGTATCAATGTTGTAAGAAATAACGGTGCTGTACGTGGTGCACACATACAGGCTGTCGCCAATCTGCAACGGCGTATTTTGGTCTTCAGCATCGCCCACGCCAGGCACCACAGCTTCACCCGTGTGAGCTGTCCATGCGACCTGAAGGTTTTTTACGTTTTCAGGCGTGATGTCACCGACGCGCGAGAAGCGCGAACCGTGCGTATCGCCGGCCCAGGCACGCCAGTCTCCGGGCGCGCCATTGTCGATTTCAGGTGCAACCTTCTCGGCGGCCGCCACAGCGTCGGCGTCACGGATAATGTTCTTGGGTTCGAAGGCACTGATGCCAGTGGCCACGATCCCGACAGAAGTCAAGGCACCCACTGCAATGGCGGTGACACGCGCTTTGCGCGCTCGCGTGAACAGAGGTACAGAGAATGCAACCGCAGCCGCGATGAACGCGAATGCGAACACGCGCGACAGTAACGGCCAGAACTGCAGGCCAACGTCCCACAGCGCCCATACAACGGTGTACAGCACTGTTACGGCGATCAACAGCACGCCAAGCAAACGTCTGCGAGCGATAAGGCCACCGGCAGTGACCAGCAGCAAACCGGCGATGAGGAAGTACCAACTACCTCCCAGCCAGGCAAGCCAACCTCCTCCCCCAATGAAATAGAGTCCC
Organism: Pseudomonas sp.; assembly: GCF_035277045.1. Taxonomy (GTDB): domain Bacteria; phylum Pseudomonadota; class Gammaproteobacteria; order Pseudomonadales; family Pseudomonadaceae; genus Aquipseudomonas. Next base: position 2,907 of record NZ_DATELE010000177.1, on the reverse strand, counting down.
GCCAACAGAATGATTACGCCAAGGGTCGCAAGCCATGCTCGCGCCAACCGGCTCGGAAACACTTCATTCACCACTTTTACAGTCCTTCACAGGTTACCAAAGGACAAATTGTCGCATGCATACAGATCAGCACACAAATTTGAATCCAGCATTGCGTGCGGAAACTTGTACTGGCATGTCGCCCCGCAATCCACGGAATAGACACGCGCAGCCGTCCGCCCTGGATGATCAGGGGCGCCAGGATAGGGCGAGAGTGGGGTGAAAATCCGCGGTGTTTGTCCGCGCCTAGCACCAAGCCAGGCGCCCAAAGAGGAGTCGGGGAGTGACTATCAACATGAAGGGCGGAGGTCGCACAGGTAGCTCATGACAACGTCTGAAGCATGTTTGAGACGGGACGCTTTTCGCTCGGGCGAATCGAGATCCACGTCCAAGACGTAGGAAAGGGTGTACCGATTGGTAATGGAATAAGCGCCGAGACCTGAGATAGACACATACAGGTCCACCCAGTCTGCATCCTTCCGGAATACGCCTTGGTCTTTACCCTCCTGAAGAATCTGCGAAAGGGCTGCTTTCAAGGGATTGAACATTTGGGAGATGACTGCGGACTTGCGAATGTGAGCCGCCTTATGAAGGTTTTCGGTAGAAAGAAGCAGATGAAAGTCGGGTTGATCTATGAAGTGCTGGACGGTTTTTTCTACCAATTCCCGCATATCTCGCACGGGATCACCCGACAGCGTCAGTTGGTTCTGCCGCTCGCGCATGGCCCCGTAGGCTCGCTCCATCACCTCGATGAACAGCCCTTCTTTGCTGTCGAAGTAATGGTAGATCAGGTTTTTGCTGATCTCGCAGCCCAGCACTATTGCCTCGATGCTCGCGCCGTCGTAACCGTGCTCTGCGAATTCCTGTGTCGCGATCTTGAGGATGTTCTCTCGCGTGACCGCGGCGTTACGGGGCTTGGGCTTAGGGGTCGCACGAACGTCTGTCTTCATTGCTGTCTCAATCCTCTTTCTAGCCGCATCCGGCGAGTGTAACAGCGAGCTTGCTGTTGGGTTGATTCCATTCGCAGCCGTTTGACAGGGTTTGGAATAGATTCTAGCGTATCACTTACTAACTGAACGTCCAGTTAGTTATCACGAATGACCAACCAGCAGATGGAGCAATCATGAGCACTGCACCAAGAACAAAAACCAGCAGAGGCGTAAGGGTTGGATGCGATATCGGTGGCACCTTCACCGACGTCGTACTCGCAATGCCCGATGGCCGACTCTTCGTGAACAAGACTTCTACCACGCCCGAGGACTTGGGCAAGGCCATCGTGCAAGGGCTGAGCGCCCTGCTGCTGCAAGCGGGCGTCGGGCCTGAGGAAATCACCGAGATTGTGCATGGCACCACCACCGCGTCCAACACCATCCTGCAGAAGGTCGGCGCGAAGACCGGTGTACTCACCACGGCTGGGTTCAGAGATGTGCTGGAAATCGGTCGCATCCGTACGCCCACCATGTTCGACCTGTCCTGGAGCAAACCCGAACCGCTGGCTACTCGCCGCTGGAGGCGGGGTATCCAAGAACGCATGAGCGCCACCGGCGATGTGGTCACTGCTCTGGACGAAGAGCAGCTGCTGCATGAAGCTGAATCGCTGATCGACGAAGGCGTTACAGCACTCGCGATCGCTTTCATCAACAGCTACATCAACCCCACCCACGAGCGCCGCGCCAAGCAGCTCCTCCAGCAGCACTTCCCGCAGGTCTTGGTCAGCGCCTCGTTCGAAGTACTGCCGGAAATCAAAGAATATGAGCGCACCAGCACCACTGTGGTGAATGCCTACATTCTCCCAGCCATGCGAACCTATCTGGCCCGACTGCGCCAGGACTTGGAAGCAATGGGTGTGCGCGCCTCGCTGCAGGTAATGGCTTCCAACGGCGGCATGATGGGTATCGCCTCAGCGAGCGAAAAGCCGGTATTCGCCGTTGCCTCAGGCCCCGCAGGTGGCGTGACCGGCGCAGCCCGCATCGGCGCATTAGCCGGCGACAGCAACCAGATCGTCTTCGACATGGGAGGCACTACTGCAAAAGCTGCGCTGGTTGTCGATGGTCAGCCCTCGCTGACCAACGAGTACGAATTCCGGGACGGCATTAGCGCCCCGAGCCGTTTCGTCAAAGGTGGTGGCTATGTGCTGAAAGTTCCGGCCATCGACATTGCCGAGGTAGGTGCCGGCGGCGGCTCGATCGCTTGTATTGATGCCGGCGGACTACTCTGTGTTGGCCCCGAGTCGGCAGGCGCCTATCCAGGTCCTGCCTGCTACAACAAAGGTAACGAGCAGCCGACAGTCACCGATGCCAACATGGTGCTGGGTTATCTCAACCCAGTCGCGCTGGCCGGCGGCAGCTTGCCGGTATTCCCAGAGCTTTCTGCAAAGGCGATCGACCAGCACATCGCAGCAGCGCTGCAACTCGACGTGCTCAAGGCCGCGCATGGCATCCGCCACCTAGCCAACGTCAACATGGCCCGGGCGATCCGCGCTGTAACGGTGGAACGCGGGCTGGACCCTCGTGAAATGTCGATGATGGCGTTCGGTGGTGGTGGCCCGTTACATGCCGTGGCCGTGGCCCGTCTGCTGGGTATCCGCCGAGTGGTGGCACCGATCATGGCTGGCGTTTTCTGTTCTGCCGGCATGCTCACCGCCGATGCCGAACACAACTTTGTGAAAGCCATTCTTCGATCCTTCACCCAATGCGACCTTGACGCCCTCTCGACAGAAGCCATCGCCCTTGGCGACCAAGGCTTCACGGTGCTTGCCAGCGAAGGCTACGGCGCCGACGCTGCGCAAGTTGCCTATTCGGCAGATGTCCGGTATCTGGGGCAAAGCTCGGAACTTACCGTGCCATTGAACACAGCGCAGATCGATGG
>NZ_DATELE010000176.1:0-2265 GCF_035277045.1 Pseudomonas sp. | reverse complement strand
GACAACGCCACCCTCAACAGCGGGCGCCTGCTGATCAACCTCAAGACCCACGGTGAGCGCGACGAAACGGCTACCCAGGTGATCGCGCGCCTGCAGCCCGAAGTCGACAAGCTGCTCGGCATCCGGCTGTTCATGCAGCCGGTGCAAGACCTCAGCATCGAGGACCGGGTCAGCCGCACCCAGTATCAGTTCAGCCTGTCCTCGCCCGACGCTGACCTGCTGTCGCAGTGGAGCGGCAAGCTGGTCGATGCCTTGCAGCAGCGGCCGGAGCTCATGGATGTCGCCAGCGACCTGCAGGACAAAGGCCTGCAGGTGTACATGGTGATCGACCGCGATGCGGCCAGCCGGCTGGGCGTCAGCGTCTCGCAGATCACCAACGCGTTGTACGACGCCTTCGGCCAGCGGCAGATCTCGACCATCTATACCCAGGCCAGCCAGTACCGCGTGGTGCTCCAGGCCTCGGTCGCGGCAACCCTCGGGCCGCAGGCGCTGGAGCAGATCCACGTCAAGACAACCGATGGCGGGCAGGTGCGCCTGTCGAGCCTGGCACGCATCGAGCAGCGCCAGGCGCAGCTGGCGATCGCCCATATCGGCCAGTTCCCGGCCGTGATGATGTCGTTCAACCTCGCGCCGGGCGTGGCGCTGGGCGAGGCGGTCAAGGCCATCGAGCAGGTGCAGCAGGAGATCGGCATGCCGCTGGGCGTGCAGACTCGCTTCCAGGGCGCTGCCGAAGCGTTCCAGGCGTCGCTGTCGAGCACCCTGCTGCTGATCCTGGCGGCCGTGGTGACCATGTACATCGTGCTGGGCGTGCTCTACGAGAGCTACATTCATCCAGTGACCATCCTCTCGACCCTGCCGTCGGCGGCGGTAGGGGCCCTGCTGGCGCTGATCCTCAGCGGCAACGACCTGGGCATGATCGCGATCATCGGCATCATCCTGCTGATCGGCATCGTGAAGAAGAACGCCATCATGATGATCGACTTCGCCCTGGAGGCCGAGCGCAACCAGGGCATGGAACCGCAGGCGGCGATCTACCAGGCGGCGCTGCTGCGCTTCCGGCCGATCCTCATGACCACGCTGGCCGCGCTGTTCGGCGCCGTCCCGCTGATGCTGGCCACCGGCTCCGGCGCCGAGCTGCGCCAGCCGCTGGGCCTGGTGATGGTCGGTGGACTGCTGGTCAGCCAGGTGCTGACGCTGTTCACCACGCCGGTGATCTACCTGTACTTCGACCGGCTCGCCCGCCGCTGGCGCCGTCCGGCGGCTGATGTACAGCAGGCCGACGCATGAACCTGTCCGCGCCTTTCATTCGCCGGCCCGTGGCGACCATGCTGCTGAGCCTGGCGATCATGCTGCTGGGCGGGGTCAGCTTTGGGCTGTTGCCGGTGTCACCGCTGCCGCAGATGGACTTCCCGGTGATCGTGGTCCAGGCCAGCCTGCCGGGCGCGAGCCCCGAGGTCATGGCCGCCACCGTGGCGACGCCGCTGGAGCGCAAGCTGGGCAGCATCGCCGGCATCACCACCCTGACCAGCAGCTCGAACCAGGGCTCGACCCGGGTGATACTCGGGTTCGACCTGGGGCGTGATATCGACGGCGCGGCGCGTGAGGTGCAGGCGGCGATCAATGCCACCCGCAACCTGTTGCCCAGCGGCATGAAGAGCATGCCCACGTACAAGAAGATCAACCCCTCGCAGGCACCGATCATGGTGCTGTCGCTGACCTCCGACGTGCTGCAGAAGGGCCAGCTATATGACCTGGCCTCGACCATCCTGTCCCAGAGCCTGGCGCAGGTGTCGGGGGTAGGGGAGGTGCAGATCGGCGGCAGCTCGTTGCCGGCGGTGCGCATCGAGCTCGAGCCGCAGTTGCTCAACCAGTATGGAATCGCGCTGGATGACGTACGCCAGGCGGTGGCCGATGCCAACCAGCGACGGCCGATGGGCTTTGTCGAAGACCCCGCGCGCAACTGGCAGGTGCGGGCCAACGACCAGCTGGCGACGGCCAAGGACTACGAACCGCTGGTGATACGCTACCAGGACGGTTCGGTGCTGCGCCTGAGCCATGTGGCCAAGGTCAGCGACGGCGTCGAAGACCGCTACAACAGCGGCTTCTTCAACGACAAGAGCGCCGTGCTGCTGGTGATCAATCGCCAGACCGGCGCCAACATCATCGAAACGGTTGACCAGATCAAGGCGCAACTGCCGGCCCTGCAGTCGCTGCTGCCCGCCAGCGTGCAACTGAACGTGGCCATGGACCGCTCGCCGGTGATCA
>NZ_DATELE010000175.1:0-4706 GCF_035277045.1 Pseudomonas sp. | reverse complement strand
AGTCGCGCTGCACCCAGCGCGCATGGCCGGTGGCCTGGAGCATGTCCAGGCGCTGGCCGTCGCGACGCCGGTGCGTCGAGCATTCGTAGCCGGCCATCAGAAAGCTCTGGAACAAGCCTCCCGGCATACCTCCCGACAGACCAGAGCCGCCCCTCTCCTGGCCGCTCAACCGGGTTCGATCTCGTGGGTTTCAAGCGTCATGCCCGCCGCTTGCGCGATGCGTTGGTACACAGCCAGCGCCTGTCCCACCACCTGGTCCATGTTGTAGTACTTGTAGGTACCTAGCCGTCCCAGAAAGGTGACACCCGGCGTCTCGTCGGCGAGGGCCTTGTAGCGTTTGTAGAGCTCGGCGTTCTCGGGGCGTGGCACCGGGTAGTACGGGTCGCCCTCGGCGCAGGGGTACTCACGGGTGATGCTGGTGTGCCGGTGCTCCTGGCCGGTGAGGTGCTTGTACTCGGTGATGCGCGTATAGGGCACGGCTTCGTCCGGGTAGTTGACCACGGCCACCGGCTGGAACCACTCCTGCTCGAGGGTCGTGTGCTCGAAGCGCAACGAGCGGTACGGCAGCTGCCCGAAGCAGTAGCCGAAGTATTCGTCGACCGGTCCGCAATACACCAGGTGCCGGTACGTCACCCGGTCGCGCACGGCCTCGAAGTCAGTCCCCAGCAACACATCGATGGTGGGCAGATCGAGCATGCGCTCGAACATCCGCGTGTAGCCCTGCAAGGGCATGAGCTGGAAGCGGTCGGTGAAGTAGCGGTCATCGGCATCGGTGCGGGTGGGGACCCGCGAGGTCACCGAGCGGTCGAGCTGCGAGGGATCGAGGCCCCATTGCTTGCGGGTGTAACCACGAAAGAAAGTCTCGTACAGTTCGCGCCCGATCTGGTTGATCACCACGTCCTCGGAGGTCTGGATCGAGGCCACCGGCTCGGCGCGCTGGGCAAGGAACGCCTGGGCCTGGGCCTCGTCCATCGCAAGCCCGTACAGGATGTTGAGGGTGGTGAGGTTGATCGGAATGGGCACCTGCCGCCCCTCCACCTCGGCCAGGACCCGATGCTCGTAAGGCCGCCATTCGGTGAAGCGTGACAGGTAGTCGACGATACGCGCCGCATTGGTATGGAAGATATGCGGCCCGTAGCGGTGCACCAGGATCCCGGCTTCGTCGTAATGATCAAAGGCGTTGCCGCCAACGTGCTCGCGCCGATCGATCAGCAGCACGCTCCTGTTCATGCCCGCCGCGAGGCGTTCGGCGAGCACGCTGCCGGCAAAGCCCGCGCCCACGATCAGGTAGTCGTAGCCTTGCGCCGCCGGGCACTGGGAGGGGCCGGCGATGGCCGATTCAAGGGTTACCTGTGGCATTCGATCTGCTCCTTCATCGCGGCGCAGGTCTGGTCCCACGACATGCCATCCAGGGCCTGGTCAGCGCGCCGGGCAAAGGCTTGCGGGTCGTCCTTGTCGTCGAGCGCGGCCTGGATGGCTTCGATGAAGGCCTGGGGCGAGTCGGCGATGCTGACGACACCACTGTCGCCATAGCCCGTGATCACGTCGCGGATCGGCGTCGACACCACCGGGCAGCCACCGGCCAGGTACTCGGGTGTCTTGGTCGGGCTGATGAAGCGCGTCGACTCGTTCAGGGCAAAGGGCATCAGGGCCACGTCCCAGCCGGACAGATAGGCAGGCAACTCGTCATACTGCCTGGCCCCGAGATAATGCAGGTTGGCGGCGCGCGGCAGCGTGTCGGGATCGATCTTGACCACAGGTCCAAGCAGCACGATCTGCCAATGCGGCCGTTGGGCCGCGAGTTCGCGCACCAGCTCGATATCGAAGCGCTCGTCGATCACCCCGAAGAACCCCAGCCGTGGTCGGCCGATACCCGCCTGGTCCGCGGGCTCTGGCAAGGCGTCGCGGGCCTTGCCGAAATGCGCGACATCCACGCTGCTGGGCATCGGGTGGACATTGCCATGGTGCTCGCGCTTGGCCTCCCACAGGCTGTAGCCGCCGGTAAACACCACGTCGGCGCGGTCCAGCAGCTCGCGCTCCATGTCGAGCAACGCGGGGGGCGCGTTCTTGAACGCCGAGAGCTCGTCCATGCAGTCGAAGATCACCACGCGGCCTTGCAGGTGCCGGGTGAATGCCAGGCTCATCGGGGTGATGTACCACAGCAGCAGCTCGCTGGCGCCTTGCCGCGCCAGCCGGATGTCGAGCAGCGCGCGCAAGGCTGCGTTGATCTCGGCCTCATCGAGGCCGTGGGGCAACCTGGGCACCAGCACCGAAACACCGTCGGCGCCAGGGTAGGACTCCAGCCAGGGCGCTGGCGTGTCCTCGAACAGCGGCTCTTCGAAAAACAGCACGTCATAGTCGTGCGCAAGACGCGACATCACATGCTGCGGGCGCTGGTAGACAAAGCCCCAGCGCAGGTGCGACAGGCACAGCAGCGTCGGGCGCAACGCGACGGCCTGGGAAGGCTCCGGGCCGGTTGCGCAAGGGTCAGGCTGTAGAAGGTGTTCTGGCTGATTCATGCGTGCATCCTTTGTATGAATATCAATACCGGGGCTTCCCGACACCGAGGGATCAACCCGAGCGCCACGCGCGACGGGCCACCACGATCCCCATACCTCCATGTGAAGCGTTGGAGCGAGCGCCGCGAAAGGGTGTTCAGCGCGCTTGCGAGCTACCCGATGAACTGCATCTCCCGCTGGTCAAACCGCCTTGAACTCCTGTGCCTGCGTGAAGCCTTCTGCATGACAAGCCGCCGTCTCGAACGTGCGCAAGGATGCGACTCCGCCAGGTGGCGGCATGCCGACGACATCGGTCCTGGCAAACAAGGAGGCTTATCCATGATTCTGATTACCGGAGGTACGGGCTACATAGGCGCTCACGTGGCCGTTGAACTGCTGAACAATGGCGATCAGGTGCTGATCCTCGACAACCTGTGCAACAGCTCCAGGACGACGCTTGGCCTGATAGCCAGCGTAGCTGGCAGAACGCCAGGTTTCGTCCAGGCGGATGTGCGGCACCGGCGCACGCTCAATAGCCTGTTCAGGGAATACCCCATCGAAGCAGTGGTGCACTGCGCCGGGCTCAAGGCCGTCGGCGAGAGCGTGCGTGATCCGCTGCGCTACTACGCGACCAATGTCGGCGGCAGCGTCACGCTGTGCCAGGCGATGGCCGAAGCGGGGGTATTTCGCCTGGTATTCAGCTCATCCGCCACGGTGTACGGCGACTGCCCGCAGATGCCCATCGCCGAGACCTGCCCTACCGGCCAGCCGACCAATCCCTATGGCCAGTCCAAGCTGATGGCCGAGCACGTGATGCGCAGCACGGCCGCGTCGGACCCGCGCTGGTCGGTGGGGCTGCTGCGCTATTTCAATCCGATCGGGGCGCACCGTTCGGGCAAGCTGGGCGAACGGCCCAGCAGCACGCCCAACAACCTGCTGCCCTACCTGCTGCAGGTTGCGGCGCGCGAGCGCGCGGTGCTCAAGGTCTTCGGCAACGACTATCCCACGCCCGACGGCACCGGCGTGCGCGACTACGTCCATGTGGCGGACCTGGCCGACGGCCATGTCCGTGCCCTGGAGTTCCTGCGCGGGGAGACCGGCGTGCATGTCTGGAATTTCGGCACTGGCCGGGGCTACTCGGTGCTGGAGGTGGTGCAGGCGTTCGAACGCGCCTCAGGGGTCAGGGTGCCCTTGAGTTTCGAGGCCAGGCGGGAGGGTGATATCGCCCGCTGCTGGGCGGACCCGGCGAAGGCGGCGCGGCAGATCGGCTGGAAAGCCCGCCATGGGCTCGAGCAGATGCTTGAGGATGCCTGGCGCTGGCAATGCTGTAGCCGTGAGAGAGGCGAGCCACTTGCGCTGGCGACCCTGCCGGCCACTGGCCGGTAGGATCGCCTGCTAAGGCAAACCGGCCCTGAACGGGCCGGCGACAGGGTCAGGCGAGACGCTTGGCGCTGCGGTGCTGGTGGATCACGCCCATCAGCACGACCACCAGCGCTGCGATACCGGTGGAAATCACCAGGATCTGGTAGTCAGGCATGAATGCCATCACGACCAGGCAGACCACGATGAAGGCGATCACCAGGTAAGTCAGCCAAGGGAACAGCCACATCTTCAGGCGGATTTCCTTGCCTTCGGCCAGCAGCTTGCGGCGCATGCGCAACTGCGAGAAGGCGATGACCAGGTACACCAGCAGCGCGATCATGCCAGTGGTGTTCATCAGCGTGTCGAGCACGTCCTTGGGACGCAGCTCTTCGCTGAAGTTGATCAGCGCGCAGACCACCGCCACGGCGCAGGAACCCATGATCGCGAACACCGGAACACCGGTGCCCGCACGGGTGATCTTGAAGAACGACGGTGCGTCGCCACGCTGGGCCAGGGAGAACAGCATGCGCGAGGCGGTGTAGTGGCCCGAGATCAGGCAACTGCTCACCGAGGTCAGCACGACGAAGTTCATCAGCAGCTCGGCGTATGGCACGCCCAGCAGTTCCAGGGTACGGCGGTAGGCGCCATAGCCCGAGAGGCCCAGGTGCGGATCGTTCCACGGTACCAGGCAGACGATCAGGAAGATCGAACCGACGTAGAACAGGCATACGCGCCACACCACCGAGTTGGTGGCCTTGACGATCTGCCCGGCCGGGTCCTTGGACTCGGACGCCGCGATGGTCACGATCTCGGCGCCCAGGAAGGCGAACATCACCCCGAGCAGCG
>NZ_DATELE010000174.1:0-8139 GCF_035277045.1 Pseudomonas sp. | reverse complement strand
GTCCGCAGCAGGTGCATGGGTCAGGCGCCCAGGGCCTGGCGCAGGCGCGCTTCGAGCAGCGCCGCGTCGAGGTCCTGGCCGATCAGCACCAGACGGGTGACGCGCGGCTCCTCGGCACGCCAGGCGCGGTCGAAGTGCTTGTCGAAGCGGCTGCCCACGCCCTGGATCAACAAGCGCATCGGCTTGCCGGGGATCGCGGCGAAGCCCTTGGCGCGCAGGATGCCGAATTCGGTCACAAGGCCGGTCAGGGCATCGAGCAGCAGACGCTCGTCGGCCTCGGGCAGGTCGATGGAGATCGAGTCGAAGGCGTCATGGTCGTGATCGTCATGATCGTCGCCGTCATGGTGGGAATCATGATGGGTGCGACGGCCGTCGATGTGCGCCTCGGACTCGGCGCCCACGCCCAGCAGCACCTCAAGCGGCAGGCGGCCACTGCTGGCCTCGATGACCTTGACCGCGGGCGGCAGCTCCTCGAGCACTTCGGCGCGCACCTTGGCAAGGTCCGCCGGGGCGATCAGGTCGGCCTTGTTCAGCACCACCAGGTCGGCGCTGGCCAACTGGTCGGCGAACAGCTCGTGCAGCGGCGACTCGTGGTCCAGGTTCGGGTCGAGCTTGCGCTGCGCGTCGACCTGGTCAGGGTAGGCGGCGAAGGTGCCGGCGGCCACGGCCGGGCTGTCGACCACGGTGATCACCGCGTCGACCGTGCAGGCGTTGCGGATTTCCGGCCACTGGAAGGCCTGCACCAGCGGCTTTGGCAGGGCCAGGCCGCTGGTTTCGATGAGGATGTGGTCGAGGTCGCCGCGGCGTGCGACCAGCTCGCGCATCACCGGGAAGAACTCTTCCTGCACGGTGCAGCACAGGCAGCCGTTGGCCAGCTCGTAGACGCGCCCGCTGGCTTCTTCCTCGGTGCAGCCGATGCTGCACTGCTTGAGGATTTCGCCATCGATGCCCAGCTCGCCGAACTCGTTGACGATGACCGCGATGCGCCGGCCCTGTGCGTTGTCCAGCATGTGGCGCAGCAAGGTGGTCTTGCCCGAGCCCAGGAAGCCGGTGACGATGGTGACGGGGAGCTTGGCCAGTGTTTTCATGTCGATGCCCTTGGCAGGATGGCGGGCATGCAGGACGAAAGCCGCAGGCACGCTTGCCTGGGCGCGTTCGCCACCGGATCACCCCGCCCGGTTGAAGTCGAATTCGTTGCGAGGCAGGTCTCCTGGCTTGCATGCCACCGGTCAGTCCGGTCGATCGACGCCTTCCCGCGCGGTGGCGCAGTGGCATGTGTCGGTCTGGGCAGTGCCTACAGTTGCGGGGGCAGCCGCGGATTGGTACCGCGTTCCCGTCTTAGCTTCGATGGAGCACACCGAAGAACCTCGGACCGGCAAGGCTACGCAGTGCCCGTCAGGCGGTCAACCGCTGGCTGAGATTGACGGGAAATCGGCCCCATGATTTGCTGGCGGCCCGCGTTCAGGCGCCCCTTCTGGAACGTTCACGCCCTTGCCACCGAGTCCCCCCCCATGATCAACCGCACCCTTGGCGAGACTGGCCTGTATGCCGGCCTCGGCTGCCGCCGGGGCTGTCCGGCCAGCGAACTGGCCGAGCTGCTGCGGCGGGTGCTCGCCAGCGAGGGCCTGGACCTGAGGGCGCTCAAGGGGCTGGCCAGCATCGATGGCAAGGCCGACGAGCCAGGGTTGCGGCAACTGGCCGGGCAGCTCGGCCTGCCGCTGGTGTTTTTCAGCGCCGCGCAACTGGCGCCGTTCGAGGGGCAACTGAGCCAGCGGTCGCTCATCGCCTGGCGGCACAGCGGCTGCTGGGGGGTGGCCGAGAGCGCGGCACTGGCCATGGCAGCAGCCGCCCATCATGGCCCGGTTCGCCTGCACCTCACCCGCCAGGCCAGCGGCCAGGCAACACTGGCATTGGCGTGCGGCGCCGTTCTTGACGGATAATCGCCGCTTTACCTGCAAGGATTCTCCATGACGGTCTATTTCATCGGTGCCGGCCCCGGCGATCCCGAGCTGATCACGGTCAAGGGCCAGCGCCTGATCCGTCAGTGCCCGGTGATCATCTATGCCGGGTCGCTGGTTCCGGCGGCCGTGCTCGAAGGCCACGCTGCCGAGGTGCTGATAAACAGTGCCGAGCTGCACCTGGAGCAGATCATCGATGCCATCCGCGGCGCCCATGCCAAGGGGCAGGACGTCGCCCGCGTGCACAGTGGCGACCCGAGCCTGTACGGGGCCATCGGCGAGCAGATCCGTCACCTGCGCGAGCTGGACATCGACTACCAGATCATCCCCGGCGTCACCGCCACGGCCGCCAGCGCGGCCCTGCTCGGCTGCGAGCTGACCCTGCCGGACGTGGCCCAGACGGTCATCCTGACCCGCTACGGCGACAGCTCGCCGATGCCTGCGGGCGAGCAGCTGGCCGACCTTGCCCGGCACCGTTGCACCCTGGCCATCCACCTGGGTGTCAGGCACCTCGAGAAGATCGTTGCCGAGCTTGTGCCGCATTACGGCGCCGACTGCCCGATCGCCGTGGTGCACCGCGCGACCTGGCCGGACCAGGACTGGGTGCAGGGCACGCTTGCGGACATCGCCTCGCGGGTGCAGGCCAAGGGATTTCGCCGCACCGCGCTGATTCTGGTCGGCCATGTGCTGGGCGATGCGCCGTTCGCCGAGTCGGCGCTGTACCGCGCTGGCCACGCCCATCTGTACCGGCCCTGAGCGTCGCATGTTGCCAACCTGGCCAGGCCGGTAGCAGACTCGTTGCTCTCCTTCCTTGATAGAGACCTGGCCATGCTTGAACTGCGCCCCAACTGCGAATGCTGCAATATCGACCTGCCGGGCGACAGCCCGGATGCGCTGATCTGTTCCTTCGAGTGCACGTTCTGCCGCACCTGCGCTGCCGCGCGCTTCCAGCACCGCTGCCCTAACTGCTCCGGACAGCTGGTGGCGCGTCCCACACGCGTCGGCGCTGCGCTGGCGCGCAATCCGGCAAGTGGGGAGCGGGTGGTCAAGGAGCATGCCGAATGCGTCATTTCGTTACCGTAAATCGACATACCGCCCGTCGCTTTAGGATTTATACCCCTCACTTGTAGGACTTTTCGACAGTCAAGTCGGACTTTTTCAACACCCCGGTACTCCCAGTACTAATACCTAGGGTTTCGACGTATTGTTCGCGCGCTGTTGACCCCCATTGCAGACGCGTTCCTGGGTAGATCAGGAAACGGACCACATTCCGACAAGGAGTTTCCCTATGACCACCGTACTGATGGTCGACGATCACCCGGTTATCCGCCTGTCCATCCGCCTGCTGCTCGAACGCGAGCGCTTCAAGGTCGTGGGCGAAACCGGCAATGGCGTCGATGCGGTGCAGCTGGCCCGCCAGTTGCAACCGGACATCGTCATCCTGGATATCGGCCTGCCCGGCCTGGACGGGATGGAAGTCATCAAGCGTCTGAACCTGCTGGAACCCGCGCCACGAATCATGGTGCTCACCGGGCAGCCTTCGGACCTGTACGTGCGCCGTTGCATGGATGCCGGTATCTCGGCCTTCGTGCACAAGGACGAAGACATCGAGGCGGTGATCTTCGCGGTCAAGGCGATGGTCAAGGGCTATTCCACCTTCCCGGACCTCACGATCAACCGCAACATGCTCGAAAGCGAGGCCGCGCGGCTTGCCAGCCTGTCCAACCGCGAGGTCGAAGTGCTGCGTCGCCTGAGCAGCGGCGAGAACAACAAGCACATCGGCGAAACCATGCGCCTGAGCGCCAAGACCATCAGCACCTATAAAGGCCGGATCATGGACAAGCTCAAGACTGAGTCACTGGTGGAAATGGTCGACCTGGCCAAGCGCAACAATGTGATCTGACGACCTGATGAAAGCATGCGCCTTGCTGCTACTGGCGAGCCTGCTGGCCTTGCCGCTGGCGGCCGGCGACAGCGAGCCGCGACACCTGCTGGCACGCTCGCAGAGCGCGGCCTCGCCTTTGCCCTTGCAGCTGTCCACCGAGGACCGCCAGTGGCTCGACAGCAGACGCGTGCTGCGCCTTGGCAGCTCCAGTCCTGACTATCCGCCGTTTGAGATCAACATCAGCCAGTCCGACTACGAAGGCCTGAGCGCCGACTATGCGGGGCTGATCAGCGAGCTGCTGGGCATCCCGGTCCAGGTCCAGCGTTACCCTACCCGCCAGGCCTCGATCACTGCGCTGCACGAGGGGCGGATCGACCTGCTTGGCAGCTCCAACGGTTTCGAGGCGGCCGATGCCGGGCTGACCCTGAGCAACGCCTACGCCGACGACCAGCCGGTGATCATCACCGCCCAGCACAGCGAACTCGACAGCCAGGATCACCTGCGCGGCAAGCGCCTGGTCATGGTCGATCACTATCTGCCCGCCGATCAGGTGCGGGCGCTGTATCCCGAGGCCCAGCTCATCCTTACCCGCTCGGCCCTGTCAGGGCTTGCCGCGGTCGCCCTGGGCCAGGCCGACGCCTACCTGGGCGATGCCATCAGCAGCGACTTCCTGATCGGCAAGAGCTTTCGCGGGCGCGTCAAGATCAACCACTTCGTGAGGATGCCGCTGGAAACCTTCGCCTTTGCCCTGGAACGCGACAACCAACGCCTGCGGCGCCTGGTCAACCGGGCTCTGGCGCGCATCAGCGAGCATGAACGGCTGAATATCCTGCGCCGCTGGACCAGCGGCAACACCAGCATCCTGCTTGAGCGGCGACTGCCCGCCCTGAGTGACGAAGAACGCCGCTGGGCCGAGGAGCATCCGCAGGTCCGGGTCGTCATCACCCCGTCTCTCGCCCCGCTGACCTTCTATGATGATGAGCACAACCTGCGCGGGGTGACGGCCGACCTGCTCGAACAGATCAGCCTGCGCACCGGCCTGCACTTCCAGATCCTGCACAGTGACTCGGTGCCTGGGATGATAGAGATGGTCGAACAGGGCAAGGCCGACATGATCGGCGCCTTGGGGTACGGCAAGGAGCGCGAGAACCACCTGCGCTTCACCCGCCCCTACCTGGTCAGCCCGCGCGTGCTGGTGACCCGCTCCCAGGAAATCACCAACCCCGAGGCGCCCCTGCAGGGCAAGCGCCTGGCCATCATTCGCGACTACCCGGCAAGGTCGCGCTTGCTCGACCAGCATCCCGGCCTGCGCCTGGTCGAGGTGGGCAACCCTTTGCAGCTCATGGAGGCCGTTGCGCAGAACCGCGCGGACGTGGCCCTGAGCTCGATGATCAACGCCACGTATTTCACCAGCCGGCTGTTCAACGGGCGGCTGCAGGTCTCGTCGCTCTACGGTGAAGAGCCCGCCACCGCGGCCTTCGCCACGGCCGCCGACAAACCGCAGCTGCAGGCGATCCTCAACAAGGCGCTGCTCAGCATCCCGCCGGAAGAAATGGACCAGTTGATCAATCGCTGGCGGGTCAACGCCGTGATCAGCGACAGTCCATGGCGCAATTACCGCTCGCTGGTGCTGCAGATCCTGATCCTGTCGGCGCTGTTGCTGGCCGGGGTGATCTTCTGGAACAGCTACCTGCGCAAGCTCATCCACCAGCGCACCGAGGCCCAACAGGCGCTGCAGGCACAACTGGCGCTGAGCCGCGGGCTGCTCGAGCAATTGCGCCAGGCCAAGAACGACGCCGAACAGGCCAGCCAGGCGAAAAGCACCTTCCTGGCCACCATGAGCCACGAAATCCGCACGCCCATGAACGCCGTGCTCGGCCTGCTTGAACTGTCGCTCAAGGACAGCGAGCGCGGCGGTAGCGACCCCCAGTCACTGAGAACCGCCTACGACTCGGCCATCGGGCTGCTGGAGCTGATCGGCGAGGTCCTTGATATCTCGCGGATCGAGTCTGGGCACATGACCCTGCAACCCGCGCCCACGGACCTGGCGGCATTGGTGCGGGGCACCGTCAAGGTGTTCGAGGGCAACCTGCGCATCAAGGGCCTCGACCTGCACCTGGACCTGCCGTCCCAGCCGTTGTGGGTCGAGGTTGATGGAGGACGCTTCAAGCAGATCCTGTCCAACCTGCTGAGCAATGCCATCAAGTTCACCGAGCACGGCCAGGTCAGTGTCACGCTGTTCATGCCTGACAGCGAAGCGAATGGGCCGCTGGCGCTTCACCTGCAGGTACGCGACAGCGGTATCGGTATTGGCGCCCGTGACCAGGCGCGCCTGTTCAGTGCCTTCTCGCAGGTTCAGGGCCCGCAGGCGCGTCAGGGTGCCGGCCTGGGCCTGGTGATCAGCCGCAGCCTGTGCGAACTGATGGGTGGCGGGCTGACCCTGCAGAGCCTGGAGGGCATCGGCACCCAGGTCGATGTGCGCCTGTCGTTGCCACCTCGGCAACCACCCGTGGTTGCGACACCTGCCCCGCAGGGCATGGCCTGTGACCGCTCGCTGGCAATCCTGGTGGTGGACGACTACCCCGCCAACCTCATGCTGCTGGACAAGCAGCTCAATACCCTCGGTCATCGGGTGGTAGCGGCGGGCGACGGCCAGGCCGCCCTGGACCTTTGGCGGCAGTCGCCTTTCGATGTGGTGCTCACCGACTGCAACATGCCCATCATGGATGGCCACGAACTCACCCGCCGCATCCGCGCGCTCGAGCGCGAGCGCGGCCAGCCCGCCTGCCGCATCCTGGGCCTGACCGCCAATGCCCAGGCCGAAGAGCGCCAACGCTGCCTGGCCAGCGGCATGGACGACTGCCTGTTCAAGCCGATCGGGCTGGACGGGTTGCGCGCGCAGTTGTCCGAGGGGGCTGAAACAGTCGAGTCGGCGCAGGTCCCGGCCGACGGCTTCAACCTGGAGAACCTGCGCCATCTTACCCGGGATGACGAGCACGTGATCCAGCAGCTGGTTGCTCAGTTGACGCAGAGCAATGCCGAAGACCTCGAGGCGCTGCGCGCACTCGGTGAGGCACCGGACCATCAGGTCCTCAGGCACCTGGTGCATCGCATCAAGGGCGGCGCGAAGATGCTGAAGGTGCGCGATGTGGTGCGCCACTGTGAAGTGATCGAGCAGGCTGCCGCGGATGACATGAAGTTGCCGCAGTTGCTGCGGGCGCTGGAGGACAGCCTGGTGGGACTGGACCGGGAGCTACGGCGTTGTGCAGGGGTGGGGTCGGGTCAGGGCTGACGGGTGTGCGCTTGAGGCCCTGCGGCGCTCGACCTCAGCGCCGCTGCATGAACCAAGCGCATACATCCCCCTCTCAGGAACTCTCCCGCACCATCAGCTCGAACCCCAGGTCCTGCTGTCTCACCGCGACCGGCTTGCCGTCGAGCATGCTCAGCAACGCCTGGGCAGCACCGCGCCCCACCGCCGCCCGCGGGGTGCGGATCGAGGTAAGCCGGGGGACCATGTGCGCCGAGGCAGGCAGGTCGTTGAACCCCACCATCGCCACCTGCCGCGGCACCTCGATGCCTTGACGCAAGGCCTGCAGCACCGCGCCCTGGGCCAGGTCATCGTTGCAGAAGAAGATGCCGTCGACATCCGGCGCCTGCGCCAGCATCTGGCTGAACAGCTCGCTGCCCAGGCCGATCGACGATGGCTGCGGCGACAACAGTTGCAGCTCGACCGCGTCCAGCCCGGATTCGGCCAGTTCCTGGCAGAAACCCTCAGCACGTTGCATCACCCGTGGGTCGAGCTGGGCAGCGATGAACCCCAGGCGCCGCCGTCCGCGCTCGATCAGGTGGCGGGCAGCAGCACGCCCTGCCTGCTGCTGGGAAAAGCCGACCGACACGGCGTCGCCCTCACCGCCCAGTTCCATCATGTGCACGCAGGGCACGCCACTGGCGGCGAGCATCTGGCGCGAGGCGTCGCTGCGGTCGAAGCCGGTGAGCAGCATGCCGCAGGGCTGGTAGGCCAGGTAATTGCGAATCAGGTTTTCTTCCTGGGCACTGTCATAGTGGTAGTTGCCGATCAGCACCTCGAGCCCCCGCGGACGCATCACCGCGTGGATCGCCTCGAGCGTGTCGATGAACAGCTGGTTGGACAGCGACGGGATCAACACCACCACCGACTGGCTGCGGGCCGACGCCAGGGCCCGGGCGGCGGGATTGGCGATATAGCCCAAGGCAGCCGCGGCTGCCTGGACCTTCTCCACGAGCGCCGGGGCGACGGTGCTGACACCGCGCAGCGCG
>NZ_DATELE010000173.1:0-30619 GCF_035277045.1 Pseudomonas sp. | reverse complement strand
AGATCTGATAGCGGCGTCGCTCCTTTCGCGGGACAAGCCCGCTCCCACAGAACCAAGCTGATCCCAGGATCACTGGATGGCTTGTGAAGGCAGGCAGGCCTGCTTCACAGAAACCATGCTGGTCTCAATGCAGGGTTTGTGAGGACAGGCAGCCCCCGCAGGGACCCTGCTGATCTGACGATCCGCGCGGTCCCTGTGGGAGCTGGCTTGCCAGCGAAGCAGACGACGCGGTCCAAACCCCCTCCAACGGAGCCTTTCCGTGGTAGCCAACATCGCCGCCCGCGACCTCCTGCAGCCCTCGTTACTGGATCGTCTGACCGACGATGAACCCGGCAACCCGCAGGAAGCCCCCGACAAGCGTGTGCTGTCCTTGCAACAGCTCAAGGCCTCGGTGCTGCGCGACCTGACCTGGCTGCTCAACACCACCTCGCTGCTCGACACCGACACCACGCGGAGCACGCCGGCCGGTGCCTCGGTGATCAACTACGGGTTGCCCGCGCTGGCCGGCAACAGTGCCTCGAACATCGACCTGGCCGCCCTGGAGCGCATCATCCACCACGCGATTGCCACCTACGAACCCCGGATTCTCGCCCACACCCTGAAGGTGCGTGCCCAGGCCGCGCCCGGCGAGATGAACGCCAACGCCCTGAGTTTCGAGATCGAAGGCGACCTGTGGGCCCAGCCCGCCGCCCTGCCCTTGCTGCTGCAGACCGACCTGGACCTGGAGTCAGGTCATGTGCGCGTGGCGCCCGCCGACCGCCGGAGACGCGCATGAACCCGCGCCTGCTCGAGCTGTACAACCAGGAGCTGCAGCACATCCGCGAAAGCGCGGCGGAGTTCGCCCACGAATACCCGAAGATCGCCGGCCGGCTGACCCTGTCGGGCATCGACTGCGCCGATCCTTACGTCGAGCGTCTGCTCGAAGGGTTCGCCTACCTGACGGCGCGCGTGCAACTCAAGCTCGACGCCGAGTACCCGACCTTCACCAACAACCTGCTGGAAATCGCCTACCCGCACTACCTGGCGCCAACGCCGTCGATGACCGTGGTGCAACTGCAGACCCATCCCGATGAGGGCTCGCTGAGCGCGGGCTTCGAGCTGCCGCGAGGCAGCGCGCTGCGTGCCAACCTTGGCCGCGACACGCAGACGCCGTGCGAGTTTCGCACGACCCAGGATGTGACCCTGTGGCCGCTGCAGGTGGCGCGGGCCGACTACTTCGGCAACCCCGGCGCGGTGCTGGGCCGGCTTGCCGCCAGTGAACCCGGCGCCCGCGCCGGCTTGCGCCTGACCCTGCGCAGCGCGGCAGAGACGCCGTTCTCCAGCCTGCCGCTGGAGCACCTGCCCCTGTACCTCAACGGTGCCGACGAAACCCCGTTCCGCCTCTACGAGCAACTGCTCGGCCATGCTTGCGCGGTCTTTGTCCGCCAGCCAGGCGCGGACTGGGTCGAACGTATTCCCGTGGAGCAAGCCTTGCTGCCGTGCGGTTTCGACGATCAGCAGGCAGCGCTGCCGGTGGTGCCGCAGGCGTTTCAGGGTTACCGCCTGCTGCAGGAATACTTCGCCCTGCCCCAGCGTTTCCTGTTCGTCGATTTCGCGGGCCTTGCGCGCGCGGTCAAACGCTGTGACGGCCAGGAGCTGGAGTTGCTGGTGCTCTTCAAGCGGTTTGACCAGAGCCTGGAAGGCAGCGTCACGCCAGCGCAGTTCGTGCCGTTCTGCACGCCGGCGATCAACCTGTTCCCACGGCGGGTCGATCGCATCCACCTGAGCGACAAGGCCAATGAACACCATGTGATCGCCGACCGCACACGGCCGACCGATTTCGAAGTCCATTCGCTGCAGCAGGTCACCGGCCATGGCACCGGCGCCGACCAGCCGTTCCTGCCGTTCTACGCCGTGCGCGACCCCTCGCGCTACGGTCGCAACGCCGCCTATTACATCGTGCGCCGCGAGCCGCGGGTGCTGTCCAGCGACCAGCGACGCAATGGCACACGTTCCAGCTACATGGGCAGCGAGACCTTCATCAGCCTGGTCGACGGCGAGCAGGCACCCTATCGCCACGACCTGCGCCAGCTGGGCATCAGCGCCCTGTGCAGCAACCGCGACCTGCCGCTGTTCATGAACGTGGGTGACGGGCGCAGCGACTTCAGCCTGGCCGACAGCGCGCCTGTGTCCGCGGTGCGCTGCCTGGCCGGGCCCAGCCGCCCGCGCGCCAGCCACGCCCACGACAACCGCGCATGGCGCCTGATCAGCCAGCTGTCGCTGAACTACCTGTCGCTGACCGAGCAAGGCCAGGGCGCGGCGGCCCTGCGCGAACTCATGCGCCTGTACGGCGACAGCCACGACAGCGCCCTGCAGCTGCAGATCGACGGCCTGCGCGAGGTCAGCAGCAAAGCCTGCACCCGGCGCCTGCCGATGCCGGGGCCGATCGTTTTCGGCCGCGGCCTGGAAATCACCCTGACATTCGACGAAAACGCCTTCCGCGGTACCGGGGTGTTCTTGCTCGGCGCGGTCTTCGAACGTTTCCTGACCCGTTACGTGTCCATCAACAGCTTCACTGAAACCGTGCTGCGGGCCACCGAGCGCGGCGAGATCATGCGATGGAACGCCAAGCCCGGGCGGCGGCCGACCCTGTGAACACGCTCGAGGCGATGCACGCCGAGCCCTGGGCGTACGACTTCTTCCAGGCCTTGCGCCGGCTCGAGGCAGAACACCCCGAGCTGCCGCGCTTCGGCCATTCGCTGCGCCTGGCCGATGAGCCGGTGCGCCTTGGCCAGCGCCTGGATTGCGCGTTCGCGCCCGCGACCCTGGCCTCGGTCACGCCCGGCGAAGACGACGGGCCGGCGCGCCTGGAGCAGTTTTTCTTCGGCCTGGGCGGCCCGAACGGCCCGCTGCCGCTGCACCTCACCGAGCACATGCGCGAGCGCCAGCGCAACCACGCCGACCACACCAGCAAGCGCTTCCTGGATATCTTCCATCACCGCTTGCTGAGCCTGTTCTACCGGGCCTGGGCCGAGGCCCGGCCGACGGTCAGCCACGACCGCCCGGGGGATGACTACTGGGCCGCGCGCCTGGCCGCCCTGAGCGGCCGTGGCCAGCCCGCCCTTCGGGGCCAGGGCCCGCTGCCGGACAACGCCACGTTGCACTTCTCCGGCCACCTGGCCGCGCAGACCCGCTACCCGGACGGCCTGTGCAGCATCCTGGCGGACTACTTCGGCGTGCCGGTCACCCTTGAAGAATACGTCGGCCAATGGCTGAAACTGCCCGAGCGCAGCCAGCTCGGCGTGCGCGCCAACCGCCTGGGCGTGGACCTGTGCCTGGGCCGTCATGTCTGGGACCGCCAGCACAAGTTCCGCCTGTGCGTGGGCCCGCTGACCCTCGACCAGTATCACGCCCTGTTGCCCGGCGGCACGGCGTTCATCGAGCTCGCCGCGTGGGTCGCCGAGTACCAGGGCCAGGAGCTGGACTGGGAGCTGAACCTGATCCTGCGGCGTGACCAGGTGCCCGCCCTGCGGCTCGACGCAGGCCTTCGCCTGGGTTTCGACACCTGGCTCGGCCAGCCGGCAGACGATGCCAACGATCTCAAGCTTGCCCGGTACTACGCCGAGCAACCGCTAACCCCCCCTTCCCAAAGGAGCCAGGACCATGGGTGAAATCAGCCGCGCCGCGCTGTTCGGAAAACTCAACAGCGTCGCCTACAAGGCGATCGAAGCCGCCACCGTGTTCTGCAAGCTGCGGGGCAACCCGTACGTGGAGCTCGCGCACTGGCTGCACCAGCTGCTGCAACTGCAGGACTCGGACCTGCACCGCATCACGCGCCAGTTCGATGTCGAGCCCGCCCGCCTGGCGCGCGACCTGACCGACGCCCTGGACCGCCTGCCTCGCGGCTCGACCTCGATCACCGACCTGTCCTCCCAGGTCGAGGAAGCGGTGGAGCGTGGCTGGGTCTACGGCAGCCTGATGTTTGGCGAAAGCCAGGTGCGCACCGGCTACCTGCTGCTGGGCATCCTCAAGACGCCAAGCCTGCGCAACGCCCTGCTGGGGCTGTCCGGCGAGTTCGGCAAGATCAGGGTCGACGCTCTGAGCGAGCGCTTCGCTGACTACGTGGGCGACTCGCCAGAGCACAACCTGGCCGCCAGTGACGGTTTCAGCGCCGCGGCTCCGGGCGAAGCGAGTGGCGCCGTGGCGCCCGCGGCGATGGGCAAGCAGGAAGCGCTCAAGCGCTTCACCGTCGACCTCACCGAGCAGGCCCGCAGTGGCAAGCTCGACCCGATCGTCGGCCGCGACGAGGAGATCCGCCAGCTGGTCGACATCCTCATGCGCCGCCGGCAGAACAACCCGATCCTCACCGGCGAGGCCGGCGTCGGCAAGACCGCCGTGGTCGAAGGCTTCGCCCTGCGCATCGTCGCCGGCGACGTCCCGCCGGCGCTCAAGGACGTCGAGTTGCGCAGCCTGGACGTCGGCCTGCTGCAGGCCGGCGCGAGCATGAAGGGTGAGTTCGAGCAGCGCCTGCGCCAGGTGATCGAAGACGTGCAGGCATCTCCCAAGCCGATCATCCTGTTCATCGACGAGGCGCACACCCTGGTCGGCGCCGGTGGCGCGGCCGGTACGGGCGATGCCGCCAACCTGCTCAAGCCGGCGCTGGCGCGTGGCAGCCTGCGCACCGTGGCGGCGACGACGTGGGCCGAGTACAAGAAGCACATCGAGAAAGACCCTGCCCTGACCCGCCGATTCCAGGTGGTGCAGGTCGCCGAGCCCAGCGAAGACAAGGCGCTGCTGATGATGCGCGGGGTCGCAGCGACCATGGAACAGCACCATCAGGTGCAGGTGCTCGACGAAGCCCTCGAGGCCGCGGTCAAGCTGTCGCACCGCTACATCCCCGCGCGCCAGCTGCCGGACAAATCGGTCAGCCTGCTCGACACCGCCTGCGCGCGCGTTGCCATCAGCCTGCATGCCGTGCCGGCCGAGGTGGACGACAGCCGTCGTCGCATCGAGGCACTTGAGGTGGAGCAGCAGATCATCGCCCGCGAAGCGGCCATCGGCGTGGACACCGCGCAGCGCCAGGCCAAGGTCGATTCGAGCCTGGCCGAGGAGCTCCAGCGCCTGGCCGGCCTTGAAAGCCGCTGGGCCGAAGAAAAATCCCTGGTCGATCAACTGCTCGCCACCCGCGCGCAGTTGCGCCAGGCGGTGGGCGTCGTCGACCAGCAAGCCGAGGCCGAAGACGGTCAAGGCCTGCGCGACCAGCTCATCGACCTGCAGCAGCGCCTGAGCACCCTGCAAGGCGAAAACCCGCTGATCCTGCCGACCGTGGATTACCAGGCCGTGGCCTCGGTGGTCGCCGACTGGACCGGCATCCCGGTCGGGCGCATGGCGCGCAACGAGATCGAGACCGTGCTCAACCTCGACACGCACCTGGCCAAGCGCATCATCGGCCAGGACCACGCCCTGCGGATGATCGCCAAGCGCGTCCAGACCTCGCGCGCGGGCCTGGACAACCCGAGCAAGCCGATCGGTGTGTTCATGCTCGCCGGCACCTCCGGGGTCGGCAAGACCGAGACCGCCCTGGCCCTGGCTGAAGCCCTGTATGGCGGGGAGCAGAACCTGATCACCATCAACATGAGCGAATTCCAGGAAGCCCACACCGTTTCCACCCTCAAGGGCGCGCCGCCCGGCTATGTCGGCTACGGCGAAGGCGGCGTGCTGACCGAGGCCGTGCGCCGCCGGCCGTACAGCGTCGTGCTGCTGGACGAGGTGGAGAAAGCCCACCCGGACGTCCACGAAATATTCTTCCAGGTGTTCGACAAGGGTGTGATGGAGGACGGCGAAGGCCGCCAGATCGATTTCCGCAACACCCTGATCCTGCTCACCACCAATGCCGGCACCGAGCTGATCGCCAGGACCTGCAAAGACCCACAGGCGCTGCCCGATCCCGAGTCGGTGGCCAGCTCGCTGCGCGCGCCGTTGCTGGAGATCTTCCCGCCGGCGCTGCTGGGCCGCCTGGTGACCATCCCCTACTACCCGCTTAGCGACGCCATGCTCAAGGCCATTACCCGCCTGCAGCTCGAGCGCATCCGCACGCGCGTGCGCAACACCCACAAGGTCGGCTTCGACTACGACGAGGGGGTGGTCGAGCTGATTGTCTCGCGCTGCACCGAGCACGAAAGCGGTGGCCGCATGATCGACGCGATCCTGACCAATGGCCTGCTGCCGGACATGAGCCGCGAGTTCCTGACCCGCCTGCTCGAAGGCAAGCCGCTGGCCAGCGTGAGCATCAGCCGGCGCGACAATGAACTGCGCTACGACTTCAGCGCCGCCAGCTGACAGGACTCTTCATGTTGTTCAAGCAACTCACGCGCCTGGCGCAGATCCACAGTCCTCTGGGCCCGGACGTTTTGATCCTCGGCGAAATGGGCGGCAGCGAAGAGCTCGGCCGCCTGTTCGACTACGAGCTGCACCTGACCAGCGAAGACCCGGCCATCGACCTCAACCAGCTGCTCGGCAAGCCGATGAGCCTGTCCCTTGAGCTGGGCATGGGTGGCGCGCGGTATTTTCATGGCATCGTCGCGCGCTGCAGCCAGTCGGTCGACAGGGGGCAGTTCGCCAGCTATCAGGTGACGCTGCGGCCCTGGCTGTGGTTGCTGACACGCACCAGCGACTGCCGGATCTTCCAGCACCAGAGCGCGCCGCAGATCATCAAGCAGGTGTTTCGCGACCTCGGTTTCTCCGACTTCGAAGACGCCTTGAGCCGCACCTACCGCGAGCGCGAATATTGCGTGCAGTACCGCGAGACCAGCTTCGACTTCGTCAGCCGGCTGATGGAGGAAGAAGGCATCTATTACTTCTTCCGCCATGAACAGGCGCGCCACGTGCTGGTGCTGGCCGATGCCTACGGCGCCCACCAGCAGGCCCCCGGCTACGAGTCGGTGCCTTTCTACCCGCCCGATGGCCAGCACCGCGAGCGCGACCATATCAATGACTGGCACCTCGCGCAGGAAGTGCAGTCAGGCTCGCTGGAGCTCAACGACTACGACTTCCAGCGGCCCAGCGCGCGCATCGACGTACGCTCGGCAATGCCGCGCCCGCACCAGGCGGGCGACACCCCCCTGTACGACTACCCCGGCGCCTACGCGCAATCGGAGGATGGCGAGCACTATGCGCGCACGCGCCTGGAATCGATCCAGAGCCTGCACGAGCGGGTCGAGCTGCGCGGCAACGCCCGCGGCCTGGGCGGCGGTCACCTGTTCAGCCTCACAGGCTTCACCCGCCAGGACCAGAACCGCGAGTACCTGATCGTCTCCGCCCGCTACTACGTGGTGCAGGAACGCCTGGAAACCGGTGCCGCCAGCGGCGCGGCGCAGTTCGAGAGCAACCTTGGCTGCATCGATGCCCAGCAGAGCTACCGCACGGTCCCGAGCACCCTGAGGCCGATCGTCAAGGGCCCGCAGACCGCCGTGGTGGTGGGCCCGGCCGGCGAGGAAATCTGGACCGACCAGTACGGCCGGGTGAAGGTGCACTTCCACTGGGACCGGCACGACCAGTCCAACGAAAACAGCTCCTGCTGGATTCGCGTGTCCCAGGCCTGGGCCGGCAAGAACTGGGGGTCGATGCAGATCCCGCGGATCGGCCAGGAGGTGATCGTCAGCTTCCTCGAAGGCGACCCTGACCGGCCGATCATCACCGGACGGGTCTACAACGCCGAGCAGGCCGTGCCCTACGACCTGCCCGGCAACGCCACCCAGAGCGGCATGAAGAGCCGCTCCAGCAAAGGCGGATCGCCGGCCAACTTCAATGAAATCCGCATGGAAGACAAGAAGGGCGCCGAGCAGCTGTATGTGCACGCCGAGCGCGACATGGACACGGTGGTCGAGCAGAACGAGACCTTGTCGGTGGGCGCGAACCGGGCCCAGACGGTTGCCCTGCTGGAAACCATCACCATCGGCCAGGACCGTATCCGCGCGGTGCGCCGTGACGACATGCTGCTGGTCGGGGCAAGCAAGACCGACAGCATCAGCACCAGCTACCTGATCGAGGTGGGTGAAAACCTGCGCCTGGTCTGCGGCAAGAGCGTGATCGAGCTCAACGCCAGCGGGCAGATCAACATCAGCTGCGAGCAGTTCAGCTTCCATGCCGGCAAGGATGCGGAAATCAACACCGGCGGCACCCTCGACCTGAACGTCGGCAGCGGTGCGCAAACCTCGGCCAATGGCCAGGGCGTGAAATCCACCATCGATGACTCGGTGAAGGCGATCTTCCCCGAGACCCGCAAGTGACGAGACAGTACCCCATGAGCTACCGCGTCAACGAGTTCCGCTTCGCCCTGCCCGATGCTCAGGTGCAGGACACCAGCATCAACATCCTGCGCTTCGACGCGCTGGGTACCTCGCTGGTGATTAGCCGCAGCCTGCTGGGCGACGGCGAAACGCTGCAGAGCAACTTTGACGGTCAGCTGCAGCGCCTTCGCCAGCAGGTCAAGGACCTGCGCTTCCAGCCCGCCCAGGCGGTACGGGTGGGCGCGGCCCAGGAGGTCGATGCCATCGAACTGAGCAGCCAGTTCAGCCGGGGCCAGGAGAAGGTCTACCAGTACCAGCTTGCGCTGGTGCTGCCGGGCACCCGCAAGATGCTGGCCCTGAGCTACGTCAAGGCGCAGCCGCTGGGCGAGCCGGAAGCCGCGCACTGGGCGCAGCTCAAGCTGTCGCTCGATTTCGACAACCTCGGCTGACAGGCAAAACGGATGTCCGACGCTCTCTGGGCGGCCCGCGAAGGCGACGCGCTGCTGCACACCTCGATGATGGCCGACATTC
Source organism: Pseudomonas sp. (assembly GCF_035277045.1). GTDB lineage: Bacteria > Pseudomonadota > Gammaproteobacteria > Pseudomonadales > Pseudomonadaceae > Aquipseudomonas. Next base: position 21,821 of record NZ_DATELE010000173.1, on the reverse strand, counting down.
TCGGCGGTGTGCTGGAGGTGGCCGCCAACGTGGTCATCGGCGCCCTGGCCACCGCTGCCGTGGGCGCGGCCCTGGGCATTACCGTGGTCACTGGCGGCCTGGGCTGCTTCGTGCTTGGCGCGGTGGTCGGTCTGGTGGTCGGCGTGGTCATGGCCAAGTCCGGCGCCGACACCGGCCTGAGCCGATTATGCGAGGGCATCGGCAATGCCCTCTTTCCGCCCTCGGTGCAGGCCACCATCGCGTCCGGCTCCGACAACACCAGGACCAATGGCAAACGCGCCGCCCGCGCCGCTGGCGTAGTACTGGCGCCGCTGGTGCCTCTGGGGAACGGCACCGAGGGTGAGGCCGGCGAGGCAGAACCGGAAGAGAGCTTCCTGGACATCGCCAAGGGCTTCTTCTCGCAGATGTGGCGCCCCACCGTCGCCTCGTCCGCGCCCAACACAGCGCCAGCGCCGGACGACAAGGTAGTGTGCGCCAAGCACCCGCCGATGCCGCCGCACTACCTTGCCGAGGGGTCGAGCAAGGTCATGATCAACGGCCACCCCGCCGCGCGCAGCGGTGACCGCAGCACCTGCGAGGCGGTCATCGTCGACGCAGGTCTGGTCTCCAGCAACGTGCGCATCGGCGGCGGCGCCACGGTCGTGCGCGAGATACGCAGCGGCAAGACGCCCGGCATCGGCCTGGCGATCACCGCCCTGATGCTGCTGCGCGGGCGCGGCGGCAAGTTCTACAGCAAGTTCGGCTGCATGCTGATCGGCGGTGTCACCAACCTGGTCACCGGCCAGGTCAGCAGCGCCCTGACCTCGGCCATCGTCGGCTCGCCCCATCCGGTCCATGTGCCTACCGGCGCGAAGATCCTCAATGGACCCGAGGAACTCGACTTCGACCTGCCAGGGATGATCCCGCTGCGCTGGCAGCGCCATTACAACAGCCATGGCGAACGCGAGCCCGGACTGCTGGGCCAGGGCTGGAGCGTCGAGTACGAGGTCTTCATCGACATCCAGCCACACCCGGCAGGCGGCGAACGGTTGCTGTTCATCGACGAGCAGGCGCGCTGCATCGACATGGGCGACATTCCCCCAGGCGATGCGCGCTACAGCGCCAGCGAGGGCCTGGGCGTGCGCCGGGAGCGCAATGGCGAAGTGCTGATCGAGGATCGTGACGGCCGCTATCGTCTGTTCCAGCCCACGCCCGGGCAACCGACCCGCCTGCGCCTGAGCCAGCTGGGCGACCGCAACGACAACCGTGTACTCCTCGACTACGACGATCTTGGGCGCCTGCGTGGTCTGCGCGACGCCTTCGGCCTGGTCGAGCTGCTGCTGCACTACAGCGACGCGTGGCCGGCGCGACTCAGCCATATCGAACGGCGCTTCGGCGATGGCGACAGCGTTCGGCTGGTCAGCTATGGCTACGACACTGCCGGCCAGCTGGCTGACGTGCACGCCGCCAATGGTCACATCACACGACGCTTCGACTATGACGCCGGCCTGCGGATGACCGGGCACCAGCTGCCGACCGGACTGCGCTGCTACTACGAATGGGCCCTGGCCGAGGATGGCTGGCGCGTGGTCCGCTACTGGAGCGATGCCGGAGACCAGTATCGCTTCGAGCATGATGTCGAGGCGGGGGAAACCCGCGTTACCGACGGCCTGGGCCGGGTGGGCACGCGCCACTGGAACAGTCAGTACCAGATCACCCGCCATACCGACGCCCTGGGCCTGACCTGGCGCTTCGACTGGAACGACGAACGCCAGTTGCTCGGGGCCACCGACCCGGCGGGTGGGCAGTGGCGGTTCAACTACGACGAGTCCGGCAACCTCGTGCAGACCCTCGACCCGCTGGGCCGCAGCGAATCGACCGAGTGGCTGGAGCACTGGGCCCTGCCGCGCCAGCGTACCGACCGCGGCGGCAACACCTGGCACTACCGCTACGACCCACGCGGCAACTGCACCTGCCGCACCGACCCGCTGGGCCATCGCACGCGGGTGCGTTACGACGGGCACGGGCGCGCCATCGCCGTGACGGACGCCAGCGGCAAGACTCGGCATCTCAAGTGGAATGACCTTGGCCGCCTCACGGAACTGGTCGACTGCTCCGGCTACCCGACCCGCCTCGAGTACGATCGCAATGGCCACCTTTCCAGCTCGATCGACGCCCTGGGCGAACGCACCCAGTACCGCCGCGACCTCCATGGCCGGCTGCTCGAGGTGCTCCACCCCGATGGCCGCCGCGAGCAGATGGACTACGACGACAGCGGCCAGCTGGTGCGCCACACCGACCCGGGAGGCCACAGCCAGCGCTACCAGTACGACCGCCGCGGCCTGCTGCTGCGCCAGGTCGATGCACTGGAACGTTCTGTCGAACGCCACTATGACCCTTACGGCCGGCTGCTCACCCTGACCAACGAGAACAGCGAACCCTACCGTTTCAGCTGGGACGCAGGGGATCGACTGGTCGAGCGCCAGGACCTGGACGGCAGCGCGCGGCGTTACCACCATGACGCCCTCGACGGCCTGCTTGGGGTGGATCAGTTACCGGCGCCCCACGGGGCTGGCCTGAGCCTGGTGCCCGAGGTACCGCCGGCCGCCATCATCCACCGTTTCGAGCGCGATGCCGGTGGCCGCCTGGTGGCCAGGATCACCGACGACGGCCGTACCGACTACCAGTACGACGCGCTCGACCGAATGCTGTCGGTGTGCTCCGTCGACGCCCAGGACCACCGCGAACAGCTTGATTTCGCCTACGATGCGCTGGGCCGGATCGTCAGCGAGCAGAGCGCTGACGGCGCCTTGCACCATGAGTACGACGAGCTGGGCAACCGTGTGCGCAGCCGGTTGCCGGATGGGCGTGTGCTCAACCAGCTCTACTATGGCAGTGGCCACCTGCACCAGATCAATCTGGACGGTGTGCTGATCAGCGACTTCGAGCGCGACCGCCTGCACCGTGAAATCCACCGGACCCAGGGCGAACTGGAAACCCGCAGCGACTATGACCGCGCCGGCCGCCTGCGGGCGCGCCTGAGCCGGGCCCGCTCTGCGGCGGCGCACCTGCCCTCGCCTTTGCAGCAACGTTTCGAATACGACCTGCAGGACAGCCTGAGCGGGCGCTTCAATCAGTCGCCGGGGGCGCAGCAACAACAATGGCTGCTGCACGACGCCACCCAGCGCGTGGTGGCGTGCCAGACGCCCGGTGGAATCGACGAGCGCTTCGCCTATGACCCCGCGGGCAACCTGCTCGATGGCACCGCACCGGGCCTGGTGCGGCACAACCGTGTGCTCACCTACCAGGACAAACGCTATCGCTACGATGCCTTCGGCCGACTGGTCGAGAAGCGCAGCGCCCGCCGCGGTGTGCAGCGCCTGCGCTATGACGCCGAGCAGCGCCTGGTGGAGGTGCGCAGCCTGCTAGGCGGCCGTGAGCGAGTGGTCCGCATGCGCTACGACCCGCTGGGACGACGCGTGGAAAAACGCGAGCATGACGCCGAGGGCCGCTTGCTCGGCGAGACCCGGTTCAGCTGGGACGGCTATCGCTTGCTGGGTGAACGGCGCAATGGCCTGCAAAGTCTTTTCCTCTACCCCGACGGCAGCTTCGAGCCGCTGGCCCGGGTCGACGGCAGCGGCGCGCACCAACAGGTGCGTTACTTCCACAACGACCTGAGCGGGCTGCCCGAGCGCCTCACCGACAGTGCCGGCGAGCTGCTCTGGCAGACACGCTACCAGGTGTGGGGCAACACCGTGGCCGAAGCGCGCGAACCGGCCCACGTAGAAGAGCAGAACCTGCGTTTCCAGGGCCAGTACCTGGACCGCGAGACCGGCCTGCACTACAACCTGTTCCGCTATTTCGACCCGGACATCGGACGCTTCACCCAGCCCGACCCGATCGGCCTGGCCGGGGGCCTGAACCTGTACCGCTACGCGCCCAACCCGGCCACCTGGATCGACCCGCATGGCCTGGCGGTCTGCCGGATGAGCAAGAAGGACCGCGACGACATGGGCGATGCGCCCGTTGGCATGGACAAGCCGCACCGCCACCACGTGGTGCGCGAAGCGGCGCCCAGAAACTGGAAGCCCGAGAACCGGGCCTATATCCTCGATGCGCAGAAAATCATGAAAGACCTGGGTATCGACATCAACACCGATCCACGCAACTTCACCTGGGCCGAAAATGGCGGCCGCACCCACAGCGTCTCTGCCGCCAAGGAAGTCTTCACCCGCCTTGCCGAGGTCAAGCACCAGGGCCTGCAGGGGGTGGAGCGTGTGCTGGGCGAGCTTCGCAACGAATTCAGACAGGGGATGGTCGGCCAATGACCGATTCGCAAGCACTTTACGCAGAGCACCAGAGCCTGCTCGACAGCCTCTACACAGCGGTGGAAACAGGCGACCTGGCGCAGGTCCGGCACTTCGCCGACACCTACCCTGCACTGCTGTCACTGACGCGTTTCGGCAATCCTGAGGCCGAAGGCCTGTTGCATGTCGCGGCGCGTTACGGCCAGGACCAGATATGCGTGTTGCTCCTCGAGCGCGGCCTGGAGCTGGATCGGCCGGCGCTGCGCCATGGCCGCGCCACCGCGCTTGAACTGGCCGCCAGCGGCGGGCATCTGGACACCTGCCAGACCCTGTTGCACGCCGGCGCGCAGGTCGAGGGTCAACCCGACAGCATTTGCGGTCCGCTGCATGGCGCAGCCATCAACGGGTACCACGACGTCGTCGAGCTGCTGCTGTGCCACGGCGCGGACGCCAATCGCCTGCACCGACGGCTGAACAAGAGCCCGCTGGATTCGGCGATCACCTGGAACCACCCGGCCACCGCGCAGCTGCTTCGCAGCCACGGCGCCCGGAGCATCAGCGACACCGGCGATGACGACGTCCCCGAAGGTGGCAACTCCATTCTCAACTACGTCCAGGAGACCGTTGGCCGAGTATTGCCGCTCGTCTTCAGCCCTGCCAGAGAAGACCCTGGCGCCAGCCTGCACGTCAGCCTGGTGGGCGGCAAGAACGACTTCAAGCTGCTGTTCACCCTCGGCCTGTTCCAGGCGGCGCCGATGACCGAGCTGTTCATCTGCCTGCCCGGCGACTGGGCCCTGCCCCACGTCGACAGTGGCCCGGACGACCCGTGGCGCTTCCCGGTGCGGCTGCTGTCACGCCTGACCCGCCGCACCCTCGAGCAGGGTCCGCTGGCCGAGGGCACGCTGGTGCGGCGCGACGATACCGCCTTTGCCGACCTGCCCTGGCCAACCCAGGTCGATGCCATGCTCGTGGTGGACAAGCCCTGGAACACCCGCGGCAGCGACGAGGATATCCCCGAGGACGAAAAGGTCTACCTGTTCACCTTGGCCCCCGTGAAGTTCACCCGCCAGGGCGCACCGAGCGGCGACGCACTGGCCGCGCTGGTGGAGCGCAAGCGCAAGGCCAGCTGGAAGGCCCTGGCACTGGATATGCCGCTGTAGGTTCCAGCGCGGTATCATCGGGCTTCTGAAACAAAGGCATGGCTATGTTCGACTGGGAAGATCTGCGCTATTTCTCCGCCTTCGTGGCCGCGGGCTCGCTGTCGGCGGCCGCCAAGGCGCTGGGTGTCGATCATGCGACGGTGGCGCGGCGGATTTCATCGCTCGAGGCCTCCCTCAACCTCAAGCTGGTCGACCGCCGTCCCCGGGCCTATGCCGTCACGGAGCAAGGCCGCCGTGTCGCAGAATTCGCGGACCAGATGACGCTGTCATCCTTCGCGCTCGAGCATTTCGCAAGCTCCGGGCAGGAGCAGGTCGAAGGCGAGGTCGTCCTGTCCGCGCCCCCTGCCCTGCTCGGCAGCATGATCGCCCGGCGCCTCGGCGAGCTGTACCAGCGCTATCCGCAGCTGCGCCTGAAACTGGTCGGCAGCAAGTCGCGCGCCTCGCTGGCGCGACGCGAGGCGGACATTGCCATCGGGCTGACCCGGCCCACCGAGCCCACGCTGGTGGCGAGCCTGCTGGGGCATCTGGACTACCGGCTCTACGCGTCGCCCTCCTACCTGCGCACCTTTGAACAGCCGGCTTACATCGGCTACGACGCGTCCCAGGCCAGGTCGCCCCAGCAGCGCTGGCTGAACGAGCAGGCGGGCCACCGTCCTTTCGCGCTGCAGAGCAACGACCTGCGCATCCAGGCCCAGGCTGCCGCGGGCGGAGTCGGCATTGCCTGCCTGCCAGCCTTCATGGCCCAGGAATACGGGCTTGACCCTGTACGGGACGACGGCGACTCGATGAGCATCGAGATCTGGCTGGCGGTCCACGAGGACGTGCGCGACACGCCACGCATCAAGGCGGTGACCGACTTCGTGAACCGCCACATGCGCCCCCTCCTGCGCTTGTGAATTTCTGCAGAGCACGCTTGCACCGATACGGAATTTTCGCAGGGCCGAATCAGCGCTAGTCTCCTCCCACGACCAATACGAGGAGAGTGCAATGCAGTACGTCAAGCTGGGAACCACAGGCCTGGATGTCTCGAAACTGTGCCTGGGCTGCATGACTTTCGGCGAGCCGGACGCCGGCACCCATCCGTGGACCCTGGGCGAGGACGCCAGCCGTCCGATCATCCGCCACGCCGTCGAACAGGGGATCAACTTCTTCGATACCGCCAACAGCTACTCGGCGGGTACTTCGGAAATCATCCTGGGCAAGCTGCTGAAGGAGTTCACCCGCCGTGATGAAACCGTCATCGCCACCAAGGTGTATTTCCCGGCCAACATGTGGGAAGGCGCTTCGCGGCCGAACGAGCAAGGCCTGTCGCGCAAAGCGATTCTCTCCAGCATCGACGCCAGCCTGACCCGCCTGGGCGTCGACCATGTCGACCTGTACCAGATTCACCGCTGGGACTACACCACGCCGATCGAGGAGACCATGGAAGCCCTGCACGACGTGGTCAAGGCGGGCAAGGCGCGCTACATCGGCGCCTCCTCGATGTACGCCTGGCAGTTCGCCAAGGCGCAGCACGTCGCCGCCAGCAACGGCTGGAGCCGGTTCGTGTCGATGCAGAACTACCTCAACCTCATCTACCGCGAGGAAGAGCGCGAGATGATCCCGATGTGCATCGACCAGGGTGTCGGCCTGATGCCCTGGAGCCCGATGGCCCGCGGCCGCCTGACCCGGCCCCATGGCGAGCAGACCGCGCGCACGCGCAGCGATGTGTCTGGCCAGTCGTTCTATGAAGGCACCGAGGCCGAGGATGGCAAGGTGATTGGCGTGGTCGAAGAGATCGCCCAGGAGCGCGGGGTGCCGATGGCGCAGGTCGCGCTGGCGTGGGTGCTGGGCAAACGTGGGGTGTCGGCGCCGATCGTCGGCGCCTCCAAGGTCGCCCAGCTCGATGACGCGATCGCGGCGCTCGACCTCCCGCTGACCGAGGCCGAGACCGCGCGGCTTGAGGCACTGTACGTGCCGCATGCCGTGGTAGGGTTCAAGTAGCATCCAGCGGGGGTTACAGCTCCCGCTTCATATGCTTCTCGATCTGCTCCAGCGACTTGCCTTTCGTCTCCGGCAAGCAGAAGAACACGAACGCCAACGACCCCAGGTTGATCACCGCAAACACAAAGAACGTAGGGTTGCCCAGCCATGCCACCGCGATCGGGAAACTGAAGGCGACGGTGGCGTTGAACAGCCACTGCATGGACACCGCGGCACCGGACAGCACGCCCCTGACCTGCATCGGGAACAGTTCGGACATCAGCAGCCAGTACACTGGCGCGATGCACATCTGCATGAACAGCAGGAACACCAGGATGCAGGCCAGGGCGGTATAGCTTTGCACAAGGTTCTGCGGCATGAACAGCATCACGCACCCCAGGGCCGCTTGCATCAGGATGACCGCCACCAGCCCGGTCATCAGCAGGTGGCGACGGCCATAACGGCCAATGGCCCAGATCCCCAGCAGCGTGGCAATCACCGATACTATCCCGTTGCCAATGGTCGCGGTCAGCGCGGCATTGGTGCCAAGGCCTGTGCTCTTGAGGATCAGCGGCGTGTAGTACATGAAGGCGTTGACGCCGGTGAACTGCGCGGTGAACCCCAGCCCGATGCCAATGAACAGCAGCTTGATCACCCACTTCTGGCGCAGCAGCTGTTTTTTCGAAGGCCTATTGCGGGCTTGCTCGGCCTGGGCCTTCATTTCCTCCACTTCGCGGTGTGCTTCGGCCTTGCTGTCGCGCAATTGCTCGAGCACGCCTTGCGCCTCGTCGAAACGTCCTTTCAAGGCTAGCCAGCGCGGCGAGGCCGGCACGAAGAAGGTCCCCACCAGCAGCAAGACCCCCGGCACCATGGCGATGGCGAGCATGTAGCGCCAGATATCAGGTGTATGCAGCAGCGCCGCCATCACCGCGCTGAGCGTGTAGGCGAGCAGCTGGCCGCTGACGATCATCAGTTCGTTACGGCTGACCAGCCGGGCCCGGCGCGATGCCCCGGCGATCTCGGCGATGAACACCGGCACGGTTGCCGACCCTCCCCCCACCGCGATACCCAGGACGAAACGCGCGGCGACCATGAAGGGCACCGACGGGGCGGTGGCCGTCGACAGTGCGCCGATGATGAACAGCACCGCCAACGCGCGAAGCGTGATCCGTCGCCCGAAGCGGTCGGACAGGTAGCCACTGGCGAGCGAGCCGAAGGCCGCCCCGACGATCAGCGAGGCGGTGATCAGGCCCTCGGTGAAGGCATTCAGGCCCAGCCCGCCTTGGCTTGCGGGCAGCGTCATGAACGGTAGCGCACCGGCGATGATCCCGGTGTCGTAGCCGAACGCCAGCGCGCCCATGGTTGCGACGAGAACAGAAATGAAGATGAGCCGACGTGAAGACGCACGTTGTTCGTTATGTTGCGCGGGGGATGAATAACTGACACTTGAAGACATGAAGCCACATCCGAAACGTGGAACTAGCGTTGTGCTAGTGCGCATGGAAAGTCTTAGGGGGGCCTTCAGCGCGGTAGTTCCGTTGAACGGTTGTGGGCAGGAGGGAAATAAAGCCCTTGTTGATCCAAATGAAATAGCCCCACCGAGGTGGGGCTAGCGAAGGTGTGGCAATGCCTGGCCGGTTACTTGCCCAGCCAGGATTCCACTTCCTCGGCGCCGTATTCGGCTTTCCACTGCTTGAGCAACTTGTGGTTACCGCCTTTGGTCTCGATCAGCTCACCGTTGTGAGGATTCTTGTAGACCTTGACTTCACGCGCCTTGCGCGTGGCCTTTTGCGGCGCGGCAGCGGCTGGCGCGCGGCGGCCGGCCTGCGGGTCGAGGATATTGATGATCTCGCGCAGGCTGAAGCCGTATTTTTCCAGCAGGGCGCGCAGTTTGGTTTCGAATTCGATTTCGGCCTTGAGTTCGGAACTGCCCTTCATGACTTCAAGCTCAGCAAGCTGAGCCGCGAGTTTTTGCTCTAGTTGACGAAATTCTGCCAAACGCGACATGGATTAGTTTCCTTGGATTCGGGACGGACGAATATACAGTAGCAGCCTGCTAGTGGATTTGCCGAGGGGTAACGGCTTAATTATTTTGAAACTAGGCAATCGCATGGGTTCATTCGAAAGCAGTTTACAGCTTGAACGCTGCGCTTTTTTAACCTCACGGGGCGCAGCCGGTTCAGCATGAAGATGTTTTCATGTTACTTGCATCGACCTGCCATGGGCCCTAGGATCCCCGCAAATCTTAATCATTATCATCCTCTGGACACCACTATGCGTTTGTGTGATTTGCCACGCCGTCAGGAAGCCTGTGTGACGCAGGTCGAGCGATCGGGCGATGCCGACCCGGTCAGTCAGCGTCTGCAGGACATCGGCTTCGTGCCTGGCGAGCGCGTGTCGGTGGTCGCACGAGCCCCTTGGGGTGGCGACCCGGTGCTCATCCAGGTGGGCGGTACCCGTTTCGCGCTGCGCCGGGACGAAGCCAGGATGGTCCTGGTGGAAGTGGGCGCCTGATGGCCGACCTGCGCCTGGCCCTGGTGGGCAATCCGAACTGCGGCAAGACGGCCTTGTTCAACCTGTTGACGGGTGCCCGGCAGAAAGTGGCCAACTACGCCGGGGCGACGGTCGAGCGCAAGGAGGGCACGGTGACGATGGCCTCCGGTGCCCGTTGCCGGGTGCTGGACCTGCCTGGCACCTACAGCCTGTCCTCGATGAGCCAGGATGAACACGTCACCTTGAAAGTGCTTCAGGGCGAGTATCCCGGAGAAGCCCGCCCCGACCTGTTGCTCTGCGTCGCCGATGCCACGAACCTGCGCCTGCACTTGCGCTTCGTGCTGGAGGTGCAACGCTTGGGCTTGCCCGCCGTGCTGGTGCTGAACATGGCCGATGCCGCGCGCAAGCGTGGCATCCGGATCGACCGGGACAGGCTCTCGGCCGAGCTGGGGATGCCCGTGATAGAGACGGTCGCAATTCGTCATGACGGTGCCCGGCAACTCGTCGAAGCCCTCGATGAGTGGGAGACGATCAGGCCCGCGCCGGCTGTAGACCCGGCGGCGGACCTGCACGCGCGCGTGCGCGACATCCTTGATGCGAGCGTGACGATGCCGCAGCTCTCGAATGATCGCGTCGATGCCATCGACCGCTGGCTGATCCATCCGGTGGTGGGCCCACTGGTGCTGGTGGCCGTGATGTTCCTGATTTTCCAGGGCGTGTATTCGATCGGCAAGCCGATCACGGACTGGGTCGCCGACAGCTTCGACCTGCTGGCGACGCTCGCCAGCAGTGTCCTGCCCGCCGGGCCCTTGCAAGGTCTGATCTGTGACGGCCTGATCAGTGGCCTTGGCACCGTGCTGGGTTTCATGCCCGAGATCCTGGTGCTGTTCTTTTTCATCTTCGTGCTGGAAGAGTCCGGGTACCTGCCCCGCGCGGCGTTCATCCTCGACAGGCTGATGCGCAGCGTCGGCCTCACCGGGCGGTCGTTCATCCCACTGCTCTCGAGTTTCGCCTGCGCGATCCCGGGGATCATCGGCGCGCGCAGCATCAGCGACCGTTATGACCGGCTCACCACCATCCTGGTCGCGCCCTTGATGACCTGCTCGGCCCGCCTGCCGGTGTACGCGCTGCTGATCGGCGCGGTGATACCGGATGTGCGCGTGGGGGGCGTGTTCGGCTTGCAGGGCATTGTCCTGCTCGGGCTGTACCTGCTGGGCATCGTCGGCGCCATGGCGGTCGGCTGGGTGTGCAAGCGCCTTCGGCCCACGGCCATGCAGCAACCGGTGCTGATGATGGAGCTCCCGGCGTACCGCCTGCCGCGAGCGCGTGATCTGGCGTTGAAGCTGTGGGAGCGGGGTTACCTGTTCCTGAAGAAGCTGACCGGGGTGATTCTCGCGCTGACGGTCATCATGTGGGTGATCGCCAGCTTCCCCAGCGCGCCAGCGGGCGCCACTGGCGCGGCCATCGACTACAGCGTGGCGGGTTACCTGGGCAAGGCCCTGCAGCCGTTGTTCGCGCCGTTGGGCTTCAACTGGCAGATCACCCTGGCGCTGATCCCGGCGTTCGCCGCCCGTGAAACTGCCGTCGCCACCCTGGCCACGGTGTACTCGGTGGCCAGCGCCGACGATGTCGCGTCCTTGAGCCAGGCGCTGAGCGCGCAAGTGTCACTGGCCAGCGCGCTCTCGCTGATGGTGTGGTTCGCCTTCGCACCGCAGTGCATGTCGACGCTTGCCGTGATCCGCAAGGAAACGGCCAGCTGGCGCCAGGTCGGGTTGGCGTTCGGGTACATGTTTGCCGTGGCCTATGGGCTTGCGTTGTTGACCTATCAACTGGCCGAGACGGTGTCATGAGTAGCGGACTGATTGCGCAGTACGTGGTTATTGCAGCTGTGGTTATCTATGCGGCGGCGTTCTTGTGGCGACGCTTGAAGCCGTCCAAGGGCAGTGACTGCGGCAGCGGTTGTGGCTCGTGTTCCTCGGGCTGCCAACCTCCTGAGCGAATTCCTGTCCGGAGTGTGGACGCTCGCGAGCGATAGACTGACCCCTCACGGCCCGGCATCGCCGGGCCCTCTGAGAGCAACTGTCTTCTACCGAAGTAATCACAGTCCCCGGCCCGGCATAGCCGGGCCCTGTAGGCGCGTGCCTTGTGCCGCGAAACGAGGGCAGAGCCCTCGCCGGGGCGCAGGGTTACCGTGTTGTGCGGTGGTGGCAGGGAACACCGAATGTAGCCATCTGCACTTTCCAGCATCTAACGACTTCAGGACCGCTTCGCCCTCGATCGCACCACAAGACACGCCCAACCAGCACGTCGCATCCAACCAAGCGAATATTCGCACTACCTATCAGCCAGAGCCGCCAATAAAAAAACAACTTGGCCACTTGCCCTGCCCCCTAAAACGTCTCCCCCGTATACTGCGCGCCCCCACATCAAGATAACGCGTCGCCATGATCAAACTGCTGTCCGCCCTGCTACTCGCCCTTTCAATCACTACCCCCGCCCACGCCAATCCCCCCTCGACCTTCACCGAAGCCAAGGCCGTTGCCAAACAGAAGATCTACCTCGACCAGGCTAACAGCGCCATGGGCGAACTCTACTGTGGTTGCAAGTGGACCTGGGTCGGCAAGTCCGGCGGCCGGGTAGACCCCAAGTCCTGTGGCCTGCAGGCACGAAGCCAACAAACCCGCGCCGACCGTACCGAGTGGGAACACATCGTCCCGGCCTGGACGTTCGGCCACCAGCGCCAGTGCTGGAACAACGGTGGACGCAAGCATTGTGTCGATGACGATCCGGTCTTCCGTGCCATGGAAGCCGATCTCTTCAACCTTTACCCTTCCGTGGGCGAAGTGAACGGCGACCGCAGCAACTTCAACTACGGCATGGTCTCCGGCGTTGACTCGCAATACGGCCAGTGCAAGACCCGCGTCGACTTCAAGCAACGCGCCGCAGAACCCCGTGACGAGGTCAAGGGACTGGTCGCGCGAACCACGTTCTACATGTTCGACCGGTACAAGCTGAACATGTCACGTCAGCAGCAACAATTGTTCATGGCCTGGGACAAACAGCACCCGGTCAGCACCTGGGAGAAGGAACGCAACCGCCGCATCGCCGCGATCATGGGCCACTCCAACCCCTTCGTGACCGGCGAACGCAGCTGGACGCCCGGCTACAAGCCCAAAGGTGATGGCGTCGTCAGCGCCATCCCGGCGAAAAGCTCGAAACCTGCGGTGCAACCGACGGTCGCCAGCGCCTCGGCGGGCGGTGCGATCATCGGCAACAGCAGCAGCCACCTGTATCACCTCCCTGAAGGCTGCCCCAGCTACGGCAAGGTGTCAGTGAAGAACCAGGTCACGTTCCGCTCCGAACCCGCGGCGCAAGCGGCGGGCTACCGCAAGGCCGGGAACTGCAAGTAGCGAAGACTCTCAGGCTGGCACGATTCGGGTGCCAGCCTGCCTTCCAGGCCGATGGCACAGCACTTGCCAATGCACTGCCATTGGCATTGGCAGAAATGACTCAGACACGTTGTATTTGGGAATTATTTACAAGTAGTATCAAGGCGCATTCCTCCCCCTCCCCCTGATCAGGTCGTAAATCGATGCGCCGCACGATCGTTTCGCTGTGCCTGCTACACGCCGCCCCTCTGACCGCCTGGGCAGCTTCAACCCCTCCAGACAGCTCGAACATCCAGCTGGACGCTGTAAACATCAGCGCGGATGCCGGCGACGTGGAGCGCGCCGACGGCCTGGTCCTTGGCTACAAGGCCAGCCGCTCGGCGAGCGCCACCCGCACCGACACGGCGCTGCATGAAACACCGCAGTCGATCAGCGTGGTGCCCAAGGATGTACTGGAAGACACCGCCTCCACTCGCCTGCAGGATGCGCTGGACTACGCGGGCGGGGTTGGGCGCGCCAACAACTTTGGCGGCCAGGGACTGACCACCTTCACCGTGCGCGGCTTTACAACGGGCGAGTTCTACCGCAATGGCTTCCCGATCAATCGCGGCTACCCGAACGCGCCCGACGCCAACACCGTCGAACGCCTCGAAGTGCTGCGCGGCCCCGCCACCAGCCTGTATGGCCGGGGCGATCCTGGCGGCACTTTCAACGTGGTCAGCAAGCAACCCCTGAGCGAGAACAAGGTCACGCTCGGCAGCCAGCTGGACGACCAGGGCATGCACCGCGCCACCCTGGATGCCACCGGCCCGCTCAGCGAGGACGGCCGCCTGGCCTACCGCCTGAACGTGCTGGGCGAAGGCGGCGAAAGCTTCCGCGATGACGTGCGGACCGAGCGCTACGACGTCGCGCCGGTGCTGTCCTGGCAGGTCAACGACAGCACCCGGATCGTCTTCGAGGGTGACTTCATGCGCAACAACCACCCCCTGGACCGCGGTCTGACCCGCTACCCGACACAGCGCGGCAGCGCCTCGCGTGACACCAACATCTGGGAAAAAGGCAGCGACAACCTGCTGCACAACGACAACGACATGGCGCAGCTGCGCTTCGAGCATTTCCTCAACGACGACTGGACCCTGGCCGGCGGCCTGCAGTGGCTCGACGGCACGCTCAAGGGCAACGCCGTGGAGGCCAACGGCCTGCAAGCGGACGGGCGCACCCTGGGGCGCAACTTCAACTACCGCAAGCTGGAATGGACTGACCGCGACTATCAGCTCAACCTCACCGGTCACTTCGACACCGGCGGTTACGCCCACACGCTGCTGACCGGGATCGAGTACGAGGACTACGACTACAACTCGATTATTCAGCGCTCCGCGGCGGGCAATGGCGCCTACCCGATCGATCTGTTCAACCCGGTCCTGGGCCAGGCCCGCCCTGCCCTCACGCGCACCACCACCTACGACAAGGAAAACCTCAAGACCTGGGCCGCGTTCGTCCAGGACCAGGTGGCCCTGACCGATCGGCTGAAGGCCTTGGCGGGTGTGCGTTTCGAGCGCTTCGAGCATGACTACGATGACAAGCTCAACAACGTGCGTGACTTCACCAAGGCCGAGAACGCCGTCACCCCGCGCTTCGGCCTGATCTACGACCTGACCGATACGCTCGCGGTGTATGCCAACACCGCGCGCTCGTTCAAGCCCAACAGTGGTGCCAGCCAGCAAGGCGGCGGCTTCGACCCGGAGAAAGGCAAGTCATACGAACTGGGCGTGAAGTGGGAGGCGCTCGACCGCCAGCTGAGCATCGATGCCGCGATCTACCACATCGTCAAAGAGAACGTGCTGGCGCGCGATCCGAACGACCCTACCGGCACCTTCAGCATTGCGGCGGGCGAGGTCCGCAGCCGCGGCCTGGACATCAACATCGCCGGTAACCTGACTCCCGAGTGGCGGATGATCGGTGGCTATGCCTACGTCGATGCCGAAGTGACCAAGGACAGCAGCCTGCCCACTGGCACACGCCTGGCCAACATCCCGCGCAACAGCTTCAGCCTGCTCAACACCTACGAGTTCCAGGACGGGCTGGCCAAAGGACTGGGCCTGGGCTTCGGCGTCAAGTACGTGGATGACCGCGCCGGGCAGACCGCCGCGCAGACCTATACCATGGAGCGATACACCGTGGTCGACCTGCTGAGCTTCTACCAGCTCAACGAACATGTGCGCCTGAACCTGGACGTGAAGAACGTGTTCGACAAAGGCTACGACGAAGGGGCGTTCAACACTTACGTCTACCCCGGCGCGCCACGCACCGTGCAGGCGGGGATTGCCTACACCTTCTGATGTGGCCGGGCATTGGCTTTGTGGCGCATGGGCCTTTCACTGGCCCATGCGTCGTGGCCGCTAGCGCTTGTTCTTTTTCTTGGCGAGGGTCTTCATGCGCGCCGCCGCGTTTTGCACCGTCGCCATCTTCTCCGGCCGTTTCATGCCGCGCCATTTGCGGATTTCTTCACGGGTGCGGCCGCAGCTTACGCACATCTCGCTGTTGAGCTGGCACAGCGAAACGCAGGGATTCTCAATGTCTTTGGCCATGCTTGCCGCCCGCCCTGTGCCGTGAATTCAATCGTGCCGCCCAGTCGCCGCCGTGCTGGGAGGCGCAGCGCTCCTCGGAGTCGAGTTCGACGTGGGGCTTGATGCTCGCGACAGCAATGCCGATGTCCTCGAAGGCCGCCAGGGTGAGCGCCTGAAGGGTCATGGCACCCTGGTTGGCGATCGCGGCGTTCATGCTGTTGTCGCTGTCGAATACCCAGGTCACCACCAGGCTTTCCGGGAACCGGGCGTAGTCCACGCGATGAGTCAGCCAGGTAAAGCCGGTGATTTCATGTTTGGCTGTTTCGCAGGCATGGGTGAGCGCGCGCACCAGTTCGCGCTCGATACCTGAGTATTGTCGTTTCGAGGAGGCCATGTGCCGCTCCGCCGTTGATATCCAGAGGCGTGCCGGGCTGCCAGCACGCTGTTGCAGCGCGCAAGCCTGAGGCATCAGGCGGGATTTGCCAATCGGTGTTGGCGGAGGCTTGCGATATCCGACGAAACCACTGATGGCGCGAAGGGGTCTAGAGGTTTAAGCCCATCTGAAGTGAGTAGCCCCATGCTGAAATTTCTAGGCGGTACCGTTGGTGTGATTTTCCTGATTGGCCTGATCGTGGTGATCGCGCTGTTCAAGCTGGTGTTCTGATTACCTGGAAGGCCGCCGTGCCTTCATGAGACATCCAAGGCATTCACAGGGGCCTGCGCACAAACGCAGGCCCCTGTCTTTGTCCCGCGCTAGGAGGCCGTCGTGGCCGCCATGCGCCGAGCCCCCGCGTTGGCCCGATGACGGTACGCGAGCAGCAGCCCCAGGTACCACAGGGGCATGACATACAGGGCCGCGCGTGTATCGGGCTCGATCGCGAGCAGGCACAGCACGAAGATCAGGAACGCTTGCGAAGCCCCCGCGGTCATCCTGCCGCCTGGAAGCTTGAACCCGGACCGCTCATGCGCTTCGGGGCACTGGCGACGGTAGGCGAAGTAGGACATCAGAATCAGCGACCAGGTGACGATGATCATCACCGCCGAGATGGTCGACACCAGCGTGAACACGGTCATGACCTCTGGGATGATGAACAGCAAGGTCAGCGCGATGGCCATGCACACGCCCGAGAACATCAGCGCCCTGACCGGCGTGCCTGCCCTGGACAGGCGCCCGAATCCCGCGGGCGCCTGTTGCTGGTGGGACAGGCCGAACAGCATTCGCGAGCCGGAGTAGACGCCACTATTGGCCGACGATGCCGCGGAGGTGAGCACCACGAAATTGATGATGCCCGCAGCCGCTGGCAGCCCGCCCAACAGGAACAGTTCCACGAACGGGCTTCGATTCGCCGGCACGTTGGCCCACGACACCACGCTGATGATGCAGGCCAGGGCGGTGATGTAGAACAGCAGGATGCGAACCGGAATGGTGTTGATCGCCTTGGGCAGTGTTCTCTCGGGATTCTTGGCTTCCGCTGCCGCCGTGCCGATGAGCTCGGTGCCCACGAACGAGAATATCGCGATCTGGAAGCCGCCGAGAAAGCCGATGATCCCATGCGGCAACACCACGCCTGGCGCCACCAGATGACTGAACGACGCCGTCACCCCGGCAGGCGACGTGTAGGACGTGGCGACCATGACCAGGCCGGTCACCACTAGCAGCACGATCGCGACGATCTTGACCAGCCCGAACCAGAACTCCACCTCGCCGAACGCCTTGACCGCCAGCATGTTGAGCGCCAGCAACAGGAACATCGTGGCGAAGGCCGGCAGCCAGGTCGGCATATCCGGATACCAGTACTGCACGAAACCTGCCACGACGACCACGTCGCCCACTGCTGCCACCACCCAGCTCAGCCAGTAGGACCAACTCAGAATGAAGCCCGCGCGGGGGCCAAGGTAGTTGTGAACGAGATCGGCGAACGAGCCCATCTGAAGATTGGCCAGGAGCATTTCGCCCATCGCGCGCATGATGCAGAACACGAAGAAACCGATAATTGCATACACCAGGAGAATGGAAGTTCCCGACAGCGCGATTATCTTGCCCGACCCCATGAACAGTCCCGTGCCAATTGCACCGCTGATCGATATGAGCTGGAGATGCCGGTTTTCAAGCCGTCGTTTCAATACCCCACGCTCTTGCAGAGCCGCGTCTTGCGAGTCGCACGATTGATGCATGTGTAACCTCTTATTCTTTTTCTTTAAGTAGTAACCACCCACGGCCATGCGCTGTTGACACTGGCTTAGTCAACATTGCAAAACGCCCGGGTAATACTCAAGAGCGCCCTTATTCTGCCAGCAGGACCGGTCAACCGGAACGCTACAAACTGCGCACCCAGACACGGATGCTGTGCACTATGTACTGCGTACCTGACGATATGCCCGCTCACATCTTGAAGGTGGAGAGCAGGATGCTGGTCTCCGTGTTCTCGATATGAGGGATCGAGCGGATGGTGTACAGCGCGCGGTCGAAGGACTCGAGCGTGTCGGCGCGCACTTCTGCCATCAGGTCCCAGCGGCCATTGGTGGAGTGGATCGCCACCACGTTGGGATGCCCGCGAAGCGCGTGCTTGACCTCCGCGGCATGATGGCCACTGATGCCGATGCTGGTGATGGCCCGTACCCCTTGCTCCAGCGCGTCCGAGCGCAGACGGATCGTGTAACCGATGATCACACCCTGCTCTTCGAGCCTGTTGATGCGGTTCTGGACCGTTGCCCTGGCGACCTTCAGCTTCTTGGCAAGCGTCATGACTGGCAGACGAGCGTTATCTCGCAACAGCGCGATGAGTTCCTGATCGATCTTGTCCATGATGTAGGCCAGTCTATTCAAATTGCTATTATTGGTTAACAGATTGTCCAGAAAACCGTCAAAATTGGCAACCTGTCTTCTTCATATTGATCCACTCTTTCATCACACTCTTCTTGCTGAACACTTTTCCATCCCCCCTGTATTTATCCCATTCACAGCATCGCGATAAATGCAGGCACATTGACAGGTATAACAAGATGACGTGCTTTATTGATGTTCCGACCATGTCGGACCTGGTGAACGATATTGGCGTGGGGCCTTTCATCGGTGAACTGGCGGCCGCCATTCGAGAGGATTTCAAACGTTGGCAGGACTTTGACAAGTCTGCGCGCGTGGCCAGCCACTCCGAGGTGGGCGTCATTGAACTGATGCCCGTCGCGGACACCAGCCGCTATGCGTTCAAGTACGTCAACGGGCATCCGTCCAATACCGCGCGAGACCTGCATACCGTCATGGCCTTTGGCGTGCTGGCGGAGGTGGACACCGGGTATCCGGTACTGCTGTCCGAACTGACCATCGCCACGGCAATGCGCACCGCCGCGACATCGTTGATGGCCGCGCAAGCGCTGGCACGTCCAGACTCGCGCAAGATGGCGCTGATCGGCAATGGCGCGCAGAGCGAGTTCCAGGCCCTGGCCTTTCACAAGCACCTGGGCATCGAGGAGATCGTCGCCTACGACACCGACCCACTGGCCACCGCCAAGCTGATCCGCAACCTGCAGGCGTACAGCGGCCTGACCATCACGCGGGCCGACTCTGTCGCCGCGGCAGTGAAAGGCGTCGACATCATCACCACGGTGACCGCCGACAAGGCGTACGCCACTATCATCACTCCCGACATGCTCGAGCCCGGGATGCACCTCAACGCGGTGGGTGGGGACTGCCCGGGGAAAACCGAGCTGCACGCCGATGTGCTTCGCGCCTCGCGGGTGTTCGTGGAGTACGAACCGCAGACCCGCATCGAAGGAGATATTCAGCAGTTGCCGTCGGACTTCCCGGTCGTCGACCTGTGGCGCGTATTGCGCGGCGAGGCCGAAGGACGTCAGTACGCGGAGCAGATCACCGTCTTCGACTCCGTCGGTTTCGCGCTCGAGGACTACTCGGTGCTGCGCTACGTGCTTCAACAGGCCGAGAAACGCGCGATGGGCACGAAGATCGACCTGGTGCCCTGGGTGGATGAAGACCCCAAGGACCTGTTCAGCCACACCCGCGGCCGCAACGCCAAGAACCGCATTCGCCGCGTGGCTTGAGCCCCGCGTTCCCGCTCCTGATACCGGTACACTCAGATGCCACTTCCCACGCGTTCGATCCAGGCACCCGCTGCCGTTGTAATGATCAGGCCCCACGCCTTCACCCCCAATCCGGAAACGGCCGCGGACAATTCCTTCCAGCGCGCGCGCCCCGACCTCGCGGCGCAGGCCATCGCCGAGGCCGCGCTCAGCGAAGTCACCCAGGCAGCCGGGCGTCTCGAGGCGGAGGGTGTGCGGGTTCATCTGTTCGATGATCGAGGCGAGCACGACACGCCCGACTCGGTGTTTCCGAACAACTGGTTCTCCACCCACCCCGGCGGGCACGTCGCGCTCTACTCGATGTACTCGAAAAACCGCCGCCGCGAGCGGCGCACGGATGTCATCGAGATGCTCAAGCACCAGTACCGTGTCCAGGACGTGATCGACTACTCCGGCCTGGAACAGGACCAGCTGTTTCTTGAAGGCACCGGCGCCATGGTCTTCGATCATCTGTCCAGGGTGGCCTACACCGCGCGCTCGAACCGCGCCGACCCGATCGCCCTGGAGCGCTTCAGTACCCACTTCAACTTCGAGCCCATGGTGTTCGATACCGCCGACGAACACGGCTCGCCCATCTATCACACCAACGTGCTGATGTGTGTGGCGACAGCGTTCGCGCTGGTCGGCTTCGAATCCTTCACCGACAAGCGTCGCGCCGAGGAAGTCCGTGACCGGCTGATCGAGTCGGGCCGCGATGTGATCGACCTGACCCGTCAGCAGATCAAGGAATTCGCCGGCAATGCCATCGAGCTGTCCGGCCGCGACGGCAGGATCCTTGCGCTGTCGCGCAGGGCGTTCAACAGCCTCACCGATGAACAGCGCCAGCGCATCGAGCTCTCCGCGCGACTGGTGCCGCTCGACGTTCCGACCATCGAGATGGCCGGTGGATCGGTTCGCTGCATGATCGCCGGCATCCATCTCTCGCCGCGCTACTGACCGACCGGCACCGGGAACCCCCCCGCCTGCGACAGGTGGGGGGCTCTGTCAGACAGGACCCGCAATACCATCGTAACCCTGCAGCGTGTTCACCGCGTTGATGCCTATCTCATCCACCATGTAGCCCCCTTCCATGACGAACAGCGTCGCCAGCCCTGCCCTTGCGATAGCCTCGCCCATCTTCACGAAGTCGGCGCTGGTCAGGCGGAAATGGCTGATGGGATCGTGCTCGAACGTATCGACGCCCAGCGAGATGATCAGGAAGTCAGGCTGGCAGGCCTGGATACGTTTCAGGGCATCGGCAAGAGCGACCTCGTAGGTATCCCAGCGAGTGCCTTTGGCAAGCGGGTAGTTCAGGTTGAAGCCCGCTCCGCGCCCGGTACCTTGCTCATGCGCAAAGCCCGCGAAATACGGATACGAGATATGAGGATCACCGTGCAGCGAGACGAACAGCACGTCGTCGCGATCGTAGAAGATGTTCTGCGTGCCATTGCCGTGGTGGAAGTCGACATCCAGGATCGCCACACGCTTCGCCCCGCGGCTGAGGCAGCGCTCTGCCGCAATCGCCGCATTGTTCAGATAGCAGTAGCCGCCCATGTATTCCCGTGCGGCATGATGCCCCGGCGGGCGGCACAGCGCGAAAGCGCCGCGGGCACCGTCGATGATCAGGTCGACACCCGTCAGGGCCACATCCGCGCTGCTGCGCACGGCTTCCCAGGTGCCGTGGGTGATGGGGGCGCCAGCGTCCATTGCATAAAAGCCGAGCTTGCCGTCGATGAAGCCAGGCTCATCGTTGATCGCCAGGTCGCGAACCGGCCAGACCAGGGGCAGCGCGTCGTGCGTCTTGCCGGTCGCGGACCATTCGGCCCACGCATTTTCGAGGAATGTCACATACCGCTCGCTGTGGGCGGCGACATAGCACGACCGGTCGAA
>NZ_DATELE010000172.1:0-7090 GCF_035277045.1 Pseudomonas sp. | reverse complement strand
GCCGATGCCTCGCAGCACGCCAGTGGCGCCAGCGACCAGGCCAACGATGGCCGCCAGGTGGTCGAGCAGACCATCGCCAGCATGGCGGCGCTGTCGCAGAAGATCAGCGAGTCGTGCCAGCAGATCGAGATCCTCAACGCCAGCACCGACGACATCGGCCAGATTCTCGACGTGATCAAGGGTATCTCCCAGCAGACCAACCTGCTGGCGCTCAACGCCGCCATCGAAGCGGCGCGCGCCGGGGAAGCCGGGCGTGGCTTCGCGGTCGTGGCCGACGAGGTGCGCAACCTGGCCCACCGCACCCAGGAATCGGCCGAGGAAATCCACCGCATGATCACCACGCTGCAGGTCGGCTCGCGCGAGGCCGTGCACACCATGAACGCCAGCCAGGTGTCCAGCGAGCAGAGCGTGCAGGTGGCCAACCAGGCCGGTGATCGCCTGTCGAGCGTGACCCGGCGCATCGGCGAGATCGACGGCATGAACCAGTCGGTGGCGGCCGCGACCGAGGAGCAGACCGCCGTGGTGGAAAGCCTGAACATGGATATCAGCCAGATCAACTCGCTCAACCAGCAGGGCGTGGAGCATCTGAACCAGACCCTGGCCCATTGCGATGCGCTGAGCCAGCAGGCCGGCCGGCTGAAGCAACTGGTGGGCAGTTTCAGGATCTGAAGAGGCTCAGAGGAATCGCTGGAAACCCGCCGTACCTGTACGGCGGCGTCCAACCGGCCGGCATGGTTATAACCTAATAACGAACAAGTCTATTTGGCTATAAAAAAACCTTTATGCTGGCACGCATCCGATCACGGGCATGTTGGGCGTCGAGTAGCGTATGGATGTTGGTTCTTTTGGTTTCACCATTGCGGGACTGGTTGTAGGTTTCATCGTTGGCATGACTGGGGTCGGGGGCGGTTCGTTGATGACCCCGATCCTGCTCTGGTTCGGCATCCACCCGGCGACAGCCGTCGGCACCGACCTGCTCTACGCGGCCATCACCAAGGCCAGTGGCGTCTGGGTTCACGGCCGCAACAAGAACATCGACTGGAAGATCACCGGCCTGCTGAGCATGGGCAGCGTCCCTGCGGCAGCCTTGACCTTGTGGTTCCTGAGCACCTTGCATACCGACACCTCGGCACTCAATGCAGTGATCAAGCAAGGCCTGGCGGTGGTGCTGATCTTCACGGCGCTGGCCATCCTGTTCAAGTCACGCCTGCAGGCCTTCGCCAGCAAGCACGCGGGCGATCACTACAACCTCAGTGACCGTACCCTCAATACCCTCACCGTGCTCACCGGCGTGGTGCTCGGGGTGATGGTCACCCTGACGTCCATCGGCGCAGGCGCTTTGGGCACGGTGGCGCTGTTCCTGCTGTACCCGTTCCTGGTGACCCGGCGTCTGGTCGGCACCGAAATCGCGCATGCCGTGCCGCTGACCCTGGTCGCGGGCCTGGGCCATGCCAGCATGGGCAACATGGACTGGTCGCTGCTGGGCTATCTGCTGCTGGGCTCGCTGCCCGGCATCTACCTGGGCAGCCATCTGACCGGGCGCATTTCCGACAGCGTCCTGCGCCCATGCCTGGCCGCGATGCTGCTGCTGATCGGCTACAAGCTGGCCTTCTGAGCCCTTGCCCTGGACGGGCCCGCCTGGCCCGCCCCCTCTCTCCGGACACCTGCTCAAGCCGCGGCACCGGCTATCCCTCAATGGCGCGGCGCGGATATGAGTGCGAAATTTCCGACCGTTGCTGTAGGATTAGCCCCTAATCCTGTCAGCACCAAGGTGCGTCGTTCCAACCATCTTGCTGCGAGTACCAGCTGATGCCCACTGCATCCGGGAAATCCCCGTCGCCCCTGCTCACCGCCTTGCGCCAAGGCACCGGCCCCTGCCACAAGGCACTGGAAGACCGCCTGCCGTTCTTCGACCCACGCTTTGACCGTCCTGCCTACCAGCGCCTGATCGCGGCCTACTATGGTTTCCATGCGCCGCTGGAACAGGCCCTGGCAGGTTTTCTGCCGGCCCTCGAACCCCAGCGCCGCGCCAAGGCCCCGGCCTTGGTCACCGACCTGCGCAACCTGGGACTGACGCCCACGCAGATCGACGCCCTGCCCCTTTGCACGGCCTTGCCGCCGGTCACCGACCAGGCCCAGGCGCTTGGGGTGATGTACGTGCTGGAGGGCTCGACCCTCGGCGGCCAGGTCCTCAAACGCGCCATGGCCGAGCGCCTGGACATCGGTGCTGGCAACGGCGGTGCGTTCCTGGATGTCTACGGGCCAGAGACCGGTTCGCTCTGGCGCGGTTTCCTGCAGTTTCTCGAGCAGGCGCCCGGCTCGCCTGCGGACCAGGCGCGGGTGGCACAGGCCGCCATTGACACATTCACAGGCTTCGAGCGCTGGCTCGAGCGCCGGGAGGTGCTGCTTTGACAGCCGGCAACGACGAGATTTTCGAACAGCTCCTGGTCAACTGCGCCGACGAGCCGATCCAGTACCCTGGGGCGATCCAGCCCCATGGCGTGCTGATGACCCTGGGCGAGCCGAACCTCGAGATCATCCAGATCAGCGCCAATGTCGATGAACTGCTGGGCCTTGCAGCCGAACAGGTGCTGGGCAAGTCGCTCACGGCGCTGCTGGGCGCACGCCCGGCCAGGCAGGTCCGCGCGCTGGTCGAGCAGGACCTCAACGAAACGCTGCAACCTCTGACACTCAAGGTCAACGGCCGGGTCTTCGAAGGTTTCCTGCACCGTCACCGGGGCTTGCTGATTTTCGAGATGGAAGTCCTCAGCCGTCCCAACAGCGATTCGCACGCGCACCTCAACCGCTTGTTGCAGCGTCTTCAGGCGGCGCGCAGCCTGCAGGAGCTGCACGAGCTGAGCGTGCGCGAGGTCCAGGCCCTCACCGGTTACGACCGGGTGCTGATCTACCGCTTCGAGGAGGAAGGCCACGGCCAGGTCATCGCCGAGGCCACCAGTCCCGGCATGGAGCTGTTCAACGGCCTGTACTTCCCGGCGTCGGACATCCCTGCGCAAGCGCGCGCGCTGTACCTGAGCAACTGGCTACGGATCATCCCGGATGCCGCCTACCGGCCCGTGCCGATCGTTCCGGCCCTGCGCCCCGACACCGACAGCCCGCTGGACCTGAGCTTCGCGACCCTGCGCAGCGTGTCGCCGATCCACTGCCAGTACATGCAGAACATGGGCGTGCTGTCGTCGATGAGCATCTCTCTGATCAGCGAGGGCAGGCTGTGGGGCCTGATCACCTGTGGCAACCGCGACCCCTTGCACGTGCCCAGCAGCCTGCGCAGCGCCTGCAAGACCATCGGCCAGGTGCTGTCGCTGCAGATCAGCGCCCTCGAGGCCTTGCAACTGGCGGCGCAGCGCAACGCCAAGCTCGACACCCTGGCCCGGCTCGGCCAGGCCATGCAGGACAGCCCTGGCACCGTCTTCGATGGCCTGGCCGAACACACCCAGCCGCTGATGGACCTGGTCGGCGCCAGTGGCGTCGCGATCATCGAGGGCCAGCAACTGCGCACCGCCGGCCTGTGCCCAGAGCCTGGGCAGATCCACGCGCTGCATCAGTGGATCGAAACCCAGGGCTCGCCCGTGTACAGCTGTGACGCCTTGAGCACCCTCCACCCGCCGGCGGCCGACTACCGTGCGCTGGCCAGCGGGGTACTTGCCCTTAGCCTGCCCAAGCCGGTCACCAACGGTATTCTCTGGTTCCGCCCCGAGGTCCGGGAAACCCTCAACTGGAGCGGCGATCCGACCAAGCCGCTGCACCTGGAAAATTCCGCCAACGGCCTGCGCCTGCGGCCACGCACCTCGTTCGAGATCTGGAAGGTCGAGATGCAAGGCATTTCGCGCAAGTGGGAGCACGGCGACCAGTTCGCCGCCAACGACCTGCGCCGCTCGGCGCTGGAAATCGACCTGAGCCACCAGGTGCTCAAGGAACAGGCCGCCGTGCGCGCCCGTGACGAACTGGTGGCGGTGGTGTCCCACGACCTGCGCAACCCCATGACCGTCATCTCGATGCTCTGCGGCATGTTGCAGAAATCCTTCAGCGCCGACGGGGCGAACGCGTCGCGGCGCATCTCCTCGGCGATCAGCACCATGCAGCAGGCCACCAGCCGCATGAACGTGCTGCTCGACGACCTGCTGGACACCTCGAAGATCGAAGCCGGGCGCTACACCATCGCGCCCAAGCCGCTGGACGTGGGCCACATGTTCGAAGAGGCGCATACCCTGCTGGGGCCGCTGGCGCTGAACAAATCGGTCGCGCTGACCTTCCACGCGGCGCCGGACCTGCACATTCATGCCGACCCCGAACGGCTGTTCCAGGTGCTGTCCAACCTGGTCGGCAACGCCATCAAGTTCACCGGCGCCCAAGGCAAGGTCGAGGTGACGGCGGCGGCTGATGGCGGGCACATTGCCTTCACCGTGCGCGACACCGGCAAGGGCATCCCGGCCGACCAGTTGCCGCATGTGTTCGACCGCTACTGGACGGCCCGGGAGGGCAATCCCAACGGAACCGGGCTTGGCCTGTACATTTCACAAGGCATCATCAAGGCCCACGGCGGGGAAATCCGCGCGCGGAGCGAGCCGGGTGAAGGCAGCGCCTTCCAGTTCACCGTGCCGCGGTGCGATGCCGGGATCGATTCCTGACCCAGGCCGTGAATCCTGCTGCTGCCGCTCATACCCCCAACAGCAACAGCACCCACCCCCCTGCCGCCGCGCCGAGCCACACGGCAACGCGCGGCACATACGGCAACAGCATCACCAGCACCAGCCCGGACAGGGACATCACCCCGAACCAGCCCACCGGCCCCATCGCCCAGCCCCACGCCTGCACGCACAGCACAAAGCTCACCCCCAGCCCCACCCAGCCCAGCGCCCGCAGCACCCGGCGCTGCCAAACCGCGCAAGGCTTGCCCCAGACCTGCTTGTAGTGCCGTTCCAGCCCTTGGCACAGCGCCAGCATCCCACTGTAGGCAAACAGCAACCCACCCACGAACATCATCCCCATCACCTGGCCTCCGCTGTTCTGGCGCGCACGCGCACCCTTGCCGGCTCATCCCCTGCCCCCGCGCAACGCCATGCTCCCAGGGCCAGCAGCACCCCAAGCAGCAGGCTGACCAGCTCCAGGACGATGCGCATCCGGTCGGCGATCTCGGTAAAGGCACCCAGCAACCCCAGGCCGCCACATAGTAGCGCCGCCAACGCGAGCTGCTCGGCCCAGGCACGCCTTGCCGGGCGCGCCCAGGCGTGCAGGACTGCCAGCGCCCAGAGCCCGAAGAATGCCCGCACCTCCCACGCCTCGCGATGGGCCAGCTCCGCTGGCAACAGGCGGCTGGCCCACAACAAGCCGATACAGGCCACCAGCAGGCCGGCGACAAAGGCCACGTTGAACACCTCCGCTACCCGGTACCACCGCCGCGCCGACGGTTCGGCCTTGTCGCTGGCGTACTTGCGTCCACGCTTGACGCAGAACAGCACCAGGCCGCTGGCGATCATCACGCAGCTGATCAACCCGCAGGCAAAGTACAACCAGCGCATGAAGTAGCCGCCGAACTGGGCAAAGTGCAGGCCGGTCATCACCCGCTGGGTCAGCGGCGCGGGCCGCAGTTCAGGCACATCGCTGAGCAGCTTGCCGCTGACGCCGTCGAAGACCATCGCCTGGCCCTTGGTCAGGGCGATGCGGTTGCCCAGCTCCGGGCGAATCTCGACCCGCGCGCCAGCAGTGTTCGGATGACGCACGTTGACGCCGCCAATCGAGCCCATCCGCGCCTCGGCCTGGGCCAGCAAGGGCGCCAGCGCCACCAGCTGCCCGGGTTGCCTGAGCGCCTGGCGCGGCTGCTCGAGCCGGGCATTGCCCTGGGCCTGGAAGTAGGCGCGGTTGTCGCCTTCGAACAAGGTGTCGACGGCGGCGGGAATATAGATGAGCATGAAAATCACCAGGCCCGTGTAGGTGATCATCAGGTGGAACGGCAGCAGCAGCACCGCGCTGGCGTTGTGAAAGTCGAGCCAGGAGCGCTGGCCCTTGTTCGGCCGGAAGGTGAAGAACTCCTTGAAGATCTTCTTGTGGATGACGATCCCGGTCACCAGCCCTGCCAGCATCACCATCGCCAGCGCGCCGACCACCCAGATCCCCCAGTTGCGTGGCAGATTGAGGGTGAAATGGAAGCGGAAGAAAAAATTGCCGCCCACGCTCTCGCGCACGTCCAGCACTTCGCCGGTCTGCGGGTCGAGCTGCACACCGCCGCCGTGCCGACGCTCGCCGGTGGAGACGCGCAGGCCCGGTGAACGTTCGGTCGGCAGGCCGATGCCCCAGTTGCTGGCCGTGGGCTCATGCTCCTGCAGATAGCTGATCGCACGGTCCAGCGCCTGCGCCTGGGTCACTTCGCTGGCCGGAATTTCCGGGTGCATCCAGTGGTCGATTTCCTTGTCGAACACGGCCAGCGTGCCGGTGACGAAAATCGCGTACAGCAGCCAGCCGAAGATCAGCCCGGCCCAGGTATGCAACCAGGACATCGACTGGGTGAAGGTCTTGGTCTTCATTTCACGCAGCTCCCGCCACAGGCCAGAACGCCACCATCGCCAGCGGCGCGGCTAGCACCAGCGGCGCCCACGCCTGCAGCGCGTCGCGGCTGGCAAAGGCCCAGAGAATCATGCCGGTGTAGAAGGCGAAGGCCGGCAGCGTGGACACGATCACCGCATCGCTGGCCGGCAGTGGCAGCACACGGGCCAGGAACGCCGTGACCGCGTAGGTGAACAGGTAGCCACCCAGCAGCGCCGCGGCGCTGCGCGACACAATCGCCAGCCAGGCGGGTGCAGCGTTGATCATCCTAGATTCCTTCCGGGTATCCATGCTGTAGCCCGGCGCAGAGTGAAGAAAGGCCACCCCTGCCGGATCGATGCGCGATCGGGCAAGGGCAGCCGGTTGACGCTGCCTCAGGTCAGAACGAGATGTTCAGTGCGGCGAACACCGCGCGACCTGGCTGGTTGTAGGTGTTGGCGCCCGAGCTGCTGGCGTTGCCGCCGCGGTAGATCTGCTTGTCGAAGACGTTGTTCGCGCCCAGGCGCACGTCGTAGTGCTCGTTGAACCTGTA
>NZ_DATELE010000171.1:0-24148 GCF_035277045.1 Pseudomonas sp. | reverse complement strand
GTGAGACAGTTCGGTCCCTATCTGCCGTGGACGTTTGAGATTTGAGAGGGGCTGCTCCTAGTACGAGAGGACCGGAGTGGACGAACCTCTGGTGTTCCGGTTGTCACGCCAGTGGCATTGCCGGGTAGCTATGTTCGGAAGAGATAACCGCTGAAAGCATCTAAGCGGGAAACTTGCCTCAAGATGAGATCTCACTGGAGCCTTGAGCTCCCTGAAGGGCCGTCGAAGACTACGACGTTGATAGGTGGGGTGTGTAAGCGCTGTGAGGCGTTGAGCTAACCCATACTAATTGCCCGTGAGGCTTGACCATATAACACCCAAGCAATTTGCGCGAAAGCCAGATTGCGGTGGTGAAGACGAAAGACCCGAAAGTTCGTACCATCACAGATATCGCATATCCGAATTCGCTGGGCTGTCCATCCGGACATTCTGGCAACAGAATTTCTTGACGACCATAGAGCATTGGAACCACCTGATCCCATCCCGAACTCAGCAGTGAAACGATGCATCGCCGATGGTAGTGTGGGGTTTCCCCATGTGAGAGTAGGTCATCGTCAAGATTCATTTCGCAAAACCCCTATCTGCGCGAGCAGGTAGGGGTTTTGTCTTTAAGTAGAAGTATCAAGAATTCGCTGGCACGTCCAACCGACGGTCTGGCACACAGAATTTCTTGACGACCATAGAGCATTGGAACCACCTGATCCCATCCCGAACTCAGCAGTGAAACGATGCATCGCCGATGGTAGTGTGGGGTTTCCCCATGTGAGAGTAGGTCATCGTCAAGATTCATTCCGAAACCCCTGTCTGCGCTGCAGACAGGGGTTTTGTCTTTTCTGGCCCATGAAGATCTGGGCTCAGACCTCCAGGGCTCAGAACTGGTAGCTCACCGTAGCGCTTACGTTGCGCTCCTCGCCCATGTAGCAGTAGTTCAGACTGGCACAGGAGGCGATGTAGGTTTCATTGGTCAGGTTGTTGGCATTCAGGCGCAGATCAACGCCCTTGAGCCCCACCTTGCCCAAGTCGTAGCCGACAGAGGCATCGAACAGGGTATAGGAGGGCACCTTCATGGTGTTCTCTGCGTCTACCCAGCTGTATCCCACATAACGTACGCCGCCGCCCAGGCGCAGCCCGTCCAGCACGCCCTGGTTGAAGTTGTAGTCGGCCCACAGCGAGAACATCTGCTTGGGCGCCTGGGTCGGTGAATTGCCTCGGTTGTCGCTTGTCGACACCAGGCTTGGCATGGTCTTGGAATATTCGATGTCGGTGAACGTATAGCCCCCCAGCAGCTTCAGGTTGTCGTTGACCTGAACATGCGCCTCCAGCTCCAGCCCTTGCGAGCGGACCTGGCCAACAGGACGGTAGAAGTCTTCATCAGGCTGCTTGGAGGCAAGGTTTTCCTGCTCGATGCGAAAGACCGAGGCGGTGAACAGGTTTTCGGTACCTGTCGGTTGGTATTTGATACCGGCCTCCCACTGGGTACCCTCCGTCGGTGCTAGCGGACGCCCATCCTGGTCGGAAACCGTATTGGGATTGAAGGACTCCGAATAGCTGATATAGGGCGCGATACCATTTTCGAACAGGTACAGCACCCCCGCGCGGCCGGTGAGCTTGGTACGGTCGTCGCTGACACGTGTGTCGCTGTCCCTGTTCTCTTCGGAGACCTTGACCCAGTCTTGTCGAAGTCCCAGTGAAAAGCGCCATTGGTCGAGTTCGACCAGGTCCTGCAGGTAAACGCCCGTCTGCTGGAGGCGTCGCAGGTAGTTGTTCTCCCCGAGCACCTGCAGGTTACCGTTGCCGTACCGAGGGTTGGCGGCATCCAGGGCATCGACGCTACCGTAGCGCCACGTGACGTCAGCCTTGCGCCGCTGGTAGTCGGCACCCAGCAGCAGGGTGTGCTTGGCAGCACCGGTGAAAAATTCGGCCTGCAGCATGTTGTCGATGATGAACGAATGCAGACGCTCGTCGCCGCCGGTGTAGGCACGGTTCAAGACGTTGCTGCCGGCCTCCGCCCAGCCCGCCGAGTACACCTGGTCCATCGACACATCCGAGTCCTGGTAGCGGAAGTTCTGGCGCGCCGTGAGGACGTCGTTGAAGCGATGCTCGAACTGGTAGCTGAACGACTGCTGGGTGCGTTCATAGTTGTCGATGCCCGGCTCCCCTTCGAAGAAATGGTCCGACAGGCGTTGCCCGTTACGTTTGTGCAACGCGCCATCGGCGGGGTTGCCACCGTGGTAGCCGCCATTGGGATCGTGCTGCAGGTAGGCCTGCAGGGTGAGTGAGGTGTCTTCGCTGAAGTCGATGCTGATCGCCGGAGCGATGGCGTAGCGTTCTTCCTTGCTGTGATCGAACTGTGTGTCGGAGGAGTCCGCCAGGCCAGTCAGGCGATAGGCAATGCGCTTGTCCTCATCCAGCGGACCGCTGAAGTCGAAACCCATGCCTCGCTGGCCCTGGGTCCCGACGGTCGCCTCGACCTGGTGGTACGGATCATACAGTGGCTTCTTGGTGGTCAACGCCACCAGGCCACCCGGCGAGCTACGGCCATACAGCACCGAGGACGGGCCCTTGAGCACGTCGATGCGTTCAAGGAAGTACGGATCGACCTGCATGGTGCTATAGGTGCCGTTATCGCCCATGGACTTCAGGCCGTCCAGGTAGATGTTATCCACCGAACCATCGTTGAAACCGCGCATGGCCACATAGTCGTAGCGGTGCGTGGCGCCATAGGGGTTGGTCAGCACGCCAGGGGTGTAGCGCATGGCCTGGGCGACGGTCTGCGAGCCCTGGTCCTCGATCTGTTGGCGAGTCACCACCGAGACCGACTGAGAGGTCTCCACCAGCGGGGTGCTGGTTTTGGTCGCGACCTGGCTATGGGTGGCGTTGTAGCCGTCCATGCTGCCCAAGGCGTTGCCAAGGCTGAAACCGCGCACGTCTGTGCTGGGCAGCGAGAGCGCGGCGTCTTCGGGCAGCGGACGCAGGATGAAGCTGTTGCCATCCTGGCTTACAGCTTCCAGGCCGCTGCCATCTAGCAGATGGCGTAGCGCCTGCTCCGGTGCGTAGGTGCCCTTCAGGCCTGGCGATTGCAGGCTGCCGGTGAGCTGAGGCGTGCTCGACAAGGTGATCCCGGCCTGGCGCGCGAACTGGTTGAGCACCTCATCGAGGCTCCCCCCAGGGATGGCGTACTGCCGGGTGGTTTGGGCCGACTGGGCCGCACTGGCCAGCATCGGCAGCGCGCCCATGCCGAGCGCCGTGCCCAGTATGGCAGCGCGCACTGCTCTGACGAGGCGCGATGAGGGCAGGGCAGGCGAGACGTTGTTGTTGTCGAGGCGGGGCACCAAGGGTAAATCCGTATGCATGAAAATGTCCGTCGAGTCGGTATGGCAGCGGAATCGCTTACTGTCCTAGCCGAACGCGGGCGTCAAACCCGCCAAAAAGCCCGGCTGCTCATGCCGACCGTTCCAGGCTTACCCACCAGCGGGTGCGGTAGGTGACCTTCACCGGCAGGGTTTGCGGCAACAATTGCAGCAGCTTGTCGGTGTCTTCCAGGCGAAACACCCCAGACAGGCGCAGGTCGGCAATCTCGTCGCTGCAGCCCAGCAGCCCATGGCGATACCGCCCCACCTCCCTCAGAAAATCGCCAAGGCGCATGTCCCGCGTCACGATCAGCCCCTCCACCCAGGCGCTGGCATCCATGTCCGCCTGTTCGAGCGAGCGCATGCCGGTCGCGTCCAGACGGTAGGCCTGCCCTTCATTGATCCAGTGCAACCGCCCTTTTCCCGGTCGATGAATAGCAACCTTGCCACGGCTGACACTGACCCGCGTGCAATCGCCATCCTGGCGCACCCCGAAACGCGCCTCGAAGCCCTCCAGCAGCCCGTCACGCGTCTGCACCAGCAGCGGCCGGCCGTTTGCTTGCGACTCTTCGCAGGTCAGCATCATCTCGCCCCGTTTGAGGCGGATCAGCCGCTGCCGTGCATCGAACGCCAGGTCGACGGCGCTGGCGGTGTTGAGCTGCAGCAACGAGCCGTCCGGCAAATGGAAGCTGCGTCGCCCCCCTGTGGCACTGGCGTAGTCAGAGGTCCAGGTAGCGACCGCATCCAGGTCCTTGCCTAGCCAGGCGGCCGAGCCCAGCAAGGCAACGCTGCCCAGCAGTTTCAGTGCCTGGCGTCGGTGCAGGCGCTGTTGGCTGGTTTCAAGGGTCTGCAGCGCGATGCTGGCTCCGGGAACGGCTTGCAGGTCGAGCTCCTGGTGCAGGCTCAGCACCCGTTGCCAGGCCAGTTCATGGTCATGGTCGACCTTGCGCCATTCGTCGCACTGTTGCTTGAGGATCGGGCTGTAGCCGCTTTCCCGCAGCTTGAGCATCCAGTGGATGGCCTGCTTGACTACCTTTGGCGCGGGGCAAGGAGCGCTCATCGCCTCAAGACTCGCTCTCGTAGCGCAGCAGGTAGCAGTGATAGAGCGCATCAGCGATATACCGCTCGACCGAGCGCAGCGAGATACCCATCTGCTCGGCGATTGCCTTGTGTGTCAAACCTTCGCACTGAGCCAGCAGGAACGCCCGGCGCACCTTGGGTTTGAGCCCATCGAGCATCTGCGCGATGCGTTCGAGCAACTCGAAAAGCAACTCGCGGGTTTCGGGGGAGGGCGTTTCGGCGTCCGGTAGATGCGCCAGCGCATCGAGGTAGGCGCGGTGAAGTTCTTCACGTCGCCAGTGGTCGATCACAAGGCCCCGGGCAACGGTGCGCAGGAAAGCCCGAGGGGCGGTCAGTTGCAGCTGTTCTCGACGCTGCAGCAGGCGCACGAAGGTGTCCTGGGCCAGGTCCGCGGCATCGGCGGCATTGCCCAGCTTGCTGCGCAGCCAGTTGTGCAGCCAGCCGTGATGGTGACTGTAGAGGGTGTGCACGGTGTCTTGATGAGGCATGACGGTGCGCTGCGGTTAGTGGGTATGAATGATAATTAGTCTCATTGTTTGCGGCTCGAGAATATTTTGCAATAGATGAAGGCAACCGCGGGCAGTCCCGCCCCTTGGGAGGGGACTGCCCATGGCGCTGGTTAGCTCAACAGCCCTGGCACATTCCTCATTGCCTCATCGGCGAAGCCCTGAAGAAACGCCTGGAACTCAGGCAGTGCCTCCGCGCCGCCTTCGCGTGGCTCGGCCTGGATGGTCCAGGTCGCACGGCTGCGTCCGGCATCAAGCGCCTCGACCTGCATGGCCGCCCATAGGTTGCCGATGTTCAGGCTGGTATGGATCAGGCTCCAGGTCATGGTCATGGCCGCTTCATCGCGGCTGTTGAGCTGCTCGATGACCACGTTGCCATCTTTGAACAGCTTCTTGCGCACCGAGCGCACGCCGCTTCCGGTCATGTCGATATGGGCAAGGGCCGGAATGAACAC
Organism: Pseudomonas sp.; assembly: GCF_035277045.1. Lineage (GTDB taxonomy): Bacteria > Pseudomonadota > Gammaproteobacteria > Pseudomonadales > Pseudomonadaceae > Aquipseudomonas. The sequence continues at coordinate 18,757 of NZ_DATELE010000171.1, read as the reverse complement.
CGGGAAGCCGGCGAAGTTGCCGACGATGTTCCAAGCGCTGGCGGCCGGGGCAGGGATTTCAACCTGGGCGATGACTTCGCAGCCCTGTGGATTGCGGATCAGGGTGTCGGGTTTTAGTGGTTGCATGGTGTGTTGCTCCTTGTGGATAAAAAAAGATCAGATGAAACCGATGTCGCTGAGGTACTGGCAGCCTTGCCGTAGCAGCGCCGGCGTCTTGTCCGGATAGTGGGCGCCCATGCGCAGGACGCCGGCACGGGCATTGCCATGCTCGATATCGCTGATGTCGCCGATGTCTTCACCGAAGCCGTCGAGGTAGAAACCCAGCACCTCGAACAACGCGTTGTCGCGGTCGACCCTGGCCAGCTCGCGTTGCCATCGCTCGACGCTGATCAGCTCGAAGCCATGCCCCTGCTCGCGAAACGCCGCCACGTAATCCCGCCAGCGCAGGGGCTGGGGGTTGTGCAGGTTGAAGACGCATTGACCAGCCTGGTGGCGGCTGGCGTGGAAGGTGATGAAGCGGGCGAGGAAGTCCACCGGCATCAGGTCGAACTCGATGTCCAGGTCTGGCATCCGCCCGAGTTGCAAGGAGCCCTTGAGCATCAGCATCAGGCGATTGCGCTGTGGCTGGCAGGCACCGTTGCGGCTGTCGAAGGTGATATTGCCCGGGCGGAACAGGTTGACCCGCACGCCTTGGGCGCGAGCGCGCTGCAGGATACGTTCCGCCACCCACTTGCCGAGGTTGTAGCCGTTGCGGATGAAAAGGGGCGGCGTCGGCGCCGCGTCCTGTTCCAGTACCCGGCCGTGGTCATCCACGGCGCTGCAGGCCGACAGCGTGGAGACGAAGTTGAAGATCTTCTTGCGCTGGCCCTCGCACAGGCGCAGGCACTCGAACAATGGCTCGATGTTGTCGGCCGCCAAGGCTTGATAGTCGAGCACGTGATTGACCTGCGCCGCGTTATGCAGCAGGGCGCCATATTCGTCGTCCAGGTAGTCGTAGTCCTCGGCCGAGAGGCCCAGGCGTGGCTGGCGCAGGTCTGCCTCGTACACCCTGACCCTGCTCAGGTCGACGTCCAGCCGGTTGTCCACAAGCGCCTGGGCGAAGCGCTCCTGGGCGGTCTGGGAGGGCGTGCGGCGAACCAGGCAGGCCACCTCGCTGGCGCCCCACGCCAGCAGCGATTCGACCAGGTGTGCGCCCAGAAAACTGTTGGCGCCCGTGACGATGACCTTGTGCACGTCCCCCATGCGCTCCAAGGGTTGCACGGTGAGCCGCAGATCCCGGTTGGCATCCTGCTCCAGCCGCTCCAGCGACGTGTCGAGTACCGGGCCATCGCCCGCGAGCAACACGGCCAAGCGTTGCACGGTCGGCTGCTCGATGAAGTGATTGATCGCCACACCGCGACCGAACTGCTCGCGTACCTCGAGCAGCAGGCGCGACAGCAGGATCGAATGACCGCCCAGGTTGAAAAAGCTTTCGTCGGTGGAAATGTCTGCTGGCGATAGCTCCAGCAGCCGGGCCCACAAGGCGCACAGACGCGTCTCGGTGGTGCTCACCGGCATCACGCGCCCCGCGGCAGGCAGCGGGGCGGCTTGCCTCGACAGCAGGACCTGGCGGTCGACCTTGCCATTGACGGTGCTGGGCATCTGCTCCAGCACCTGATACTGGGCAGGGCGCATGTAGTCGGGCAGTTGCCGGACCGCGTGAAGGCGCAAGGCATCCAGCGCATCATCGCGCAGCGGCCGGGCGGCAAAGGCTAGGACCCGGCGCTGCGCATCGATGACCACCGCCACCTGCGCGAACGACTGGCTGGCGCGCAGGCAGTGTTCGATCTCCTCCGGCTCGACCCTGAAGCCGCGGATTTTCACCTGGTTGTCCAGGCGGCCACAGAGCTCCAGACCCGCCGCCGTCCACTTGCCGATATCACCCGTCCGGTAGGCGCGCAGGCGCTGGCCGTCCGGCAGGGCTAGCTGCACGAAGCGTTCGGTTGTCAGGGCGGGGTTGCGCAGGTAGCCCAGGCCCACGCCGGGACCTGCGATGTAAAGCTCGCCGGGCGTCTCTTCAGGCACTGGTTGCAACTGCTTGTCGAGCACCAGCACCTGGCTGTTGGCAATAGGCACGCCCAGGTTGCGGTTGTTGTCACCCTTGGCGAACACACGGGTTGTCGCGAGTACCGTGGTTTCGGTCGGGCCATAGATATTATGCAGGTGGCATTGGCCTGCCAGGCGCTCGATGACCTCCGGCTCGCAGACATCGCCGCCGGTGACCAGGTGGCGCAGGCCCAGGTGCTGCTCGGGTGGCAGCACGCTCAGCAGGGCCGGCGGGAGGAACGCATGGGTGACTTCCTGGCGGTGCAGCAGCTCCACCAGTTGTTGCGGATCGCGGCGCTGGTCCTGGTCTGGAATCACCAGTTCGGCGCCATGGATGAAGGCCGGCAGGATGTCCAGCAGCGACGCATCGAAACCGATGGTCGAGAACTGCAACACCCGACTGTGGCCGTCGAGCGCCACGTGCCCGGCGTACCATGCGGTGAAGTGCATCAGGTTGTGCTGGCTGAGCAGCACGCCCTTGGGCACCCCGGTGGTGCCAGAGGTATAGATGGCCACCGCCGGCGCCTGGGGTGACAGCGGCTGCTGGAGCAGCGCAGGCAACGGCAGGTCAGGGGCGGCCACGGTCGAGCGCAGGTCGAGCGCCGGAATGCCTTCGAATGCCTGCCCGTCATGCAGCAGCAGGCAGGCACCTGCGTCTTCAAGGATTCGCTGGCGCCTTTCGACCGGAGTGGCCGGATCCAGGGGCAGATAGATGGCACCGCAGCCAAGCACCGCCAGCAGGCCAGCATAGAGCGCTGGTGATTTGTCGAGGCACAGGGCGACCACGGCCGGTTCATCGCACCGGATCGGCAGCAGGGGTAGCAAGGCTCGCTGGATGCCTGCGGCCAGGGCGTGCAATTGCCGGTAGCTCAGGCGCTGGCCGTCGAGGTTCAGCGCAGGCCGATCGGCGAACGCCAGCAGGCTGCGGTCGAGCTGCTCCGCTAGGCACGTTTGCGCCTGATGGAGCAGCTCCGGCCGCGCGGTGCGGTTGAATGGATGCCGCCAGGCCAGCTGTTCGAGCCACTGCAGAGGGTGTTCATGCTCCCCGGTCGCAGCTTCGACCGTCGGCGCTTCGTTGAAGTAGCACGGGTTGCGCGAGAAACCGGTGACCAGCCTGTCCAGCCCCGCGCTCAAGGCGTCCAGCGCGGTGTGACGCAGCGCCTGACCGTTGCCCGATGGCGGGATCTCGATCGTCTGACGCTCGATCAGCCTTTCAAGGCCAGCGCTTGCATGCCCGAACAGGATTTCGAGACGAGGCAGGCCTGCATCCTCGTCCGCCTGGCCGATGGTCAGGCGCACTGCAAGCAGCGGACAGTCCCCCAGCGCCTGCCGATGATGGGCCGCCAGCTCAAGGCTGCCATCCTCGACCACCAGATGCGGCCGGGTTTCCAGAGCGGCATTCAGGCTCGCCTGGCAGGCCGCGAGGCGTGCGCCGTGACCATGCTCGTCGAGCAGCTGGCACAGGTGCTCCAGCGCGGGGCTGGCGCCAGCCAACAGGATATCAAGGCGTCTCATGGCGTCTCCCCCGGCAGGTAGTCATGCAAGGCGCGCTGCACACAGGGTGATTCGAGCATCGAACTGCTGCGGAAAAAACGCAGGATGTTGCCCAGCAACGGATGCTGCTGGCTGATCGGATACGCCAGCCCGCAGACCTCCGCGCGCAGCGCCTGGCGCACCGTTTCGTCCACTGGCAGGGCAGCGATCAGGCCAAGGTCGAACAACTGCTGGATATCGCTGGTCAGGTACTGGCTCAGGAACACCGGCAATACCTGTGCGATCGCCTCGCGCTCGGCCTGCGGCGCCGCCTGCCAGTAGATGCGCGTCAGCCGTGCCCAGAAGCTGGAGTGCCGGCCTTCGTCGAGCAGGTGATCGGCCATCAGGCCTTTCACCGACGGCTTGACCGAATCGTCCCGCGCAAACGCCGCCACATCGTCGGTCAGGGTGTTTTCGGCCACCCCTACGCAAATCAGCTCCAAGGCATCGCGCAGGTCCTCGGGCACCTGCGCCAAGGCGGCGGGAATGGCTCGGCTGAGCTCGATCTCGCCTGGCAGCTCGATCGGCTCGATGCCGGTCAGGGCGATGGTCTGCTGGAGAAAATCCATTGCCACCAGCGCGTGGTAGTCCTCGTCCACCACGACGGTCATCGCGTCATAGCGGCAGGCGAAGGGGAAGCGCACGGCGAAGCGGTCCTTGGCGATGCGCCGGGCGGTGCGGTCAACGATCTCGGTCTCGAAGATGACCACGTCATTGATGAACTTGTAGAGGCTCTGCACCAGGGCAAAGTCGCGCAAGTGCGGGCATTCGCGCTGGAAGGTGGCCGACAGCACCAAGGGTTGCCGGCTGAGCGGGTAGATCAGGCGCTGGTCATCCTCGACCAGGCGCCGCGGCCGCGTGCGAATGGTCGCGCGCGCCTCCCAGATGTCGGCGAAAGAACGGTAGTCCGAAGCTTTCATGGCGTGACCTCGGCCACCGGGGCATGCAGCTCGGCGCGCAGGCGGTCCCACAGCGCGAGGCGGCTGTCCACGGCTGCGATGGCCGCGTGGTAGACCTCCTGCTCGCGCAGCGCATCGTCGCCAACCAGGCGTGCGAGCAGTTGCTCGGCTGCCGGGCCGTGGTCTTCGGAGTCCACTTCGATATGCCGCTGCAGGTAGTAGCGGAAGGTAGGTGCCTGCTCCGCACCAATGCCCCAGGCATCGAGGATCTGCTGGAACATCTGCGGGATGACACTTTCACGTCCATGCAGGAAGGCGGCGGCAACCCGGTGGGCGGGTGCCTGCAGCGCCACCTCCAGCGTGTCGCAGACAAACCGGCGCGCCGCTTCGCTCGCCCCGACCCGCTGCAGGGCACTGGCATGGTCGACACCGTCCTGCTGCAGGCGGATGAAGTATTCGATCGAATCGGTGCTGGCACCGACTTCGCGCATGGCATCCAGGTAGAGCTCGAAATGGCTGTAATGGCCGTGTCCCAGGCGATCATCGGATTCCTCGCCCAGCACGATTTCATTGATCAGGCGGGCGGCAGCCGGGTCGGTGGGTGGTAGCCAGGGCAACCGGACGCAGGTCAGCTCCTGCTGCAGGCGCTTGGTCAGCGACATGAAGTCCCATACCGCGTAGACATGGGTTTCCATGAACCGGCGCAGGACGGGAAGCGAATCGATCTCGGTAAATACCGGGTGCCGGGAAAGTTCGAGTTTCTTTGCGGCAAGTGTGTGTTTCAACGTGTTCATGAGGCTATCCTGAGTTGGCTGATTTAAATGTCCTGTTCGCCGCCGGACTTTTTTAAAAGTCGAGCGATGCCCTCGAATTAAGTTCGAAGTCGTACACTGTGCGGGCGGTCAGAGTGCAAGGCGCCGGGCGCCGTACCTGAGGGTGCGGGCCATGTAGCGGCTGGCCATTTAAAAGTTAGATCAACTTGGAAGTGCTGTGCAATGAATTTTTATAGTTTTATTATCTTTATATTAATTGGGCGTGATGGGTCCCGATAAAACTGTTGGGAAAGTTTTATTTGGTAAAAGAGTGCCCCTTCCGGTCAATAAAGATCAGAATAAATTAGAGTGGATGTAAAACATCACTCCGGGCCTCGGTCGGCGGGAATGGACGTATCAATTCATGGAGGGGCAGCTGATCGACGCACGGTCCTTGCCCGGTGGCAGACTCCTTCTGCTGATGGATGACGGGCGGCCGACCAGGTCCGCCTGAGGGCGATCAGCGGTCGGTGCGGGGGTAAGAGTGTCCGCAAAATGCAGCCGCTGCCATGGTTTACCGCAAGGCAACCAGTGGAAAAGCTGTCAGGGACAGGGGGAAACAGCGACAGTGGGGCTCAGAAACTGAGCAACCCCAGGTGCGTGTTGATGATCCTGAGCAGGCGCTGATCTTGCGAGCCAGGATCGCCGTCATGCTGCGCAAGCTCGATCAACTCCAGTTCACGCTGGGCGAACGCGTGCCAGCCGAGCATCCTGGGCAGTGCGCCCGGAGGGTAGAGCGCTGTGACGGGAATGCTCAGCGCCGGGTCGAGCGCGCCGGGCGGCGGCGCTTCTGGGCTGTCACAGCCCGATACAAACAAGCGACGGGTCTGTCCGGGATGCGATCGTTCTGCCAGTTGAGCGACCTGGAATGCCATGTGGGCGCCCCAATGCTGGCCAAACAGGGCATGGGGCTTGCCCAGAAACACCTGCAGGCGGCTGAACAAGGCCTGGGCCACGGGGGTAGGTGGCTGGAGCAGGTCGCTGGGCGTGCATTCCGCCTCGCGCTGGACGTCGACGGCGATCAGCTCGATGTGATCGCTCAAGGCATGCGACCACGCGCGGTAACGTTCCAGGTTTTCCTGGCTGCAGGCCAGGCAGATCAAGCGGACACGGTCGGCTTGCTGCGAATTGCCAGTGGGGCTCATTGTGCCGATTGCTTGTTCAGGTAGTTCCTGATGGTGCGGGAGGCATTGTTCAGGTGCTTTTCCAGGACCCCGACTGCCTCGTCCACCAGCTTGTCGCTGGCGGCATCGACCAGTGCGGTGTGGTCGTCCTGGGTGAGCTTGCCCAGCCCCATGGATGACAGGTGGAAGCGCAGGAAGCGCTCCTCTTCATTGAGCTCGTTCTCGATCATGCGAAGCAGCTTGAGGTTTGTTGCCTTGCTGTACAGCGTCATGTGGAACAGGCGGTTGAGGCGGCCGATCTCGGCGTGGCGGGTTTCGTGCTCGAGCTGGGTGATGTACTGGCGGGCGAGGGCAATGTCCTCGGCAGTCAGCAATGGAATCGACTGGCGCAAGGCCTCGGATTCAAGGATCACACGCAGCGCGTAGGTATCGACGGCATCCTCGCCGATCAGTGGCGCAACCACCGCGCCTTTGTGCATCACCACCTTGAGCAGCGATTGCGCCTCAAGCTGGCGCAAGGCCTCGCGCACCGGCATGCGGCTGACGCCAAACAAGGTCGCCAGCTCCTGCTGACGCAGGGCTGTGCCCGGGGGCAGGCGCCCATCCAGGATGGCGCTGCGCAGGCGCTCTTCGATCACACTGCGTGCCAGGTGCGCCGGCACCTGCTCATCGCCCAATACGGTGCTCAGAGGGAGTTTTGATTTGTCAGCCACGCGACGAGAGCCCTGATGTAAATTGGATCCAATCACCCTAATCAGGAGCGCAACACTTGTCAATCGGCGCTGCAGGCCACTGATCACACACTCAATTGGGGATTGCAGCTATGGTGAATGAAGTTGCATGCCAAGGGAAGTCGAGCAAGCACCTCGACGTCAGCGCAGGAACGCATCGGTTCAGTGATTTTCGTAGCGATGATTGCAAGGTGCCATTGCCTTTTCCCTTAGCCCGCCACACCATTCCATTTTTCCCATAGGCTCAGGCTCTCTGCAGTGGCGATCCGTTGGTTCTTGCGTTCAACCCTGCTTCGACTGGCACCCGCCCTATGGCTGGGCTGCCTGTTGCTGGGCGGCGTGCAGGCAGATTGGGACTTCTCGCAGATCAGCCGCCGGGCGCAGGCCCTGTATGGCCCGCTGGGATCGGGGGAGGCCCGTATCGATGCCTGGCAGAACCTCATGGCCACTCAGAACCAGGGCAGCGAGACGGCACGGCTGGAGGCGGTCAATCGTTTTTTCAACCAGCAATTGCGCTATGTCGAGGACATCGACCTGTGGCACGAGGTCGACTATTGGGCAACCCCCGTCCAGTCCCTGCTCAAGGGCGCCGGCGATTGTGAAGACTACGCTATCGCCAAGTACTTCAGCTTGCGGCGCATGGGTATTCCCAGCGATAAACTGCGCATTACCTACGTCAAGGCGCTGCGCCAGAACCGTGCGCACATGGTCCTGACCTACTATTCGGATCCACAGGCACAACCGTTGATTCTCGACAGCTTGATCGATGCCATCAAACCCGCGAGTCAACGTACCGACCTGTTGCCCGTCTATGCCTTCAATGGCGAAGGCCTGTGGCTGACGGGCGCTGCCGGCAACAAGAAGGTGGGTGACACCAAGCGGCTGTCACGCTGGCAGGACGTGCTGAAAAAAATGCAGGCCGAAGGATTCCCGGCCGAACCGGCTTACTGAAGGAGCTTAGATGTCACTGTTCAAACAACTGCTGATTGCCATATGCCTGTTCCTGGTGGTCGCCTTCAGTGGCAGCTTCCTGGTCAGCCTGGAGAGCTCGCGCAGCCAGTATGTCAACCAGTTGCGTTCCCATGCCCAGGATGCGGCCACGGCGCTGGCGTTGTCGCTGACGCCCAGTATCGACGACCCGGCGATGGTCGAGCTGATGGTCAGCTCCATTTTCGACAGCGGCTACTACAGCAGCATCAAGGTGGTCGACCTGAGCTCCAACGCCTTGCTGGTGGAGCGTCACGCCGAGCCGGACCCCAACGGCGTACCGGCCTGGTTCGTACGCATGATCGGCCTGGAAGCGGCGGGCGGCGACGCCATTGTCAGCCGTGGCTGGCAGCAGGCAGCGCGTGTCGAGGTGATCAGCCACCCGATGTTCGCCCTGTCCAAGCTGTGGCAGAGCGCCTTGGGCAGCCTTGGCTGGCTGCTGTTGTGTGGTGCGGTGAGCGCCGTGCTCGGTGCGCTGTTGCTGCGCCGGCAACTGCGTCCGCTGGACTACATGGTGGCGCAGTCCCACGCCATTGCCCGCCGGGAGTTCCTGAGCGTGCCCGAGCTGCCCCGCACGCCGGAGCTGCGCCGGGTGGTGCAGGCCATGAACCAGATGGTCGAAAAGCTCAAGGCATTGTTCACCGAGCAGGCCGAGCGCAGCGAGAAACTGCGCGCCGAATCCTACCAGGACAGCCTGACGGGCCTGGCCAACCGCCGTTACTTCGAGATGCAACTCACCGCCCGGGTCAGCAACCTGGAAGAATCCCGTGCCGGCTACCTGTTGCTGCTGCGGGTCCAGGACCTCGCAGGTCTCAATGCCCGACTGGGCGGCCAGCGCACCGATCAGTTGCTGCAGGCCGTAGGCGAGCAACTGCGCCGCACATGCGCGAACTTTCCCGAGACCAAGGACCTGATCACCCGTAGTCGGGGCGGCGAGTTCGCCGTGCTGGCGCCGGGCATGGTCCACGAGGAAGCCGTGCAGCTGGCCCAGGCGCTCGAAGCCACCCTTGAGAGCCTGCACGAGACCGGTGCCAGCGATGTCGATCCGGTTGCCTGCATTGGCATGGCGCCGTTCAGTCCTGGCGATGTGCCGCAGTCTTTGCTCAAACTGGCCGACGAAGCCCTGGCGCGGGCGGAAAGCCAGCCGAACCCGGGCTGGGTGTGCCTGGAGCAGGGCGTTACCGCCCAGGCCGCCGACAGCCACCATGCGTGGCACAAGCGGCTGGACGACGCCCTGACCAAGGGGCGCTTCGAGTTGTTCTTCCAGCCGGTGGTCGACAGTCATGATCCCGCGCGGATCCTGCACTACAAAGTGATTTCACGCCTGCATGACGAACAAGGCGAGGCGCTTGCCGCCGGTCGTTTCCTGCCCTGGCTGGAACGCTTTGGCTGGATGCCGAGGCTGGACCTGCTGGTGCTGGAAAAGGTCTTCAGGCACCTGCAGCAACATGATGAAAAACTCGCCCTCAACCTCTCCGCCGCGACCCTGGCCGATCCCCAGGCCATGCAGCGTGTCTTCGAGCTGCTGGCGCATCACACCGCCCTGGGGCAGCGCCTGACCGTCGAGATTGGCGAAGAGCAACTCCCCGAGCAGGCAGTGCTCGAACGGCTGACCCGTCGCCTGCACGCCCTGGGCTTCGGGCTGGCGCTGCAACGCTTCGGTGGCCGTTTCAGCATGATCGGCAACCTGGCCCACTTGGGCCTGGCCTACCTGAAGATCGACGGAGGCTACATCCGCAGCATCGACCTTGAGCAGCACAAGCGGCTGTTCATCGAGGCCATCCAGCGCGCGGCGCACAGCATCGACCTGCCGCTGATCGCCGAGCGGGTCGAGACCGAAGGTGAGTTGCAGGTACTACGCGAGATGGGCGTGCAAGGGATCCAGGGCCAGCTGGTCGGCGAGCCGGCGCCCTGGCGCTGAATTCACCATTAGACGGTGCATTCCCTTAGCAGGACAGGGGAAGGTCAGATCAACCCGCCTTCCTCGTCGTCCTCGATCAGGTTGTTCAGGCTGCCCAACGCCTTGCGCGCCGTGGAGCGGTTGAGCAGCTTGGCCTGCGCGCCCGCAGGCAGGTCGGTGATGCTGAACACGCCCTTGGCCGTCAGCACCTCGATCAGGTCCTCGAGCACCCGGATCATGTCCAGGTCGCTCTGCTTGAGCTGCTTGAGACTGTTTTCCACGACGTCATCGGCAAACCACTCCTGGATCTCGGCGTTGTCGGCCGGGAGGATTTCCGAGTATTCGGCATAGGGGGCGGCTTCTACCCGCAGCAACTGGCCCGCGTCGTCGCGTTGCACGTAGAACATGGCGTCGTCCCTCGTCACGTTGATTCCTTATTGGTGAGCAGCAGCATAGGCAAAGTTCATCGGGCCCGCAGGTGCGGGCCCGAAGTATGCCCTGTTGGATGTACGTTTCAACTGTTGGAATTATCAACCTTGATGGTCGGGTCGGCACCACTGATCAACGAATTGATCGTGGTATTCGACCAGTTCACGCCCTCGAGCTTGATGGTCACGTCGGCATTGGCCAGGCCGCCCGCGGCATTGAGCTTGCCTTCGGTGCTGACCAGCACGGTCGAGTCACCGCCAACCGTGGTGATCTTGAGGTAATTGTCGATGGTCGTGCCTTTTTCCCCCTGCAGCAGGTCGCTGAGGTCAAGACGGTCGCCTTCGGCCACCTTGAAATCCTTGATCACGTCCTTGCCGGTGTCCCCGGACTTCCAGACGAAGGTATCCCCGCCAGCGCCGCCGGTCAGGATGTCATCGCCCTTGCCACCGTTGAGGATATCGGCGCCAGCCCCCCCGAACAGCATGTCGTTGCCTTCGCCGCCCAGCAGTGTGTCGTTCCCGGTGCCGCCGAGCAGAATGTCATTGCCCTTGCCGCCGTCGATGTAGTCGTTGCCACCCTGACCGAAGATGAGGTCGTTGCCGGCACCGCCCATCAAGGTGTCCGCGCCGTCATTGGTGCGCGAGACGTCGAATTCGGTGTAATGCTCGGTGACGTACTGGTGCATCATCCGTGCATCCACCGTGGCGGTCTCTACGCCCAGCTTGTTGGCGACATAGGCCTGGATCGCTTCGACGCCGGTACTGGGGATCGAATCGAAACTGACCAGGTCCCCGAAGATGATGTCATGTCCGTCACCCCCATCGACCTTGTCGGCGCTGCCCTGGGTGACATCGGTATGGCCCAGGATCGCATCGGCCAGCTTGGTTGCATCGATGTTCGCTTGTGGAACCTTGTCCGAGTCGAATGCCTTGAGGTCATCAGCGCTGACGCCACTGCCCAGGCCGATCGCCTCGACGCCGGAGAGCGCGGCCAGAAGCTTGAAGCTGTCCGTGGAGTTGGTCAGCGTGGCATCCGTGGTAGTGCTGCCCGTACCCGCTCGGGTGGACAGCTCGTAGCCGCCGTTGCCTTCGGCGCGGATGGTGCCGCTGGTGACGGTGTTCCACTTGTAGCTCCAGCTGAGGATATCGAAGCTTCCCCGCGTCTCGGCGGTCAGCTTGCCGCTGCTGTCGATCGAGACTCGATTGGTGGTGTCGAGCTGGTAATTGGTGACCGTGTCACCGACCTTGTAGCTGATCGTCGTCAGGAACGTGTCGAGCTTGACGCTGCTGTTGGCCAGCGACGGGTTGGTCTGCTCGCTGGTCTGGTAGAAGGTCGGCGCGCCGTCGGTGATGAAGAACGTCTGGTTGCTGCCGGTGCTGCCCGCGTCCTTGAGGTTCTGGAACCAGTTGGCGGTGGTCTTGAAGGCGTCCTCGTAGTTGGTGCCGCCCTCGGAGCTGAGCGTGTTGAGGGCGTTGAGCAGGGTCTTGAGCCCGGCTTCGTTCAAGGTCACCGACACCGTGCTCTTCACCTGGCTGGCGAAGTCCACCAGCAGCACGTTCACGGTGCCCAGCTGGGTCCCCTTCACGGTGGTGGCCAGGGTCTCGAAGACGGTTGCCAGGGATTTTTTCGCCCCGTCCACGCCGCTTGTGCCCATGCTGCCTGAGGTGTCGACGACAAAGGCAAGGTTGTAGTCCTTGCCCGGTGCAAGGTGCAAGCCGCTGGTGTCCGCGACGATCAGGTCGTTGTTGACGGTACCCGTCACCGTGTCGGCGGTGGCGCCCAGATTGCTGGTGGCGTAGGTCTCCGGATAGACCGTCACCTTGATGCTCGCCTCGTTGATCGCCTTGCTGGTACCGACGCTTTCCGAGGCGGTCGAGGTGATCTTCACATCGAACTGGCCGTTGTAGAAGGCCGGCGGCTTGATGCTCAGGCTGTTCAGGGTCCAGCCAGAGACGTCCACGTCAGTCGAGCCGACGGTAGCGGTATGGCCAGCGCTGTCGCTGACCACCGATCCCGCCGGAATACCGCTCAGCTTGACGCTCAGGGTTTCGGAACCATCGGCATCGGTGAGGCTGGTGGCGATGCCGACCAGCTTCACGCTGCCATTCTCAGGCCCTTCGTTGAGCTTGAAGCCGTCGTAGTAGCCCTGGCCATTGCTGCCGTGCAGGTCGGAGACGCTGACCCCGGCGTTCACCAAGGCGGTGACGGTGGGGTACATCGGGAACAGCGCACTGTTCAGGTCCGTCACCGTGCCGCTGCCTACCTTGACGTTGATATCGTAGCCGCCCGCGCCCGACTGGTTGGCGTGGTACACCTCGAGCGTGTAGTAGCCGCTGACCGTCGGCGTGTAGGTGCCCGAGACGGTGCCGCCGGTACCCCAGGTGGCCGTCACCACGTTCTTGCCGCCGATGGTGAGCAGCACGCTGTCGTCCGCGCTACCGCTGAAGGTGTAGACCTTGCCGGCTTCCAGGTACACCAGGCCCGAGGTCTTCGAGCCATTGCCGGCCGCGACGTTGGCATCCGATTGCACGTTGGTGATCGTCTCGGTCTTGCTGGCCGTGCCTGAGTTGCTGAACACGGTCTTCAAGGCATCGCCGGTAATACCGCTGCCGCCGGTGCCCAGGCCCGTGAGACTGGTCCAGGACTCCTTGGTCAGGCCAAGGGAGGCGACGCTGGTACTGCCCACCGCGAGGTCGGGCTTGTCCGCGACAGGCGTGATATCCACCTTCAAGGTGGCCTCGGTGCCCGGCGTGATGCCGTCGGTAGGCTTGAACTTCAGCTGGGCATAGTCGGCCTGCTTGTTGCCCACCCCCGTGCCGCCATAGCCATCGGCGCCAGACTGGTTCGCCACCGGCACGAACTTCAGCTTGCCGGCAGCGATGTCGGCCTGGCTGATGGTCTGGTTAACGGTCACGTTGACCCATGCCGTGCCGTTGTTGAATTTCAGCGTGCCCAGATCCGGCAGCTTGGTGATGGTGACGCCAAGGCTCGAGGTGGCGCTGTCCACATCCGACACGTTGAAGTCGCCCCAGCCCAGCACCAGGTCGGTGTCCTCGGTGCCGGTGACCGCGCCGCCGGAGGTTACCGGCGCATCGTTGACCGCCACCACGTTGACCGTGGTGGTCGCGGTGTTGGATGTGTTCACGCCGTCGGTCACCGTGACCGTGATGACGCGCGGCGTGGTGCTCGGGTCTTCGCTGGTGCTGAAGAAGGTGATGTTCTTGATTGCCTGGGCATAGTCGGCCAGCGTGGCCGTGCCGCTCAGGGTCAGGACCACCTTGCCTTCGGTGCTGTTGGCATTGATGACGATGCCGTTGACGCTGTTGCCCAGGTTCAGGGCATCGCCCGGCTGGCGATTGGTCAGGGTGACGGTCGCGCCGGTGAGCTGGGTGCTGTCGAAATCGGTGATCGACAGATCGATGTCCGCGATCGACCCGCCACTGCCGTTCTCGGTGTAGGTGAACTGATAATCCGCGCCGGTCTTGCCACTGGAGTCGTTGCCATCCAGGTCCAGCACGGGTGCCGGCTCGAAGATCTGTGTGATGACGCTGCCCGCGGTCCCGCTGATCACCAGGCCTTCGAAATTGCCGCCGGTGGCCGAATCGACCTTCACGGTGAACTGCTCGGTGCCTTCGGTGACGCTGTCCTTGATGGTCGGCACGCTGAAGGTGGCCTGGCTGCTGCCGGCCTTGATCACCACGGTGGCCACGCCTGTGTAGTCGCTGCCGTTGGTGGCCGTGCCGGTGTAGCTGAGCTTGACCGTCACGTCGGTCTGCGCCGGGTTGCTCAAGGCCAGGGTATAACTGGCAGCGGCACCCTCGACCACCGCCGTGGTGCCAGTGATGCTCAGCGTGGTGTTGTCGGTGGTGTCGGTGACGGCGGTGCTGACCTGGACCGTGTTGGCGACCAGGTTCTCGTAGTTGCCGCCGCTGACGCTGGTGATGCTGTTGGTGACCGCCGCGTGGCCCTGGTAGACGTCGTTGGACACGGCGGCGCTGACGCTGCCCGAGCTCGCGCCGACGGCGATGGTGATGCTCTGGCCGTTGGCGAGGCCCACCACCACCGGGCGCTCGGTGACGGGGGCGGATACCGTGGCGGTGTAGAGGATCGAGCCCCCCTCGGCCACGCTCGAGGTCGCGGTCAACACCACGGTCGAGGTGTTGATCGTATCGGTCACCTGGGTCACGGCAGCGGTGCCGTCGATAGCCAGGTTCTCGAAATTGCCACCGCTAGCGCTGGTGATGCGGGCGCTGAGGGACGTGGCGTCGATGTACACGTCATCGGCCGGCGCGGCCACGCTCACGCTGTTCGACGTCATGCCCGCGGCGATCACGATGATCAGCCCATTGGAGAGTGTCACGTTCATGGCGCTGCCGGCCGGGTTGGTCAGCGAGGCCGTGTAGATGATGCTGCCGCCCTCGGCCACGCTTGGCGTGGCGCTCAGGCTCACGGTCGTGGTGTCCTGGGTATCGGTCACCGTGGTGCTGACCTGGGCCTGGTTCGCCACCAGGCTCTCGTAGCTGCCGCCGCTGACGGCGGTAATGCTGTTGGTGACCGCGGCATGCCCTTGGTACACGTCGTTGGAGACGCTGGCGCTGACCGTGCCCGAGCTCGCGCCGACCGCGATGGTGATGCTTTGCCCGTTAGCGAGCGCCACCGTGACCGGCGTGCCGGTGACTGGCGAGGTCACGCTAGCGGTGTACAGGATCGAGCCGCCCTCGGCGACACTTGGCGTAGCGGCCAGGGTGACGGTCGAAACGTCCGTGACATCGGTGACGGTCGTGGTGACGGTTGCGGTATTGGCGACCAGGTTTTCGTAGTTGCCACCGCTGACGGCCGTGATGCTGTTGGTGACCGGCGCATGGCCCTGGTAGACATCATTCGAGACCAGCGCGTTGATGCTGCCCGAGCTCGCGCCGATCGGGATGGTGATGCTCTGGCCATTGGCCAGGGCCACGACCACCGGGCTGACCGTGACAGGCGCGCTGACCGTCGCGGTGTAGACGATCGAGCCGCCCTCGGCCACGCTTGGCGTGGCGGTCAGGGTTACGCTGGAGTTGCTGGTGACATCCGTGACCGTCGTGCTCACCGCCGCCGGATTGGCCACCAGGTTCTCGTAGTTGCCTCCACTGACGCTGGCAATGCTGTTGGTCAACGGCGCGTTGCCCTTGTAGACATCGTTGGGCGCGGTGAAGCTCACCGTGCCCGAGCTCTGGCCAACGGCAATACTGATCGACTGACCGTTCGACAAGCTCACCACTACCGGGCTGCCGGTGACCGGCGCCGTCACCGAGGCTGTGTAGACCACGCTCGCGCCCTCGGCCACGCTTGGGGAGGCAGTCAGGGTGACAGTCGAGGTGTCCATGACATCCGTCACCGTGGTGGTCACGGTTGCCGTGTTGGCGACCAGGTTCTCGTAGCTGCCGCCACTGACGGCGGAGATGCTGTTGGTAACCGGCACATGGCCCTGGTAGACATCATTCGAGACCAGCGCGTTGACGGTCCCCGAGCTCGCGCCCACCGCGATGGTGATGCTTTGACCGTTCGCCAGCGTGACGATGACCGGGCTACCAGTAACCGGCGCCGTTACGCTCGCCGTGTACACGATCGCCCCACCCTCGGCAACGCTTGGGGTAGCCGTCAGGGTGACGGTTGAAGTATCCGTCACGTCGGTGACGGTGGTGTTCACCGTAGCCGGGTTGGCGACCAGGTTTTCGTAGTTGCCACCGCTGACGCTGGTGATGCTGTTCGTTACCGGGGCATGGCCCTGATACACGTCGTTGGACACACTGGTGCTGACCGAGCCCGCGCTCGCGCCAACGGCGATGGTGATGCTCTGGCCGTTGGCCAGGCCCACCACGACCGGGCTGCCGGTCACGGGTGCGGACACTGCGGCGGTGTAGACGATGGCACCGCCCTCCGCGACGCTTGGCGTGGCGGTAAGGGTGACCGTGGAGGTGTTGATGGTGTCAGTGACCTGAGTCACCGCCGGCGTGCTGTTGATCGCCAGGTTCTCGAAGTTCCCCCCGCTGGTGCTGACAATCCGCGTGCTCACCGATGCCGCATCGATATAGACATCATCGGCGGGTGCCGCGACGCTGACGCTGCCCGTCGTCTGGCCCGCCGCAATGGTGATCAGCTGGCCATTGGACAGGGTCACATTGACCGCGGTGCCGGCTGGATTGGTCAGTGCCGCCGTGTAGACGATGCTGCCACCCTCGGCCACGGTCGGCGTCGCGCTGAGGCTGATGGTGGTGGTGTCCTGCGTGTCGGTCACCGTGGTCCTGACCGGGATCGGGCTGGCGACCAGATTCTCGTAGCTGCCGCCACTGACCCCGGTGATGCTGTTGGTGACCGCGGCATGGCCCTGATACACATCGTTGGAAACACTCGCGCTGACCGTGCCCGAGCTCGCACCCACGGCGATGGTGATGCTCTGGCCATTGGCGAGGGTGACCACCACCGGGGTGCCGGTCACGGGTGCCGTCACGGTCGCGGTGTACAGGATCGAGCCGCCTTCCGCGACGCTTGGCGTGGCGGTCAGGGTGACGGTCGAGGTATCCGTCACATCCGTGACGCTGGTGTTCACGGTTGCCGGATTGGCGACCAGATTCTCGTAGTTGCCTCCACTGACGCTGGTGATGCTGTTGGTCACCGGCGCGTGGCCCTGATACACGTCGTTGGAGACGAGGGCGTTGACCGTGCCTGAGCTCTGGCCGACGGCGATGGTAATGGTCTGGCCGTTGGAGAGGCTGACCAAGACCGGTGTGCCGGTGACTGGAGCGGTCACCGAAGCGGTGTAGATGATGGTGCCGCCCTCGGCCACGCTTGGCGTAGCGGTGAGGCTGACGGTGGAGGTGTCGGTCACATCGGTGACGGCAGTGCTGACTGGCGTCGGGCTCGACGTCAGGTTTTCGTAGTTGCCACCAGTGACAGCAGTGATGCTGTTGGTGACCGGGGCGTTGCCTTGGTAAGCATCATTCGGTGCGGTGAAATTGACCGACCCCGAGCTTTGGCCGACCGCAATCGTGATCGACTGGCCATTCGACAGCGACACCACCACGGGTGTACCGGTGACCGGCGCGCCCACCGACGCGGTGTACACGATGGTCCCGCCTTCGGCGACGCTCGCTGTGGCGGTCAGGGTGACCGTCGAAGTGTCGGTCACGTCGGTGACCGCGGTGCTGACCAGGGTAGGACTAGAGGTCAGATTCTCGTAATTACCGCCGGACACCCCGGTGATGCTGTTGGTAACGGGCGCATTGCCCTGGTAGGCATCGTTCGGCGCGGTGAAGTTGACCGATCCGGAGCTCTGGCCGACAGCGATGGTGATGGCCTGGCCGTTCGACAGAGTGACCAAGACCGGTGTGCCGGTGACTAGAGCATCTACCGAAGCGGTGTAGACGATGGTCCCGCCCTCAGCGACGCTCGGCGTGGCGGTCAGGGTAACTGTCGAGGTATCGGTCACGTCAGTGACAGCGGTGCTGACCGGCGTCGGGCTGGAGGTGAGGTTTTCGTAATTGCCACCGCTGACGCCGGTGATGCTGTTGGTAACTGGCGCATTGCCCTGATAAGCATCATTTGGTGCGGTGTAGTTGACCGATCCGGAACTCTGGCCGACGGCAATCGAGATCGACTGGCCATTGGACAAGGTCACCAGGACCGGTGCGCCAGTGACCGGGGCCCCAACACTCGCGGTGTAGACGATGGAGCCGCCCTCAGCGACGCTTGGTGTAGCGGTGAGGGTAACGGTCGAAGTGTCGGTTACGTCAGTGACCGCCGTGCTGAGTGGCGTCGGGCTGGAGATCAGGTTTTCGTAGTTGCCACCAGTGACGGAGGTGATGCTGTTGGTGACCGGCGCATTGCCTTGGTAGACGTCATTCGGTGCGGTGTAATTCACCGATCCCAAGCTCTGGCCGACCGCAATGGTGATGGCCTGGCCGTTCGACAGCGAAACCACCACTGGCGTACCGGTGACCGTTGCACCCACAGAAGCGGTGTAGACGATGGTCCCGCCTTCGGCAACGCTTGGCGTGGCGGTGAGGGTGACTGTCGATGTGTCAGTCACATCAGTGACGGCGGTGCTGACGAGGCTAGGGCTGGAGGTCAGGTTTTCGTAGTTGCCACCGCTGACGCCGGTGATGCTATTGGTGACTGGTGCATTGCCTTGGTAGACGTCATTCGGCGCGGTGTAGTTGACGGAACCGGAGCTCTGGCCAACGGCAATAGTAATGGCCTGGCCGTTCGACAGCGAAAC
>NZ_DATELE010000170.1:0-2296 GCF_035277045.1 Pseudomonas sp. | reverse complement strand
GTTGTCCACGCCGCTGATCACGAACGTGCCCCAGACCCCCAGAAACACGGCCATGCCGTAATCGCCTTTCCACACCAGCCAGGCGGTGGCAGGTACCCACGCCAGTGGCGGGCCCATCGGGATCAGGCTGAGCATGAAGGTCACGATGCCTAGCACCAGGGCACCCGGCACGCCGGCGATCAGGAAGCCGATCAGCGCAAGCAGTGCCTGGGCCGCCGCGGTGCCGATCACGCCGTTGACCACGCGCTGGACAGTCGCCGCGACCAGGTCGAGGTAGTACTCCGCGCGGTCACCGATCAGCCGCTGCAGCAACCGCAGCACGAAGGCCGCAAGCCGCGGGCCGTCACGGTAGAAAAAGAACACGAAAACCAGGCTCAGGGTCAGCTCGAGCATGCCGCCGCCAATCTGCGCGCTACGCGCCAGCAGCCAGTTGCCCACCTGCCCCAGGTACGGCTTGACCGAGGCCAGGAACGCCGAGCCTTGCTGGTCCAGGGTATTCCAGATGCCCACCAGCCGCCCGCCCACCAGCGGTATGCCGCCCAGCCAGTCCGGTGCGTCGGGCAGGCCATCCACCCGCACATCACGCACGAAGGCGGTGGCATCGCGGATATGGTCGGCCAGGTTGAAGCCGAGCCACACCAGCGGCAAGGCAACCAGCAGAATCCACAGGCCGGTGAGCAGGCCCGCGGCCAGGCCCTCCCGGCCGCCGAGCACGCGCGTCAGCAAACGCATCAACGGCCAGCTGGCAAAGGCCAGGATCGCCCCCCAGAGCAGCGCCGAGATGAACGGCGCCATGACCCACAGACCGGCGCCCAGCAACGCCAGCAGCATGATCTGCACCAACAGGCGATCATTGTTGACCATCACCAGCCTCACTCAACGGATGAGTTCCAGGTGCAGGCCCTCGGTCGGCGCCGACCCGACTTCCAGCCGCGCGCTGCGCACCCCGGCGCGTACCAGCTGTTCGCGCCAGGCCTCGGCCTGGGGACCACTGAGACTGGCGCGCAGCGTACTGTCGAGGTTCAGGCTGCGGCCGAGCAGCGTGACCCAATCCTCCTGCGGTTCTGCCAGCTCCGGGTAGTCGAGCTTGCCGGTGTCGCGCAGTTCGAGCAGCACGGTCGCCGCCGTTGGCAGCAGGGTGCCCAACGGCGTGCTGGCGACAAACTCCTCGACATGCAGGTAGGCGCGCTTGTTGCCGCGGGTGACGCTGTAGAGCGAGACCAGGGAGTTGCCGTGGTCGGCGTCGCGGCGCATCAGAATGAACGCCTGCTGTTCGTCGCCGCCATTGAGGCGGGCATTCTTGAACACCTCGTTGGCCCACAGGCTGGCCTCGCCACAATCGCGGCCCTGGCACCAGAACAGCGGGTAACCGCCCTCTTCCTGCAAGGCCTCGCGTGCGCTGGTGAAGGCCTCGCGCGCGGTACGCTCGGGCGGCAATTCGTAGGTGACCGAACTGACCTGGCCGCGGCTTTCAATCTTGTTCTCCACCCGCAGGCGGTTGCCGATCTTGCGCAACGAACCCAGCGGGTAGATGCGCTCCTGGTCGACCGCGGGGCGTTCATCGACCACCTTGGCATCCAGTGGCGCGGGCAAGGGCGCCGCCCAGAGCAACGGGCTGGCCAGGCAAAGGCAGCCCGCCAGGACGGTGCGGATCGATCGTGTAGTCATCGGATGCCCACGTCGCACGATGCGCCAAGGGTGAAAGCGGTGTCTGGCATGTTCATTGGTTGTCTCCCTGTTCAACCCGCCAAGCCTCGACACTTGCCCGCCTCAAGTCAAGGAAAGCCAAGGAAGGGATTGAAACAGTCTGCAACAAGGGTTGCGCCTTCCTCGTCGTTGAGGTGCAAGTGGTGGCCACCGGGAAGTACCTCGAACCCAAAGGGTAGCTGTTCGAGCAGGCTTGCGTGACGCGCGAGCAGACCCTCGCGGGCCACCACCAATCGCACCGGGCAACCAATGCGGCGCACGAAGGCCATGGCCTGGTCTTCGCTCAGGCGGGTCGGCGAGGGCAATGTCAGGCGGCTGTCGCTGCGCCAGCTGTAACCACCCGCGACCGGCATCAGGCCGCGCTGGGCGAGTAGCTCGGCAGCCTCGCGGGTGACGGCAACCATGCCTTTCATGCGCGCCTGGATGCCCTCCTCCAGCGTGCTGTAGACCGTCTTGCGTTTGGTTTCCAGACGCAACTGCGCGGCCAGGGCCATGCCCAGGCGCTCCGCGGCATCCTGCGGGCCGCTGGTCGGCGGCAAGACCCCATCGATCAGCGCCAGGTGGCTCACCCGGTCGGGCAAGGCGCCAG
>NZ_DATELE010000169.1:0-2898 GCF_035277045.1 Pseudomonas sp. | reverse complement strand
TCCTTGGCCATCGCCGGGCCGGACCGTGCCAGCGTCACTGGCTGGCGTGGGCCGACATGGTTGTGCAGCGATTCGTAGCCGAACAGCCCCAGGTACGCCAGCGGCGTGTACATCACCGGCAAGCCGCGCGCGCCCTCGCCTGACCGCAGGAACAGCACGCTCATCAACAACCCCAGCGCCAGCAGCGGCGCCGTCCACGCCAGCCATGCGTGTGGCAGGCGTGGCTCCTCGCTGGGGCGCAGGCCGATACCCAGCAGCAACAGCAGCGACTTGGCCAGCGCCACGATGATCGCCTGGTAGTACTGCTCCAGAGCCTCCTGGAGGAACCCTCCGGAATACACCATCGACACGAATGCGCTGTAGGTCAGGTAGGAATCGGTGATGCGCATGTAGCCGTCGAAGAACAGCGCGCTGACTGAAAACGCCACGGCCACCAGCCACCGAACGGCGGCTGGACGGATCCAGGCACTGGCCACCAGCCCAGCCGCCAGCACCCCGAAAACGCCGAGGTATAACAACAGCGCGAAACTCGCGCCCAGTGCTTGCAAGCGCTCGAGGTAGTAGTCCTGAAAACTCGCCAGATAGACGACCAACAACGTCAGCTTGATATATCCGCGCATGTGCCTTCCGTCGTGTGTAACCGTATTTCTCCTGAACCGTAGCAGGGTTGAAACAAAGCACAAGGTCAAAACCGTCAACATATTGGCAATAAATTGACGCCGTAATCTGGCGTTTTTTTGTTGGCGTCCGAGTTATTAACTATTGCCCACACCTCCCGCATTTCGCGGCCTGTAACCGTTCATCGGCTTATAAACCGGCTATGTGCCAGTAGCTTTCAACGCTAAGTTCCGGATTCAAAAAGAGTTGGTGGCAAATGGCCGGAAACGTTAGCACCTGTAACTGAGCCGAAACATGCCATTGCTTTGACGCAAACCGGCGAGGCTGAGCTATACCGAATTCACACCGCTGTTTCATCTCCCTTACTACTTTCATACGAGGCACGCCGGCATGGATGTGAGCGTATTTGGTACCGGCTACGTCGGTCTTGTACAAGCCGCTGCCCTGGCAGACGTGGGACACCGCGTACTGTGCGTCGACGTCGACACGCACAAGATCAACCAGCTGCGCCAGGGGGTACCGCCGATCAGCGAACCCGGCCTGTCGGCCATGCTGGAGGAGAACATCAAGGAAGGCCGCCTGCTGTTCAGCACCCAGGCCAGCGACGCGGTCGCCCATGCCGAGCTGATCTTCATCGCGGTCGGCACGCCCCCTGACGAAGACGGCTCGGCCGACCTCACCCACGTGCTCAACGTTACCCGCCAGATCGCCGGGCTGATGGAACAAGACCGCACCCTGATCATCAAGTCGACCGTGCCGGTGGGCACCGCCGACAAAGTCATCGCCCTGGCCCGCGAAGAGCTGTTGCACCTGGCCAAGGACAATCTGGAAGTACGGGTGGTCTCCAATCCCGAGTTCCTCAAGGAAGGCAGCGCGCTGGCCGACTGCATGCGCCCCGACCGGATCATCATCGGTACCCGCGACGAGATCGCCCATGAGCAGATGGCCGAGCTCTACGCTCCCTTCTGCCGCAACCGTGAAAAGCTCATGGTGATGGACAACCGCAGCGCCGAACTGACCAAGTACGCCGCCAACGCCATGCTCGCCACGCGCATCAGCTTCATGAACGAGCTGGCCAACCTCAGCGAACACCTGGGCGCCGACATCGAGGCCGTGCGCCGGGGCATCGGCTCGGATCCCCGCATCGGCTACCACTTCATCTATCCCGGCTGCGGGTTCGGCGGATCGTGCTTCCCCAAGGATATCCGCGCGCTGCTGCACACCGCCGAGCATAGCGGCATGCCGCTGCGCTTGCTGCAAAGCGTCAGCGAGATCAACGACCGTCAGCGGCAGATCCTGTTCGGCAAGCTCAAGCAGCGCCTGCAAGGCGAGCTGCGCGGCAAGTCGATCGCCCTGTGGGGCCTGGCCTTCAAGCCCAACACCGACGACATGCGCGAGGCCCCCAGCCGCTACCTGATGGAAGCATTGTGGGCCGAGGGCGCCACGGTGCGGGCCTATGACCCCGAGGCGATGGACGAATGCCGGCGCCTGTACGGCTATCGCGAGGACCTGCAACTGTGCGCCACCCGTGACGACACCCTGCAGGATGCCGACGCGCTGGTGATCTGCACCGAGTGGAAGAATTTTCGCGTCGTCGACTTTGCCGTGCTGGCCAAGAAACTGCGCGCCCGGCTGATCATCGACGGACGCAATCTGTACACCCCCGAAGTGGTCGCCTCCCATGGCTTGAGCTACGCCGGCATCGGCCTGCGCCAAGTGCCGCCACAGGTTGGCGCGCCATGAAAGTGCTGGTCACCGGCGCCGCCGGATTCATCGGAGCCCATACCAGCCTGCGGCTGATCCGCGATGGCCACCAGGTACTGGGCCTGGACAACTTCAACGACTATTACGACCCGGCGCTCAAGCGCGCGCGGGTGCGCTGGATCGAAGACCAGACCGGCCCGTTCGCCCTGCACCTGATGGATTTGGGCGACCGCGACGGCATGGCGCGCCTGTTCGCCCAGGAACGCCCGGACGTGGTGGTTCATCTGGCGGCCCAGGCCGGGGTGCGCTACTCGCTGGACAACCCGCAGGCCTATGTCGACAGCAACCTGTGCGGCTTCCTCAACATCCTCGAGGGCTGCCGCCGTTATCCGGTTCGCCACTTGCTCTACGCGTCGTCGAGTTCGGTCTACGGCGCCAACCTGCGCACCCCCTATCGTGTGCAGGACGCCGTCGACCACCCATTGTCGCTGTACGCGGCCACCAAGAAAGCCAACGAGGCCATGGCCCACAGCTATAGCCACCTGTACGGCATCCCGTGCAGCGGCCTGCGCTTCT
>NZ_DATELE010000168.1:0-2366 GCF_035277045.1 Pseudomonas sp. | reverse complement strand
CCGACTTCCTGGAAGCGGGCAAAGGGCACCCAGTCTTGGCTGAGGAAGGTGAGCGGAAAGCCGACACCGGGTTCGAGGTCAAGCCGGAAGAGTTCTGGTCCAGGGCTATCGCATATGGGTTTTGCCGAACTGGGCGAGGAGGCGGGTGAGGAAAGTGTCATCCCATGCGGCGCGCATGCGCTTTCCTTTTATGGACTCCTTGGAGCCTTCGAGCTTGGCAAGGTTGAGAGCCAGGCGCCGCAGCAGGGCGATGTTCTGCGGTCCGTGGTCCTTGCGGGTTCTGGCTTGGTCTTCGTTCATGGTTACATCGAGAACCCAGTGCAGGCCGTTCTCCACCCCCCAATGGGCGCGGGCCACCCCACCAAAATGCTCGGCGCTGAGCGGAGTGCTCAGCAGGTAGTAGGCGGTTTCAGTGCTGATCTTGGCGCCCACCTCGCGGGTGCGGAGCACGCGGCCAATGGCAGCCAGCCCGGGCCAGGCATGTCGCTCTTGCAGCCAAGCGATGTTGGTCGAGACCAGGCTGGCGCGGGTCTCGATGCGGCCGTGGTCGCCATCGACCGTGACGTGGGCAAGCTCGGCGGTGCGGGTGGGGTCGTCGAAGAAACAGCGAACATCGGCGTGCAGGCTGCCCTGGTTGCCTTTCAGCGCGAGCACATAATCCCCGCCCTGTTCGACCACCTGGGCGGCGATGACCCGCTGACAGTTGAGTGCGTCGGCGGTGACGATGCAGCCCTTCAGCGACAGGAGTTCCAGCAGCTTCGGCACCGCTGTGATCTCATTGGACTTGCCGTCGACCGCCACCTGACCGAGCAGCAGGCGCTGCTCCGCGGACCAGGCATGGACCATATGCAGCGGCGACTTGCCCGTGGCACGATCAAACGAGCGCCGCAGCGTCTTGCCATCGACGGCCACCACGCCTCGCAGGCTCTCAGCGAAACGCTGCATGAAGCGGGTGAAGCAGGTCTCGAACGCTTTCGGGTCGAGCAGGCGGAACACTCGGCTGAAGGTGTCATGGCTGGGCGTGCCATGACGCAGGCGCAGAAACTGGCGCAGGTACGGCGCTTTGATCTCTCCGAACAGCGCCATGTCCGAGCAATCCTCGCCACCAGACAGCAGAGTGCAGAGCGCGATCATCAACAACTCATGCAGGTCGTGGCGGGCGTTGTCCTGGCGTGGGTCCACAACCTCGGCGAAGCAGGCGACGAACTCTTCCACGGGGCGGCCTCAGCGCTGAAGTGATCGCCGAGCCTCCAGCCATGCCCCCTACACCGCAACGCCCGCGCTCAAGCGTCAGCGCTAACGCTAACGCCATATGCGATAGCCCTGTTTCCAATCCCCTTCTGGATTGACGACACCGACGCGATGACCTGTGACCGTGCGACTGGGAGATGCTGGTCGAGCCGTGGATCAGTGGCCTGCCGGAGCGTCCTTCAAAGAGAAAGCGCAGGCAGGCCACTGATCCACGGCGGGGGAGCGGCTGAGAGGGATGCGTTGCTCTGCGCTCCTCGCCTTTGGGCCATGTTCAAGTTGCAAGACCAGCCTGAAGCACTGAGTGACGAAGCCTCGAAGGTTCGCGGCCCGTCACGGTAGAGGCACATTCCAGCGCGCGCATGACTGGCGTTGTCGTTGCGCCGGAGCGGGCGCAAGCGACAAGCGCCGTGCAGCATCTGCCCGCCGGGGTTGGTCCTGCACATGGTTGTTTGCTGGCCTGTTTGTCGTTATCGCTCTGGCCTACCTCCATTCGGAATGCGGTCGACCCCGCTGAAGCCTGTCACTGGCGTGCTTGGAAAGTCCGGTCAGTCGCATCCTTATGTCCGGCCTGCTGCGCGGCATCGACCGCTGGCCATCATGGATGTTCGCATGCGTGTCAGGCGCCAATCTGTTTGGCGTGCTCGAGGCACACGACTCTCAACGGCTTCGCCTGAAACTGCCTGGCTTGCAGCCCTTTCCATCACGCTGTTCAGCGCTTGCTGCCGGGTCGAGCGGGCTTGCGCCCGCCGCCTACCATGCGCGCTCGTGCATCACACCGTTGCTGCCGCAGCCGGCGCGGCACCACCCTTCGCACGGTAGACCTCGTTGCGCGCCATCACCGCCCAGGCGATACGCGCCATCTTGTTGGCCAGGGCCACCGTCACATGCCGAACAGGACGCCGCTCCAGTAGCCCCCGCACCCACGCTCCCGCGGCACTGTTCCACTGCTCGGCGCGGTACACCATCGAGGTGGCGCCGAGCACCAGCAAGGTCCGGATCTGCCGGTTGCCCGTCTTGGTGATCCTACCAAGACGGATCTTGCCGCCAGTCGTGTGCTGGCGCGGCACCAACCCCAGCCAGGCCGCGAAATGGCGTGCGCTCGGGAAGTTCCCGAT
>NZ_DATELE010000167.1:0-135839 GCF_035277045.1 Pseudomonas sp. | reverse complement strand
TTCTCCGCGCGCAGCACGTGCATGGTCTCGGTGCCGTACGGAGTTATTCCGTACGGTTCCCCGGCCGCCATCAGCCGGTCCCCGATCCGGTTGCGGCCGTCGCGCACCAGCGCCAACGCGAAGGTACGGCCCAGTGCCGCGCTGTGGTAGCTCGACGTGACGTGTCCCAAGGGGACACCGCCGGCCACCACGTGCGCACCTTCGGGCAGCAGGAACGACCGGTCGTCGGGCAGCAGCGAGACCAGGTGCTTGCGGTCGGACCGGGCGGTGTCGGCGCGGCTGAACGAGCGCTTGCCGACGAAGTCGGCCTTCTTCTTCGACACCACCCAGGACATGCCGAGGTCCTGCGGGCTGACGGTGCCGTCGGTGTCCTGGCCGATGATCGGGTACCCCTTCTCGGCGCGCAGCACGTGCATGGTCTCGGTGCCGTACGGGGTCAGGTTGTACTTCTTGCCTGCCTCGACGATCTTTTCCAGGACGCCCATGGCGTAGTTGGCCTGGATGTTCACCTCGTACGACAGCTCGCCGGTGAACGAGATCCGGAACACCCGGGCCGGCACGCCAGCCACCAGGCCTTCCTTCCAGGTCATGAACGGGAAGGCTTCCTTGTCCAAGTCGATGTCGGTGACTTCGCTGAGCAGCTTGCGGCTGTTCGGGCCGGACAGGGTCAGGGTCGCCCAGTGGTCGGTGACCGAGGTGAAGTACACCTTCAGGTCCGGCCACTCGGTCTGCAGGTACAGTTCCAGCCACTGCAGCACGCGGGCCGCGCCGCCGGTGGTGGTGGTCATGATGAAATGGTTCTCGCCGACGCAGGCGGTCACGCCGTCGTCGAAGACCATGCCGTCTTCCTTGCACATCAGGCCGTAGCGGGCCTTGCCCACGTCGAGCTTGGTCCAGGCGTTGGTGTACACGCGGTTGAGGAACTCGCGGGCATCCGGGCCCTGGATGTCGATCTTGCCCAGGGTCGAGGCGTCGAGCAGGCCGACGCTGTCGCGCACGGCCTTGCACTCGCGGGCCACGGCGGCGTGGATGTCTTCACCGGCTTTAGGGAAGTACCAAGGGCGCTTCCACTGGCCGACGTCCTCGAACTCGGCGCCGTTCTTCACGTGCCAGGCATGCAGCGCGGTGAAGCGCACGGGCTCGAACAGATGGCCACAGTGACGCCCGGCGATCGCACCGAAGGTGATCGGCGTGTAGTTGGGGCGGAACATGGTGGTGCCCATCTGGGGGATGGTGACGCCCATCGAACGGGCGGCGATGGCCAGGCCGTTGATGTTGCCCAGCTTGCCCTGGTCGGTGCCGAAGCCCAGCGCGGTGTAGCGCTTGACGTGCTCGACCGACTCGAAGCCTTCGCGGGTCGCCAGTTCGATACCGGCAGCGGTGACGTCGTTCTGCTGGTCGACGAACTGCTTGGGCGCACGGTTGGTGTTCTTGTCGTGAGGCACCTGGAACAGCGCCACGGTGGCCTCTTCCTTGCGTGCCACCACTTTTGGCAGGCTGCCGGTGGTGGCCTTGAAGCCCGCTTCGGTGGCTGCGCGCACGCCGCCTTCAAAGCCATCGGCCAGGCTGTCGCCCAAGGCGTAGATGCCATTGATGCCGCCGACACAGACGCGTTTCTGTGGCGCATCGCCGGGCACGAAGCCCAGGATGTCCTCACGCCAGACCGGACGGCCACCCAGGTGCGAGGCCAGGTGAACCACCGGGCTGTAGCCGCCAGAGGTCGCGACCAGGTCGCACTCCAGCCATTCGCCGGGGCTGGTGACCTTGTGCGCTTTCGCATCGATCGCGGCCACGCGGGCAGCGGTGACATGCTTGCTGCCACGGGCTTCGATCACGGCGCTGGAGGTGAGGATGCGGATGCCCTTGGCGCGCGCTTCCTCGACCAGCGAGCCACGCGGGTTGTGCCGCGCGTCAGCGATGGCGACCACTTGCAGGCCGGCGTCATGCCAGTCCAGGGCGGTGCGGTAGGCGTGGTCGTTGTTGGTCGACAGCACCAGCTTGCGGCCCGGCGCCACGCCGTAGCGGCGCACGTAGGTCGATACCGCGCCGGCAACCATGTTGCCCGGCACGTCGTTGTTGCCGTAGACCAGCGGACGCTCGTGGGCGCCGGTGGCCAGTACCACGCGCTTGGCGCGGACACGGTGGATGCGTTGGCGAACCTGGCCGATCGGGGCGCGGTCACCGAGGTGATCGGTCAGGCGCTCGTGGATGGTCAGGAAGTTGTGGTCGTGGTAGCCGTTGACCGTGGCGCGTGGCAGCAGGGTCACTTCGGGCAGGCTCTCGAGCTCGGCGAGCACGGCGACGACCCAGTCAGCGGCAGGCTTGCCGTCGAGGGTCTCGCGGCTGTCGAGCAGGCTGCCACCGAACTCTTCCTGTTCATCGGCCAGGATCACACGGGCACCGCTGCGGCCAGCGGCCAGGGCAGCGGCCAGGCCCGCGGGACCTGCGCCGACCACCAGCACGTCGCAGTGCTGGTTCATGTAGTCGTAGGTGTCCGGGTCGTTCTGCAACGGCGAACGGCCGAGGCCTGCCGCCTTGCGGATGTACTTCTCGTAGGTCATCCAGAACGACTTGGGATACATGAAGGTCTTGTAGTAGAACCCGGGCGGCATCATGCTGCCGCCGACCTTGCCGATGATGCCCATCATGTCGTTGTTGACGTTCGGCCAGCCGTTGGTGCTGGTGGCGACCAGGCCCGAGTACAGGGCTTGCTGGGTGGCACGCACGTTAGGGATCTGGGTGGCTTCGCTCGAACCGATCTGCAGGATCGCGTTCGGCTCCTCGGCACCGGCGGCGATGATGCCGCGCGGACGCGAGTACTTGAAGCTGCGCCCGACGATGTCCACGCCGTTGGCCAGCAGGGCCGCGGCCAGGCTGTCACCGGCATAGCCCTGGTAGGTCTTGCCGTTGAAGGTGAACGACAGCACCTTGCTGCGGTCGATGCGGCCGCCGCTGGAGAGGCGATAGGTCTGGCTCATACGTTTTCTCCCCGTTCGTTGACGGCCGCCGAATGCGCGGGTGTGTGTTCGCGAGCGGGCACCTTCGGCTTTTCACCGATCTTGTAGGTTTCCAGAATCTCGTAGGTTTCGGTGTTGCGGGTCGCGTTGAAGTACTGGCGGCAGCCGGCGACGTGGTCCCACAGTTCGTGGTGCAGGCCGCGCGGGTTGTCACGGAAGAACATGTACTCGCCCCACTCGGCATCGGTGCAGGCATTGGCGTCCAGCGGACGGGCGATGTGGGCTTGCCCGGCGCAGTGGAACTCTTCTTCGGAGCGCAGCTCGCCGCAGTGTGGACAGAAGATATGCAACATGAGGAATTCTCCTGTTAGTGGGCGACGGCGGCAGCGCCGTGTTCGTCGATAAGCGCGCCGTGGTGGAAACGCTCGATGGAAAACGGAGCGGCCAGTGGGTGCATTTCGCCCTTGGCCAGGCTCGCCGCGAAGACGTGGCCCGAACCCGGGGTGGCCTTGAAGCCGCCGGTGCCCCAGCCGCAGTTGAAGAACATGTTCTTGACCGGGGTCTTGGAGATGATCGGGCAGGCGTCGGGCGAGGTGTCGACGATGCCGCCCCACTGGCGGTTCATGCGCACGCGCGAGAGGATCGGGAACATCTCGACGATCGCCTGCAGGGTGTGCTCGATGATCGGGTAGCCGCCGCGCTGGCCGTAGCCGACGAAGCCGTCGATGCCGGCGCCGATGACCAGGTCGCCCTTGTCGGACTGGCTGATGTAGCCATGCACGGCGTTGGACATGATCACGCTGTCGATGATCGGCTTGATCGGCTCTGAAACCAGGGCCTGCAACGGGTGCGATTCAAGCGGCAGGCGGAAGCCCGCCAGGCGCGCCATGTGCCCCGAGTTACCGGCGGTGACCACGCCGACGCGCTTGGCGCCGATGAAGCCTTTGTTGGTCTCCACGCCAATGACCGCGCCGTTTTCCTTGCGGAAGCCGATCACTTCGGTCTGCTGGATCAGGTCGACGCCCAGGGCGTCGGCGGCGCGGGCATAGCCCCAGGCCACGGCGTCGTGACGGGCCACGCCGCCGCGACGCTGCACGGTGGCGCCCAGGATCGGGTAGCGGGTGTTCTTCGAGCAGTCCAGGTACGGGACTTCCTCGGCCACCTGCGCGGTGTTGAGCAGCTCGCCGTCGATACCGTTCAGGCGGTTGGCGTTCACGCGGCGCTCGGAGTCACGCATGTCCTGCAGGGTGTGGCACAGGTTGTAGACGCCGCGCTGGGAGAACATCACGTTGTAGTTGATGTCCTGGCTCAGCCCTTCCCACAGTTTCATGGCGTGTTCGTACAGCTGCGCGGATTCATCCCACAGGTAGTTGGAACGCACGATGGTGGTGTTGCGGGCGGTGTTGCCGCCGCCCAGCCAGCCCTTCTCGACCACGGCCACGTTGGTGATGCCGTGGACCTTGGCCAGGTAGTAGGCCGTGGCCAGGCCATGGCCGCCGCCGCCGACGATGACCACGTCGTAGACCTTCTTCGGCGTTGGCGTGCGCCACATGCGCTGCCAGTTCTCGTGGTGGCTGAGGGAGTGTTTGAAAAGGCCGAAGCCTGAATAGCGTTTCATGACTGGTTACTCCACTCAGCGGTAAACCGGGAAATCTGCGCACAGGGCCGAGACATTCTTCGCCACGTCAGCCTCGACATCGGCATCGCCGAGGTTGTCGAGGATGTCGCAGATCCAGCCGGCCAGCGCGACGCACTGGGCAACCTTGAAGCCGCGGGTGGTGACTGCCGGGGTACCGATGCGCAGGCCCGAGGTAACGAACGGCGACTGCGGGTCGTTCGGCACGGCGTTCTTGTTGACGGTGATGTGAGCGCGGCCCAGGGCGGCATCGGCGTCCTTGCCGGTCAGGCCCTGGCGGATCAGGCTGACCAGGAACAGGTGGTTGTCGGTGCCTTCGGAGACCACGTCGTAGCCGCGGTCGATGAACACCTTGGCCATGGCCTGGGCGTTGTCGATGACCTGCTGCTGGTAGGCCTTGAAGCCAGGCTCGAGGGCTTCCTTGAAGCACACGGCCTTGGCGGCGATGACGTGCATCAGCGGGCCGCCCTGGGCGCCGGGGAATACCGCGGCGTTGAGCTTCTTCTCGATCGCTTCGTTGGACTTGGCCAGGATCAGCCCGCCACGTGGACCGCGCAGGGTCTTGTGAGTGGTGGTGGTGACCACGTCGGCGAAGGGAATCGGGTTAGGGTACAGGCCGGCGGCAACCAGGCCGGCCACGTGGGCCATGTCGACGAACAGCAGCGCGCCGACCTTGTCGGCGATGGCGCGGAAGCGTGGGAAGTCGAGGGTCTTGGAGTAGGCCGAGAAGCCGGCGACGATCATCTTCGGCTTGTGCTCGACAGCCAGGCGCTCGACTTCGTCGTAGTCGATCAGGCCGGTGTCGGTGTTGATGCCGTACTGCACAGCGTTGTACAGCTTGCCAGAGGACGATACCTTGGCACCGTGGGTCAGGTGACCGCCGTGGGCCAGGCTCATGCCCAAGAGGGTGTCACCAGGTTGCAGCAGGGCCAGGTACACGGCGCTGTTGGCCGAGGAGCCCGAGTGCGGCTGGACGTTGGCGTAGTCGGCGCCGAACAGCTGCTTGGCGCGGTCGATGGCCAACTGCTCGACCTTGTCGACGTGCTCGCAGCCACCGTAGTAGCGCTTGCCTGGATAGCCTTCGGCGTACTTGTTGGTGAGGCCGCTGCCCTGGGCCTGCATGACGCGCTTGCTGGTGTAGTTTTCCGAGGCGATCAGCTCGATGTGATCTTCCTGGCGCTGGTCCTCGGCATTCATCGCCGCCAGCAGTGCGTCGTCGTAACCCTGGATCTGGTCTTGCTTGCTGAACATTGTCTCTCTCCCGGCAGCGATCATTTCTTGTCTGTAGGGTTCAATGACCCTTTGCAGCGATGGTATGACTGGCACGGGGCGCCCAGATGCCTGCGCACGCCTTGCAATGGCGCGTTTACGACATTGGTGTGAAACGCTTCCGAACGGATGCTTCACAAGACCGCCGCGAAACCTGTGGGAGCTGGCTTGCCAGCGAATGGCCGGCACGGGCAACACCTTTACCACGGGGGTGTTCGGGAGATTCGCTGGCAAGCCAGCTCCCACAGGGTCGGCGGTGTCTCAGGTTGTATAGGCAACCGCTGGATCGATGGTTTAGAGTGCTTTCCTGCGTCGTTCACAGGACAGTGTCATGACAGATAAAAGCCAACAATTCGCCAGCGACAACTATTCCGGTATCTGCCCCGAAGCCTGGGCGGCCATGGAGCAGGCCAACCACGGCCACGACCGTGCCTACGGCGACGACCAATGGACGGCGCGGGCCTCGGAATACTTCCGCCAGCTGTTCGAAACCGATTGCGAGGTGTTCTTCGCCTTCAACGGCACGGCGGCCAACTCCCTGGCCCTGGCCTCGCTGTGCCAGAGCTACCACAGCGTGATCTGCTCGGAGACCGCCCACGTCGAGACCGACGAATGCGGCGCGCCGGAGTTCTTCTCCAACGGCTCCAAGCTGCTGACCGCGCGCAGCGTCGAGGGCAAGCTGACACCCGAGTCGATCCGCGAAGTGGCCCTCAAGCGCCAGGACATCCATTTCCCCAAGCCGCGCGTGGTGACGCTCACCCAGGCCACCGAGGTCGGCAGCGTCTATCGCCCGGACGAGCTCAAGGCCATCAGCGCCACCTGCAAGGAGCTGGGCCTGAACCTGCACATGGACGGCGCCAGGTTCAGCAATGCCTGCGCGTTTCTGGGCTGCACGCCGGCCGAGCTGACCTGGAAGTCCGGGGTCGATGTGCTGTGCTTTGGCGGGACCAAGAACGGCATGGCGGTAGGCGAGGCGATCCTGTTCTTCAACCGCGCCCTGGCCGATGACTTCGACTACCGCTGCAAGCAGGCTGGGCAACTGGCGTCGAAGATGCGTTTCCTGTCGGCGCCTTGGGTCGGGTTGCTCGAAGACGGCGCGTGGCTGCGCCATGGAGCGCATGCCAACCATTGCGCGCAGTTGCTGGCGGCGCTGGTCAAGGACGTGCCTGGGGTGGAGCTGATGTTCCCGGTGGAGGCCAACGGGGTGTTCCTGCAGATGCCGGAAGCGGCGATCGAGGCGCTGCGGGGCAAGGGCTGGCGCTTCTATACCTTCATTGGCAGCGGTGGGGCGCGGTTCATGTGTTCGTGGGACACGGAGGAGGAGCGGGTGCGGGCGTTGGCGGCGGATATTCGGGCGGTATTGGGGGCCTGATACCGCGTTGCCCCCTTCGCTGGCAAGCCAGCTCCCACAGGCCCAGCGTCGTTCTCACGGTCACCGCTGGAGCTGTGGGAGCTGGCTTGCCAGCGAAGGGGCAACGCGGTACCTGTGGAACTGCGGTTAGGCGTCCCAGCGAATGGGGGCGCCACAGGACGATCAGGTCTCCCCGATCGTCCGGGCAATCACATCAACCGTGGCGCTGACCTGCTCCTGATAACGCTCCAGCGTCTCCTGGTGCTCGCGTTGCAGGTCGATCTGCTTCGAGCACAGGTTGAGCGCCGCCAGCACCAGCAGCTTGTCACCGATCAGGGTCGGGTACAGGCGCTTGGTGTCGGCGAGCGAGGCGTTGAGCATCTGCACGGCCTGCGCCAGTGCCTGCTCCTGGCCTTCGGGCGCCTTGATCGAATAGTCGCTGCCCAGGATCGACACGACATTGATCGGCTGCGCTTGCAGTTTCATGCGCTGACGGCGCCGGCGCTGGCGCGCTCGACCAGGGCCTGGATACGCGCGGCGGTGGCGCCGTTCTTCTCTTCCTGCTCCATCAGGCTCAGCTGCAGGCTGTCGTTTTCTTCCTTGGACTGGGCCAGTTCACGGGCCAGACGCTCGTTCTGCTCGCCCAGTTGGGTGTTCTTCTGTACCAGGTCGGTAACCAGTTGCTCGAGTTGATTCAGGGATGATTCCAGCATGGGACTTTCTCGGTTGGTGCAAAGGGCGAACACGATAAAGAAAACCTTGCGCCCTCGCCAGGGATATCGGGAGTAGAGGCCTTGGCCTGGTGCAGATTGACCGGCGGATGCCGTTGTTGTTCCTGCACGGCCCCAACCACTGGTCAGGAATCCCGGTCACCGGCTCACAATTGCCTGACCCGGCACTCAAGACTCGCCGGTCACGACCGATAGGCATGGCATGTCCTGTTCTGTCGCACGGATCGCGCGCCCCTTTGTCCTGCCCTGGATACCCGAAATGTCCCTTCGAAACATGAATATCGCCCCGCGTGCGCTCCTGGGGTTTGCCTTGATCGGCGCGCTGATGCTTGGCCTGGGCGTGTTCGCCCTCAACCAGATGAGCAACATCCGCCAGGCGGGCGTTGCCATCGAGACCATCAGCGTCCCGAGCATCAAGAACCTGGGCGAGCTGACCGCCCTCAACCTGCGCATGCGCACCCTCTCCTACCGCTTGCTGCTCAACCGCGAACCCGAGACCCAGCGCGACACCCTGCGCCTGCTCGAGCAGCGCAACCGCGAGATCGACACCACCCTGACGGCCTACCAGGCGCTGCTCGAAGGGGCCGACGAACGTGCCGGCTATGAGCAGTACCGCCAGTTGCTCGGCCAGTACCGGCAGATCGAATCGCGCATGCTCGCCTTCAGCCAGGCCGAGCAGCTCGATGCGTTGCGCACCCTGCTCAACACCGAACTGCTGGCCAACTCCGAGCAGATCAACAAGGTGATGGACACCCTGGTGCGGATCAACACCGACCAGACCCGCCGCACCAACGCCACCGCCGCGGGCGAGTATTCCGCTGCCTTCACGCTGGTCGTCGGCCTGCTGGTGGCCGCCAGCCTGCTGACCTTCCTCTGCGCCTGGCTGCTGACCCGCAGCATCGTCAATCCGATCAACGACGCACTGGAAGCGGCCGAGCGGATCGCCGAAGGCGACCTGACCAAGCCCGTGCGCGCCGAGGGCACCGACGAAGCCGCACGTCTGCTGCGTGCCATGGCCAAGATGCAGGACAAGCTGCGCGATACCCTGCAGCTGATCGCAGGTTCCGCCACCCAGCTGGCCTCGGCCGCCGAGGAGCTCAACTGCGTCACCGACGAAAGCGCCCGTGGCCTGCAGCAGCAGAACAACGAAATCGTCCAGGCCGCCACGGCCGTCACCGAAATGACCAGCGCCGTCGAGGAAGTGGCGCGCAATGCCGTGAGCACCTCGGAAGCCTCGAGTGAAGCCACCCGTTCGGCCGGCGACGGCCGCGACCTGGTGCTCGAGACCGTGGGCGCCATCGAACGCATGAGCGGCGATGTGCAAGCCACGGCCCAGCTGATCGGCAACCTGGCGGCCGAGTCGCGCGACATCGGCAAGGTGCTGGATGTGATTCGCGGCCTGGCCGACCAGACCAACCTGCTGGCGCTCAACGCTGCCATCGAAGCCGCGCGGGCCGGTGAAGCGGGCCGTGGGTTCGCCGTGGTGGCCGACGAGGTTCGCGCACTGGCCCACCGCACCCAGCAGTCGACCAGCGAGATCGAACGGATGATCGGCAGTATCCAGGGGGGTACCGAGCAGGCCGTAGACTCGATGCGCAACAGCACCGAACGCGCCGAATCGACCCTGAACATCGCCCGCGGCGCAGGCCTGGCGCTGGACAGCATCGCCAGCGCGGTGGCGCAGATCAACGAGCGCAATCTGGTGATCGCCAGCGCAGCCGAAGAGCAGGCTCAGGTCGCGCGGGAAGTGGACCGCAACCTGGTGAACATCAATGACCTGTCGGTGCAGAGCGCGACCGGTGCCCACCAGACCAGCGCGGCCAGCTCGGAGCTGTCGCGCCTGGCGGTCGACCTGAACGGCCTGGTGGCGCGGTTCCGCGTTTGACCTGAAGATTGCGGGCGCCCGCATTCGCTGGCAAGCCAGCTCCCACAGGTACAGCGCCGGCCGTGAGATTTGCGCTGGACCTGTGGGAGCTGGCTTGCCAGCGAAGGGAGCGACCGAGAATCCGGATCAGTAATCGATCCGCACATCCCCCTTCGGCACGCTGCAGCACGACAGGATGTACCCCTCGGCTTCATCCTCCTCGGTGATGCCGCCGTTGTGCTCCATCTCCACTTCCCCGCCCAGCTTGAGCACCTTGCAGGTGCCGCAGATGCCCATGCCGCAGGCTTTGGGGATCA
This sequence comes from Pseudomonas sp., assembly GCF_035277045.1. GTDB lineage: Bacteria > Pseudomonadota > Gammaproteobacteria > Pseudomonadales > Pseudomonadaceae > Aquipseudomonas. The sequence goes on along the minus strand of NZ_DATELE010000167.1, from coordinate 125,714 downwards.
TCAGGCCGACCTTGGCCGCCGCGGCATGCACGGTCTCGCCCGGGGCCACGCGGATGCTCTTGTCGCTGCCAATGAATTCCACCAGGTTGAGCTCGGCGGCGTCCGGCTCGGGCGCGTCGGCGGCCTGCTCGGCGTGCTCGACGGCGTCGGCCTTGGCCTCCGGCGGCGTGGCACCGAACGACTCCTCATGGTAGCGGCGCATGTCGTAGCCGGCACTCTCCAGCAGGCGCTTGACCGCGTGCATGTACGGCGTCGGCCCGCAGCAGAACACCTCGCGCTCCATGAAGTCAGGCGCGATCAGCTCCAGCAGCTTGAGGTTCAGGTACCCGCGGTACCCCGCCCAGGGCTCGCCCAGGCCATGCTTCTCGCAAATGATGTGCAGGCTGAAATTGGGGATCCGCGAGGCCATCTGCTCCAGCTCGCGGTGGTAGATGATGTCCTTGGGCGAGCGCGCGCTGTGCACGAAGGTCATGTCGACATTGGCGTTGGTGTCGTAGAACCAGCGCGCCATGGACATCACCGGGGTGATGCCCACCCCGCCACTGAGGTAGAGCATCTTCGAGGCCGGGAAGTCGATGGCGTTGAACAGCCCCACCGGCCCGTGCACCGCCAGTTCCTGGCCTTCGTGCAGGGTGTCGTGCAGCCAGTTCGAAACACGCCCGCCGGGCACCCGCTTGATGGTCACCGAAAAGCTGTAGGGCACCGACGGCGCGCTGGAGATGGTGTACGAGCGCATCACCTGCTGGCCTTCGATCTCGAGCTCCAGGGTCACGAACTGCCCGGGCTTGAAGAAGAACAGGATCGGCTGGTCGGCCATGAAACAGAAGGTGCGCACGTCCCAGGTCTCCTGGATGACCTTGACGCACCGCACGATGTGGCGGCCGTTGGCCCAGGTCTGGGTCGTGACCGGATTGAGGAAGGGATTGGACATGCTCGTCTCCACGGCCGACTGCGGCTTGATGGGAGAGATAATGCTCAAGCCGAGGGCGTTGCACATTCCCATCCGCGACATCGGCGTGCTTATCGCGACCAGCCTTGCGCTACAAGGTCTGGCGCGTCGGAAACGGATGCGGCCATGTCGTCCATGGATATGGTTCAAGGCCACGGCGAACGCACACTCCACGGCAAAACAACACGCTGATTTTCAGCCCTGCGTCGCACAAGAACGATTAGCCACTTTCGCCGGCCTTTACTGGCCATGAGGACCACACGATGGACGTCACCGCAACCCTGAGCCTGGGCGATCCACTGGAAGCAGCACGCGGCGCCACCGCCGAGATGCTGCAGACGCGCGAGCGCACCTTCTCGCTGCCACAGCCCTTCTATACCGACGAGCGTCTGTTCCAGATCGACATGCAGGAGATCTTCCACAAGGAGTGGCTGATCGCCGGCATGACCTGCGAGATCCCGGCCAAGGGTAACTACCTGACCCTGCAGGTCGGCAAGAACCCGATCATCGTGATCCGCGGCGCCGAAGGCCAGGTGCATGCCTTCCACAACGTCTGCCGTCACCGCGGCTCGCGCCTGTGCACCAGCGACAAGGGCAAGGTGGCCAAGCTGGTCTGCCCGTACCACCAGTGGACCTACGAGATCGACGGCCGCCTGCTGTTCGCCGGCACCGAGATGGGCGCCGACTTCGACATGAAGCAGTACGGTCTCAAGCCTTTGAACGTGAAGACCGCCGGTGGCTACATCTTCATCAGCCTGGCGGAGAACCCGCCAGCGATCGACGAGTTCCTGGCGACCCTGTCGCACTACATGGAACCCTACGACATGGAAAACACCAAGGTGGCGGTGCAGACCACCTTGATGGAAAAGGCCAACTGGAAACTGGTGCTGGAAAACAACCGCGAGTGCTACCACTGCAACGCCTCGCACCCCGAGCTGCTCAAGAGCCTGCTGGAGTGGGACGACGTCACCGACCCGCGCGCCGACCAGGCCTTCAAGGACCACGTCGCCGCCTCGGCCGCCGCCTGGGATGCCGAGAAGATCCCCTACGCCCACGCAAGCTTCGGCCTGCGCAACCGTATCGTGCGCATGCCGTTGCTCAAGGGCACCGTGTCAATGACCATGGACGGCAAGCAGGCCGTGCAGAAGCTCATGGGCCGCATCAAGAATCCCGACCTGGGCTCGATGCGCATCCTGCACCTGCCGCATGCCTGGAACCACTGCATGGGCGACCATATCATCGTCTTCACCGTGTGGCCGATCAGCGCGCAGGAAACCATGGTCACCACCAAGTGGATCGTGCACAAGGACGCGGTCGAAGGCGTCGACTACGATCCCGAGCGCATGCGCAAGGTGTGGGACGCCACCAACGACCAGGACCGTCGCCTGGCCGAAGAGAACCAGCGCGGCATCAACTCCACCGCCTACCAGCCAGGGCCGTACTCCAAGACCTACGAGTTCGGCGTGGTCAACTTCATCGACTGGTACAGCCAGCGGATGCTGAACAACCTGGGGGCCGAGCCTGCGCCGTACCTGAAGGAGGTGAAGGCGCAGTAAGGCTGCATGACGACCCATGCCACAGCGTAATGAGCTGTGGCATGGGCAATGGCTATACCGACGTTTCCCTGATGTTTCGGTTGTAGTTGAGGGGGCTGACCGGGTAGCGCCTGACCGTCGATGTCCTTGCTATCGTATACAGCTCATAGCCCGACAGCACTGTAGCGAACGTTGCGAAGGCGGTATCCACCCACATCAAGGCGTTGGAATCGGATGCTGCCATACGTCCGATACTGGTGCCGATACTCACTGCGGAGCTGAAACCGCCGAACGCCGTCAACGCCGTATCTTGTACAGTCCACCTGGATACCGGATTTTCGGCCGTCGCGAACGTCAGGTCGCCGTTCCGGCTTCCCGCGACACCCGCCTCCGGCCTGAAGTCTTCCCTGCTCCTATAGCCCCGATACGCTTTCACGGCACTGATTCCAAGGTTAAGGAACCCCCCGATGATGCTTCTCACCGGCCCGAGCCAGGCAGGAAACCGGCCAGACGGGTCATGGAAATTCACAGGGTCATTCCGGCAATAGGCGTAGGCATTGATGCCGCCCTTGTCGAACGGACTGAGCCGGTCCGCGGAGTGAAACCGCATGAGCACCGGGTTGTACGTTCGATGGCCATTGCCCAGGTGGTAGCAACCGGTGAGTGGGTCCCGGGGCTGGCCGGTGAAGGCCAGCAAGGGACCCGGCCCCGAGGCATTGGTTGTTGCGCGTAGCATGCGGCTCATGGTGATGCTCTTGAGAACAAGGGAAGCGCTCAACCTAGCAACACCGATCGGTTTGGATAACTGGCAAAAATAACAGCTGCACCGCGCTGGTCAGCGCAACACACCCTCCTCCACCAGCAGCTTGATGATCGCCTCGGCGCCCTCCTGCGGCGTGACGTCCTTGAGCACCTTGCCGCCGCCCCCGCTGGCCTTGGCCGTGGCGGCTTTCATGCGGTCGGCGCCGCTCTTGGCCTTGATCACCTTAAGGCGCTTGGGCCGTGGCTTGGCCGGCTGGAGTTCAGCCTCGGCGAGCAGCGTGTCTTCCACAAGGGCCACATTGCGCGCCGCCAGCACCCCGCGCCGGGCCGGGCCGAAAGCGCTCTGGCGCGGCTTGGGCGCCGCGTTATCCACGGTCGCCAGCAGCGGCAGGCGTACTTTCAGGCGGCGCCGCTGACCGCGCGGCAAGGCCTGCAGCACCTGGGCCGTGCCGTTCTCGATCGACTCCACCTCCGCCAGGCCCACCACCAGCGGCCAGCCCAGGCGTTCGGCCAGCAGGAACGGCAGCATGCCCGAGCCCTCGCCGGTTTCCGCCTGGGTGCCGGTCAGCACCAGTTGCGCCCCGGCGTCGCGCAGGTAATCCCCCAGCACGCCCACAACATCGGCGCCTGCGGGCTGCTCGAGAATGTCCAGGTGGTCCAGCCCCATCCCCAGATAGGCACGCAACGCTTCTTCACGAGGGTCGCCGGCATGAACCACCTGCAGGTTATCCCCAGCCAGTTGCAGGCCCAGCTCCACCGCGCGCGCATCCTGCTCGGCGCGCCGGGCCCTGCCGGAACCCGGGTGGGCGCCAATCGAAACCAGGCTGATGACTTTGGTACTCATGCGCATGTCCTCATGCCGCGTCGCGCTGCACGTCGCTGCGGAAGGATTCCACAGCCTCGATCAGTGCCTTCAGGATTGCCGCGCTGTCGCCGATGATCGACAGGTCGGCTCGTTTGATCATGTCGCAGCCCGGGTCCAGGTTGACCGCCACCACCTTGTCGCAGGCGCCGATGCCCTGCAGGTGCTGGATGGCGCCGGAAATCCCCACGGCCATGTAGACCCGTGCCGTGACCCAGGTGCCGGTAGCGCCCACCTGCCGGTTGCGTGGCATGAAGCCATCGTCCACCGCCACCCGCGAGGCGCCTTCGGTGGCGCCCAGGGCGGCGGTGGCCTGGTGGAACAGCGCCCAGTCCTTGACCCCGTTGCCACCGGACATGATGAACTCGGCCTCGGCCATGGCGATGGTTGCCGGGTCGACAGCCACCGGGCCCAGGTCGCTGATGCGCGTCAAGGCCCGCAGCGCTTCTGTGGACAACTCAACTGGCAAGGCTTCGTGGCGAGTCTCGCTGACAGGCTCGGCGCATTCGGCTGTCGCCAGAATCAGACGTGGCACGCTGCGCTGAATATCCTGCTGGCCGGCACCGGCGCGGCCGATGCACTGGCCGTCCTTGACCTGCCAGACCCGCGTCGCCGGGCGTTCGCCAAGCGTCGCGGCCAGGCGCCGCCCCAGCTCGCCGCCACCGGTGCGGCTGTCAGGCAGCAGCCAGTGGCGGGGACTGAACTGGTTATCCACAGCGCGCAGGCCTTGGACAAGTTGTTCCGGTGCATAACCCTGGTATTGCTCGCCGTCGATGACCAGCAGGCGGTCGGCGCCGGCTGTGGAAAAGTGGCTCTCCTTGTGCTCGCCGAACACCACGGCCAGTACCGCGCCGTCGCTGCCGGCCAGGCTGTGGGCCAGCCCCAGCAGGTCGCGGTCGTGGCTGCCGAGGCGGCCCCCGATCATGTCCGGGACCACGGCGATGTAGAAGGCCGGCTGCGCCACCTGATGCAGCGGCAACTGCACTTCGGCCACGGCGCTGCGCTTGCCGCCAGCACCGCCCTGCTGGGCGCCGGAGCGGTCGATGCGCTTGATCCCGTTGGGGCCGATGAAACCGACCGCGTGGGGGTTCTTGCGCAGCACGCCTTGGGGCCCCATCCAGCTGGCCTGTTGTGTCTGCATCGCCGCATGCAACGGGTGCAGGCGGTTACGGGCGATCCACTCGGCGCGAGGGTCGCGGCGAATAATGTCGCTCATCAGTGCACCTCCGCAGGTTCACGTACGGTCGCGGCCTGGGGCTTGCTCGCCGGGCTTGCGACTTCATCTTCTAGCAGGGCATCGGCCACCAGTTCGGCCAGGTCCTTGATCTGTGGACGCGGCTCGACCACGCCTTCGAGCATGGCGGTGCACTGTGGACAACCCACGGCCACCAGCTCTGCCTCGGTCTCGCGGATGTCATCCATGCGCATGTCGGGGATCCGCTGCTTGCCAGGAATATCGGTGATCGGCGCGCCACCGCCACCGCCGCAGCAGCGTGAGCGGAAGCCCGAGCGCTGCATCTCGCGCACTTCGATGCCCAGGGCCTTGAGCACTTCGCGCGGGGCTTCGTACTCGCCGTTGTAGCGGCCCAGGTAGCACGGGTCGTGATAGGTCACGCTGCCGCCCTTGTGCTGGCCGAGGCTCAGGCTGCCCGCCGCGATCAGCTCCGCGATGTAGGTGCTGTGGTGCAGGACCTGGTAGTCGCCGCCCAAGGCGCCGTATTCGTTCTTGAGCACATGGAAGCTGTGCGGATCGCAGGTGACGATGCGCGTGAAGCTGTACTTGGCCAGGGTCTGGATGTTGCGTCTGGCCAGCTGCTGGAAGGTCGCTTCGTCGCCCAGGCGCCGGGCCACATCGCCGCTGTCGCGTTCCTCGAGACCGAGCACGGCGAAGTCCACGCCTGCAGCCTTGAGCACCTTGACGAAGGCGCGCAGGGTCCGCTGGTTGCGCATGTCGAAGGCGCCGTCGCCGACCCAGAACAGCACCTCGGCGCGCTGCACGTCGGACAGCAGCTTGAGGTTCAGGTCGGCCGCCCAGTTCATCCGCCCGCCCGGCGCGAAGCCGCCCGGGTTGTCGGTGGCGATCAGGTTGTCGAGCACCTCGGCACCCTTGTTCGGCGTCGCGCCCTTCTCGAGGGTGAGGTGACGGCGCATGTCGACGATGGCATCGACGTGCTCGATCATCATCGGGCATTCCTCGACGCAGGCGCGGCAGGTGGTGCACGACCACAGGGTTTCGGCATCGACCAGGCCCTTGACGATCGGCTGGTGCGGGTTGCCGCCGTGCTCGCCGACCGGCTTGCCCGGGTATGGGCTGCCGGCGAAGCTGGCATCGGTGCCACCGGCCAGACCGATGACCATGTCCTGGATGAGCTTCTTCGGGTTCAGCGGCTGGCCGGCGGCGAAGGCCGGGCACATGGCCTCGCACTTGCCGCACTGCACGCAGGCGTCGAAGCCGAGCAGCTGGTTCCAGGTGAAGTCCTTGGGTTTCTCGACGCCCAGGGGCGCGTTCGGGTCTTCCAGGTCCAGCGGCTTGAGGCCGGTGGAACGCCCACCGCCAAAGCGCTCGGCGCGGCGGTGCCAGGCCAGGTGCAGGGCGCCGGCGAAGGCGTGCTTCATCGGCCCGCCCCAGGTCATCCCCAGGAACAGCTCCGACACGCCCCAGGCCACGCCAATGCCCAGCAGCGCCACCAGCAGCCAGCCGCCGGTGCCTTCGGGCAGGATCCCGGCCACCGGCAAGGTGGCGATGAAGAAGGTGATGGCGAACACCAGCAGGCTTTTCGGCAGGCGCATCCACGGCCCCTTGGACAGGCGCGCGGGTGGGTCCAGACGGCGCTTGAAGACGAAGATGGCGCCGGTGAACATCAACACCGTGGCGACCAGCAAGGCATAGCCGAGGATCTTGTTGTGCAGGCCGAAGCCATGCACCAGGATCGCCAGCACGGCCGACAGCGCGAAGCCGCCAGCGGTGGCGACGTGGGTGTTGGACATGTACTTGTCACGGGCGACCACGTGGTGCAGGTCGTGCAAGTAGCGGCGCGGCATGGCCAGCAGGCCGCCGATCAGGTTGACCTTCGACGGTCGCCCACGGCGCCACATGCGCACGCGGCGCAGCGCGCCGAGCACCGCCAGGCCTAGCGCGGTGAACAGTAGAATGGGCAGCAGGGTGTTCAACATGGGAAGCTCCCACAGACAGCGGTTGCAGGGGGTGCATTCCCCCAATTCCGGTACCGGCCCCCACCCCTGTGGGAGCGGGCTTGTCCCGCGATTGCGTCCGATCGGACGCCAGCGTTGCAGCGGCTGGCGCAATCGCAGGACAAGCCCGCTCCCACAGTGTGGGCACCCGCATGTATCAGGCGGTCAGAAATCCTTGCACAGGCGCAAGGCGTCATAGATCGCCGCATGGGTGTTGCGCTGGGCCACGCAGTCGCCGATGCGGTACAGCAGGTACCCTTCGCCCGGCTGGCTGAGGATCGGCTGCGGCTTGATCGCGAACAGCGCCTCGACGTCGATCTGGCCCTTGTTGCGCGAACCTTCCTTGAGCGCGTAGTAGATCGCCTCGTCGGGCCGCACGCCGTTCTCGATCACCACCTGGTCGACCACACGTTCTTCCTTGGCCCCGGTGTATTCGTTCTCCAGCACCGCCACCAGCTTGTCGCCCTCGCGGTAGACCTTCTCCAGCATCAGGTCGCCGGTCATGATCACTTCCTTGGGGTACATGCTGCGGTAGTAGGTGGGGAACGAAGTCCCGCCAATCGCAACGCCCGGCTTGATGTCGTCGGTGACGATCTCGACCTGGCTGCCCTTGTCGGCGATGTAGTCGGCCACCGACATGCCGGTGAACTCGCAGATGGTGTCGTAGACCAGCACGTTCTTGCCCGGCGCGACCTTGCCGTCGAGCACGTCCCAGCTGCTGACTACCAGCCCTTCGGCGGCGCCCCAATGCTCGTTCTGCTCGACGAACGGATGCCCGCCCACCGCCAGCACGACCACGTCGGGGCGCAGGTCCATGATGGTGTCGGCATCGGCCGAGGTGCCCAGGCGCAGGTCGACCTTCAGGCGCGCCAGCTCCAGCTGGTACCAGCGGGTGATGCCGGCGATCTGGTCGCGCTGCGGTGCCTTGGCGGCGATGGTGATCTGCCCGCCGATCTGCTCTTTCTTCTCGAACAGGGTCACGTCATGGCCACGCTCGGCGGCCACGCGCGCGGCCTCCATGCCAGCAGGCCCTGCGCCGACCACCACCACCTTGCGCTTCACGCCGGTGGTCTTCTCGATGATGTGCGGCACGCCCATGTATTCACGGGAGGTCGCGGCGTTCTGGATGCACAGCACGTCCAGGCCCTGGTACTGGCGGTCGATGCAGTAGTTGGCGCCGACGCACTGCTTGATCTGGTCGATCTGGCCCATCTTGATCTTGGCGATAAGGTGCGGGTCGGCGATGTGCGCACGGGTCATGCCGACCATGTCCACGTAGCCGCCCTCAAGAATGCGCTGGGCCTGGTTCGGGTCCTTGATGTTCTGCGCATGCAGCACCGGAACCTTGACCACTTCCTTGATGCCGGCCGCCAGGTGCAGGAACGGCTCCGGCGGATAGCTCATGTTGGGGATGACGTTGGCCAGGGTGTTGTGGGTGTCGCAGCCCGAGCCGATCACGCCGAAGAAGTCGAGCATGCCGGTGGCGTCGTAGTACTTGGCGATCTCCTTCATGTCCTCGTGGCTGAGGCCATCGGGGTGGAACTCGTCGCCGCAGATACGCATGCCCACGCAGAAGTCGTCGCCGACCTCGGCGCGCACGGCCTTGAGCACTTCCAGGCCGAACTTCATGCGGCCTTCGAAAGTGCCGCCCCATTCATCGGTGCGCTTGTTGACCCGCGGGCTCCAGAACTGGTCGATCATGTGCTGGTGCACGGCCGACAGTTCGACGCCATCCAGGCCGCCTTCCTTGGCCCGGCGCGCGGCCTGGGCGTAGTTGCCGATCACCCGCCAGATCTCTTCGACCTCGATGGTCTTGCAGGTGGCGCGGTGCACGGGTTCGCGGATGCCCGACGGCGACATCAGGGTCGGCCAGTTGAAGCCGTCCCAGCGCGAGCGACGGCCCATGTGGGTAATCTGGATCATGATCTTGGCGCCATGCTTGTGCATGGCGTCGGCCAGGTTCTGGAAGTGCGGGATGATCCGGTCGGTCGACAGGTTCACCGAGGCCCACCATTCCTGCGGGCTGTCGATGGCCACCACCGAGGAGCCGCCGCAGATCGCCATGCCGATGCCGCCCTTGGCCTTTTCCTCGTAGTACTTCACGTACCGTTCGGTGGTCATGCCGCCATCGGTGGCGTAGACCTCGGCGTGCGCGGTGCTGAGCACGCGGTTGCGGATGGTGAGTTTGCCGATCTGGATCGGCTGGAACATCGCTTCGAATGCCATGACGCGTACTCCGGCTTACTGCGGCTTGACGATGAACAGGCCGTCGTCGTGGCCTTCTTCCGAACCGCCGTAGACCTGCTCGGCCACGGTGCGGATCGAACTGCCACGCGCTGCCAGGATCTGGTCCATGGCACCGGCGAACCAGCCAGTGAACATGTAGTCGACCTTGCGCCCGACCTTGCCGTACACATAGACGAACGCCGAGTGTTCGAGCTTGACGCTGGCGGTGCCCTTGTCGAGGTCGATGTCCTGGATCTTGAACAGGCCCCAGCCGCGCTGGGACAGGCGCTTCATGTAGTGCTCGAACACCGCGACGCCTTCCAGGCCATGGCATTCGGCTTCTTTCTCGCACCAGTGCCAGGCGGACTTGTAGCCGGCCTTGTAGAGGATCTCGGCGTAGGCGTCGGCGCCCAGCACTTCCTCGATGCCGATGTGGTTGTTGACGAAGAAGTGCCGTGGCACGTACAGCATCGGCAAGGCATCGGAGGTCCAGATACCGGTCTCGCTGTCGACTTCGATAGGCAATTGCGGGGCGATCTTGGCCATGGAAACTCAACTCCAGAATTATTTTGATTGATGGCCCCGGCGGCTATGACCGGGGCTGGACAGGCTTGGAGAGCGGCTTATTCGCCCCACACATCCTTGAGAATGTTCACCCAGTTCTCGCCCATGATCTTGCGCACCACGCGCTCGCTGTGACCGCGCTTGAGCAGGGTTTCGGTGAGGTTCGGGAACTCGCCCACGGTGCGGATGCCCAGCGGGTTGATGATCTTGCCGAAGCTGGTCAGGCGGCGGGCGTAGCCCTTGTCGTGGGTCAGGTATTCGAAGAACTCCTGGCCATGGCCCTGGGTGAAGTCGGTGCCGATGCCGATGGCGTCCTCGCCGACCAGGTTCATGGTGTACTCGATGGCCTCGGCGTAGTCGTCGATGGTCGAGTCGATGCCCTTGGCCAGGAACGGCGCGAACATGGTCACGCCGACGAAGCCGCCGTGGTCGGCGATGAACTTCAGTTCTTCGTCGGACTTGTTGCGCGGGTGTTCCTTCAGGCCCAGGGGCAGGCAGTGGGAGTAGCAGACCGGCTTCTTCGATTCGAGGATGACTTCCTCGGAGGTCTTGGAGCCGACGTGGGACAGGTCGCACATGATGCCGACGCGGTTCATCTCGGCGACGATCTCGCGGCCGAAGCCCGACAGCCCGCCATCACGCTCGTAGCAACCGGTGCCCACCAGGTTCTGGGTGTTGTAGCACATCTGCACGATGCCCACGCCCAGCTGCTTGAACACATCGACATAGGCGATCTGGTCTTCGAAGGCATGGGCGTTCTGGAAGCCGAAGAGGATGCCGGTCTTGCCCAGTTCCTTGGCCTTGCGGATGTCGGCGGTGGTGCGCACCGGCATCACCAGGTCGCTGTTCTCACGGATCAGCTTCTGGCTGGCAGCGATCTGGTCGACCGTGGCCTTGAAGCCTTCCCATACCGACACCGTGCAGTTGGCCGCGGTGAGGCCGCCCTTGCGCATGTCCTCGAACAGTTCGCGGTTCCATTTGGCGATGATCAGACCGTCGATGACGATGCTGTCGGCGTGCAGTTCGGCTGGGCTCATCAGGCTGTCCCCTTTTGTTGACTTGGGCGCGCCGAACGTTGTGCCGGCGCTTTGGGGCCAGCATATGCCCCCGCGTCAGGGGGCCCAGATGCAAAAACGACAGGGGGTTTGCCGAAAGCGTCAACCAGCGACACGACGCCCTCTGGCGCGGGTGCTGGCAATGAGAGCCAGTCTCGACAACGGCTTTTTCCGGGCTTTCATGACATTTTTGTCACACAGCTACCGCATGGGGCGAGGCTGAGGGAGAATCGCCCGATTCGTCATCCGGACAAGGAGATTACCGATGAAATCAATGGCATGGCTGGTGCTGATGGCCGTGACGCTTGGCGCCCACGCCGGCGAGGAAGAAAGCACGCCCTGCGACAACGTCGAGACCGACCAGCAAAGCCAGGCCTGCGCCCTGTTCAGCCGCCAGACCGCCGAGCGGGAGCTGGGCGCGGCCTTCGATGAGCTGGTGCAGCGGATTCGCGACCAGTACCCGGACGAAGGTGACAAGGTGGCGGACCTGACGGGCCGCTTGCAGGCAGCCGAGAAGCTGTGGACCGGGTTGCGCGATGCCGACTGCAAGGTCGAGACCTACGCCGAGAAGGCCGGTACCAAGGCGTTCGAGGCGGCGTGGAACACATGCGTGGCACAGCGTAGCGACGACCGGTCGGAGTATCTGCAGTCGATTGGCCAGCAGTGAAACAGCGGTGCCTGCGCGCAGGCACCACACCGCCCCTTGGCTCACCAAGGCCCGTGGTAGACCTCCAGAGGCAATGCCTGGCCGTAGTACGAATACTTGATATGGCTCGGCAGGCCGCTCACGCTATTCAGATTGGCGTGTTCGAAGTCACCGGCCTCGGCCGCACTGTAACAACCCAGGTAGCTGCCGGCTGATCGCCAGCACAATGCGCGCTCCGGGGCCAGGTTCCTGATACGCGCGGACCGGGGAATCGTCACCTTGCCCTTGCACGCCGAGCCACTGGGGCTCACCTGTTGCGCGCCTGGGTACTCAACGGACATGTAGCAGGAATTTCCTTGGAAATTCGTTTCCGAGAAGACTTCGATGGTCACCAGGTTCGTCGCTGGCGGGTAGAAATTCTCCACCGTCTCCCTGCGCTCGTTGAGACGGCGCGCCGCGTCGTGGTGCTCGACCGTGCCCATGGCGCTGCCTTGGTAGCGCAGGCGGGGATTGGAGAAGTACGGCAGCGCGCCGTGCGAGGTGACCATCTGGGTGTGGAAAGCGGGTGCCACCGTACTTCTATAGCCATGCATGTAAGGCGGATTGGAGACTTTATCGCCAGGGTTCCAGCCGTGATTCACGCCCAGATTATGGCCCAGCTCATGCGCCAGCGACCCGGCGCAGGAGACGACCGAGTGGGCTTGTACCTTGGGTGATGACAACCAGGCCATGCCACAAAATTGAGTTGCGGTCGAATACATCGAAACCAGGTCCGCCCTCAATGTCTCGCGCACCTTGAGCACGTCTGCTCCAAATGGCCTGGCCAGGCGAATGTCGTCAAGCTGCTGGCTATAGGTTCTGCCCGTCTCGTCATAGTCGGCATCGTAGTAGCCGGCCAATTCGAAGGTGATGGCGACATCACTGTTTCTCATGTACTGGTTGGCATCGTTCAGTGCTTTCGCAAGTTCCGCCCGGTTGTTGGGCCGCGTGGCCCTGGACTGATTGGTCGTCACGAACAGCACGCGAATGGTGCTGTGGGCGGACTGTGCCTGCCGGCCGGCCCGGTCGCCGCCATGGTTGGGCACCAGGGGCTTCCCATGCGCGGGAAGCTTCGACTCGTCGACCTTGATCAGCGCATTTCGTCCAGGACCGACATGATCGAGCTGGTAGAGCTGTCCGTCGACGACAAGACTGCCGACCAGCTTGTCACCCTCGCGCACGATCGACAGGTAATACCGGGGATCGATGTCGATCTCCGAAGACGCGGCCGCCTGTGCCTGTGTCAGGTCGGACGGCTTGTAGCCGATCCACCCCTCGATGCCTGGGGTGATGGTCGTGAAGTCGCGCAGGTGAAAACGCGCGGTCTTGCCGTCGGGCAAGGTGACCGCCAGCTCCTGGGTATCACGGCTCACCACGGCCGGGTTGACCTTGATCAGGGTGACCTGTTCATTGGCGGGCGCTGCCAGCAGGGTGGCCAGGTAACTGTCGGCTGTGCGCTGCAGGACCGCGCGGTCCTGGGCAGGTTCGAGGGTGAAGAGCTGCGGTGCGCCGCCCGTGGTTGTAACTGCGTCATGGGTCGTTGGGGTGCAGGCTGATACCACCGCCAGTCCTGCGCCCATCAGACATGACTTCCAGAGTGCCCTTTTCATGGTTCCGCTCCTGTGAATTGAAGGCTCACTTAATTCCAGGAAGGGTATTTCGAGCTACTCGCAAGGCTGCCAGGTAGCGAAGAATGGGCAAAAAAATAACCCCGGGAAGCCGTGAGCTACCGGGGCCAAGAGCGAGCAACATCCACTGCGAGAGATGGGTGACCAAACCCGGTAAAGCCGTGAATGAACCCAGTGTGCAGGCTTACCGGCGTGGGGATTTAGCCGAAAACGACGTGTTCTTAGCCAAAGCAGCCATGCCCGGATTCTGCGCTTGCCCAGGTGCGGGCTTGGTCACAGAATCGGCTGACAATCTGGGCAGCAAACAAGGACTACAACCATGATGCATGCGGATTTGATTGACCAGGAAGACCTGGTGGGCCACCTGCGCGCCCTGGGTTTCGAGATGCCGGCCGGCGCTACCGCCGAGCAGGCCTGCGAATGCGCGGTGCGCGGCCTGAGCGAGCCGCGGGCCAAGGCGCTGCGGGGGATGGTGGAGCAGATGTATGGCGGCAGTGCGACCATTCTGCCGGCCGTGCGCCAGGCGATCGACCAGCAATTGCTGCCAGCGCTGGTGCAGTACATCAAGCGCGGCTGAGCCAAGCGGCGCCGCCCTGGCCAGGGCGGCGCCGGTCATTCACAGCCTCACGCTGGCAAATGTCGACTCGTTGCGCGCCTGGCTCAGCGAGGCCAGGGGCCCACTGTGTGGCGACAGCACCATGGCCTGTGGAATCGGCATCATCGCGACCTGCTGGGCGGTGTTGGAACCCACGCGCTCGTCACGCGGCGGAATGCCGAAATACTCGCGGTAGCACTTGGAGAAGTGCGGCGTGGAGACAAAGCCGCACACCGACGCCACTTCGATGATCGACATCGGCGTCTGCTTGAGCAGCTGCCGGGCGCGAATCAGGCGCAGCTTGAGGTAATAGCGCGACGGCGAGCAGTGCAGGTATTTCTGGAACAGCCGCTCGAGCTGACGTCTGGACACGGCGACATACACCGCTAGTTCATCCAGGTCGATCGGCTCCTCGAGGTTGGCCTCCATCAACGCGACGATCTCCTGCAGCTTCGGCTGGTTGGTGCCGAGCATGTGCTTGAGCGGCACGCGCTGGTGATCCTGCTCGTTGCGGATGCGCTCGTAGACGAACATCTCGGAGATCGCCGCCGACAGCTCGCGGCCGTGATCGCGGCTGATCAGGTGCAGCATCATGTCCAGTGGCGCGGTGCCGCCAGAGCTGGTGAAGCGGTTGCGGTCGAGGGTGAACAGGCGGGTGCTCATGCTCACCCGCGGGAAAGCCTCTTGCATCGAGGCCAGGCATTCCCAGTGCACGCTGCAATCAAAACCATCGAGCAGACCGGCGCACGCCAGCGCCCAGCTGCCGGTGCACACAGCACCCAGGCGGCGCGACTGGCGGGCCTGGCTCTGCAGCCAGGTGACATGCTCGCGGGTAACACTGCGCTGGATACCCACGCCGCCGCAGACGATCACGGTGTCGATGGGCGGCGCGCTGTGCATCGGGGCGTCCGGGGTGATCTGCAGGCCATCGCTGGCCCAGACCTGGCCACCGTCAGCGGTCAGCGTGTGCCAGCGGTACAGCTCGCGGCCCGACAGCTGGTTGGCCATGCGCAGCGGCTCCACGGCCGATGCAAGGGAAATGAGGGTGAAGTTGTCCAGCAGGAGAAACCCGATGGACTGGGGTGCTGTGCGGTTCTGGGACTGGGTCCCGGAGGTATACGACGTCATCGCGGTTTCTCCTCACACAATGCAGGGTGTGCCTCGGCGTGGGCACTGTTGTTGTAATGGCCCCGATTCGTATGCAGGGGCTTTGCCAATCCCAACGCAATTGCCATGCCTGAAATTGAACGTCGCTCCAACAAAACCCAAAAACGACGTCGCACGGCTGTCTATGCGCCTTTTCTTCTTAGCTTAGAAGTATAGGCAAACAACCGTGCCAGGGCATTCGCAGGCGATGACTGAGCAGTTCGGTATCACTTGTGGGACGGATGTCCAGAAACGACATTCATCGGTGTCACCGACAACCGCAGCGTCGCAGATGGAGTCGTGCGTGGGCGGGCGCGCCAAAAGGTGGCATGCCCGCCATGAAGGGGCGAAAACAGCGCAGTGTTCAGCACTCGATGACGCTGACGGCCAGGCCGCCGCGGGAGGTTTCCTTGTACTTGTCGTGCATGTCGGCACCGGTGTCGCGCATGGTGCGGATCACCTGGTCGAGGGAGATGAAGTGCTCGCCATCGCCGCGCAGCGCCATCTGCACCGCGTTGATCGCCTTGACCGCGGCGATCGCGTTGCGCTCGATGCAGGGCACCTGGACCAGGCCGCCGACGGGGTCGCAGGTCAGGCCGAGGTTGTGCTCCAGGCCGATTTCGGCGGCATTCTCCAGTTGCTCTGGGGTAGCGCCGAGGATTTCAGCCAGCCCCGCCGCCGCCAT
This sequence comes from Pseudomonas sp., assembly GCF_035277045.1. Classification (GTDB taxonomy): domain Bacteria; phylum Pseudomonadota; class Gammaproteobacteria; order Pseudomonadales; family Pseudomonadaceae; genus Aquipseudomonas. Next base: position 109,830 of record NZ_DATELE010000167.1, on the reverse strand, counting down.
CGCGCAGGCCGAGCCGACTTCACCTTGGCAGCCGACTTCGGCTCCCGAGATGGAGGCGTTCTTCTTGCACAGGATGCCGACCGCCGCCGCGCCGAGGAAGAAGTCGACCACGTGGTCCTCGGACACCTCGTCGCTGAAGCGCATGTAGTAATGCAGGACCGCGGGAATGATCCCGGCCGCGCCATTGGTCGGCGCGGTGACCATGCGCCCGCCGGCGGCGTTTTCCTCGTTGACCGCCAGGGCGAACAGGTTGACCCACTCCATGGCGCTCAGGGTCGAGCCGATCACGTTGGGCTTGCCCAGTTCCTGCAGGCTGCGGTGCAGCTTGGCCGCGCGCCTGCGAACGTTCAGCCCGCCTGGCAGGATGCCTTCGTACTTCAGGCCGTTTTCGACGCACTCCTGCATCGCCTTCCAGAGCTTGAGCAGACCCGCGCGGATCTCTTGCTCGCTGCGCCAGACCTTCTCGTTCTCCATCATCAATTGCGCCACGCGCAGGTCGTTTTTCTTGCACAGCCGCAGCAGCTCGGCGGCGCTGCTGAAATCGTACGGCAATACGGTGTTGTCGGCGTCCAGCACGCCGCTGGCCGCCTGGGCGGCGTCGACCACGAAGCCGCCGCCGACCGAGTAGTAGGTGTCGCTGTGCAGCTCGTCCTGCTCGCCGAAGGCCACCAGTGTCATGGCGTTGGGGTGGTAGGGCAGGTTCTCGTCCAGCAACAGCATGTCGCGGGCCCAGACGAAGCTGACCGGCAGACGGCCGTCGAGCAGCAGGGTGTCGGTTTCACGCAGGTCGGCGATACGCGGGGTGATCTGGGTCGGGTCGATGGAGTCGGGCCACTCCCCCATCAGGCCCATGATCACGGCATTGTCGCTGCCGTGGCCGACGCCGGTCGCCGAGAGCGAGCCGTACAGGCGTACTTCGATGCGCCGGACCTGCTCCAGCTCGCCCCGCTCGCGCAGGCCCTGGACGAACAGGGCGGCGGCGCGCATGGGTCCGACGGTGTGTGAACTGGAAGGCCCGACACCGATCTTGAACAGGTCGAACACGCTGATGGCCATTGTCGAATCACCTCTTGTTGGGCTTGTCTCCCCGCCTGCGGCGAGGGGGGGCGAAGCTGCTAGGCTAAAAAAGCAGTCCGCCGCGAATGCACGCATCATCAGCCTTTTGCCAGCGCACCCGACGTCTGCAACCGACGTACTTTTGTCCGCCTACGCCGCACGCGAACGGCCTTCCGAGCGCCGTTTTCATGCAGCCGCGCGCCGCAAAAGCGGCTCCCTGGTGGTGGAAAAACCTGTATGCGACATCGCCTACGCTGGATGCGACCCGTCCTGTACTGGATACGACCCACCCCGTATGCGTTTGCCCAATGCTGGTAGATGATCGAAGCGACTCGATTGCACGGCCCCGATCCTGCTGCCCGGCAGGATCCGCCGACCGATGCGCCTCATAAAGCACGGCGGCCCGGGACATCCGAAAAAAAATCCAAGGAGTCCATCCATGAAAGGTTCACCCTCGCTGTTGCTGGCCGCCCTACTGAGTGCGCCGCTACTGGCCCAGGCTGCAGAACCCAAGCAGTGCCACACGGTCAACTTTTCAGACGTCGGCTGGACCGATATCACCGTGACCACCGCTGTGACCAGCGTCGTCCTCGAAGCACTTGGCTACAAGACCCGCACCACCATGATCTCGGTGCCGGTGACGTACAAGTCGCTGGCCGACGGCAAGAACATGGACGTTTTCCTCGGCAACTGGATGCCGACCATGGAAAACGACATCAAGCAGTACCGCGACGCGGGCACCGTGGACACGGTGCGCGCCAACCTCGAGAACGCCAAGTACACCCTCGCCGTGCCCCAGGCCTTGTACGACAAGGGCCTGAAAAACTTCGCCGACATTCCCAAGTTCAAGAAGGAACTCGACGGCAAGATCTACGGCATCGAGCCGGGCAACGACGGCAACCGCACCATCCAGAGCATGATCGACAAGAACGCCTTTGGCCTGAAGGAAGCCGGCTTCAAGGTGGTCGAGTCCAGCGAGGCCGGGATGCTCTCGCAGGTCGATCGCGCGCAGCGTCGTGGTACCGACGTGGTGTTCCTGGGCTGGGAACCGCACCCGATGAACAAGCGTTTCAAGATGCAATACCTGTCCGGTGGGGACGATTTCTTCGGTCCCGACTTCGGCAAGGCGACCGTCCTGACCAATACCCGCAAGGGCTATGTCGAGGAATGCAGCAACGTGGGCCAGTTGCTGAAGAACCTGTCGTTTACCCTGGACATGGAAAGCACCCTGATGGGCAACGTCCTAGACGAAAAGATGAAGCCCGATGCCGCCGCCGAGGCGTGGCTCAAGAAGAACCCGCAGGTACTGGACACCTGGCTGACCGGGGTAACGACCGTGGATGGCAAACCCGGACTGGAGGCGGCCAAGGCCAAGTTGACGCAGTAGCAGCAAGCACGCCCCGGAGCCGGACCGTGCCGGCCCCGGGCTGACTTCAATCTTTGCAGGTGGAAGCTCGCTATCATGCTTATCGATCAAAAAATACCACTGGGCCAGTACATTGCGGCCTTTGTCGACTGGTTGACGCAAAACGGCGCCGACTACTTCGACGCCATCGCCCAAGGGCTGGAGTTCATGATTCATGCGGTGACCGGCGCGCTGACCTGGTTCAACCCGTTCGTGCTCACCGCCCTGATCGCCGCGCTCGCTCACTTCATCCAGCGCAAGTGGGCGCTGACCGCGTTCTGCGCCCTCTCCTTTCTACTGATCTACAACCTGGGCTACTGGCAGGAGACCATGGAAACCCTCGCCCAAGTGATGTTTGCGACCTTTGTCTGCGTGGCCATCGGCGTGCCGCTGGGCATCGTCGCCGCGCACAAGCCGATGTTCTACACCGCCATGCGCCCGGTGCTCGACCTGATGCAGACGGTGCCGACCTTCGTCTACCTGATCCCCACCCTGACCCTGTTCGGCCTGGGCGTGGTGCCGGGGCTGATCTCCACGGTGGTGTTCGCCATCGCCGCGCCCATCCGCCTGACCTACCTGGGCATCTGCGACGTGCCGCAAGAGCTGCTCGACGCGGGCAAGGCTTTTGGCTGCTCGCGGCGCCAACTGCTGTCGCGCATCGAGTTGCCGCACGCCATGCCGAGCATCGCGGCCGGCGTGACCCAATGCATCATGCTGTCGCTGTCGATGGTGGTGATCGCGGCCCTGGTGGGCGCCGATGGCCTGGGCAAACCCGTGGTCAACGCACTGAACACGGCCGATATCGCCCTGGGCTTCGAAGCTGGCCTGGCGATCGTGCTGCTGGCGATCATGCTCGACCGTATCTGCAAGCAACCGGATGTAACGGTAAGGGGTGAAGCATGAGCATCATTCGCTTCGAGGACGTAGACGTCATCTTTTCCAACCGCCCTCGCGAGGCCCTGAGCCTGCTCGACCAAGGCATGACCCGCGAGCAGATCCTGAAGAAGACCGGGCTGGTGGTGGGCGTCGAAAAGGCCAACCTGGATATCAACAAAGGCGAGATCTGCGTGTTGATGGGTCTGTCGGGCTCGGGCAAGTCGAGCCTGCTGCGTTGCATCAACGGCCTCAACACGGTCAGCCGCGGCAAGCTGTTCGTCGAGCATGAGGGCTCGCACATCGATATTGCCCACTGCACCCCGGCCGAGCTGAAGATGATGCGCACCAAGCGCATCGCCATGGTGTTCCAGAAGTTCGCCCTGATGCCCTGGCTGACGGTGCGCGAGAACATCAGCTTTGGTCTGGAGATGCAGGGCCGGCCCGAGAAGGAACGGCGCAAGCTGGTGGACGAGAAGCTGGAGCTGGTGGGCCTGATGCAGTGGCGCAACAAGAAGCCCGACGAGCTGTCTGGCGGCATGCAGCAGCGGGTCGGTCTGGCGCGCGCGCTGGCGATGGACGCCGATATCCTGCTGATGGATGAGCCTTTCTCGGCGCTCGACCCGCTGATCCGCCAGGGTTTGCAGGACGAGTTGCTGGAGCTGCAACGCAAGTTGAGCAAGACCATCGTGTTCGTCAGCCATGACCTGGACGAGGCCCTGAAACTCGGTAGCCGCATCGCGATCATGAAGGACGGCCGGATCATCCAGTACAGCAAGCCCGAGGAAATCGTGCTCAACCCGGCCGACGAGTATGTGCGCACGTTCGTGGCCCACACCAACCCGCTCAACGTGCTGTGTGGCCGCAGCCTGATGCGCACGCTGGACCAGTGCAAGCGGATCAACGGCTCGGTGTGTCTCGACCCGGGTGGCGATTCGTGGATCGACCTGGCCGAAGGCAACACCATCAAGGGCGCGCGTCAGGGCGTCAACGGCCTGGACCTGCAGAACTGGGCGCCGGGGCAGGCCGTGGAAGCCTTGGGTCGCAAGCCGACCTTGGTGAATGCCGACATCGGCATGCGCGATGCGCTGCAGATCAGGTATCAGACGGGGAACAAGCTGGTGTTGCAGGAGGGGAATTCGGTGGTGGGGATTCTGGGGGACAGCGAGCTGTATCACGCGTTGCTGGGCAAGAATCACGGGTGAGGACAGGGCCGCTTCGCGGCCCATCGCGGGACAAGCCCGCTCCCACAGGTTGCCCATGCACCCTGGCATCTCCCACAGAGAAATGAGCTGCACCCAGGAGTTGGATACCTATCCAATTCCTGGGGCTGTGGCGGTATCTCCCACAGAGAAATGAGCTGCCCCTGGAGTTGGATACGCATCCAACTCCAGGGGCAATGCAGTTCCTGTGGGAGCGGGCTTGTCCCGCGATCGGCCGCAAAGCGGCCGCAGACTCACGCGATCAGCGCACCACAATCCCACGCTGTGCCATGTAGGCCTTGGCCTCTGGCACGGTGTACTCGCCGAAATGGAAGATGCTCGCCGCCAGCACCGCGCTGGCATGCCCTTCCAGAATCCCGTCCGCCAGGTGCTGCAAGTTGCCCACGCCACCGGACGCAATCACCGGAATGCCCAGCGCATCGCTGATCGCCCGGGTAACACCCAGGTCGAACCCGCTCTTCATGCCATCCTGGTCCATGCTGGTCAGCAGGATCTCGCCCGCCCCCAGCCCTTCCATCTTCCTGGCCCACTGCACGGCGTCCAGCCCGGTCGGCTTGCGCCCGCCATGGGTGAAGATCTCCCAGCGCGGTTCTTCGCCCGGCGCCGAAACCTTCTTGGCGTCGATCGCGACGACGATGCACTGCGAGCCGAACCGGTCGGCCGCCTCGCCCACGAACTCGGGGTTGAACACCGCGGCCGTGTTGATCGACACCTTGTCGGCACCGGCGTTGAGCAGGTTGCGGATGTCTTGCACGGTGCGCACGCCGCCGCCCACGGTCAGCGGGATGAACACCTGGCTGGCCATGCGCTCGACGGTATGCAGCGTGGTGTCACGGCCATCGACGCTGGCGGTGATGTCGAGAAAGGTAATCTCGTCGGCACCCTGCTCGTCATAGCGGCGAGCGATTTCCACCGGGTCGCCGGCATCGCGGATGTTCTCGAACTTGACGCCCTTGACCACCCGGCCGTTGTCCACGTCCAGGCAAGGGATGATGCGTTTTGCCAGCGCCATGCGGGAGTCCTCAGCCTTTGTAGGCATCGCAGAAGGCCTGGGCCTCGGCGACGTCCAGGGTGCCTTCGTAGATCGCGCGGCCGGTGATGGCGCCGACGATGCCAGGCGCCTTGGCGTCCAGCAGGGCCTTGATGTCACCCAGGTTGTGGATGCCACCGGAGGCGATCACCGGAATGCGCGTGGCTTCGGCCAGGGCCTTGGTGAAGGGCACGTTGCAGCCCTGCATCATGCCGTCCTTGGCGATGTCGGTGTAGACGATCGCCGAGACCCCATCGGCCTCGAAACGCTTGGCCAGGTCGATGACCTGCACCGAGCTGACTTCGGCCCAGCCGTCGGTGGCGACGAAGCCATCCTTGGCATCCAGGCCGACGATGACCTTGCCCGGGAACGCGCGGCAGGCTTCGGCGACGAACTCAGGCTCCTTGACCGCCTTGGTGCCGATGATCACGTAGCTGACGCCGGCCTTGACGTAGTGCTCGATGGTTTCCAGCGAGCGGATGCCGCCGCCGATCTGGATCGGCAGGGTGGGATAGCGCTTGGCGATGGCGGTGACCACTTCGCCGTTGACCGGCTGGCCTTCGAAGGCGCCGTTGAGGTCAACCAGGTGCAGGCGGCGGCAGCCACCTTCGACCCACTTGGCGGCCATGCTCACCGGGTCATCGGAGAACACCGTGGAGTCTTCCATGCGGCCCTGGCGCAGGCGCACGCAGGCACCGTCCTTGAGATCGATAGCGGGGATAATCAGCATCTTCTGAACCTGTCTAATCGGTAAGCTGCGATGCTCGGGAAGTCAGGGCTTCTCGAGCGCCCACAGGTCGCTTTCGATGCTCTCGAACCGCTCCTTGAGGTGCAGCTGAACATCGGCAATCGCCCTGTTGTAGTAATGCGGTGCAATGTCCTTGCTGAACAGGTCGAGCACCTCGGCCACCTCGAACGAGCCCAGTTGCAGCTCGAAACGGTCTTCGAGAAACCGCTTCAAGGTATCGAGCGCCTCGCGCTCCTGCTCCGGGGCGAGGGTAATGACGGGGGCCTTGGCTTTCGACCGGCTCATCACCAGCGCCCGTCCCAGGCGATGAAGTTCTGCAGCAGCTGCAGGCCGTGGGTGTGGCTCTTCTCGGGGTGGAACTGCACGGCGAAGCGCGAGCCCTCGGCCAGCGCCGCGGCGAAGTCGACGCCGTAATGACCGCGCCCGACCACCTGGCCCGGCTTGCCGGCGTTGATGTAGTAGCTGTGCACGAAGTAGAAGCGCGCGCGGTCCGGGATGTCGTGCCACAGCGGGTGATCGACGGCACGGGCGACTTCGTTCCAGCCCATGTGCGGCACCTTGAGGTGCTCGCCGTCTTCGACAAGGTCCTTGCCGAAGAACTTCACCTGGCCGGGGAACAGACCGATGCAGTCGACGCCGTCGTTTTCCTCGCTGCGGTCGAGCAACGCCTGCATGCCGACGCAGATGCCGAGGAACGGACGGTCCTGGCTGACTTCACGCACCAGGCTGTCGAAGCCCAGGCGGCGGATCTCGGCCATGCAGTCGCGAATCGCGCCTACACCGGGGAAGACCACGCGGTCGGCCTCGCGGATGACCGCGGCGTCGCTGGTCACCAGCACCTTGCCGGCACCCACGTGCTCCAGGGCCTTGGCCACCGAGTGCAGGTTGCCCATGCCATAGTCGATAACGGCTACTGTCTGCATTACAGGCAACCCTTGGTCGATGGCATCTGGCCAGCCATGCGCTCATCGCGCTCGATGGCCATGCGCAAGGCGCGGCCGAAGGCCTTGAACACCGTCTCGATCTGGTGGTGGGTGTTGTGGCCGCGCAGGTTGTCGATGTGCAGGCTCACCAGGGCGTGGTTGACGAAACCCTGGAAGAATTCCTGGAACAGGTCGACGTCGAAGCCGCCGACCGAGGCGCGGGTGTAGGGCACGTGCATCTGCAGGCCGGGACGGCCGGAGAAGTCGATGACCACGCGCGACAGCGCTTCGTCCAGCGGGACGTAGGCGTGGCCGTAGCGGAAGATGCCTTTCTTGTCGCCGATGGCCTGGGCGAACGCCTGGCCCAGGGTGATGCCCACGTCCTCAACGGTATGGTGATCGTCGATGTGCAGGTCGCCCTTGCACTCGATGTCCAGATCGATGAGCCCGTGGCGGGCGATCTGATCGAGCATGTGTTCGAGGAAAGGTACACCGATATCAAATCGGGCCTTGCCAGTGCCATCCAGGTTGATCGAGGCCTTGACCTGGGTTTCCAGGGTGTTGCGCTCGACGTAAGCCTTACGTTCGACCATCACCAGCTCCGCAAAATCATTGGGCGAAAAGGGCATCATTATAGGCCCAGAACCGCCCGGCTTGAAACGCGGATGACATATGGCAGGCAGAAATGTCACTAGAAGGACATTGCGGTGTCGAATTTCGCAATACCGCTGTGTCAGGGCCGGCCTCTTCGCTGGCAAGCCAGCTCCCACAGGTATAGCGCCAGTCTTGAGAGCAGCGTCGTTCCTGTGGGAGCTGGCTTGCCAGCGAAGAGGCCGGCCCATGACACAGCAAGTGCATGGGCGGCAGCGCCTGAATAAAAGGCGCCGCCACGCTCAGGTCAGTGGAACAACACCGCCGTCTTCTGCAGGGTCACCCAGATGCCCCACGCCAGCGGAATCCCCACCGCCAGCCAGGCCGCGACCGCCAGCGGCACGCTGCCCGGGGCCGCTTTCCATTGCAGCGACTGGCTGCCATCGGCGCCCTTGTCGTGGCTCAGGGCGCGTTCGGCCGCAAGCTCGGCGTCGGTCATGAAGTGCTTGTCGGCCACCGGACGCACCAGGGCGTTGCAGATGAAGCCCAGCACCAGCAGGCCGGCCAGGATGTACAAGGTGATGTCGTAGGCCGCCGCCCGCTCCACGCCCAGCGCCAGCTGGTACTCGCGCAGGTAGGTGATCAGCACCGGGCCAAGCACGCCCGCCGCGGCCCAGGCTGTCAGCAGCCGGCCATGGATCGCGCCGACCATCTGGGTACCGAACAGGTCGGCCAGGTATGCCGGCACGGTGGCGAAACCGCCGCCGTACATCGACAGGATGATGCAGAACGCCGCGACGAACAGCGCCACGTTGCCCAGGTGGCCCATGTTCGGCACCAGCGAATACAGCGCCACGCCCAGGGCGAAAAAGGCGAAGTAGGTGTTCTTGCGGCCGATGTAGTCAGAGAACGATGCCCAGAAGAACCGGCCGCCGATGTTGAACAGGCTCAGCAAGCCAGTGAAGCCTGCCGCGATCGCAGCGATCTGCCCCAGCTGCGTGGCGTTCAGCTCGCTGAAGCTCAGCTCGTTGCCCAGCAGCTTGCCGGCGAACACTTCCTGCAGCAGGGGCGAGGCCATGCCCAGGATACCGATGCCGGCCGAGACGTTCAGGCACAGCACCAGCCAGATCAGCGCGAACTGCGGGGTTTTCCAGGCAACGCTGACATGCACGTGGCGGCTGGTGATCATGGTGTTGGCCTTTTTCACCGCAGGTATCCAGCCCTCGGGCTTCCAGCCGGTCGGCGGCACGCGGTAGGCCAGGGCGCCACCGGTCATGAACACGAAGTAGATCAGCGCCATCACCACGAAGCTCTGCCACACGCCGACTTCACCGGCGCTCGAGAAATGCCCCATCAGCGCCGTCGCCAGCGGTGCGCCGACCATGGCGCCGCCACCGAAGCCCATGATCGCCATGCCGGTGGCCATGCCGCGCTTGTCCGGGAACCACTTGATCAGCGTCGAAACTGGCGAAATGTAGCCCAGCCCCAGGCCGATCCCCCCGATCACCCCCGAGCCCAGCCACATCAGCCACAGCTGGTGGGTGTACACCCCCAGCGCCGAAATCAGCAGGCCGCCGCACCAGCACAGCGCCGACACCAGGCCGGCCTTGCGCGGACCCGCATGCTCCAGCCAGCCGCCGAGGACCGCGGCCGAGCAGCCGAGGAAGACGAAGAACAGCGTGTAGATCCAGCTCAGCATGGAGATCTGCCAGTCGCAGTCGGCGCTGAACAGGCGAGCGATAAAGCCCATGTCCGGCGCGCAGGCCACCGACGAGCTGATGCCGATTGCCTGGGACAACGGCAGCCAGAACACCGAGAACCCGTAGGCCATGCCGATGCACAGGTGGATGGCCAGGGCGGCCGGCGGTACCAGCCAGCGGTTGAAGCCCGGCCGGGCGATGATGCGCTCCTTCGACAGGAAGCCAGGCGCTGTCGCGACGGCCCCCGCCGTGATACTGCTGTTCATGAGGATTTATCCTTTGTAGGTGTAGGCATGACTCTGGACGTGATGCCCGGCTCTTGTGGGTGCACACAGGCACAAACCCGGCCGTTCTCGGCAAATTCCGCGACAATAGGCCGCAGTAGCTCCAAAAGCGGCGCAAGATTAGCACTTGCGCGGGCCAATGGAAGCATTCTGATACTGTTGTTTTTTCGACAGCTGCCGTGGTGCCTTTCCTGGGAAGCTTGCCAGCAATGCGCTGGCCGGATACTCAGCGACCAACGTCACGGCGCTATACTCTGCCGCTGAATTTTTGAATCGGACTACAAGGACTCGCCCATGAAAGCGTTCGGCAAAATCCTGGGGCTAGGGCTTCTCGGGTTGTTGCTGATCATCGTGGCTCTGGGCTTTGCCCTGACCCACCTTTTCGATCCCAACGACTACAAAGACGAGATTCGCCAGCTGGCGCGCGACAAGGCACACGTCGAGCTGACCCTTAACGGCGACATCGGCTGGAGCCTGTTCCCCTGGCTGGGCCTGGAGCTGCACGAAGCCAGCATCGCCACCCTGAACAACCCACAGGCTCCCTTCGCCGACCTGCAGATGCTGGGCCTGTCGGTACGCGTGCTGCCGCTGCTGCGCCGTGAGGTGCAGATGAGCGATGTACGCGTCGAAGGGCTGAACCTGGTCCTGAACCGCGACGAAAACGGTCATGGCAACTGGGAAGACATCGGCAAGCCGCTGCCAGCCAAGAATGCGGATGGCACGCCGGCGGCCCCCGAAGCGGGCACCGCGCAAGCGCCAGGCCAGCAGGAAAGCGCCAAGGAGCGCGCGGTCAAGCTGGACATTGACAGCCTCACCGTCAACAACGCCCGGGTGCAGTACACCGATGCCAGGAGCGGCCAGAGCCTGAGCGCCGAGAGCATCCAGCTCAGCGCCGGCGCCGTGCATGAAGGCACCAATATCCCGGTGAAGATGACCGCCTTCTTCACGCTCGGCCAGCCGAGCCTGCGCACCCGCACCGAGCTCAACGGCGAGCTGCGCTTCGACCGCAGGCTCAAGCGCTACAACTTCGAAGACATGCGCCTGGCCGGCGAGGCCTCGGGCGAGCCGTTGGCGGGCAAGACCATGACCTTCGCCGCCCAGGGCCAGTTGCTGGTCGACCTGGCCGCCAACGTCGCCGAATGGAACGGCCTGAAGATCTCCGCCAACCAGCTGCGCGCCCTTGGCGAGCTGAACGTGCGTGATCTCGACAAGGCGCCGCAGCTCAGCGGTGGCCTGTCGATAGCCCAGTTCGACCTGCGTGCCTTCCTCGACAGCATCGGCCATCCGCTGCCCGCCACCGCCGATCCCGCCGCGCTGGGCAAGGTGGAAATGGTCAGCCGCCTGCAAGGCACCTCGAACAGCCTGGCGCTCGAAGACCTGGCCGTGAAGGTCGACGACAGCACCTTCAGCGGCCGCGTTGCCATCGAAGACTTCGCCAGACAAGCGCTGCGCGTGCAGCTCAAGGGTGACCGGTTCGATGCCGACCGCTACCTGCTGGCCAAGAGCGAGGAAGCCAAAGGCGCCACCGCCGCCCGCCAGGCCGAGGTCAAGCAGCAGGAAGCCAGCGCCGTCGCCGCGCCAAGCTCCACCCCGCTGCCGACCGCGCCCACCCAGGTTGCCTGGAGCACCGACAAGCTGCTGCCGGTCGACCGCCTGCGCCAGCTCGACCTGCAGGCCGACCTGAGCTTCGGCGCGCTGACCCTGACCAAGCTGCCGATCACCGACGCCAGCCTCAAGGCCCAGGGCCAAGGTGGCCTGATCACCCTCGAGACCCTGCGTGGCGGCCTGTACAACGGCACGTTCGAGGCCCACGGCAATCTCGACGTGCGCCCTGCGGTGCCGCAGGTCGGCGTGACCACGGCCATCAAGCGCGTGCCGGTCGAGCATTTCATCAAGACCGATGACGCCACGCAGACCCCGCCGGTGAAGGGCCTGCTGACCCTGTCCAGCGCGCTGACCGCCACCGGCAACAGCCAGAAAGCCCTGATCGACACCCTGAACGGCAATGCCAGCTTCATCATCAACGATGGCGTGCTGGTCAACGCCAACCTCGAGCAGCAGCTGTGCCAGGCCATCGCCACGCTCAACCGCAAGCAGCTCAGCGGCGAGCCACGCGGCAAGGACACGCCGTTCCAGGAGCTCAAGGGCAGCCTGGTGATTCGCAATGGCGTAGCCAGCAACCCCGACCTCAAGGCGCGCATTCCGGGCCTGGCGGTCACAGGCGAGGGCGACCTCGACCTGCGGGTGCTGGGCATGGACTACCGCGTCGGCGTGGAAGTCGAAGGCGACAAGCGCGAGATGCCCGACCCGGCCTGCCAGGTCAACGAGCGCTACGTTGGCGTCGCGCTGCCATTGCGCTGCCGCGGGCCGCTGGAGCTCGGCGCCAAGGCGTGCCGCCTCGACCAGGAAGGCCTGGGCAAGGTGGCGGCCAAGGTCGCCGGCAACCGTCTTAACGAAAAACTCAACGAGAAGATCGACGAAAAGCTTGGGGATAAAGTCAGCCCCGAGCTCAAGGACGCGCTCAAGGGGCTGTTCAAGCGATGAGTCCCGAGCAGTTCTCCAGCGCCGTGCTGGACTGGTTTGACCGTCACGGCCGTCACGATCTGCCCTGGCAACAGGGCATCAACCCGTATCGGGTGTGGGTCTCCGAGATCATGCTGCAGCAGACTCAGGTGAGCACCGTGCTCAACTACTTCGACCGCTTCATGCAGGCCCTGCCCACCGTGCAGGCCCTGGCCGAAGCGCCGGAGGACGAAGTGCTGCACCTGTGGACCGGGCTGGGCTACTACACCCGCGCCCGCAACCTGCAAAAAGCCGCGAAGATCGTCGTCGAACAGCATGGCGGCGAATTCCCCCGCAGCGTCGAGCAACTGACCGAGCTGCCGGGTATCGGCCGCTCCACCGCGGGCGCCGTGGCCAGCATCAGCATGGGCATCCGCGCGCCGATCCTCGACGGCAACGTCAAGCGCGTGCTGGCCCGTTACACCGCCCAGGAGGGCTACCCCGGCGAGCCCAAGGTGGCCAACGCGCTCTGGGCCAACGCCGAGCGCTTCACGCCCCACACCCGCGCCAACCACTACACCCAGGCCATGATGGACCTGGGCGCCACCCTCTGCACCCGCAGCAAGCCCAGTTGCCTGCTGTGCCCGCTGCAGAGCGGCTGCGAGGCGCACATGCTCGGCCTTGAGACCCGCTACCCGGTGCCCAAGCCGCGCAAGGTGCTGCCACAGAAGCGCACGCTGATGCCGCTGCTCGCCAACCATGAAGGCGCCATCCTGCTTTACCGGCGCCCTTCCAGCGGTCTCTGGGGTGGCTTGTGGAGCCTGCCAGAGCTCGACAGCCTCGAGCAGCTCGACGATCTCGCCGTCCAGCACGGCGTACGCCTTGCGGGCAGCCAGGCCCTGGACGGCCTCACCCACACCTTCAGCCACTTCCAGCTGGCCATCGAGCCCTGGCTGGTGCGCGTCGACCCCGTCGGCCAGCACGTGGCCGAGCCCGACTGGCTCTGGTATAACCTCGCCACCCCGCCGCGCCTGGGCCTCGCCGCCCCGGTCAAGAAACTGCTCAAACGCGCGGCCGATGAACTGATTGGAGAGCCGCAATGACCCGCACCGTACTGTGCCGCAAATACAACGAACAACTCCCCGGCCTCGAGCGCCCACCGTACCCCGGCGCCAAGGGCCAGGACATCTACGAGCACATCTCGCAGAAGGCCTGGGCCGACTGGCAGAAGGAGCAGACCATGCTCATCAACGAGAAGCGCCTGAACATGATGAACGCCGAGGACCGCAAATTCCTTCAGGGCGAGATGGACAAGTTCTTCTCCGGCCAGGCGTTTGAACAGGCCGAAGGCTACGTGCCGCCGAGCGAATGACCCCGTAAAACCGTAAGCGACGGAATTAATTTAAGAAATTTTCAAAAAGTCGTTGACGCAAACCTGAAAAAGCCTTTTAATGCGCCCCGTTGCCCAGATAGCTCAGTCGGTAGAGCAGAGGATTGAAAATCCTCGTGTCGGCGGTTCGACTCCGTCTCTGGGCACCAAAACAAATGAAACCCCTGAATCGAAAGATTCAGGGGTTTTTTGTTTGCGCCCGGGAAATGCCAGTCTTGGGTTTCCCCGTCAACTGCGTTTCAATACCTCCCCTTTTCCGCTACCCCCAGGATTGCGCCCCATGGCCTCGAACACCAAACAACAGAAACGCGCCAAGCGCGCCGCCTCCAAGGCCAAGCAGAACCGCATGGTGCGCAGCGGGCAGGCGGTCAAGGCGAGCAGCGGCGAGAGCAGCAGCGTCGAGCAGGTGTTCAGCAAGGCGATGGAGTCGGACAGCTACAGCGAGCTGTTCGAGAAGATGAAGAAAGCCCAGGAAGGCGGGCTGGTGCCGATGATCTCGGTGTTCCTGGTCGACCCGCTGCTGACGCTGGTGCTCAAGGGTCACAAGGAAGAGCACGCCACCGACTACATCGTGCTGGTGTTCAATGCCTACCGCACCTGGCTCGACGGCGCGGATGAAGACACCACCATGGCGTGGCTGGAGAGCGATGAGTTCCAGGAAGCGTATGTGACCGCCTCGGAGAACGTCGCCAAGGTGCAGCAGGCGCAGAAGCAGTTTGGTTGATGGGATGAACTTGTATCCCTGAGTGCCTGCCAGTCTTGTAGTGACCTTTAGGTTTTGGGGCCGCTCCGCGGCCCAATCGCGGCACAAGGCACGCACACAGGTGCTCGGCTGCGCCGGGCACTGCTGCGTCTGGGACTGCGAAGCAGTCCCTTGTGGGAGCGCGCCTTGTGCCGCGATCGAGGGCAAAGCCCTCGCCGGGCCACATCACTGCCGCGTTGCGCGATGCCGGCAGGGAACATCAAACAACGTCCCCCTGACGAAAAAGGCCATGCCCCTCGCGGGACACGGCCTTTTTTCATATCACAAGCAATCAGCCATCCAGCGCAACCCGCCCCGCCGCCAGCTTCTCGCCCTTGCGCTTGCGCTGCACCAGCAGCCCCGCCGCCACCACACCAATGCTCAGCAACGCCGTGGCCACGATCTCCGCCCGGTGATCCGGACGAATCGCCATCACCACCAGCACCGCCACGATAAACGCGATGGTCGCCCAGGTCAGCCCGGGGAACAGCCACATCTTGAAGGCGATCTGCTCGCCCCGCTCCATGCGCTGACGGCGCATGCGCAGTTGCGAGATGGCGATCACCAGGTACACCAGCAGCGCGATCGCGCCGGAGCTGGCCAGCAGGAACTCGAACACCTGCGCAGGCGCCATGTAGTTGGCGATCACGGTCAGGAAGGCCGCGGCGGTCGACAGCAGTACCGCGACGTGCGGAGTGCCTGCCTTGGTGGTGCGCTGCGCAACGGCAGGCGCGTCACCACGCTTGCTCAGCGAGAACAGCATGCGCGAGGAGGTGTACAGCGCCGAGTTCAGGCAGCTGGTCACCGCGATCAGCACGACGATGTCGACGATCAGCTTCGCATTAGGCACGCCAATACGGCTCAGCACGGTCTGGTACGAACCGCCGGCGGCCAGGGCCGGGTCGTTCCATGGCACCAGGGCCACGACCAGGAAGATCGACACCAGGTAGAACAGGCAGATACGCCAGATAACCGAGTTGGTGGCCTTGGTGATCTGCTTGCCCGGATCCTTCGACTCGGCAGCGGCGATGGTGACGATCTCGGTCCCCATGAACGAGAACATGGTGGTCAGCATGGCCGCCAGCACGGCGCCCAGCCCGTTGGGCATGAAGCCCTGGGTATCGAACAGGTGGCTCGCCCCGCTGACCTGGCTGTTGGGCACAAAGCCGAACATGGCCGCGCAGCCAGCGACGATGAAGGCCACGATGGCCAGTACCTTGAGCAGCGCGAACCAGAACTCGAACTCGCCGTAGTTCTTGACGCTGAACAGGTTGGTGGCGGTCAACGCCAGGGTAATGACCAGGGTAAACACCCAGAAGTCCACGGCCGGGAACCAGGCATGCAGGATGGCCGCCGCGGCGTTCGCCTCAAGCGGGATCACCAGCACCCAGAACCACCAGTACAGCCAGCCAATGGTGAAGCCGGCCCAGTGACCGATGGCGCGGTCGGCATAGGTGGAGAACGAGCCGGTATCCGGCGAGGCAATGGCCATTTCGGCCAGCATGCGCATCACCAGCACCACCAGGGTACCGGCGGCGGCGTAGGCAAGGATGACTGCAGGACCGGCTTCGGCGATGGCATGGCCGGAACCGACGAACAGGCCGGCGCCAATCACGCCAGCAATGGACAGCATGGTCACATGCCGTTGCTTGAGCCCCTGAGCGAGGTCATTGGAATTGTGCGTACCGCTCATATAACTACCTTTGCAAGGAGTGGCTAGGTATCAGCTTGGACGGGGCGGCCGCCTGATCTGCAGGCACCGTCGAGTCCGGTCCGTCTAGCTGGCAATAACCGCGCCATTTGCAAAAACGCTTCGTCAGAAAGCCGTGCTTGCCGCGTACGTCAAGGCTTGCCGGGCATTCGGCCAGCGCTTGACCGAAAGGACACCAAAAGCGCTCATTACGGAAATACTCACTTACAAGTGCACCAAAGGTGCCCCTCGGTAACACCTGCGCACACAATAAGCGCAGAAAAAAGCGCAACCCGAAGGCGCAACTCCCCCGCGTTGAGCCTTGGCTCCAGGTGTTACCGGCCAAAAACGGCTGGCCAGTCACAGTCAAAGCTGGCACCATCGCGCCTTTTTTCATCAGGGTCCCAAGGCTGGGCAGACCGCGCCGCGGACATCCGCGCGACAGTCCACTGCAACGATGCGACAAGTGCCCTGCCATCCCCCAATTGCCCTAGTGACCCGGTTGGTTGTCATTGCGCCGCTATGCTAGCTTGGCGCTCGCCAGGAAGGCCGCCAACAGCTGGGATCGCACAGAACACATGAGGACCGCACATGGCCCAGGCCACGCCCGCGCTGGAAATCCGCAACCTGCACAAACGCTACGGCGAGCAGGAGATACTCAAAGGCATTTCGCTGACCGCGCGCGACGGTGACGTGATCTCCATCCTGGGATCGTCCGGCTCCGGCAAGTCCACCCTGCTGCGTTGCATCAACCTGCTGGAAAACCCCCATCAGGGCCAGATTCTTGTCGCCGGCGAAGAGCTCAAGCTCAAGCCCGCGAAAAACGGCGAGCTGTTCGCCGCCGACAACCGCCAGATCAATCGCCTGCGCAGCGAGATCGGCTTTGTCTTCCAGAACTTCAACCTGTGGCCGCACATGTCGATCCTCGACAACATCATCGAGGCGCCGCGCCGCGTGCTTGGCCAGAGCAAGGCCGAAGCCATCGAGCACGCCGAGGCGCTGCTGGCCAAGGTCGGCATCCACGACAAGCGCCACGTCTATCCGTCGCAGCTCTCCGGCGGCCAGCAGCAGCGTGCGGCCATCGCCCGTACCCTGGCCATGAAGCCCAAGGTCATCCTGTTCGACGAGCCGACCTCGGCCCTCGACCCGGAGATGGTCCAGGAAGTGCTTAACGTTATTCGCGCGCTCGCCGAAGAAGGGCGCACCATGCTACTGGTAACCCACGAAATGGGCTTTGCCCGTCAGGTGTCCAGCGAAGTCGTCTTCCTGCACCAGGGCCTGGTCGAGGAGCAAGGAACGCCGCAGCAGGTTTTCGAAAACCCGACCTCGGCGCGTTGTAAGCAATTCATGTCCAGCAACCGCTAACGGAGCAACACGCATGCAGACCTACAAGAAATTCCTCCTGGCAGCTGCCGCCACGCTGGTGTTCTCGGCCAACGCCATGGCCGCCGAAAAACTGCGCATGGGGATCGAGGCGGCCTACCCGCCGTTCAACAACAAGGATGCCAGCGGCCAGGTGGTCGGCTTCGACAAGGACATCGGCGACGCCCTGTGCGCGAAGATGAAGGTCGAGTGCAGCGTCGTCACGTCCGACTGGGACGGCATCATCCCGGCCCTGAACGCCAAGAAGTTCGACTTCCTGGTGTCGTCGCTGTCGATCACCGACGAGCGCAAGCAGGCCGTGGACTTCACCGACCGCTACTACTCCAACAAGCTGCAGTTCATCGCACCGAAAAACGTCGACTTCAAGACCGACAAGGACTCGCTCAAGGGCAAGTCCATCGGCACCCAGCGCGCCACCCTGGCCGGCACCTGGCTTGAAGACACCTACGGCTCCGACATCGACATCAAGCTGTACGACACCCAGGAAAACGCCTACCTGGACCTCACCTCGGGCCGCGTCGACGCCATCCTTGCCGACAAGTACGTCAACTACGACTGGCTCAAGACCGACGCTGGCAAGAACTACGAGTTCAAGGGCGAGCCTGTGGTCGAGAGCGACGAGATCGGCATCGCCGTGCGCAAGGGTGACGACGCGCTGCGCAACAAGCTCAACGCTGCCCTGAAAGAAATCATTGCCGACGGTACGTACAAGAAGATCAACGACAAGTACTTCCCGTTCAGCATCTATTGATTCGCCCCGACCGGCACCGCCGCGCGCGGTGCCGGTCCCTTGAACACAGCTGCCCATGAATATCGACCTACACGGATTCGGTCCGGCCCTGCTGGCCGGCACCCTGATGACCGTCAAACTGGCGCTCTGCGCCCTGCTGCTGGGGCTGGTCCTCGGCCTGCTCGGCGCGTTGGCCAAGACCTCGCAGGTCAAGCCACTGCAATGGCTTGGCGGCGCTTACTCGACCCTGGTGCGCGGCGTGCCCGAGCTGCTCTGGGTTCTGCTCATCTACTTCGGCACCGTCAGCCTGATGAACCGGCTTGGCGAAGCCCTGAACATGCCGGGCCTTGAGCTCAACGCGTTTGCCGCGGGCGTCATCGCCCTGGGGCTGTGCTTCGGCGCGTATGCCACGGAAGTTTTCCGCGGCGCGATCCTGGCCATCCCCAAGGGCCACCGCGAAGCCGGCCTGGCCCTGGGCCTGTCGCGCGGACGCATCCTGTCGCGGATCATCCTGCCGCAGATGTGGCGCATCGCCCTGCCCGGCCTGGGCAACCTGTTCATGATCCTGATGAAGGACACCGCGCTGGTCTCGGTGATCGGCCTTGAAGAAATCATGCGCCACTCGCAAATCGCCGTGACCGTGAGCAAGCAGCCCTTCACCTTCTATATGGTTGCCGCCTTGATCTACCTGAGCCTGACCGTGGTCGCCATGACCGGCATGCACTTCATGGAAAAACGCGCCGCCCGCGGCTTCGCGAGGGCCAGCCAATGAACTGGGAAGTGATCATCAAGTGGCTGCCGCGCCTGGCCCAGGGCGCGACCCTGACCCTGGAGCTGGTGGCCATCGCGGTCATCGCCGGGTTGATCCTGGCCATCCCGCTGGGCATCGCCCGCGCCTCGCGCCACTGGTACGTGCGCGCCGTGCCTTATAGCTACATCTTCTTCTTCCGCGGCACGCCGCTGCTGGTGCAGCTGTTTTTGGTCTACTACGGCCTGGCGCAGTTCGATGCCGTGCGCAGCAGTTCGCTGTGGCCGTACCTGCGCGATCCGTTCTGGTGCACGGTGCTGACCATGACCCTGCACACCGCCGCCTACATCGCCGAGATCCTGCGCGGCGCGCTGCAGGCGATCCCGCGCGGCGAGATCGAAGCGGCGCGAGCCCTGGGCATGTCGCAGGCCAAGACGCTGATCTACATCATGCTGCCGCGCGCCTCGCGCATCGGCCTGCCCGCGTACAGCAACGAAGTGATCCTGATGCTCAAGGCCAGCGCCCTGGCCAGCACCGTGACCCTGCTGGAACTCACCGGCATGGCCCGTACGATCATCGCCCGCACCTACCTGCCGGTGGAGATCTTCTTTGCGGCGGGGGTGTTCTACCTGCTGATCTCGTTCCTCCTGGTGCAGGGCTTCAAGCTGCTCGAGCGCTGGTTGCGCGTCGACGCCTGCCAAGGCCGCTGACCACTGCTACGGGGCTGATCACAGCCCCGTTTTTCATGGACTGCCATGACCACGCCAACCTTTCTGCAGGGCGACCAGCTCCTCGCCCGCTTCCAGGCCCTCGACGCCTTCCTCTGCAAGCACCAGGCGCTATGGCGGCCGCGGCCGTTCATGCATCTGCGCCTGCCCTGGGAGCACGATCATCCCGAGCTCGCTGCCTGGCTGCGCTCGCGCACGCTTGAGCAGGCCGAGGCCTATCAGCAGCATCCTGAACGGCTGGCCGCGCCCGCGCCTTTTCCACAGCTGGCAGAGACCGCCTCCGAGCTCAGCGCCATCGGTGAACTGCCGGATCACGGCTTGCACCCCGCAGGGCACCGCCTGGACGCCAACGTGCCGGGGCGCAAATGGCAGCAGATAGAAGCCTTTGCCCGCCGCTTGGGCTTTCGCGAGCCCGCGCGGCATTGGCTGGACTGGTGCTCGGGCAAGGGGCATCTCGGGCGGCGCTTGCTTCAGCCGGGACAGCAGCTGACCTGCCTTGAGTACGATGCCGAGCTGGTGGCCGCCGGACAGGACCTGAGCGCGCATCACGGCTTGGCGGCTCAACATCTGCACCAGGACGTGATGGCAGCGGACAGTGCCCGCCACCTCGATACCGGCAAGAGCGTGGTCGCCCTGCACGCCTGCGGCGACCTGCACGTGCGCCTGCTGCAGCTGGCCAGTGAACAGCGCTGTAGCCAGTTGGCCGTGGCGCCCTGCTGCTACAACCGCATCAAGGCTGAGGGTTACCAGGCATTATCCACAGCCGCGAAGGCTTCGGCGCTTGAGTTGTCCCTGACTGACCTTGGCCTCCCGCTCAGCGAGTCAGTCACCGCAGGCGCCCGCGTAAGGCGCCAGCGTGATTGCTCTATGGCCCGGCGCCTGGGGTTTGATCTGTTGCAGCGCGAACAGCGCCAGCGTGATGACTACCTGCCGACACCTTCTTTGCCCGTCAGCTGGCTGGAAAAGCCGTTTCCCGAGTATTGCCGTGACCTCGCCGAGCTCAAGCAGGTGGCCCTGGTGGGTGAGCCAGATTGGGCGTCGCTGGAAGCGGCTGGCTGGGAGCGGCTGGCCCAGGTGCGCAATCTGGAGCTGGTCCGCAATCTGTTCAGGCGACCCCTGGAACTGTGGCTGGTGCTCGATCGTGCGCTGTTCTTGCGCGAACAAGGGTATGAAGTGCGGCTTGGCGTGTTCTGCGAGCAACCCCTGACACCCCGCAATTTGCTCCTGCTAGCGGAGCTGGCGAACGGTTGACAGCCTGTGGATAAGTCTGTGCACAAGCTTTTGATGAAAGTCCCGGAATAAGGCGTTCAAGGCTCGTTTTGGACCGATGGCGACCAACCCGTCAGAATCTAAAACCAGCAAAAACAGGCCTTTGCGCAAAGACCGGTGGTACAGACGAACAACCTGGATTTATCTCGAAGTTGGCACGCAGCTTGTGAATAAGCATCTTCGCCGAATGATCTAATCGATCCAAACGGAGGGCTGGACAGTGAGCCCACGGGGCCGTCACATTTGCTGGCAAGATGGCTTGGCTATCCGAGCGCGTAGGCGGTTAAAGTTCCCCGCTTTCTCTCCCGAATGGAGCCCGCACCGTGATCCACGCCCGTACGTTCGCCCTGCTCGCACTCGTCCTGGCGGTGGTCGGTTGCAGCCCAGCGCGCCCGTACCAGATGCCCTCGGACCCCAAGGTGCCCGCGCTGCAGAACGAAGATGACCAGGACCTTCGATTGAACCGCCACGAGCCTTGCCGCAGGCGCGGCTGCGACGATCACAAGCTCTTCTTCAACCCCGCCCAGCCCGAGCCCGACGTGAACAGCATCAACCGCGGCTGGTAGGAAAAATCTCTTTTCTGGGCGGTGACTTACGTCTTTTCAACAGAATCGCACGGAAGTGGTTTACAGGCGCCAACCGATCGCTATAATGACGCCCCTGTGCCGGTATAGCTCAGATGGTAGAGCAACTGACTTGTAATCAGTAGGTCCCGGGTTCGATTCCTGGTGCCGGCACCATACGCAGTACCGAAGAAGGCTCACCGAAAGGTGGGCCTTTTTTGTTTTTGGGGGCCTAGAGTATCCACAGATATAACGCCTTCAGGGCTAGTCATTCTGCGGTAGACCGTAACCCCTCTACCGGCGCACCGATTCTATAGGGGACTGCAATCCCTCTGCCCGGCGCAGCCGGGCATTGTGGAAGCAAATGTCTTCTACCGAGGCGATCATAGCCCCCGGCCCGGCATAGCCGGGCATTGTGGAAGCAAATGTCTCCTACCGAGGCGATCATAGCCCCCGGCCCGGCATAGCCGGGTCCTGTGGGAGCGTGCCTTGTGCCGCGAAAGGGCTGCAAAGCGGCCCCAAAATCGCACTGGCACCACAGGACTACTCAGACACTGCGCAAAAAATCCCCCACACCTCATGCAGCATCCCGCACACACAAAAAAACCCGCCAACCTGGCGGGTTTTCCCGTTATTGCCTATGCCCCCGGGGGAGCTTGCGCCTGGCGTCAATCCAACCACCCGAGATCGCCGACGCCGCATGTGGCAGATAAATAAACGCCATGCACCACTCCACCCCCGGACCAGATAGAGCCCCACCCTCAGTACTCTGCCGACCCCTGTGGAAGATTCAATAGTGCGTGCCAACCCTGTGGGAGCTACAACGGGCAGCATGTCCCACAGCAAGGATTACACCACTCAACTGCCCTCAAGCTGGGGAGGTACAGTGTTCACACCACACGCCACCGGTGGGCATCGCAACACCAATGACCAGCTAAAGGAGGTGATGTTGAGTAGCCACAGCCGCTTGATCTCCAGCCGGACGGTTGAACCTGACGTAGCTGATGCTGAATGCTAGGTGATACATAATAGCGTCCAAGGAGACAAACGAGTGATTTATCCAATTGCGCTTTATCCTGGCGATGAGCAACACGCTTGGGGTGTCGAAGTTCCAGATATTCCAGGCTGCTTCTCAGCTGGTGACGATCTCGACGATGCTATGGCCATGGCCAAGGAAGCGATCAAGGGTCATTTGGAATTACTGGCCCAGGATGGAGCGGCGACTCCCACCGCACATAAGTTGACCGCCCATTCGGCCAAACCTGAGTTTGCAGGGTGTATTTGGGCTGTGGTGGACCTAGATGAAACGAAATAGCATCGATCCCATCCGATAGCTGCCTGTTTCCACCCAACGCTGATTCAAGCCCTGCACAGGACCTGTGGAAGACTTTACCGTGTGCTGCAAACTCATTGTGTATCTGTAGAAGCGGGCCTGCCCGCGATGAGGACCTACCGGGCAAGCCAGGCGTGTGACCCATGTTGCCTAGGATCACGAGCAGGCCCGCCCTACAGTACGCCGGCGCCCTAGGAGTCAGTGCAAATTCTGTGGGAGCTGGCTTGCCAGCGAAGAGGCCAGTCCTGACGCACCATGAGTACGGACCAAGCGCTGCTCACGAACCTGACACACTGCTCTGCCTGATATGCAGGGATGCCATCTATGAGACTCAGCTTTCCCATCGATATTTTTGGAGCAGACTTGCCTACCGTGAAGCCAGCGCCCACACCATAAACGCAGGTAACGCCTTTCCCATTGCCCGAATTCGATGTTGACCAAGGGATTGCTCATTACCAGTGGCAAGCGGGTCCGCCTCCTTCTACTGGAGCAGGACAGATGCTCCCAACCGCTGCAGCCCCTAAACGCACAAGGCTTTGCGGCATTCCCCCTCGTGACAATCGGCGTGACAAACGCCGATGTCACCAGCAACAGCCTTGTAGATGATGGTGCCGCAGACCAGGGAATGGACTGCACCTGACTGACAGTCAGGCATGCCCCGGTCATCGCATTGCTGCTTGCACCTGGCTCAGGATCTTCAGGCTCTGGTCTCGTCAGCCAGTGCTGCCTCCACCCGCCCACCGGTATCGGTGCTCAGGAGGCCAGATCATGAGATGCCCTTGCTCTTGGTCGTAAAGAGCCGCCAGTCCCGCGTTAGAGGACATCCCCACAGGTCGCAGGGGCCTTGATCCCTGATAACACTCAGCATTCTTGGCGGGATTACGTGGGGGATATTTTAAAAACTTGGCTTCGAGAGGAGATTAGTAATGGGATTGCTAGATAGAAGGAGCACTAGCCGATGGTGCTGGGGATAAAAACATCCCTTTGAAACATCACCTAACCTCGCGCTAAAACTGAAATTCCATTTACTCTCTGCGGACCGCCAACATACAGAATAAGCATTTAAGTATAAATTGACAGGTCCGCGTGTAGCATTCTGCACTCAGATATTTAGAACATTTTCACTATAGAACGGACCAACACCATACTCATCGTTATTCAATTCATCTAAAACCATGGATGTGCAATAGATGAGCTGGAAGTCAGTTCGCCCTTTAAACAAATCAACTAAAGTTTTTTGGAAGAGACGACTCCGATACTCCGTCATCCCACCATTTTCAATAGCGTCTAGCATCATAAACCTAGGAAGCCTATAATCTTTGTTTTCTATAGACTCTATAAGTGCAGACACATTCAATGCATTTTTCTTAACATAGTTTGAGCTGCCTGAAAATTTAACTCGACCATTTACCAGCATACGATCCTTGGCAAAATCTATCTCAATATCTTCTACATTTGCCTGTTCGAAATCTTCTTCATAAGATTTTCCATCGACACGACGCTCTTCGCCAAGGATTGATACAATATTTTCGCACAAACCAAAGTATATATTTTCACGACGCTTTTTATTTCCAGCATGAGCAGCAATCAACCGCTCCCGCAGATCACTTATCACAGAGGATAATTGCACCTTCTTATTCTGATTACGATTCAACTCATTAATTACGGAGATTTTTCTTTCCGCCACTGCATTTTGAGATTCTAGATACCCAATCTTCCGAGAGTTACTTACCAACTCAGCTGACACCGTGCCTGCCTGCTTGGCCAGAGCAGTTAACTCGACCTGTGATTTTTGCATACTTATTTGAGCGATCTCAATGCTCGATAAAAGCCCCATTCTATGCTCAATGTAGTCATCTTGGACTTTTTTATTATTTTCAATTTGGAAGTCTAACTGATTAAGAAGCTCCATATAATTGTTAGAGCCACTGCTGTCCTTACTCGGAACCTTGCACAGATGGCAGTAACCGTCTAATGGCTCAGCAACCGTCTCCAAGCAACAAGGGCATCGAGTGTAATTCACTGTACCAATCGCAGCATATGCGGCTTTTGATTCAAGCAAGGCTTTCTTACGAAACAAAAGTGATTCTTCGAACATATGACAATCTGCAATCTCCCCTTCAAGCAAAAAAAGCTCTTGACGGAATCGTTGCAACTGCTTGTCGTAGTTTGCTACTACGGACTCTAACATCTTATATCGTTCTGAATTCTCTCGCAGCGCAGCATCAGAGCTTAAGGTAATTGGCGGCTCGTTCGAAAGCCGGATTATCTCCTTAATATTCTCACCAATAATTTGATTGAGTAATTCAGGGGTTAGATTAGACTCATCTCCTAATACTCGATACATCGCTATAAGATCCGCATGAATTCGTTCAAACTCACGCTCAGCCAAAACTAAGTCTTGACGAAGCTTATGAGTATCTAGGTTATCCAAACCTAATAAGAATTCAGCGATTGCAGTTCGTATTCCCTCACTGTCTGCTCTGGGATTATCTTCAGTTCGAAAAATCTTAGTCGAGGCAGTTTCCTGATCCACGTAAAGAAACCGAAGTATTTGATGCATTGTCAGATTTGCGTAATCGTCTGTTTTATGCGAATCCCAACCTAGCAACTCAAACATTTGTTGAGAGAACGACATTTTGCCATCTGATTCATTTCGACGCGATCCGTATGTTTTCCAAGCCTCGCTCCCCTTACTCTCATCATCGTACACCCCCTCTCGAATCGATATAGGGGGAACTCTTCCTTTTAAAATGTTCCTTCTCAGAGTAAAAATATTACCATTTATCGACAGCTCGCAAAAAATAATATCACACTTATCTGCTGGGTGAAGCCACTGATTTTCTTTAATCTCTCCTCCCAGCGCATAAAACAGGAGTTCAAGTATTGTGGTTTTACCTACGGAGTGGTCGCCTCTTATGACATTTATACCTTCATGAAAGCGCTCATCATAAACGCGACCACCACGATAAGCTATTATAAGACGCCGTATAAACATAGTAGACTTAGTCATATCTATATTCCATTAACCCACTTCGAGCTTTAAGTCCATTTTTGCCATTAAGAACTGACTTTGAAACATAATTAGTAACTATGTCGAAAGCATCAGATCTTGAAAACTCGTCCGCTTCACAGTAAGAGATCAACTCAACAGGTACATTTTCAATTATCAACCGAACGTCATCAGAATTAACTTGAATTAGCCCTTTCTCAGCCAGAGAACGAACTGCTGAATCCTGAATCAAGCTTAATTCATGAAACAATAATTGAGGTGATGTAGTAATCTCAAATGGATCTGCCAATTTCATTATGTAAGATGACCGCCTATTAATTGGGCGTGGCAGCGGATTTATTTTCTTTAGAAGATGCGGATAAAGGTAATAAAAATCCAAAAGTCTGAGCATGCTCATGCTTAGATCATCACCATCAATAGATCGGAGTATATTAACCAACCTATAACAGCAATGGTTTGCGTCTGCAGCAGGATGATAGATAAGCATCAGTTCCACACCACGTGACATTTGTCAGTCAAAAAATAGATCATGCCGTCAATCACATCGCTGGACATCATTCCGCCAGCCAGCGCAACTTCTTGATATAGCGGATCAACGATCGTCGCATTCAGCATCAACTTTACATCAACTTCACTTGCCCCACACCTAATCAAGGGCAAAACATTATTATTAAAACGGGTCAATATAGTACCAAGGACATAATTGAAAATGACCTGGTACGACCTAACATTCTCAAACCTAGCAATCATTTTAGCTGCTTTATTATTGGCAATTCGCGCCTCATGCAGATACCCCAGCCTATTAGCAGAACTAAGCTTAGCTTCAAGACCTACAACGGGCCTCGACTCTTCGTTCTTGATTCTGCTCTGAAGTTCCTCCAATAAAAAAACATAATGCGGATCATCTTCTTTTAACTTTTCGTGCCTTTCTATCAGTGCCCCTAAAGTCTGAGCACCTAGAGCAATATCAAACTTTGGCAGTTGCACAACTGTACCACCGAAGTTCATACTACCAAATACTGTATTACTCTCTATATTATTACCAGAGACGACAAGATTTCGCGAAGAGGCCGATATGTATTTTGCAATATCTGCCGGAGTAAGATCCAACCCAGAAGCCAATACAAGCTGCTTGTTATTATCAGACACAAATTACATCCCACCAATATTCATATCTTTTTTAATTGTATTTCCTCGGATCTCATTATTTTTTATTTCGCCAACACCAACCGCGATATTAAGGTTTTCACCAACCTCGTTATCAACAACATTGTTACCCGAAAACACACCATCTTTTTTTCTATTGCCCGCTCTAATCCAAAGAGCCCCCATAGAAATACAAAACAAAAATACCACGACAACAACGATGAGATTCAACAACAAGCTAGACTTGAAAATCTCGGATTTCTCTAAGATAAGAGAGATCATGGAGACGAAAGCCCAGGTTGCTATGACTGATGGCCCACCGACTTTAAGAGCAATTTTCCAATCCATAAAAAATCTCCATACTGATCATTACAAAAATCTTTACAATCGCTGAGCGAAAACCTTTTCTTTTTAGTAAGACGTGCGGCAACGCGAGTTGAAGATTAGTACTGTTCACCAACCATCCCCACAAGCGCAGGCCGAGCGCAGGCCGAGTGACATCGAAACGCTATCAATGTGGGTTTCGCTTGTCCACATCTCATCGGCTCTGCAACAGAATCCGCGTACGGCCTAGGCAGATCTTGGATAGGCCAAGTGCTCTCAGCACGCTGACAAACGTTCGAGCGACTGGAAGGATACTTTTAGAGATACCGCTGTTTTTTTTGAACAGATATCTTAATCAAATCAGTTACTTATGCGACTTTTCGACTCCTGGTGCCAGAGGGTCATCGCAAGGTGGGCCCTTTCATCTCTGGGTTTGGACCTCCGGGTGACCGTCAGCAGGGTCTCCGCAGGTAGAACCCCTGTCTGCGTTTCGATGCGCCTGGAATCTGTTGTGAATTGCAAACCCCGATACCCCGGCCAGGATCATTGCACTCACGCTGATTCCTGGGCATTTGGACAGGCACCCCGCACCCGCCTAGGCGTAGAGATCCAAACCAGCTGATGGTAGAGATCCTGGGCTGAGACCCCACCATTCAGCGCGTCCCGCGAGGAGCACCAAAAGCGCTTTGACAGAGCGGCCAAGGGCGAATACCCTTTTTATCTTAAATTTTAGATATCCCTTTGAGGAAGCCATCCAATGGCGCTTCAATTCCACGAAAGCCCGTTCCACGTCACACACGACCAAGAAACGGCCAGCAAAATGCTTCTGAAGATGGACCTCTCCATCTTTATCACCGACTGCATCAAAAAAATGGGCCTCAAGCAGAATAAGGCCGCAGTCAGGCTGAACGTGACTCAGTCACGCGTATCCGAGCTAGCCAATGGCAAGATCGAGAAATTCACGCTAGACGCCATGATGGACATGCTCGACAAGCTCGGTTTTCGCGCCTGTCTCACCCTCTCCACAAACGATGCTGGATCGTTGCCTCAAATCGTCATTTCTCAAACGCCGAGCAGCTAAACGTCGTAGCCCATGCTCCTGAGTTCTTGCTTGAACTCTTTCATCCGACCTTCAGCGACCTGCATCGCATGACGTTCGGAGCCGTTCGTGGTTTTCACGAAAGAATGCAACACAACGACCATGTCAGCGTACTTCGCAACGTACACGCATCTGTACGCTGGGCTGCCATTGATGATGAACTCAATTGCCCCCAGCGCATAAGCTTCAGCGCAATATACCCGCCATGCCTATGGTTGCTTCGGCACCTACGCACAAATTGAGCGGGTTTTTATGCCCAGGTGTTTCGCATCCAGGCTTGCGAAAGCCTGCCATTGGCATTCATCCAGAACACGCACATCAGACTACAATTCATCCAGCGAAGCTTTCACACGCTGGGGCGCTGCAAGGCGCTCGCGGATTGTAGCGAGCAGTGTTTCATCCTCCTCAGCCATCAGTACAGGCTTGAAGGGCAACTGGCCCTGTTCAGCCACGTATTGCAACGCTTGGCGCATCAGCTCGGATGGGGTTATGCCCAGCTTTTCGAGCTGGGGGTAAGCACGCGCTTTGAGATCGTCGTCGATACGAACGGTGATAGACGCCATGGTGTGGATCTTCCTGGGATGACATCGGCCTGTACAGTGGCCTAGTGTGGCTCATTGAGCAATGAACTGGCGCGTTCAGCGGATCGCTACAGCGCTGCGGCTCGACTCTGCTAAAAGCGCTGCAACACGGCGTTTCATAGCGGGCCGCACGGACGCCTGTTTTCTAGGTATGGTCCTCGCCTGACAGCTGTACGCAGGAGGCATTCATTGCCTGCGGGATTGCTATTGGCCCGTCGACCAATCTGCGTACGGCTGTCACGTCAATCCAAACCGGAACTACCTGTAGGCTGTTGTATGGATTTGTTGCGGCCGCTTGCCTCATAGATCCTTGAGGGATAGGCTTCCCCCGTCGCTGCACTTCAGCGATCGGGCTTGGTCGCCCGACCAACAAAATGTAAATGCTCCCATTCCGCGTTTACCGGTGCCTTGCGCCTGTATCATCGCGCTATGGCAGCTGTGCGCGGGAGGCATTCGTGCCTGCCGGGTTTACCTTTTGTCCCGGTCGACCAATCCGCGTACAGCTGTCACCCAACTGTTTGGTCGCAGTTGGTGTCGGCTCCACTCACAAACGGAGTCATGCCAATGACAAAAACAAAGATTGTCCCAGATCCACCCCGCACCCTGCTTGGCGTCACCGCCAGCACCACCTTCGGCTCCTGCGATGCAGGCCACCCTCCCATGTTTACCGTCCGTGAAGGCCTCGAAGCCGAGGATGTGCTTGTGCACGTTTCTTTGCTGCTGGAGGGCATCTATGACACCACCAAGCAGGCTTGTGACCAGATGGTGGGGCTGCCTAACAAAGGCTTGCTCTGGTCGACGCTGCACTCCGCTGAAATGGCCAAGGGTCTGGTCGATGCGGTGCTGGATGGGTTGGAAGGTGAAGCGTTGAGGCGTACGCCTGCTGGTTGAGTCAGGGGGTCGCTTTTAGCCAGGCGACCTGGCCAGTTGTTTGTAGCGATGCGCTTGGTTTAGCCAGCAAGCGCATTTTTGAATAGTCCGGGCCATAAACCTGATCTGCCCTGTCTGCCCTCATCGCGGGCAAGCCCGCTCCTACAAATATAAGTGAGCTTTCGGCACACCATAGACTCTCTCCCAGGTAGTTCGCTGCAGTCAGCATTAGTGCGACCTTCTATGCTTGGCAGGCCTCAGATATGGGCAAAGCGCCAGAGCTGCCATCAATTCCTCGGCCTCCCTAATCCTTGATTGTTGTAGGAATAGTGCCGATCTTAGATAGTTTTTTTCGCCTTCAAGGTGCGAAATTATGCGGTTGTTACAGGCCTCGATGGAGCGCCCATTACTGTGTCCAGCGGCGCTACAATGCGCCCCTTTCACCCATGAGCTACCGCAATGCAATGGAATGACCTCGTCATCAATGGTGCCACCAAGAGCATGAAGCACCTACAGCCACTCGTACTTACTTTCGACGTTGCGGGTCAAAAGCTGACGGTCAAGTTCGAATTTGGTTTCCACTGCTTTACGGACGATAAAGGTGAAGGCGAGCTATTGAGGCATAAGGGCGAGAAGCGCTATTTCTGCCCATCGCGTTATCACTGCAGCACGCAGTTGCGAGACTATATCGAGCGACGTTTCTTCGAGGGCATGGTGGTACCGCACAATAGCAAGCATGGTGGCCAGCGATACTTCTGTCTCGATCTGCATGATTACGCCATTTTCTTTTCAATCAGCAAGCCGCAGGGCACAACGAATCATCTGCGCCTGCATGTGATTTCGGCCTACGACGTAGCCAATTGGGGGCGGCATTCGCTCCCGCGCGGCAAAGCATTCAACGTGCGTTACGTCTTGGAAATGCGCAACAACGGTAAATCGGTGTGATCAGAAAGCAAAAAGCCCCGGTGCTTGCGCACCAGGGCTCTCTGTAAATCAATATCGGCCTGTTCTTTCAGCTTTCGCCTTATCCTGCACACTGGCTAGGAGAGCTTTCGCTCCGAAATCGATACCCCCTCAATTGAGGGTTCCGGTCTGTATCGACTCGCACATTATCCAGATGCCTGAATTCAGTGTCAACTCGGCGCCCGCTGCCTGCCTCACGCATTCTCCAATATCCGCCGCGCCCGCAAGATCACCGGCAGATCAATCAACTTCCCATTCAGGCTGATCGCCCCTATCCCTTCGTGCGCCGCGACCGTGTCCAGCACGGCATGCGCCCAGAGCACTTCATGCTCCCCGGGGCGGAAGCCGTCGTTGATCACCGCGACCTGCTTGGGATGCACGCACAGTTTCCCGGCGAACCCTTGCTGCCGCGCGCGGTGTACATCGCTACCCAGCAGCTCGAGGTTGGACAGGTCGATGGTCACGCCATCCACCGGCGCCCCGATGCGGGCCAGCGCGGAGGCGATGACAAGGCGGGAGCGGGCGTATAGAAGCTCTTCGCCGTCTCCGAGAATGCCGGTGTCGACCTGGAAATCCACCGAGCCAAACGCTAGGCACTGCACTTTGGGCGCGCTGGCGATGGCTTCTGCGTTCCACAGGCCGCGTGCACTCTCGACGATGGGCAGGATGCGCAGGTGTTCCGGCAGGCGGTCGGCCAGCGCCGCGATCTGCTCGGCGCTTTCGGCCTTGGGCAACGATACGCCGAGCAATCCGGGGGCGTCTAGCAGGCCGCAGTCTTCGGCGTGCCACGGCGTCTCGCTGCCGTTGATGCGCACCCAGCCCTTGCCGCCGGCGGCGAGCCAGGCGCGTATGGCTTCGCGGGCTTGATCCTTGCGCTCGGGAGTCACGGCGTCTTCGAGGTCGAGTATGACGACGTCGGCGCCAGCGGCGCAGGCTTTGTCGAAACGCTCCGGACGGTCTCCGGGGACAAACAGGTACGAACGGGCAGCCATGGCAGGTCTCCAGTCAGGGGATAAAACCGAGGGGTTGAAGCGGACAGCGTCAGCCGGGGTCGCCGCGAACCGTGGCGACGCGGGCGAAGCGGCCCAGGGCCAGTGCGACGACAAGCATCAGCACGCCGAACAGCGCATAGCCACTGGCCAGGGAATCGCCGGAATGGCTCGTCGCGGCAAACAACGGTGGGCCGGCAACGACGCCGAAGTAGGTGAAGAACAAGGTGCCGCCAGTGTATTGCCCGGCGCTCCCGGGCGGTGCCAGGCGGGCGACTTCCGCCAGGTAGACACCGTTCCAGCCAATTGCCGTGGCGCCGAAGAGCATGCTGACCGCCGCTACCAGCGGCAGCGGCCAGCCTTGGCTGAAGGCTGCGGTCAGCAGCGATGCGGCGGCCATGATCAATGCCAGCACGGGCAGCAACCGGCGGGGCTCCAGCCAGCGGTCGGCTATCCAGCCCCAAAGCAAGCGCCCCGCCACGCCGGCGCCTTGGGTCAGGGCGAGGATCAGGCCAGCGCTGACCAGCGCCAGGCCGTAGTCGTGGGTCAGGTAGCTGACCAAGTAGGTGGTCAGGCACAGCTGCATCGCGCCGAAGAACAGCGAGCACAGCGCCAGGTTACGCATGCGCGGCATCGCGAAGATCATGAACAGGGGCTTGAGCAGGTCGCGCCGCGAAGCCTTGAGCTGGGGGTTGCGGTCATCGTCGAGCGCCGGGCGCACCCGCTGGGCGATCACGGCCATCACCAGGCAGGCCGCGGCCACCATGCACAGCGCGCCGCGCCAGCCGCTCGCGCCGACCAGGCTGGGCACCAGCATGCCGGCCAGCACGCCGCCGATCGGCACGCCGGTCTGTTTGAGGGAAAACATGAAGCCCATCAGGTGCGCAGGCGTGGTGCGGGCCAGGATGTGCGAGCTGGCCGGGGTCACAGGCCCATACCCGGCGCCAAGGGCCAAGGCACTCAAAACAAGGCACCACAGTTGCCCGCCCGCCGCGAGCCCAAGGCCGGCCCCGCACAGCAGCAGGCACACCTGGCTGACGCGGATCGCGCCGAAACGCAGTATCCAGTTGCCGCTGAGCAGGCTGGAGAGCATTGCCCCCAGGTAGATCAGCGCCACGAAAAGACCGATCTGGGCAATGCTGCCGCCCAGCTCGCGCAGGGCGGCCGGCGCCAGCACCGGCACGGTGAACGTGGCCATCGACACCAGCGCCTGGATCGACAAGGTGACGGCCAGCGGGACGTAGCCGTTACTCGCCATTGGTGCCCTGCCAGGTGAGACGCTGGGTGATCGAATAACTGAAGCGCTCGCCCGGATGGACGTTCACCGCCACCTCCAGCAGCTCATCGTTGCTGCCCACGTACTTGCGCACGATGTGCAGCCCCGGGGACCCGACTTCCACCTGCAAGGCCCTGGCCTGGCCGGCGTCGAGGTTGATCGCGCTGATGGTCTGGCGCACCTCGGCCACCTGCACGCCGAAGCGTTTCTGCAGCAGTTCGTAGATGGGCGTGCGGCCATCGCCAAATGCCTCCAGGGCGGCACCGTAGGCGCGAGGCACATACACCAGGGTACGGGCCAGCGGCGCGCTGTCGCCCTCGCGATGACGCAAGCCCCGCGCCATCATCCAGGCCTGGCCGGGCTTGCATTCGAGCAGCTCGGCCAGCTCCTCGTCGGCGTTCAGCTCCTCGGGCGCCTCAAGCTCCATGCGCACGTCGCGCACATATTGATGCAGGTCGGAGATGCCTTCACTGGCCTGCACATAGCGCGATGCCGCCTGGGTGGCCTTGACCCGGGTGCCGACCCCTTGCTGCTTGCTGATCAGGCCAAGCTCGTTGAGCCGGCGGATCGCCTCGCGCACGGTATGCCGGCTGACGTTGAACTGCTTGCACAGCTCGTGCTCGGTCGGCAGCAGGCTGTTGAGCGGATAACGCCCCGCCGTGATCGCCTCCACCAGCGCTTGCGCCAGGATCAGGTAGCGGGGCTGTCCAGCGGACAACAGTGAAGGCAGTTCCTGGATCATTTCATCTGACTCCTGCAGATTTCTTGTTTTCGGCTTCCATGCCTTGCAGCGCGCCCAGTATCGCCTGGTTATGCGCGCCAAGCCGTGGTGCGGGCTGGTTGGGCAACGTCTCGCCCGGGCAGCGGATCGGACAGGCGAGTGTCTTGATCGTACCGCGCACGGGATGCTCGACGTCGAAAATCACCCCTTGCTCGTGGGCGAACGGATTATCCAGGGCCTGGCCCACATCATTGACCGGGGCGGCCGGCACCTGCCCGCCAAAGTGCTTGAGCCAGTAGGCCGTGGGCTGCTGCATCAGGACTGCATCGAGGTCCTCGGTGAGCTGGTCGCGGTGCGCCAGGCGCGCCTTGAAATCACAATAGCGCGGGTCGCTGATCCACTGCGGCTTGTCGATCAGGTTGGCCAGCACCGCCCAGAACTTTTCCTTGTTGCACATGATGAACATCCAGCCGTCCTGCGTGCGGTACAGCTGGCTGGGCGTCAGCGAGGGATGCGCGGAGCGTGGCGTGCGCTCGGTCTTCACGCCGTCGTTGAGGTACCAGGTACCGAGGTAGTTGATGTTGTGCATGGCCACGTCGAACAGGCTCACGTCCACATCCCGGCCCACGCCGGTGGCACGCGCGCCGACCAGTGCCGAGACCAGCGCCAGCGCCGCGGTGGTGCCGGTCATCATGTCGATGATCGACAGCCCGAACCGGGCCGGTGGCCCGCCTGGCTCGCCGGTCAGCGAGCAGTAGCCGGCCTCGGCCTGCATCAGGTAGTCATAACCGGGCCAGGCCTTGCGCGCACCTTCACGGCCATAGGCCGAGAGGTGGCAGCAGACCAGCGCGGGGTTGTGCTCCTTGAGCTGGGGGTAGGTCAGGCCAAGCTTTTCGGGGAGGTCGCCGCGCAGGTTGTCATAGAGCGCATCCGCGCCCTTGATCAGCTCGATCAGCAGGGCCTTCTCGTCGGGGTTCTTCAGGTTGAGCGTGACGCTTTTCTTGTTGCGGTTGAAAGACTGATAGAAGTGGCTGTCGCCCTGCTCGAAATAGTAGGGACCGACATGGCGGCCGATTTCACCGCCGTCGGCGGGGTTCTCGATCTTGATCACCTCGGCGCCAAGGTCGGCCAGGTGCTGGGTGCCGAACGGGCCGGCACCGTACTGTTCGACGGCGATGATGCGCACGCCTGCTAGGGGCAAGGTCATACCGGATTCCTCTGCACGAGTTGCTTGGCGATGATGATGCGCTGCATTTCGTTGGTGCCCTCGCCGATGGTCAGCAGCGGCGCGTCGCGGTACAGGCGCTCGACGTTGTATTCCTTCGAGTAGCCGTAGCCGCCATGGATACGCATGCAATCGGTGGCGTTCTCCAGTGCCGCCTCGGTGGCAAAGTACTTGGCCATGCCCGCTTCCATGTCGCAACGGTCGCCCTTGTCGTAGGCCTTGGCAGCGGATTCGGTGAGCAGCCGCGCCGCCTCGACCCGCGTGGCCATTTCGCCAAGCTTGAGCTGGATCGCCTGGTGCTCGCAGATCGGCTTGCCAAAGGTCTTGCGCAGTTGCGAGTACGCCGTGGCCTCGTCCAGCGCCGCGCGCGCCACGCCGACCCCACGGGCCGCGACGTTGATGCGGCCCAGCTCAAGGCCAGACAACACCTGCTTGAGGCCAACACCCTCGACGCCACCAATCAGGCAATCCACGGGCACCTTGTAGTCCTCGAACACCAGCTCGCAGGTGTCGATGCCGCGGTAGCCCAGTTTCTCCAGCTTGCGCGCCACCTTGAAGCCAGGCCCCTTCTCGGCGATCAGCCAGCTCATGCCCTTGTGCCGCGGCTCGGCAGCCGGGTCGGTCTTGACCAGCAGCGCGACCACGCCGCCGTACAGGCTGTTGGTGATCCAGGTCTTGGCGCCATTGACCACGTAATGATCGCCCTCGCGGCGGGCCACGGTGCGGATGGCTTGCAGGTCGGTGCCAGCGTCCGGCTCGGTGAAGCCGACCGCGCCACGCAGCTCGCCGCTGGCCATGCGGGGCAGGAAACGCTCCTTCTGCGCTGGCGTGCCATGCCGCTGGATCGCCGAGGCCATGATCAGGTGCGAGTTGATGATGCCGGACAGCGACATCCAGGTGCTGGAGATACGCTCGACGATCTTCGCGTAGGTGGCCGTGGACAGCCCGAGCCCGCCGTATTCAGGGTCGATGATGCAGCCGAACAGGCCCATGGCCTTCATCTTCTCGACCATCTCTTCGGGGTAGATGTCGTTTTTCTCGAGTTCGTGCACGAAGGGTTTGGCTTCGGTTTCCAGGAAGCGGTCCAGGGCGTCGAGGATCATGCTTTCCTGCTCGTCGTATTCACTCATCGCGTTGTCTCCGGATTGTTCTTGTAGTGGGATGTCACGCGGCTGCGGCCAGCACGCGGGAAAGCTGCCGGGCACTGCCGGCGTCGAGGCCGAGCACGGCGTCGAGGATTGCCTGGGCGCGCTGTGGAGCCACGGCGGTATGGGCGTTGTCGCGGTACTTGGCGACGATGTCGGCGCTGGACAGCGGGCGGTCGGCGGCGCCGCGGTTGATCGCTTCGCGGTGGCGCAGCTCGCGGCCGTCGCGCAGGGTGACGATCACTTCGCCCGAATAGTGGCGAGGGAAGCCCGAATGCGGATCGACCTCGTAGTGGACCTTGTCCATCAGTGCCAGGGCCGCTGGATCGGAGAAGGCCTGCGGCTCAAGGTCGGCCAGGCCGAAGCGCCCGCGCAAAAGGCCGCTGGCGATGGCGTAAGGCACGCTGAACTGCGCCTCGTAGCTGCTACCGGGTTTGCGCTTGCTGGCCACCGGCTCGCAGACGATACCGACGGTTTCCCGTGGCACCAATGCGATTACCCGGACAATGTCCTCCACACGCAAGCCCTGCCCGTGCAGGATCACCGCCGAGTC
Organism: Pseudomonas sp.; assembly: GCF_035277045.1. Classification (GTDB taxonomy): domain Bacteria; phylum Pseudomonadota; class Gammaproteobacteria; order Pseudomonadales; family Pseudomonadaceae; genus Aquipseudomonas. Next base: position 73,014 of record NZ_DATELE010000167.1, on the reverse strand, counting down.
GGCCACCGCATGGGTGAAGTGGCACGCCGGCACGGGCTTGACCGCCACTTCGCCAACCTCCCAGGCCGTGCCCAGGTCTTCGGTCGCCAGGGCATAATCGCACTCCCCTTCGCGCCCGCCGAGATGGCTTTTGAACAGGCCGAACCGCCCCTCGTACACTGCCTTCGGACCGCTGAACCCGTGACGTGCCAGGGTCGCCGCGGTGAGACCGGCGACACCGGCCCAGCCTGGATGCATGCGCTTGGTCCAGGCGCCATCCTCGAGAAACTCCAGGCTGCCGGAGGCGGTGCTCAGGGCGATGCCTTGGGTCATGGCCAACTGCTCGGCGGTCTGGCCTTGCAGTTTGCCGGCGATCAGCGCGCAACCGAAGGCACCGACCAGCCCCGTGGGGTGGAAGCCGACTTGGTGGAAGCCGCCCTTGGCCACGGCCGCGAGCCGCGTCGACACTTCCATGCCGAGGATGTAGGCGGTGAGCAGGTCGCGGCCGCTGGCGTCGTACTGCGCGGCAATGCCCAGCGCGGCCGGCAGGCAGCTGGCGGTGGCGTGGATGACCCCGCGTCCGTGAGTGTCGTCGTAGTCCAGGCCATGCACCAGCACGGCGTTGAGCAGCATGGCGTCGCGCAACGAGAGCTTGGCGCCCAGGCCGATCACGTCGCTGTCACCACTGCCCAGCTCGCGCGCGGCACTGAGGGTGCGCTGGGCGAACTCGTAGCGGGTCGAGGCCAGGGCAATGCCCACGGCATCGAGGATCAGGTACTTGGCACGCTCGCGCGCCGCCTCGGGCACGGCATCGTAGTGCAAGCCTTCGGCGAAGCTGGCAAGGGTCGCGGCGATGGGGGTAGCGGTATCGGTGTTCATCGTGGTTGTCCTCGTCAGTTGACCAGCGCCAGGGAGATGGCCGGGATGAAGGTGATCAGCGCCAGACCAAGCAGGCGCACGCCGTAGAAGGGGGCTACGCCGCGGGCCACCTCATGCACCGGTTGTTTGGAAATCCCGGCCATGACGAACAGGTTGAGGCCGATGGGCGGTGTCAGGGTGGCGATCTCGACGTTGGCCACCATGATCACGGCAAAGTGAATCGGATTGATGCCCAGGTGCGTTGCGATGGGAAACAGCAGCGGGGCGGTCAGCACGATCAGCGCAATGCCGTCGAGGAACATGCCCAGGACCAGCAGGATCACGTTGGCCATGATCAGGAACTGCCAGGGGCTAAGGTCCATCGCGCTGACCATGGACACCAGGCTCGCCGAGACGCCCATGCGTGCCAGTGCGAAACCGATCAGGCTGCCACCCATCACCACCGCGAAAATCATGGTGGTCTGCAGCAGCGAGTCGCGGGCGGTATCCCAGATGCCGCCGAGGGTCACGCTGCGGTACACCACCAGGCACAGGAAAGCGGCGTAGGCGGCGGCGAAGGCCGACACCTCGGTCGGTGTCAGGTAGCCGGTGTAGATGCTGCCAAGGATCAGCACGGGCATCAGCAGCGCCGCGCCGGCAGTCGGCAATTTGCGGCTGAAGGCGCCCCAGTCGGCCCGCTGCGCCTGGGCTCCATAGCCGTTCTTGCGGGAGAAGTAGGTGACCGCGATCATCAGCAGGCAGGCTTCCATCAGTCCGGGCACCACCCCTGCAATGAACAGCTGGTCCACCGGCAGGCCGACGATCGAGCCGATCAGGATGAAGCCAAGCGATGGCGGGATCATCAGGCCCAGGGTGCCGCCCACCGCGACGATGGCAGCGGAGAAGCGCGGCGGGTAGTTTTCCTTGGTCAGGCCGCCAACCGTGGACGAGCCGATAGCCGCGGCCGAGCCCACGCTCGAGCCCGATACCGCGGCGAAGAACACGCTGGCGATCATTGCGGTGAGCGCCAGCCCACCGCGCACCGCACGCACCACGCTGCCCACCAGCTGGATCAGGAGCTCGGCAATGTTGCCGCGCATCATCAGGTTGCCGGCCAGTACGAACATGGGGATCGCCATCAACGGATAGCTGTTGATGGACTTGAACGCAGTCTGGGCGATGACGGTGGTCGGCACGCCCGCCACGAACAGGATCAGCCCGGTGGTGACAAGGCCCAGCGCGACCGCGACATGCGTGCCGATGGCCAGGAACATGAGCATCGTCAGCAAAGCGAGAACTAGCAGCATGGCGATGCTCTCCTAGAGTTGCGAGCCGGTGATTTCACCGTTGCCGAAAGGATCCCGGCCACGCAGGGCGATCACCAGGCAGCGGATGTAGTAGATGAGGAACAGCACCGCCCCCAGCGGCATGATGGTGAACAGCAGCCAGAGCGGCAGATCCAGGTTCGATTCGGTGACCATGCCCATGGTGTAGTAACGCTGGATCTGGGGCAGCGCGGCATAGAACAGCAGGCCGCAGAAACCGATGCCGACCAGGCTCGATAGCACCAGACACAGCTTCTTCAGCACAGGCGGCAGGCGTTCGACGAGCATCTCGGTACGAATGTGGTAGCCGGCGTTGCCGGCCGCGCCGAGGGTCAGGAAAAATGCCCACACCATCAGGTAGCGCACGGCCTCTTCGGCCCAGAAGGCGCTGGTACCGACGGTCGCGCGCAGTACGCCCTCGTAGAGCATCACTGCGATGGCCATCATGAACATGCAGGTAGCGATGTTGAGCAGGACCTTGCGCTCGAATACCAGCCACCAGTTGCGCCGCCTGGGCGTGGCGGCCAGTGGGGGGTCGCCAAGCGCCTTGTCCGCAGGTTTTATGGTCGAGGGCTGTATGTTCATAGCGAGCACCGCTTGGCCACGGCCTGCATCGCCGGAAGTACCTCGGGATGGGCGGCGGAGAAGGTCTGCTTGTTCGATTCGGAGATCTTTTCCCAGCGGCCGATTTCCTCGGGCGTCGCGGTATGGAACTGCAGGCCCTGGCCGGTCATCTTGTCGATCAGCTTCTGATCCTCGACCACCACTTCCTTCCACTGCTTGGCAACGATCTCGTCCATGCTCGTGGTGATCGCCTCCTGTTGTGCCTGCGGCAGGGCATCGAACCACATCTTGTCAACGACCACGGCGTAGGTGGTCAGCGAGAAGTTGGGAACGTACCAGCCAAACTTGCCGGTCTTGCCGATCATCTCGGACCACCCGGCAGCGGAGGTGAAAACGCCGTCGATCGCACCCTGGCCCAAGGCGCTGCTCATCTCGGAGGCCGGCATGGATACGGGGCTGGCGCCCAGGCTGCGGATGGTATCGAGGAACACTCGGCCGCCGATCACACGGACCTTCGCGCCCTTCACGTCCTCCAGTTTCTGCACGTCGCGGTCGGCGAAGACGAAGAACAGGTCGGCGGCGCGCAGCAGTCCAAGGATCTTCAGGTTGCGCGGCTCGATATAGGACGACATGAGCTGGGTCAGGCCCTTGGCGTAGCACTGGTCGGTCATCAACTGGTCGGTGAGGGTGAACGGCAGGTTGATGGCCCCCAGGCGTGGGTCGATGGTCTCGATCCGCACCGACACTGGCCAGACCATCTGCACCGCGCCCGTGCCCAGCGCCGCCAAGGCGTCCTGGTCGTTGTAGAGCTGGGACGACGGGAAGACCTTGACGTCGATCTCGCCATCGGTGCGCTGGTCGACCTTTTTGGCGAACTCGTTCATGTAGCCGGTTTTTCCAGTGGCTGGCGGCCACTTCGTTGGGCAGCACCAGCTCCTCGGCCAGGACCACCGGCGTGAAACCCGCCAGGGCACAGGCAGCGGCCGACGCCGCGATGACGCGCTTGAGCATGGACATGGTGTTTCCTCGGTTTTGTTGTTGTTGAGGAATTGCAGTACGGCGTTCAGCGGGTGGTCCGAAGGTGCTGGGTCAGTACCCGGCGGCTTCGTCGAGGGTGTTGCCCTCGCGCTTCTGGATCAGCACGTTGCGCTCGAAGGTCATGAACACCGTGCCGTCGGCCTTGGTGCCGGTGGTCTTGACGGTGATGATTCCCTGGTTGGGCCGTGACCGGGACTCACGCTTGTCGAGCACCTCGGAGGCGGCATAGATCGTGTCGCCCGGGAATACCGGCGCGGTCAGCTTGATGTCGGTCCAGCCAAGGTTGGCGATGGCCTTGCCGCTGACATCCGGCACCGTCATGCCAAGCACGATGGCGACGGTCAGCCCGCTGTTGACCAGCGGCTTGCCGAATTCGCTCTTGGCGGCGTAGGCGGCGTCGCAGTGCATGGGGTGCAGGTTCATGGTCAGGAGGGAAAACTGGATGTTGTCGGCATCGGTGATGGTCCGGCCGGGGCGGTGCTCGTAGGTATCACCGACCTCGAAGTCCTCGAAGTAGCGGCCGATCTGCCCGCGATAACGCTGCTCGCCAATTTGCTTGACGCTCATGGGGGAACTCCTTCTTGTTGTTCGACGACCGTGGGGCCGTTCTAGTTATCAGGTTGTCCGGACAACAGGATAGGAGATGAGAAATGGGCTTGCCATGGGGTGGTGAGGAAAGGGGGTCGGGTGGGGGGCTAAAAGTCGTTTTGGGTGGGCGAGGATGGGTCTATGACGGGGCCTTTGGCAGTTATTACCGCTCGTCGGCAGGGCTTGCCGGTGTCGATTTCCGGCAAGCCTTTTCGTTTCCAGCGCTTAGAACGCGGTACTGACCGTCAGCGACATATTGCGCGGATCACCATAGATCGCGCCGGCGTAGAAGCCGTAGCGGGTGTAGTAGTGCTTGTCGAAGAGGTTGTTGGCGTTGAGGCTGACAACGGTGTCGTCGGTGAGCTGGTACTTGGCCATGGCATTCCACAACGCATACCCCGACCAGTTCACGTCCGTCGAGCTGCGGCTGACGCCATCAGTAGGCTGGCCAGCGGGGGTGGAGGTTGCGCGGATATTGGTTTGCGCGGTGACGCCTGTGCCCAGGGTGAGCCGGTCGAGGGGGCCGGAAAGGCGGTAGGTGGTGGAGGCCTTGAACAGGTGCGAGGGGTCACTGCGGCCGTCGCTGTCGAGGCGGCGGAAGTGCAGGTAGGTGTAGCCGGCGTAGACGTTCCAGTTGGGGGTCAGGGCGCCGGCGACTTCGAGGTCGATGCCGTCGGTTTCCTGGCCGGAGCCGGAGGTGTAGGCCTGGGCGCCAGTCGGGGTCAGCTCGGCGCCGTCGGTGACGGCCTTGTTTTCCTGCTTGGTGCGGAAGTACGCGGCGGAGGCGTTCAGGCGGCCGTCGAACCATTCGCCCTTGATGCCGGTTTCGTAGCTCTGCCCACGGATCGGCTCGACCTTGCTGCCGCTGCTGGTTTCTTCGGTCTGGGGGGTGAAGATGTCGGTGTAGCTGGCGTACAGCGAGTAGGTGTCGTTGAGGTCGTACACCGCGCCGAGGTACGGGGTGACGATGCCGTTTTCTTCCTGGCTGCTGCGCACGCCGGCGGTGCTGCGGGTGATCGCCGAGTAGTTGCTGGTGCGCACGCCGAGGATGACCGACAGCGGGTCGGTGATGCTCAGGCGGGTGGCGGCGTACATGCCCTGCAGGCGGGTGGTGGTCTTGCTGTGCAGGCCGGTCCTGGAGGCGAGGATGGAGAAGTCGTCGTCCACGCCGTTGCGCCAGTCACTCAGGCCGAAGCCGTTGTTGGCGCGGAACTGGCAGCCGACCGAAGGGGCGCTGACGCGGTTTTCGCCGACCATGGTGCAAGTGTATTGCAGGGTCCAGGCGACGGTGCGGCTGTCGTTGTAGCCGAACATGGCCTGGTGGGTGCGGCCGAACAGCTGGAACGGGCCGCTCAGGTCGATCTGCGCGGACTGCTGGGTGGTGTCGCTGGAGCTGTGCAGGCCATTGAGCACGGCGCCGCTGCCATCCTGGTCGAAGTAGCCGGTGTAGACGCCGCGGCTGAACTGGTTGACCTTGGCCAGGCCACGGTGGTTGAGCGTCTCGCTGGTGCTCTGGGCGGCCTTGAAGTCGAGGGTCCAGTCGTTGTCGAAGCGGTGCTGCAGCGAGCCGAAGGCGGTGCGGGTGATGTACTCGCCAAAGCTCCAGCTGGGCACGACGTTGGTGCTGCGCGGCAGGTCGGTCTTGCTGCCATCGGCGTACCAGATCGGGATGTTCGCGCCCCAGCCCCCGCCGACCACCTTGTTGTATTCGTACTGGTAGCCGGCGCCGAGGGTGGTGGCGTCGTCGAGGTCGAACTCGAAGTTGGCCAGGGCCGCGCGGGAGCGCTCGGACTGGTTGTCGCGGAAGGAGTTGGCATCCTGCTGGGTGACGACGAAGCGCGAGCGCAGGCGGCCGTCTTCTGTCAGCGGCAGGTTGAGGTCGGCGCCCAGCCGGCGCTTGTCCCAGCTGCCATAGGTGGCGTAGGCGCTGCCGCCGAAGGTCTTGCCGGGGGCCTTGCGGATCAGGTTGACGGTCGCCGAGGGGTCGCCGGTGCCACCAAGCAGGCCGTTGGCGCCGCGCACGATGTCGATGCGCTCGTAGAGGTCCATGTTCAGCGCGTTGCCGCCGCCGCTGAAGTCCGAGCCGCCCTGGAACTGCAGGCCGTCGACCTTCCAGTTGCTGATCGAATAGCCACGGGCGCGGTAGTCGGTGCGCCCGCCTACTTCAGACTTGCTCATGCTGATGCCCGGCGCGGCATCAAGGGCCTGCTCGATCGAGCTGACCTGACGGTCGTCGAGCTGCTGGCGGGTGATGGTGGTCACCGACTGCGGCGTCTGGCGCGGCGTGAGGTTGAGGCCGGTCGAGCTGCGCGTGCTTTCCACCGTGTAACCCAGTTGCCCGGCATCGTCGGCGGGCAGCAGCGCGCTGTCTTCGATCTTGGTGGCGTCCAGCTCCAGCGGCTGGCTGTCGGCGATGGCGGTGCCGCTCAGGCTCATGGCCACGAAGAGCGCCAGCGGGGTGAGGCGGCTGCCGCCTCGGGTGAATGCGTGATGTACGGTCATGATGCCCTGTATTGTCATTGGTAAAGCGTCGTATTCGCAGATGGTTCTTTGGTAGGATTCTAGGGATCTGCCCTTCGGGCTCCATGCCCGGCTTGTACGGGGATGTAATGGAACGTAACGGGCGCTGTCGCAGTGCCCTTCAGGTATGAAGACCCCGATGAGCACGACCCTGCTGGTAGTGGACGATGACGACGAGATCCGCGAACTTCTCTGCGATTACCTGACTGATGAGGGCTACCACGTGCTGGCCGCCGCCGATGGCGAGCAGATGCACGCGCAGCTCGAAACGCATGCCGTCAACCTGGTGGTGCTCGACCTGATGCTGCCTGGCGAGGATGGCCTTAGTCTGTGCCGGAAACTGCAGGGCCTGCCGGGCCTGGCAGTGATCATGCTTTCGGCGAAGGGCTCGACCCTGGACCGGATCATCGGGCTGGAGGTCGGCGCCGACGACTACCTGGCCAAGCCCTTCGAGCCCCGCGAACTGATCGCCCGCATCAAGGCCGTGCTGCGCCGGCCGCAGCGCCTTGAAGCGCTGGCCCAGGAGCCTGGCCCGGACGAGCAGCGCTTTGCCGGCTATCACTTGGAGCACGCGAAACGCCTGCTGACCTGCCCCGACGGCCAGGTGCTGAGCCTGCCCCGCTCCGACTACCGGGTCCTGCGCGAGCTGCTCGAGGCCAACGCCCGTGTCGTCTCCCGTGATCTGCTGACACGCAGCGCGTTTGGCCGCGACCACCTGCCGGACGACCGCTCGGTGGACATGTGTATCAGCCGCCTGCGCCAGCACCTGCAGCATGGCGACGCGAATGCCGTGCAGATCCTGACCATTCGCAACGAAGGCTATCTGCTGAGCATCGCCCGCCTCTGCACGGCCGACTGACGTGCGCCTGCCCTCCTTCCTGCGCCGGCTGTGGCCCAGGACCCTGTTTGGCCAGCTACTGCTGATCATGGTCAGTGGCACGCTGCTGATCCAGCTGATGTCCAGCAGCATCTGGTTCGACGTGCGCTTCGCCCAGGTGCTCGAGGCACCGGTACGCCTGATCGCCGCGCGCACCGCGCCCCTTGTCACCCAGGGTGTCTGCGCGGGCGACAGGGCCGCGGTACCGGCGCATTACCAGATGCGCTGTGTCGACACCCTGCCCGCCAGCGAACGTGATGACCGACAGGGACGGCGGCGAGTGGAACTGCTGCTCAACCAGGCGCTGGCCTATGAAATGGGCCAGCCGCAGGACGTGCGCCTGATCCAGGTGCGGATGACCGATGAGCTGGGCCAGCCGATCGTCTGGCGCAGCCTGTTCGGGCTGCGCACGGCGCAGGCTCATGTAACCTTCGCGGTCCCGCTGCAGGGCGGCCGCTGGCTGGTCGTGGAAGGGCAGGAACTGCAGGGCTGGAGCGGCGAATCGGCGTGGGTGCTGATCAGTGATTACCTGCTCAGGGTGTATGCGCTGCGGATCGTCGCGGTGCTGGTGGTCTGCCTGTTCGCCGTGCGCCTGTGCCTTCGCCCGCTACGGCGCCTCAGCGATGCCGCGCTCGGGCTGGGCCAGAACCTGGAACAGCCGCCGTTGCAGATGGAAGGCCCCGAGGAAGTGCGCCAGGCCGCGCAGGCGTTCAATGCCATGCAGCAGCGGCTGATCGCCCTGGTCAACGACAAGGCGACCTTTCTGGCTGCTGTCTCCCACGACTTGCGCACGCCGTTGACGCGGATGCGCCTGCGGCTCGAGCGGCTGGAGCCGGGCGAGCACCGTGAACGCCTGAGACAGAACATCACGCAGATGGACGCGATGATCGGGCAGGTACTGGACTACTCGCGCGCGGGTGAGCAGCGCAATCTGCAACGGGCCGACCTGGACAGGCTGGTGGCACGGGTGTGCGCAGACCTGGCGAGTGCGCAGGAACCGTTGCCGGTGAGTGGGATGGCGGGTTGCGTGGAGGTGGATGCGCTGATGATCCAGCGGTGCGTGCAGAACCTGTTGGTGAATGCGTTGCGGTATGCGAGGGATGTTTCGGTGAGGCTGGAGCGGGAGGCGTCTGGCGTGCTGATTCATGTAGAGGACCGGGGGCCGGGGATCGCGCAGGCGCTGTTGCCGACCATCGCCCAGTCGTTTGCGCGGGGGGAAGGGTCGCGCAATCTGGCCACGGGTGGGTATGGATTAGGGTTGAGTATCGTGACCCGAATTGTGGATGGGCATGGGGGGAGACTGGAGCTGGCCAATCGCGCCGAAGGTGGTCTGCGGGCGACAATCGTTCTTCCGACTACGGTTTGCTGTTCTGGGTAGGCGCGCGGCTTGCACCGGGGCTTGAAGGTTGCCGAGCCTGCGGCCGGTGCAGCCGGGCCCTGTGGGAGATCTCCCACATAAGGCAAAGAGGGATTGCAGTGCCTGAGGGATGCAGAAACAAAACAGCCCCGGCGGGGCCGGGGCTGTCTGGGCACGCTATCAGTATCAGAAGATGCTGATCGGGTACTCGACGAATACGCGGACTTCGTTGCCGTCGTCGTTGTAGCCGTTCTGGCGAACGCTGTCCGAGGTACGCAGGAACGAGCTGCGAACCTTGAGGGACAGGTCCTTGGCCGGACCTTCCTGAACCACGTACTGGACCTGGTTGAAGATCTCGCGCTCTTTACCTTCGCCGAAGCCGTGGGTGTTGATGTTGTCACCACGCACGTACGCGACCTTGTAGCTCAGACCCGGTGCGCCGAAGGCGCTGAAGTCCAGGCCGTAGCCGATCTGCCAGGAACGCTCGTCTTCGGCGTTGAAGTCGGACCAGTACGAGTTGGCCAGGTAGATGGTAGAACCACCGTCACCCACGCCGCCACGGTTCTGGTACCAGCCGTAGTTGTAGCCGGTGTCGCCGGTGCTGCGCTGGTGGGCGATGGTCACCGAGTGCGGGCCGAAGGCGTAGGTCGCCGCCAGGCTCCAGATGGTGTTGCGGTCGCCGGTCAGGTTCGCATCACGCTCGTACTTCTTGTCGATGCTGGTCTTGTAACCGTTGAAGTCCAGGGTCAGCGACTGGTCGTCGGCGATCGGGTGAACGTAGTTCACGCCCAGGTAGTGCTTCTTCAGCACGTCTTCGACGTCGGAGGTGTACAGCGCAGCCGTCAGGTTGTCGGTGAACTGGTAGCTGCCGCCAAACACGTTGATCGACTTCAGGCCACCGCTGTCACGGCCTTCGGCGCTCTTGCGCGCTTCCTGGGTGAAGCGACCGGCGTTCAGCTCCAGGCCCTTGATCTCCTTGGAGGTGATCAGGGTGCCGGTGAAGCTTTCTGGCAGCAGGCGCGCGTCGTCGTGCTGCAGCACCGGCAGCGATGGCATCTGGTCACCGTACTTGAGCACGGTGTTGGAGACGCGGAACTTGATCGCGGCGCCGCCACGGGCCAGGTTGTGCGGCGAGTTGGCAGGCGCGGTGTCGCTTGGCTGGAAGAAGTCGACACCGGCGCCGCCGTTGTGACCCTTGCCGCCGTCCAGGCGAACGGCGTACAGACCGAAGGCGTCGACGCCCACGCCCACGGTGCCCTGGGTGAAGCCCGACGAGAAGGTGCCGATGAAGCCTTGGCCCCATTCGATCTGGTCGTTGTTACCGTGTTTCTTGTCGCGGTTGATGTAGGCGTTGCGCAGCAGCAGGTTCAGGCTGCTGTCTTCGACGAAGCCCTTGCTGGCGGCCTGATCGTTGGCCTGGGCCTGGGTGGCGGCGACGAGCGCCAGCGCGATCAGGCTGATCCGTGTTTTCAACATGTTGTTTTCCTTATCTCGAATTCAAAACGCTCTGCATTCAAAACGCCCGTAACCAACGCCCCTTCGTAGGTTCGGCGCTATGCGGATCCGGCCGTTCAGGCTCTGCCAAATAGCGGCAGCAAGCCGGTACGGCACCAAGGCCATGGAACGGCTAGCAGGCGCAGGGGTCGAATCCTATCCGCCTGCGATCGCGTATGTCAAAAAATCGTGAAAAACAGATGCTTTTTCCTACATTCCTACACCGCACTGGTGCATTTCCCTACAAAAACGCCTCTTTTTTGGACATTTTCTCTAACAAGTAGAGCGCGCAAATAAAAACGCCACCGCAGGGCGGTGGCGTTTGATAAGGGGACGATCAGGTCCGGTCAGTGCCAGCGGATGGCTCTGGCGACTCAGCGTTTGATAGGCGCCGGTTGCTGCTGGGTCAGGCAATGGATATTGCCGCCGCCCAGCAGCAGCTCGCGGCCAGGAATCATCACGATCTCGTGGTCCGGGAAGATATCCCCCAGGATGGCGCTCGCCTGGGCGTCCGCCGGATCATCGAAGCTCGGGGCGATGATGCCGCCGTTGACGATCAGGAAGTTGACGTAGGAGCCCGCCAGGCGCACCGAAGGGTTGCGCTCCTGGCTGCCGTCGACCTGGTCAACGCCGGCGCACTCTTCCTCGGTGGCATACAGCGGGCCAGGAATCGGCATCTTGTGCACCACGAACTCGCGGCCCTTGGCGTCGCGACTGTTCTGCAGCACTTCGAGCGCGGCATGGCAGCGTGCGTAGTTGGGGTCTTGCGGATCATCGGTCCAGGCCAGCAGCACCTCGCCCGGGCGCACGTAACAGCAGAAGTTGTCGACGTGGCCGTCGGTCTCGTCGTTGTACAGGCCGTCGGGCAGCCAGATGATCTGGTCCACGGCCAGGTGATCGCGCAGGATCTGTTCGATCTGCCCACGGTCCAGGTGCGGGTTGCGGTTGGCGTTGAGCAGGCACTCTTCGGTGGTGATCAGGGTGCCTTCGCCATCGACGTGGATCGAGCCGCCTTCGAGCACGAAACCTTCGGTCTGGTAGCGCTGCAGGCGCTCCATCTCCAGCACCTTGCCGCCCAACTGTTCGTCGCGGTTCCACGGGGCATAGAGACCGCCATTGAAGCCGCCCCAGGCGTTGAAGCCCCAGTTGACGCCACGCACTTCGCCGCTGTCGTTGACCACGAAGGTCGGGCCGGTGTCACGCACCCAGGCATCGTCGTTGCTGATCTCGACGACGCGGACGTTGGGCAGGTCGAGACGGCTGCGGGCATTTTCGTACTGGGCGGCGGAGACGCCCACGGTGACGGGCTCGAAACGGGCGATGGCCTTGGCCAAGGTGATATGCGCGGCCTGCGCCGGCTTGCCGCCCAGGCGCCAGTTGTCCGGGCGCTCGGGCCAGATCATCCATACCTGGGTCTGCGGTGCCCACTCGGCAGGCATGTGGAAACCGTCGGCGCGCGGGGTCGTTGTGAGGGTCTTCATGATTCAACCTTTGCCAATGCCGGGCGAGGGATGCTGCCTGCGCCTGGGCGGTGAGCGATCGGGGTTCGAGCGTGTACAGGCCGAAAGTGTGCACCAGCACGCTGTCCGCTGTCTCGCCGGGTCGATTTATAGCCGATTAATATCGGCTTTAAAAGCTGGATAACGAAATAATGACCAAACAAACGCCCCGTTAGCCGATAACAATCCGCTGTCGGGGCCATACCCTGCGCGCTACAGGTCTTCGGACAAAATCCGTTCGATGCTGTCCACGAAATAATCCACGCTCGCCTTGGTGGTGCACATTGGCGGCTTGATCTTGAGGATGTTCAGGTGGTCGCCCGTGGGCTGCATGAAGATGCCCAGGTCGCGCAGGCGGTTGCACAGCTGGGTGGTTTCCTCGCTGGCCGGCTCCAGCGTCTGGCGGTCACGGACCAGCTCCAGGCCAAGGTAGAACCCCGAGCCATGCACGGCGCCCGCCAGCGGATGCCTGTCGACCAGCGTCTGCAGCCGCGCCTTGAAGTAACCGCCGACTTCGCGGGCGTTCTGCCACAGACCTTCCTCGTGCATCACATCCAGGACCGCCATGCCGATGCGGCAACTGACCGGGCTGCCGCCAGCCGACGAAAAGAAATACCCCTGCGCCTCAAGCGATTCGGCAATCTCGCGGCGGGTGATGACCGCGCCCAGGGGCTGGCCGTTACCCATGCCCTTGGCCATGGTGATGATGTCCGGCACCACGCCCTGCTCCTCGAACCCCCAGAAGTATTCGCCCAGCCGGCCGTAGCCGACCTGCACTTCGTCGGCGATGCACACTCCGCCCCGGCTGCGCACCTTGGCATAGGTCTCGCGCAGGTAACCCGGCGGCAGGGCGATGCCGCCTGCGTTGCCGTACACCGGCTCGCAGATGAAGCCGGCCAGCTGCCGGCCCTGGGTATCCAGGCCTGCGAGTTTCTCGTCGACATCACGCAGGTAATCGGCGGTGCTTTCGGGCCCCCGGTAACGCCCACGATAGGTGTTGGGCGCCATTACCGGATGGACCCAGTCGGGCCGCGTCTCAAGCGCCTGGGGGTTGTCAGCGATGGAGGTGGAGATGGCATCGGTGGCCACCGACCAGCCGTGGTAGGCCTCCAGCACGCTGAGCAGGTCACGTCCGCCACTGTGGGCCCAGGCCAGGCGGATGGCCAGGTCATTGGCCTCGGTGCCGCTGTTGACCAGAAACACCCGGTCCATGCCCTCGGGCGCCAGCGCCAGCAGCCGCTCGGAAAACTCGGCGATGGCCGCGTAGTGAAAGCGTGAGTTGGTATTGACCAGCGACCACTGCCGCGCCGACTCAGCGGCCATGCGCGGATGGCCATGGCCGAGCACCGCGACGTTGTTGAGCATGTCGAGGTAGGACCGCCCCTGCAGGTCGATCAGGTAGTTGCGCCAGCCACGCTCGATATGCGGCGGCTGCTCGAAGTAATGCTTCTGCGAACGGGCAAAGCTTGCGTCGCGACGGGCCAGCAACGCGTGGGGATCGGGCAGGGGCGCGGCCTCGCAGGCAAAGCCCAGCATCGCCTGCGGCGAGGGGCAGAGCGCAAGCCAGGCCTCGGCCTGGGATGGCCTTGCGAAGAACGGTGGCTGCACGCCAAGGTCGCGGCACAGTTGCACGCTCAGCCAGCTGCCGGCCTGCCCGAACACCTGGCCTTTGGCCAGGGTCTCGCCTGTCTCGGGCGCCTGCTCGATGCCATCGAGCCACAGCGCCCACTGCGCCGTGCGCAAACAGCCCTGGCCATCGCCCGTCCGGTGCCAGGTTCCGGCCTCGGGGGCCTGCAGCACGCTGCCGCCGGCAAGCTGGACTTCAACGCCCAGCGCACAGGTCGCGGGTTCTTCGGGGCTATCGACCTGGGTTCGCGAGAGCCTGAACTGCCCATGCAGGCTGCAGGCAGCGCCCGATGCCTTCGCATGCCGCGCCAGCAGCGACTGGTCAAAACCGGACTGTTCCCAGTTGCCGGCCTCGCAATGCTCGCTGAGCACCCCCAGGTCGACCTGCTGCACCGCGTGCCCGGCGAACCCTGGCAACAAGGGCACGCACTGGGCCAGTTCCAGCGGTGGCAACTGGCGCCCGCCGGCCTGCAGGATCGCCGCCTGCATCAGCCCGAACGGCACGCTGCTGGCCAGTTCGAAGATCGCCCATTCATGGGCCAGGTTGTCACGGATGTACGGGTTGCCGGGTTCGACGCTCAGTTGCTGCTCGCTGCTCAGCACCAGCACTGCGGCGCGCATCAGCACCAGCGGCCAGAGGGCCTGCAGTTCGGCTTCCTGCAACGGGTTGATGGCGTGGTAGGCAGCCACGGCCGCCGTGATACGCAGCGGATCGCCCTCGGCGTGGTGCAGCAATGACGCGCAGGTAACCGAGAGCTCGGCGATTCGCCAGGTGCGCAGCAGGTCGCCAAAGTCGATGACGCCCTGGAGCTGCCACTGGCGCTGGGCATCGCGGGCCCAGACGGTATTGTCGTCGGTGATATCCAGGTGCACGGCCTGCACCGGCAATTGATCGGTCCACGCTCGCAGGTGCTCGCTGGCCACCCGTGCCACATGCGCGACCCGCGCGCGCTGGGCTGGGTCGCCCAGCACGGGCAACAGCTGCTCGATCAGCGCCGGCGCATGACGGGGGTCCCATTGCAGGGTGCGCTCAAGACCTGGATGGTCGAAACCGGCCAGGGCGTTGTCCACCTGCGCGCACAGCGTGCCCAGTTCGCTCATCAGCCGTACGGGCATGTGCTTGAGGCGGGTCAGCGGCTGCCCGTGGACATAGTCGAGCAGCCTTGCCCGCAAGGGTTGACCGTCGACCTGCAGCGCCAACAGCTTCTCACCGGTGCCAGCTGGCCGCACGGCGGGCACCGGCAGCCCGCGCTCGCGCAGGTAGGCCAGCGCGGCATGCTGCGCCTCCAGTTCCACCTCCGCATAGCTGGCGTGGCACACCTTCAGCACGAAACGGCCTTGCGCGCTGTCTACCCGGAAGTTGAGGTCCTGCTGGCTGCCCAGCGATTGCAAGGTCCCTTCCAGGGCATAGCACGAGCGCAGCAGGTCATGGGCCTGTGCTTCGCTCAACACGGGGCAGGGCTGGCTGGAGCGTTGGATCAGGGTGCGCAGGGGCATGGGAAGGGGCCTCGGTTTTTTTCCGCTTATATCGCCACCGCTTCTGCCGATACACAAGGGGCAGGCGAAAAAAGCGACAGGCAAGCACGCCTCCACGACCCTGACCTGTGATACTCGCGGCGTTCGACACGCTAGACTTGACCCGATTCATTGCCCGATGCTGGAGGCATCCCGACATGCGCATTCTCATCACTGGCGGCGCCGGTTTCATCGGCTCAGCGCTGATTCGCCACCTGATCGGCAATACCGGTCACGAGGTGCTCAACCTCGACAAGCTGACCTACGCGGGCAATCTGGAATCATTGCGCAGCGTTGCCCTGGATACCCGCTACGAGTTCGTGCAGGGCGATATCGCCGATCAGCCTCTGCTCGGCGCCCTGCTGGAACGCTTCCAGCCGGAGGCGATCATGCACCTGGCCGCCGAGTCGCATGTCGACCGCTCGATCGACGGGCCTGCGGCGTTCATCCAGACCAACATCGTCGGCACCTACAGCCTGCTCGAAGCGACGCGTGCCTGGTGGAGCAGGCTGCCCACCGCGCAGCGCGAGGCGTTTCGCTTCCATCACATCTCGACCGACGAGGTGTACGGCGACCTGCACGGCGCCGACGACCTGTTCAGCGAGACCACCCCCTACGCCCCCAGCTCGCCCTACTCGGCGAGCAAGGCAGCGTCCGACCATCTGGTCCGCGCCTGGCAGCGTACCTACGGCCTGCCTGTGCTGATCACCAACTGCTCGAACAACTACGGCCCGTTCCACTTCCCCGAAAAGCTCATCCCGCTGGTGATCCTCAATGCCCTGGCGGGCAAGCCGCTGCCGGTCTATGGCAATGGCGAGCAGGTGCGCGACTGGCTGTTCGTCGACGACCATGCCCGCGCGCTGCTGAAGGTGGTGAGCGAAGGCAAGGTCGGCGAGACCTACAACATTGGCGGCCACAACGAGCAAAAGAACATCGAGGTGGTTCGCGGCATCTGCGCCCTGCTCGAAGAGCTGGCGCCCCGGCGCCCGGCCGGCGTGGCCCATTACGCCGACCTGATCACCTTCGTCCAGGACCGCCCCGGCCACGACCTTCGCTACGCCATCGATGCCGGCAAGATCGAGCGCGAACTTGGCTGGGTACCCGAAGAAACGTTCGCCACCGGCCTGCGCAAGACCGTGCAGTGGTATCTCGACAACCTGGAGTGGTGCCGCCACGTGCAGGACGGCAGCTACCAGGGCGAGCGCCTGGGCAATAGCGACTTCAAGGACCTGATCGCATGACCAAAGGTATCGTCCTCGCGGGCGGCTCCGGCACCCGCCTGCACCCCATCACCCTCGGGGTCTCCAAGCAGCTGCTGCCAATCTACGACAAGCCGATGATCTACTACCCGATCTCGGTGCTGATGCTGGCAGGCATCCGCGAGATCCTGCTGATCTCCACACCCCAGGACCTGCCCCAGTACCGCCAGCTGTTCGGTGACGGCAGCCAGTTCGGCATCGAGCTGAGCTATGCCGAGCAGCCCTCCCCCGACGGCCTCGCCCAGGCGTTCCTGATCGGTGAGTCGTTCATTGGCCAGGACTCGGTGTGCCTGATCCTGGGCGACAATATCTTCCACGGCCAAGGCTTCAGCGAGCAGCTCGCGCGGGCCATCAACCAGCCGTCCGGCGCCACGGTGTTCGGCTACTGGGTCAAGGACCCCGAGCGCTTTGGCGTGGTCGAATTCGACGCGCAGGGCCGCGCCCTGGCGATCGAGGAAAAACCGGCCGCGCCCAAGTCCAGCTACGCGGTCACCGGCCTGTATTTCTATGACAACGACGTGATCGAGATTGCCAAGGGCATCAAGCCCTCGCCCCGCGGCGAGCTGGAGATCACCGACGTCACCAACGCCTACCTGCGGCGTGGCGACCTGCGCGTCGAGCGCTTTGGCCGCGGCTTCGCCTGGCTCGACACCGGCACCCACGACAGCCTGCTCGAGGCCTCCCAGTACGTGCAGACCATCGAGCACCGCCAGGGGCTCAAGGTGGCCTGCCTCGAGGAAATCGCCTACCAGAAGCACTGGATCAGCCGCGAACAGCTCCTGGCCAAGGCACGTGACCTGCACAAGACCGGCTACGGCCAATACCTGCAAAAACTGGCAGAAGAATACCCATGAATGTAGTCGCTACCGCCATCCCGGATGTCCTGATCATCGAGCCCAAGGTCTTCGGCGACAGCCGCGGCTTCTTTCTCGAAAGCTTCAATGCCCGCGAGCTGCAGGCCCAGGCAGGCATCGCCGCGCCCTTCGTGCAGGACAACCACTCACGCTCGCAACGCGGCGTGCTGCGTGGTCTGCACTACCAGCTGAGCAATCCGCAGGGCAAGCTGGTGCGCGTGGTGCAAGGCGAGGTGCTCGACGTGTCGGTGGACATCCGCCGCAGCTCGCCGACCTTTGGCCACTGGGTCGCGGTCGCGCTGAGCGCCGAAAACCAGCGCCAGCTGTGGGTACCGCCCGGTTTCGCCCACGGCTTCGTGGTGCTGAGCGACACGGCCGATTTCCTGTACAAGACCACCGAGTACTACAACCCCGCCGCCGAACGCTGCATTCGCTGGGACGACCCGGAGCTTGCCATCGACTGGCAGCTGCAGGCCCCGCCGCTGCTCTCGGCCAAGGACCGCGAGGGCAAGTCGCTGCGTGATGCGGAGCTGTTCGCGTGAAGCCCGGAATCCTGCTGATCGGCCGCACCGGGCAGGTCGCCGAGGCGCTGCAACGGCACCTGGCGGGCCTTGGCCCGGTGCATGTCCTTGGCCGTGACCAGCTCGACCTGACGCAACCTGCCCAGGTCCGTGAGCAGGTGCGGCGCCTGGGGCCTGCCTTGATCATCAATGCCGCGGCGCATACCGCGGTCGACCTGGCCGAACGCGAGCCGGAGGCAGCCTTTGCCATCAATGCCACCGCGCCGGGCATCCTCGCCGAGGAAGCCGCGCGGCTGGGCGCGCCACTGATCCACTATTCCACCGACTACGTGTTCGACGGCAACAAGCCCGGCGCCTACGACGAGGCGGACGAACCCAACCCGCTGGGCGTCTATGGGCGCAGCAAGCTGGCGGGCGAACAGGCGATCGCAGCGGTCGGCGGTGAGCACCTGATCCTGCGCACCAGCTGGGTCTACTCGCGCCACGGGCGCAACTTCCTGCTGACCATGCAGCGCCTGCTGCAGGAAAAACCCGAGCTGCGCGTGGTCGATGACCAGATCGGCGCCCCCACCTGGGCCGACACCATCGCCGCGAGCACCCGCGCGATGATCGAGCGCTGGCAGGCGGGCGAACAAGGCTCGTGGGGGCTGTATCACCTCACGGCCCAGGGCCATACCTCGTGGTTCGGCTTTGCCCAGGCGATCGGCGAACACCTCAAGGCGCGCGGCCTGCCCTGTGCCGAGCTGCTGCCGATCCCGTCGAGCGACTACCCGACCCCGGCGCGCCGGCCGCTCAACTCGCGCCTGGACTGCACCCGCCTGGCCCGCGAATGGCAGGTCAGCCAGCCGAACTGGCGCGAGGCGCTGATCGACTGCCTCAAGTAGCGCATAATTGCGCCAGACTCCTCTGGCGCACCTGGCGATGATCTCGACTTCAACACTTCCACGACGCCCTCGCTGGCGCAGCCTGGCCCTTGTGGCCCTGTGCCTGGCACCACTGCTCTGGCCACTGCATCACCTGGCCGAAAAGTACTATCAGGGCGAACTCGCCTCACAGAATCGCCAGACCCTCGACCTCTACGTCGCCAACCTGCTGGGCACCCTGCACCGCTACGAGACCCTGCCACGCATCCTCGGTGAACTGCCGGCCCTGCGCACCGTGCTGGCCGACCCGCTGCGCCTGGAAACGCTCACCAACGCCAACCGCCTGCTCAAGGAAATCGTCGACCAGACTGGCGCCGAGGTGATGTACCTGATGGACGTCAGCGGCAATACCCTGGCGGCGTCCAACTGGGACAAACGCGACAGTTTCATCGGCCGCAACTTCGCCTTCCGCCCATATTTCAATGAAGCCATGGACGGGCGCCTGGGGCGTTTCTTCGGCCAAGGCACCACATCGGCCAAGCGCGGCTATTTCTTCGCGGCCGCCGTGCGTGACAACGACAAGGTGATCGGCGTGCTGGTGGTCAAGGTAGACCTAGACCACACCGAGACCCTCTGGGGCCGAACGCCAGAGCAACTGTTGCTGACCGACCAGAACGGCGTGGTGGTGCTGACCTCTCGTCCCGACTGGCGCTTCCGTGCGACCCGCGCGTTCAGTGACGCCGAGCGCGAGGCGATCGCCGCGATCCAGCCCTACCCCACCACGGCGCCCAAGCCGCTCACCCTCAACCCCGACGCCTGGCTGACCCAGACGCGCGCGATCAAGGAGACCGGCTGGCAGGTGAGCATCCTGGCGCCGCGCAGCCTGGTCGACCGTTCGGTGAGCACGGTCATGGCCATCGGCGCCGGTACCTTGCTGGTGCTGATGCTGCTGCTGGGCCTGGTGATGCAGCGCCGACGCCACTACATCGACCGTATCGACCTGGAAGCCCATGGCCGCCAGGACCTGGAAAAACGCGTGAACGAGCGGACCGCTGCCCTCGAGGGCCTGAACAAGCGCCTCAGGACCGAAGTGCTTGAGCGCGAACAGGCCCAGCAGGAACTGGTGCAAGCCCAGGACGAGCTGGTCCAGGCCGGCAAGCTGTCGGTGCTCGGGACCATGTCGGCCAGCATCAGCCACGAGCTCAACCAGCCGCTGGCAGCGATCCGCAGCTATGCCGAAAACGCCGAGATCCTGCTCGACCACCAGCGCACCGAGGATGCGCGCGGCAACCTCAAGCTGATCGCCGAGCTGACCGGGCGCATGGCCTCGATCATCGCCCACCTGCGCGCCTTCGCCCGCCGCGACCGCCACGCGCCTGAGAGCGTGGCGCTGCAACCGGCGCTCGACGATGCCCTGGCGCTGCTGGCCAAGCGTCGTCGGGCAATGGCCGTGGAGCTGGTGCGCGACCTGCCGGATGCCACGCTGTGGGTACAGGCCGGCGAGACGCGTTTGCGCCAGGTGCTCGGCAACCTGCTGGCCAACGCCCTCGATGCCCTGACCGAGAAAGCCAACCCGCGCAAGCTGTGGCTCAGTGCCGAGCGCCGCGAAGATGTCGTCTACCTGTACATTCGTGACAACGGACCGGGCTTTACCCGCCAGGCCATGGAGCGCGCCAAGGAGCCGTTCTTCACCACCAAGACGCGCACCCAGGGCCTGGGGCTGGGCCTGGCCATCTGCGAAAGCCTGATGCGCGCGCTGGGCGGCGAGCTGCTGCTGAGCAACCACCCTGAGGGCGGTGCCCTGCTGACCCTGCAACTGCGCGTGGCCAAGCCCGGCGCCAACCTGCAATTCTCGGAGGATCCCTCGGCATGACGACCGAGCCTTACATCGACAGCCGCACCCAGGTCATTCTGGTCGACGACGACCCGCACCTGCGCCAGGCCCTGAGCCAGACCCTCGACCTGGCCGGGCTCAAGGTCATGTCCCTGAGCGACGCGCAGGGCCTGGCCGCGCGCATCGAGCCCGACTGGCCAGGCGTGGTCGTCAGCGATATCCGCATGCCGGGCATCGATGGCCTGCAACTGCTCGAGCAGCTGCATGGCCGCGACCCGGAGCTGCCGGTGCTGCTGATCACCGGCCACGGCGACGTGCCGCTCGCTGTGCAGGCGATGCGCGCCGGTGCGTATGACTTTCTCGAGAAACCGTTCCCCAGCGATTCGCTGCTCGACAGCGTGCGCCGAGGGCTGGCCCTGCGCCGGCTGGTGCTGGACAACCGCAGCCTGCGCCTGGCCCTGAGCGATCGCCAGGAGCTCAGCGGCCGCCTGGTCGGCCAGTCGCCGTCGATGCTGCGCCTGCGCGAGCAGATCGGCGCCCTGGCCGGAACCCGCGCCGACGTGCTGATCCTCGGCGAGACCGGCGCGGGCAAGGAGGTGGTGGCGCGCGCGCTGCACGACCTGTCGAGCCGTCGGGACGGACCGTTCGTGGCGATCAACGCGGGCGCCCTGGCCGAGTCGGTGGTCGAGAGCGAGCTGTTCGGGCATGAGCCTGGGGCGTTCACCGGCGCGCAGAAGCGGCGCATCGGCAAGTTCGAGTTCGCCAATGGCGGCACGCTGTTTCTCGACGAAATCGAGAGCATGAGCCTGGATGTGCAGGTCAAGCTGCTGCGCATGCTGCAGGAGCGGGTGGTCGAGCGCCTGGGCGGCAACCAGCTGATCCCCCTGGACATCCGGGTGATCGCCGCCACCAAGGAAGACCTGCGCCAGGCCGCCGACCAGGGCCGTTTTCGCGCCGACCTGTACTACCGCCTGAACGTGGCGCCGCTGCGCATTCCGCCACTGCGCGAGCGTGGCGACGATATCCTGGTGCTGTTCCTGCACTTTGCCGACGCCGCCGCCCAGCGGCATGGCCTGCCGCCGCACAACCTGCAACCGGCCCAGCGGGCGATGCTGCTGCGTCACGGCTGGCCGGGCAACGTGCGTGAGCTGCAGAATGCCGCCGAGCGCTTTGCGCTGGGCCTGGAGCTGGCCCTGGATGGCCAGGAGAGCGCACCGCCAGAAACCCCGTCGGTGCCTGGCAACGGCAACCTCAGCGAGCAGGTCGAGCACTTCGAGCGCGCACTGATCGCCGCCGAGCTGACGCAACCGCACAGCTCGATGCGCAGCCTGGCCGAAGCGCTCGGCATACCCCGCAAGACCCTGCACGACAAGCTGCGCAAGCACGGCCTGAGCTTCGCCGACAGCAGCCATCACGATGACACGGAGGACAACCGCCCATGAATCCTGACAGCCGCCACCTGGAGTCGGTGCTGCACAGCGATATCCCGCTGACCCGCGAGATGGGCGTCGAGGTGCTCGACTGGCAAGACCGGTGCCTGCGCCTGCGGTTGCCGCTAGCGGCCAACGTCAACCACAAGAGCACGATGTTCGGCGGCAGCCTCTACTGCGCCGCCGTGCTGGCCGGCTGGGGCTGGCTGCACCTGCGCCTGCGCGAGCTGGGCGTTGATGACGGTCATATCGTGATTCAGGAAGGCCAGCTCAGCTACCCGTTGCCGGTGACCGGCGCGGCCATCGCCCAGTGCCTGCCACCCGAGGACAAGGTATGGGAGCGTTTTATCGCCACCTACCAGCGCCGCGGGCGGGCTCGCCTGACCTTGCGCACGCAGGTGTTCAATGCCGGCAGTGAAGCGCCCGCCGTGAACTTCAGCGGGCAGTTCGTGCTACATCGCTGAGGCAAGGTCCAGCAGATCCTGGCGCCAGGCAGCGGCACGCGGCAAGGCCAGGAAGAAGGGATTGAGCAGCGATTCGCGGGCGGGATAGCGCAACGGTTGGCCGTCCAGGGTGACGACTTCGCCACCGGCGCCTTCGACAACGCCTTGGGCGGCGGCGGTATCCCATTGCGAGGTAGGCGCCAGGCGCGGGTAGCAGTCGGCGGCGCCTTCGGCCAGCAGGCAGAACTTCAGCGAGCTGCCGATGTTGGCCAGCTCGAGCTCACCCACCGCCCTGCCCAGGCCGCCCAGCAGGGCTTCCTGTTGCGGGCTGGAATGGCGACGGCTGGCCACCACGGTGAAACGCGCGCCGGCGGCCGGAGCGGAGCGCACCTGGACCGGCTCGGCGGGCAGGCCTGCCTCCTCGCGCCAGGCACCCAGGCCACGGCCACCAAAATAACAGCGCCCGCTGGTGGGCATGGCGACCACGCCGAACACCACTTCACCCGCCTCGATCAAGGCGATGTTGACGGTGAATTCCTCGCTCCCGGCGATGAACTCCTTGGTGCCGTCCAGCGGGTCGACCAGCCACCAGCGCTGCCAGGCCTGGCGTTCGGCCAGCGCTATGCCGGCGTCTTCTTCCGAGAGCACCGGGATCTGCGGTGCAAGCGCTTGCAGGCCCTGGACGATGACCTCGTGGGCCGCCAGGTCGGCGGCGGTCACCGGCGAATCATCGGCCTTGGCGGTGACCGCCACCCCGGCGCGCCAGAACGGCAGGATGGCCTCGCCCGCCTGGCGGGCGAGCAGGACGGCGTGGTGCATCAACTGCGCCTGGTTCATGCGAACAGCCCCCGCTGCGCGAGCAGGTCGCGTACCAGGTACAGCGCCGCCAGCGCCCGCCCTTCGGTGAACTGCGGATGCTGGGCCAAGGCGGAGAGCTCGCGCAGGTTGATCTTCTCGACGCGCATCGGCTCGGGCTCATCGCCTTCGAGGTGCTCCTCGTACAGGTCGGTGGCCATCACCACCTGGATCTTCTGGCTCATGTAGCCGGGCGACAGCGACAGCTCGGTCAGGTGTTCGAGGTGGCGGGCGCCAAACCCGGCTTCTTCCTTGAGCTCGCGGTTGGCCGCCGCCAGCACGTCCTCCCCCGGCTCGATCAGGCCCTTGGGCAGCGACAGCTCGTATTCCTCGGTACCGCCACAGTACTCCTCGACCAGCACCGCATGCTCGGGGTCGAGCATCGCCACGATCATCACCGCACCGTAGCCATTGCCGCGGCCGACCAGGCGCTCGTAGGTCCGCTCGGCGCCGTTGGTGAAGCGCAACTGCACGGCTTCGACACGGAACAGGCGGCTGCTGGCGACGATCTCGCGGGCAAGTACGGTGGGTTTCTGGCGCATGGGGCGGCTCCTTGGCGTGAACGGGTTACTATACCGTGGCTTGCCACGTCTTCGAGAATTTCATATGCCCCTGCTAGCCTGGTCCGACATCGACACCGTCCTGCTCGACATGGACGGCACCCTGCTCGATCTGCATTACGACAACCAGTTCTGGCTCGAGCACCTGCCCCAGCGCTACGCCGAGCTGCATGGCGTGAGCCGCGCCATGGCCGAGCTCGAGCTGCAGCCGCTGTTCGAGCGCAATGCCGGGACGCTGAACTGGTACTGCCTGGATTTCTGGACGCGCGAGCTGAAGTTGCCGGTGCGCGAGCTCAAGCAGGAGCTCGCCGAGCTGATTGCCTTGCGGCCCGATGCCCAACCCTTCCTAGCGGCTGTGCGTCAGGCGGGCAAGCGCGTGGTGATGATCACCAATGCGCATCGGGACTCGTTGTCGCTGAAGCTTGAGCGGGTCGAACTCGCGCCGTATTTCGAGCGGCTGATCAGCTCACACGACTACGGGTTTCCCAAGGAGAGCCCGCACTTCTGGGATGCGCTGCACGCCGATATCGGCTTCGACCCGGCGCGCAGCCTGTTCATCGACGACACCTTGGCGATCCTGCGCAGCGCCCGGCGCTACGGTGTGGCGCATCTGCTGGCGGTACGCGAGCCGGACAGCAAGCGCGGCCCGCGCGACACCGAGGAGTTCGAAGCGGTGGAGGATTACCGGGAGTTGCTGGCAGGTCTTTGAAACCTGCTCAAGCCCTAGCTCGGGAATTCGCAGCACCTGGCAGGGGCCTGATCGACGGTGTCTATCGGCGCATAGACCCTAGCGATTAGACGCGTCCCCGGCACAAGCCTAGGCTTAGGGGATAACCAGCCGCCGGTAATCCGCCTGATGAACAGCAAACCTCCGGTCTGCGCGGCGCCCGTGTCCTTTGCCTTGCCAGCCGCCAGCAACACCTACGACTACGTCCAGCTGACCGACGCCGAGCAGGCGCCGACGCCGCTCGCCGAGGAAGTCGCGTTGGCGATCGCCTTTAATGGCCTGAATCAGGCGGTCATGCTGGTGAGTCCCACCGACCTGGAAGACTTCGTGGTCGGTTTCAGCGTTGGCAGCGGCCTGGTCAGCACGCCGTCGGAAATCTATGACATGAAGTTTTCTGGCAAGGGTGCGGCGCTGTACGCGGACCTGGAGATTTCCAGCCGCGCGTTCTGGAACCTGAAAAATCAGCGCCGGCAGTTGGCGGGCACCAGCGGCTGCGGCCTGTGCGGGGTCGAGGCGCTGGAGCAGGCACTGCCCGAACTCGACGTATTGCCCGGCGCGCCCCTGCCCCCCGCCCACTGGCTTGACGGCCTGCGCCAGCGTCTCGATGAATTCCAGCCTTTGGGCCGGCACTGCGGTGCCGTGCACGCGGCGGTGTTTATGGATAGTCAGGGCCGGCTGTTGCTGGGCCGCGAAGACATCGGCCGGCATAACGCCCTGGACAAGCTGATCGGCGCCTTGCTGCGCCAACGCATCGACCTCGCTGGAGGCCTGGCGATCGTCACCAGCCGCTGCAGCCTGGAGCTGATCCAGAAAGTCCTGCGCGCCGGCATCCAGACCCTGGTCAGTCTGTCCGCACCCACCGGCCTGGCCCTGCAATGGGCCCGGCGGCACAACCTCAACCTGATTCATTTGCCCAAGCACAGCGCACCGCGGGTGTTCAGCCCCGCGCCGGAGATCTAGACCGTGAGCCTGCATCATAAAGCCGACCAGAAACCCGTCCCTCGCTACAAGCCGTACAACGGCCCCGCCGGTGGCTGGGGCGCGCTGCGCAGCGTGGCCAAGGCGTGGGTCGGCAGCGACAACGCCCTGAAGAACATCCGTGCCTTGCTCAAGACCAACCAGAACGGCGGTTTCGACTGCCCGGGCTGCGCGTGGGGCGACTCGCCCGAAAGCGGCATGGTGAAGTTCTGCGAAAACGGCGCCAAGGCGGTGAACTGGGAAGCGACCAAGCGCCGCGTCGATGCCGCGTTCTTCGCGCGCCACAGCGTCAGCGCGCTGCTGGAACAGAGTGACTACTGGCTTGAATACCAAGGCCGCCTGACCGAGCCGATGGTCTACGACGCGGCCAGCGACCGCTACCAGCCGATTGGCTGGGATGGCGCCTTCGCGTTGATCGCCCAGCACCTCAACGCGCTGGAGTCGCCAGACCAGGCCGAGTTCTACACCTCGGGCCGGGCCAGCAACGAAGCGGCGTTCCTCTACCAGCTGTTCGTGCGCGCGTACGGCACCAACAACTTCCCGGACTGCTCGAACATGTGCCATGAGGCCAGCGGCGTGGCCTTGGGCCAGAGCGTCGGGGTCGGCAAGGGTACCGTGACCTTCGATGACTTCGAGCATGCCGATGCGATTTTCGTGTGGGGTCAGAACCCCGGCACCAACCACCCACGCATGCTCGATCCGCTGCGTGACGCGGTCAAGCGCGGGGCCCAGGTCGTCTGCGTCAACCCGCTGAAAGAGCGCGGTCTCGAGCGCTTCCAGCACCCCCAGCATGCGCTGGAGATGCTGACCAACGGTGACCGTCCGACCAACACCGCCTACTTCCGCCCGGCACTGGGCGGTGACATGGCGATGATGCGCGGCATGGCCAAGTTTTTGCTGCAGTGGGAGCGCGAGGCCCAGGCCAGCGGTGAGCCGGCGGTATTCGATCACGCCTTCATCGAGCAGCATGGCCACGGCATCGACGACTACCTGGCGGTGGTGGATGCGACCTCCTGGGAGCAGATCCAGGCGCAATCCGGCCTGCCGCTGGCCGACATCGAACAGGCCGCGCGCATGTACCGCAAGGCCGAGAAGGTGATCATGTGCTGGGCCATGGGCATCACCCAGCACCGTCATTCGGTCGCGACCATTCAGGAGATCGCCAACCTGATGCTGCTGCGCGGCAACCTTGGGGTGCCTGGCGCCGGCCTGTGCCCGGTGCGTGGCCACAGCAATGTGCAGGGCGACCGCACCATGGGCATCAACGAGCGCCCGCCGGTGGCCTTGCTCGATGCGATCGAAAAGCGCTTCGGCTTCAGCGTGCCCCGGCACAACGGCCACAACACCGTGGAAGCGATCCATGCCATGCTCGACGGCCGCGCCCGGGTGTTCATCGGTCTTGGCGGCAACTTCGCCCAGGCCACCCCGGACACCGAGCGCACCGCCCAGGCCCTGCGCAACTGCGCGCTGACCGTGCAGATCAGCACCAAGCTCAACCGCAGCCACCTGGTCCATGGCAAGCAGGCATTGATTTTGCCGTGCCTGGGGCGTACCGACATCGACCAGCAAGGCGAAGGCCCGCAGGCGGTGACGGTCGAAGACTCCTTCAGCATGGTCCATGCGTCCAACGGCCAGCTGCAGCCGCTGTCACGCCAGATGCGCTCGGAGCCCGCCGTGGTCGCCGGCATCGCTGCCGCGACCCTGGGCAGCACGCCGGTGGACTGGAACTGGCTGATCGCCGACTACGGCCGCATCCGCGACCTGATCGCCGACACCATCCCGGGCTTCACCGACTTCAACCAGCGTCTGGAGCATCCGGGCGGCTTCTACCTGGGCAGCAGCGCGGGCGCCCGCCAGTGGAAAACCGCGACCGGCCGCGCCAACTTCAAGGCCAACCTGCTGCCTGACAGCCTGCTCGACGAACGCGTGCGTGCCAGCGGCCAGGTGCCGGACCTGATCATGCAGTCGATGCGCTCGCACGATCAGTACAACACCACGATCTATGGGCTGGATGACCGCTACCGGGGCGTGAAGGGGCAGCGCGATGTGTTGTTCGTGAACGAAGCGGACATCATTCGCCTGGGCTTCAAGCCAGGGCAGAAGGCCGACATCGTTTCTCTGTGGGCCGATGGTCACGAGCGCCGGGTGCAGGGCTTTACCCTGCTGGCGTTCGATATCCCGGCTGGACAGGCGGCGGCCTATTACCCTGAGGTCAACCCGCTGGTGCCACTGGAAAGCGTTGGCGATGGAAGCCACACGCCGACATCGAAATTCGTGGCGATCAAGCTGGAAGCGCCGCGGGAGACAGGACGGATTCTCTGACCGGAAGGGCGCTCTCCAGGCATGAAAAAAGCCCTGTCCGCGAGGATCAGGGCTTTTCCCAAGTAATCTAGGACACTTGAAATCGCACAAAGTTTCATTGCGAAAACAATAACTTACAACATTGTGTACAACTTCTACCAATCGTCGGAATTTCGTTGCCAGCCTAACAATCCAGCCTCAGGATCGCCTCGTCATCCACATGAGGCTCTCTCGATGAAGAAGTACTCCTCGATTCTGTTGTTGTCTCTTGGCCTGCTCAGTGGCGTTGCCTCGGCAGGTGGCTCCACCGAAGCCGGTATCGGCGGCGCATTGGGTGGGGTACTCGGCTCGGTGGTCGGCCAGCAGATCGGCGGCAGCACCGGTGGCGCCATCGGCGCGGGCCTGGGTGGCGCGGCGGGCAGCGCGGTTGGCGCCGACAAGCGCCAGCGTGGTGAAGCGGCCATCGGCGGCGCACTGGGCGCCGCGGGCGGCAACGTCCTGGGCCGCAGCGTAGGCGGCACCACCGGCAGCTACGTGGGCGCGGCCGCGGGCGGCGGCGCGGGTGGCGCGCTGGGCAACTACATGGGCAACAAGGCCGATGCCGACGAGCGCCACGATCGCCGCGGCTATGACGACCGTCGCCACTACCGCGACCGTGGTCATCACTACGGCCATCGCAAGCACAAGCGCAACTGGCGTCACCGCTAAGCCCTGACCGCTAGCGCTCCACGAAAAGGCCCTGCCCGTCCGGACAGGGCCTTTTTCATGCCTGCAGCAAAAGCGCCAGCGCCGATTGCAAGGTATCGGGCAATGCCACGGGCATGCCCGTCTGCCGGTCGACGAACACCTGGACCAGCTTGCCCGCCGCGCAGGCCTCCTGGTCCCCCGCGCGGAACAGCGCAGTCTGGTACTCCACCGTGCTACCGGCCAGGCGGGTCACGCGCAGACCGACCTCCAGCACCTCGGGAAACCCCGGCAAGGCAAAGAAGTCCGCGGCCGAGCTGACCACGAAGCCCGCCACCACCCCTTCCTGCAGGTCCAGGCCTGCGTGCTGGAGCAGATAGGCGTGGATGGCGGTGTCGAAGAAGCCGTGCACGGCAGGGCCCGCGATGAGGCCATTCAGGTCGCTGTCGAGGTGGCGGGTGAGGATGGGATGAAAGTGCGGGAAGTGCTGGCGCAGGGGTAGTTCAGTCATGGATGGCTGATGCTCCTTGAAACATGAAGAGGAAGCGTGCGCTTGGGGCCCTGTGGGAGCGGGCTTGTCCCGCGATGCGCCGCCGCGCGGCGCTCGATCTCCACCGCACCACAAAGCCCCAGGCGCACACTGGACACCCACAATCCTACATCGTCGAACCCATAAAAAAGCCGCCCCCAAGGGCGGCTCTGTTGACACAGTCCAGCTTACAGCTGCGGACCGGCCGACTTGATGGCGTCGGATACGTCGAACTTCTTGAAGTTCTCGGTGAACAGCTTCGCCAGGCCTTTGGCGGCCTCGTCGTAGGCAGCCTGGTCTTCCCAGGTGTTGCGCGGGTTGAGCAGCTGGGTGTCGACGCCTTGAACGGCTTTTGGCACGTCCAGGTTGATGATGTCCAGGTGCTCGGTCTCGGCACCCACCAGCGCGCCGCTCTGGATCGCTGCGATCACGGCACGGGTGGTCGGGATGTTGAAGCGCTTGCCAACACCGTAGCCACCGCCGGTCCAGCCGGTGTTGACCAGGTAGACCTTCGAGTCGAAGCCGTTGATGCGCTTGATCAGCAGCTCAGCGTATTCGCCAGCCGGACGCGGGAAGAACGGCGCGCCGAAGCAGGTGGAGAAGGTCGACTTGATGCCGCCGCCCGAACCCATTTCGGTCGAACCGACCAGCGCGGTATAGCCGGACAGGAAGTGGTAGGCCGCCTGCTCGTTGTTGAGGATCGACACGGGCGGCAGTACGCCAGTCAGGTCGCAGGTCAGGAAGATGACCGCGTTGGGCTCGCCACCGAGGTTCTTCTCGGAACGCTTGGCAACGTGCTCCAGCGGGTAGGCCGCGCGGCTGTTCTGGGTCAGGCTGACATCGGCGTAGTCGGCTTTCTTGGCGTCATCGATGATGACGTTTTCCAGGACAGCGCCGTGCTTGATGGCTTTCCAGATGACAGGCTCGTTTTTCTCGGACAGGTCGATGCACTTGGCATAGCAACCGCCTTCGATGTTGAACACCACGCCCTCGCCCCAGCCGTGCTCGTCGTCACCGATCAGGTAACGGCTTTCGTCGGCCGACAGGGTGGTCTTGCCGGTGCCCGACAGACCGAAGAACAGGGTCACGTCGCCTTCCTCGCCAATGTTGGCGGCGCAGTGCATCGGCAGCACGTCGGCGGCCGGCAGCAGGAAGTTCTGCACAGAGAACATGGCTTTCTTCATTTCACCGGCGTAGCGCATGCCAGCGATCAGCACTTTCTTCTGGGCGAAGTTGATGATCACACAGCCGTCGGAGTTGGTGCCGTCACGCTCTGGCACGCACTCGAAGTTGGCAACGTTGAGCACTTGCCATTCATCACGGCCAGCAGGGTTGTACTGCTCCGGGTTGATGAACAGGCAACGGCCAAACAGGTTCTGCCAGGCAGTCTGGGTGGTCATCTTCACAGGCAGGTAGTGATCGGCCGCAGCACCTACGTGGACGTGGGAAACGAAGTGTCCCTGGGCGTTGTTGAACGCCTCGACGCGGTTCCACAGAGCATCGAACTTGTCGGCAGGGAACTTGCGGTTGATCGGACCCCAGGCAATGGCGTCCTGAGTGGACGGTTCTTCGACGATGAAACGGTCAGCCGGCGAACGACCGGTGCGATGACCTGTTTTCACGACCAGCGCGCCAGTGTCGGCCAGTTCGCCCTCACCGCGGTTCAGCGCTTCTTTTACCAGCTCATCGACGCTCAGGTCGGTGTACACGGTGTTATTGGCTTGCGTCATGAGATTCCCCATCCGGCCTGCGGCCGAGTGCTCCAAACGTTTTGTAGTTGTTCGTTTAAAACTACTACAGCGAAAAAAGTGGCCGGATTATGCCAGAAACGCCCAAAAAAAGTAGGGTCCTCCTGTCAGA
Organism: Pseudomonas sp.; assembly: GCF_035277045.1. Lineage (GTDB taxonomy): Bacteria > Pseudomonadota > Gammaproteobacteria > Pseudomonadales > Pseudomonadaceae > Aquipseudomonas. The sequence goes on along the minus strand of NZ_DATELE010000167.1, from coordinate 42,076 downwards.
ACGGCGGTTTTCAGCCGTTCGACAGGACTATCACCTAAAGTGAAACGTTTCAGTGTCGAGTTTCTGACGGCTCGTCCGTTCCGCCACCGGCAAACAGTTGCGTGACATCGGTCGCATCGAAGAAGTAGCGCTCGTTGCAGAACTGGCAATCGATCTCGACCTTGCCACCGCACTCCTCGACAAGGTTCAGCGCATCGGTCTCGCCAAGGCTCACCAACGCATTGCCAGAGCGCTCGCGCGAGCAACTGCAGCGGAAACGCAGCGGCTGGATATCGAACAGCCGGACGGCCTCTTCGTGGTACAGCCGGTGCAGCAGGGTCTCGTTGTCGAGTGCCCATTCCTCCGCCTTGAGCGTGCCGCCCAGGGCGATGACGTGCTGCCAGCTGTCCTCGCGCTCTTCTTCGTCGCGCTGACGATCGACCGGCAACTGCTGCAGCAGCAGGCCACGGGCACGTCCTTCGCTGGCGGTGAGCCAGAAGCGCGTGTTGATCTGCTGCGACTGCAGGAAGTAGTTGGTGAAGCACTCCGACAGGTTCGCGCCGACCAGGTCGACGATGCCTTGGTAGCGCTGGCCCTTGATCGGGTCGATGGTCAGGATCAGCTCGCCTGCGGGCATCAGTTGCTCAAGGGTCGGTTCGGCGCCGATCTGCTCAGCCTCGTAACGGGCCATGCCACGGATGTCGCGCTCGCTGGAGCATTCGACCATGAGCAGCGGAATCGGCCCCTGGGACCGCGCCTGCAGCACCAGCAAGCCATCGAACTTGAGCGTGCCCACCAGCAGCGAAGCGGCTGCCATCAGCTCGCCCAGCAGCTCGGCCACCGGTTGCGGATAAGGATGACGGGCCAGCACTTCGCCGTAGCTGCGATCAAGCGCGACCCATTCGCCGCGGACATCGCGGTCGTCGAAGATGAAACGTTGGGTGAAATCGGTGTCTGGCAAGTCGTGCATGAGTTCTGACTGTCTGAGAATGATGACAAAATGTGTATAGGGCTCAAGAGGCCCGTTCCAGAGCGCCCATGAGGCGCTCAATACTCCGCTGGTAATCGAGGTATCTTATGAACAATCGACCACTGTTCCAAGCAAGGTGGTCCTGGGGTCCATTGGCAGCCTGCACGCTGCTGCCTGCCGCCCTACTGTGTTTCTGGCTGTGGCCCTTTGGCCAGGCCCTTTGCCTGTCAGTCGACGAGTGGCTGTTCGCCACCCTCAACGCGCCACTGGCGGACCATACCGCCTGGCGCTACGTCTGGACGGTGGGCAGCATGCGTCCGTTCGACATAGTCGTGGGCCTGATCCTTCTGGCGCTGCTGATTCGTGGCGACTGGGTGTTCAAGGCACATCAGGTACGCGAAGCCTTCTTCGGCTTTTTCGTGACGCTGATCCTCTTAGTGGTGATTCGCGCCGTGTTTTCCAAGTGGTGCGATGCAATGGGCTGGCAACACGACAGCCCGTCGATGGTTCTGGACCACGTCATCCGCCTCAGCGACTACTACCCCAACCTGGAGGCGCGCTGGGAGCTCAAGGACCGTTCAGGCAAGAGCTTTCCGGGCGACCACGCCTCTGTCCTGCTGATCTGGGCGCTGTTCATGAGCCTGTTCAGCCGCCGCTCGCTCCAGCACCTGGTGATCTGGGCACTGGCCTTGCTGTTCATGATGCCGCGCCTGGTGGCCGGCGCCCATTGGGGGCAGGACGACTATATAGGCGGGCTGCTGATGGCCATTCTTGCCATCGGCTGGAGCTACTGCACGCCGCTCGCGGCCCACTGCACCCAAGCATTGCTGCGCTGGACCGCGCCGTTGTTCAACCTGGCCGCGCGACTGCCGCTGCTCGGTCGCTTGAGTGTAGTCGGCGCACGCGCTTACTCGTAGCTGCCGTGCAACTGATGGATCTGCCGACGCTGCTTCTTCGTCGGCCGGCCATCGGTTTCCACGCCCACCGCCCCCGCCTTGCGTAGCACGGCGGCCTGTTCGCGGCGTTCGAGACTTTCCGGCGTTTCTTCGTACAGCGCCTGCGCCTCGGGCGCCCCGCGGCGCACCACGGACAACGCCTTGACCACCACCGTGCGCTCATCGAAGCCGGTGCGCAGGACAAACTCGTCCCCCACCCTGGGTTCCTTGCCGGGCTTGCAGCGCTCGCCGCGGCAATGCACCTTGCCGCTCTCGATGGCCGTCTTGGCCAACGCACGGGTCTTGTAGAAACGCGCCGCCCATAGCCACTTGTCCAGGCGGACCTTGTCGTCTTGATCGGGCTTTTGTGCCATGGCATTTCCTCGAACACAGTCTTTCACGGAACTGTACTACCTTAACTTGCAGATGCAAAAAGTCCGCGGCGTGCTTACAGTTCACCGAATTATCCGCAGGTTGTGCATCGTGAAGACATTTGACCATCTGACTGTGATCGGCCTGCGCGAATGGGTCGCGTTGCCCGGCCTCGGTGTCGCCGGCCTGCGCGCCAAGATCGACACCGGCGCCAGCACCTCCAGCCTGCATGCCACCGAGGTCGAAACCTTCGAACGTGACGGCGAGCCATGGGTACGCTTCAATGCGCACCTGGGCACCGTCGTGCAACTGCGTCACCGTCGCTGCGAGGCCCCGCTGGTTACCATGAAGATCATCAGGAGCTCCAACGGGCACACCCAGACCCGCTACGTGATCCGCACGCCCCTGGCGCTCGGAGACAGGGTCTGGCAGGTCGAATTCACCCTGGCCTGCCGCAAGTCCATGCGCTACCGCCTGCTGCTGGGCTCCAAGGCGCTGATCCACGGCCAGCTGGTGGTCAACCCCGGTCTCAAATACGTTCAGGACAAACCGGCCTTCGTGGCCACCCTCCCCCCGTTCACAGGTGCTGCATGAAGATCGCTGTCCTGTCGCGTAACCCGCGTCTGTATTCCACCCGCCGCCTGGTCGAAGCCGGTACCCAGCGCGGCCACGAAATGGTCGTCATCGATACCCTGCGCGCCTACATGAACATCGCCAGCCACAAGCCGCAGATCCACTACCGGGGCAAGCCGATGGAAGGCTTCGACGCGGTGATCCCGCGGATTGGCGCCTCGGTGACGTTCTATGGCTGCGCGGTATTGCGCCAGTTCGAGATGATGGGCGTGTTCCCGTTGAACGAATCGGTGGCCATCGCCCGCTCGCGAGACAAGCTGCGCTCGCTGCAACTGCTGTCGCGCCGCGGCATCGGGCTGCCGATCACAGGCTTCGCTCACTCCCCGGACGACATCCCCGACCTGATCCAGATGGTCAATGGCGCGCCGCTGGTGATCAAGGTGCTCGAAGGCACCCAGGGCATCGGCGTGGTGCTGTGCGAGACCACCAAGGCGGCCGAGTCGGTGATCGAGGCCTTCATGGGCCTGAAGCAGAACATCATGGTGCAGGAGTACATCAAGGAAGCCGGTGGCGCCGATATCCGCTGCTTCGTGGTCGGCGACAAGGTCATCGCGTCGATGAAGCGCCAGGCCAAGCCGGGTGAATTCCGCTCCAACCTGCACCGCGGCGGCAGCGCCAGCCTGATCAAGATCACCCCGGAGGAGCGCATGACGGCCATCCGCGCCGCCAAGGTCATGGGCCTGAGCGTCGCCGGGGTCGACATCCTGCGTTCCAATCACGGGCCACTGGTGATGGAGGTCAACTCCTCGCCGGGCCTCGAGGGCATCGAGGTCACCACCAGCAAGGACGTTGCCGGGATGATCATCGAGCACCTCGAGAAAAACGGCGGACCAAACCTGACCCGCACCAAGGGCAAAGGCTGATCAGACCGCGTCGCGCGGCAACAGCAGGCCCAGGGGGAGCCTTACCCGGGCCTCGATGCCGCCACCGGAGCGGTTGCGCAACTCGACATTGCCGCCATGCTGCGCGGCGATGCGCTTGACGATGGCAAGGCCCAACCCGGTGCCCTTGCCGCTGCGCGCCCGGTCGCCGCGAATGAACGGGTTGAAGATACCCTCGAGCTCCGCGGGATCGATCCCCGCGCCACGGTCCAGCACGCTCAGCACCACGTAGGGGGCGCTGTGGTCGCCAGAGATGTACACCGCCACTTCCACGCCCTGGCCCGCGTGGTACAGGGCATTGCCGATCAGGTTGTTGAGCAGGCGCTTGACCGATACCCGCCGCAAGGGGAAGGGCGGGATCGACTCCAGGCAGAGCCGCACCCGCTCCTCGGGCTGGTTGAAAGGCGCCACCACCTCGCGCACCAGCTCGGACAGGTCGACCTGCTCCACCGGCTCGTCGCGGCCATCACGGATGAACGCCAGGAACTGATCGAGGATCGCGTCCATGTCTTCGATGTCGCGGACCATGTCGTCCGTCAGGTCGTTGTCGCTGGGCAGCATCGACAGCGACAGGCGCAGGCGCGTCAGCGGCGTGCGCAGGTCATGGGACACCCCGGCGAGCATCAGCTCGCGCTCACGGCCCGCCTGCTCGACATCCTCGGCCATCTGGTTGAACGAGCGGTAGACCTCGGTCATCTCGCTCGGCGTATCGCTGATCGGCAGCCGCACGCTGCGCCCCTGGCCCAGTTGCCGCGCGGCGAACACCAGGCGCTTGAGCGGCTGGTTGAGCTGGCGCACGAAGATCCAGGCCGACGCCGTGGACAACAGGCCGATGGCCAGGAACCATCCCAGCACGTTCCAGATTTTCTGCCCGCGCAGCGGATGCGGGTACAGCGGCACCTTCAGCCAGCCATCGCCCAGGCTCGGCGCATTCACCCACAAGGCAGGCGGCGCATGCACGCGCAGGCGTACCTCGGTGTCCTCGCCAAGCTCGGCCTGCATCTGGCGCTGATAGATCTCGCTGTAGGGCCAGTGCTGCTCGCCCTCGGGCACGCCGGAGCCGACCACGCGGATCAGCCCGGCGGCCTCGGCGATGCGGTCGCGGTTTTCTTCATCGGCGGCCCAGTAGGCGCGCAGGGTCAAGGCCACGCCGTGGCTGTACTGGCGGTCGACCAGCACGTCCTCGTTCATCAGCAGGTAGACCAGCGTCAGCGCCTTGGAGAACAGGACGACGATCAGCACCAGCCAGAGGGTGCGGGCGAAGAAGCTCTGGGGGAACCACAGGGGCGTTTTCATCAAGGACAGCTACACAATGCGAACGCGAGCGCGGCTCGCTGGCTTTGTCGGCCCGCTACAGACGAAAACAGGGCGATCCATGGGATCACCCTGTCGCCGTGACGCGAGCCTACAGACGAAACATCACTTGCCGGCATTGCCGTCCGGCACGAAGACATACCCCACGCCCCAGACCGTCTGGATATAGCGAGGCTTGGAAGGGTCTGGCTCGATCATGCGCCGCAGGCGCGAGATCTGGACGTCGATGGAGCGCTCCAGGGCGTCCCATTCGCGGCCACGGGCCAGGTTCATCAGCTTGTCGCGGGTCAGCGGCTCGCGGGCATGCATGACCAGCGCCTTGAGCACGGCGAACTCGCCGGTGGTGAGCATGTGCACTTCGCTGCCGCGCTTGAGTTCGCGGGTGGCCAGGGACAGCTGGTAGTCGCCGAAGCTGACGGTTTCGTCCTCGCTGCCCGGCGCGCCCGGCACGCTGGGGGCCTGGCGGCGCAGGACCGCCTTGACCCGGGCCACCAGCTCGTCCGGGTTGAACGGTTTGGCCAGGTAGTCGTCGGCGCCCAGCTCCAGGCCCTTGATGCGGCTGAGCTCATCGCCCTTGGCGGTGAGCATGATGATCGGGATGTTGTTGTTCGCCGCGCGCAGCCGGCGGCAGGCCGAGAGGCCATCCTCGCCGGGCAGCATCAGGTCGAGCACCACCAGGTTGAACACCTCGCGCGACAGCAGGCGGTCCATCTGCTCGACGTTCGGCACGGCGCGGGCGCGATAGCCCTTGCTGGTGAAGAATCGCTCCAGCAGGCTGCTCAGCCCGGGATCGTCGTCGACGATGAGTATCTTCTCGCCTTCCGCGTTGTTTGCAGTGCTGGTCATTGAAAGCTCCTGTGATCTCGGCGCGCATTATGGCGTAGCCACGTTGAATCGTGCCGTGTGCATTGTTAGCAGATTTTTCCCCCGGTGCCACTGTTGCCCTGCCGGGCTGGCCCGCAGCCATCACCGCAAGCCGGACATGGCGGGTATAATGCGCCGCTTTCATCCAGCGTCGCCGGCACCTGGTGCCCACCCGCGGCCTCAAGCATTCACAATTTTTCAGGTGGTTTCATGGACAGCATCAACAGCCGTATCGCCGAGGAACTGGGCGTTCGTCCACAGCAGGTCGAGGCGGCCGTGTCGCTACTGGATGAAGGTTCGACCGTGCCTTTCATTGCCCGTTACCGCAAGGAAGTCACCGGCAGCCTGGATGACACCCAGCTGCGCCACCTGGAAGAACGCCTGCGCTACCTGCGCGAGCTCGACGATCGCCGCGCGAGCATCCTGTCGAGCATCGAGGAACAGGGCAAGCTGACCCCTGAACTGGCTCGCGAGATCCGGCTGGCCGACACCAAGACCCGCCTCGAAGACCTCTACCTGCCCTACAAGCAGAAGCGCCGCACCAAGGGCCAGATCGCCCTGGAAGCCGGCCTCGGCGAGCTGGCCGATGGCTTGTTCGACGATCCGCAGCGGGCCCCCGAGGCCGAGGCAGCGCGCTTCGTCAACGCCGAGAAGGGCGTGGCCGACGTCAAGGCGGCACTCGATGGCGCCAAGTACATCCTCATGGAGCGCTTCGCCGAAGACGCCCGCCTGCTCGAGAAGCTGCGCGGCTTCCTCAAGCAGGAGTCGGTGCTCAGCGCCCGGGTGGTGGCCGGCAAGGAAGAAGAAGGCGCGAAGTTCCGCGACTACTTCGCCCATGACGAACTGCTGCGGGGCGTACCGTCGCACCGCGCCCTGGCGATCTTCCGTGGACGCAACGAGGGCGTGCTGAGCGCCTCGCTCAAGGTCGGCGAAGAACTGCCCGGCACGCTGCACCCGTGCGAGTTGATGATCGGTGAGCACTTCGGCGTGGCCAACCGCGACCGCCCGGCCGACAAGTGGCTGGCCGAGGTGGTGCGCTGGACCTGGAAGGTCAAGCTGTACACCCACCTTGAGACCGACCTGTTCGGCGAGCTGCGCGATGGCGCCGAGGGCGAGGCGATCAACGTCTTCGCCCACAACCTGCATGACCTGCTGCTGGCCGCCCCGGCAGGCCCGCGCGCCACCCTGGGCCTCGACCCGGGCCTGCGCACCGGCTGCAAGGTGGCCGTGGTCGACCGCACCGGCAAGGTGCTGGACACCGCCACTGTCTACCCGCACGTGCCCCGCAACGAGTGGGACCGCACCCTCGCCGTGCTGGCCGCGCTGTGCGCCAAGCACTCGGTGGAACTGATCGCGATCGGCAACGGTACCGCCAGCCGCGAGACCGACAAGCTGGCCGCCGAGCTGATCAAGAAGTATCCGGCGCTGAAAATGACCAAGGTCATGGTCTCCGAGGCCGGCGCCTCGGTGTACTCGGCCTCCGAGCTCGCCGCCCGTGAATTCCCCGACCTGGACGTGTCGCTGCGCGGCGCGGTGTCGATCGCCCGCCGCCTGCAGGACCCGCTGGCGGAACTGGTCAAGATCGATCCGAAATCCATCGGCGTCGGCCAGTACCAGCACGATGTCTCGCAGGTCAAGCTGGCCCGCGGCCTGGACGCGGTGGTCGAGGACTGCGTGAACGCCGTCGGCGTCGACGTCAACACCGCCTCGGCGGCGTTGCTGGCGCGCATCTCCGGCCTCAATGCCACGCTGGCGCAGAACATCGTCACCCACCGGGATACCCACGGCGCCTTCGCTACCCGCGCTGCCTTGAAAAAGGTCAGCCGCCTGGGCGAGAAGACGTTCGAGCAGGCCGCGGGCTTCCTGCGCGTGATGAACGGCGACAACCCGCTGGACGCCTCGGCGGTGCACCCCGAGGCCTACCCGCTGGTGCAGCGCATCGCCGCCCAGACCGACCGTGATATCCGCTCGCTGGTCGGCGACAGTGCCTTCCTCAAGCGCCTGGACCCGAAGAAGTTCACCGACGAGACCTTCGGCCTGCCGACCGTCACCGACATCCTTCAGGAGCTGGACAAGCCAGGCCGCGACCCGCGTCCCGAGTTCAAGACCGCCTCCTTCCAGGACGGCGTCGAAGACCTCAAGGACCTGGAGCCGGGGATGATCCTCGAAGGCGTGGTGACCAACGTCACCAACTTCGGCGCCTTCGTCGACATCGGCGTGCACCAGGACGGCCTGGTGCATATCTCGGCGCTGTCCGAGAAGTTCGTCAAGGACCCGCGCGAGGCGGTCAAGGCCGGTGACGTGGTCAAGGTCAAGGTCATGGAAGTGGACATCCCGCGCAAGCGCGTGGGCCTGTCGATGCGCATGAGCGATACCCCCGGCGAGAAGGTCGAGGGCAACCGCGGTGGCCGCCCGCACGGTGGCGGCGCGCGTCAGCAGCAGGCCGCCTCCCGCCCCCCGCGCGAAACCGCTCCAGCCGCCAACAACGCCATGGCCTCGCTGTTCGCCAATGCCAAGCAGTTGAAGAAAAAGTGACGAAGGGCCGGCGCCGTGCCCTGCGCTCGACGCCGGAATGCTCCAGGGCGACAGACTGATCGCCAAGAGCCAGGGAACCTTCATCCAGCTCTAGCTCACCAACGGGTATCTGCGGTATTTTCGGCAGTGTGATGGCACTGCCGGAACCGCGTAAACCAGGCGACAACGCCAGTCCTCTCCTACTACCCTTGTAGACCGTTATCTCTACCCCCATATTGGGGCGACTGACGCGTGAAGGAATACATCTTGAGCACACTCCTCAACCGCCGCCTGAGCCTGCTCGGCGCCAATCTCCCCCTGCTCAAGCAGTGCCTGCACGGCATTGAGCGCGAATGCCTGCGCGTGACCGAGGACGGCCGCCTGGCCCAGACCCCGCACCCTGACGCGCTGGGTTCTGCCCTGACCAACGAACAGATCACCACGGATTATTCCGAGTCGCTGCTGGAGTTCATCACCCCGGCCCTGAGCGATCCGGCGCTTACCCTCGAAAGCCTCGACCAGATCCACCGCTTCGTCTACAGCAAGCTCGGCAACGAGTACCTGTGGAGCCCGTCGATGCCCTGCCCGCTGCCGGCCGAGGAGAACATCCCGATCGCCGAGTACGGCACCTCCAACATCGGCCAGCTCAAGCATGTCTATCGCAAGGGCCTGGCGCTGCGCTACGGCCGCACCATGCAGTGCATCGCCGGCATCCACTACAACTTCTCGCTGCCCGAAAACCTCTGGCCGCTGCTGCGCGAGGCCGAAGCCAGCCAGGACAGCGACCGCGACTATCAGTCGGCGGCGTACATCGCGCTGATCCGCAACTTCCGCCGCTATAGCTGGCTGCTGATGTACCTGTTCGGCGCCTCGCCGGCGCTGGACACGGGCTTCCTGCGTGGCCGCCCGCACCAGCTCGAGGTGTTCGACGCCGAGACGCTCTACCTGCCCTACGCCACCAGCCTGCGCATGAGCGACCTGGGTTACCAGAGCAACGCCCAGGCCGGCCTCACGCCTTGCTACAACGACCTGGTCAGCTACACCGACAGCCTGCGCCAGGCGGTCGCGACCCCCTACCCGCCGTACGTCGAGGTGGGCACGCACAAGGATGGCGACTGGGTGCAGCTGAACACCAACATCCTGCAGATCGAGAACGAGTACTACTCCAACATTCGCCCCAAGCGCGTCGCCTATACCGGCGAACGGCCGATCCAGGCACTGATGGCGCGTGGCGTGCAGTATGTCGAAGTGCGCTGCCTGGACATCAACCCCTTCCTGCCGGTGGGCATCGACCTGCCGCAGTCACGCTTTCTCGATGCCTTCCTGCTGTTCTGCGCGCTTGAAGACAGCGCGCAGCTGGGCAGCGGCGAATGCACGGCCTGCAGCGACAACTTCCTCAGCGTGGTCAAGGAAGGACGCCGTCCTGGCCTCGAGCTTCAGCGCGACGGCGAGGCGGTCACGCTCAGGGACTGGGCCTCCCAGCTGCTTGCGCGCATCGCCCCGCTCGCCAGCCTGCTCGATCAGGCGCATGGCGGCGACGAGCACGCCAAGGCCATGGGCCTGCAGCAGGCCAAGGTCGATGATTCGTCGTTGACCCCGTCGGCCCAGGTGCTGGCGAAGATGACCGAGCACAAGGAAGGCTTCGCGCGCTTCTCGATGCGCCAGAGCCTGGCGCATGCCGAGCACTTCCGCGCGCAGCCGCTGCAGCCAGCCCAGCAGCAGGCCTTCGAGACCGTCGCACGGGAGTCGCTGGCCGAGCAGGCCAGGCTCGAGCAGCAGGAAGTCGGTGATTTCGACCTGTTCGTCGGCGCCTATCAGGCCAGTATCCTGGCCATCAGCAACTGATGACCCGTCCCACCGGGCCCCGCAGGCCGCGCGCCAGCAGCCAGGCCAGGATCGACACGATCCTGACGGCGGCGCGGGGGCTGCTGGCCGACGAGGGGGTTGCCGGTCTTTCGGTCTACAGCGTGGCCGAGCGGGCGCAGATCCCGCCCTCTTCGGTGTACCACTTCTTCGCCAGCGTGCCGGCCTTGCTCGAAGCGCTGACCAGCGATGTGCACCGCGCGTTTCGTGCCTGCCTGCAGGCGCCCATCGACAGCCAGGCGCTGGGCACCTGGCACGACCTGTCGCGCCTGCTCGAACAGCGCATGCTGGAGATCTACAACGAGGATGCCGCCGCACGGCAGCTGATTCTGGCCCAGCATGGGCTCAGCGAAGTGACCCAGGCCGACCGCCAGCATGACATCGAACTTGGCGACCTGATGCACAGGGTGTTCGCGGAGCATTTCCTGTTGCCGGTATTGCCGGAGGATATGGAGGTGTTTGCCTTGGCGATGGAGCTGGGTGACCGGGTGTATGCGCGCTCGGTGCAGCTGCATGGGGTGATCACCCCGCGCATGGCGGAGGAAGGGATGCGGGTGGTTGATGCGTACCTAGGGATGTATCTGCCGTTGTATCTGCCTAAACGCTGAAATCCTGGGGCTGCTTTGCAGCCCATCGCGGGACAAGCCCGCTCCCACAGGGGTCTTGGGATGCCCCAAAAAACCGGATTGATGCCCAGTTCCTTGGGCCAGACCCAAGAAACTGGAGTAGTGTCCAAATCCTTGGACCAAGCCCAAGACACTGGATTGATGCCCTGCTTGTTGGGTTGCCTCCAAGAAACTGGAGTGGTGTCCAGCTCCTTGGGGCAACCCAGGACCCTGTGGGAGCGGGCTTGTCCCGCGATCGAGGGCGAAGCCCTCGCAGGCGCCCTCGCAGGTCTCACCCATCACAACTTGGCGATGGACACCTCGGTCGACTTCACGAACGCGATCACTTCACTGCCCACCTGCAGCTCCAGCTCGCGTACCGAGCGGGTGGTGATGACGGAGGTGACGACACCGGACGCGGTCTGCACATCGATTTCGGACAGGACCGGCCCTTCCAGGATTTCCTTGACGGTGCCTTTGAACTGGTTGCGGACATTGATGGCTTTGATGGTCATGGTTGTATTCCTTTTCGCTCGATGGGGTTCAGTGCGCCCAGCGCAGTTGCGTGGGCAAAGGGGCTACGGGTTCCGGCTCGGGCGGGGTGCCAGGGTCGGACAGGACACGGTTGAGGACTTCGCTTTCCAGCGCCGCCAGCCGGTGCGAACCACGCACCCTGGGCCTTGGCAGGTCGACCAGCAGGTCCAGGCCAACCTCACCGTCCTCGATGAGAATCACCCGGTCAGCCACGGCGACCGCTTCGCTGACGTCATGGGTCACCAGCAGGACGGTAAAGCCGTGCTGACGCCACAGGCCTTCGATCAGTTGCTGCATCTCGATGCGAGTCAGGGCATCCAGCGCGCCCAGCGGCTCGTCGAGCAGCAGCAGGCGCGGTTGGTGGATAAGGGCGCGGGCCAGGGCCACGCGCTGTTTCTGGCCACCGGACAAACCCGCCGGCCATTCGTTGGCGCGGTCAGCCAGGCCTACGGCGTCAAGGGCTTCCAGTGCCCGCGGCCGCCAGTCACCGGCCAGGCCCAGTCCGACGTTGTCGATGACTTTCTTCCAGGGCAGCAAGCGCGCGTCCTGGAACATCAGCCGGGTTTCCTCGCGGGCTTCAGCGAGCGGCGCGGCGCCGGCCAGCAACTGCCCGCCGGTAGGCTTGTCGAGACCGGCCAGCAGGCGCAGCAAGGTGCTCTTGCCGCAGCCACTGCGGCCGACGATGGCGACGAACTGCCCCGCGGGAATGTGCAGGTCGATACCCTTGAGCACCTCGCGCGGGCCAAAGGCCTTGCGCGCGCCCTGCACCGCCAGGGGAATGCCACGCAGCAGGCGTGGCGGCTGTTGCTTGAGCACGGTCATGCTCCCTCCCTCTTGGCAGGTTGATAGGCCGGGTGCCAGCGCAGCCATACGCGCTCCAGGCCGCGGGCGGCGAGGTCGGCGAGCTTGCCGAGCACGGCGTAGAGCACGATGGCCAGCACCACCACGTCGGTCTGCAGGAATTCGCGGGCGTTCATCGCCAGGTAACCGATGCCGGCATTGGCCGAGATGGTTTCGGCGACGATCAGCGTCAGCCACATGAAGCCCAGTGCAAAGCGCACGCCCACCAGGATCGAAGGCAAGGCGCCCGGCAGGATCACCTGGCGGAACAGCGAGAAACCGGACAAGCCATAGCTGCGCGCCATCTCGACCAGCGCCGGGTCGACATTGCGGATGCCGTGGTAGGTGTTCAGGTAGATCGGGAACAGCGTGCCCAGGGCGACCAGGAAGATCTTCGCCGACTCGTCGATACCGAACCACAGGATCACCAGCGGGATCAGTGCCAGGTGCGGCACGTTGCGGATCATCTGCACCGAGCTGTCGAGCAGGCGTTCGCCCCAGTTCGACAGGCCGGTGATGAAGCCCAGCACCAGGCCGATGCTGCCGCCGATGACAAAGCCCAGCGCGGCGCGCCAGCCGCTGATCGCCAGGTGCGACCAGATCTCGCCGCTGCGTACCAGCTCGACGCCGGCCGAGACCACCGCGCTCGGCGCCGGCAGGATGCGGGTGGACAGCCAGCCCGCGCTGACCGCCAGCTGCCATACCGCCAGCAGCAGCACCGGCAGGGCCCAGGGCGCCAGGCGGTGGGTCAAGGATGATGAAATGGAACGGCTCATGTCTGCTTCCTCAGCTCTGTGCCGCAGCTTTGGGCAGGATGTCGTTGGCCACCATCTCGCCAAACGGGCTTACGTAGTTGGCGCCTTGCGGCTGCTCCGGGCGGTTGATTTCCAGGTGCGGGAACAGCAGCTCGGCGACCCGGTACGATTCTTCCAGGTGTGGATAACCGGAGAAGATGAAGGTGTCGATGCCCAGGTCCGCGTATTCCTTGACCCGCGCCGCCACGGTCGGACCGTCGCCGACCAGCGCCGTGCCGGCACCGCCGCGCACCAGGCCGACGCCCGCCCACAGGTTGGGGCTGACTTCGAGATTGTCGCGGTTGCCGCCGTGCAGGGCAGCCATGCGCTGCTGGCCGACCGAATCGAAGCGTGCCAGCGAGGCCTGGGCGCGCTGGATGGTCTCGTCGTCCAGGTGCGAGATCAGGCGTTCGGCGGCCTGCCAGGCCTCTGCGTTGGTTTCACGCACGATCACGTGCAGGCGGATACCGAAGCGCACGGTACGGCCTTGGGCGGCTGCCTTGGCACGCACCTGCTCGATCTTCTCGGCCACCGCCGATGGCGGCTCGCCCCAGGTCAGGTACAGCTCGACCTGCTCGGCGGCCAGATCCTGCGCGGCGTCCGACGAGCCACCGAAGTACAGCGGCGGACGCGGTTGCTGGACCGGCGGGTAAAGCAGCTTGGCGCCCTTCACCTGGATGTGCTGGCCGTCGTAGTCGACCACCTCGCCTTCCAGCACGCGGCGCCAGATGCGGGTGAATTCGACCGACGCCTGGTAGCGCTCTTCGTGGCTAAGGAACAGGCCATCACCGGACAGCTCGTCCGGGTCGCCGCCGGTGACCAGGTTGAACAGCGCACGGCCGTTGGACAGGCGGTCCAGGGTTGCCGCCTGACGCGCCGCGACGGTGGGAGAAATGATCCCAGGGCGCAGTGCCACGAGGAACTTCAAACGCTGGGTTACCGGGATCAGCGACGCTGCCACCAGCCAGGAGTCTTCGCACGACCGGCCGGTGGGAATCAGTACCCCACCGAAGCCGAGACGGTCGGCAGCCTGGGCGATCTGCTGCAGGTAGCCGTGATCGACCGCGCGGGCACCTTCGGAGGTGCCCAGGTACTTGCCGTCACCGTGTGTGGGAAGAAACCAGAATATGTTCAGGCTCATTGGAGTTGTCTCCTCAAGGGTGGCTCAGACCGGGGCGACGCCCCGGCGCAGGCAAAACAGTCAGGGCGCGGTAGCGACCTTGGCCGGGGGTGTCCAGATCACATCCTTGATGCTCAACGGCTTGGGGATGAGTTTCAGGGTGTGGAAGGTGTCAGCGATCTTCTGCTGCGAGGTGATCACCTCCGGTGTCAGCGGCGCCGCACCGTAGCCCTGGCGCTTGACCGAGGTCAGGGTGATGTCGGCGGGCAGGCCGAGCAGCGGCGCCACCTGGTCGGTGACCTCCTGCGGGTTGGCCTGCGACCACTCGCCAACGGCGCGCACTTCGTCGATCAGCGCGCTGACCACGGCGGGGTGCTGGGTGGCGTAGTCGCGGGTGGCCAGGTAGAACTGGTGGTTGTCGACCAGGTCCTTGCCGTCACGCAGGGTGCGGGCCTGCAGCTGCTTCTCGGCGGCGGCCTGGTACGGGTCCCAGATCACCCAGGCGTCGACGCTGCCTCGCTCGAAAGCGGCGCGGGCATCGGCCGGCGGCAGGTACACGGGCTGGATATCGCTGTATTTCAGGCCGGCGTCTTCCAGGGCGCGGACCAGCAGGTAGTGGACGTTGGAGCCTTTGTTGAGCGCGACCTTCTTGCCCTTGAGCTCCTTGACCGACTGGATCGTCGAGCCCTTGGGCACCAGGATCGCCTCGCTGTGCGGCGCGGGCGGCTCGTAGGCCACATAGAGCAAGTCGGCACCGGCGGCCTGGGCAAACACAGGCGGGGTTTCGCCGGTCACGCCGAAGTCGATCGAGCCCACGTTGAGGCCTTCGAGCAGCTGAGGGCCGCCGGGAAACTCGGTCCATTGCACCTTGATGCCCTGGTCGGCAAGGCGCTTCTCCAGCGTGCCCTTGGCCTTGAGCAGCACCAGGGTGCCGTATTTCTGGTAACCGATGCGCAGGCTCTCGGCCTGGGCTTGGGTAATGGCGCCGAAGGACACAGCCGCCGCAAACAGGGCGACCAGACCACGACGCAAGAAGACAGTGCGCATGGCGCTCTCCTGCGAGTTGGGTTCAGGTTGCACCTGCTTGCCCGTTGGCGGGCGAGTAAGGTGGAAAAACGGTAAGGCGTTACGGCCGGCTCAGATGCTCCAGCGGGCGCTGAGCAGGCGTTCGTTCAGTACGCCTGGGGCCACGGGCCTGGGCCGACGGGCCAAGGCACTGTGAAACAGCTCAAGCGATTCGAGCAGGCGCGTTTCAAGCGCGGCTGCCAGTTGCGCGGGCTTCGATCCTTCGCCGTAGGCGATCTGGCTGTCGTCAGCAAAGATCCCCTGCAGCGTTTCCTGGGCCTTCAAGGCCGACAGTACAGGCTTGAGCGCATAATCCACCGCAAGCATGTGGGCGATGCTGCCACCGGTTGCGATCGGCAGGACCACCTTGTGTTCCAGGGCCCGCTCGGGCAGCAAGTCGAGCAAGGTCTTCAAGGCACCGGCAAACGAAGCCTTGTACACAGGTGTCGCGACGATCAGGCCATCGGCCTGTTCCACCAGTTGCTGCAAGTGCTGCACCCGGGGGCTGTCGAAACGGGCGTGGAGCAGGTCCTCGGCCGGGAAGTCCCGTACCTGGAATGTCACCACTTCCACACCCTGGCCCTGCAGCCACTGCCGCGAACGATCCAGCAGCACGCCGGAGCGCGAACGGGTACTTGGGCTACCGCCGATGGACACAACCAGCATGACGCTCATCCTTGGGTTCGATGGGGTGACATTAACAGCCCCGACATATATCTAGAAATCATATTTTTTCATGTGTTTATATCTTAAAGAGATAACAACACCGAGGCCCGCAGAAACGCCAGACAATAAAAAAGGGCCGTCGAAACGGCCCGAAGATCCCTGCTATGGATAAGAGCAATGCAACAAGAATTCAGCGATTGGGTTGAGGCGTCAGGCGCAGGTACGGCTTGACCGCGCGGTAGCCGCGGGGGAAGCGCTGCCTGATCTCCTCTTCGTCCTTGAGCGATGGCACGATCACCACCTCGTCGCCATCCTGCCAGTTGGCCGGCGTGGCCACCTTGTGGTTGTCGGTGAGCTGCAACGAATCGATCACCCGCAGGATCTCGTTGAAGTTGCGCCCGGTGCTGGCCGGATAGGTGATGGTCAGGCGCACCTTCTTGTTCGGATCGATCACGAACAGGGAGCGCACGGTGAGGGTGTCATTGGCGTTGGGGTGGATCAGGTCGTACAGGTCCGAGACCTTGCGGTCGGCGTCGGCGATGATCGGGAAGTTGACGGTGGTGCCTTGGGTCTCGTTGATGTCCTCGATCCAGCGATGATGCGAATCGACCGGGTCGACCGACAGCGCGATGGCTTTGACCCCACGCTCGGCGAACTGCTCCTTGAGCTTGGCGGTGAAGCCCAGTTCGGTGGTGCACACCGGCGTGAAGTCGGCCGGGTGGGAGAACAGCACACCCCAACTGTCACCGAGCCATTCGTGGAAGCGGATGGTGCCGACGCTGGATTCCTGTTCGAAGTCGGGGGCGATGTCGCCGAGTCTGAGGCTCATGGGGTGCGGCTCCTTGGCTGGATGCTTTATGGGATTGAATGTGCCTGCATTTGATGAAAAATAAAAAGAATAAATATCGATTTATTTATAACTATAGAGAATATCTAAACGCAGTTAAAAAAAAGCCTCGCACCAGGCGAGGCTCTCTTTTCAATACGCTTACAGGAAGTTGTAAGTGTAGTTGAAGATCAGACGGGTCTGATCCTGGTCAGCAAGGGAGTTGCCGCCGCTGCCACGGTACACACCGTGACGCAGGGAAGTACCCAGGCCTTTGAGCGGGCCTTCCTGGATGACGTAGTCGATACGCGCATCACGTTCCCACTCGCTGTAGGTGCCGTTGCCGTTGGTGTTGCGCACGTCGTCGCCACGCAGGTAGGCAACCGAGGCCTTCAGGCCAGGCACGCCCAGGCGGGCGAAGTCGTACGAGTACTGACCGAAGGTGGTGTTGGCACCAGCTTTGGCGAACTGGTTGATCATGCTGTCGGTGAACAGGTAGAAGCTCGCGCCGGCCGCACCTTCGAGGTTGCCATTGCCGTCGACTACGCTGCCCTGGTTCAGCCAGACGAAACCGCCGTCGTCGCTGACTTGCTGATGGCCGAGCATCAGCGCATGGCCACCCAGGGTATAGGTGAACATGGCGCTCCAGGTCTTGTTATCGACCTCGCCACGGTTCTTGGCATAGCCAGCGTTGTTGTTGAAGATATAACCCGGATCACCATTCTTGCCGTCGCTGCTGCTATCGAAATAACGCAGGTCGGTCTTGAACGACTGGTCCTGGGAAATCGGGTAGACGTGTACCAGACCCAGGAAGTGCTGCTTGTAGAAGTCTTCCAGGTTCGAGTAGTAGTACTGCAGGGTCAGGTCTTTGGTGACCTTCCAGTCAGCACCACCGTAACGGAACTTGTTGCTGTCCTGGCTGGCGCCAGCGACCGACAGGCCGGTACGGTTGCTCGACGCACGGCCCATGGCGTGGGTCAGCTGACCGGCGTTGATGGTCAGGCCATCGATTTCCTTGGAGGTGATGGTGCCACCTTCGAAGGTCTGTGGCAGCAGGCGACCGTCGTTGGAGACCAGGATCGGCAGGGCCGGTGCCAGTGCGCTACCAAAGTGCGCCTCGGTCTTGGAGAAGCGTGCCTTGGCGTTACCGCCGATGCGCGACCAGTCGTGCACAGCGGAGCCGTCCGAGTCACTCGGGAAGAACGAGCTGTTGTCCGGGTGATGACCGCGGCCGCCATCCAGGTGAATACCCCACAGGGCTTGAACATCGACACCAAAGCCAACGGTGCCTTCGGTGTAACCGGACAGGTAGTCGAGCTTGAAGCCTTGACCCGACTCGCGGTTGTCGCTGCCGCCTTCACGGTTGTCGTTGTCGAAATACATGGTGCGCGAGCTCAGGGACAGCTTGCTGTCCTCGACGAAACCTGCGGCGCCTGCTTGCTGGGCCAGAACCCCCAGTGCCACGGCCAGAGCCAGGCTGGACTTGTACATGTTTTGCTCCTCTACGTTCTAATTCTTGTGTGTCGCTGAAGGCGGGGTCTTATGCCCTGCTCTTCTGTCGATGGGGCGATTTAGCACCAAGATGCGACCCTTGAGTCAATCGTTACTTTTGATTTCACGACCTTGGTCTAATACGCGGCCGGGATGACAGGATAATGACAATCCTATAAATCCAGAATGATTGTTTTACAAATTTCTCAGATTATTGAGGAATAACGATGAAACCTTTAATACCGGAGGTTGTATCGGCAACCGCCTCTCATTCCTTTAGGTTATTGGCAAACGATTGCCCGGAAAAGCCTTTTCCCAGTAACCGGGCTTGACGCAAGCGACGCGCCAGAGCCTAGCACCGGGTTCGGATTTCTGCCGTGAGGCCAAGGGTTATCATGCGCCATTCGTCGCTCGGGCTACGGGGACGGCGCCTAAGCCAATGTAAAAAGGTTATTTACGAACGGACTCTTGGATCAACCAGCTTCTTCTGGACTGGCCTAAGCGCTTTGGGAGCGTGCCTTGTGCCGCGAAACGAGGGCGAAGCCCTCGCCGGGGCGCAAGGTCACAAGACGGCGCGAGGGTGGCAGGGGACAAAGACAGCTGCTCCCCCAGGGCCCGGCCAAGCCGGGCCGAGGCATGCCGGCTCCAGACCTGTGCCTGCCACCGGCTCCCTACCTCACCAGGTGCAAGAACTGCATGTGCCGTTCGTACTGGTCGAGGATGTCGTTGATGATCTGCTCCTTGCTGTAGCCGACCAGGTCATAGTCCTGGCTGCCTTCGCTCAGGTGCACCTCGGCGCGGTAGTAACGCCGGTTGCGCAGATGATCCTGGCTGCCCAGCCCGCCCAGGGCGAACGATGGCGTGAAATAACCACGCATCTGCACCTGGTAGATGAACGGCTGCTCCTCGCCATGGCCGACCTTGAGGCTGACGTTGTCATGGCTCGGGTCTTCCTGGGTGATGATCGTCAGGCCCTTCTGCTCGAAGACCTCGGTCACCTCGGTGATCGCCGGACGCACGACGCTGTCCATGAAGCGGTACACCTCGTCGCGTGACGGGAAATGCACCGCCTGGCTCAGGCGCTGGCGCCAGCCGCCACGGCCACGCCGCGGGTTGGCGAACGGCGCCAGGGAATGCATCTGCGCGATCTGGCGCTGCGACTCGAGGTAGAACGCCTTGTGCAGCCCCCACATCATCGCCAGCAGGATCACCGAGAACGGCAACGACGTCAGCACCACCGCCGACTTCAGCGAGTCGATGCTGCCGGCGAACAACAGGCTGCTGGTGATCAGCGCGGTCATCGCACCCCAGAAGATCCGCAGCCAGTTCGGCCCGTCCTCGTCAGCGTTGCCGCCACGCGCCGACAGCGTCGCGAGCACCACGGTGCCGGAGTCGGCGGAGGTCACGAAGAACACGAAACTGATGAACACCGTCACGGCGATCACCGCCTTGCTCCACGGATAGGTTTCCAGCAGCAGATAGAGGGTCATCGACGGATCGGTCAGGGCCGACTGCCCAAGCGCGGTCATGCCGTGCTCGAGCACCTGGTTCAAGGCGCTGTTACCAAAGATCGACATCCACGCCAGGGTAAAGCCCAGCGGGATCAGGAGCACGCCGAAGACGAATTCGCGGATGGTGCGGCCACGGGAAATCCGTGCGATGAACAGGCCGACGAACGGCGCCCAGGCAATCCACCAGGCCCAGTAGAACACTGTCCAGCCGCCCAGCCAGCCCTTGGCGTCGCTATAGGCGTAGACGTCGAAGCTCTTGCGCGGCAAGGCGCCGAGGTAATCCCCGATGTTCTGGATCAAGGTATTGAGCAGGTGCTGGGTGGGACCGGCGAACAGCACGAACAGCAGCAGCGCGCAGGCCAGGAACAGGTTGATGTCAGACATCACCCGCACGCCTTTTTCAACGCCGGCAACCGCCACTGCCACCGCCGCGCCCATCATCAGCACGATCAGCGCCAGCTGCACCCACTGGGAGTGCGAGATGCCGAACAGATAGTCGAGGCCGGCGTTCAGGTGCAGCACGCCAAAGCCCATGTCCGCCCCCAGGCCGAACACCGTGGCGATGATGCCGAAACCGTCCACCGTGTAGCCGATCGGGCCGTTGATGCGCTTGCCGATCAGGGGGTAGAGCGCTGAGCGCAGGGCCAGCGGCAGGTTGTGCCGGTAGGCGAAGTAGGCCAGCGCCATGCCGACGAAGGCGAACACGCCCCAGCCATGCAGGCCCCAGTGCAGGAACAGCAGCTGCATGGCCTGGCGCCCGGCCTCCTCCGTGCCCGCTTCGCCGATGGGCGGCTGCAGCATGTGGGTCAGGGGTTCGGAGACGCAGAAGAAGAACAGCGTGATGCTGATGCCCGCGGCGAACAGCATGCCGGCCCATGACAGGTAGCTGAACTCGGGCTCGTCGTGGTCGGCACCGAGCTTGATCTTGCCGTAGCCAGACAAGGCGGTGACCACCACGAAGACCAGATACAGCGTCATGGCGAGCATGTAGTACCAGCCGACCGTGTTGGCCGCCCAGTTCTGCGCGGCGAGCAGCCACTCACCCGCGGCTTGCGGGTTGCTGATGACGATGAGGCCGAATATCAGGATGAAGCTTGCCGCGAAATAGAACACGGGCGGGTTCATGCGAATCTTGCCGTCGACGACGGCGTCTGGTGCACTCATTGCAGGTACACCTCACACAGCGACGAAGGGTTGGGATTTAACGGGTTCGACAAAGGGTTTCCTCCTGTTGAACGCCGGCAGCGGACCACCGTTTAACTTGAACAAGCGTTCAAGTTAAACATGGATGGGGGGTGCAATGCGAACCGAGGGGCCGGATGGCGAGCGCTGCAGCCCGCTTCCGCGAGGGTACGAAGCAGCTTGAGCTACTTCTGCGTCCCATCATCGTGCTGCAGGTTCGCCTGGGTCAGGTTGCTGCCCGGTGGCACGCTGCGGGTCAGCCAGACGTTGCCGCCGATGGTCGAGCCCTTGCCAATGGTGATCCGCCCCAGAATGGTCGCGCCGGCGTAGATGACGACGTCGTCTTCGACAATCGGATGACGCGGATGTCCCTTCTGCAACTGGCCTGATTCATCGGCCGGAAAACGCTTGGCGCCCAATGTCACAGCCTGGTAGATGCGCACCCGCTCGCCGATGATCGCCGTCTCGCCGATCACCACGCCCGTGCCGTGGTCGATGAAGAAGCTCGGGCCGATCTGCGCGCCAGGGTGGATATCGATGCCGGTGGCCGAATGCGCCAGCTCCGAGCTGATCCGCGCCAGCAGCGGCAAACCGGAGTTGTACAGGTGATGGGCCAGACGGTGATGGATCACCGCCAGGATGCCCGGGTAGCACAACAGCACCTCATCGACGCTGCGCGCCGCCGGATCACCGTGGTAGGCCGCCAGCACGTCGGTGTCGAGCAGGCTGCGCAGCCCGGGCAAGGCGGCGGCGAAACCCTGGATCACGCGCAGGGCCCGGGTATCCGCGTCCACCTCGTCGGTCCTGCCCTGGCGGGCGGCGTAGCGCAGCTCCAGGCGCGCCTGGGCGAGCAACGCGGTCAGAGCGGCGTCCAGGGTGTGGCCGACGTAGAAGTCCTCGCTTTCCTCACGCAGGTCGACCGGCCCCAGGCGCATGGGAAAAAGCGCCCCGCACAGTTGTTCGAGGATCTGGCGCATGGCCTCGCGCGAGGGCAGCTCGCGCCCGCCCTGCTCGCCGCTGCTGCGCCCGTTGCGGGTACGCCATTGCTCGCGCGCGCTGCGCAGGCCGCTGACGATTCCGTGCAACTGCCAATGCCCGGATGCTGTTTGTTCGCTCACGGTTGTTTCTCCTGCCTGGGCAATTTATTGAACGCACTCTACGGCAAATACGACCCCGGGAAATAACAACGGTTTATTCGCAATCGCGCTAAGCAAGGCATAAGAACCCGTTGTCGAAGTCACATGCCGATTCTTCGCCTACCCTAATGAACTGAACTTCACTTCACTACCCAGCGCGAGGCCTGCCATGACGAATTTCGCCAAACCTCTTCTCAATGCCAGCCTGGCCTTGCTGCTGGGCTGCGGTCTGCTCGGCCAGGCGTTCGCCGGCGAACAGCTGAAGACCATCCAGGAAAAAGGCGTGATCAACGTCGGCCTCGAAGGCACCTACCCACCCTTCAGCTTCGTGGATGAAAGCGGCAAGCTGGCCGGCTTCGAGGTCGAGCTCTCCGAAGCGCTCGCCAAGGCGCTGGGCGTGAAGGTCAAGCTGCAGCCGACCCCGTGGGACGGCATCCTTGCTGCCCTGCAATCCAAGCGCCTGGACGTGGTGGTCAACCAGGTAACCATCTCCGAGGAGCGCAAGGCCAAGTACGATTTCTCTCAGCCCTACACGGTCTCCGGCATCCAGGCCCTGGTCCTGAAGAAAAATCTCGAAACGCTGAACATCAATGGCGCCTCGGACCTGGCCGACAAGAAAGTCGGCGTGGGCCTGGGCACCAACTACGAGCAATGGGTCAGGCAGCAAGTCCCAAAGGCTGATGTGCGCACCTACAATGACGACCCCGCCAAGTTCCAGGACCTGCGCGTGGGCCGTATTGACGCCATCCTGATCGACCGCCTGGCGGCGCTTGAATACGCGCAGAAAGCCAAGGACACCGCGCTGGCCGGCGCGGCGTTCTCGCGCCTCGATTCCGGCATTGCCCTGCGCAAGGGCGAGCCGGAACTGCTCGATGCCATCAACAAGGCGCTGGACGCGCTGCGCGCCGACGGCACCCTGGCCAAGCTGTCCACCAAGTACTTCGGCGCCGACGTGACTAAATGATCGAGGAAAGCCTGCAACTGGCCATCGATTCGGCGCCTTTTCTTCTCAAGGGCGCCTATTTCACGGTGGTGCTGAGCGTCGGCGGGATGTTCTTCGGCCTGCTCATGGGCTTTGGCCTGGCGCTGATGCGCCTGTCGCGCTTCTGGCCGGTCAACTGGCTGGCGCGGGTCTACGTGTCGTTCTTTCGTGGCACGCCGTTGCTGGTGCAACTGTTCGTCATCTACTACGGCCTGCCGCAGGTCGGGCTTGAGCTCGACCCGCTGCCCGCGGCGCTGATCGGCTTTTCACTGAACATGGCGGCCTACACCTGCGAGATCCTGCGGGCCGCCATCGGCTCGATCGACCGTGGCCAATGGGAAGCCGCCGACAGCATCGGCATGACCCGCGGCCAGGCGATGCGCCGGGCGATCCTGCCGCAAGCGGCGCGCACCGCGCTGCCGCCGCTGGGCAACAGCTTCATCTCGCTGGTCAAGGACACCGCCCTGGCCGCCACCATCCAGGTGCCCGAGCTGTTCCGCCAGGCGCAGCTGATCACCGCCCGCACCTTCGAAGTGTTCACCATGTACCTGGCCGCCGCGCTGATCTACTGGATCCTGGCGAGCATCCTCGCGCACCTGCAGAACCGCCTGGAAGCGCGGGTCAACCGGCATGACCAGGAGCAATAGCCCATGATCGTCGTAGAGCGCCTGAGCAAGCAGTTCAACGGCCAGACCGTGCTCGACGGCATCGACCTGCGTGTCGAGGCCGGCGAGGTGATCGCCATCATCGGGCCCAGCGGCTCTGGCAAGACCACGTTCCTGCGTTGCCTGAACCTGCTGGAAACCCCCAGCGGCGGGAAGATCCGCGTCGGCGATATCAACATCGACGGCGACCGGCCGCTGACCGCGCAACAGGGCGCGATCCGCCGCCTGCGCCAGCAGGTCGGCTTCGTGTTCCAGAACTTCAACCTCTTTCCCCACCGCACCGCGCTCGAAAATGTCATCGAAGGGCCGCTGATCGTCAAGAAGACCCCGCGCGACCAGGCCCTGACCCTCGGCCGCAAGCTGCTGGCCAAGGTCGGCCTGGCGGGCAAGGAGGACGCCTATCCGCGCCGTCTCTCGGGCGGTCAGCAGCAACGCGTGGCCATCGCCCGCGCCCTGGCCATGGAGCCTGAGGTGATTCTGTTCGACGAGCCCACCTCGGCGCTCGACCCGGAGCTGGTCGGCGAGGTGCTGGCGACGATCCGCGGCCTGGCCCAGGAGAACCGCACCATGATCATCGTCACCCACGAAATGAGCTTTGCCCGGGATGTCGCCAACCGGGTGATCTTTTTCGACAAGGGGGTAATCGTCGAGCAAGGCGATGCCAAGGCGCTGTTCGCCAACCCGCGGGAAGAACGCACCCGGCAATTCCTCAGCAAGTTCCTCGACACGCCTGCCTCCTGAACCGCCGCGGCCCGCGCAGGCTCTGTCCTGCGCCTGCCACGACGGAGGAACTGCGCCCTTCTATTCATATTCCTAAATGTTAGTTTATTTAGTTTTTATAAGCGCATAGGGTATATAGACCGGACCACCGGACCAACGCATGTCTGTCGCCAGCCAGCTGAAGGCGACATTTCAACCACGTGAGGTCAGGTATGTTCAGGAACACAATCACCCCAGCAAGGGCATTGAGTGCAGCCAAGGAGCGGTACTGATGTCCAGCCTTGCACAAGACACTCTCTCCAGCGATCTGGACAGCTCGCCGCTGCTGCTTCCGGCCAAGGTGCTGCGCGATGACGCCGAGGCCCTGCAGGCCGCCCGTGAACTCGCCGACAGCGCCCGCCAGCAGGCGTCGCGGCGTGACCAGCAGCGCAAACTGCCCTGGGCCGAGGTCGAGCAGTTCACCCGTAGCGGCCTGGGCAGCATCAGCGTCCCGCGCCAGTACGGCGGTCCGGACGTCTCGTTCGCCACCATCGCCGAGGTCTTCCGCCTGATCAGCGCGGCGGACCCTGCGCTGGGGCAAATCCCGCAAAACCAGTTCGGCCTGCTGCAGTCGCTGCGCGTCACCGCCAGCGATTCGCAGAAGGCCGTGCTGTTCGGCTCCGTGCTCGAGGGCTGGCGCATCGGCAATGCCGGCCCCGAGCGCGGCACCAAGGACACGCTCACGCTCAAGGCGCGAATCACCCGCGACGGCGAGCAGTATCGGGTCAGTGGCCAGAAGTTCTACTCCACCGGCGCCCTGTTCGCCCACTGGGTGGCGGTCAAGGCACTGGATGACGAGGGCCGCCAGCGCCTGGCCTTCGTGCGCCGGGGCAGTCCTGGGCTGCGCATCGTCGATGACTGGTCAGGCTTTGGCCAGCGCACCACGGCCAGCGGCACGGTGCTGCTCGACCAGGTGCCGGTCGAGGCCGAGCTGGTGATCGACAACTGGCGCCAGGGCGATGCGCCGACCATCCAGGGCGCCGCCTCGCAACTGATCCAGGCGGCCATCGATGCCGGTATCGCCGAGGCAGCCATCGAGGACACCCTCGCCTTCGTCCGCGAAAAATCCCGGCCCTGGATCGACGCCAAGGTCGAGCGCGCCAGCGACGATCCCTACGTGATTGCAGATATCGGCCGCCTGAAACTTGAACTGCATGCCGCGCAAGCGCTGCTCAAGCGAGCGGCGAGGGTACTCGATGAAGTCAGTGCCGCGCCGATCGACGAAGACGCCGCCGCCCGCGCCTCGATCGCCGTGGCCGAGGCCAAGGTGCTCACCACCGAAATCGCCTTGCAGGCCAGCGAAAAACTGTTCGAGTTGTCTGGCAGCCGCGCCACCCTCGCCGAGTTCAACCTCGACCGGCACTGGCGCAACGCCCGCGTACACACCCTGCACGACCCCGTGCGCTGGAAGTACCACGCCGTCGGCGCCTATTACCTGAACGGCAAGCGTCCTGCCCGTCACTCCTGGATCTGACTCGACACCGTAGGCGGGCGAGCCCGCGATGGAGCCCTACATGAACACGTCCAACCACCACCACGACCGGGCGGCGGTCATCCACGACGACGCCCACGCCTTGGCCGTTGCCGAGCAGGTCGCCGACCAGCTGCGCCGCGACAGCGTCCTGCGCGACCGCGAGCGGCGATTGCCGCATGCCGAGCTGGCGGCGTTTTCACGCTCCGGCCTGTGGGGCATCAGCGTACCCAGGGAACATGGCGGGGCGGGCGTGTCCAACGTCACCCTGGCCAGGGTCATTGCGCGTATCGCCCAGGCCGATGCCTCGCTTGGCCAGATCCCGCAGAACCATTTCTATGCCCTCGAAGTGCTGCGCGTGAACGGCAGCCCGGCACAGCAGCAGCGCCTGTACGCCGAGGTCCTGGCCGGCGAGCGCTTCGGCAATGCCTTGGCCGAGCTGGGCACCAGGACCGCCCACGACCGCACCACCCGGCTACGTCGCGAGGGCGACGGCTATCGCATCGACGGGCGCAAGTTCTACGCGACCGGCGCGCTGTACGCCCAGCGCATCCCCACTTCGGTGATCGATGAAGACGGCGTGCAGCACCTGGTGTTCGTGCCGGCAGGCAGCAAGGGCCTGCAGGTGATCGACGACTGGAGCGGCTTTGGCCAGCGCACCACCGGCAGCGGGTCGGTGGTGTTCGACAACGTCGCGGTCAGCGCCGATGACGTGGTGCCGTTCGAGAGCGCCTTCGAGCGGCCGACCACGGTCGGGCCGCTGGCGCAGATCCTTCACGCCGCCATCGACACCGGCATCGCCCGCGCCGCCTACGAAGATGCCCTGCACTTTGTGCGCACGCGCAGCCGCCCCTGGGTCGACTCGGGGCTCGACAAGGCCAGCGATGACCCCCTGACCATCAAGAGCTTCGGCCAGTTGGCGATTCGCCTGCACGCGTGCGAAGCGTTGCTGGAGCGCGCGGGCGAGTTTCTCGACCGCGCCCGCGCCGACAGCACGGCCGACAGCGTGGCCGCCGCCTCCATCGCCGTGGCCGAGGCCCGGGCGATCAGCACCGAGATATCCCTCGCCGCCAGCAGCACCCTGTTCGAGCTGGCCGGCAGCCAGGCGACCCTCGCCGAACACGGCCTGGACCGCCACTGGCGCAACGCCCGGGTGCATACCCTGCATGACCCGGTGCGCTGGAAGTACCACGCCATCGGCAACTACTACCTGAACGACGAGAATCCACCACGCCGGGGCACGCTCTGATGGCGAAGAAAAAGATCCTGCTCAATGCCTTCAACATGAACTGCATCGGGCACATCAATCATGGTCTGTGGACCCATCCACGGGACAATTCCACCCAGTACAAGACCCTGGACTACTGGACCGACCTGGCCCGACTGCTCGAACGCGGGCTGTTCGACGGGTTGTTCATCGCCGACATCGTCGGCACCTACGACGTGTACCGCCAATCGGTGGAAGTGCCGCTCAAGGAGGCCATCCAGCTGCCGGTCAACGACCCGCTGCTGCTGGTCTCGGCCATGGCCGCGGTGACGCGTCACCTGGGCTTCGGCCTGACCGCCAACCTGACCTACGAGGCGCCCTACCTGTTCGCCCGGCGCCTCTCGACGCTTGATCACCTGAGCAACGGCCGGGTCGGCTGGAACATCGTCACCGGCTATCTCGACAGCGCCGCGCGGGCCATGGGCCTGGAGCAGCAACCCGAGCATGACCGGCGCTACGATCAGGCCGACGAATACCTGCAGGTGCTCTACAAGCTGCTCGAAGGCAGCTGGGACAACGACGCGGTGATCAACGACCGCGACCAGCGCGTGTATGCGCGGCCGGACAAGGTGCGCAAGGTCGAGCACCAGGGCGAGTTCTACAAGGTCGAGGGTTATCACCTCTGCGAGCCATCGCCCCAGCGCACGCCCGTGCTGTTCCAGGCAGGCAGCTCGCCACGCGGCCTGGCCTTCGCCGGTCAGCACGCGGAGTGTGTGTTCATCGGCGGCCAGAACAAGGCCGCGACCCGCGTCCAGGTCGACAAGGTGCGCGCCGCGGCCCTGGCCGCTGGACGCGACCCGCAGGCGGTCAAGGTGTTCATGGGCATCACCGTGGTCGTTGCGCCTACCGAGCAGCAGGCGCAGGCCAAGCACGCCGAATACCTGCGTTATGCCAGCCCGGAGGCGGGCGTTGCGCACTTCGCCAGCTCCACCGGCATCGACTTTGCCGCCTTCGAGCTGGACGAGCCGATCCCCTTCGCCCAAGGCAACGCGATCCAGTCGGCGACCCGCCAGTTACAGGCCAGCAACCACACCCGCCGCACCCTGCTCGACCAGCACGCCCTAGGCGGGCGCTACGTGACCGTTGTCGGCTCACCGACCCAGGTGGCCGACGAGCTCGAAGCCTGGATCGACGAGACCGGCCTGGATGGCTTCAACCTGACCCGCACGGTGGCACCAGAAAGCTACGTCGACTTCATTGATCTGGTGATCCCCGAGCTGCAGCAGCGCGGTTCGTACAAGACCGCCTACGAGTCCGGCAGCCTGCGCGAAAAACTCTTCGCCAGCGGCCAGGCCCACCTGCCCGCCGACCACCCCGGCGCAACCTACCGCACCCCTGTCCCGACTGGAGCCCTGCACCATGCTTAAGACCCTGTTCCGGCCCGTCGCGGCCATCGCCCTCACCCTCGGCCTGTTCGGTGCCGCTCATGCGGAGGATGCCTTGAAGATCGGCACCACCTCGGCCTTCGCCATTCCGCTGGAAGCAGCGGTAGAAGAGGCGCACAAGCAGGGCCTGGCCGTGGAACTGATCGAGTTCAGCGACTGGATCGCGCCCAATGTCAGCCTGGCCAGCGGCGACATCGACGTGAACTACTTCCAGCACATTCCCTTCCTGGAGAACGCCAAGGCCGCTGCGGGTTTCGACCTGGTGCCCTACGCGCCGGGGATCATCAACAACGTCGGGCTTTACTCGAAGAAATACAAAAGCTTCGATGCCCTGCCCGAAGGCGCCAGCGTGGCGATCGCCAATGACCCGATCAACAGTGGCCGGGGCCTGCAACTGCTGGCCAAGGCGGGCCTTATCACCCTCAAGCCTGGGGTCGGCTACAAGGCCACCGAGGACGACATCGTCGCCAATCCCAGAAAGCTCAAGATCCTGCAGGTCGAAGCAGTGCAACTGGTACGCGCCTACGACGATGCCGATCTGGTGCAGGGGTATCCTGCCTACATCCGCCTGGCCAATACCTTCGATGCCACCTCGGCGTTGCTGTTCGACGGCCTGGAAAACAAGGAATACGTGATCCAGTTCGTCATCCGTCCGCAGAACAAGGATGACCCGCGCCTGGCCCGCTTCATCGACATCTACCAGCATTCCCCGGCCGTGCGCGCTGCGCTGGACAAGGCCCACGGCAGCCTCTACCAGCGCGGCTGGGAGAGCTGAGTGAGCAGCGCCAGCGCCCAGCGGGCGCCCACTACGCCGGCCGCACCCGCGCCTGCCCGCGAGCAGATGCTGCGGCCGGAGCTCAACCACGCCCATGTGCGTTTCATCGGCGTCGGCAAGACCTACCCGGGGCAGGCGGAACCCGCGCTGCAGGGCATCGACCTGAACATCCAGCGCGGCGAGATCTTCGGCATCATCGGCCGCAGCGGCGCGGGCAAGTCCTCGCTGCTGCGCACCATCAACCGGCTGGAACAGCCTACCCAGGGGCGGGTGCTGATCGACCAGGTCGATATCGCCCCGTTCGATGAAGACCGCCTGGTGGCGCTGCGCCGCCGCATCGGCATGATCTTCCAGCATTTCAACCTGATGTCGGCCAAGACGGTCTGGCAGAACGTCGAGTTGCCGCTGAAGGTCGCGGGCATCGAGCAGGCCGAGCGCCATCGCAAGGTCCGCGAACTGCTGGAGCTGGTCGGGCTGCAGGAGAAGCACCATGTGTACCCGGCGCAGTTGTCGGGCGGGCAGAAGCAGCGGGTCGGGATTGCCCGTGCGCTGGTGCACGACCCCGAGATCCTGTTATGCGACGAAGCCACCTCGGCGCTCGACCCTGAAACCACCGCCTCGATCCTTGACCTGCTGCGCGATATCAACCAGCGGCTGGGGCTGACCATCGTGCTGATCACCCACGAAATGGCGGTGATTCGGGATATCTGCCATCGGGTGGTGGTGCTCGAGCGGGGGCAGGTGGTCGAGCAGGGCGCGGTGTGGCAGGTGTTCGGCGCGCCCCGGCACGCGGTCAGCAAGACCCTGCTGGCGCCGCTGCAGCCCAGCCTGCCTGCAGGGTTGCAGGCACAACTGGCGGAGCAGGCTGCCGGGTCTGAATCAGCGCTGGTGCTCAAGCTCGGCGTGACCGGCGAGGACCGCGAGGCACCGGAGCTGTCGTCGCTGTTCTGGGCGTTGGGCGGGCGCGTGCACCTGTTGCAGGGCGGGATCGAGACCATCGGCGAACGGGCTGTCGGCCAGTTGATCCTTTCGGTGAAGGAGTCACCGCACAGCGAGCCGGAAATACTGCAACGGGCGCGTGCCTGGGCCAACGACGTGGAGGTGCTGGGTTATGTGGATTGATCGCTTGCTGCAGGGGCTGCTCGACACCCTGCTGATGGTCGGGGTGTCCTCGCTGGTTGCCTTGCTGGTCGGCGTACCGATGGCGGTGCTGCTGGTCACCAGCGACAAAGGCGGGATCTACGAGGCGCCGGCGCTGAACCGGATACTGGGCGCGTTGGTGAACCTGTTTCGCTCGATACCGTTTCTGATCCTGATGGTCGCGCTGATTCCTTTCACCCGGTTGGTGGTGGGCACGACCTACGGGGTCTGGGCCGCGGTGGTGCCGCTGACCATCGCCGCCACACCGTTTTTCGCGCGGATTGCCGAAGTCAGCCTGCGCGAGGTGGATCACGGCCTGATCGAAGCGGCGCAGGCCATGGGGTGCCGGCGTTGGCACATCGTCTGGCACGTGCTGTTGCCCGAAGCGCTGCCCGGTATCGTGGGAGGGTTCACCATTACCCTCGTCACCCTCATCAATTCCTCCGCCATGGCGGGTGCGATTGGTGCGGGTGGGCTTGGGGACATTGCCTATCGGTACGGGTACCAGCGGTTCGACAGCCAGATCATGCTGACGGTGATTGCCATGCTGGTGGCGCTGGTGGCGGTGATTCAGCTGGGTGGGGACCGGTTGGCGAAGGGGTTGAACAAGCGGTGATGAGGGAGAGTCGCGTGCATTGCGCTGGTTTTGCAGCGGTCATGCGATTTTGGGGCCGCTTCGCGGCCCTTTCGCGACACAAGGCACGCTCCCACAAATGCCCTGGCTGCGCCGGGCAGGGCTTCCATGACCGAGCTGGCCGCGCCAGCTCTTGT
Source organism: Pseudomonas sp. (assembly GCF_035277045.1). Classification (GTDB taxonomy): domain Bacteria; phylum Pseudomonadota; class Gammaproteobacteria; order Pseudomonadales; family Pseudomonadaceae; genus Aquipseudomonas. The sequence continues at coordinate 10,766 of NZ_DATELE010000167.1, read as the reverse complement.
GGGAGCAGGCCTTGGTCGCGATCGAGGGCGAAGCCCTCGCCGGGGCGCAGGATTACAAGCTTGTGCGATGCCGGCAGGAAACACCCGCACAGCATCACTCCCGCCGCGGCTCCTTGATCTTGTACCAGGCCACATACAACGCCGGCAAAAACAGCAGGGTCAGCAAGGTGGCGCTAACAATCCCACCAATCATCGCGTACGCCATCGGCCCCCAGAACACTTCACGGGCAATGGGGATCATCCCGAGACTTGCCGCGGCGGCAGTCAGCAGGATGGGCCGCCGGCGATGGTTGGTGGCTTCGAGCACGGCGTCCCAAGGTGAGTAGCCCTGGGCTTCGAACGCGTCGATCTGGGTCACCAGGATCACCGAATTGCGGATGATGATGCCAATCAGCGCCAGCACCCCCAGAATCGCCACGAAGCCCATGGGCGTGCCCGTCGGCACCAGCGCCACCACCACGCCGATCAACCCCAGCGGCGCCACGCTGGCCACCAGGAACAGCTTCTGCACGCTGTGCAGCTGGATCATCAGGAAGGTCGCCATCAGGAACAGCATCAGCGGCAGTACCTTGGCGATCGGGCCCTGGGCCTTGCCGCTCTCCTCCACGGTACCGCCCGTGGCGACCTCGTAGCCCGGCGGCAGCTTGCTGGCGAACTCCTCGATCTTCGGCTTGAGCTGCGCAACCAGGTCGGTTGGCTGGATCTCGCCGTTGACCGCCGCCTTGATGGTAATGGTCGGCTTGCGGTCGCGGCGCCATACCAGCGGCTGCTCCAGCTCGTAGCGCACGGTGGCAAACGCCAGCAGCGGTATGGAGGTGCCACTGGGGCTGACGATCTGCAGGTTCTGCAGGGTTTCGGGGGAGCCGCGCTCGCTGTCGTCGGCGCGGGCGATCACGTCGAGCAGGTAGATGTTGTCGTTGACCTGGGTGACCGGCGCGCCGCTGACGATGCTGTTCATCACATTGGCCACGTCCTCCGACGACAGCCCCAGCTGGCGAGCCTTGTCCTGGGCAATCTCGACACGCAGCACTTTGCCCGGCTCGTTCCAGTCGTAGATCATCTCGCCGATATGCTCGTCGCCATCGAGCAGCGTGGCCAGGTCGATGGCGTGCTTGCGCACCTGGTCGATGTCCTTGCCGCTGACCCGGTACTGGATCGGCCGTCCGACCGGGGGCCCCATTTCCAGCGACTGGACAAACGAGCCGATGCCGACGAAGTCGTCGCGCAGGCGCTTCTGCAAGCGCGCCATCAACTCGCCTCGCGACTCCAGGCCCTTGCTGACGATCACCAGCTGCGCGTAATACGGGTTCTGCAACTGCTGGTCGAGGGGCAGGTAGAACCGGATCGCGCCCTGGCCGATGTAGGTGCTCCAGTGCGCGATGTCCGGATCGTCCTTGAACGTCGCCTCAAAGCGATCGACCACGCGGCGGGTTTCCTCGATCGAGGCGTTCTGCGGCAGGTTGAGGTCGACGAGAATTTCCGGACGGTCCGAGGACGGGAAAAACTGGTTCTGCACGAAGCGCATGCTGAACAGCGCCAACGCGAACAGCAGCACGGTGCCGATGATGGTCAGCCAGCGGTGGCGCATCGACCACTCCAGGCTATGCTCGAACGCCCGTCCGATGCGCCCTGGCTCGGCATCGTGGGCTTTGACCTTGGCATTGAGGATATGCACCCCCAGCACCGGGGCGAAGAACACCGCCACCACCCATGACACCAGCAGGGCCACGGCAATGACCGCGAACAGGGTATAGGTGTATTCACCCGCCGAACTCGCGTTCAGCCCGATCGGCACGAAACCTGCGACCGTCACCAGGGTGCCGGTGAGCATCGGGAAGGCCGTTGAGGTGTAGGCAAAGGTCGCCGCATCCTCCTTGCTGTCACCCATCTCGAGCCGTGTGACCATCATCTCCACGGTGATCATGGCGTCGTCCACCAGCAGCCCCAGGGCGATGATCAGCGCGCCGAGGGAAATCCGCTGCATGGTGATGCCGCTGTACTCCATGAACACGAAGACCATGGCCAGCACCAGCGGGATCGAGCAGGCCACCACCAGGCCGGCACGCACGCCAAGGCTGATGAAGCTGACCACCAGCACGATGATAACCGCCTCGAACAGCGCGCTGGTGAAGCCGCCGACCGCTTCCTTGACCACCACCGCCTGGTCCGACACGGTATGCACGCCGACGCCCACCGGCAATTCGGCGGTAATGTCCTGCATCTTCTGCTTGAGCTGCGCGCCGAACACCTGGATGTTGCCGCCATCCTTCATGCCGATGGCGAGACCGATGGCGGTCTGGCCGTTGTAGCGGAACATCGGCGCGGGCGGGTCCTCGTAGCCCCGCTCGATGGTGGCGATGTCGGCAAGGCGGAAGAAGCGGTCATTGATACGCAGGTTGACCGCTTCGAGGTCTTTCTCGGACGCGAACTGCCCGGTGGTGCGCACCGAAATACGCTCGGGGCCGGCCTCGATCACCCCGGCCGGTGTCACCGCGTTCTGCGACTGCAGGGCCTGAAGGGCTTGGCGCTGATCGATTCCCAGTGCCGCCAGCTTGCGGGTCGAGAACTTGAGGTAGAGCACCTCGTCCTGGGTGCCGATGGTCTCCACCTTGCCCAGGTTGGGCACCTCGCGCACCTCGGCGCGCACTTGTTCCACATAGTCGCGCAGCTGCCTCAAAGTCAGGCCGTCGGCGGTAAAGGCGTAGATCGAGCCGAACACGTCGCCGAACTCGTCGTTGAAGCCAGGCCCCTGGATGCCTTGGGGAAACTCGCCGCGGATGTCCTGGATCTTCTTGCGCACCTGGTACCAGATCTCGGGAATGTCCTTGGCGTCGGTGGTATCGCGCAGGTACACATAGACCGTGGACTCGCCCGGGCGGGTATAGCTTTTGACGTAGTCGAGGGAATCGAGCTCCTCGAGCTTCTTCTCGATGCGGTCGGTGACCTGGTAGAGCGTCTCGTCCTGGGTCGCCCCCGGCCAGCGGGTCTGGATGACCATGGTCTTGATGGTGAAGGAAGGGTCTTCCTCGCGTCCCAGATTCATGTAGGAGAACACGCCCATCAGCAAGCCGACGAACATCAGGTACCAGACGAAGGATTGGTGCTTGAGCGCCCACTCCGAGAGGTTGAAGCTTCCTTTCATCGTGGGTCTTCCTCGTTGACGATGACCTTCTGCCCAGGCGCAAGGCTGTTGACCCCGGCCGTGACCACGCGCTCGCCCGGCTGCACGCCGGAGGCCAGGGTGATGGTGTCCGCCGTGCGTTCGAGCAGGGTCACGTCACGGATCGATACAGTGCTTTGCTGTGTGTCCACCACCCACACCTGGGTCTTGCCGTCGCGCTCCAGCAGGGCCGTGCGCGGCAACTCGCTGCGCGGCGAAACCGCCGAGGTCAGGGTCACGCTGATCGCCGTGCCCAGATAGAAGGCGTTGGGGGTGTTGTCCAGCGTCAGGCGGGCGCGCCGGGTACGGGTGGCGGCATCGGCCTGGGGTTCGAGCTCGCGCAGGCTGGCGGTAGTGTTGATGCCGGGCTGGAGCTGCGAAGCGACGGTGAATTTCAGACCTGGGGTGAGCTGCTCGGCCAGGTAGGTTGGCAGGTCAATGACCGCTTCCTTGACGTCTGGCCGCGCGAGGGTCACGACTTCCTGGCCGACACTGACCGTCTGGCCGGCCTCGGCGTGCCAGCCGGTGACAACGGCCTGATGATCGGTGCGCAGCTCGCTGTACCCGAGCTGGTCGCGCGCCTGGCTCACGGCCGAGCGCGCCTGCTCAAGGGAGGCGCCGGTGGTCTTCAGGTCGGTCTGCGCGATGTCCAGCTGGGCCTGGGCGCCGACACCGCGGTCATACAGCTGTTGCTGGCGCCGGGCATCGGCCTGGCTGTTGATCCATTGCGCCTGCACCCGGGCCAGATCGCCTTCGGCGGCGCGCAGCTGGTTCTGCTGGTCGGTGGGGTCGAGGCTGGCGAGGGTATCGCCCGGCTCGACCTGGGCTCCGACATCCACCCAGCGGCGGGCGATCCGCCCCGACACCCGAAAGCCCAGGGTGCTCTCGTAGCGCGCCTGGATGCTGCCGGCGAAGCGTCCAAGCTCCGCCTGCCCCTGCGGCTGTACCAGGGTCGAAAGGACCGGCCGTACCGGGTCGGGCTTTTCCTCATCCTTGCCGCAGCCGGCCAGCAGCGCGACGGCGGACACTATCAGCAGCATGCGCTTCATGGCGCGCCTCCGCCGTCTTGCGGCGTGACCCGCTCCACCTGCATGCCGGGGTGCAGCAGCTGGCCACCGCTGATCACCACCTGCTCGTTACCCTTCAGGCCATCGCTGATCATCACCTTGCCGGTGAGATAGCGTGATACCTGGACCGGGCGCAGGTCGACCTTGTCGCCCTCGCCCACCACCCATACCGCCGGATCGTGCAGTGCCTTGGTCAAGGCCGACCAGGGCAGCTCGATACTCGGCTTGCCCTGACCGCTGGCGGTGGCCGTTACCGGCGAGCCCAGTTCCATGCCGGCGGGCACCTTGCTCAAGCCAACCTTGACCTGCACCGTACCGCTCTCGGCCGACACGGTCGGGGTGATCTCGCGGACATGGCCCTCGGCCTGGACCTTGGGATTGTCGAGCAGGCTGACCATCACCAGGTTGTCAGTGGGCGGGGCCACCAGCAGGGATTCGTAGACGTTGAACACCGCGTCGCGGTCGCCGTCCCGGGCGAGGCTGAAGATCGGCATGGTCGCCTGCACGACCTGGCCGACTTCGGCCTGGCGCGCGGTGATCACCCCGTCGGCCTCGGAGACCAGCGCCGTGTAGCCCAGTTGCTCGTTGGCGTTGGCCAGTTGTGCCTGCGCGGCCTTGAGCGCGCTCTGGCTGCCGCGCAGGGCAGCCTGGGCGGAGTCGTATTCGCTCTGGCTGGTGTAGCCCTTGGGCAGGAGCTTTTGCTGGCGAACGAACGCGGCGCTGGTCTGGGTGACGCGCGCCTGCGCGGCAAAGACTTCGGCCTTGGCCGAGTCGGCGTTGTTCTGCAGGTCCTTGGGGTCCAGGCGCGCGAGCACCTGGTTGGCCTTTACATGGTCGCCCACGTCCACTGTGCGCGAGATGATCTTGCCGCCCACGCGAAACGACAGGTCGGCCTGCACCCGCGCCTGGACGTCGCCCGTCAGGGTGACAGGTGCCGCGAACTCGCTGGATTGCACCTGCATCACCCCGACCCTTGGCAGGTCGGCGGGTGCCGGCTTGTCTTCCCCACAGCCCGAGAGCACAAACAGCAGCCCCAGGCAGACCACCTTCAACGGACGCCACATGGTCATGGCTGCTCCTTGCTTGTGCCTGAACTATTAGGGAATGCGACTGTTAGCGTAGATCAGGGTTCCGTGGGGTGTGGTAGAGCAAGTCTGAACAACAACGCTGCACCTGTGGGAGCTGGCTTGCCAGCTCCCACAGGTGCAGCGTTGTCCAGGAGTGCTTACACCGAAGCTGGCGCCACGGCCGGACGCTGCACTTCGGGCTGCTTCCAGTTGCCGGCGGCGCTCTCTTCGATCGCCTGCTGGATCGCGCGGCGGCGGCGTTCTTCGGCGCGGCGGCTGAAGAACCACACCAGGAAGGTCACCAACGACACCGACAGCAGGATCAGGCTGGCCACGGCGTTGATCTCGGGCTTCACGCCCAGGCGCACCGCCGAGAACACTTCCATCGGCAAGGTGGTCGAGCCCGGTCCGGACACGAAGCTGGCCAGCACCAGGTCATCCAGCGACAGCGCGAACGACATCATGCCGCCCGCCGCCAGCGATGGGGCGATCATCGGGATGGTGATCAGGAAGAACACCTTCCACGGCCGCGCACCCAGATCCATGGCCGCTTCCTCGATCGACAGGTCGAGCTCGCGCAAGCGCGCCGACACCACCACCGCCACGTAGGCCGCGCAGAACGTGGTGTGGGCGATCCAGATGGTGACGATGCCGCGCTCCTGCGGCCAGCCGATCAGCTGGGCCATGGCCACGAACAGCAGCAGCAGCGACAGACCGGTGATCACCTCGGGCATCACCAACGGCGCCGTGACCAGGCCGCCGAACAGCGTGCGGCCCTTGAAGCGGGTGACGCGGGTCAGCACGAAGGCCGCCAGGGTGCCCAGCGCCACCGCCGCGACCGCCGTGTAGCAGGCGATCTCCAGCGAGCGCATCACCGACCCCATCAACTGGGTGTTGTCGAGCAGGCCGACATACCACTTGACCGACCAGCCACCCCACACCGTCACCAGCTTGGAGGCGTTGAACGAGTAGATCACCAGGATCAGCATCGGCAGGTAGATGAACAGCAAGCCGAGCACCAGCATCAGCTTGGAGAAACTGAAACGCTTCATGCCCTGCCCTCCATTTCCTTGGCCTGGCTGCGGTTGAACAGCAAGATAGGCACGATCAGGATCGCCAGCATCACCACCGCCAGGGCGGATGCCACCGGCCAGTCACGGTTGTTGAAGAATTCCTGCCACAGCACCTTGCCGATCATCAGCGTCTCGGGCCCGCCGAGCAGCTCGGGGATGACGAACTCGCCCACCACCGGGATGAACACCAGCATGCAGCCGGCGATAATCCCGTTTTTCGACAGCGGCACGGTGATCTTCCAGAAGCTGTTGAAGGTGCTCGAACCCAGGTCGCTGGCTGCCTCGAGCAGGCTCTGGTCATGTTTGACCAGATTGGCGAACAACGGCAGGATCATGAACGGCAGGTACGAATAGACCACGCCGATGTACACCGCGAGGTTAGTGTTGAGGATCTGCAGCGGCTGGTCGATCAGCCCCAGCCACATCAGGAAGCTGTTGAGCAGCCCGTTGTTGCTGAGAATGCCCATCCAGGCGTAGACGCGGATCAGGATCGCCGTCCAGGTCGGCATCATGATCAGCAGCAACAGAACCGTCTGGGTTTCCTTGCGCGCGTTGGCGATGGCGTAGGCCATCGGGAAGCCGATCAGCAGGCACAGCACGGTGCTGATGAAGGCCATCTTCAACGAGCCGAGGTAGGCCGAGAGGTACAGTTCATCCTCGGTCAACAGGCCATAGTTGGCCAGGTTGAGCACGAGCTGGATCTTGTCTTCGACGTAGCTGTAGATCTCGGTATATGGCGGGATCGCCACGTCGGCTTCGGCAAAGCTGATCTTCAGGACGATGAAGAACGGCAGCATGAAGAACAGGAACAGCCAGATGAACGGCACGCCGATCACCACGTGCCGCCCCTCGGGGGTCAGGCGCTGGAAGGCTCGCTTGAGCTTGCGGATCTTCATGACCGCAGGACCACGCCGCTGTCGTCTTCCCACCACACGAACACCTGGTCGCCCCAGGTCGGACGGGCGCCCTGGCGCTCGGCGTTGGCGACGAACGACTGGACCACCTTGCCGCTCGGCAGCTCGACATAGAACACCGAATGGCCGCCCAGGTAGGCGATGTCGTGGACCTTGCCACGCGACCAGTTGTGCTCGTGAGCCGGCTGTTGCGTGGTGACCAGTAGCTTCTCGGGACGCAGCGCGTAGGTGATGTGCTTGTCCTCGACCGAGGTGCTGACCCCGTGGCCGACATAGATATTGCGCTCGAGCTCAGGGCTTGCGATCAGCGCGTGGCCTTCGGCGTCGTCGACCACTTCACCGTCGAACAGGTTGACGTTGCCGATGAACTCGCAGACCAGGCGGCTGGTCGGGGTCTCGTAGACGTCCACGGGCGAGCCGATCTGCGCGATCCAGCCCAGGTGCATGATGGCGATGCGCTGGGCCATGGTCATGGCCTCTTCCTGGTCGTGGGTCACCATCACGCAGGTCACGCCCACGCGCTCGATGATCTCGACCAGCTCCAGCTGCATCTGCGAGCGCAGCTTCTTGTCCAGCGCGCCCATGGGCTCGTCGAGCAGCAGCACCTTGGGACGCTTGGCCAGGGAACGCGCCAGGGCGACCCGCTGGCGCTGGCCACCGGAGAGCTGGTGCGGTTTGCGCTTGGCATACTGGGTCATGTGCACCAGCTTGAGCATCTCGGCCACGCGGGCTTCGATCTCGGGCTTGGGCATCTTGTCCTGCTGCAAGCCGAAGGCGATGTTCTGCGCCACGGTCATGTGCGGGAACAGTGCGTAGGACTGGAACATCATGTTGATCGGCCGCTCGTACGGCGGCATGTCGGTGATGTCGACGCCATCGAGGAAGATCCGGCCCTCGGTCGGGCGCTCGAAACCGGCCAGCATGCGCAGCAAGGTGGACTTGCCCGAACCTGACCCGCCCAGCAGGGCGAAGATCTCGCCCTTGCGGATTTCCAGGGACACATCGTCCACGGCGACCGTTTCGTCGAACTTCTTCGTGACCCTGTCGATCTTGACCAGCACCTGCTTGAGCTGCTGGTCGCCTTCTAGGGCTTTCTTATAGGCACCGGAGGCAACTGCCATGAGTGAAACTCCCAACAAGATTTTTGCGCCCGCCCCTTGCACGGCGGGCCTGGATTGTTACTTGCCCGACTTGACCTTCGTCCAGCTGCGGGTCATCAAACGTTGCACCTTGGGCGGCAACTCGCTGTTGACGAACATCTTGTCCAGCACGTCCTGCGGCGGGTACACCGCGGCGTCAGTCCTCACGGCCTGGTCCATCAGGTCGCCAGCCTTGGGGTTCGGGTTGGCGTAACCGACATAGTCACTGACCTGGGCGATCACCTCAGGTTTCAGCAGATAGTTGATGAACGCGTGGGCCTCCTTGACGTTCTTGGCGTCCTTGGGGATCGCCAGCACGTCGAACCAGAGGTTGCCGCCTTCCTTGGGAATGGCGTAGGCCAGGGTCACGCCCTTGCCGGCTTCCTCGGCGCGGGCCTTGGCCTGGAACACATCGCCGGAGAAGCCCGCGGCCACGCAGATGTCGCCATTGGCGAGGTCGGTGATGTACTTGGACGAATGGAAGTAGGTCACGTACGGGCGCACGGCCAGCAGCTTCTTCTCGGCGTCGGCGTAGTCCTTGGGGTTGGTGCTGTTGGGGTTGCGGCCCATGTACTGGAGGACCGCCGGCAGCATTTCGTCGGCCGAGTCGAGGAAGGCGACGCCGCACCGGGAGAGCTTCTTCATGTTCTCGGGCTCGAACAGCACGGCCCAGGAGTCGATGGTGTCGACGCCGAGCGCTTCCTTGACCTTCTCGACGTTGTAGCCAATGCCATTGGTGCCCCACAGGTAGGGCACGGCATAGGCGTTGCCTGGATCGTTGCTTTCCAGGCGCTTCATCAGCGCCGGGTCCAGGTTCGAATAATGGGTCAGCAGGTTGCGGTCGAGCTTCTGGAACGCGCCCGCCTTGATCTGCTTGCCCAGGAAATGGTTGGACGGCACCACCACGTCATAGCCGGTACGGCCGGCCAGCAGCTTGCCTTCCAGGGTTTCGTTGGAATCGAAGACGTCTTGCACCGGCTTGATACCGGTTTCCTTCTCGAAGTCCGCGAGGGTGTTGGGGCCGATATAGTCCGACCAGTTGTAGACGTGCACCGTGGGCGCCGCTTGGACGCTGATAGCCAGCGTCAGGCCCGCTCCGGCCAGCATGGCCTTGCGAAAGATGGAAATAGACAAGTGGGAGGTCCTCACAATAGTGCCCGTGGTCGCGGCAGCACGCCTGCCGCACAAGCAAAACCGGCGCGCAACTTACCTTCGCTGCCTCGATGCAGCAAAACATATTTGATTTCGCGCGCTCGAACGGGCCGCTCTGCAACGGCCCGCGCGAGCATCGCCGGGCTTACTTGCCCGACTTGATCTTGGTCCAGCTGCGGGTGATCAGACGCAGGGTGCCTGCATCCAGATCGCTGATCGCATACAGCTGCTTCTTCACGTCATCCGACGGATAGATGGCCGGGTCGCTGGTAATGTCCTTGTCCACCAGCGGGGTCGCCGCCTTGTTGCCGTTCGGGAAGCGCACGGCATTGGTGATCTCGGCCATGACCTCTGGCTGCATCAGGTAGTCCATGAACTTGTAGGCGGCGTCGAGGTTGCTGGCATCCTTGGGGATGGCGACCATGTCGTAGAAGGTGCCCGCGCCTTCCTTGGGAATGGTGTAGGCCAGCTTGACCTTGTCACCCGCCTCGTGGGCGCGCGCCTTGGACTGCTCCAGGTCACCCGAGTAGCCCACCGCAACGCAGATGTTGCCGTTGGCCAGGTCCGAGATGTACTTGGAGGAATGGAAGTAGGCGACCGAAGGACGGATCTTCATGAACAGGTCTTCGGCGGCCTTGAGGTCTGCCTTGTCCTTGCTGTTGGTCGGCTTGCCCAGGTAGTGCAGCGCCGCCGGGATCATCTCGGTCGGTGCGTCGAGGAAGCTCACGCCGCAGCTTTTGAGCTTCTCGATGTTCTCGGGCTTGAACACCACGTCCCACGAGTCGATCTTGTCGACGCCCAGCGCGGCCTTGACCTTCTCGGGGTTGTAGCCGATGCCGATCGAGCCCCACATGTACGGGAAGGCGTGCTTGTTGCCCGGGTCGCTGGCGTCGCCGACGGCCTTGAGCAGGTCTTCGTCGAGGTTTTTCCAGTTCGGCAACTTGGAACGGTCCAGTTCCTGGTAGACGCCGGCCTTGATCTGCTTGGCCAGGAAGTTGTTCGACGGCACGACCACGTCGTAGCCGGACTTGCCTGCCAGCAGCTTGGCCTCGAGGGTTTCGTTGCTGTCGAAGACGTCGTAGACCACCTTGATGCCGGTCTGCTTCTCGAACTTGGCGACCGTGTCCGGAGCGATGTAGTCCGACCAGTTGTAGACGTGCAGGACCTTGTCGTCAGCCTGAACGGCGGTGGCCA
>NZ_DATELE010000166.1:0-3771 GCF_035277045.1 Pseudomonas sp. | reverse complement strand
CACCGTGCTGGCGTATCGCACCGATGCCTTCGACAAAGCCAGCGCGCCAAAGACCTGGGCCGACTTCTGGAACACCGACAAGTATCCGGGCGAGCGTTCGCTGCGCAACCTGCCGCGTCCGACGCTGGAGATCGCCTTGCTCTGGGCTTCCTGGTAGGCGCCGCCCTGGGACACGAAGGTGATCGAGCCTTCTGCCTGGGCCAGCGCGGCGCTGCCGATCAGCAGGGCGAAGGTGGTAAGTTGCAGAGCGCGTAGCGTGGATATTGTCATGTGCAAAACTCCCATTCGGATGTGGGCAGGTGCAGGAGGCGAGCAGGGACGGTCTTGTTGGGCCGTTGGGTGAATGACCCCTCGGTCTAATGTACCGGCAGGGCCCAGGCGCAAGGGCGCACAAATAGGCACTGCGAAAGTGGTTTATTGCAAAAACCGAGGGGTTGACGGCATATCGTGCGTAGAAGGCTCTAGGACAAGGGTTTCAAGAGGAATAGCCCTCAGTCGATCCGCGCGAGCGCTTCGCTGATGGCGAGCCCCACTTGCCGAGTCGACAGCTTGCCGCCCATGTCCGGGGTGACCGTCCCTTCGGCGATGACCGCTTCGATGGCCTTGAGCATGTCGTCGTGGGCGCGTTGATATCGCTCATCCCCCTGGCCCAGGAACTCCAGCATCATCGCGCCCGACTAGATCATGGCGATGGGGTTGGCGATATTCTTGCCGAAAATATCCGGCGCAGACCCATGCACCGGCTCGAACAGCGACGGGAAATTGCGTTCCGGGTTCAGGTTGGCCGACGGCGCGATGCCGATGGTGCCCGCACAGGCCGGGCCCAGGTCGGACAGGATGTCGCCGAACAGGTTGGACGCGACCACCACATCGAAGCGCTCCGGCTGCAGCACGAAGCGAGCGCAAAGGATGTCGATGTGTTGTTTATCCCAGGTGACGGATGGGTAGTGGGCCGCCATCGCTTCGGTGCGTTTGTCCCAGTAGGGCATGCTGATGGCCATGCCGTTGGACTTGGTGGCCGAGGTGACATGCTTGCGGTCGCGCTTCTCGGCGAGGTCAAACGCGTATTTGAGAACACGGTCGACGCCGCGCCGGGTGAAGATGGATTCCTGAATGACGAACTCGTTTTCGGTGTTCTCGAACATGATGCCGCCGATTGACGAGTACTCGCCCTCGGTGTTTTCCCGCACCACCACGAAGTCGATGTCGCCGACCTTGCGGTTGGCCAGGGCGCACGGCACGCCCGGGAACAGACGCACGGGGCGGATGTTCACGTACTGGTCGAATTCGCGGCGGAACTTGAGCAGAGAGCCCCAAAGGGAAATGTGGTCGGGCACCTTGTCGGGCCAGCCGACCGCACCGAAGTAGATGGCGTCGTACTGCTTGAGCTGCTCGGCCCAGTTGTCGGGCATCATCTTGCCGTGTTGCAGGTAGTAGTCGCAATTTGCCCATTCGAAGGTCTCGAACTGCAGCGCCAAGCCATGCTTTTGCGCCACGGCTTCCAGTACCCGGATGCCTTCGGGCAGCACTTCGAGGCCGATGCCGTCGCCTGGGATGGCGGCGATGCGGAAGGTTTTTTGTGTCATGGCGGGGGTGCTCTATGCGATGTGAGGAAGCACTAGGCTAATCTTATTCAAATCGGACAAAATCAGCGTCCCTGTGGAAACTTGGTTTCTTATTCGTGAACAATCTGCCCAGTCTGCATGACCTGAAAGTCTTCCTGTTGGTCGCGCGACGTTTCAGCTTCACTGCCGCCGCGGACGAGATCGGCATGTCCCCGGCATTTGTCAGCAAACGCATTCGGGCCCTGGAGCAAGACCTGAACCTGCGCCTGCTGCATCGCACCACCCGCAGTGTCACGCTGACTGATGATGGCGAGCGGGTTAGCCGCTGGGCGCAGCAGTTGCTGTATCAGGTCAGCCAGCTGGGCGACGAGATCGATGCCTTGCATGGCGAGCCCAAAGGACCGCTGAGGATTGTCAGCAGCCCAGGCCTAGGGCAGCGGATGGTGGCGCCCGCGCTGGCGGAGCTGGCGGTGCGTTACCCGGGCCTGGACATTCGCCTGGACATTCAAGACCGCCTGGTCGACTTGATGGAGGAGGGTGTTGACCTGGACATCCGAGTCGGCAACGACATTTCACCCCATGTGATCGCCAAGCCACTGGCAAAGAACCATCGTGTGCTGTGCGCCATCCCGGACTACCTGCGGGCGCACGGCACGCCGGCGTCCTTGATGGAGCTGGGTCATCACGATTGCCTGGTGATCAAGGAGCGAGATCATCCGTTCGGCGTGTGGAACCTGACGGGCGCCAAGGGCCCTGAAACTGTGAAGGTTACGGGGAGCCTGTCGACCAACAACGGCGAGATTGCCCGCCAGTGGTGCCTGAACGGGCGCGGCATCTTGCTGCGTTCGATGTGGGATATCAGAAAGGACTTGCAGGCAGGGCGCCTGGTGCACGTGCTTGATGAGTACTTCCAGGCGGCTGACATCTGGGCCGTGCACACCTCGCGCTTGCTGGATTCAGCCAAGGTCAAGGTTACGGTGGATTACCTGGCGGAATATTTTCGACGGCTTTCCTGACGATGCAAACCGAGCGCCAGGACACCGGCACGTCCACGCCGTCCCGGTGTCCAGCAGGAGTACTTAGCGGTTTTTATCCTGTTGCTGCATGTCGCTCTGTCCTTGCTGGCCACCCATGCGGCCAGTGTCCGAAGGCTTCTGCTTGTCGGTCAGCTTCTCTCCGGCTTGCCCGCCCTGGCTGCCAGTATCCCTGGAACGATCCCAGTCCTTGTTCATCTTGTCCTCAGGTTTATGCCCGGATTGCTGTCCACCTTTCTGTTGATTCGACATGTCCTCCCTCGAACCTTGGCCTCCTTTCTGGCCCATTCCCGCTTTGTCACTGTCCATGTTGGTATTGCCGCCTTGACTCGCACCCTTGTCTTGATTGTTAGCCATGATTGCGTACCTCACGTCAGACACAGGACTCTCTGTGTTCAGTTATGACTTTGGTCGCTGCGGCGCTATCCATTTGGTATAGGGATTTCCGACAGAGCGCATTGGCGGCAGCGGGGCAGTTTATTTCTTTACCAAAATCTGGGGGTCGTTTTTCAGGAAGGGAGAGGCGTGAGTTTGCCCAGACGCTAATCGAGTACGGGAAATTTCCCTCGCGCTCATAGGATCGGTCTGATTGAGCTGCTCCGAAGGCTCCCCATAGAGTTCTGGGAACCACAAGGAGCGCGAATGAAAAAGCTCGGTTTTCCAGACACGCCAGACTCGATTCCATCTTCTGCGCCAGACCCTGTGCAGATCGCCAGAAAAACAAAGGAGGCGCAAGAGGCCCATGCCAGGGCCGTTGCCGCCAACGAAAGAAACGAGCAAGCCGCCGAAGCCCGGTGGAGGGCAATCCAGGAGAGGGAAGAAGCCCCACGGGTCGGCTATGTCTTCGCCAAATCGTGCGCGCTTCCTGACGGGATGATCAATCACAACAACAGCCGTGGCTTCGTGCCGTTGGAGTCGTTGCAACAGTACGGCATGTACGGCGTGCTGGCCTCGGCTGGCGCGGTATCTCCCCTGGGCACGCCGCTGAGCTGGGTCGGCGGTTCTGGCAGTGCCTCGGCGGTGGCTAAACGGTTGATGGGCCAGGTGGCAGTAAGGGCGCCTCTTCCGGTTAAGGTAGTTGTCGCCGTGTTGATGCCCAACACAACCTCCGCCGACAGTGCGTTCTATTCGTCCGAGCAATACGCCGAGCTGACCAAGGGCAACACACGAGC
>NZ_DATELE010000165.1:0-7949 GCF_035277045.1 Pseudomonas sp. | reverse complement strand
GTCCTGCACGACCTTGATCTTGCTGCTGTCGGTGAACGGCTCGGCCCAGGCCTGTTTCTGGGCATCCTGGGTAGTACCACCCCAGCTGACGAAGTTAAGGCTGTCGGCGGCCAGCGCGGCCTGGCACGACAGGGTCAGCAGGCTGGCGGACAGCACTGCGCTTACACGTTTGCTCAACAGCATGGTTACGCCCTCGTTACTTTTGTTATTCGAGGCGGGTGTCTGTCACCCGCCATGTGTTCGGGGAGCAGCTTCAACAAAGTGTCTGGTGGCCGTTGTGATTGTAGGTGCCGGCCTGCAAGTTCAAGGTCTACGGGATATCATATTATGGTATTCCAAGATTTTGGCAAGAGGGACAGGGCGACCGGCCATCACTCTGTTTGCAGGCCTCGCCGCGCTCCCACAGGGGGAGGGCGGCGATGTGCCTAGGCCAGGGACTCGGGCTCGAAGGGGACGCTTTGCACCACTTCGAGCTCATAGCCCGCCAGGCCCGCGTACTTGAGGGGTGGGCCGAGGTGGCGCAGCTTGCCTACGCCCAGGTCCTGCAGGATCTGGGCGCCAGTGCCCACTTCGGAGTAGATCTTCGACTGCCCGCGCTGGTACGGGCGCGGCGGCTGGGTCAGTTGCGGCACGCGCTCGAGCAGGGCCTGGGACGATTCATGGTTGGCGAGCACGACGACCACGCCTTTTCCTTCGGCCGCGACCTTCTGCAGCGCCGCCCACAGCGTCCAGTTGGCCGGTCCGGCGTATTCGGCGCCGACCAGGTCGCGTAGGGGATCGATCACATGCACACGCACCAGCGTTGGCTCTTCACGCTTGATATCACCCATGACCATGGCCATGTGAACGCCGCCTTCGATGCGGTCTTCATAGGTCACCAGGCGAAAGGTGCCATGCACGGTGGGCAGTTCACGCTCGCCGATGCGCTTGACGGTCTGTTCGGTGCTCAGGCGGTAGTGGATCAGGTCGGCGATGGTGCCGATCTTGATGCCGTGGCGCGCGGCGAACACTTCGAGGTCGGGGCGGCGGGCCATGGTGCCGTCGTCGTTGAGCACTTCGACGATGACCGAGGCGGGGGTGAAGCCGGCCAGACGCGCGAGGTCGCAACCGGCTTCGGTGTGGCCGGCCCGGGTCAGCACGCCGCCTTCACGGGCGCGCAGGGGAAAGATGTGACCGGGTTGCACCAGGTCTTCGGCGCGGGCGCCAGGGGCCACCGCAGCGGCGACGGTACAGGCGCGGTCGGCGGCGGAGATGCCCGTGGTGACGCCTCGGGCGGCCTCGATGGACACGGTGAACGCCGTGCTGAAGGCGCTGCCGTTGGCGGGCACCATCTGCTCGAGGCCCAGGCGCTGGCAGTGATCGTCGGTGAGCGTCAGGCAGATCAGCCCGCGTGCTTCGCAGGCCATGAAGCTGATGGCCTTGGCATCACAGCGCTCGGCGGCGATCAGCAGGTCGCCTTCGTTCTCCCGGTCTTCGTCGTCCACCAGGAGGACCATCTTGCCCTGGCTGTAGTCCTCGAGGATTTCTTCGATGCTGTTGAAAGCCATGCTGCACGCTCGCTGTGGTAATCAGGTTTTTGTGGTATACCATAATACACAATAACCCATTGCAGGAGAGTACGCATGAAGGCTTACTGGATCGCCCACGTGGACGTGACCGACCCCGAGCAGTACCAGCAATACACCCAACGCGCCCCGGCGGCGTTCGCCGCGTTTGGTGGCAAGCTGCTGGCGCGGGGTGGGCGCAGCGAAGCGATGGAAGGGCGGGCGACCCCACAGCGCAGCGTGGTGATCGAGTTCGAGTCGTATGATCAGGCGGTGGCGTGCTATCGGTCGGCGCAGTACCAGGAGGCGTGCAAGCATCGCCAGGGCGTGGCCAAGGCCGAGGTGATCATCGTCGAGGGTTACGAGCCCTGACAAGCACAGCCCGGCCTACCGGATGAAATGGACTTTTCCGGTATCGTCATTACCCATGTAGATGCCATAGACACCCGCCAGCCGCTCCGAGATATACCGCTCGAGAATCTGCCGGATCGCCGGATAGTAGATCTCGTCCCACGGGATCTCGTCCGGGGCGAAGAACCGGTAGTCGAGCGTCTCGGGCCCGAACGAGCCGGTCTCCTCGATCACGCTGGCGCGGAAGATGATGTACACCTCGCTGATCTTCGGCACGCTGAAGATCGAATACGGGCAGACCACGTCGGCACGCACGCCGGTCTCTTCCCAGACTTCGCGCAGGGCGGCGTCCTCGGTCGTCTCGCCACTTTCCATGAAACCCGCGGGCAGCGTCCAGGTGCCAGGCCGTGGCGGTATGGCCCGCTGGCACAGCAGGTACTTGCCATCGCGCTCGATGATGCAGCCGGCAATGATCTTCGGGTTGATGTAGTGGATGTAGCCACACCCGGGGCAGAGCAGCCGCTCGTGGGTGTCCCCGGCCGGTACGCCCCGGGCAAGCTCGACAGTGCAATGCGGGCAATAGCGCGGGGCGATGGGCATGATCAGCGGCCTATGCGGGGTTCTTTGAGGGCAATGGGCGCGATGATGTCGCGGACCTTGCTGTTGTCGTCCTGTTTCTGGCGCAGGTAGTCCAGGGCCACCTTGGCCGCGGCGCGCACGTGGTCGACCGAGGCCTGGTGGGCCACCAGCGGGTCGCCGCTCTTGATCGCCTCGACGATCTTTTCCATTTCAAGGTTGCTGGCGCCGCGGCGGTTTTCCTGGGACACCGAAGTGGCACGCAGGTAGCTGATGCGGGCCTGCAGCTGACGCAGCTGGGTGGCGGCCACGTGGTTGCCGGAGCCTTCGAGCAGCACGTCGTAGAAGCCCTGCACCGAATCCAGCACCTGCTGCAGCTCGCCTTCCTCGAGCGCTTCGCGGTTCTCCTCGAGCGCCCGCTCCAGGGCACGAATGTCCTTGGCCTTGGCGTTGACGGTGAACAGCTGGACGATCAGGCCCTCGAGCACGCAGCGCAGCTCGTAGATGTCGCGGGCATCCTCAAGGGTGATGATCGCCACCCGCGGGCCCTTGGCGTCGGCGAACTCGACCAGGCCTTCGGATTCGAGGTGGCGCAGGGCTTCACGGACCGAGGTGCGGCTGACGCCGAGGCGATCGCAGAGGTCGCGCTCGACCAGGCGGTCGCCCGGCAGCAGGTGGAAGTTCATGATCGCGCCGCGCAGCTTGTCGAGCACGATTTCACGCAGGGTTACGGGGTTGCGGTTGACCTTGAAGCTGTCATCGAGTGGCTGGCGTTTCATCGTGTGCGCTCTGAATGAGGCTGTTGCGCCATACCCGCAGGAGCACCGCGAACCTGGGGTGCTCCATGCAAGGGTTCGAACAGCCCGGTGTTAACGGGTTGACTCCGCATCGGCCTCGGCGAAGGCCTCGCGCGCCAGGCGGAAACTGTCCACCGCCGCGGGCACGCCGCAATAAATGCCGACCTGGAGCAGAATTTCGCGAATCTGTTCACGGCTCAGGCCGTTACGCAAGGCGCCACGGATATGCAGCTTGAGCTCGTGGGGACGGTTGAGCGCGGAAATCATGGCCAAGTTTATCATGCTGCGCTCTTTGAGCGACAAGCCGTCACGGCCCCAGACATGGCCCCAGCAATATTCGGTGACCAGTTCCTGCAGCGGCTTGGTGAAGTCGTCCGCGTTCTCGATGGATTTGTTCACATAGGCCTCGCCCAACACTTGCGTGCGGATCGCCAGGCCTTTTTCGTACTTCTCGTTACTCATTGCCGTGCTCCTTGATCGGGGCGCACCTGCCCGCAAAGAAAAAAGGGGCCGCAACCGAGGGTGAAGAACGGCGCAGCCCCTATAAAGGGTAAATCAGCCCAGCGGGGGCAGGGCCCCTAGCTTGCCGCGGTGATAGACCATCGGCGTGACCGGATCGTCGGGCAGCACCAGGTTTTTCACCGCACCGACGATGATCGCGTGGTCACCGCCATCGTACTCGCGCCACAGCTCGCACTCGATGATCGCCGTGGCCTTGGGCAGCAGCGGGTTGCCCAGCGCGCTCAGGTGCCAGTCGATGCCCTGGGCCTTGTCCTTGCCCTTGCCGGCGAAGGCATAGGCCTCGGCGGTCTGGTCGGCGGACAGCAGGTGGATCGCGAACTGCTTGCTGTCGCGCAGGATCGGGTAGGTGTCCGACGCGTAGTTGGGGCAGAACAGCACCAGCGCGGGGTCGATCGACAGCGCGCTGAACGCGCTGGCGGTAATGCCGACGATCGCCCCGGTGGGGTCGAGCGTGGTGACCACGGTGACGCCGGACGGGAAGGAGCCCATCACGTCTTTATAGATGCCGGGTTCGATCATGACGCAGGTCTCCTAACGCATGACAAAGGGATCGGGCATGGGCGCGGTGGACAGGTTGATCCACACGGTCTTCAGCTCGGTATAGGCCAGCACCGAATCGATGCCGCTTTCACGGCCGTAGCCGCTGTTCTTGAAGCCGCCGATCGGTGCCATGGCGGACACGGCGCGGTAGGTGTTGACCCAGATGATCCCCGAGCGCACGTCACGGGCCAGGCGGTGGGCACGGCCCAGGTCGCGGGTCCAGATGCCGGCGGCCAGGCCGAACTGCGAGTCGTTGGCGATGGCCAGGGCCTCTGCCTCGGTCTTGAAGCGGATGACCGAGGCCACCGGCCCGAAGACCTCTTCCTGCATGATCGTCATCGAGTTGCTGTCGCACTCGAACAGGGTCGGCTCGTAGTACCAGCCTTCGCCCTCGACCTCGGCACGCTTGCCACCCAGGTGCAGCTTGGCGCCCTCGGCCTTGGCCGCGGCGACCAGGCCTTCGACCACGGACAGTTGCTGGGCGGTGGCCATCGGGCCCATTTCGCTCTGCTCGTCCTGCGGGTTGCCGATGCGGATGCGCTTGGCGCGCTCGACCAAACGGGCGACGAACTCATCGAAGATTTCGTCCTGCACCAGCAGGCGCGAGCCGGCCACGCAGCTCTGCCCGGAGGCGGCGTAGATGCCCGCCACCGCGCCATTGATGGCGCTGTCCAGGTCGGCATCAGCGAAGATGATGTTCGGCGACTTGCCGCCCAGCTCCAGCGACAGCTTGGCGAAGTTCTCGGCGCTGCTGCGCACCACATGGCGGGCCGTGGCGGCGCCGCCGGTGAAGGCGATCTTGCGCACCAGCGGGTGACGGGTCAGCGCCGCGCCGGTGGTCGGGCCGTAGCCGGTCACCACGTTGACCACACCGGCCGGGAAGCCGGCCTCGAGCGCCAGGCGGGCAAGCTCCAGGATGGTCGCCGAGGCATGCTCGGACGGCTTGAGCACGATGGTGTTACCGGCGGCCAGGGCAGGCGCCAGCTTGATCGCGGTCAGGTACAGCGGGCTGTTCCACGGGATGATCCCGGCCACCACGCCGATCGGCTCGTGCACCGTGTAGGCGAACAGGTCCGGCTTGTCCAGCGGCAAGGTGCCGCCTTCGAGCTTGTCGGCAAGGCCCGCGGTGTAGTGGAAGAATTCTGGCAGGTAGCCGACCTGGCCGCGGGTTTCGCGGATCAGCTTGCCGTTGTCGCGGCTTTCCAGCTGGGCCAGGTGTTCCTTGTTGTCGGCGATCAGGTCGCCCAGGCGGCGCAGCAGCTTGCCCCGGGCAGTCGCGGTGATGCCACGCCAGGCCGGGCTGTCGAAGGCGCGCTGGGCGGCCTGCACGGCGAGCTCGACGTCGGCTTCGGCGGCGTCGGGCAGTTGCGCCCAGGCCTGAGCGGTCGCCGGGTTGAGGCTGTCGAAGGTCTTGCCGCTTTGCGCATCGCACCATTGGCCGTCGATGCACATCTGGAAACGGTGAAGGGTCATGCAACAATCCCCTGTGCGGAATCGGAGAGGGTACGGGCGTGGCCGAGGAAGTCCAGCAGCATGCGGTTGACTTCACGCGGCGCTTCGACCGGCATCATGTGCCGTTGCTCGGCGAGGACCACGCACTGGGCGCCGGGAATGCGCGCGGCGAGCTGGCGGGTCATGGCCGGGGTCGAGCCCGAATCGAGTTCGCCGGTGGCGATCAGTGTCGGCACCTGGATGCTTTCCAGGTCGTCGGCACGGTACATGTCCTGGGTGGCGAACAGCGAGTAGGTGGTGTGGTAGCCCTGCGGGTCGTTGCCGGCCAGGACCTGGCGGATGGCGGCGACCTGGGCCGGGTTGGCGGCCTTGTACTCGCGGCTGAACCAGCGGTCCAGGGCGGCATCGACGTTGGCGTCGGGACCCAGCTCGGCGGCCTGCGCGGCGCGGGCGATCACGCCGGCGCTCTGCTCTGGCGTGCGATTGAACACGCTGTTGAGCACCACCAGCGCATTCAGGCGCTGCGGGTAGTGCAGGGCAAAGGCACGGGCCACCAGGCCGCCCATCGAGAAGCCGATGACCGTTGCCTGCGGGATCTGCAGGTGGTCGAGCAGTTCGGCCAGCTGCGCGGCGTAGCCTTGCAGGTCGGTACCCGCATCCGGGCGCGGGCTCTGGCCGTGGCCGAGCATGTCGTAGGCAATGACCCGGTAGTCGCCGGACAGGCCGACGAACTGGCCGCCCCACATTTCCTTGTTCAGGCCCACGCCGTGGATCAGTACCACGGGCTGGCCCTGGCCGAGCGCCAGGTAGCTGGTCCCGGCGGGTGTACGTTCAGCTACAGGCTGAATCATGGATGGGCGCTCCTTGGAGGTCGGGCGTGGCGCTTCACACGGCACGCCCCGGCCCGTTTACGTTGTTGTTATTGAGCTTTTTCGGCTGCCAGTTCTTCGAGGTCGATGTAGCGGTTGCCGATGCGCGGGTGCAGGCGGCCGCCGTCGGCAGCGCCCAGGACCACGACGATCTCGTCGGCACGCGGCGCGTCTTCGATCTGCATTTCCAAGGTGATGTAGTGCGAGCGCAGGCCTTCGTCGTCCTTCTGCATCATCGGGATCTGGATCGAGGTGCCAGGGCCGCCGCGCTTGTTGGTGAAGCTCAGGTAGCTTTTCGCCTGGACCGCTTCACGGTAGTGGTTGCCGAAGCGCAGGGTGTGGATCACGGCCGAGGCGTGCTCGATCTCGCCATCGGCGCCGACGACCGCGGCCTTGCCGTAGGCTTCGATCTTGTCGGCACCGCCGATGGCGGCGGTCAGGCGCTCGACCATCAGTGCGCCCAGCTCGGAGCAGTTGGCACGGATTTCAGGCTTGAGGTCTTCGACGAAGCCGCGCCCCGCCCATGGGTTCTTGATCACGACGGCCAGGCCGACCATGGTCACCGGCTTGTCGGTGGCCTTGCCGCCTTCGATGCGGGTCTCTTCGGAGTAGGTGACGATCTTGCGGATTTCGAAACTCATGGACGGCTCCTGGGTAGGTGATCAGCTCTTGTTGTCTGATGGTATACCATAATATTTGTTCTGCAATACCCCGCTGGAAATTTCTATGGGCGGGGGACGAAAGGTGTTCTGTCTGTACCGGCCCTTTTTCGGGCATGCCTGAAAAAGGGCCCTTGCAGCAGATGCAAAGCCAAAAAAAGCCCGCTCTCGCGGGCATGGCCCCGCAGGAGCGGGCTGGACCCGCGACGGTGGAGACACGTCAGCTAAAAGCCGGCACCACTTCCTTGATGAACAGCTCCAGCGACTTTTTCTTCTCGGCGTGCGGCAGACTGTTGTCGCACCAGAAGCTGAATTCGTCGACGCCCAGTTCCTGGTAGTACTTGATGCGCGCGATGATTTCCTCGGGGGTGCCGATCATGGTGTTCTTGCGGATGTTCTCCAGCGCGAATGCCGGCACTTCGGCGAACTTCGACTCCGGGCTTGGCTCCAGGAAGCCGTTGGCCGGGACGGTCTTGTTGCCGAACCAGGCATCGAAGGTGCGGTAGAAGCGCGAAATGGCCTGGGCTCCGACTTTCCAGCCTTCCGGTTCAGACGGGCTGTGCACGTGGGTGTGGCGCAGCACCATCAGTTGCGGGCGCGGTACTTCCGGATTGTTGTCCAGCGCGGCCTGGAACTTGT
>NZ_DATELE010000164.1:0-3123 GCF_035277045.1 Pseudomonas sp. | reverse complement strand
CCATTGGTTGTCGGCATCGGTGAACACCAGGATATCGCCGCGGCAGTAATTGACGGCGGTGTTGAGGGCGCCCGCCTTGCCCAGGCGCGGCAGGTCGAGCACCAGCACGCGCTTGTCGCCCAGGTCGCGCGCCAATGCCACGGTGCGGTCGCTGGAACCGTCGCTGGCCACCACTACCTGCAAGGCGGCGGCCGCGTAGTCCTGATTGAGCACGCTGCGCAGTTTCTGTTCGATATGACGCTCTTCATTGTGCGCCGCGATCACCACGCTGACGGTCTGGGGTACCAGCGGCGCGGGTGCGCGCCGGCGAAACAACGGTGCGGCCAGGGTCAGCAGCACGGGGTAGCCGACCCAGGCGTACAGCGGCAACACCAGGCACAGCCAGAAAATGTACTCAGCCACGGGCGGGCCTCCTTGCGGTTCGGTTGAACAGGCTGAGCAGCAGCGCCGCGCCTGCCAGGTGCAGGCGCAGCCAGTGCAGCATCCAGAGTTGCAGAATGAACAGCGGATCACGGTGCTTGAGGCTCTGGCGCAGGCCCAGTCCCAGGGCGGGCAGGGCGCCGACCAACAGCGCCAGCAGGGCGCCACGGGCATTGCCGCCGGTCAGCAGCGACAAGGCCACCAGGTCGAACAGCCAGATTGCCAGCGATAACAGCGGAAACCGCAGCAGGCGCAGGCTCAGGCCATTGCTGCGCAGCAATTGCAGATGACTGCCCTGGCGCCACAGCTCCTTGCCCAGCCACTCGCCCCAGTTGGCCTCGAAGCCCCAGTGCAGCACCACGGGCTTGCGCAGCACGCACAGGCGGGCGCCGGCCTGGTTCAGGCGCAAGGTGAAGTCCTTGTCCTCACCGGTGCGCAGGCGCTCGTCAAAGCCATCGACGCGGTCGAACCAGCTGCGCTGCATGAGCAGGTTGGGGGTCGGCAGCCAGTTGCTGTGCTGCACGTGCCGGCCGGCCCGCAGGGTGCGACGTTGCCAGGCGTAGGCAAACCAGGGGGCGTGGCGCGGGGTGTCGCAATCCAGGGCAAAGACATCGCCCTGGCCTTCGGCATGTAGCACCAGCAAGCGGCTCAGCCACTCCTGCGGGACCTCGATATCGGCGTCCAGGAAGGCCAGCCACTCTCCCTTGCTGGCCCGCGCCCCTTGGTTGCGCAGCGCGCCGATGGCCAGCCCTGGCAGGCGCAGCACCTGGGCGCCGAAGTCCCGGGCAATCCGCGGGCCGTCGTCGCTGGAGCCGTTGTCGACCACCACCAGCTCGCAGTCAAGCCCGGCGACCTCGGCCGCCAGTCGCGCAGCCTTCAAGGTCCTGCCGATGTGCCTGGCCTCGTTGAACATGGGGATGACGATGCTGATCAGGCTCATGCCTTCACCCCCAGCGCGCGGGCTTCGGACGCCTGGCGCCAGACCACGCTGGACAGCGCCAGCATCAGCCACAGGTATTTGTGCGTCGGCGCGCTGAGGAACATCAGGAACAGCCCGATCGCCATCATGCTCATGGTCAGGTGGGTCATCATGTCGGCCTGGTCGTGGTTGCCGGCTTCAAGCCAGGCCGCGCGGGCCTTCCAGAAGTTGCGCAAGGCCAGGGCGATCATGCCGACGAACAGCAGCCCGGCGGGCAGGCCGGTCTCGCTGAAGATCTCGAGATAAGTGTTGTGCGCCCGGCGATAGAGGTCGGTGGGCTTGCTGTTGACCGGCGAGAACGCCTTGGAGAAACCGGTCTGGGCGTAGTGCAGCGGGAAGGTGCCGGGACCGGTGCCCAGCAACGGACTGTCGCTGATCATTTCCTTGCCGACCACCAGGTAGGAGGCGCGGCGGCCCAGCGATTCATCCTTGTGGGCATTGACGCCGGACTTGAGCAGCACCAGCGACTGGATCCGCTCGACGTAGCCCGCGGGCATCACCGCGGCCGTCAGCGGCAGCAGCAGCGCCAGGCCGAGCATGGCGAAGCCCAGGTGCCGAGGCCGCACGTGGGCGACCTGCTCGCGGTAGTTGTAGAGCACGATGCCCAGGCTGATCAGCAGCACCACCAGGCCCGAGCGGGACTCGGTCTTGGTCATGCCTGCCAGCAGCAGCAGGCAGCAGGCGGCCCAGAACAGCTTGACCGGTATCTGCCGGCTCTTGATCGCCAGCCACAGCCCCAGGGGGGTGGCGATGGTGATCAGCATGGCGAAGGAGTTGGGGTCGAGCATGGCCGAGGCGCGGCCCTGCTCCTGGTACTTGGTGGAAAAGATGGCGAACAGGCACGTGACGCAAGCACTGACCGTCACGATCCGCGCCAGCATGGGCAGGTTCAGGTCGCGTCCGATCAGCAGGGTGAGTACGAACACCACCAGGCCGACGATGAACTCGCGCAGGTGCCCGGTCGACAGCACCTGGCTATCGGTGGTCCAGAAACTCAGCAGGTACAGCGCCATGAAGGGCACCAAGAGGCGCCAGTGGGTGCTTTGCAGGCGCTCGCCCGGCAGTTGCCGTACGGCCATCTGCAAGGCCAGGATCAGCGCCAGGCCGATCCCGATCAGCTTGGCGCCCGACAGCAGGCTGTCCTTGAGCAGCCCTTCGAGCGGTACCAGGGCGGCGATCGCCAGCAGGCCCCAGGCGGGACGGCGGTACAGTGCCAGGGCTCCGGCCAGGCCCAGCACCGCGCCGGGTGCGAGGTAGGGGTAGGGGCTGGCGAGCAAGCCCAGGCCAAGCAGCGCGAACAGGCTGAGCAAAGACAGTGGAATGATCATGCGACAAGCTCCTTGGCGGCGCCCCGGTAGACCTGGGCCCAGCGCTGTGCCAGGGTCGGCAGGTGATAACGTTCCTGTTGCGTGCGGCGTGCGCGGGCCACCAGCTCCGCGGCCTGGGCGGGGTCGTCGAGCAGCGCCAGCAGGTGCTGGCCCAGTTCGTCCACCGCCAGTGGCCGGGCCAGCAGCCCGCTCTGGCCGTGTTCGATGACATCCGGGATTCCGCCGACGCCGAAGGCCACCACCGGCACGCCGTCCTGCATGGCTTCGAGCAGGATCATCGGCGTGCCTTCGGTGCGCGAGCTGATCACCAGGGCGTCCAGGCGCACCATCCAGCTGCGCATGTCGCGCTGGAAGCCTGGCAGGGTGATGCGCTCGGTCAGCCCCGCGGCATCGATA
>NZ_DATELE010000163.1:0-2009 GCF_035277045.1 Pseudomonas sp. | reverse complement strand
GCAGGTAATGGCATGCTGTATTCGCTTCAGGCACTTCGGGCGTTCGCCGCCTGGGTGGTGGTTTGTCACCACTTCATGCAAATCTTCTTCGACTTCCACGCCACCGGCCCGGTGGGCCAGCTTCTGACCGATCGCGGCGCGGTCGGCGTGGATGTGTTCTTCGTCATCAGCGGGTTGGTGATCTACCTCTCGACCCGCGACAAACCGATGGCGCCCCAACGTTTCCTGCTCAACCGGGTGCTGCGCATCGTGCCGGCGTACTGGTTCTACACGCTGCTGATGGGTGGGTTGCTGCTGGTGGCCAGCCGCTGGATGCCGCACCAGACCATCGAGTTGCACCATTTCCTGCTCTCGCTGCTGTTCATCCCTGCCGAGAATCCGGGTGGCTACGGCATGTACCCGACGCTCAATGTCGGCTGGACGCTCAACTTCGAGATGTTCTTCTACCTGCTGTTCTCCCTGGTGTTCCTGGTGCGCCAGCGTTACCAGCTGTTGCTAGTGACCGCCGTGCTGCTGGTGGCCAGCGAGGTGCTCAGCCGCGTGGGCGTGCTGAGTCATTTCTATGCCAACAACATCATCTACGAGTTCCTGCTGGGGATTGGCATCGGCATCGCCTACCGGCGGGGGCTGATCATCGAAGGCCTGTGGCTGCCGCTCGCGGTGCTGGGCGCCGCGGGCTTTGCCATCTACCACCTCGATGCCTCGATGCGCCTGCTGCACTGGGGCCTGCCCAGCGCGATGATCGTGCTGGCGTGCGTGGCGCTGGAGCCGTACTTCAAGGGTAACCAGGTGCTCAAGTCGCTGGGCGACTGCTCGTACTCGGTGTACCTGATCCATGTGCTGGTGCTCTATTGCGGCTGGTTCGCGAGCCAGCGCCTGAAGCTCAACCCTTATGCGACTTTCGCCGTATGCGTGCCGGTGATCGCCGGAGCATCCTGGCTCAGCTACAAGTGGCTCGAACGCGGGCTGTACCGGCGCCTGAGCGACTGGTGCGAGGCCCGGCGCGTGGCGCAGCCTGCGCTGGCGCTATCCCGAGTCAATTACTAGGACTTTGTACAAAGGCCAGGTTGGCGTAAACTTGCCGGCAAGTCTGAGAGGAACTTCCATGAGCGCTATAACCATTACCGACGCCGCCCATGATTACCTGGCCGATCTGCTCTCCAAGCAGAACACCCCTGGTATCGGCATTCGCGTTTTCATCACCCAGCCGGGCACCCAGTACGCCGAGACCTGCATCGCCTACTGCAAGCCGGGCGAAGAAAAGCCCGAAGACCAGGCCGTGGGCCTGAAGAGCTTCACCGCCTACCTCGACTCGGTCAGCGTGCCGTTTTTGGAAGACGCGCTGGTCGACTACGCCACCGACCGCATGGGCGGCCAGCTGACCATCAAGGCCCCCAACGCCAAGGTGCCGATGGTCAACGCCGACAGCCCGATCAACGAGCGCATCAACTACTACTTGCAGACCGAGATCAACCCCGGCCTTGCCAGCCACGGCGGTCAGGTAAGCCTGATCGATGTGGTCGAGGACGGCATTGCCGTGCTGCAGTTCGGCGGCGGCTGCCAGGGCTGCGGCCAGGCCGACGTGACCTTGAAGGATGGTATCGAGCGCACCTTGCTCGAGCGAATCCCGGAGCTCAAGGGTGTGCGTGATGTGACCGACCACACGCAGAAAGAAAACGCCTACTACTGATTGGCGTTATTGTTGCTCCTTAGCAACAATCTGTTACTGATTCAACCCCTGCGACAACAGGCCGCAGCCCGTGTTTCAAGGGCTGCAGCCGCTTCACCCATGTGTCGGGTAGAAGGCAGGGGGGCCTCATGCCAGAATGCCCGCGCTTTTTGACTGGCCCTGCCCAGGGGCCGGCACCTTCCCTTCAAAGGATGGTTACATGACTGATTTACTGACCCGGCGCGCCGTTGTCGCCGGGATGGGAGTCCTGGGGCTTGGCATGTTGGCCGGTTGCAGCCCAGCGCGTGGACTCGAGTTCAAGTACGGCAAGAACATGAGC
>NZ_DATELE010000162.1:0-4115 GCF_035277045.1 Pseudomonas sp. | reverse complement strand
GCGATGACCTGGACCCATCCGGTCTTCAGTCCGGACCGGCAACCTGATCCGCGCAGCTCGACCATCACCGCGCAACCGCTGTCCGGACTCACCCTCACCGGCGTGCTGCTCGACCGCGCCGTGCAGTGGGCCTACCTGCGTGACGCCCGCCAGCGCGCCATCAAGCTCGCCGTGGGCACAGCCCTGGACAGCGGCTGGACCCTGAGCCAGCTCAATGCCCGCAGCGCGACCTTCACCCGCGAGGGACAGAGCCACACCCTGAACATGCCTGTGCCGCGCCTTCCGCCGCCGTCAAACGCCCCCGTCCTTACTCTTCCACGTACCCAGACACCATGACCCTGCAGCTTCCTTCACGTTTTTCCCTGCTGACCCTGCGCGCGCCCTTGCTTGGCCTCGGCGTCGCCCTATCCCTGGCCGCGTGCTCGACGCCTCGGCAAGACCTGCCCAGCGATCCCGGCCTGATGCAGGAGGCATTCAAAGGTGCCGCGGATCCGGCGCCATTGCCCGCATCCTCGGATATCTCGCAACCACGGCCAGCAGCGCCCGCTGCGGTCGCGGCGCCCCAGCGGCAGATCATCAAGGGTAGCCAGCGCTTCATCCGGCCTCCGGCGGGCACGGCTTCCAAGGCTGCACGTGAAGACGGCGACATCGTCTTCAATTTCACCGACCAGCCCATCGAAGCGGTCATCAACAGCGTGATGGGCGATCTGCTGCACGAGAACTACAGCATCAGCCAAGGCGTGAAAGGCACAGTCAGCTTCTCGACCTCCAAGCCCGTCAACAAGCAGCAAGCGCTGTCGATCCTGGAGACGCTGCTGTCTTGGACCGACAACGCGATGATCCGCCAGGGCGACCGTTACGTGGTGCTGCCTGCCGACCAGGCGGTCGCCGGCAAGCTGGTGCCCGAGGTGGCCGTGGCACAGCCCGCCACAGGCCTCGCCGCCAGGCTCTATCCCCTGCGTTACATCGGCGCGACCGAGATGCAGAAACTGCTCAGGCCCTTCGTCCGCGAAAACGCCTTCCTGTTGGTGGACCCGGCGCGCAACGTGCTCAGCCTGGCCGGCACCCCCGAGGAGCTGGCCAACTACCAGGACACCATCGACACCTTTGACGTCGACTGGCTCAAGGGCATGTCGATCGGCGTGTATGGCCTGCAGCACGCCTCGGTGGCCGAGCTGATGCCGCAATTGCAGAAGCTGTTCGGCCCGGACAGCGGCATGCCGTTGTCCGGCATGGTCAGGTTCATGCCCAACGAGCGCACCAACTCGATCGTGGCCATTTCCGCGCAGCCAGAATACCTGCAAGAGGTCGGCGACTGGATCAGGACCATCGATGAAGGCGGCGGCAACGAGCCGCAGTTGTATGTCTACGACGTGCGCAACCTGAAAGCGGCGGATCTGGCGCGCTACCTGCGGCAGATCTACGGCAGCGGCCAGATCAGCGACGACACGGCGGCAAAGGTCGCGCCTGGCCTCAAGACCACCAGCCTGACATCGCTGAATAGCACCGGCAATCAAGGACTTACGGGCACATCTTCCCAATCGGCTTCACCAAGCGAGGAATCGACGGAGGAGGACGACAGCCAGGCACAAGACGAGGGCCTGGGCACTGAGGCCAGTGAACAGAGCGAAGGCACGGGCAAGAGCCTCGAGCAATCGGTGCGCATCACCGCGCAGAAGAGTAGCAACCAGCTGCTGGTACGCACCCGGCCGGCCCAGTGGAAAGAGATCGAATCCGCCATCAAGCGCCTCGACAGCCCACCCCTGCAGGTACAGATCGAAACCCGCATCCTCGAGGTCAAGCTCACCGGCGACCTCGACCTGGGCGTGCAATGGTACCTGGGACGCCTGGCGGGCAATTCGTCCAGCACCACGGTCGCCAACCAGAGCGGCAGCCAGGCAGCCCTGGGCGCCGGCGGCGTCGCGCTGGGCAGCAGCTCGATGTTCTACTCGTTCGTCAGCAGCAACCTGCAAGTGGCCTTGCGCGCACTGGAAACCCGCGGCCTGACCCAGGTGCTGTCCGCGCCTTCGCTGGTGGTGCTGAACAACCAGCAGGCGCAGATCCAGGTGGGCGATAACATCCCCATCAGTCAGACCACCGTTAACACCAGCACCTCCGATACCACGCTGAGCAGCGTCGAGTACGTGCAGACCGGCGTCATCCTCGACGTGCTGCCGCGGATCAATCCGGGTGGCCTGGTGTACATGGACATCCAGCAGCAAGTCAGCGACGCCGACGACAGTGCCGTCACCACCACCCAGCCCAACCCGCGCATCTCAAGCCGCGCGGTGTCCACCCAGGTGGCGGTGCAGAGCGGTCAGACCGTGCTGCTGGGCGGCCTGATCAAGCAGGACAACGCCCGCACCGACACCCGCGTGCCCGGCTTGTCGAACATTCCCGGCCTGCGCTGGCTGTTCGGCAGCACCTCCAGAAGCCGCGACCGTACCGAACTGATCGTCCTGATCACTCCCAAGGTGGTGAACAACCCCGAGCAGGCGCGCCAGGTCACCGCTGACTATCGCCAGCAGATGCAGGTGCTGAAGGCCCAGGCCACGCAGCCTATGTAGCCACGCGCTCAGCCCGGCATGTCGATCGCCTTGCTCCTGCAAGGCTCATTGAACATCGAGCACAGGTTCCGCTCGATGTTCCGGCACAGGTCCTCCACCCGGATCCTGTGCTGGCTGCGGCCAAAGGGCGCCTGCAGATCGGTTCCGATTCGCTCCATCGCCAGCAGCATGCACCCCACCACGGTCGAGACCACCGGCGTGAACCAGCCCAGGGTGGGCACCAGGCTCAACGGCATGATCATGCAGAACAGCGCGCTGAACAGTCGCGGGAAGTAGATATAGGGATACGGCAGAGGGGTGTTGGCAATGCGCTCCATGCCGCCCTGATGATTGGAGATATCGACCAGCGTCGATTCAAGCCGCGCCAGACGGATGCTGTCCAGGCGCCCGGCCTTGAACTCCTGGGCCAGCAGCACGGCGGACCCGTTGAGAATGTCGTTGGGCACGTTGTTGCCCTGCCCGACCCGCTCGATCTCCGCGGCAGGCAACAGCCCGCGCAGCTGGCCGGTATCGACATGTCCCACCAGCTGGCCGCGCAACGAATGCAGATAGGCCACATGGCGCCGGAACAGAGCCGCCTTGACCGGGTTCTGTGTCTCATCCTCCTGCTCGTCATCAATCAGGGTCAACGCCTGGCGGCCGAAACTGCGCGAGCTGTTGACCATGGCGCCCCACAGCGTGCGCGCTTCCCACCAGCGGTTATAGGCGCTGGAATTGCGAAAGCTGATCAGCACGACCAGGGCGGAGCACAGCAGCGTCAATGGCATCAGCGGGATGTCGAGCACATCGCGCGCCAGCAACATGAAGTCCAGCGTGACCGCCACATCCCAGAGCATCAGCCAGAAGAGCGCCCAGCCGACGTAGGTGAGCGTCTTTTTGAAGCAGGTCCATTTGCTGCCAAGGGCTTCCATCATCGCATCGCTCCGTACGCTGGGTATGGCGCTCGCCTGTCGCAGCGAGCGGTACGGTTACCCTAGGGGGTGATGCTTAAACGATTCTTAATTCTCTGTAGGACATCGCTTCTCACGTCGACGAATTTTCGTAATGCCTGGTCGCCGAGCCAGCGCTATAGCGGAAAAATATGAACAGCAGTGAATTATTTCATGTCTCTTTGTATCAGATGCGAAAGAGCCCTGGCCATTACAACGATGGCACCGCTTGGGCATGACCTGCTTCCCTCCTGTAAGACCGGACGCTAGCGGTCTGAAAAGACAGTCAACATCAGAGTACGTGCATGAAAATCCGTAAAAACCGCATCAACCCCATCGGGTTGAAAGACATCACCATTGTCGACGATGCCAAGATGCGCAAGGCGATCACTGCCGCCGCGCTTGGCAATGCCATGGAATGGTTCGACTTCGGCGTCTATGGCTTTGTCGCCTATGTGCTGGGGCAGGTGTTCTTCCCCAACGCCGACCCGAGCGTGCAGATGATTGCAGCGCTGGCCACGTTTTCGGTGCCCTTCCTGATCCGGCCGCTGGGCGGGTTGTTCTTCGGGGCGCTGGGTGACAAGTACGGCCGACAGAAGGTGCTGGCGGCGACGATCGT
>NZ_DATELE010000161.1:0-4895 GCF_035277045.1 Pseudomonas sp. | reverse complement strand
CCTGAAGAACACCAAGTACAGCGTTGCCATGGCCCGCACCATGGAGCCGCATTCGGCCTCCGCGCAGTTCTTCATCAACGCCTCCAACAACGACTTCCTGAACCACAGCGGCAAGAACGTGCAGGGCTGGGGCTACGCGGTGTTCGGCGAAGTGATCGAAGGCCGTGAAGTGGTCGACGCCATCGAAGGCGTGCGTACCGGTTCCAAGTCTGGCCACCAGGATGTCCCGGTCGAGGACGTGGTCATCGAGAAAGCAGAGATCATTGAGTGATTCTGCTGATCTCCGATCTGCACCTGCAAGAAGAGCGCCCGGATATCACCCGGGCGTTTCTTGATTTGCTCGACGGGCGTGCACAGCACGCCCGTGCGCTGTACATCCTGGGTGACTTCTTCGAGGCCTGGATCGGCGACGACGCCATGTCGCCCTTCCAGCAAGGGATCTGCCAGGCCCTGCGCCGGCTGAGCGACAGTGGCACCGCGATCTACCTGATGCACGGCAACCGCGACTTCATGATCGGCAAAGCCTTTTGCAAGGCTGCCGGCTGCACGCTGCTGGCCGACCCGAGCGTGGTCGAGCTTGGCGGCGAACAGGTGCTGCTGATGCACGGCGACAGCCTGTGCACCCGCGACCTGGCCTACATGAAGCTGCGCCGCTACCTGCGCAACCCATTGACCTTGTGGATTCTGCGCCACTTGCCCTTGGGCAGCCGCCAGAAGCTCGCGCGCAAGCTGCGCAGCGAAAGCCGCGCGCAAACGCGGATGAAGGCAAACGACATCGTCGATGTCACGCCCGAGGAAATCCCGCGGGTGATGCACGCGCATGGCGTGCGCACCCTGGTCCACGGCCACACCCACCGTCCGGCGATCCACAAGCTGATGGTCGATGAGCTGCCCGCGCGGCGCATCGTCCTGGGCGACTGGGACCGGGAGGGTTGGGCATTGCAGGTGGATGAGCACGGGTTCCAGCTGGCACCTTTTGCATTCTGACACCCGCGCGTCATCGCAGGATTGCCCCGGTCGGCCAACCGCGCATCGGCCGCCCCCAGGCAAGCTCCGTACATCCTGAACAGTCCTGAACAGCAAGCGGCAAGTTTTTTTTGCCCGACGGTGCAGTTTTTCGGCGCTCATTCGTCTTATTGAATGAGGCCCTCACCGTTTCTTCAGGACAGTCCACGAAAAGGAGCATTCACATGCACGACTCTCAACCTGCGCAACGGGGCGGCGAACGCCCCGCCATGCCCACCGCACAGCAAACCGCCAGCCTGGACGAGCGGGTTGGCAACGACCAGATCCGCGAGCTGCTGCGGGTCTACGGCCTGCGTACCAGCCTGATCCGTCTGAAAGTCATCGACGCCTTGCACCACGCCAACCGCAACGGGCGCAGCATCGGTGTGCGCGGGGTGCACACCCAGCTCGAGCAGCTGGACATCCCGCTGTCGTTCCTGAGCGTGCGCGAGGTGCTCAAGCGCCTGTGCGCCGAGGGCGTGATCAGCCTGGGCAGTGACAAGTGCTACAGCCTCAACCCTCACGCCCGGGCAGTGCTGGAGCAGCCTGCCGCGCGTTGAAAGACTGGCCGGCGGGCGCCGGCCATGCCCTGAGGGCCTCAGGGTTTTACCTTGCGCCGCAGCAGACCGTTGATCACCACGACGATGACCGCGACGGCTATCGCGATGTACTGGAAGGTCTGCTCGCTGATCGTCCCCTGCTTTTGCAGGTGGGACAGGCCGAGCATGATGCCCAGCACCACCAGGATGATCAGGATCGAGTATTTCAGGCGCTGCACGTGTGTCATCGAAGGTTCCTTGCGACATCAGGGACAATAGGCTCGTTCGAGCCGCCGCCATCATACAACGCCACCCTGCCACGGCGGAGCATTTCCCGCTGCCTGGTTACCGGTACCCGCCCTCCACGCCTGGGCGCCAGGGCGTCGCCGATGGGTGTCCAACCCAGCGCATGATCAGGAAAAGGCCTCGGCGGCACATCATGGCTTCCAGGGCGCTGGTGAAGCGAAGTCCTACGCAGCTAGTAAACGCTGCCCTCAAAACGTTGATCAATACGACTACAAGCACCGGTTCGCTTGGCCCCTAGTCACGAAAAGGGTCGCGGGTCGAGAATCGATCCGAGCCATTTCACTGCGTGCTGCGTGATGGCCCGGAACGCTCGGCACGGATGTCCGGGCACTGCGTTGCCCCACCCTCGCCCCTGGGAGTCACCATGGAACTGCATGACCTCACCCGAATCGATGTCGCGCAACTGCCGCAGTCACTGCAGTCGCTGATCGAGTGCATTGGCATCGAGAACGCCTACCGCCTGACGTGTACCTACGGTGGCCGGCCCAAGTACATACCCAAGCACCGGGAACGCACCCGGCTGGTGGACATCTTGCCGGCCGATGCCCTTGACGCGCTGATCCAACGCTTTGCCGGCGTAGCGCTGGAAATCCCCAAACCCGACCATTTCCTGCGCCAGCTGCGCAACCAGAAGATCCAGCTGGAGAGCGCGAACGGCTTGTCGCGCAGCCTGCTGGCGGACAAGTACGGGCTGAGTCTGCGCCAGATCGGCAATATCCGGCGCCAGGCGTGATCCCACCTTCCGGCAATTTCCCACGCCTGTCCTGCCCCCTCATGCGCCCTGCAAAAGGGGGCCAGGATTCACGCCCACTTTCAACACCGCTCAGAGCACCGGCTCAAAAATCGCGTTTGTAGAAGATATCCAGCGAACTTGCCACGCCACTGGCCGCTTCCAGGTAGACCTTCTTGCTCAGCTTGTAGCGCAAGGCGATGGTGTTGGCGGGCTCGAACACCCCGACTCCATAGCGCAGGCTGAGTTTTTCGGTCAGGTTGCCGCTGGCGACCACGCTGGTAGCGTCGCCGCTGCCCTCGGTGTCGAGCTGGAAGTCCTCGATGCCCAGGTTCGAGGCCAGGCTGCCGGTGATCCCGGCGCTGCCCGCCAGGCCCAGGCCAAGCGCCGCTTGCGCCAGCATGTTGTTGTCTTCGCCCGTGGTCCCCAGCGGCCTGCCCAGCACCAGGTAGGACAGCGCCTGCTCCTGGCTCATGGCCGGTTCCGAGAACACCTGCGTGGTGGGTTGTTCGGCATTGCCACTCAGGCGGATACCCGCGATCACGTCATCGACCTGCCGGATTGCCTCGATATCCAGATAAGGCTGGGCGATGGGCCCGGCGAACAGCAGCCGTGCGCGGCGGATGGTCAGGCGCTGGCCATAGGCCCGGTAACGGCCGTCGGCCAGGCTCAGCTCGCCGCGGGTGTCCATGTTGTCGCCGATGTGCACGTGCCCGAGCAGATTGGCGGTGAGGCCGAAACCACTGAATGACAGCCGCTCCTGGCCGACCTCGACGTCGATGTCCATGGCCATCGCCATGGGTGGCTTGCCTTCGGCGGTCTGGTGGCCAACGATCACGGTGTCCTCGGACACCTTGACCGTCGATGGCGGCAGCTCACGCACGATGATCTTGCCCTTGGGCACCTTGACCTTGCCGGTGACCGCCAACTTGTCGTCGACCAGACGGATGTTGAGGTCAGGCGCCACATCCAGCTCCGCATAAGGCTCGACGGTCACCGGCAGTTGCTGGCCCTGCAAGCGCAGGTCGACAGCCAACGCCTGCCCCCAGGTGATGCTGCCGCCAAGCTGGCCACGACCGGCGTCACCGCTGCGCCAGCCACCGTTTAGCTGGACCTGCTCGCCCGCGATCAACGCTTGCAGCGAGAGGTCCTTCAGGCTGACCGGCAGTTCCCCGCCGCTGACCTCGCCGCCCGTGAGGTTGAGGCTGCCATTGACTTGCGGAGCCATCAGGGTGCCCGACAGCCGGCCGCTGCCGTTGAGCTGCCCTTCCAGGCGCTCGACCATGGGGATGAACGGCCGGGCGACGGACAGGTCGAGGCCGGCCAGGCGGAAGTCCCCGGAGATCGGCTTGCTGCTGGCCACCGGGTCGATACGCGTGTTCAGCATCAGCTCGCCCAGCCCTTTGCCCTGGAATGCCAGACGGGTATCGACCTGGCGGGGGTTGAGGGTGCTGTCCAGGCGCAGGGTCTGATAAGGGAAGTCCAGCCAGCGGTCCTTGTCGCGAATGCGCAGGGTGCCGCCACTGGCATCGATCACGAAGGTGCCCTTGGGACCGCTCGCCGGGATATCGAGGTTGACGTCGGCGTTGAGCGAGCCTTTCCAGGCGAAGTCCTTTGGCATCCATTGAGCCAGGCTTTCGATCGGGAACTGCTTGAGGTGATAGCGCAACCGCGGATCGGGCGCCAGGCGCTGGTCTTCGCCACACAGGCTGGCCTGGCCCGAACGCCAGCAATGGGCGCCGAAGTCCAGCTGGCCGTTGGCCAGGCGCTGCAGTCTGGCCGGGGCCTGCAACTGCCAGTCCTGGCCGCCGGCCTGGATACGCCCGCGGGCCAGGCGGCCGCGCCAGTCACCCTTGGCCAAGGCTCCGTCTAGATCCAGATCGACCTTGAGCTGCGGGCCGTCCAGCTTGAGGCTTAGCGCCTGCTGACGAATATCGCCTTTGCCGGTGGCGAGCAGGTCGCCCAAGGCCGTGTCGCCCAGGCGGATCGCGCCGACTTTCAACGCGAGCACCGCGCGCTGGGCGCTGTCGAGCCGGGCGTCGAGGCCGACGCTCTGTATCCGGTTCTGATCCTGGGCCAGTTGCTGGCCTTTCAGGGTGAGGGAGCCTTCGGGCTTGTCCAGGGTACCCGCGACATCCAGACGCCCCTTGACCTGCCCTTGCAGGCGCGGCCAGAGCTGGCCCAGACGTGGCAGGTCGAGGTCGATCCGGCCGGCCAGGCGCTGCTGCAGGCTGCCGCTGCCGGTGATGCGGTTGTCGCCCAACTGCACGGCCAGGGCGCCTAGCGTCCAGGCCTGTCCTGCGCCGTCCGCCTCG
>NZ_DATELE010000160.1:0-4746 GCF_035277045.1 Pseudomonas sp. | reverse complement strand
TGATCCCATCCCGAACTCAGCAGTGAAACGATGCATCGCCGATGGTAGTGTGGGGTTTCCCCATGTGAGAGTAGGTCATCGTCAAGATTCATTTCGCAAAACCCCTATCTGCGCGAGCAGGTAGGGGTTTTGTCTTTTCCGAGCATAAGTTCATCCTCGGGCTCGCATTTCGAAGCCTATGCCCCGGCAAATCTCCGACGCCCTGCAATAAGTGGATATTTCCTGCAAGGCTATCGGACGCGACTGACTGTCCTCGGTGGCTAAGTGCCAGCTCTACTGTGTCCTTCAAAAATCAATGAGGACACGTGCATGGACCACGACACCCGCTCCCTGCGGCACGGCTTTTTTTCCCAGCTGCTGCTGAGCATGTCGATCTCGATATTCTCGGTTGTGCTCATCGAAGTCGTTAGTGGACGTGCCCAGCGCTGGCTCGATCTCTGGCCTAGCTACGCCTGCATGCTGTTGAATATCAATGAGCCACTCGAACGAATGCGCTGGATTGTTGGTGATATCAGCGAAGTGATGTTCTACAAGCACGAGCTTCCTGCCCTGGGCCTGCTAGCGGGCGCCTGGCTGGCTCACTCCGCGCACCGCCATGGGCACCGCTGGCAGGGTTTCGCCATCTGTTATGGCAGCGGTCTGTGGCCATGGCTGGTCACCAGTTCATCGCTGTCGCTGCTGCTCAGCCATGTCCTCTGGGGCTGGACCTTGCACAACGGCACCTGGCAGCCCACCTATGTCGCCTTCGTTTCGCTGCCCGCCGTGGTTGTACTGCGGTTCGGGCGCGGCTGGAAGGTGGCCATCACCGGCGCCGTGCTTGGCGCCGTGCTGGTGCCCCCGGCAAGCCTGCTGCTGGTAAACCAGGTGTGCTACCCCTTGGAGCTGCCATTGGTAGTCGGCAATCTGGGAGGCATGGCGCTAGCGAGCGCGTTCGGCTTACTGCTCTGCAAGCGCGTACCTTGGATCACCACTGAATCGCGGTTATCCACTCGAGCAATTACCCCTGAGCCCTGCGCGGAACCTGTGTCCAGCTTCGGGGTGATCTGGACCATGCGCCGGGTGTTGGCCGACTTCAGCGAGCCACTGTTCCTGGGCAATGAAATCGCGAGCCTCGGTCTGCTGCTTGGCGTGCTGATCGCTTACATCCTGTCGCCCGCCAGCCCAGCGTACGGCTCGCACCTGCTGCTGGAGATCATCAGCGGTCAGGCGCTGGCTTCGTTGATTGGCATACTGCTGTGGCGCCAGCAGTGGAAGCGCCACGGCTGGTATCCAACCTACCTTCCACTGGTTTCGATCGTGCCGGCCGCGGTGATGAGCCTGGGCGGCCAGTGGCAGGTCATCGCGTTGAGCGCCGGCCTGGGGGCGCTGGTCGCCCCGCCGCTGGCAGTGGCAATCAACGTGCGGCTACCGGATGCCATGCCCGTGTTTGTCGGCAATGGCCTGGCCATGATGCTTGCGACACTCGTCATCGTGCCCGTGGTGGGCCGGTTGACGGGCAATTCGGGCTGAAGGGTTATCCCGAGCACGCCGACATAAGAGCGCCTTTTCGAGGAGAGACGCGCCATTTTCGAGAAAATCGCCTCATTGCGTTCCAACTGGTCCAGGCAGACCAACGGAATGCGACAATGGTTTCGCGCACAGGTACGTGACTTGATAGAGTATTGCCTGCGTCAAGGTTCTGTTCGGGGGGCACTGCTTGCCTCTGGACAGACTGACTTCAGCGTACTGCGCTGAGCATTCCTGGAATCACCACCGCAATATCACTTGAGGTAGCAAGCAAGATGGCCAAGGCCGCCGATGTCGTTGTGCAATGCCTGGAAAACGAAGGTGTCGAGTATGTGTTCGGCATTCCCGGTGAAGAAAACCTCGACCTGCTCGAATCCCTGCGCAAGTCGAAGATCAAGCTGGTGCTCACCCGCCACGAGCAGTCCGCGGGCTTCATGGCCGCCACCTATGGCCGCCTGACCGGCAAGACCGGCGTCAGCCTGTCGACCCTCGGCCCTGGCGCGACCAACCTGGTGACCGCCAGTGCCTATGCCTATCTCGGCGGCATGCCGATGATGATGATCACCGGCCAGAAGCCGATCAAGAAGTCCAAGCAGGGCCGCTTCCAGATCATCGACGTGTGCGGCATGATGGACCCCATCACCAAGTACACCCACCAGTTCGCCTCGGCCGACAACATCCCGGCCCGTATGCGCGAGGCGTTCCGCCTGGCTGAGGAAGAGAAACCGGGCGCCGTTCACCTGGAGCTGCCGGAAGACATCGCCGCCGAGCAGACCGACAGCCTGCCGATCCCGCCAAGCCTGACCCGTCGCCCGCTGGCCGAACACAAGGCCATCGAAGCCGCCGTCGAGAAACTGCGCACCGCCCGCAACCCGATCCTGGTGATCGGCGCCGGCGCCAACCGCAAGATGACCGCCAAGGTTCTCAAGCAGCTGATCGACAAGACCGGCATCCCGTTCATCACCACCCAGATGGGCAAGGGCGTGGTCGACGAGCGCCACCCGCGCTTCCTCGGCAACGCCGCGCTGTCGTCCGGCGACTTCGTGCACCGTGCCGTTGAAGCCGCCGACCTGATCGTCAACATCGGTCACGACGTCATCGAGAAGCCGCCATTCTTCATGGTCCGTGGCGGCACCGAAGTCATCCACATCAACTTCCGCTCCGCCGAAGTCGATGCCGTGTACTTCCCGCAGGTCGAGGTGATCGGCGACATCGCCAACGCCGTCTGGCAGATCGGCGAAGCGCTCAATGACACCGCGCATTGGGACTTCACCCGCCTGATGGCCATCCGCGAAGCCAACGAAGCCCAGATCGCCGAAGGCGCCGACGACGACCGCTTCCCGGTCTACCCGCAGCGCCTGGTCGCCGACATCCGTCGTTCGCTGCCGTCCGAAGGCATCGTCGCCCTCGACAACGGTATCTACAAGATCTGGTTCGCGCGCAACTACAAGGCGCACAAGCCCAACACCGTACTGCTCGACAACGCCCTGGCGACCATGGGCGCCGGCCTGCCATCGGCCATGGCCGCGCACCTGGTCCACCCGGAGCGCCCGGTGATCTCGGTATGTGGTGACGGCGGCTTCATGATGAACAGCCAGGAGCTGGAAACGGCCGTGCGCCTGAACATGCACATCACCATCGTGATCCTGCGTGACGACGGCTACGGCATGATCCGCTGGAAGCAGGCCAACATGGGCTTCACCGATTTCGGCCTGGACTACGGCAACCCCGACTTCGTCAAGTACGCCGAAGCCTACGGTGCCAACGGTCACCGTGTCGAAAGCGCCGAAGGCTTCCTGCCGCTACTCGAGCACTGCATCAAGACCCCCGGCGTTCACGTGATCGACTGCCCGGTCGACTACTCCGAGAACGACCGCATCCTCAACAGCGAGCTGCGCGAACGCGCGCTGGCTGTGTAAGGGATCAAACCTGGCGCTCGCCGCTGGGATGTGACAAATGGGGCCGCACTGCGGCCCCATTTTTTTACCTGAAACAACGCTGCACTCCATATTCCTTTCAGCGGTGTCCGAAATTTCCACACCCTCGCTCGGATTTGGCTGACTAGCTGCGGTACTTGAAGACTGGCTTAACTGGCGTTCCTCCAACAAAGATAACAAGGACGCCACCATGTCAGCTCAGCTTGTCCCTATCAGTCCGGCCCGGATAGCCGTCATTCAGTTTGACCCCCAGGTCGGACTGGAGCACCTGGAATCGAACCTTCAGAACACCCTGGCCCTGGCTGAAGAAGCCGTCACTCAAGGCGCGAACCTGATCGTGCTGCCGGAGCTCGCCAATACCGGCTACACCTTTCGCTCCCGCACCGAGGCGTATGCCCATGCCGAATCACTGCATGACGGTGAAAGCAACAGGGCCTGGGCCGCGTTCGCGCATCGGCACCAGGTGTACCTCGTGGCCGGCTTTGCCGAGCGCGATGGGCTCAAGCTCTACGACAGTGCTGTATTGCATGGGCCCGATGGCTTGTTGGGGCACTACCGCAAGGCGCACCTGTGGAACCAGGAAAAACTCTGGTTCACGCCTGGCGACCTGGGTTTCCCG
Organism: Pseudomonas sp.; assembly: GCF_035277045.1. Taxonomy (GTDB): domain Bacteria; phylum Pseudomonadota; class Gammaproteobacteria; order Pseudomonadales; family Pseudomonadaceae; genus Aquipseudomonas. The sequence goes on along the minus strand of NZ_DATELE010000160.1, from coordinate 684 downwards.
GTGTTCGAAACGCCGATTGGCCGAATTGGACTGCTGATCTGCTGGGATATCTGGTTTCCCGAGGTACCCCGCCTGCTCGCATTGCAAGGGGCCGACATCATCTGCAGCGTCAACAACTGGGTGTGGACCCCACCGCCGTTGTTCGATGCCGCAGGACAGTGCATGGCTTCCTATCTCACCATCACCGCGGCCCACGTCAACAACGTGGTCATCGCCGCGGCCAACCGGATTGGCAGCGAGCGTGGTGACCGCTTCCTCGGCTGTTCACTGATCGCAGGCACCAACGGCTGGCCGATCGGGCAGGTGGCGGGGGCTGAGAACCCCTGCATCCTCTACGCCGACGTCGATCTCAGCCATACCCGCGCAGCGCCTATCTGGAACAGCCTGAACGACCTGCCGCGTGACCGTCGCGCCGACCTCTACGACTCGATGCTCGGCTACCGCCTGCATCCAGCCCTGCCACGCTGAGGAGGCGACATGGACAACTCATTAGACTCCGCAAGGTCAGGGCCTGCCCCGAAGATTTTCATCTGCCTGCTGATCGCCTTGCCAGGCATCCTGCTGCTCGATGCGTTGCATGGGCAGAGGGTGTTCTGGCCAATGACGTGGCCGGACTACGGGCACATGATGGCGACCCTGGACCAGCCACTCAGCCGCTTGCGCTGGATCGTCGGCGACATCAGC
>NZ_DATELE010000159.1:0-3572 GCF_035277045.1 Pseudomonas sp. | reverse complement strand
CCGAAGAACATCCGCAGCCATGAAGGTGATATCGATGAATATGCCCGGCCACCCGGCCGGGCGTTGCAACCTTTATTGAATCATCAGATAAGCAAAGATTCGCTTGATCAACAGCCACGGCTTTACCGCAGTGATGTGTTCCAGCAGGCGATGGGAGCTACCCATCAAACTTGCGACCGAGAGATAGACAACCCATTTGCGGATCAGTCTGGAAAGTCTTCTTTTGATGTATCGCGGCAATCGGTGTGTATCCAGGCTCGTTTTTACTGCCCCTTTAACGAAAAAGCCCGACTCACGGTCGGACTTCAGGTCACCCTCGCTATGCGCAGGACTGGCAGGGTCTGACGATAGTGGCGTACGCGCTCGTGAGGCGTCAAGGTACTCCGGAAAGACGCCTGATAGATGCCCGTTTGAAAGCTTGGCCGAGGGGTACGGAGTGAGCAAGAGATTAAATTTAATTCACACGAGCCCCTTTATTCACAGGGCAATCGACAGGCTTTAAGCCATACTCCATCGATGTTTTTTGAGTAAAGCTGCGTTTCTCAATGTGGCGAAAGCCCGTAAATACGGGCTTCGCGCCCTCTCTCTCCCGTTAACTCCCCCACCAAAACGCAGCAAGTGGTACAAAAATTGGTACGAGCTTGCTCCCCCCTTGCGGCGTCCTGCCGGCGGATTACCTCACTCATATAGTCTCGCTACATCACTCCTCCCTGCACCACCACGACTGCGCGAACAGCGCACCATCCACCTCCTCCACGCCGTTGATGTTCATGCCGCGCTGGGCCATGCCGTTCACATGAGCATCGAGCAGCCTCGGGATGACGACTGCACCCGGCGTCGAGCTGAACACCCAGGCCTGAGTCGACAAGCGGCCAAGGGCGGCGCAGTGGCTTTCATTGATATGGATGTCGCCCAAGACCGGCTCAATCTTGCGCAGCTGTTCGGTGGGGATGGCCACGCCGAGTGCGCGGCGCCGCACGATGAGGAAGCGCATTGTCAGTCCAGCCCGTGGCTGCGCACGCTGTACGTCACCACGCCCCAGATCATGAAGTCGTCGCCTGGCTGCAGATAACGCGACGGGTACCGCTTGTTCTCCGAGGCCAGGATCACGTCATGCTGGGTTTTGACCAGGCGCTTGCACATCGGCTCGCCATTGATCGCCGCGACAACGATGTGGCCGGACCGCGCCTCGATCGAGCGGTCGACCACGATCAGGTCGTCGTTGAATATCCCCGCACCTTCCATGCTGTCGCCATCGATGCGCACCAGGTACATGCTTGGCGCGTTGATGTTCATGAGTTGGTCCAGAGAGACCGGCACTTGGTGGTCGTTTTCGAAGAGGTTGTGGGGGTCCATGGCAAGCTCGATACTGTACAAAGATACAGTATCGTATCGCCCAGTAACGGCCCGGACAATTGCCGGTCAGCGGGTAGGGATCAGTGGATAGTGCCGGCCGGACCTTCCAGTGAGTACTGGGCAAAGTCGGCGACAGCTTGAAAAAGTGAATCGGCCTCCACGCGAAGCCGCTCTATTTCGGCGACTGGCGCGCCGGCATCCTGTGCTTCGTGATACCGCTTCAGCGCTTCGACCGCCTGTTTCATCAGCGGCTCTCCTGCCTTCATCATTCCCTCGAGCGTGACCTTCAATCGCCTTTCTCCTATTCGCTGACCGAGCAGTATAGTCAGCGGCAGGCGTTCACCGCAGCCACAAGCTGCTTCTCGTAGCCCAGCCGCTGCCGGCGTTCGGCCAGCAGGGCGCGGACTTTTACCTCCAAGCTGTCACCCTTCTTTAGCCCAGCTGCCGCCCAGGCAGGCGCGACGATCTCTGGCGCGCGGCATGGCACCTGAACCGGCACCTCGACGCGAACGGTGCGGGTCTCTGGCTCACCTTTTCCGGCGCAACCAGCCAGCGCCACCACCATCCCGATCCCACAGGCGAGCCCAGTAATCGCGCGGGCCGAATCCCAAAGCGAGTCCATTCCGCTCCCACAGATTCGCGATTTCAGCACCACCTTCATAACCCAAGCTCCTGGTCGATGATCGCGCCGGCGGCCATGCATTGATTGCCACCGGTGCGCTCCTGCTGCAGGCGATTGGCCGCGGCATAGTCGACCTGCGCCTCCGTAGCTGCACCGGCAACTGCATGCTTGGCCTGCAACTGTCGCTTCTGGGCTGCCAACTGCAGGTCGCCCAGCGCCTTGCCTTGCTCATTGGCCAGGCCGACCAGGTTGTCGCGAGCAGCCTTGCAGGTGGCTACCTGCCCGGCCGAGGCATCCAGCAGCGGGCGGTAATGCCCGGCCGACTGCCACACGCCGAGCGCTGCGCCCAGGCCGACCAGCAGCGCGTAGCCAGCCAGCGCCGCCAGCCCCCGACCGACACCGGCCGTCACCGCGATCATGCCAGCGCCCTCCGCACGCCCTCGTCGATCACAGCAGCGGTGTACGGGCTGCCGCCGTTCTCATGAATGATGATGCTGAGCACCATCCCGCGCAGGGTGGCTGGATCCTTGATGTTGATCGAGTCGGTCGGCTTCACGCCCAGGCGCTTGGCCACGGCCGCAGCATAGGCCTGGGTGTTGTTCTCGCTGGCCGGCGCCCACCGACTCACAGTCTCGAGCACAGTATCGATGCCCTTTCCGCCCACCCCAGGCATGCCGTCCTTCCCGCGGTAGTTGATGAGCAACTTGCCGAGGGCGCGGATGCCGTTCTCAGGCTCATCGAACCAGGCGAACCGGGCGCCGGCGGCGCGCTGCTCCAGGCCGAGCTGCCCTACCCAGTTATTGCGAGGGTTGAAATCGATGTTGCCGGGGTTGTTGTTGCGCACGCCGCGGGGAGTACTCATCAAACGCCCTCCTGCGCGGTTGGCTCGGCTGCCTCTGCAACCTTCGCGGTCACAGTCACGCGGGCGGTGTAGCGCTTGAGCAGCTGGGCGGTACGCACAACCGCACCAGGTTGGGCCGCCAGGATCTCGCGAGCTGCTGCGTCAGCCTGCTCTTCAGTGGCAAATTCGGACTGGTGCACGGGATCGAAGTTGTTGCTGGTGTTGATGACGATGAAGGGCATGGGTTTTCTCCAGGCAAAAATAAACCCGCCGGAGCGGGTGCGTTGGGATCGGGTTGTATCAGGCCGGCGGCGCGGGCCAGTCGATGGCGGTTGGATATGCGGCTTGCGAAGGAATGCGGTTCAGCGCCACGCGGTACTTCTTCCACAGCTTGAGCTGCGCTTCCTCTTCCTCGGTGGCGTCGTCGATATCGACGGCGTCTTGTAACGGGGTGATGGCGTAATCAGCCGCAGATCGACGGGACTCGATCTCGCGCTGAGCATGGGTCAGCGGGTCAACCGGAAGTGATTCCGGGATTTCCTCCGCAGGGAGTTCGTCCACCGAGACGTGCAAGGTGATGCTGTGCAGCAGGTCAGAAGGTTCACCGTCCTTTTTCACCTCTACAACCAAGGCATCTTCTGCCTTGCTGATCGCCACCTCTGCACCAGCATCCATTTGATTCAGCACGTAGCCCCATCCTTCGGGCGGCGGTGCCATTCCGTTGGTCCCGTAGACGAGGTACTGCCCGGGTCC
>NZ_DATELE010000158.1:0-96276 GCF_035277045.1 Pseudomonas sp. | reverse complement strand
AAGCATGGCGCGATCTAAGCGCCGGGCTTGAATGAAAAAACCCGCCTTGGTCAAAGCCAGGCGGGTTTTTTTATGGGGCGGTATAACCGGAGTTCAACGCGCTGCCTGTGCTGGCCTCTTCGCGGTGGTTTGGCGCTCCGGAAAACCGGCTACAGGTGCAATGGAATCCATGAAATCCAGCATGGTATTACCGGGCTTGTACGAGCAACTGCCTTTGTCCCCTGCCGGCATCGCACAATCTTGTGATCCCGTGCCCCGGCGAGGGCTACGCCCTCGATCGCGACACGAGGCCTGCTCCCACAACGCCCGCTGCGCTGGGCGGGGAGTCCAAATCGAGCTCGCCTTGCCAGCTCTTGTGGCAGCAACTGTCTTCTACCGAGGTAATCACAGTCCCTGGCCCGGCATTACCGGGCCCTGTGGGAGCGTGCCTTGTGCCGCGAAACGAGGGCAGAGCCCTCGCCGGGGCGCAGGACTGCCATGTTGTGCGGTGGTGGCAGGGAACACCGGATACAGCCAGCGTGATCGACACTTCGAGCGCCTACCTGGAAGACGGTGTGAAGCAGGTGCTGGCCTTGCTGGCCGTCGCTACCAGGCGGCCATCAGATAACTCCTACACATCATTCGCCTTTTTCGCTGACCTAGTTCCACTCTTTCGGATGGGCCCTGTTTCTGCCGTCCATACACTTGCTCCCGGTAAAATCCTTACCAAGACCTGGGGTAAAAAATGAAACGTGGCATCGGCAAGACAATCGGCGCGGCAGTAATGGCTCTGGCCGCGATTCCAGCCAGCGCATCTGAAGTCGTCCTCGCGTCTGGGGACGTGGGCCAGCCTTGCTGTCCGTTCAGCGACTTCAGCCTCAAGAACGCGATTCAGCCGCTGGAAGGCTCGACACAACGGCTCATGCAACTCAACGGTGTCCAGTTCAGCTGGAAGGACTCCGGCCGTGAAGACATCGGGCTGATCGCCCAGAATGTGGAGCAGGTGTTTCCGCAGCTGGTATATGAAAAGGAAGGCCTGCTGACGGTCGACTATCAGAAACTGGTCGCCCCGTTGATCGAGTCGGTGCGTGAGTTGAATGCCCGCATCGAGAAGCTGGAGCGGGCACAGACGAAATAGGCGCCGAGCTCCAGCGATAACCCATAAAAAAGGCCTCTTTCGAGGCCTTTTTGTTCCATCTGCTTAACGCTTGAGCCCGTACTGCTCATCCAGCATGCCCGGCGAGTTCGGCGTTTTTGGCGCGTAGTCGCGTGGCACTTCGGCGGTGTCTTTCGGCGGGGTCAGGCGATCACGCGGGCCTTGGGCCGCATCGGAATGCAACGAAGCGAGCAGGCGCTGGCGGGTCAGTTCGTCGAGCGCCAGGCGGTTGGCGCCGTCGGCCAGGTGGTCCTGGACATCCTGGTAGCTCTGGGTGAGCCTTTTGACCAGCGAAGCGGTGCTGTTGAAGTGAGTGACCACCTCATTCTGATAACTGTCGAAACGCTGCTGGATATCATCCAGCTGGCGCTGTGTACTGCTCGGCGCCGCATTGGGCAGCACGCGGGCAACCACGAAGCCAATGACCACGCCCACGACAAGGGCCAGGGTCGGCAACAACCAAACCAGGAGCGAGAGTTCCACGAGTCCTTCCTCTATAAACGGCTTTGCTTTACGTTAACGGCTCGGACCTGCGCTGTATACCGCGAGCGATCGCAAATATCTCAGAACAGAATTCTTTCAGCTAGACGAGTCGACCCATTCCGAGGTCACGGAGTAGTGCCTTGCTTATCCGCGAAACCCCTGTATTCATCGACGGCCCGAGCGGCCAACTGGAAGCGTTGTACCTCGATGCCGCCGAGCCACGGGGCGTGGTGCTGATCTGCCATCCCAATCCGGTACAGGGCGGCACCATGCTCAACAAGGTGGTCTCGACCCTGCAGCGCACCGCCCGCGACGCCGGCTACATCACCTTGCGCTTCAACTACCGCGGCGTCGGACAGAGCGCAGGCAGCCATGACATGGGCAGTGGCGAGGTCGATGATGCCCAGGCCGCGGCCGGCTGGCTACGTGCCACTCACCCCGGCCTGCCGCTGGTGCTGATGGGCTTTTCCTTTGGTGGATTCGTCGCCGCGAGCCTTGGCGGCCGCCTGGAAGCCGAGGGTGTGGCGCTGCAACATCTGTTCATGATTGCCCCGGCGGTCATGCGCCTGACCGCGGAGCACAGCCTGCCCCGCGACTGCCCGCTGACCCTGGTGCAGCCGGACACCGACGAAGTGGTCGAGCCGCAGCGTGTGTACGACTGGTCCGACGCACTGCCACGCCCCCATGAGCTGCTGAAAGTGGCAGAATGCGGACACTTCTTTCATGGCAAGCTGACCGATCTGAAGGATCTGGTCCTGCCGCGTCTCTCGAACTGAGCCAAGCCTGATCAAGCGATAACCCATGACTACGCGCATCCTTACCGGTATCACCACCACCGGCACCCCGCACCTGGGCAACTACGCCGGTGCCATCCGCCCGGCGATCCTCGCCAGCCAGCAACCCGGTGCCGACTCGTTCTACTTCCTGGCCGACTACCACGCCCTGATCAAGTGCGATGACCCGCTGCGTATCCAGCGCTCGCGCCTCGAGATCGCCGCCACCTGGCTGGCCGGTGGCCTGGACCCGGAAAAAGTCACCTTCTATCGCCAGTCCGACATTCCCGAGATCCCCGAGCTGACCTGGCTGCTGACCTGCGTCGCCGGCAAGGGCCTGCTCAACCGCGCGCATGCCTACAAGGCCTCGGTGGACAAGAACGTCGAAAACGGCGAAGACCCGGATGCCGGCGTGACCATGGGCCTGTTCAGCTACCCCGTGCTGATGGCCGCGGACATCCTGATGTTCAATGCGCACAAGGTCCCGGTCGGCCGTGACCAGATCCAGCACGTGGAAATGGCCCGCGACATCGGCCAGCGCTTCAACCACCTGTTCGGCAAGGGCCAGGAATTCTTTGTCATGCCTGAAGCGGTGATCGAGGAAAGCGTGGCCACGCTGCCGGGCCTGGACGGTCGCAAGATGTCCAAGAGCTACGACAACACCATCCCGCTGTTCAGCAGTGCCAAGGAGATGAAGGGCGCGATCTCGCGCATCGTCACCGACTCGCGCGCGCCAGGCGAGCCGAAGGACCCGGACACCTCGCACCTGTTCACCTTGTACCAGGCCTTCTCCACCCCTGCGCAGGCCGCCGAATTGCGTGAAGAGCTGTTGCAGGGACTGGGCTGGGGTGAAGCCAAGCAGCGCCTGTTCCAGCAGCTGGACAGCCAGCTGGGCGAGGCGCGCGAGCGCTATCACCAGCTGATCGCCCGTCCGGCCGACCTCGAGGACATCCTCCTGGCAGGCGCCACGAAGGCGCGCAAGACCGCCAGCCCGTTCCTCGAGCAACTGCGCGAAGCCGTGGGCCTGCGCTCGTTCCGAAGCACCGTGCAGGCCGCGGGCGAGGTGAAGAAGAAGGCCGCCAAGAACGCCCGTTTCATCAGTTTCCGCGACGAGGACGGCAGCTTCCGCTTCCGCCTGCTGGCGGCCGATGGCGAGCAACTGCTGCTGTCGCGCAGCTTTGCCGATGGCAAGAGCGCCGGTGGCGTGAGCAAGCAGCTGCAGCAGGGCGGTGAACTGGATGTGCGGGTCGAGGCCTTGAGCTTCAGCCTGTGGCTGGACGGTGAAAGCGTGGCCGAGGGCCCGCAGTTCAGCGATGCCAGCGCCCGCGATGACGCCATCGAAAGCCTGCGCGTGGCGCTGCAACCACAAGCGGACTGAGGCAATTTGCCGCAAGTCTGATTGCCATTATCCAGGGCCGTCGTTACAGTGACGGCCCGCTTTTGTTGCCTTGCTAACGACTTATGACGCCCCTAGAACGATATCAAGCAGATCTCAAACGTCCCGATTTCTTCCATGACGCGGCGCAGGAAACAGCGGTGCGTCACCTGCAGCGTCTGTACGACGATCTGCTGGCCGCGCAGCACAGCAAGCCAGGCATGTTCGGCAAGCTGTTCGGCAAGAAGGAACAGGCACCGGTCAAGGGCCTGTACTTCTGGGGCGGGGTAGGGCGGGGCAAGACGTATCTGGTCGACACATTCTTCGAAGCGCTGCCGTTCAAGCAGAAGGTGCGTACGCACTTCCACCGCTTCATGAAGCGCGTGCACGAGGAAATGAGGACGCTCAAGGGCGAGAAGAACCCGCTGACGATCATCGCCAAGCGGTTTTCCGATGAGGCGCGGGTGATCTGCTTCGATGAATTCTTCGTGTCCGACATCACCGATGCCATGATCCTCGGCACCCTGATGGAGGAGCTGTTCAAGAATGGCGTGACCCTGGTGGCAACCTCCAACATCGTGCCTGACGGCCTCTACAAGGACGGTCTGCAGCGCGCCCGCTTCCTGCCGGCCATCGCCCTGATCAAGCAGAACACCGAGATCGTCAACGTCGACAGCGGCGTCGACTATCGCCTGCGCCACCTGGAGCAGGCCGAGCTGTTCCACTATCCACTCGACGCGGCCGCGCACGAAAGCCTGCGCCAGAGCTTCAAGGCGCTGACGCCTGAATGCACCCAGGCCGTCGAGAACGACGTGCTGATGATCGAGAACCGCGAGATCAAGGCACGGCGTACCTGCGACGATGTCGCCTGGTTCGACTTCCGCGCCCTGTGCGACGGTCCGCGCAGCCAGAACGACTACATCGAGCTGGGCAAGATCTTCCATGCCGTGCTGATCAGCGATGTCGAGCAGATGGGCGTTACCACCGACGACATCGCCCGACGCTTCATCAACATGGTCGACGAATTCTACGACCGTAACGTGAAACTGATCATCTCGGCCGAAGTCGAGCTCAAGGACCTGTATACCGGAGGCCGTCTGACCTTCGAGTTCCAGCGCACGCTCAGCCGCCTGCTGGAAATGCAGTCCCACGAGTTCCTGTCGCGCGCGCACAAACCATGATCGTCCCGAGGGAGCGGCGCAAGGCCGCTCCCTCGGTGCTACCCAGCTTCCTGCACGAACTGCTGCCGGTACTGGTTCGGTGACAGCCCGGTATGCTGGCGGAACAGCCGGGCAAAGAAGCTGGCGTCGTCGTAGCCCACGTCGTAGCTGATGGTCTTGATGCTCTTGCGGGAGCTCGATAGCAATCCCTTGGCCGTCTCGATGCGCAGGCGCTGCAGGTAGTGCAGCGGCTTGTCGCCCGTGGCGCTCTGGAAGCGGCGCATGAAATTGCGGATGCTCATGCCGTGGTTGCGCGCGACATCCTCGAACCTGAACTTGTCCGCGAAGTGCTCTTCGAGCCAGTGCTGGATCTGCAGGATGATCAGGTCCTGGTGCAGCTTCTGCCCGCCAAACCCCATTCGCCCCGGCGTATAGCTGCGCTGCACCTCGTAAAGGATGTCGCGGGCCACCGCCTGGGCGACGTTGGCCCCGCAGAAACGCTCGATCAGGTAGATGTACAGGTCGCAGGCCGAGGTGGTGCCGCCCGCGCAGTACAGGTTGTCAGCGTCGGTCAGGTGCTTGTCCTGATTCAGGCGGACCTTGGGAAAGCGCTCGGCAAAGGTGTTGAAGAATCGCCAGTAGGTGGTCGCTTCCTTGCCGTCCAGCAGGCCGGCCTCGGCCAGCCAGAACACCCCGCTGGCCTCGCCACACAGTACCGCGCCGCAGGCGTGCTGCTCACGCAGCCATTCAAGGACCTGCGGGTAACGCTGGCGCAGTGTGTCGAAGTCGTCCCAGAAAGCCGGGAGGATGATGATATCGGCCTGTTCCAGCCCACCGTCGACCGGTAGCTGGACATTGCTGAAACTGTCCACGGGCAGCCCGTCCGGGCTCACCAGGCGGGTTTCGAACAGAGGTTGCAGGCCCAGGCCCATCTGCTTGCTGTAGCGCAGGCTGGCCAGGTGAAAAAAGTCCTTGGCTTGCATCAGGGTCGATGCGAACACGTTGTCGACGGCCAGGATGCTGACGCGCCGCAGGGATGCGCGGGGTTGGGTAAACATCATTGTCGTTGTTCTTATAAGGGAGAGTGGTCAATCACCGGCTGGATCGTCTTATTTTTTGCCGATCATGTCTACCCTGGGTTCCCGCACGACGGGCGGGAACCCTCCCGGGTCTTACGGGGCGGGGTTGGGCTGTTCCTGATGGATCGCTTCGAGGGCGGCCAGCAGCTCGTCGCCCAGTGTCAGGTCCAGGCTAGCCAGGTTGCTGCGCAGTTGCTCAAGGTTCGTCGCGCCAATGATGTTGCTGGTGACGAAGGGCTGGCGCGTGACGAAGGCCAGGGCCATCTGCGCCGGGTCCAGGCCATGGGTCTGCGCCAGGCTCACGTAGCGGCTGCACGCGGCCACGGTCTGCGGGTTGGAGTAGCGCGCGAAGCGGTTGAACAGCGTCAGGCGTGCCTGCTCGGGGCGCGCGCCATTCTCGTACTTGCCCGACAGCATGCCGAACGCCAGGGGCGAGTAGGCCAGAAGCCCGCACTGCTCGCGAATGGCGATTTCCGCAAGGCCCACCTCGAAGCTGCGGTTGAGCAGGTTGTAGGGGTTCTGGATCGACACCGCGCGTGGCCAGCCGCGGCTCTCGGCCAGCTGCAGGAACTTCATGGTGCCCCACGGGGTTTCGTTGGACAGGCCAATGTGGCGGATCTTGCCGGCGCGCACCTGTTCGTCCAGCACCTCGAGGGTTTCCTCGAGCGGGGTGAAGTGATCCTGCGGCAGGTGCTGGTAGCCCAGCTTGCCGAAGAAGTTGGTGCTGCGCTCCGGCCAGTGCAGCTGGTACAGATCGATGCGGTCGGTGCGCAGGCGCGCGAGGCTCGCGTCCAGGGCGCTGACGATGTGCTGGCGGTTGTGCCTGAGCTGACCGTCGCGGATATGGCTGATGCCGTTGCCGGGGCCCGCCACCTTGCTGGCCAGGATCCAGTCGTCGCGGTCGCCATTGGCCGCGAACCAGTTGCCGATGATGCGCTCGGTGGCGGCGTAGGTCTCGGGGCGTGGCGGCACCGGGTACATCTCGGCGGTGTCGATGAAATTGATGCCGCCGGCCTTGGCTTCGGCGATCTGAGCGAAGGCCTGGGCCTGGTCGTTCTGCTCGCCCCAGGTCATGGTGCCCAGGCACAGCGCGCTGACGTTCAGGTCGGTTCGTCCCAGCTTGCGATAGTCCATGCGTCTCTCCCTGTAAAATAAGCATCAAAGCAGGTTGTAATTTTTCGCGCAATCTGGATAATTCTGACCCTCTCCGTGTGTGGAAGTGATGCCCCGCCCTCTGGAGTAACCCTGCCGAATATTGGACGCGCTGACCCGAGCCCCCGATAGCGTCCGTGTACGGCTGCGCGCTTGAACTTGTCAAGCGAAGCACTATCCAGTAAGATCCGCCGTCTTATTTTCGCTGGGCGGCCCCTGAGGCTATAAAGAATGAAAACTTTTACTGCTAAACCGGAAACAGTAAAGCGCGACTGGTTCGTAGTTGACGCCGCTGGTCAGACCCTGGGTCGTCTGGCCACCGAAATCGCTAGCCGTCTGCGTGGCAAGCACAAGCCAGAATACACTCCTCACGTTGACACCGGCGACTACATCGTCGTCATCAACGCCGAGCAGATCCGTGTGACTGGTGCCAAGACTACGGACAAAATGTACTACTCCCACTCCGGTTTCCCGGGCGGTATCAAGGAAATCAACTTCGAGAAGTTGATCGCCAAGGCGCCTGAGCGCGTGATCGAGACCGCGGTTAAAGGCATGCTGCCGAAAAACCCGCTGGGTCGCGACATGTACCGTAAGCTGAAAGTCTATGCGGGCGCTGCTCACCCTCATACTGCTCAGCAGCCTCAAGAACTGAAGATTTAACGGAATAGTTCATTATGTCGGCGACTCAAAATTACGGCACTGGCCGTCGCAAGACCGCAACCGCTCGCGTTTTCCTGCGTCCTGGTACCGGTAACATCTCCATCAACAACCGTTCTCTGGACGTGTTCTTCGGCCGCGAAACCGCTCGCATGGTTGTTCGCCAGCCGCTGGAACTGACCGAGACCACCGAGAAGTTTGACATCTACGTCACCGTTATCGGTGGTGGTGTCAGCGGTCAGGCTGGTGCAATCCGTCACGGTATCACCCGTGCACTGATGGACTACGACGAATCCCTGCGTGGCGCTCTGCGTCGTGCTGGCTACGTCACCCGCGACGCTCGTGAAGTCGAGCGTAAGAAAGTGGGTCTGCGTAAAGCGCGTAAGCGTCCTCAGTACTCCAAGCGTTAATTTCGCTTCGGCAGTCAAGAAGCCCGGTTCCGGAAGGAGCCGGGCTTTTTTTATGGCTTGAACTAACCTGACAGACAGGTCCGTGGCCACTTGCCGCATAGACGCAGGTCAAGGAATGCACGGGTTGCAGCCTGCGCCCCGGGTAATCACCTTGTCACTGTAAGGTCTTTTTAATTACCATTCGGCCAAATTTTTAATGCCGCAGACGTTACCTGACTAGACGCCTGTTTCAACAGGCCACAAAGCTGATGGGAGAGGACTGAATGAGCAATGACGGCGTCAATGCTGGCCGGCGTCGCTTCCTTGTGGCTGCCACATCGGTGGTGGGTGCGGCAGGGGCGGTGGGGGCAGCGGTCCCGTTCGTGGGGTCATGGTTTCCCAGTGCCAAGGCCAAGGCCGCGGGGGCGCCAGTGAAGGTCAACATCGCCAAGATCGAGCCAGGCCAGCAAATGGTGGCGGAGTGGCGCGGCCAGCCGGTGTTCATTGTGCGGCGAACAGAGGAAATACTCGGCAATCTCAAGAAGATCGCAGGCGAGCTCTCTGATCCGCAATCCAAGGCTTCCGAGCAGCCGAGTTACGTTGATCCTGAAAACCGCTCGATCAAGCCCGAGATCATTCTTCTGGTCGGCCTGTGCACTCACCTGGGGTGCTCCCCGGTCTTCCGCCCTGAGGTCGCCCCTGCCGACCTGGGGCCAAAGTGGGTCGGTGGGTATTTCTGCCCCTGCCATGGCTCGCACTATGACCTGGCCGGCCGCGTCTACAAGGCCCAGCCGGCGCCGCTGAACCTGCCCGTGCCGCCCCACTCGTACGAGACGGATGATGTGATTGTCATTGGCGTTGATCAGGAGAGCGCGTGATGAGCAAGTTCATGGACTGGGTCGATGCCCGCTTCCCCGCCACGCGGATGTGGGAAGAACACCTGAGCAAGTACTACGCCCCGAAAAACTTCAACTTCCTGTATTTCTTCGGCTCGCTGGCGCTGCTGGTGCTGGTCAACCAGATACTCACGGGCATCTGGCTGACCATGAGCTTCACGCCTTCTGCCGAGGAGGCGTTCGCCTCGGTCGAGTACATCATGCGCGATGTCGAGTACGGGTGGATCCTGCGTTACCTGCACTCCACAGGCGCCTCGGCGTTCTTCATCGTCGTCTACCTGCACATGTTCCGCGGCCTGCTCTATGGCTCGTACCAGAAGCCCAGGGAGCTGGTCTGGCTGTTCGGCATGCTGATCTACCTGGCGCTGATGGCCGAAGCCTTCATGGGTTACCTGCTGCCCTGGGGGCAGATGTCGTACTGGGGCGCCCAGGTGATCATCTCGCTGTTCGGCGCGATCCCGGTGATCGGCGCCGACCTGACCCAGTGGATCCGTGGCGACTACCTGATCTCCGGGATCACCCTCAACCGCTTCTTCGCCCTGCATGTGATAGCCCTGCCGATCGTCATCCTCGGGCTTGTGGTGCTGCACATCCTGGCGCTGCACGAGGTGGGTTCGAACAACCCGGATGGCATCGATATCAAGAAGCACAAGGACGAGAACGGCGTGCCGCTCGACGGTATCCCGTTCCACCCGTACTACACCGTCAAGGACCTCGTCGGGGTGGTGGTGTTTCTCTTCGTGTTCTGCGCGGTGGTGTTCTTCTTCCCGGAAATGGGCGGCTACTTCCTCGAAAAGCCAAACTTCGAGCAGGCCAACGCCTTCAAGACGCCCGAGCATATCGCGCCGGTCTGGTACTTCACGCCCTTCTACGCGATCCTGCGCGCGGTGCCTGACAAGCTGTTCGGTGTCATGGCCATGGGCGCGGCCATCGCGGTGCTGTTCGTGCTGCCATGGCTGGACCGCAGCCCGGTGCGCTCGATGCGCTACAAGGGCTGGCTGAGCAAGGTCTGGCTGGCGCTGTTCTGCATCGCGTTCGTGATCCTGGGCATGCTCGGGGTGCAGGCGCCCACGCCGGGCCGAACCTTGCTGGCCCAGGCCTGTACCGTGGTGTATTTCTCCTACTTCGTGCTGATGCCGTTCTACACCAGGCTCGAGAAGACCAAACCGGTTCCGCAAAGGGTGACTGGCTGATGAAAAAGCTTATCGCGGCATTGATCCTGGCAGCGTTTTCCACCCTTTCTCATGCTGCCGAATCTTCCCTGGAGCTGGACAAGGTGGAGATCGACCTCGCCGACAAGGCCGCCCTGCAAGACGGCGCGCGCACTTTCACCAACTACTGCATGGGCTGTCACAGCGCCAAGTTCCAGCGTTACGAGCGAGTGGCCGATGACCTGGGTATTCCCCATGAGCTGATGCTCGAAAAGCTGGTGTTCACGGGCGCGAAGATTGGCGATCACATGAAGATCGGCATGCAGGCCAGCGACGCCAAGGCCTGGTTCGGCGCAGCGCCCCCTGACCTGACCCAGGTCGCCAGGGTGCGTGGCGAGGATTGGCTCTACAGCTATCTGCGCAGTTTCTACGCGGACCCCTCGCGGCCCTTTGGTTCGAACAACAAGGTCTTCCCGAATGTCGGCATGCCCAACGTGCTGGTCGGCCTGCAAGGCAACCAGGTGATCGGTTGCAAGCAGGTGCAGACCGAAGCCGATGGCAAGCGCCAGTTCGACCCGCTGACGGGCAGTCCATTGACCCATGAAGCATGTGACCAGCTGACCGTCGAGCCGAATTCCGGTACCCTGACGCCAGAGCAGTTCGACGAGAAGGTCAAGAACCTGGTGACCTTCCTGGCCTATTCGGCCAACCCGGTCAAGCTGGAGAGCCAGCGCATCGGCACCTACGTGCTGTTGTTCCTGGCTTTCTTCTTCGTGTTCGCGTATTTGCTCAAGCGCGAATACTGGAAGGACGTGCACTGATCACGCAGTCGTTTCTGGTAGTTGAATGCGCCCTGGGGCGCTCCTGCAGGAGCAGGGGTGGCCCCAGGGCGCGTTTGCATCTGCAGTATCCAAATTGTCGTTCCACCCCCTGCGAGGAGGACCACCATGGGCGTGACCAACAGGTTAGCCTGCTACTCCGACCCCGCTGACCATTATTCTCATCGGGTACGGCTCGTCCTTGCCGAGAAAGGCGTCAGCGTGCAGATCATCGATGTCGATGCTGGCCGCGTGCCTGCGAAGCTGATTGAAGTGAACCCTTACGGCAGCGTGCCGACCCTGGTCGATCGCGACCTGGCGTTGTACGAGTCGAGCGTGGTGATGGAATACCTCGATGAGCGCTATCCACATCCTCCGTTGCTGCCGGTATACCCGGTGGCGCGCGGCAACAGCCGGCTGCTGATGCACCGCATCCAGCGCGACTGGTGCGCGCTGGTGGATGTGATTCTCGATCCGCGCGGCAAGGACAGCGCGCGCACCCAGGCGCGCAAGGAGCTGCGCGAGAGTCTCACCGGGGTCTCGCCGCTGTTCGCGGAAATGCCCTGTTTCATGAGTGAGGAGCAAAGCCTGGTCGATTGTTGTCTACTGCCCATACTCTGGCGTTTGCCGGTGATGGGTATCGAATTGCCGCGGCAAGCCAAGCCGCTGCTTGATTACATGGAGCGACAGTTTGCCCGCGAAGCCTTCCAGGCAAGCCTGTCTGCTGCTGAACGTGAAATGCGCAAGGTTTAAGAGGACCCGTTGATGAACTCCAGTCGCCCTTATCTGGTTCGAGCGCTGTACGAGTGGATCGTCGACAACGATTGCACGCCACACATGCTGGTCAATGCCGAATTCCCGGCTGTCCAGGTGCCCCAGGGTTTCGCCAGCGATGGCCAGATCGTCCTTAACATCTCGCCCAATGCCGTGCGCCAACTGCACATGGATAACGAGGCGGTGAGCTTCGAAGGGCGCTTTGGTGGCGTCGCTCACACCCTGTACGTGCCGAGCGCGGCTATCCTGGGCATCTACGCCCGGGAAAACGGCCAAGGCATGGTCTTCGAGCTTGAGCCGCCGCTGATGGATGGCGATGAGCTTGAAGAGGAGGGTGTCGAGCCCGATGATGATGGACCTTCCGGTGGCGGGCAGCCGCCGCGACCCACGGGGCGTCCAAGCCTCAAAGTGGTCAAGTGACAAAAAAGGCGATCCCCAGGGATCGCCTTTTTTGTCAGGGCAACACGGCCTTGGCTCAATCGATGTATTCGAACAGCTTCACGATTTTCTGCACGCCCGACACATTCTGCACCACGCTGGTGGCGCGGGCGGCTTCCTGCTGGGTCAGCAGGCCGAGCAGGTAGACGATGCCGTTTTCGGTGATGACCTTGATGCGCGAGCCAGGCACGTTGGCGTCGGCCAGCATCTGGGTTTTGATCTTGGTGGTCAGCCAGGCGTCGTTGTTGCGCGCAAGAATGGAGGAGGGCTGCATCACCTGCAGCTCGTTGTGCACCTTCTTGACCCGCTGTACCTGGCCGGCGGCCTGCTCGGCCAGGCTCTTGAGGTCGGCGCGCGGGGTCTGGCCGGCCAGCAGCACGACACCGTTGTAGCTGCTGACGACAATGTGTGAGCCATTGTCCAGGTCAGGGCTGGCCTTGGCGACGTTGACGCCGACCTTGGTCTCGATCAACGAGTCGTCGATCTTGCTGCCGATGGTGCGGGTGCCGCGGTCATCTTCGATCGGCTTTTCGCGAGAGGCGTTGAGCACCGAGGTGCAGCCGCCGATGCTCAGGCACAGTGTCAGGGCCATCAGGCCGAGGCGTTTAGGGATCATTCTTCACTCCCGAACAATTGGCTGTCGATCAGATCGCACAAGCAGTGGATCGCCAGCAGGTGGACTTCCTGGATACGTGCGGTAACGGTCGACGGTACGCGAATCTCGACGTCCTCAGGCAGCAGCAGCGACGCCATGCCGCCACCATCGCGCCCAGTCAAAGCTACGACAGTCATTTCGCGATCATGTGCGGCCTGGATCGCCTGAATAATATTGGCCGAGTTGCCGCTGGTGGAAATCGCCAGCAGGACATCGCCCGGTTGGCCCAGCGCACGGATCTGCTTGGAGAACACCTCGTTGTAGCTGTAGTCGTTGGCGATCGAGGTGATGGTCGAGCTGTCGGTGGTCAGGGCAATGGCCGGCAGGCTCGGGCGCTCGCGCTCGAAGCGGTTGAGCAGTTCCGAGGAAAAGTGCTGGGCGTCTCCCGCGGAGCCACCGTTGCCACAGGCGAGCATCTTGCCCTCGTTGAGCATTGCATTGACCATCACCTGGCTTGCCAGTTCGATGTGGGGTGCCAGGATGTCCATAGCCTGCTGCTTGGTATCGATGCTGGCCTGGAACAGCCGGCGAATTCGGGATTGCATGTCCATCTGGTGTGACCTTAAGTGGGGCGGTGGCCGGCGCGACGCGCGGCAACAGGCCAGCCCGCGAAACACGGAGCGAAAAAGTTGAATGGGTTCAGCATTCGAAGGCGTTTTTCAGCCATTGAAGCGGTTGCCCTGCATGGCGGCTGCCCTGCAGGGCGACTACGTCGAAGCGGCAGGGATAGCTGGCCCAGCGGGCTTCCTTTTGCAGGAAAAGAGTGGCAGCCAGCACCAGTCGTTTCTGCTTGCGCCCATCGATGCTGCCAAGGGCGCCGCCGAAGTCCGCATGCAACCGGTAGCGGACCTCGACGAATACTACTGTATCGTTGTCGAGCATGACCAGATCAAGCTCACCACCTTTGCATCGCCAGTTCTGCGTGAGTAGCCGCAAACCTTGCCCTTGAAGGTACTCAAGGGCTTGCTGTTCGGCGGCTTTGCCTGCGCGTGTGGTCGATGCGTCCTGCATCAGCGCGGGGTATCCGGCAGGCGTTTGACCTGGCCGCCCGCGAACTCTGCCCAAGGCAGCTGGCGCTCGATACGCTGGTTCGCGTTCATGCCCAGGCTGCCCGACATCCCTTCCACGCGGTTGTCGGGCAGGGCCTTGAGCTGATCCAGGCGTGGCGCCAGGCTATAGGCGTCCACGCCCATGGCATAGAGGCGGCCCAGGCTGCCCGCGGCTTGCGGCCACTGCGAGACAACCTGCTGGCGCAGGCCATTGCTGGTGTCGAGCAGCCAGGGCGTCTCGCAGAAGCGAATGCCGGTCATGTCGTTGTACTGGTTGACGTCACCGCTGGCGCTGTAGACGTTCGAGGTGGCATAGACCGGCACGTCGCCCGCGTACTGGAAATTCAGGGTCGGCTTGATCTGCTGGGCCTGCTGCGGGGTGGCGGCGAGGAACAGGAAGTCGATGTCCTGGCGGCGCGACGGTTGCGCGGCGACGTTACCGCCAACCGCGCTCTGCAGGCTCTGCGCGCGGCCTTCGCTCTGGCGCAGCTGGAACAGGTCGGCGATCTGCTGGGCAAGGGCCACGGGCTGGGCAACGCGGTCCGCGGCGAGCAAGGTGCCGCCCTTGGCCTCCCAGTCCTCACGGAAGGCCTTGAGCACGCGGTCGCCCCATTCGCCACTGGGCACCAGCGCGACGGCGCGCACCATGCCGTCGGCATGGGCGCGGCGGGAGACTTCGCGGGCCTCGTCCTCGGCGGCCAGGCCGAACTGGAACAGCTGTGGCGGTGCTTTCTGGCCAGCGTCGGCGTAGTTCAGGGCCAGCGTGGGAATCGGCAACTGCGCCATCGCGGCCAGCTGCTTCACCAGTGGTTTCTCCAGCGGGCCGATGACCAGCTGCGCGCCCGCCGCCTGGGCCTGACGGTAGAAGTCGTCGACCGAGGTCAGCCTGGAGCTGTCGAATACCTGAATGGCTGGCGCGGGCTGGCCAGACTGCTGAGCCTGGAAGTGCGCGGCCATGAAACCATCGCGCAGGGCGCGCGCCACGTTGGCAAGCGGGCCTTCCTGAGGCAGCAGCAAGGCGATCTTGGTCAGCGGCTGGCTGGCCAGTTCCTTGAGCTTGGCCAAAGGCAGGGGCAGCTGGAGGGCGGCAGGGTGGCCAGCGTGCTGAGCGCGCCAGCTGTCGATGGCGGCCTGCTGCTGCTCAAGGGTGCCTGCACTCTTCACGGCCAGGGCCAGGCTGGTCCAGCCGGCCAGGGTATCGGTGCCGGTGGTCTGCAGTTGTTCGGGGGGCAGCGCCGCGACCAGCGCCCAGATGGCGTCGTTGTTGGCGGTGGCGGCGTCACCGCTCAGCAGCGGGGCCAGCAGGACGCGCTGCTGGGCGGCGGGCAGGGTCTGGCCATCGGCTTCAAGGGCGGCGGCATGAACGCTGTAGGTGCGAACCTGCAGGTCTTCCGGCAGCTCGCCGACCCGTGCAAGGCTAGGGTGGGCCAGGGCGGCGAGGGCTGCCTTGGGCTGGTTGCGGCTCATGGCCAGTTCGGCGGCCAGAGTGCTGGCGAATACCTGCTGGGCAGGCTTGAGTGATTCCAGCGGCACTTGCTCGAGAATCCGCGTCGCACCGGGGAAGTCCTTCTGCCGGTAGGCCTGGTCCGCGGCGCTGAGGCGCAGCAGGGCTGCCTCTTCCGGCGATTTGCTCGAGGCGGCCTGTTCAAGCAGCTGCTCGATGCTTGCATCCGGGGTGCGTGGCAGTTCGCCCAGGCTGGATGAGGGCGAGCTGGCGCAGGCCGCCAGCAGGGCAGCGAGGCATAAGGCTGTGAACAGCCGCAGGCAAGCGATCATGTAAGTGTCCTGTTACTCGACCAAGTTGGCCGATGATTGTACCCAAGCGCTGGCCGGGGCGCGATCACGGCGGTGTTGATCCTTCAATATAGGTGGTGAGACTGGCGCTGACGGGCAAGATGGTTGCGCAGTGTTGCCGGTGGTCGGGCTACAATGGCCGCCTCAGATCCGAAACGACAGGTGTGCGCAGTGACAGATGTTCCAGGGGCTTCGAAATCCACGATCGGTACGCTTTATGTGGTCGCCACGCCCATCGGCAACCTGGACGACATGAGCGCCAGGGCCTTGAAGGTGCTGGGCAGCGTCGCGCTGATCGCCGCGGAGGACACCCGCCACTCGATCCGCCTGTTGCAGCATTTCGGCATCAACACGCCCTTGGCGGCCTGCCACGAGCACAACGAGCGCGACGAAGGCAGCCGCTTCCTGACGCGCCTGCTGGCAGGCGATGACGTGGCATTGATCTCCGATGCCGGCACGCCGCTGATTTCCGATCCGGGCTATCACCTGGTGCGCCAGGCGCGTGCGGCGGGCGTGGACGTGGTGCCGGTGCCAGGCGCCTGTGCATTGATCGCCGCGCTGTCCGCCGCCGGGCTGCCGTCGGACCGTTTCATTTTCGAAGGTTTCCTGCCGGCCAAGGCGACCGGGCGTCGGGCGCGACTGGAGCAGGTCAGGGAAGAGCCGCGCACGCTGATCTTCTACGAAGCGCCCCACCGTATCCTCGAATGCCTCGAGGACATGCAGGCGGTGTTCGGCGCCGAGCGACCGGCCTTGTTGGCGCGCGAGCTGACCAAGACGTTCGAGACGCTCAAGGGCCTGCCTCTGGGTGAGCTGCGCAACTTCGTTGCGGCTGACAGCAATCAGCAGCGTGGTGAATGTGTCGTTCTGGTGGCCGGATGGACGGCACCGGAATCCGACCAGGCTGTCAGCAGTGAAGCGCTTCGCGTGCTCGACCTGCTGATGGCGGAGATGCCGCTCAAAAGAGCGGCTGCTCTGGCGGCCGAAATCACTGGTGTACGCAAGAACCTGCTCTACCAGGCGGCTCTCGAGCGACAGAAGGCTGAGTAATGGCGTGATGCCATTCGTCGAATTACCGCTTGTTCTTGACCGCCGCTCCCGGTAACCTTGGCCGCGGAGAGTCGATTGGACAGTCGCTGCCTTCTTTTGTTCCGCAAAAGAGGGGGGAGGAAAGTCCGGGCTCCATAGGGCAGAGTGCCAGGTAATGCCTGGGAGGCGCGAGCCTACGGAAAGTGCCACAGAAAATAACCGCCTAAGCACTTCGGTGCCGGTAAGGGTGAAAAGGTGCGGTAAGAGCGCACCGCGCGGCTGGCAACAGTTCGTGGCTAGGTAAACCCCACTCGGAGCAAGACCAAATAGGGTTCCATATGGCGCGGCCCGCGTTGGAACCGGGTAGGTTGCTAAAGACGTCCAGTGATGGCCGTCGTAGAGGAATGACTGTTCTCGACAGAACCCGGCTTACAGATCGGCTCTCCACCTCCTTTCCCGCTCGTTCCGCGGCGGGTCTTCCCTTCGTAATATCTAAATAGTCTTATTCGTGAGAAATCACTTCAACGTCGCCCCCTATGTCCTTGGGAGCGTTGGCGTTTTCCTGTGGGAAATATTCCTCTTGTAGTACCTTTTCCTTCGAATGATGAGCTAAATCGCCGCCCTGTAAGGCTTTTCCTTATGAACGCGCCTTGACGGTGTGAGGGGCGGATTCCTATAGTGTGCGCGAGTGGCAGGAAGTGGCATGAAGTGGGTTTTCTGACACAAAAACGCTAACATTGTGGGGATCGCCGTGTTTCGCGGAGCCAACGCTATCAGCCTCGACGCCAAGGGACGTCTCGCCATGCCGAGTCGGTACCGCGACGAGCTGGAATCGCGTTGCGCCAGTCAACTAATCGTAACAATTGATGCGGTCGATCGCTGCTTGTGTGTCTACCCCCTCGATGAATGGGAACAGATAGAAGCCAAGTTACGTGCCCTACCGTCGTTGCGTCCGGAAAACCGCCGCCTGCAGCGTTTGCTGATCGGCAATGCGGTCGACCTGGAGCTTGATGGCAGTGGTCGTTTCCTGGTCCCGCCGCGTTTGCGCGAGTACGCCCAGCTCGACAAGAAGGTAATGCTGGTGGGGCAACTGAACAAATTTCAGCTGTGGGACGAGGACGCCTGGAACGCGCTTTCGGCGGACGACCTCGCAGCTATTCAACAACCGGGCGCCATGCCCGACGACTTGCGTGATCTTATTCTGTGACGATTGATAGCGGCTTCAAACACATCACCGTGCTGCTCGACGAAGCTGTCGAGGCTCTGGCTGTGCGCACCGATGGCTGCTACCTCGACGGGACGTTCGGGCGGGGCGGGCATAGCCGCCTGATCCTCAGCAAACTAGGGCCACAGGGCCAGCTACTAGGGTTCGACAAAGACCCACAAGCGATTGCCACGGGGCAAGCGCTGGCGGCCGAAGACGGCCGCTTTGTCATTGTGCAACGCAGTTTTGCGGAACTTGGCAGCGAGGCCGCAGAGCGCGGTCTGGACGGCAAGGTCAGCGGCATCCTGCTGGACCTGGGGGTTTCCTCGCCGCAGCTCGACGATCCCGAGCGTGGTTTCAGCTTCCTCAATGATGGTCCGCTGGACATGCGCATGGACCCCAGTCGTGGCGTCAGCGCCGCCGAGTTCATCGCCCACGCGCCCGAAGAAGAAATCGCCCGCGTGTTCAAGGAATATGGCGAAGAGCGCTTTGCCCGACGAATGGCACGCGCCGTGGTGCTGCGCCGCGACGAACAGCCGTTCACGCGTACCGCCGATCTCGCCGAAGTGCTGAAGGTCGCCAACCCGGCGTGGGAAAAAGGGAAGAACCCGGCAACCCGCGCGTTCCGGGGCCTGCGCATTCATGTCAACAATGAGCTGGGTGATCTCGAGACCGGACTGGCGGCGGCCATGGAGGCGCTGGAAGTTGGCGGGCGCCTGGTGGTCATCAGCTTCCACTCCCTCGAAGACCGCATCGTCAAGCTGTTCATGCGCAAGCTGGCCAAGGGCGAGGCTGACAACCTGCCGCGCAACCTGCCGGTGCAGCACAAGGTCTTCGAGCCGAAGATCCGTGTCCACGGCAAGGCGCAGTTCGCCTCTGAAGCCGAACTCAAGGCCAACCCACGCGCGCGCAGCGCCGTCATGCGCGTGGCGGAGAAGCTGCGGTGACCCGGCTATTCGCCAAGCCCCTGCCAGGCGGTAGCTTCTTCATGCTGCTGCTGTTCGCCGGCGTGCTGATATCGGCCATTGCCGTGTCCTACAGCGCCCACTGGAACCGTCAGCTGCTCAATACCCTGTACGGTGAGCTCAGCGAGCGCGACAAGGCGCAGGCCGAGTGGGGCCGCCTGATTCTTGAGCAGAGCACCTGGACGGCCCACAGCCGGATCGAGAGCCTGGCGAGCGAGCAGTTGAAGATGCGCGTGCCCGCCGCGGACGAAGTGCGGATGGTCGCGCCATGATGAAACTCGAAGGCGCACTCTATCCCTGGCGTTTCAGGGTCGTGATCGGCCTGCTGGCGCTGATGGTCGGTGCCATCTGCTGGCGGATCATCGACCTGCAGGTGGTCGATCGCGACTTCCTCAAGGGCCAGGGCGATGCCCGCAGCCTGCGACATATCTCCATTCCCGCGCACCGCGGCCTGATCACCGACCGCAACGGCGAGCCACTGGCCGTCAGCACCCCGGTCACTACCTTGTGGGCCAACCCCAAGGAAATGCAGGCCGCCAAGGCACGCTGGCCAGAGCTGGCCGCGGCGCTGGGACAGAATCCCCAGCAGCTGGTCGAACGCCTGACCAAGCAGGCCAGCAAGGAATTCATCTACCTGGTCCGCGGCCTGACCCCGGAGCAGGGCCAGCGCGTGCTCGACCTCAAGGTTCCGGGCGTGTATGGACTTGAAGAGTTCCGGCGCTTCTATCCCGCTGGCGACGTCACTGCCCACATGGTCGGCTTCACCGACCTGGATGACCACGGCCGCGAAGGCGTGGAGCTTGCGTACGACGAATGGCTTGCCGGCGTGCCGGGCAAGCGTCAGGTGATCAAGGACCGGCGCGGCCGGCTGATCAAGGACATCCAGGTCACCAAGAACGCCAAGGCCGGCAAGACCTTGGCGTTGTCCATCGACCTGCGCCTGCAATACCTGGCCACCCGCGAGCTGCGCAACGCGATTGCCGAGCAGGAAGCCAAGGCCGGCAGTCTCGTGATCATGGACGTCAAGACCGGTGAAGTCCTGGCCATGGTCAATCAGCCGACCTACAACCCCAACAACCGCCGCAGCATGTTCCCGGCCGCCATGCGCAACCGGGCGATCATTGACGTGTTCGAGCCGGGCTCCACGGTCAAGCCGCTGTCGATGAGCGCCGCGCTGGAAAGCGGGCGCTGGAAGCCCACCGACAAGGTCGAGGTGTACCCGGGCAGCCTGCAGATCGGTCGCTACACCATCAAGGACGTCTCGCGCAGCGAAGGGCCGATCCTCGACCTCACGGGCATCCTGATCAACTCCAGTAACGTTGGCATGAGCAAGATTGCCTTCGACATCGGTGGCGAGGCGATCTACCGCGTGATGTCGCAGCTGGGCCTGGGCCAGTACACCGGCCTGGGCTTCCCGGGCGAGCGGGTCGGCAACCTGCCCAACCACCGCGAGTGGCGCAAGGCCGAGACCGCGACCCTGTCCTACGGCTATGGCGTGTCGGTGACCGCGCTGCAACTGGTGCATGCCTACGCCGCACTGGCCAACGACGGCAAGATGGTGCCCTTGAGCATCCTCAAGGTCGACGACAAGCCGGAGTCCACCCAGGTCGTGCCCAAGGAAACTGCCGAGACCATCCAGGGCATGCTCCAGCAGGTGATCGAGGCGCCGCGCGGCGTATACCGCGCGCAGGTCCCGTTCTACCACGTCGGTGGCAAGAGCGGCACGGCGCGCAAGGCCACCGTCGGCTCCAAGGGCTACACCGAGAACGCCTACCGCTCGCTGTTCGCAGGCTTCGGTCCGATGAGCGATCCGCGCTACGCGATCGTCGTGGTCATCGATGAGCCGAGCAAGGGCGGCTACTTCGGCGGCCTGGTCTCGGCGCCTGTTTTCAGCAAGGTCATGTCGGGCACCCTGCGCCTGATGAATATTCCGCCGGACAACCTGCCGCCACCCGCGCCTGCCGCGCCCGAGCAGCAGGCCACGGCCGCAGCCGCAAAAGGAGGACGTGGTTGATGACAATGCCATTGAGCAAGCTGTTCGCCCACGCAAGCCGCGATCCGCTGATCCGCGAGCTGACCCTGGACAGCCGTAGCGTGCGCGCGGGCGATCTGTTCCTGGCCGTGCCCGGGGCCAAGGTGGACGGCCGCGATCACATCGCCGACGCGCTCGCCCGCGGGGCAGCGGCGGTGGCCTATGAAGAGCAGGGCGCCACCGTGCTGCCGCTGACCGACGTGCCACTGATCCCGGTGAAAGGCCTGATCGCCCAGCTGTCCGATATCGCTGGCCGTTTCTATGGCGAGCCGAGCCGTCAGCTGAACCTGGTTGGGGTCACCGGCACCAACGGCAAGACCAGCGTCACCCAGCTGGTGGCCCAGGCCCTCGACATCCTTGGGCAGCGGTGTGGCCTGATCGGTACCTTGGGCACCGGTTTTCATGGCGAGCTGCAGAGCGGACGCCTGACCACCCCCGATCCGATCGCCGTGCAGTCGACGCTGTACGACCTCAGGAAGGCGGGCGCCAAGGCCGTGGCCATGGAAGTCTCCTCGCATGCGCTGGAGCAGGGGCGGGTTGCTGCCCTGGCCTTCGATATCGCGGTGATGACCAACCTGTCCCGCGACCACCTCGACTACCACGGCAGCATGCAGGCCTATGAGGCCGCCAAGGCCAGGCTCTTTGCCTGGCCCACCCTGCGCGCCCAGGTGGTCAATCTGGATGATGAATTCGGTCGTCGGCTGGCGGACGATTTCGCTCGCCTGCGCGACCCCGAGCACAATGACACCCGGCTGTTCAGCTACAGCCTGGAGAACAGCACGGCCTCTCTGTACTGCCGCCAGGCGCATTTCGATGATGATGGCGTGCGCGCGATCATCGTGACGGCCCAGGGCGAGCGTACCCTGCGCAGCCAGCTGCTGGGCCGCTTCAACCTGAGCAACGTGCTGGCCGCGGTCGCCACGTTGCTGGCCCTGGACTACACGCTGGACGAGATTCTCAAGGTCATCCCGCAGTTGCAGGGGCCGGTGGGCCGCATGCAGCGTCTGGGCGGCGGTGACAAGCCGCTGGTGGTGGTGGACTACGCGCACACCCCGGACGCTCTGGAAAAAGTCCTCGAAGCCCTGCGCCCGCACGCGCGTGGCCAGTTGCTGTGCCTGTTCGGCTGCGGTGGCGACCGCGACCGCGGCAAGCGCCCGCTGATGGCCGAGGTGGCCGAGCGCCTGGCCGACCGCGTGCTGGTCACCGATGACAATCCACGCAGCGAAGAGCCGCAACGCATCTTCGACGACATCCGCCCTGGGTTCTCCCGTACCGACGACGTCGAGTTCGTGGCCGGCCGCGGCGCGGCGATCGCCCGTCTGCTGGCCAGTGCCCGGCGCGATGACGTGGTGGTCCTTGCCGGCAAGGGTCACGAGGATTACCAGGAGATCCGCGGCGAACGCCATCCCTTCTCTGACCTGGTAGAGGCCGGGAAAGCCCTTGCAGCCTGGGAGGCCGCGCATGCTTAAGCCATTGACTCTGAGCCAGGTCGCCGATGCCTTGCGCGCCCGCGTGATCGGGGCCGATGCCCGCTTCAGCGGTGTCAGCATCGACAGCCGGGCAATCACCGACGGCCAGCTGTTCGTCGCCCTGGCCGGCCCCCGTTTCGATGGCCACGACTACCTGGCCGAGGTGCAGGCCAAAGGCGCGGTGGCCGCGCTGGTCGAGCGCGAAGTGACGGGCGTCGACCTGCCGCAGCTCGTGGTCGCCGACACCCGCCTGGCACTCGGGCAACTGGGCGCCCTCAATCGCGCGGCCTTTGACAAGCCGGTCGCTGCGATCACGGGCTCCAGCGGCAAGACCACGGTCAAGGAGCTGCTTGCCAGCATCCTGCGCACCCGTGGTCCGGTACTGGCCACCCGTGGCAACCTGAACAACGATCTCGGTGCGCCGCTGACGCTGCTTGAGCTTGAGCCCCAGCACAGCGCCGCGGTGATCGAGCTGGGCGCGTCGCGCATTGGCGAAATCGCCTACACCGTCGGCCTGACCCGGCCGCAGGTCGCCCTGATCAACAATGCCGGAACCGCCCATGTCGGCGAGTTCGGCGGTCCGGAAAAAATCGTCGAGGCCAAGGGCGAAATCCTCGAAGGGCTGGGCGAGGGCGGTGTCGCGGTCCTCAATCTCGATGACAAGGCCTTTGATACCTGGCGCACGCGCGCCGGTGAGCATCGCGTCATCACCTTCGCACTGACCGACGCGCACGCCGATTTCCACGCCAGCGATATCGACCGCGATGCCCGGGGCTGCCCGTCCTTCACGCTGCACGGGCCCGGTGGCTCGATCGCCGTCCAGCTCAACCTGCTGGGCACCCACAATGTCAGCAATGCGCTGGCCGCCGCCGCGGCCGCCCATGCCTTTGGTCTGACGCTCGACGGTATTGCCGCCGGCCTTGGCGCGGTGCAGCCGGTCAAGGGCCGCACCGTGGCGCAGCTCGCCCCTAACGGCGTGCGGGTTATCGATGACACCTATAACGCAAACCCCACCTCCATGTGCGCCGCGATTGATATACTCGCCGGCTTTTCCGGGCGCACCGTTCTGGTGCTGGGAGATATCGGCGAATTGGGCCCGTGGGCAGAGGAAGGGCACCGCCAGGTCGGTGACTATGCCCAGGGCAAGGTAGGCGCGTTGTACGCGGTGGGTCCGAACATGGCTCACGCGGTCAAGGCGTTTGGCACTGGAGGCCACCATTTCGCTACTCAGTCTGAGCTGATCGATGCCGTTCGCATCGAACAGGCCAGGGATACCACTATTCTGATCAAGGGATCGCGCAGCGCTGCGATGGAAAACGTCGTGGCGGCTTTGTGCGGTCCTAGCGGGGAGAAACATTAATGCTTCTGCTGTTGGCTGAGTATCTGCAACAGTTCCACAAAGGCTTCGCGGTCTTCCAGTACCTGTCCCTGCGCGGGATCCTCGGTGTGCTGACCGCGTTGTCGCTGGCGCTGTGGCTGGGCCCTTGGATGATTCGCACCCTGCAGATCCGCCAGATCGGTCAGGCCGTCCGTAACGACGGCCCGCAATCGCACCTTTCCAAGTCCGGCACCCCGACCATGGGTGGCGCGCTGATCCTGTCCGCCATTGGCATCAGCACCTTGCTGTGGGCCGACCTGACCAACCGTTATGTCTGGGTCGTGCTGATCGTGACTCTGCTGTTTGGCGCCATCGGCTGGGTCGATGACTACCGCAAGGTCATCGAGAAGAATTCGCGCGGCCTGCCGAGCCGCTGGAAGTATTTCTGGCAGTCGGTGTTCGGCCTGGGCGCCGCCATCTTCCTGTACGCCACCGCGCCGACCAGCGTCGAGACCACGCTGATCGTGCCAATGCTCAAGGATGTCACCATCCCGCTGGGCATCGGCTTCGTGGTGCTGACCTACTTCGTGATCGTCGGCTCGAGCAACGCGGTCAACCTCACCGATGGCCTCGACGGCCTGGCGATCATGCCCACGGTGATGGTCGGCGGCGCGCTGGGCATCTTCTGCTACCTGTCGGGCAACGTGAAGTTCGCCGAATACCTGCTGATCCCGTACGTGCCGGGCGCGGGGGAGCTGATCGTGTTCTGCGGCGCGCTGATCGGCGCGGGCCTGGGCTTCCTGTGGTTCAACACCTATCCGGCCCAGGTGTTCATGGGCGACGTCGGCGCGCTGGCGCTGGGCGCGGCGCTCGGCACCATCGCGGTGATCGTTCGCCAGGAAATCGTGCTGTTCATCATGGGCGGTGTGTTCGTCATGGAGACCCTGTCGGTGGTCATCCAGGTCGCGTCGTTCAAGCTGACCGGCAAGCGGGTGTTTCGCATGGCACCGATCCACCATCACTTTGAACTCAAGGGCTGGCCCGAGCCACGCGTGATCGTCCGTTTCTGGATCATCACCGTGATTCTCGTGCTGATCGGCCTTGCCACCCTGAAACTGAGGTAGATGAGCGTGTCACTGATCGCTTCTGACCACTTCCGCATCGTTGTGGGTCTCGGCAAGAGCGGCATGTCCCTGGTTCGCTTCCTGGCGAGCCGGGGCATTGCCTTTGCAGTCGCCGATACCCGCGAGCAGCCGCCGGAGCTGGACGCCCTGCGCCGCGACTATCCGCAAGTGGAGGTGCGCTGTGGCGAGCTGGACGTGGACTTCCTCTGCCGCGCCAACGAGCTCTACGTGAGCCCGGGCCTGGCGCTGGCGACCCCTGCCTTGCAGCAGGCGGCGGCGCGTGGCGTGCGGTTGTCGGGTGATATCGAGCTGTTTGCCCGCTACGCCAAGGCGCCGATCGTCGCGATCAGCGGCTCCAACGCCAAGAGCACCGTCACCACGCTGGTCGGCGAGATGGCCGCCCTGGCCGGCAAGCGGGTCGCCGTGGGTGGCAACCTCGGTACGCCGGCGCTGGACCTGCTCGACGACAGCGTCGAGCTGTATGTCATGGAGCTATCGAGCTTCCAGCTCGAGACCACTGACCAGCTCAACGCCGAAGTGGCGACCGTGCTGAACATCAGCGAAGACCACATGGACCGCTACAGTGGCCTGCCGGCCTACCACCTGGCCAAGCACAGGATCTTCCGTGGCGCGCGCCAGGTGGTGGTCAACCGCCAGGATGCGCTGAGCCGGCCATTGCCGGTCGAGGGCCGGCCGTGCTGGACCTTCGGCCTCAATGCCCCGGATTTCAAGTCCTTTGGCCTGCGCGAAGTGGACGGCGAGAAATACCTGGCCTTCGAGTTCCAGGCACTGATGCCGGTCCGCGAGCTGAAGATCCGCGGCGCCCACAACCAGAGCAACGCCTTGGCCGCCCTGGCCCTGGGCCACGCGGCGGGGCTGCCGTTCGATGCCATGCTCGAAAGCCTGCGCCAGTTCGCCGGCCTCGCTCATCGCTGCCAGTGGGTGCGCGAGCGCGAGGGCGTCAACTGGTACGACGATTCCAAGGCCACCAACGTCGGTGCGGCCCTGGCAGCCATCGAAGGTTTGGGCGTCGATGTCGACGGCAAGCTCGTGCTGATCGCTGGCGGCGACGGCAAGGGTGCTGATTTCAGCGCGCTGCGCCAACCGGTCGCCAGCTACTGCCGCGCCGTGGTGCTGCTGGGGCGCGACGCCGAACGGCTGGCCGAGGTCTTCGGCGACAGCGTACCGCTGGTTCGCGTCAAGACGCTGGACGAGGCCGTGCAGCAATGCGCCGGGCTGGCCCAGGAAGGCGACGCCGTGCTGCTGTCGCCGGCCTGCGCCAGCCTCGACATGTTCAGGAACTTCGAAGAGCGTGGGCGCCTGTTCGCCCAGGCCGTGGGAGCCCTGGCATGATCTTCAACGTCATCAAGCCCTACCCGTCGCCGCTGATCAGCGGCCGCGGCATCGATCTGGACTTCGCCTTCCTGGCGGGCTGCCTGGCGCTGCTCGGCCTGGGCCTGGTCATGATCACCTCGGCCTCCTCGGAAGTGGCCGCGGTGCAATCGGGCAACCCGCTCTATCACATGTTCCGCCACCTGGTGTACGTGGCCATCGGCCTGGTCGCCTGCGGCGTGACGATGCTCGTGCCGATCGCCACCTGGCAGAAGATGGGCTTCACCATGCTGGTCGGTGCCTTTGCCTTGCTGGTGCTGGTGCTGGTGCCCGGCATCGGCCGCGAAGTGAACGGGTCGATGCGCTGGATCGGTTTCAGCTTCTTCAACGTGCAGCCATCGGAGATCGCCAAGGTCTTCGTGGTGATCTACCTCGCCGGCTACCTGGTGCGCCGCCAGCAGGAAGTGCGCGAGAGCTGGATGGGCTTCTTCAAGCCATTCATCGTGCTGCTGCCGATGGCCGGCCTGCTGCTGATGGAACCGGACTTCGGCGCCACCGTGGTGATGATGGGCGCCGCGGCGGCCATGCTGTTCCTCGGCGGGGTGGGGCTGTTCCGCTTCAGCCTGATGGTGGTGCTGGCGGTGGTGGCGGTGTTCGTGCTGGTGCAGGCGCAGCCGTACCGGATGGCGCGGCTGATCACCTTCACCGACCCCTGGTCCGACCAGTTCGGTTCCGGCTACCAGCTGACCCAGGCGCTGATCGCCTTTGGCCGCGGCGAGTGGCTCGGCGTGGGCCTGGGCAACAGCGTGCAGAAGCAGTTCTACCTGCCCGAGGCGCACACCGACTTCGTGTTCTCGGTCCTGGCCGAGGAGCTCGGCGTGATCGGCTCGCTGCTGACCGTGGGCCTGTTCGTCTTCGTCACCGTGCGCGCGCTGTACATCGGCCTGTGGGCCGAGAAAGCCAAGCAGTTCTTTGCCGCCTACATGGCGTTCGGCCTGGCCTTCCTGTGGATCGGCCAGTTCCTGATCAACATCGGTGTGAACGTCGGCCTGCTGCCGACCAAGGGCCTGACCCTGCCGTTCCTCAGCTACGGGGGCAGCTCGCTGGTGATCTGCTGCGCCTGCGTCGGCTTGCTCCTGCGCATCGAGTGGGAGAGCCGCACGCACCTGGGCAGCGAAGAGCATGAATTCAACGAGAGCGACTTTGCCGAGGAGGCGCAACATGGCCGCTGACGGCAAGCAGGTACTGATCATGGCGGGCGGCACCGGGGGCCATGTCTTCCCCGCGCTGGCCTGCGCCCGCGAGTTCCAGGCGCGCGGCTACAGCGTGCACTGGCTGGGCACCCCCCGTGGCATCGAAAACGAGCTGGTCCCCCAGGCGGGCTTGCCGCTGCACCTTATCCAGGTCAGCGGCCTGCGCGGCAAGGGCAAGCTGTCGTTGCTCAAGGCGCCCTGGACCCTGGTCAAGGCCGTGCTCCAGGCCCGGCGCATCATCAAGCAGATCAAGCCGGTGTGCGTGGTCGGCTTTGGCGGCTACGTGACCGGCCCCGGTGGCCTGGCTGCGCGGCTGTGTGGCGTGCCGCTGGTGATCCACGAGCAGAATGCCCGCGCCGGTACCGCCAACCGGATGCTGGTGCCGCTGGCGGGCCGCGTCTGCGAGGCCTTCCCCGACACCTTCGGCGCCAGCGACAAGCGCCGGACCACCGGCAACCCGGTGCGTGCCGAGCTGTTCCTCGAACCCACCCGTGCCGCGCTGGCCGGCCGCCGCGCGCGGTTGCTGGTGCTGGGCGGCAGCCTGGGCGCCGAGCCGCTGAACAAGCTGCTGCCCCAGGCCCTGGCCGGGGTGCCGCAGGACGTAAGGCCCGAAGTGTTCCACCAGGCGGGCAGGCAACATGCCCCGGTGACCGCCGAACGCTACCGCGAAGCCGGTGTCGAGGCTCAGGTCGAGCCGTTCATCAAGGACATGGCCCACGCCTACGGCTGGGCCGACCTGGTGGTGTGCCGGGCCGGTGCCTTGACCGTGAGCGAGCTTGCCGCGGCGGGCCTGCCCTCGATGCTGGTGCCGCTGCCCCATGCGATCGACGACCACCAGACCCACAACGCCCATTATCTGGCCCGCGAAGGCGCTGCCTTCCTGATGCCACAAGCGACAACCGGCGCAGCGCAGCTCGCTGAACGCCTGAACGAGGTGCTGATGCAACCCGAGAAACTCAACACCATGGCTGCCACCGCACGCCGCCTGGCCAAGCCTGCCGCCACCGGTACCGTAGTCGACATCTGCCTGGAGGTGGCCCATGGTTGAAAGCCAGAAAGCCATGCCGCAGCCTGAAATGCGCCGCATCCGCCGTATCCACTTCGTCGGCATCGGCGGCGTGGGCATGTGCGGGATCGCCGAAGTGCTGCTGAACCTGGGTTACCAGGTGTCGGGTTCCGATCTCAAGGCCTCGCCGGTTACCGAACGCCTGGAATCCTTCGGTGCCGAGATCTTCGTCGGCCACCGCGCCGAGAACGCGGCCAACGCTGACGTGCTGGTGGTATCCAGTGCCGTCAACACCGCCAACCCGGAAGTGGCCACTGCCCTGGAACGCCGCATTCCCGTGGTGCCGCGCGCCGAGATGCTGGCCGAGCTGATGCGCTACCGCCACGGCATCGCCGTTGCCGGCACCCACGGCAAGACCACCACCACCAGCCTGCTGGCCTCGGTGTTCGCCGCCGGTGGCCTGGACCCGACCTTTGTCATCGGTGGCCGCCTGAATGCCGCGGGCACCAATGCCCAGCTTGGCACCAGCCGCTACCTGATCGCCGAAGCGGACGAGAGCGACGCCAGCTTCCTGCACCTGCAGCCGCTGGTGGCCGTGGTCACCAACATCGACGCCGACCACATGGCGACCTACGAAGGCGACTTCAACAAGCTGAAGAAGACCTTTGTCGAGTTTCTCCACAACCTGCCGTTCTACGGCCTGGCCGTGGTCTGCCTGGACGACCCGGTGGTGCGCGAGATCCTGCCGCTGGTCAAGCGCCCGGCCGTGACCTACGGCTTCAATGAAGGCGCCGACGTGCGCGCCATCAATGTGCGCCAGTCGGGCATGCAGACCCACTTCACCGTGCTGCGCCGTGACCGCGCGCCGCTGGAAGTGTCGGTGAACATGCCGGGCAACCACAACGTGCTCAACGCCTTGGCGACCATCGCCATCGCCACCGACGAAGGCATCAGCGACGAAGCCATTGTCCAGGGCCTGT
Source organism: Pseudomonas sp. (assembly GCF_035277045.1). GTDB lineage: Bacteria > Pseudomonadota > Gammaproteobacteria > Pseudomonadales > Pseudomonadaceae > Aquipseudomonas. Next base: position 66,789 of record NZ_DATELE010000158.1, on the reverse strand, counting down.
CGGGCTTCCAGGGCGTTGGCCGGCGCTTCCAGGTCTATGGCGAGCTGCCTGTCGATGGCGGCAGCGTGATGCTGGTCGATGACTACGGTCACCACCCCACCGAAGTGGCTGCGGTGATCAAGGCCGTGCGCGGTGGCTGGCCAGAGCGCCGCCTGGTGATGGTCTACCAGCCGCACCGCTTCAGCCGCACCCGCGACCTGTACGACGACTTCGTGCAGGTCCTGGCCGATGCCAACGTGCTGCTGCTGATGGAGGTCTACCCGGCCGGCGAAGAGCCGATCCCCGGCGCCGACAGCCGCCAGCTGTGCCACAGCATCCGCCAGCGCGGCCAGCTCGACCCGATCTACATCGAGCGTGGCGTCGAACTGGCGCCGCTGGTCAAGCCGCTGCTGCGCGCCGGCGACATCCTCCTGTGCCAGGGCGCCGGTGATATCGGCGGCCTTGCGCCACAACTGCTCAAGAGCCCGCTGTTCGCCGGTGCCGTGGCCAACCAGGGGAAGTCGAAATGATCACGCCAGACTACGCATCCCTGCGTTCGACCCTCGACCCGAAAGCCTTCGGCCGGGTGGGCGTGCTGTATGGCGGCAAGAGCGCCGAGCGCGAAGTCTCGCTCAAGTCCGGCGCCGCGGTGATCGACGCGCTGACCAGCGCCGGCGTCGACGTGGTCGCCATTGACGTCGGTGATGACCTGCTCGCCCGCCTGACCCAGGAAAAGCTCGACCGGGCCTTCATCATCCTGCACGGCCGCGGCGGTGAAGACGGCAGCATGCAAGGCCTGCTGGAGTGCCTGGGGATTCCCTACACCGGCAGCGGCATCCTGGCCTCGGCCCTGGCGATGGACAAATTGCGCACCAAGCAGGTGTGGCAAAGCCTGGGTATTCCTACCCCGCGCCACGCGGTGCTGGGCAGCGAATCGGATTGTATTTGCGCGGGCACGGAACTGGGCTTCCCGCTTATCGTCAAACCCGCCCATGAAGGTTCGAGTATCGGCATGGCCAAGGTGAACAGCGTCGCAGAGCTGGTCGCTGCCTGGAAAGAGGCCGCCACATACGATTCGCAAGTGCTGGTCGAGCAATGGATTCACGGTCCGGAATTCACCGTGGCGACGCTGCGTGGCCAGGTGCTGCCGCCCATCGCCCTGGGGACCCCGCATTCGTTCTACGACTACGACGCCAAATACGTGGCCAACGACACCCAGTACCGCATCCCGTGCGGGCTGGACGCTGCCCGTGAACAGGAACTGATCGACCTGACCGCGCGCGCCTGCGATGCCATCGGCATCGAGGGCTGGGGCCGTCTGGACGTGATGCAGGACGAGCAGGGCCGGTTCTGGCTGCTCGAAGTCAACACCGCACCAGGCATGACTGACCATAGCCTGGTACCCATGGCGGCACGCGCTGCCGGCCTGGACTTCCAGCAACTGGTGCTGGCGATCCTGGCGGCAAGCGTCGAGACGCGAGGTTAACCATCATGCAAGGCGCGATGTTACGTCATCAGCAACCCGCCCCCGGCCGCAGCAAGCCGGTGCCGCGCGGTGCCAGCCGTATGGTGGCCGAAGAGCCACTGTCGGCGCGCCTGTCCAAGGCCAACTTCAGCGTGTTCAAGCGCCTGCTCTGGCCGGTCTTGCTGGTCGCCGCAGGGTTTGGCGCCTATGAAGGCGCGCAGCGCCTGATGCCCTATGCCGACCGGCCGATCACCAAGATCGCCGTGCAGGGCGACCTCAGCTACATCAGCCAGCAAGCGGTGCAGCAACGCATCGCGCCCTACGTGGCGGCCAGTTTCTTCAGCGTCGACCTGCCCGCGATGCGCGCCGAGCTTGAGCAGATGCCATGGATCGCGCATGCCGAGGTGCGCCGCGTGTGGCCCGACGAGGTGGTGATCCGCCTCGAAGAACAGCTGCCGGTAGCGCGCTGGGGCGATGAAGCCTTGCTCAACAACCAGGGCCAGGCGTTCACCCCGCGCGAGCTTGCCAACTACGAGCACCTGCCGCAGCTCTTCGGGCCGCAGCGGGCGCAGCAACAAGTCATGCAGCAATACCAGGTTCTGAGCCAGATGCTGCGCCCCCTCGGGTTTTCCATCGCCCGCCTCGAACTGCGCGAGCGCGGCAGCTGGTTCCTGACCACCGGCGCCGGCAGTGCCGGGCCGGGTATCGACCTGCTGCTGGGACGTGACCATCTGGTGGAGAAACTGCGCCGCTTCATTGCCATTTACGACAAGACACTCAAAGAGCAGATCACCAACATCGCCCGCATCGATCTGCGCTACGCCAATGGCCTCGCCGTTGGCTGGCGGGAACCGATTGCACCGACGACGGCCCAATCCGCCGTTGCGAAGAATTAGAGAGAGGCAGGACCATGGCAAATGCGCATAGCGGCAAAATGATCGTCGGGCTGGACATCGGTACCTCCAAGGTGGTGGCACTGGTGGGCGAGGTGGGCGAGGACGGCACCCTGGAGATCGTGGGTATCGGCACTCATCCTTCGCGCGGCCTGAAGAAAGGCGTGGTGGTGAACATCGAGTCGACGGTGCAGTCGATCCAGCGCGCGGTCGAAGAAGCGCAGCTGATGGCCGGTTGCCGCATCCACTCGGCGTTCGTCGGCGTGGCGGGCAATCACATCCGCAGCCTCAATTCCCATGGCATCGTCGCCATCCGCGACCGCGAGGTGAGCACCGCTGACCTGGAGCGTGTGCTCGACGCCGCCCAGGCGGTCGCCATCCCGGCCGACCAGCGCGTGCTGCACACGCTGCCGCAGGATTATGTGATCGACAACCAGGAGGGCGTGCGCGAGCCTCTGGGCATGTCGGGCGTGCGCCTGGAGGCCAAGGTCCACGTGGTCACCTGCGCGGTCAATGCCGCCCAGAACATCGAGAAGTGCGTGCGCCGCTGCGGCCTCGAAATCGACGACATCATCCTCGAGCAACTGGCCTCGGCCTACTCGGTGCTGACCGACGATGAAAAAGAACTGGGCGTGTGCCTGGTGGACATCGGTGGCGGCACCACAGACATCGCCATCTTCACCGAAGGCGCGATCCGCCACACCGCGGTGATCCCGATCGCCGGCGACCAGGTCACCAACGACATCGCGATGGCCCTGCGCACCCCGACCCAGTACGCCGAGGAAATCAAGATCCGCTACGCCTGCGCCCTGGCCAAGCTGGCCGGTGCCGGCGAAACCATCAAGGTGCCAAGCGTCGGCGACCGTCCGCCGCGCGAGCTGTCGCGCCAGGCCTTGGCCGAGGTGGTCGAGCCGCGTTACGACGAACTCTTCACCCTGATCCAGGCCGAGTTGCGCCGCAGCGGCTACGAGGACCTGGTGCCCGCGGGCATCGTCCTGACCGGCGGCACGGCCAAGATGGAAGGCGCGGTGGAGCTGGCCGAAGAGATCTTCCACATGCCGGTGCGCCTTGGCGTGCCGCATAGCGTGCGCGGTCTGAGCGACGTGGTGCGCAACCCGATTTATTCCACCGGCGTGGGCCTGCTGACCTACGGCCTGCTGAAGCAGGCCGACGGCGTGCCCCTGACGGGTAACAGCAGCAACAGCTATGGCGAGGAACCGAAGGCTCCAGTGCTTGAGCGATTCAAACGCTGGGTCCAGGGCAATTTCTAAGTTTCAAAGCAGTAGTGGTAGGCGCAAAGACAACTAGAGAACTGAAAGGAGAGGGAAAATGTTCGAGCTCGTAGACAACGTCCCGCAAAGTCCGGTCATCAAGGTGATCGGCGTAGGTGGTGGTGGTGGCAACGCCGTCAACCACATGGTCAAGAGCAGCATCGAAGGCGTCGAATTCATCTGCGCCAACACCGATGCCCAGGCGCTGAAAAACATCGGCGCGCGCACCATTCTGCAATTGGGCACCGGCGTGACCAAGGGTCTGGGCGCTGGCGCCAACCCGGAAGTCGGCCGTCAGGCAGCGCTGGAAGACCGCGAGCGCATCGCGGAAGTGCTGCAGGGCACCAACATGGTGTTCATCACCACCGGCATGGGCGGCGGTACCGGTACCGGCGCGGCGCCGATCATCGCTGAAGTGGCGAAGGAAATGGGTATTCTCACCGTCGCCGTGGTGACCCGTCCGTTCCCGTTCGAGGGCCGCAAGCGCATGCAGATCGCCGATGAAGGCATCCGCGCGCTGGCTGACAGCGTCGACTCGCTGATCACCATCCCGAACGAAAAACTGCTGACCATCCTGGGCAAGGACGCGAGCCTGCTGTCCGCCTTCGCCAAGGCCGACGATGTACTGGCCGGTGCCGTTCGCGGTATCTCCGACATCATCAAGCGCCCGGGCATGATCAACGTCGACTTCGCCGACGTGCGCACCGTGATGAGCGAAATGGGCATGGCGATGATGGGTACCGGTTGCGCAAGCGGCCCGAACCGTGCGCGCGAGGCCACTGAAGCGGCGATCCGCAACCCGCTGCTCGAGGACGTCAACCTGCAGGGCGCGCGCGGCATCCTGGTGAACATCACCGCCGGTCCCGACCTGTCCCTGGGCGAGTACTCCGACGTGGGCAGCATCATCGAGGCGTTCGCCTCCGACCACGCGATGGTCAAGGTCGGCACCGTGATCGATCCGGACATGCGTGACGAGCTGCACGTGACCGTCGTGGCCACCGGCCTGGGCGCGCGCATCGAGAAGCCGGTCAAGGTGATCGACAACACGCTGCAAAGCGCTGCCGCCGCGTACGAGGCCTCGGCCCCGGCACCTTCGCGTCACGAGCAGCCTGCGGTCAACTACCGCGACCTGGAGCGTCCGACCGTCATGCGCAACCAGGCACACGCCGGCGCTGCGGCAGCCGCCAAACTCAACCCTCAGGATGACCTGGATTACCTCGACATCCCGGCTTTCCTGCGTCGTCAGGCTGATTGATGGAATTTATCAGGGCTATGAAGGTGATTGGTATTCAGCAAAGGCCGGGTCTGTTATCATCCCCAGTCTTTGTTGATACCAGTTCGCAAATTGCGCTGAAGCGGCCAATGCCATGATTAAACAACGCACCCTGAAGAATACTATCCGTGCCACGGGCGTCGGCCTGCACTCCGGTGAGAAGGTCTACCTGACCCTCAAGCCCGCGCCTGTGGACTCCGGCATCGTCTTCCGCCGCGCCGACCTCGATCCAGTGGTCGAGATCCCGGCTCGTGCGGCAAACGTTGGCGAAACCACCATGTCGACGACGCTGGTCAACGGCGACGTCAAGGTCGACACGGTAGAGCACCTGCTTTCGGCCATGGCTGGCCTTGGCATCGATAACGCCTACGTCGAGCTCTCCGCGTCGGAAGTTCCGATCATGGACGGTAGCGCAGGGCCCTTCGTATTCCTGATTCAGTCTGCCGGCCTGGAAGAACAGGACGCAGCCAAGAGGTTCATCCGCATCCTGCGCGAAGTGACGGTGGAGGACGGCGACAAGCGCGCCACCTTCCTGCCTTTCGACGGGTTCAAGGTGAGCTTCGAGATCGACTTCGATCACCCGGCTTTCCGTAACCGGACCCAGAGCGCCAGCGTCGACTTCTCCAGCACGTCCTTCGTGAAGGAAGTCAGCCGCGCCCGTACCTTCGGCTTCATGAGCGACATCGAGTACCTGCGCAAGCACAACCTCGCGCTCGGCGGTAGCGTTGAAAACGCCATCGTGGTCGATACCGACGGCGTGCTGAACGAAGATGGTCTTCGCTACGAAGACGAATTCGTCAAGCACAAGATCCTCGACGCCATCGGTGACCTGTATCTGCTCGGCAACAGCCTGATCGGCGAGTTCAAGGGCTACAAGTCCGGACACGCGCTGAACAACCAGCTGCTGCGCAAGCTGATCGCCGAAACCGATGCCTGGGAAGTGGTTACCTTCGAAGATGCCAGTACGGCACCGATCTCTTACATGCGTCCCGTCGCGGCGGTGTAAGTTCGAACACTCTCTAGTTCTTCAAGGCCACCTTCGGGTGGCCTTTTTTATGGGCGCAGGGCTACCGCGGGACAAGTCCGCTTTCACAGGGGTGGGGCGCTACTGCTCTGGCGCGTGCCGGGCGAGGCGCTCGAGGGCGGCGCGCAGGTTGGGGTTGGTGATGCTCTCGGCCGTTGCCTGGATGCTTTGCGCGGCATTGCCGGACAGCGCCGGCCCGGGGCCGGCCGGGCGTTCGTGAAACGCGGGGGGCTGCACCTTGAATGAAATCCGTTGCAGGCCATGGAAGGCATCCATCACCTGCAACTGGCGCTGCAGGCGTTTCTGCTGATAACGCAGCCGCGTGGCCCAATGGCCGTTGGTGACCACCAGCAGCAGTACACCCTCGCGCCACGACGCCACATGGCAATGCTCGCGGGCCGCAGGCTGCAGCTGGCTTTCGACCAGGCGCTGCAACTGCGACAGGCGATGGGCCTGGTTGAGCAGGGCTTTGAGCGGCCGCGCCTGGCGCAGCAGGGTGGCGGGGAGGCGGGCGGGCGAGGACAGGTACGCCATGGGCGATGACACCAGAGGTCACAGAACTGGGCATCTTAACAGATCGCTCGCCGCGGGCTCCGCTTGCAGGACCCACGGCAGTCGTGTTCCAGGCAACCCTTGAACTTGCAGCAAATGACCCTATCTAAGGAAAGCCCCGTCAAAGCGCTGTGCCAGCATGAAGGAAATCCACCACTTTCCTCACCATCGTTTCCGGGTAGAATGCTCGTTCGCATGCGGCCTTTAGGGCTGCACGGGCGACTCACGGGGCCGCCCTCCATCCCTATGTGTGGAAGATCCTGCCAATATGTTTGCGCCTTTGTTAAAAAAACTTTTTGGAAGCAAGAACGAGCGTGAAGTCAAACGCATGCTCAAGACGGTGAGCATCGTCAATGCCTTCGAAGAGCAGATGTTGGCCCTCTCCGACGAGCAGCTGCGGGGCAAGACCGCGGCGCTCAAAGAGCGCCTGGCCAAAGGCGAGACCCTCGACCAGCTGATGCCCGAAGCCTTCGCCGTGTGCCGCGAGGCCGGCAAGCGCGTCATGGGCATGCGTCACTTCGACGTGCAGCTGATCGGCGGCATGACCCTGCACGAAGGCATGATCGCCGAAATGCGCACCGGTGAAGGCAAGACCCTGGTCGCCACCCTGGCGGTGTACCTCAATGCCTTGTCCGGCAAGGGTGTGCACGTGGTCACGGTCAACGACTACTTGGCCCGCCGCGACGCCAACTGGATGCGTCCGCTGTATGAGTTCCTCGGCCTGACCGTGGGCGTCGTCACGCCCTTCCAGCCGCCGGAAGAAAAACGCACCGCCTACGCCGCCGATATCACCTACGGTACCAACAACGAATTCGGTTTCGACTACCTGCGCGACAACATGGCGTTCAGCGTCGACGAGAAGTTCCAGCGCGAGCTCAACTTCGCGGTGATCGACGAAGTCGACTCCATCCTCATCGACGAAGCCCGTACCCCGCTGATCATTTCCGGCCAGGCCGAGGACAGCTCCAAGCTGTACATCGAGATCAACCGCCTGATCCCGCGCCTGGTGCAGCACATCGAGGAAGTCGAGGGTGTCGTCACCCAGGAAGGCCACTACAAGATCGACGAGAAGAGCCGCCAGGTCGAGCTCAACGAGGCCGGTCACCAGTTCATCGAAGAGATGCTCGCCCAGTCGGGCATGCTGGCCGAGGGCGAAAGCCTCTATTCGGCCCATAACCTGGGCCTGCTGACCCACGTCTATGCTGGCCTGCGCGCGCACAAGCTGTTCCACCGCAACGTCGAGTACATCGTCCAGGACGGCCAGGTCCTGCTGATCGACGAGCACACCGGCCGCACCATGCCGGGCCGCCGCCTCTCCGAGGGCCTGCACCAGGCCATCGAGGCCAAGGAAAACCTGAACATCCAGGCCGAAAGCCAGACCCTGGCCTCGACCACCTTCCAGAACTACTTCCGCCTCTACAACAAGCTGTCCGGCATGACCGGCACCGCCGACACCGAGGCTTTCGAGTTCGCCCAGATCTACCAGCTCAACGTGATGGTCATCCCGCCGAACAAGCCGTTGGCGCGCAAGGACTTCAACGACCTGGTGTACCTGACCGCCGACGAGAAGTACGCGGCGATCATCGCCGACATCAAGGAAAGCATGGCCCTGGAGCGTCCGGTACTGGTTGGTACCGCGACCATCGAGACGTCCGAGCACATGTCCGGCCTGCTGACCCGGGAAGGCATCGCGCACAAGGTCCTGAACGCCAAGTACCACGAGAAGGAAGCCGAGATCATCGCCCAGGCCGGCCGGCCAGGCGCCTTGACCATCGCCACCAACATGGCCGGTCGCGGTACCGACATCCTGCTGGGCGGCAACTGGGAAGTCGAAGTCGCCGCCATGCAGTCGCCGACCGATGAGCAGGTCGCGCAGATCAAGGCCGACTGGCAGAAACGCCATCAGCAGGTCATCGAGTCGGGCGGCCTGCACGTGATCGCCTCCGAGCGCCATGAGTCGCGCCGTATCGACAACCAGCTGCGCGGCCGTTCGGGCCGTCAGGGCGACCCGGGCTCGAGCCGTTTCTACCTGTCGCTCGAAGACAGCCTGATGCGCATCTTCGCCTCGGACCGCGTGAAGAACTTCATGAAGGCCCTGGGCATGCAGTCCGGCGAGGCCATCGAGCACCGCATGGTCACCAACGCCATCGAAAAAGCCCAGCGCAAGGTCGAAGGCCGCAACTTCGACATCCGCAAGCAGCTGCTCGAATTCGATGACGTCGCCAACGAACAGCGCAAGGTGATCTACCACATGCGCAACAGCCTGCTGGCCGCGCAGAACATCGGCGACACCATCAAGGACTTCCGCCAGGAAGTGCTCGACGCCACCATCAGCCAGCACATCCCGCCGCAATCGCTGCCCGAGCAGTGGGACGTGCCGGGCCTGGAAGCGGCACTGGCCAGCGACTTCGCCGTGAAGCTGCCGATCCAGCAGTGGCTCGACGAAGACGACAAGCTCTACGAAGAAACCCTGCGCGAGAAGCTGCTCAACGAGCTGATCACCGCTTACCACGAGAAGGAAGAGCAGGCCGGCGAAGAAGCCCTGCGCACCTTCGAGAAGCAGATCCTGCTGCGCGTGCTGGATGACCTGTGGAAAGACCACCTGTCGACCATGGATCACCTGCGTCACGGCATTCACCTGCGTGGCTATGCGCAGAAGAACCCGAAGCAGGAGTACAAGCGCGAGTCCTTCACCCTGTTCCAGGAGCTGCTCGACTCGATCAAGCGCGATGCCATCCGGGTGCTCTCGCACGTCCAGGTGCGCCGCGAGGATCCGGCCGAGGAAGAAGCCCGTCTGCGCCGCGAAGCCGAAGAGCTGGCCAGCCGCATGCAGTTCCAGCACGCCGAGGCTCCAGGGCTCGAGGCGGCGGAGCAGCAGGAGGAGGGCGCTGAAGTGGCGGTCGCCGCCGCACCAGTGCGCAACGACCAGAAGCTGGGCCGCAACGAGCCGTGCTGGTGTGGTTCGGGCAAGAAGTTCAAGCATTGCCACGGCCAGATCGACTGATCGCTGTTGTAGTGCGCATATCCCGGGGCTGCCTTGCAGCCCATTCGCGGCACGAGGCCGCTCCCACAGGGTGCTGAGGTCTGTGGGAGCGGCCTTGTGCCGCGAATGGGCCGCATCGTGGCCCTTTTCAAGCCTGGCCGCCGGCTCGGCGAGACATTTTTTCTAGGAGCGATTTCATGGCTGTTGGTCTGGGTCCTTTGCCAACCTTGCACCCGGTTCCGGGTTTCGAACTGGGTATCGCCTCTGCGGGCATCAAGCGCCCAGGGCGCAAGGACGTGGTGGTGATGCGTTGCGCCGAAGGCGCCAGCGTCGCCGGCGTGTTCACCCTGAATGCCTTCTGCGCGGCGCCGGTCATCCTGGCCAAGCAGCGCGTGCAAGGCACTGTCCGCTACCTGCTGACCAACACCGGCAATGCCAATGCCGGTACCGGCGCGCCAGGCCTCGCCGCGGCCGAGCGCACCTGCGCCAGGCTCGCCGAGCTGACCGGTGTCGATGCCAGCGCGGTACTGCCATTTTCCACTGGCGTGATCGGCGAGCCGCTGCCGGTCGAGAAGATCGAAGGCGCCCTGCAGGCCGCCCTGGACGATCTGTCGGAAAACAACTGGGCCGCTGCCGCCACCGGCATCATGACCACCGACACCCTGCCCAAGGGTGCCAGCCGCCAGTTCCAGCATGACGGCGTGACCATCACCGTCACTGGCATCAGCAAAGGCGCCGGCATGATCCGCCCGAACATGGCCACCATGCTCGGTTACATCGCCACCGACGCCAAGGTCGCACCCGGCGTGCTCAAGGACCTGATCCTCGACGGCGCCAACAAGTCGTTCAACCGCATCACCATCGATGGCGATACCTCGACCAACGACTGCTGCATGCTGATCGCCACGGGCAAGGCCGACGTTGCCGAAGTCACCGAAGCCAGCGGCGCGCTGTTCGAGGCCCTGAAAAAGGCCGTGTTCGAGGTGTGCATGGAAGTGGCCCAGGCCATCGTGCGCGACGGCGAAGGCGCGACCAAGTTCGTGACCGTCGAAGTCAATGGCGGCGGCAATCATCAGGAATGCCTGGACGTCGGCTATGCCGTGGCCCACTCGCCGCTGATCAAGACCGCGCTGTTCGCCTCCGACCCCAACTGGGGCCGCATTCTCGCCGCCGTCGGCCGTGCTGGCGTGCCGCAGCTCGATGTCAGCCTGATCGATGTCTATCTGGGCGATGTCTGCATCGCCAGCAAGGGCGGGCGCAGCGCGAGCTACACCGAGGCGCAAGGCTCGGCGGTCATGGCGCAGGAAGAGATCACCATCCGCATCGAGCTGGGCCGCGGCCAGTGCAGCGAGACGATCTGGACCACTGACCTGTCCCACGAGTACGTGAAGATCAACGCCGAATACCGGACCTGATTCGCCGGTCACCGGGGCGAGGCCGTCCTGAGGGGCGGCCTTTCCCATACCCTCTGGAGCGCAACCATGAGTTACCAACTGATCATCGGCGACAAGCTGTATTCCTCCTGGTCACTGCGCGGTGCCCTGGCCCTTGAGCTTGCCGGCGTCGCGTATGAAGAAACGCTGATCAAACTCAGGCAGCCCGATACCCGCGCGCGCCTCCTCGCATTCTCCGCCACCGGCAAGGTGCCGCTGCTCAAGACCGAGCACGGCACCATCGCCGATTCGCTGGCGATCGGCGAATACCTGGCCGAGCGCCATCCCGAGGCGCAGCTCTGGCCCGCCGACATTGCCGCACGGGCGCAGGCGCGTTCGGCCTGCGCGCAGATGCACAGTGGTTTCGACGCCCTGCGCAGCCACATGCCGTTTGATCTGTCGCGTTCACAGCCGCTGGAAAACATGCCGCTGGAGGTGCAGGTGGACATCGACCGCATCGTCGCGCTGTGGTCCGAGTGCCGGCTGGTGGCCAAGGAGAGCGGGCCGTTCCTGTTTGGCAAGCCGAGCCTGGCTGATGCGTTCTTCGCGCCCGTGGCCGTGCGTCTGCGCACCTACCGGGTCGACGTGCCTGCCGAGGCCGCCCTGTATATCGAGACGATCTACCAATGGCCGGCCTTCCAGGCCTGGCAGAAAGCAGGCCTGGCGGAGCGGACAGGGTGAAACGCATTCATGTGGTGGCGGCCGTGATTCGGGGCGCCGATGGCCGAATCCTGATCGCCCGCCGTGCTGATACCCAGCACCAGGGCGGGCTCTGGGAGTTCCCCGGCGGCAAGGTCGAGGAGGGCGAATCCGTCGCTGCGGCCCTGGCGCGCGAGTTGCGCGAGGAGCTGGGCATCGAGGTGACAGCCTCGCGGCCATTGATCAAGGTGGGGCACGACTATCCCGACAAGCAGGTGCTGCTGGACGTCTGGGAAGTGTCGGGTTTCAGCGGCGAGCCGCACGGTGCCGAGGGCCAGCCCTTGGCGTGGGTGTCACCGCGTGAGCTTGCGCAGTACGATTTTCCCGAGGCCAACCAGCCGATCGTGGCCGCCGCCAGACTGCCAGACCAGTATCTGATCACCCCCGAAGGCCTCGAAGTGCCGCAGATGCTGCGCGGTATCCAGAAGGCGGTGGCCGGGGGGATCAGGCTGGTCCAGTTGCGCGCGCCGGACATGTACGACCCCAAGTACCGCGATGTGGCGGTGGATGCGGCGGGGTTGTGCGCCGGCAAGGCCCAGCTGATGCTCAAGGGACCGCTGGAATGGCTGGGTGATTTTCCGTCGGCCGGCTGGCATCTGACGGCCGCGCAGCTGCGCAAGTATGCGTCCAAGGGGCGTCCGTTCCCGAAAGAGCGCTGGCTGGCGGCGTCGTGCCATACCGCTGAAGAGCTGGCGTTGGCCGAGCAGATGGGCGTGGATTTCGTCACCTTGTCGCCGGTGCAGGCCACGCGGACGCATCCTGATGCCGTGCCGTTGGGATGGGATCAGGCTGCGGGCTTGATAGCCGGGTTCCGGCATCCGGTGTTCCTGCTGGGTGGGGTAGGGCCAGAAGACCGCGAGCGCGCCTGGCAGGCCGGGGCGCAAGGGGTTGCAGGGATTCGGGCGTTCTGGCCTGAGGGCTGAGATATGCGTTGATCTCTCCGGCCCCTTCGCTGGCAAGCCAGCTCCCACGGGCTCGGTGCAGACTTCCAAACCGGCGCTGTATCCCTAGCGTCAGCGCCGCGCTTGTGGGAGCTGGCTTGCCAGCGAAGGGGTCGGCATGGGCACTGCAAGACTCACGGCTTCACCGCCGCCTGCCACAACACCTCGGCCACCCCCTGGCGCCGCCCGATGATCCGCGCGGCAACAAACAGCAGGTCCGACAACCGGTTGATATACGCCAGCCCAACCCCCGCCAACGGCTCCTCCCGATTCAACTGCTGACACCGCCGCTCCGCGCTGCGCGCCACGCTGCGGCACACATGCGCCTGGGCAATCAGCCCCGAGCCACTGGGCAGGATGAAGTTCTCCAGCGGTCCTAGCTCATCGTTCCAGCGATCGATCGCCGTCTCCAGCCGATCGATTTCCACCTGGCTCAGCGCCTGATAGGTGGGCATCGCCAACTCGCCCCCCAGGTCGAACAGCCGGTGCTGGCAGGGCGCCAGAACCTCGATCACCTCGCTCAGCCCATGCTCGGCCAGTCCCGCCAGCAACACGCCCAGCTGACTGTTGAGGCTGTCCACCTCGCCAATGGCCTCGATGCGTGGATGGTCCTTGGGCACCCGGCGGCCATCGCCAAGGCCGGTTTCACCTTTGTCCCCGGTACGCGTGTAGATCTTCGACAGGCGAAAGCCCATGGTCGTGACTCCGTCTAGGCCTGCGCCACCGGCGCGGGCTGGGCGAGGGGCAGGCGCAGGGTGAAGCAGGTACCTTGTCCTGGCGTCGACTGCACTTCCATCTGGCCCTTGTGGTTGTTGGTGATGATGAAATACGACACCGACAGGCCAAGGCCCGTGCCCTGGCCGATCTCCTTGGTGGTGAAGAAGGGCTCGAAGGTGCGCTTGCGCACGGCCTCGGGCATGCCGACGCCATTGTCCTCGACCTGGATTTCCGCCCAGGGCGGGTTGAGGCGGGTGCGCAGGATTATCCGTCCAGGCTCCGCGCCTTCGGGACGCAGATGGATGGCCTGCGCGGCATTCTTCAGCAGGTTGAGGAGCACCTGTTCCAGCTCGTTGGCGGTGCACGGCACCGGTCCCAGGCCGGGATCGAACTGGCGCACGATCGCCTGGCCCTTGAAGTCGAAGCCGATGGCCAGGTCAAAGTCGTTGCCGGCGATCTCCAAGGCCTGGTCGATCAGTGCCGGCAAGTCGCACGGCACCAGCTGGCGGTTGCTGAGGCGGCTGAAGCTGAGCATGTGGGTGACGATCTTGGCAGCCCTCGCGCCGGCCTGCTGGATGCCGTCCAGCAGCTGCGGCACTTCGCGGCTCTCCAGGTAGCGATTGATGGTCATCAGGTCCAGGCCCAGCTCGCCGGCCTGTTGCTGGTTGCGCGGAAGCTCTGGCGAAAGGCGCCGGCGGATGTTCTGCACGTTGTGCAGGATCGCGCCAAGCGGGTTGTTGATCTCGTGGGCCATCCCGGCGGCCAGGCCACCCACCGAGAGCATTTTCTCGGACTGCACCATCATCTCCTCGAGCGACAGGCGCTGGGTGATGTCATCGATACGGATCACCACGCCACGCCCGCCACCGCCGGTCAGCGGGTAGAAGGTGAGGGCGTAGTGGCGGGATACATCCCCGTGGGTCCAGGTCACCCGCTCGATCTTCACCACCCGGTGTTTCTCGACGCTGTCGCGCAGTTGCGTGAGGTAGGGCTTGAGCGGCTCGAAAGCCAGGAAGATCGGCTGGTTCAACGCCTCGTCCAGTGGCGTTCCGGAAAGCACCGTGGCCTCGTGGTTCCACTGGGTGACGTAGAGCTGCTCGTCCAGAGCGATCAGGGCCGAGGGCATGGAGTCGATGATGCTGTTGAGGTAGTTCTGGAAACCCGTGAGCTTTTTCTCGATCTTGCTGCGCACCTGGACCTCGAGTTCCAGCTTGCGGTTGGTGTGACGGGTTTCCTCGGCCAGGCCCTGGGCCTGGTCAAACGCGTCCTGGAACTCGTCGCGGGTACGCTTGAGCTGCTGCTCGCGGGCCTCGATGCGCGAGAGCATGGTGTTGAAGGCGTCGGCCAGGCTGCCGATCTCGTCGTCGTTGCCACGGCGGGCGCGCAGGGCGTAATTCTCTTCGCGGGTCACCTGGCGTGAAAGCTGTTCGAGCTGATAGATCGGCTGGGTGATCAGGCGCTTGATCTGCCGGGCGATGACCAGCCACAGCAGTACGCTGAACACCAGGATCCCCAGGCTGGCGGTGAGGGTGCCGGTATAGAAGGTGGTCGGCAGCTCGCTGCTCGCCACCAGCAGCAGGTGGGCGGGCGGCTTGCCCGGACGTGGCAGGCGGATCAGCTGGGTGCTGCGAAACTCGGTAAGGCGCCAGCCATCGATGTTGCGAAAGCGTTTGGGCAGCGCCAGCGGCACGCCGTGCTGCAACTGCGCCAGCATGCTGCCATCGCTCCCGTAGAGGGCGGCGGCGCGCAGCGGCGAGTAACTGTCGAGCTCGTCGAGCAGGGCCGAGGCGTTTTCCGGTGAGTCCCCGGCGCGCGCGGCCAGCTGCGGGTTCGACACCAGCCGGCCGATGGTGTGCAAGGCCTGGGGCGCCATGCTTTCCTGGGTGATCCAGTAGGCGGCGCTGATGAAGGTCAGGTTGGCCACCAGCAGGATGGTCACCAGCAGCACCAGCAGGGCCGCCAGCAGTTTTTGCCCGACCGGCAGGTTGTCCAGGCGTTGGCGCAGGGTCATGGGCAAGGCAAGGTCCGCATCAGAGGGTTGAAGGGCTGTGCCCCTGTCAGTCGCCAGGCAGCCCGCGCGACGTGAGGTTATCGACCAGCCGCCGCTGCAACCGTTCCAGGTGCGGCAGCGCCTGGCCATGGCGGGCCGCGACACGGCACACATGGCCGAGCAGGTAGTGGACCTCGGTGCGGCGCCCGCCGCGCACGTCCTGGTACATGGAAGAGTAGTTGGCCGCGGTGGCCTGTATCACCCGCTGTACCTCGGCGTACAGGTCGTCGGCGGCTTGCGGCTGGCCGCAGCGCTGCAAGAGCTCGCCGAGTTCGCCGCACAGGGTCGCGATCTCGCACGGGTGCTCGAGCAGCCCACCATTGCGGCAGTCATTGAGCACGGTGAGGGGGTTGATCGCGCAGTTCAGCGCAAGTTTGCGCCACAGGCGGGTGAGGATGTCGACCGTCCATTGCGCGGGAATGCCTGCATCGTGCAAGTCCTCGAACCACTCCGGCACGCCGGGGTTGGCCGGATCGCCCAGCCAGTTGAAGCCGTGGCCGGCGAACCTGACCCGCCAGGCGTCTTCGCGGTAGGCGCCTTCGGTGCTGGAGGCGAAGATGCAGCGGGCGTGTGGGGCCTGCTCGGCGACCTCTTCCTGGCTGCCCATGCCATTCTGCAGCAGGACCAGTTCGGCGCCCGGCACCAGGCGCGGTGCCAGGCGCGCGACCGCGGGTGCGGCGTCGTAGGCCTTGCACGCCAGCACCAGGCGGTGGATCGGGCCGCTCGTCTCGGGGACCTGGGCCGGGACCGCATAGTGGCTGGCCTGGTCATGCTCGACCAGGGTCAGGCCGCCCGCCGCCTCGTACGCCTGCAGGCGCTGGCGGTCGCGCAGGATCAGCTGGACCGCCTTGCCGGCGCGTGCCAGCCGGCAGGCCCACAGGCTGCCCAGGCTACCAGCGCCGAGAATATGCCAGGTGCTGCTCATCTGCGTTTGCCAACCGTTTATAATGAGTCCGCATTTTAACCGTCAAACCCGCCGCGCTCCATCTTCAGACGAGCGCGCGTTTTTTATTTGGAGAACAACCATGCCTTCGTTCGACGTGGTATCGGAACTGGACAAGCACGAAGTCACCAACGCGGTCGAGAACGCCGTCAAGGAACTGGACCGTCGCTACGACCTCAAGGGCAAAGGCACCTTCGAGTTCAAGGACAAGGAGCAGACCGTGCTGCTGACCGCCGAGGCCGAGTTCCAGCTTGAGGCCATGGTCGAGATCCTGCGCCTGGCCCTGGTCAAGCGCAAGATCGACGTCAAGTGCCTCGAGGTCAAGGACGCCTATGCCTCGGGCAAGGAAATGAAACAGGAAGCCAAGTTCCGCGAGGGCATCGACAAAGAGCTGGCGAAAAAGATCGTCGCCCACATCAAGGACGCCAAGCTCAAGGTCCAGGCCTCCATCCAGGGCGAGCAGGTCCGTGTCACCGGCAAGAAGCGCGACGACCTGCAGGAAGCCATCGCGGCCCTGCGCGCCAAGGAATTCGACATGCCGCTGCAGTTCAACAACTTCCGCGACTGATCGGCCCGCCAGGAACCTGGGATATGACCTGATGTCCCAGTTTCCTGTGGCCGCTGCAATCCTGGCGGCCGGCTTTTACTGTTTCACGCCGCTTGGCATCAGGAGACGAACATGGATTTGAACGCTGAAGTGGATCACCTGGTCAGGACCTCCCAGGCCTGGCTTCCGTTGATCATGGAATACAGCAGCCGGGTGCTGCTGGCGCTGGTGACCCTGGCGATTGGCTGGTGGATCACCAACAAGCTCAGCGACAGGCTCGGCAAGCTGATAGGCCTGCGCAATTCCGACCCGGCCTTGCAGAGCTTCATCAGCACGCTGGCCAACATCATCATGAAGATCCTGCTGTTCGTCAGCGTGGCGTCGATGATCGGCATCGAGACCACCTCGTTCGTCGCGGCGATCGGTGCCGCGGGCCTGGCCATCGGCCTGGCGCTGCAGGGCAGCCTGGCGAACTTCGCCGGTGGCGTGCTGATCCTGCTGTTCCGTCCGTTCCGCCTGGGCGACTGGATCGAGGCGCAAGGCGTCAGCGGTACGGTCGACACCATCCAGATCTTCCATACCGTGCTGCGCACCGGTGACAACAAGACGGTGATCGTGCCCAACGGCAGCCTGTCGAACGGCATCATCACCAACTACAACCGCCAGCCCACCCGCCAGGTTGTGTTCAACGTCGGGGTCGATTACGACGCCGACCTGCAGAAGGCGCGTGCAGTGCTGCTGGAGCTGGCCAAGGACCCGCGCGTGCTGCCCGAGCCCGCGCCCCAGGCCGTGGTGTCGGAGCTGGGTGACAGCTCGATCACCGTCTCGCTGCGGGTCTGGGTGAAGACGCCGGACTACTGGAGCCTGATGTTCATGCTCAACGAGCAGGCCCGCGATCGTCTGAAGGCCGAAGGCATCGAGATCCCGTTCCCGCAGCGCGTGATCCGCGTGGTGCAGGAAGCGCCTGCGGCTCCAGGAGCGCCAGCAACTCAGGCAACTCCAGTAACGCCTGCCGCGCAGTAGTCCAGGCAATGCGAGGGGGCGCCGCGTCCCCTCGCATTTGTTCATGGCATGAACACCGCTTTTCTGGCATATAGCCCAGTCACTCGCCTGACCTGACGCCTGCCATGACCCCGCTGATCAACATCACCCCTCTGCGAGCCCTGGGTTTCGCGCTTACCCTGGCCCTCTTCGAACTGCTCACCTACCTGGGCAGCGATGTCATCATGCCCGCCATGCCCTCGGTGGTTGACGACCTGAACGCCAGTCCCGACTTCATCCCTCACGCACTCAACCTCTACCTGCTCGGCGGCGTGGTACTGCAATGGCTGATCGGCCCGTTGGCCGACCGCTACGGCCGCCGCCCCCTGTTGCTGACCGGCTGCGTGGTGTTTGGCATCGCTTGCCTGGCCACCTACTGGGTGGACGATATCGGCCTGTTCAACCTGCTGCGCCTGCTGCAAGGCATCGGCCTGGGCTTCGTGGTCACGGTCAGCTATCCGGCGCTGAACGAGGCCTTCAGCGAGGCCGATGCCGTGCGCATGATGGCGTTGCTGGCCAACATCGCGCTGCTCTCGCCGCTGCTGGGCCCGCTGGTCGGGACCTTGCTGCTGGAGATGATGGGATGGCGCTGGCTGTTCGTCGTGCTGGCGGTGGGGGCGGTGTTGACCTGGCTGGCGCTGTTGCGCTTCATGCCCGAAACCTTGGGTGTGCAGCGCCGCGACGGCTCGCGTCTGCCGTTCACGCCCATCGAACTGTTGCCCCTGCTGTCGGGCTATGGCCGGTTGCTGGCGAACCGGCGCTTCGTGGCCGGGAGCGCAGCGCTGGGCCTGGTCAGCCTGCCGCTGATCGGCTGGATCGGGCTGTCGCCGGTGCTGCTGATCCATGACGAGGGCTTGAGCACCTTGGCGTACGCGCTGTGGCAATTGCCGGTGTTCGGAGGGCTGATTGCCGGCAACCTGATCATCAACCGCATTGCCGACCGCTATCCGCTCACCAGCCTGGTCCGTGGCGCGCTCTGGCCCTACCTGCTGGGATTGGCTGCGATGGCCGTGCTCACGTGGATCTGGCCCACCGTCACCAGCCTGGTGGCGGGACTGTCGCTCAACGCTTTGGGCCTGGGCGTCGCCAACGCGGTGCTGTACCGGATGACGCTGTTCTCCAGCGACCAGAGCAAAGGCCTGGTCTCGGCGATGCTGGGCATGATCACCATCACCTTGCTAGGGGTCGGTGGCGCGCTGCTGGCGATGATCGGTGCCGGCGCCAGCCTGCTGCACTTCGCGGTGCTGGCGGGAATCGGCGGTGCACTGGCGCTGTGGCCCTTGTGGGTGCTGCTGGATGGACGCGAGGCGTCGGGGGAGGGGGCCGCGGCTCGGTAGCCCCCTGCGCGGGATTCAAGGCCGCTCGACGGCCTGTTCCTTGCCTTCATCCAGCGGCGCCTGGGTGCCGCGGCCTGCTTCCTGGCGCCACTGCAGGGCGATCAGGACCAGCGTCGGCACGCCAAGCAGGGCGGTGATCAGGAAGAAGTCGTGGTAGCCGAATTTCTCCACCATGACCCCCGAGTAACCGCCGATCAGGCGCGGCAGCAACAGCATGATCGAGCTCAGCAAGGCGTACTGGGTCGCCGAGAACTTGAGGTTGGTCAGGCTCGACAGATAAGCGACGAACGCCGACGTGGCCAGCCCAGAGCTGAAGTTGTCGAGCGAGATGGTGACGATCAGCATCTGCAGGTTCGGGCCCATGTCGGCCAGCATCAGGAACAGGATGTTGGTCGCCGCCGATGCCGCGCCGCCGATGAACAGGATCGGCATGATGCCGAACCGCACGATCAGCAGCCCACCGAAACCGGCGCCCACCAAGGTCATGATCAGGCCGAAGATCTTGCTGACGCTGGCGATCTGGTCCTTGGTGAAACCCTGGTCGATGTAGAACACGTTGGCCATCACGCCCATCACCGTGTCGGACATCCGGTAGGTGGCGATCAACCCAAGCAGGAGCAAGGCCTGCCAGCGATAGCGCAGGATGAAATCGTTGATTGGCGTGAGCACCGGCGCCAGGCCGCGGCGGCCCATGGCCGACAGGCACAGCCAGGTCAGCAGCGCGTAGAGGATCAGGCGCAGGAAGGCACGGTCCTGGAGCAGCAGGTCGAGCGGGGTGGAGTCGCCGAACATCACGCTGGCCCAGTCGGTGTTGTACATCTGGGTGAAGGTCGCGGGCACCGAGACCAGCAACACGATCAGCACGAACACCGAGGCCAGCTGGTGGACCAGGCCGTAGCGCGCCGCCGACAGCTGGGTGCGCAGCGGCACTGGCGGCTCACGCATCACCAGCGTGGTGAGCACCGCCGGCACCATGAGCAGCCCGAACAGCACATAGGTCCCGGTCCAGGCTTCGTGCAGGTAGCTGAAACCGGTGGAGCCGAACCATTCGGCGAAGAACAGCGCACCGGCGGTGGCCAGCAGCGCGGCGATACGGTAGCCGGCCATGTAGCTGGCCGCGAGCGCTGCCTGGCGCTGGTCATCGGCGATTTCAAGACGATAGGCGTCGACGGCGATGTCCTGGGTGGCCGAGGCGAATGCCACCAGTACCGCCAGGGCGATCAGCCAGGACAGGTGCTTCTGCGGGTCGCAGAAGCCCATGCCGACCAGGCCGATCACCACCAGCACCTGGGCCAGCAGCAGCCACGAGCGACGACGCCCCATTTTGCCGAGCAACGGCAGGCGCCACTGGTCAAGCAGTGGCGACCACACCCATTTGAAGGCATAGGCCAGGCCGATGAGGCTGGCGTAGCCGATGGTTTCACGGGCCACGCCAGCCTCGCGAAGCCAGACCGAGAGCGTGGAGAACACCAACATGTACGGCAGGCCTGCGGCGAAGCCGAGCAGCAGCAGCACCAAGGTAGACGGGCTGGCATAGGCAGCGAGCGCAGCGCGCCAGGTTTTACGGGGCATGGGCCAACATCTGCCTCAAGTTTGCGAAAACAAAGCGCGCACTCTAACCGCTGTGCTCCATTGGGCGCCAGCCGTGGCGCGTCATATCCACACGATTATTGTGCACGTTCACGCCCTCTGCACGCAGCCGGGCACGCTGTTCTTCGCCTGACGGGGTGCCGGGCTTCAGGCTCAGCCGGCCGCTGGCGCCGATGACCCGGTGCCAGGGCAGGCGGGTATCCTCCGGGAGCTGCCCCAGGGCCCGGCCGACCCAGCGCGCCGCGCGGCTCATGCCAGCGTATTCGGCCACCTGACCATAGCTGACGACCTTGCCGGCCGGGATCTGGTCGAGCACCAGATACAGTGCCATTCGTCGGGCATGTGCTTGTTCCGGTGTAAGGCTGGAGGACGCGGGCATCAAGGGCTACCGGGGAATGGGAGGGTGATGGGAATGCTGACGCCGGCAAATGAGAATTGAACTCGATGGCATCATGTTTGTCTTTCCTTGCTCTGGGCACGGGTATCTGGATAATGCCCGGCCTTTCTCGTCAGTTCGAGCCTTTCTCTTGCTTATGTATTCTAGATTCCTGTTGTGCGTTGCTGCAGCCACCCTGTGTACCCCGACCCTCGCCGACACCGTCTGGATGAAGAACGGTGACAAGCTGAGCGGCAAGATCAAGGTCTTCGATGGCGGCAAGCTGCTGCTGGAGACCGCCTATGGTGGTTCCATCCCTCTGGACTGGAAACAGATCAAGACCCTGGAAAGCGACCAGCAGTTGCTGGTCAAGCAGGATGCCTACACCGGCGAGAAGGCGAAGTCGCTGCAGGCGGCGGAGGACGGCAAGGTGACGCTGGCCAATGGCGACGCGCCAAAGACGGTCGAGCTCGCCAGCATCGCGCAGATCCTCAAGCCCAAGCCGGTCGTGGAAGACCTGGTGTGGAAGGGCAACGTCGACCTGGCGCTGGACTACAAGCGCGCCGAGAACGACACGGACGACTACGACGTCGGCTTCAAGACCACGGCCCGCCATGGCCGCTGGCGCCACACCGCCGAGGGCGAGTACAACCGCGAGACCGAGGACGACGTCACCAACACCAACAACTGGAGCGCCGAGTACGCTCTGGACCGCTTCATCACCGACAAGTGGTTCTGGCAGGGCCGCCTGAACTACAAGCGTGACCAGATCGAAGACCTGGCCCGCCAGCGCACGGTCGGTACCGGTCCTGGCTACCAGTTCTGGGACGACGAGCTGGGTGCCTTCTCCCTCGGCTCGCTGATCAACCGCACCGACTACCAGTACCGCGACGGTGGCAAGGACAACTTCTATTCCGCGGCCGTGAAGTGGGACTACAACCGCTACCTCATCGGCAAGACGGTCGAGCTGTTCACCAATGGCGAAGTGGGCAAGCCGCTGGGCGATGTTGCCAACTACTCCCTGGATGCCGAGATCGGCCTGCGCTACAAGGTCACCGAATGGGCTTCGCTCAACCTCAAGGCCGAGAAAGACATCATCAGCGGCACGGACGACAGCGACCTGGACAAGACCCGCTACACGGCAGGCTTCGGCGTAGCCTGGTAAGCGGCGGACGCGGGGTGGCTGGCACCTTCTGGTGATAATCATTATCTTGTCACCACCGTCCACCGCCCCAGGAGCTCCCCGTGAGTGACAACGCCATTCGGCCCGCGCGAGAACTGCTGCTCAAGGAATACCGCGGGGTCCTGTCGACCCATTCAAAGTCGATGCCCGGCTATCCCTTCGGCTCCGTGGTGCCGTACTGCCTCGACGCCCAAGGCCAGCCGCTGATCCTGATCAGCCGCATCGCCCAGCACACCCACAACCTGCGACAGGACCCAAAGTGCTCTTTGCTGGTAGGGGAGCGTGAAGCCGAGGACGTGCAGGCGGTCGGCCGCCTGACGGTGATGGCCGAGGCGCGCAAGCTGGTGGACGAAGCAGCGATCGAAGCGGCTGCCGAGCGCTACTACCGTTTCTTTCCGGATGCCGCCAACTACCACCGCGCCCACGACTTCGACTTCTGGGTGCTGCAGCCGGTGCGCCATCGCTACATCGGCGGCTTTGGCGCCATCCACTGGCTCGACCAGGTTACCCTCGCCAACCCGTTCGCCGGCAAGGCCGAGGCCAGCATGATCGAGCACATGAACGGCGACCATGCCAGTGCCATCGCCCACTACGTCGAACTCAGCGGCCTTCCCGGTACGCCAGCGGCGTGCCTGGTCGGCCTCGACAGCGAAGGGATGCACCTGCGCATTGGTCAGGGCGTGCATTGGCTGCCTTTTCCACGCATTTGCAATACGCCGATACAAGTCCGCGAAGCCCTGGTTTTGCTGGCTCGCGCTGAACAGTGGCCGACCGCGGCGAACGTCCAGGGTTGAAATAGCGACTGATCGTAACCATTTGAGGTCCTACAGGAAGGTTGACTTCCGTCGAGGAACCTTTGATGCGCGCTTTTCTACTGCTGTTTCTGATTTTTCCGGTGCTGGAGCTGTATGTCTTTTTCAAGGTCAGCACCGCGATAGGCTTCTTCCCCGCGTTGCTGCTGATCATTGCCGGCTCCGCGCTTGGTGTGCTGGTGATGCGCGTGGCGGGCCTGGCCACCGCCCTGCGCGCCCGTTCAAGCCTGCAACGCGGCGAGCTGCCAGCCGAGGACATGTTCCAGGGCCTGATGCTAGCCTTGGGCGGCGGCCTGCTGTTGATACCCGGCTTCATCAGCGATGTGCTCGGCCTGCTGATGCTGTTGCCGTTCACCCGCAAGCTGGTGGCGCGCAAGCTGCGCCAGCGTGTCGAGGCCCAGGCGATGCGCCAGCGGGCCTTCAGTGACGATCCGTTGAACCCGCAACCGGGCGCACCTGCCCGCCGCCCCGATGTGATCGAGGGCGAGTACAAACGCCGCGATTCCTGAACCCGGCGCTTCGTTACACGACGGTCCCCACTGCGGGGCCGTTTTTATTTGTAGGAAATTTCGCGAAAAATTTTATCGCCCCAGACTTGTAATTACCCTTGGCGGCCTCATGTATGGGTCACCGCAAGGTTTCTGGTCTTTTGCACCAGACATGACACACGTGGACCGCACTTGCGAGCCACACCGGCAACGCCGGAAAGCATCAACCCGCCGGTGTCGACACCGGCCGATGAAAACCACAATTGGGAGAGATCGACAATGAAGCTTCGTCCTCTGCATGACCGCGTAGTCATCCGTCGCAGCGAAGAAGAATCGAAAACCGCTGGCGGTATCGTCCTGCCGGGTTCGGCCGCTGAAAAACCAAACCGTGGCGAGATCGTCGCCGTCGGTACCGGCCGCGTCCTGGACAACGGCGAAGTACGTGCGCTGGCCGTGAAAGTGGGTGACAAGGTGGTTTTCGGCCCGTACTCGGGCAGCAACACCGTGAAAGTCGACGGCGAAGACCTGCTGGTGATGAGCGAGAACGAAATCCTCGCTGTCATCGAAGCTTGATTCTCCGGTTTCCCGTTACTTCAAGTATTAAGGATTAAACGATCATGGCTGCTAAAGACGTAAAATTCGGCGACTCCGCCCGTAAGAAAATGCTCGTTGGTGTCAACGTCCTGGCTGACGCTGTAAAAGCGACCCTGGGCCCGAAAGGCCGTAACGTGGTCTTGGCCAAGAGCTTCGGCGCGCCGACCATCACCAAGGACGGCGTTTCCGTCGCCAAGGAAATCGAGCTCAAGGACGCCTTCGAGAACATGGGCGCCCAGCTGGTCAAGGAAGTTGCTTCCAAGGCCAACGATGCTGCCGGTGACGGCACCACCACCGCTACCGTCCTGGCCCAGGCCATCGTCAACGAAGGCCTGAAAGCCGTCGCTGCCGGCATGAACCCGATGGACCTCAAGCGCGGCATCGACAAGGCCACCATCGCCGTTGTCGCCGAGCTGAAGAACCTGTCCAAGCCATGCGCTGATTCGAAAGCCATCGCCCAGGTAGGCACCATCTCCGCCAACTCCGACAACTCCATCGGCGACATCATTGCCGAAGCCATGGAAAAAGTCGGTAAAGAAGGCGTGATCACCGTCGAAGAAGGCTCGGGCCTGGAAAACGAACTGTCGGTCGTTGAAGGCATGCAGTTCGACCGTGGCTACCTGTCCCCGTACTTCGTCAACAAGCCGGACACCATGGTTGCCGAGCTTGAAGGCCCGCTGCTGCTGCTGGTCGACAAGAAGATCTCGAACATCCGCGAACTGCTGCCGGTTCTGGAAGCCGTTGCCAAGGCTGGCCGTCCGCTGCTGATCGTTGCCGAAGACGTCGAAGGCGAAGCCCTGGCGACTCTGGTCGTGAACAACATGCGTGGCATCGTCAAGGTTGCCGCGGTCAAGGCACCTGGCTTCGGCGACCGCCGCAAGGCCATGCTGCAGGACATCGCTGTCCTGACCGGCGGTACCGTGATCTCCGAGGAAATCGGCCTGAGCCTGGAGTCCGCTACCCTGGAGCACCTGGGTAACGCCAAGCGTGTGACCCTGTCCAAGGAAAACACCACCATCATCGACGGCGCTGGCGCCGAGTCCGACATCGAGGCACGCGTCAAGCAGATCCGTGCCCAGGTCGAAGAGACCTCCTCGGACTACGACCGTGAGAAGCTGCAAGAGCGTCTGGCCAAGCTGGCTGGCGGTGTTGCCGTGATCAAGGTCGGTGCAGGTACCGAAGTCGAGATGAAAGAGAAGAAAGCCCGCGTTGAAGACGCCCTGCACGCTACCCGTGCAGCCGTCGAAGAAGGCGTGGTGCCTGGCGGCGGTGTGGCCCTGGTTCGCGCCCTGTCGGCCATTCTCGACCTCAAAGGCGACAACGAAGACCAGAACGTCGGCATCGCCATTCTGCGTCGCGCCGTTGAATCGCCGCTGCGCCAGATCACTGCCAACGCCGGCGACGAGCCAAGCGTTGTCGCTGACAAGGTCAAGCAAGGTTCGGGCAACTTCGGTTACAACGCTGCTACCGGCGAGTACGGCGACATGATCGAAATGGGCATCCTGGACCCGGCCAAGGTGACCCGTTCGGCACTGCAGGCCGCAGCTTCGATCGGTGGTCTGATGATCACCACCGAAGCCATGATCGCTGACGCTCCAGTGGAAGCTTCTGCTGGCGGCGGCATGCCAGACATGGGCGGCATGGGCGGTATGGGTGGCATGGGCGGCATGATGTAAGCCAGCCTCACCTGCTGCAAGAAGAGCCCCGCCTTGTGCGGGGCTTTTTCATGGGCGGATGATATGCATACAGGTGCTGGTGATGGCGGCCATATGGCCTTAAGCTGCGCCCTGCCGCACAGGAGACCTTTGATGCGAATTCTACTGGTTGAAGACAACCGCGATATTCTGGCCAACCTGGCTGACTACCTCGGGATGAAGGGCTATACCGTCGACTGCGCCCAGGACGGGTTGTCTGGCTTGCACCTGGCCGCCACTGAACACTACGACCTGATCGTGCTCGACATCATGCTGCCCGGGATCGACGGCTACACCCTGTGCAAGCGCCTGCGCGAGGATGCCCGGCGCGATACGCCGGTGATCATGCTCACCGCCCGCGACCAGCTGGACGACCGCCTGCAGGGCTTCCGCTCCGGTGCCGACGACTACCTGCTCAAACCGTTCGCGCTGTCGGAACTCGCCGCGCGTATCGAAGCCGTGCTGCGCCGGGCCCAGGGGGGAGGGCGCCGCACCCTGCAAGTGGCCGACCTGGCCTACGACCTCGACACTCTCGAAGTTACCCGCGAGGGCCGGCTGCTCAAGCTCAACCCGGTGGGCCTCAAGCTGCTCGCCGTGCTCATGCAGAAGAGCCCCCACGTGCTGCGCCGCGAGGTGCTCGAGGAAGCGTTGTGGGGCGATGACTGCCCGGACAGCGACAGCCTGCGCAGCCACGTGCACCAGCTGCGCCAGGTGATCGACAAGCCCTTTGACAAACCGTTGCTGCATACCGTGCATGGCGTCGGCTATCGCCTTGCCGAGGGCCGTGATGGAGTTTAAGCAAAGCCTCGCCCAGCGCATCATCATCGCCTTCGCGCTGATGAGCGCGCTGGTCGCCGGAGCCTTCGCCTTCGGCATCGTCGCGACCGTGCACCTGGTCGAGGAGCGGCTGATCTCGGCCGTGCTCGGTGGGGACCTGCAACGCCTGTTGCGCATGGACAGCGTCAGCGACTGGAGCCACCGGCCCCGGCCCGACCAGCTGTTCTACTTCAGCGGCGGCCGGGACGAGTTCGCCCTGCCCCATGACCTGCGTCACCTGAACGCGGGCTTCCACGAAGTGTTTCGCGAGCAGCTGTCGTACCACGCCATGGTCGAGGTGGTGGACGGGCGGCACTACGTGCTGTTGCAGGACCAGAGCGACTTCGAGGAGCGCGAGCGGGTGCTGTTCGCCGTGGTGGTGGTGGGCTTCGTGCTCAGCCTGGCACTGGCGACCTTCCTCGGCTGGGTACTGGCACGCCGGGTGATGGCGCCGGTGATCCGCCTGGCGCGCCAGGTGCGCCATCGCGACCAGTTGCTGGGCCTTGCTCCGCCGCTCGCGCCGGACTACGCCGCGGACGAGGTCGGCCAGCTGGCGGCCGCGTTCGACGACACCTTGGGGCGGCTGCGCGACGCGCTGACCCGTGAGCGGCTGTTCACCAGCGACGTCAGCCACGAGCTGCGCACCCCCTTGATGGTGCTGGCCACCTCCTGCGAGCTGTTGCAGGAAAACCAGGCCCTCGACAAGCGGGCCCGCAGCCAGGTCGAGCGTATCGCCCGCGCCACCGAGGAAATGCGCGAACTGGTCAAGACGTTCCTGATGCTTGCCCGGGCCCAGCGCGATGAAGGCGCCGTGGCCTCGCGCGCATCGCTGCGCGAGGTGGCCGACGACCTGATCGGTGTCTGGCGCGACACGATCGAGCAGAAGGGCCTGAGCCTTTATTACGACGGCAGGGTCAGCGCCAGCCCAGCGCTGTACAACGCCACCTTCCTGCAGTCGGTGATGGGCAACCTGCTGCGCAATGCCGCGCATTACACCGACCACGGCTATATTCGCCTGAGCCTGGAACCTAACGGCTTCAGCGTCGAGGACAGCGGCGTGGGCATTCCGGAAGAGCAGCGCGAGGCGATGTTCATGCCATTCGTGCGCGGGGATGAGCGCCGCGGGGAAGGGCTGGGGCTGGGGCTGTCGCTGGTGCAGCGGATCTGCGATGACCAGGGCTGGCGGGTGACGCTGACCGCCACGCTGCCCCATGGCTGCCGGTTCCAGGTCGACCTGACCCAAGGTCCGGAGCGCCTTCCGGGCGATCATCACGCGCCGTCACACTGATGGCGCACAGTCATCTTTTGTCACCAATGTCTTCGCCATGTGACAGATTTTTCACAACCGCATGACCTGATTCCGACGCTTGCCTGCATAAGGTGTGCGCCTGGAATCAGGAGATGCTCATGCGTAGCCCCATCAAACTCGCCTTTTCCGACAAGTACGACAAGCAGCACGCCAAGGAGTACCTGCTCAAGCACCAGGACGGACTGGCGCGTCGCCTCTCGCACCAACGCGACGAGCAGATGGCCCGCCGCGCCCTGGCGCTTGCCGGCGAGCCAGGCCTGGTGCTGGACTTGCCGTGCGGCGCCGGGCGCTTCTGGCCGCTGCTGGCGGAAAAGCAGAACCGCGTGATCATTGGCGCCGACAATTCCGCCGCCATGCTCGAGACCGCCTGCGCCTCACAGCCGCCTCATGTCGTTGAACGGGTGAAACCGTTGCAGACATCGGCCTTCGCGATCGACCTGCCGGACAACGCGGTCGACAGCATCTTCTGCATGCGGCTGTTCCACCACATCGGTGATGCCGCCCATCGCAAGACGATCCTCAGTGAATTCCACCGCGTCAGCCGTGACAGCGTGATCGTCTCGCTGTGGGTCGATGGCAATTTCAAGGCCTGGCGGCGCAAGAAGCTGGAGCAACGCCGCAGCGCCAGGACCGAGCAGCCGCACTTCCAGAACCGGTTCGTGTTGCCGGGCGACACGGTCGAGAAAGAATTCGTCGACGCCGGCTTCCGCATCCAGGAACACCTGGACTTCCTGCCGTTCTACGCCATGTGGCGTGTCTATGTATTGCGCAAGGGGTAACAGCACATGGTGGTAGCACAAGGGCAGGGTCCGGATTTCGACTTCTACTGGCACAGGCAAGGGCGATGGGTCGAGGCGCCCAACCAGCGCCGCGGTGGCGAGAGCGGCGTGCAGCGACTGCATGACGAGTCTGGGCAGATGCTGTATGCGAAGCGCCAGATCGGGCACATCTACCGCAGCCTGCTGCACCCCTTCGGGCGGCCCACGGTATTGCGCGAGCTCCACGCCCTCAACCGCTTCGAGCAGCTCGGTGTGCGCGTGCCACGCATCGTCTATTGTGGCGTCGAGCGCGATGCCGAGCATCAGTGGCGCGCGCTGCTGGTGAGCGAGGCGCTGGACGGTTTCGTCGACATCGACAGCTGGTACCAGGGCGGCGCCCGTGAACACCATGGCCAGGCCCTGCATGAGCGGGTGCTGCAGGACCTGGCAGCGAACCTGGCGCGCATGCACCGGGGGCATTGGCAGCATGGCTGCCTGTATGGCAAGCACGTGTTCGTCAAGGTGACAGGCGAGGGCGCCGAGGCCACCGCCGAAGTGGCTCTGCTGGACCTGGAAAAGTGCCGCTGGCGCATCAGTTGCCAGCGCGCGGCGTACAACGACCTGCGGCAACTGCGCCGCCATTCGTCATTCAGCGATGGCGAATGGCGAAAGCTGCTCTACTTTTACCAGATGGCGTTTGGCAGCGCTGTCAAAGGGTTGGAGCAATGAAATTACAAATAGCTCGAGGTTTGTTTCTGATTTGCGCGCTGGCGGTCTGCACCGCGGCGGCGGCGGCGTGGGAGGAGCCTCGGACGATCGTGTTCAGCAAGGCCGAGGCTGCACGGCAATGCGCCTTGCCGCGTGTCGTCAAGCAAGAGGTGGCCGTCCAGCCGGACCAGGACCTGCTGCTGTTCCTGTTCGGCATGCGCCAGGGTCTGCGCTCGCAGGGGTGAGGCCATGGCCGGTACTGACTGCACTTATGGATGGCCCTGACTCAATTGGCTGTGTTCAGCCTTGGAACTCAGCAAGGTATAGACGCACGGCAACACAAACAGCGTGAATAACGTGCCGATCGACATCCCGGTGGCAATCACCATCCCGATGTCGAACCGGCTCTCGGCCCCGGCTCCCGTGGCCACGATCAGCGGCACCATGCCGAACACCATGGCAGCCGTCGTCATCAACACCGGCCGGAGCCGGATCGCAGCCGCCTCTTCAACCGCCTCGCGGGCACTCAAGCCTTTCTGTTCGCGCAGCTGGTTGGCGAACTCCACCACCAGGATCCCGTGCTTGCTGATCAACCCGATCAGCGTCACCAGGCCCACCTGGGTATAGATGTTCATGCTCGAGATGCCCAGAAACAGGGGTAGCAAGGCGCCGCAGATCGACAGGGGCACGGTCACCAGAATCACCAGCGGATCGCGGAAGCTTTCGAACTGCGCGGCCAGCACCAGGAAGATGATCGCCAGTGCAAGCCCGAAGGTGACCCACAAGGCACTGCCCTCCTGCACGAACTGGCGAGCCGGGCCCGCATGGTCGAACGAGAACCCTTGCGGCGCTTCCTCCTGGGCAATGGTCTGTATCGTCTCCAGTGCCTCGCCCATGCTCACCATCGGCACCCCCTGGATGATCGCCGAGTTCAGCTGCTGGAACTGGTTGAGCTGGCGAGGCCGTGCCCGGTCGCTGAGGGTGATCAGCGTCGACAGCGGCAGCAACTGGCCCTGGTCGTTCTTCACGTAGTAGCTGTTCAGCCAGCCCGGGTTGTCCCGGTACGGCCGTTCGACCTGGGCGATGACCTTGTAGCTGCGTCCCTCCAGGGTGAAACGGTTGATTTCCGCCTCGCCCAGCAATGTCGCCAGCGTGCCGCCAAGCACGTTCATCGACACGCCCATCTGCGCCGCCTTGGCGCGGTCGATGTCGACCACGACCTCGGGCTTGTCGAACGCCAGGTCAATGTCTAGAAAGGCGAACTTGCCCGAGGCCTGGGCGCGGTCCTTGATGCGCTGGGCCACTTCCAGCAGGGCTGGATAGTCACCGGCGGTGTTGATCACGAACTGGAAGGGCAGGCCTTCGCCGGTGCCAGGCAACGACGGCAGGTTGAAGCCAAAGACCTGCAATCCGCCGACCTGCTCAAGCTTGGCCTGCACCACCGGCAGCAGCTCCATCTGCGTGCGCTCGCGTTCGTTCCAGGGCTTGAGCAGGAAGCCGCCGATCCCCGATTGCACGCCGTTGAAGCCGTTGATCTGGAACGAGGAGTAGTACTCGGGAAAGGTCTTGAAGATGGCGGTGAACTCATTGGTGTAGGCGTTGAGGTAATCCAGGTTGGTCGGCTGCGGCGAGCTGCTCATCATGAAGATCACCCCTTGGTCTTCGTCGGGGGCGAGTTCGCTCTGGGTGAACATCAGCAGCACCGGGATCAGGCCCAGCACGATGACGGCGAACACCAGCACCACCGGACGGCTGTTCAGCGTGCCGTGCAGCAGGCGCTGATAGCGCTGCTTGAGCCCCTCGAACAGGCTGTCAAGGCGGTGGGCAAGGCCGCTGGGGTTCTGCTCGTGGCGCAGCAGGAAGGCGCACATCATGGGGGACAGGGTGAGGGCGACGATGCCGGAGATGATCACCGCGCCCGCCAGGGTCAGGGCGAATTCCTTGAACAGCGCCCCGGTCAGCCCTTCGAGGAATCCGATGGGCGCGTACACCGCCGCCAGGGTGATGGTCATCGACACCACGGGCATGGCGATTTCCCGCGCCCCTTCCAAGGCCGCTTCACGCGGCGCCTTGCCCTCCTCGATGTGGCGATGGATGTTTTCCACCACCACGATGGCGTCATCCACCACCAGGCCGATGGCGAGCACCATGGCCAGCAGGGTGAGCAGGTTCAGCGAGTAGCCCATCATCTGCATGAAGAACAGCACGCCGATCATCGACAGCGGGATGGTGACCACCGGGATCAGCACCGAGCGAAGGGCACCGAGGAACAGGAACACCACGACGATGACGATCAGCACGGCCTCGCCGAGGGTCTTGATCACCTCGTCGATCGACGCCTGGATGAACAGCGTGGCGTCGTAGGCGATCGACACCTTGAGGTTGGAAGGCAGCTGGCTTTCGAGCTCCGGCATGATCCGCCGCACTTCCTTGATGACCTCCAGCGGGTTGGCGGCTGGCGTCGCCTTGATGCCGATGTACACCGACGGGGTGCCGTCGAAGGAGCTGACCGTGTCGTAGTTCTCGGCGCCCATCTGCACCCGCGCCACATCGCCCAGCAGCACGCGGCTGTCGCCAGCGGTCTTGAGGGGCAGGGCAGCGAACGCCTCGGCCGACTTGAGCTCGGTGCTGGCGTTGATGCTGGTCACGACGTATTCGCCCTTGACCTCGCCCGCCGCCGACAGGAAGTTGTAGCGGCGCACCGCATCCGTCACATCCAGGGCGCTCAGGCCGTAACCCGCCAGCTTCACCGGGTCGATCCAGATGCGCATGGCGAACACCTGGTTGCCGAGGATTTCGGCTTCGGCCATGCCCGGCAGAGTCGCGAGCTTGGGCTGGATGACCCGTGACAGGTAGTCGGTGATCTGCGGGTTGCTCATCTCGTTGCTGTAGAAGCTCAGGTACATCAAGGCCGAGGCGTCGGCGGCCTCCTTGCTCAGCACCGGGTCTTCCGAGTCCTGCGGCAGCTGGTTGCGCACCTCGTTGGCCTTGGCCAGCAATTCGGTGAACAGGCGGTCGCTGTCGGCGCCGATGCGTGCGTAGATGGAGATGATCGAGAAATTCTGCCGGCTCACCGAGGTCATGTAGTCGATGCCTTCGGCGCTGGCCAGACTCTGCTGCAGGGGCTGGGTGATGTAGCCCTGGATGGTCTCGGCATTGGCGCCGGGGTAGGCGGTGGTCACCGTGATCAGCGCGTTCTCCATCTGTGGATACTGGCGGATCTGCAGCTTGCTCCAGGCCTGGAAGCCCAGCAGGACAATCAGCAGGCTGACCACGCTGGCCAGCACCGGGCGACGGATGAAGGGATCGGTAAAGGCCATGAGTGCCTCCGGGCTCAGTCGTCGCGCCGCGCGCTGTGGGCATCGGGTTGCGGGGTCTTGTCGGGGGTGATGCGGATCGCGGCGCCCTGAGTCAGTTTCAGCTGGCCTGCGGTGACCACCTGCTCGCCGGGCTTGAGGCCCTTGAGAATCACCACCAGGCCATCGCGGCGCTCGCCGGTCTCGACGGTGCGGCGGTCGGCCACCAGCGGCGGCTCGTGCTCGCCATCCTCGGCCTGCTTGCGCGCGACTACGTACACCGAGTTGCCATAGAGGGTGTAGGTGACCGCGCTTTCCGGTACCACCACCTGGGGCCGCGGGTCGGGCAGCAGCACCTGCAGGCTGGCGAACATGCCCGGCAGCAGCTTGCCCTCGGGGTTGGCCAGGGTCGCGCGGACCAGCAGGTTGCGGGTGCTTTCCTCGACCTTGGGGTTGATGGCGCTGAGGGTGGCGGGGAAGCGCTGGTCGGGGTAGGCCGCCACCTCGACCTGCGCCTGCTGGCCCAGGCTCAGGCGGGGCAGCGCCTGCTCGGGCACATTGAAGTCGACATACAGGCTGCTGATGTCTTGCAGCGTGGCGAGCACCGTGCCGCTGGCCAGGTAGTCGCCGATGTCGACCTGACGGATGCCGATGGTGCCGCTGAAAGGGGCGCGAATGCTCTTCTTGGCGAGCGAGGCCTTGAGCTGGTCGACCACGGCCTGGTTGCGCTGGAACTGCGCGCGCAGGCGATCGTATTCGCCGCGCGAGATGGCCTGGCTGCCGACCAGCTGGCTGCCCCGGCCGAAGTCGACCCTGGCAAGGCCGAGGTCGGCCTGGGCGGTGCCCAGCAGCGCGGTTTCCTGTTCGCTGTCCAGTTCGAGCAACAGCTGACCGGCCTTGACCTGTTGTCCGGATTCGAAGTGCAGCGCCTTGACGGTGCCAGCATTTTCCAGGCTCAGCTCCACGCCTTGCAAGGCCTTGAGGCTACCGACCGCAGGCAGGCGCTGTTGCCAGCTGCGCTCGACCGCGGCCGTGGCAGCGACACTGACCGGCGGCTTGGGGGCTGAGAACATCTGGACCTGCCGGTAGATGGAAAAGGCCTTGTACCCCCCCAGCATCAGCACGATCAGTACAACGACAGCCAACATGATCAGCATGCGGCGGCGCAGCATAGTCCGGTTCCTTGGCGATCTGGTTATGGTTTGTCAGGCACGACTGCGGGCCATCCTGGCCCTGTGCGGGTGGGATGAGTATTGCTGGTTTTTTGGAGAGTGAGGTGTCAATCAGGGCCTCTTCGCTGGCAAGCCAGCTCCCACAGGTACAGCGTGGGCCTCAAGAGCACCGCTGTAGCTGTGGGAGCTGGCTTGCCAGCGAAGAGGTCAACCGAGATGCATCAGACCAGATGCAAATGGTTGTCCCAGAACCCGGACGGCAGCTCCAGTGGCTGCCCGGCCAACTGCGCCTTGCGGCAATCATACAACCGGCACCGCCCTTGCCCGGACGTCACCACGAACCCATCGGCCACCGCGCCCACCCCGGCGCAATCGGGCATCGGCGCGTCCAGGCGAACCTCGGCACTGTCCAGATCCCAGATGAACAGCCGGTTGGCCCGCGGTGCGGTCAGCGCCACCAGGCGCAGCTCGCTGTGGACGGCGACGCTGGCGGTGTAGTTGGCCATCGACTGCAACTGCCGCTCTGGCACCGGGAACGCCTGGAACGGCTGCCCCGGCCGTTTGATGGCGATCAGCTCGGCCGTCTCCTCGCCACCGCCCATGAACTGCTGGCCGGCGACGATCGTGCCGTCGGCGCCGATCGCCAGGTGGCGCACGCTGTTCATCTGCTGCCCCAGCACCTCCTTGCTCAGCAAGGTGCCATCGCGCTGCATCAGCACCAGGCTTGGCTCCATGGCGTCCAGGTTCATCTCCACGCGGCTTTCGGCCTCGGTACGGATACCGCCGTTGGCCACCACCAGGGTCTCGCCGTCGGGCATCCACGACACCTGGTGCGGGCCGATGCCATGGGTGGACACCTCGCCGCTGTAGTGCAGGCGCTCACCTTCGAAGCGATACACCCCCAGCACGCCGCGTCCCGGGTCTGTGGTGTCGTTCTCGGTGGTGTAAAGCCATTCACCGTCCTTGTGGATCACCGCATGGCCGTAGAAATGCCGGTCGGGCTGGGAGGTGATGGTCTGCAGCAGCCGTCCGTCGCGCAGGTCGACCAGGTAGCTTTCGGTACCCGGTCGACGTGCCACGAACAGCGCCAGTGGCAGCGCGGGATGGTTGACGATGTCGTGGCAGCGCTGGCCCACCTCGGTGGCGAACACCTGGGTGCCGTCCAGGCGATAACCGACGGCATAGTGCTTGCCGTCGCCGTCATCGCGCGCCGACAGCAGCAGCGGCTCGCTGCCCTTGCTGCGAAACAGGCTCCAGCCGCCCAGGGTGAGGGCGCTGAGCACTACGCTACCGAGTTTGATCGCCTGGCGTCGCAACATGTCAGTCACCATCGTTGGCATTGAAGCCCAGCTGGATGTTCAACGCCTTGGCCAGCTCGCCTTCGTGCAGGCGGTGGACGACGTTGAGGCTGTCGTAGATCTGGTTCAGGGTCTGTTTGCCAGCGTCGTCGGCCAACAGCTCGCCCAGCGACTTCTGGTTGCTTTCGAACATCTTGAGCGAGGTCGCGTAGGCATCGTCGATCTTCTGCGCCAGGGCGTCCTGGTCGCTGCCCAGCAGGCCGCGCAGGCCTTTGTTGTCGACCCCGACCCACAGCGCCTGTGCCGCCTTGAGGCTGGCCTCGAGGCTCTTGATCGAAGCGTGGCTGCGCCAGGCTTCGGCCTGCAGCGGCTGGGCGATACCCTTGCTCTGACGGCCCATGGGCGCGCCGAGCTTTTTCTTCAGGGTGTCGAGCGCGGTCACCTGCGCACGCAGCAGGTCGGCGATCGCCTCGTGCGAGTCAGCGTAGCGCTGATTCGGGAACTTGGTCATCTGCGCGAGCATGCCGTCGGTGTTGTTCCAGCCTTTGAGGATCTCCTCGGCCAGGGCCTTCTGATGGTCGCCGATGGCCACCAGCAGCGGGCAGTAGCGGGCTTTCTGCTCAGGCGTGGCGACGTCGGGCTTGCTGTCGAAGAGGATATACTCGTAGGCCGAGAGGCCGCGTACCACGACGCTGGACTTGCCCAGTGTCTCGGCATTCACAGGCTTGTCGCCATTGACCAGTTGCTCGACCTGGCGGCCGACCAGGTTTTTCTTGTCTGGCCAGAACTGCACCTGCCAGGCGCGGTTGCCTTCGGCCAGAGGGCCGACCAGCAGCGGTTGCAGCTCGGCCCAGGCTTTCTGCGCGGCGAGGAAGTCGTTGCGCGCGGCGTCCAGGCTCTGCTTGCCTTCGCAGAAGGCAAGGGCACTGGCGGCCAGCTGGCGGTCAGCTTCGACCCAGCGGCTGTAGGTGGGCAGGATCACCTGCTTGGCGATGGCGGCGGACGTCACGGCCTGTGGATCCTGCGGCGAGCACGCCCCGAGGGCGAGTGCGGCGAGGCTGGTGAACAACAGTTTGGGTCGGAACATGCCCGGCTCCTTGCGCGTTTTAAAGTGAGTTCAGGAACGCCAGCAGCGCGGCGCGCTGCTCGGCATCGAAGGTCAATACCTGCTGGCGCGCCGCTTCCGCCTCGCCGCCGTGCCAGAGCACAGCCTCGAGCAGGTTGCGGGCGCGCCCGTCATGCAGAAACTGGGTGTGGCCACTGACCGTGCCGGTCAGGCCGATGCCCCAGAGAGGCGGGGTCCGCCAGTCCTGGCCACCGGCGGCGAATTCGCTGCGGTGGTCGGCAAGGCCGGGGCCCATGTCGTGCAGCAGCAGGTCACTGTAGGGACGAATGACCTGGTTCGCCAGTTCAGGCTCGGCAGCGTCGGCGGCCGTGGTGAACTGCGGGGTATGGCAGCCTTGGCAGCCGGCCTTGAAGAACAGGTTCTTGCCTGCCAGCACCTGTGGGGCGTCGACCTGGCGACGCGCGGGCACGCCAAGGTTGCGGGTGTAGAACGACACCAGGCGCAGGATGTTGTCGCTGACTTCCTTGTCGCCGTCGGTGCCGTCGCCATTGGGCGCCGCCAGGCAGTCGAGCTGGGCCGGCATGCAGTCGTCGACCGGGCGCAGCGTGGTGGTGAGGCCCATGTCGCCTGAAAACGCATGCACGTTCTGCTGGTTGATGTTCGGCTGTCCGGCCTTCCAGCCGAAGCGGCCCAGCACGGGGGCACCCAGCACATCGTCCCAGACCCGGTTGGGCCGTCCGCGGATGCCATCGCCATTGCGATCGTGCGGATCGGCGTTGGCCAGGATCGCGGCCTCGGGGATGGCCTCGAGCAGGCCCAGGCCGATCATCGGTGGCGCGACACGCGCCGAAAACCGTGTGTCAGGGTGCATCGGCCCGTAGCCGAGCTGGGTGACCTGCAGGTGTGGGCGGCGCAGCTCGACCTGGGTGCCGTCCTTGAAGGTGACGGTCTGGTGGCTGTACTCGACCCGGACCTTGCCCTCGGGCGCGATGCCGGGGATGGCCATGTCCTGCAGCTGGGTGCCGTACACCGGCTCGGGGACGACGCCCAGTTGCTCGATGATCTTCGCGTATTCGGGCCGGTCGGGAATCGACAGGCGCACCAGCATCGACACCGCGTTGCGGGCATCAGGCTCGGGCGGATGGCCGCGGCCGTCGCGCACGTGGCAGTTCTGGCAGGCGTTGGTGTTGAACAGCGGGCCCAGGCCATCGCGCGCGGTGGTGGTGGAGGGCGCGATCACCCAGGGGCTGCGAAAAAAGCTGTTGCCCACGCTGAAGTCCAGGCGCCGCTCGGGGCTCAGGTTGGCCGAGGGCATGGAAAACGCATTGCGGTCGGCGCGCTGCACCGTCGCCTTGCCACCCGACAGCGCCTCGCCCGGCTCGGCCTGGGTGAAACGCGGCGCGTCATCACAGGCGGCCAGGGCAATGGCCAGCAGCAAGGGGCTGAGACGGAGCAGGGACATCAGGAATCCTGGGCTTGGGCAAAAAACCGGCGTGCAAGCTTAGCAGGCTAACGGGGTATGAATAAGAGGGATTTGCGTTTGCTGGATGAAATTGCCACCAGGGATGTTGGCTCCCACAAGGCTTGCTGCAAAAAAAGGCGGCCGTTCGGCCGCCTCTTGTGGAGCACGCAGCCAATCAGAATTCGTGATCAGCGGTGTCCGGGTTCAGGTTGGAAATCCCCAGCTTGCCCGCGGCCTGCTCGATCGCACCGGTCTGCTTGACCAGGGAGGCGATGGCGTCACGCACGATCTGGTTGCCCGCGGCGTTGTCCGGGGCGATCAGCTGGTCGTAGTGCTCGCCCTTGAGGGCATGGTCGACGATCAGCTGGATCTTGGCTTCGGTGGCTTCCAGGTCGGCCTTGAGGGTGGTGTCGGCGGCCGGGTCTGCCTTGGCCACCAGCGAGGACAGGCTCGGGCCGGTCACCTTGGAGCCGTCGGGACGGGTGTACTCGCCCAGGTAGACGTTGCGGATGCCCTTGGCGTCAAAGAAGTGCGAGTAGTGGGTGTTGTCGCTGAAGCAGTCCTGCTCGTCTTCCGGCGAGTTGGCTTCCAGCGAGACTTTCATGCGCTCGCCGGCCAGTTCGCCCAGCGACAGGCTGCCCATGCCGAACAGCATCTTGCGCAGGCCGTCGGTGGCAGGCTCGGCTTCGAGCTTGGCGCGGTAGTTGTCGGCAACGTTCGGCGCCCAGTTGGCGAGCATTTCCTCGAGGTCGCTGACCAGCAGGTCGGTCACGGCCTTGAGGTAGGCGCGACGACGCTCGTTGTGGCCACCCGTGGCGCCCGCGCCTTCGAGGTAGTCCGACGCTGGGCGGTTGCCCGCGCCTGGGC
The DNA here is from genome assembly GCF_035277045.1 of Pseudomonas sp. Classification (GTDB taxonomy): domain Bacteria; phylum Pseudomonadota; class Gammaproteobacteria; order Pseudomonadales; family Pseudomonadaceae; genus Aquipseudomonas. Next base: position 28,152 of record NZ_DATELE010000158.1, on the reverse strand, counting down.
CGGTGCCGTTCAGGTCCTGGCCCCACAGCAGGAACTCGATGGCGTGGTAGCCCGTGGCGACGTTGGCTTCGGAGCCGCCCAGCTCGTTCAGGCTGGCGAGCTTCTCGGGGGTGATGTCCTTGACGTCGACCTTGTCTTCGCCGACCTGGATCTCGGTATTGGCGATGATGTTGGCGCCGGCGGCCGGGTTGCCCAGGGCGTGCTCGTAGCTGGCATCGACGTAGTCGATCAGGCCTTCGTCCAGCGGCCAGGCGTTCACCTGGCCTTCCCAGTCGTCGATGATGGTGTTGCCGAAGCGGAAGGCCTCGGTCTGCAGGTACGGAACGCGCGAGTCGGCCCAGGCCTGCCTGGCGGCTTTCAGGGTGTCGTCGTTGGGCGTGGCCAGGAAGGCATCGATCGCGGTCTGCAGGGTCTTGGCGGTGCTCAGCGAGTCGCTGTACACGGCGTGGACCATCTCGGCGTAGTGCTTGACCACGGCCTGGGCAGCGGCTTCATCGACGGCAGGGGCCGGCGCCGCGGCAGGGGTGCTGGTGGCGGTAGCAGGTGCCTGGGCTTGCGGGGCGGCAGCCTTCTCGTCCTTGTCGCCGCAACCGGCGAGGGAGATGGCGATGGCCAGCAGACTGGCGGAGGCCAGAGGCATACGAATCATTATTGGTTTCCTGCGTCGTGTGGTTGGACTGGGGTGCCGGAGGCACGCGAAACCGCAACATGATGCGAAAGATTTGCATTTGGTGTAAAGGGCCGCGCACGGAAATCTGCAAATGCCCCCTCGTGGTGCAGCGCCGCGGGCCACAAGGGCTACAGCGCGCTGACCCGGTTGCGTTGCGCGTGCTTCAGGAAGGTGGTCAGGTCACGGGCCGGCAGCGGCTTGCTGTAGTGGTAGCCCTGACCTTCGTGGCAGCCCTGGGCAATGATGTAGCTTTCCTGCTCGGCGGTTTCCACGCCCTCGGCGATCACCTGCATGCCCAGGCTCTTGCCCAGCTGGATGATGGCTCGGACGATGGTCGCATCGTCATCGTCGTCGAGCAGGTCCTGGACAAAGCTCTTGTCGATCTTGATCTTGTCCAAGGGCAGCGACTTGAGGTAGCTGAGCGACGAATAGCCGGTGCCGAAATCGTCGATGGCGATCAACGCGCCCGAGCGGCGTAGGCTGAGCAAGTGCTGGGAGGCGGTGCTGATGTCTTCCATCAGGCCGGTCTCGGTCACCTCAAGCTCCAGGCTGCGCGGGGGCAGGCGGTAGATCTGCAGGAGGTTGTTCACCACCCGGGGCAGTTCGCTGTGGTGCAGTTGCACGGTGGACAGGTTGACGGCCATGCGCAGCTCGCCAAAGCCTTGGTCGTGCCATTCGCGCAGCTGGCGGCAGGCCTGGTCGAGAATCCACTCGCCAATCGCGATGATGCTGCCGTTCTGCTCGGCCAGGGGAATGAACTGGTCCGGCGGGACCAGGCCCAGCTGCGGATGCTGCCAGCGCAGCAGGGCCTCGACGCCGACCACGCGGTGATCGCGGTAGCTGATCTGCGGCTGGTACACAAGGAACAGCTGGTTGCGTGGCAGGGCCTCGCGCAGGTCCTTTTCAAGTTCGCGGCGGCGGCGCATCTCGCTGTCGACGCTGGCGACGTAGAACTGGTAGCGGTTGCGCGAGCGGGCCTTGGCCAGGGTCATGGTCTGCTCGGCTTTTTGCAGCAGCTTTTCGGTGCTGTCGCCGTCTTCAGGGAACAGGGTGATGCCGATGGTGGCGCGCAGGCGAATCACCTGGTCGCCCAGGGCAAAAGGCGCTTCCAGGTCGTCGAGAATGTTCTGGGCCAGCCCGGCCGCCTCGTAAGGCTGCTCGATATCGGCCTGGACCAGCGCGAACTGGTCGCCGCCCAGTCGCGCCAGGGCGCCGAGACGGCCGCTGTGGGCGCGCAGGCGGTCGGCCAGGGCCAGCAGCAACTGGTCGCCGGCCAGGTAGCTGAACTGCTCGTTGACGCCCTTGAAGTCGTCCAGGCCGACGCAGAGCACCGCCACCCTGCGCTGCAGGCGGCCGCCGTCGACCAGGATCTTGTCCAGCTGCTGCTGCAATTGCTGGCGATTGGGCAGGCCGGTCAGGAAGTCGTACTGCGCCATGCGTTGCAGGCTGTTCTCGGCCTCGTGGCGCAGGTGGGTATTGCGATCGATCGAGGCGAGCAACTGGTTGGCGGTATCGACCCACAGGCCCAGCTCGTTCTTCTCGTGGCCCCTGAGCAGCGGGATCTGGTGCTGGCTGGGGCGATCAGGATTGATCTGCGTGAGGTGCTCGATGATCTTCGACAGTGGCTTGGTCAGCAGCCAGTGGTAGACCAGGTAAAGCACCAGCCCCATGGCGAGCGCGCGCAGCACGCCCGAGATGAAGATGATCACGGCATTGACCAGGAAGCCTTCGCCGTAGGCGGCGCTGTCGAGGGTGATGCTGAGGTCGCCGTAATACTCGCTGTAGGGGCCGCGGCCCACCAGCTGGGTGCTGAAGCTGCGTTCCTGGCCAAGGATCAGGTCGGTGAGCCAGCGCGTGTCGGTTTGCTGCAGCGGACGCGACTTCTCGGCCAGCATGGTCTCGTTGGGGTGTCCGATGGACGCCATGCGCACCGACTCGTCCTGGAACAGGCCTTCCATCACCTGCATGCCCATTTCCCGGTCGAGGCTGTAGACCGCCTGGGTCGAGGGATCGCGGAACATGTCGAGGATCCGCTGCGCGTCGCTGGCCACGGCGTGGCGCGTCTTGTAGGCGTCATAGACGATCTGCGCGCAGCTCAGCACAACGCCCACCGCCAATGCCGACAGCAGCACGACCCTGAGCAACTTGACCGACAAGCTATGCCTGAATTCCAGCTTCAATGGGGTTTCCTTAATCCATGCGCATAGCGGCCTTTTTGCCAGCGGCCTGGCGGCACACCTTCGGTCGGACCCGGCACTCGGGTCGGCCTGAGTGTATCGGTCAAGCAGCCTTGCGACTTGAATGCTGTGGCAATCTTTCCCAGGTCTTGATGTTAGCGCGCTCTGAGCCCCGATCAAGGGGGTCAAGGGGGGTAGCAGGCGAAAAAAAACCCGGCCAGGCCGGGTTTTTTTCAAGCAGGCCTGGATCAGGCCTTGAAGGTCTTGCCTTCGAACTGCTCGGCAACGAACTGCCAGTTGACCAGGTTCCAGAACGCCTCGACGTACTTCGGACGCACGTTACGGTAGTCGATGTAGTAGGCGTGTTCCCAGACGTCGCAGGTCAGCAGCGGGGTGTCGCCGCTGGTCAGCGGGTTGCCGGCGCCAATGGTGCTCGCCAGGGCAAGGGAGCCGTCGGCTTTCTTGACCAGCCAGCCCCAGCCGGAGCCGAAGGTGCCAACGGAGGTCTTGGTGAACTCTTCCTTGAATGTGTCGAACGAGCCGAAGGCTGCGTTGATCGCCTCGGCCAGTGCGCCGGACGGCTGGCCACCGGCGTTTGGCGCCAGGCAGTTCCAGTAGAACGTGTGGTTCCAGACTTGAGCGGCGTTGTTGAAGATGCCACCCGAAGAGGTCTTGACGATCTCTTCCAGGGTCTTGCCTTCGAATTCGGTACCTGGGATCAGGTTGTTCAGGTTCACGACATAGGTGTTGTGGTGCTTGTCGTGGTGGTACTCCAGGGTTTCCTTGGAGATGTGCGGCTGCAGGGCATCATGGGCGTACGGCAGCGGCGGCAATTCAAAAGCCATGGTGATTCTCCTAATCAGGTCTGTTGCGGTTTGCGCAAGGCCGATCACGGGCGGCCGGTATGCATCGGCGAGTTTGTACTCTTTGCGACGCAGGGGTCCGATCATAGCACCGGCCCCCGCGCTTAACCACGCAACAAGTATAGGGGATAGAGGTTCCGCGATCCGGTCCCGGACAAGGACGGGCGGGCCGTTCAGCTCATGATCAGCTGCGCGGCCACCGCGAACATCATCACCGCCACCATCAGGTCGAGCATCCGCCAGGTGCCGGGGCGCGCCAGCCACGGAGCCAGCCAGGCCGCGCCCAGGGCCAGGGTGAAGAACCACAGCAGCGACGCGCTGGCGGCGCCGGCCACATAGGCACCAGGCACGCTCTGCTGGGCGCCGAGCGAGCCGATCAGCAGCACGGTGTCCAGGTACACGTGCGGGTTGAGCAGAGTGACCGCCAGGGCACTGAGCAACACCGCGCGGCGCGAGCGCAGGCCCTGGCCCTGCTGCTGCTCCAGGCTCTGCCGTGAGCAGGCCCGGCGCAGCGCCTTGCTGCCGTACCAGAGCAGGAACACCGCGCCCCCCCAGCGGGCAACGGCCAGCAGCGTTGGATTCTGGGCCAGCACCGTGGCCAGCCCGAACACACCCGCGGCCACCAGCAGCGCGTCGCACAGCACGCACAGCGCCGCCACGGGCAGGTGGTGCTCGCGGCGCAGGCTTTGCGCCAGGACAAAGGCGTTCTGGGTGCCAATGGCCATGATCAGGCCGAGGGCCACCAGCAGTCCGTTGGTATAGCTTTGCCACATAGGGTGATGCTCCACAGGCACCGGCTGAACGCGGGTGCGGAATATCGAAGAAGATGCTGGCTATTGTGGGCATTGGAGCGGTATAAGAAAAACCAATAATCCTGATCAGGCATTAGCAAAACCGATGTTCGACTACAAACTGCTGGCCGCGCTGGCCGCCGTGATCGAGCAAGGTGGTTTCGAACGCGCCGCGCAGGTGCTGGGGCTTTCGCAATCGGCGGTCTCCCAGCGCATCAAGCTGCTCGAGGCGCGGGTTGGCCAGCCGGTGCTGGTGCGTGCCACGCCGCCTAGCCCAACCGATACCGGCCGCCAGTTGCTCAACCATGTGCAGCAGGTGCGCCTGCTTGAGCGAGACCTGCAACGGCAGGTTCCGGCGCTTGACGAAGAGGGCATGCCGGAGCGGCTGCGCATCGCGCTCAACGCCGACAGCCTGGCGACCTGGTGGGCACAGGCGGTTGGGCCGTTCTGTGTCGGTCAGCCGTTGTTGCTGGACCTGGTGGTGGAGGATCAGGACGTCGGCCTGCGGCGCATGCGTGCTGGTGAGGTGGCTGCCTGTCTGTGCAGCAGCGAACGGCCCGTGGCCGGCGCGCGCAGCGTGCTGCTGGGTGGCATGCGCTACCGCGCGCTGGCAAGTCCCGCGTTCATGCAGCGCTATTTCCCCCTGGGCCTGGACATCCAGCGCCTGCCGCGCACGCCTGCGCTGGTGTACGGCCCGGATGATTTCCTGCAGCACCGCTACCTGGCGTCCCTGGGTATCGAGGACAGCTTTGTGCACCATCTGTGTCCCTCGTCCGACGGTTTCCTGCGCATGCTTGAAGCCAGCCTTGGCTGGGGCCTGGTGCCGGAGTTGCAGGCAAGCGAGCAACTGGCCAGTGGGCAACTGGTGGAAATTCACGCCAATACGCCCATCGACGTGCCCTTGTACTGGCATCATTGGCGCACGGGCGGGCAGTTGCTCAGCCAGTTGACCGAACACCTGCGGCGCACCGCGGCGCGGTGGCTGGTGCCCTTGTAGGCGCCAGCGGCGTCAGTTGCATCTGTAATCTGGCAAGGCGGAGTCTTACATGCGAATTCTGGTCACTGGCGCAAGCGGCTTCATCGGCGGGCGCTTTGCGCGTCTTGCTTTGGAGCAGGGCCTGGAGGTGCGCGTCAATGGCCGGCGTGCCGAGGGCGTCGAGCATCTGGTGCGGCGCGGCGCGCAGTTCATGGCGGGCGACCTGGCCGACCCGGAGCTTGCGCACCGGGTCTGCCACGGCGTTGATGCGGTTGTGCACTGCGCCGGGGCGGCGGGTCACTGGGGACGCTACCAGGACTTCTACCAGGGCAACGTGGTGGTGACCGAAAACGTTGTCGAGGCCTGCCTCAAGCAGCAGGTGCGGCGCCTGGTGCATTTGTCGTCGACGGCGATCTATTTCAACGGCCGTTCGCGCGTGGCTGTCCGCGAAGACCAGGTGCCGCGGCGCTTCCACGACGCTGTTGGCGCGACCCGCCACCTGGCCGAGCAGAAAGTCTTCGGCGCCCAGGAGTTCGGTCTCGAAGTGCTGGCTCTGCGCCCGGCGCTGGTCACCGGCGCAGGCGATTCAAGCATCTTCCCGCGGCTGCTCGAGAGGCAGCGCAAGCACCGTCTGGCGATTATCGGCAACGGCCTGAACAAGGTCGATTTCACCAGCGTCCATAATCTCTGCGACGCGCTGCTCAATGCCTTGTTCGCCGATGAGCAGGCCCTCGGCAAGGCCTACAACATCAGCAATGGCCATCCGCTGCCGCTGTGGGATGTGGTGAACTACGTGATGCGCCAGATGCACCTGCCCCAGGTCACGCGCTACCGCTCCTGCGGCCTGGCCTACAGCCTCGCCGCCCTCAACGAGGCTGCCTGCATGCTGTGGCCCGGCCGGCCGCAGCCGACCCTGTCGCGCCTCGGCGCGCAGGTGATGAGCAAGGACTTCACCCTGGACATCAGCCGCGCCCGGCAGTTGCTGGACTATCGGCCTCGAACCAGCCTGTGGTCGGCGCTGGACGAATTCTGCACCTGGTGGAAAGGCCAGCCCGTCACCTATTGAGCCGCTGTCTGCTGCGATCATCCATGAGATCGCCACGTGAGCGGTTTATACTGGCCCCTTTGGTATGACTACTGCGGTTAAGGCCCCCATGCGCAACGATGCCCGAGAAGACTACGACGACGTACCGACCCTGCGCGCCGGCACGCGTGATGACGATGAACTGCTGCCCGCGCGGATAGCCCGCAGCCGTGAGAAGGCCGCCCGGCCAGCATCGGTCGGGCCTTTGTGGGCGCTGTTGTGCGCATCGTTCATCGCCTTGGCGGGTCTTGGCTGGTGGAGCTTCCAGCAGATCTCGCTGATGGAGCAGCAGCTGGTCGCCACCCAGGAAAGCTTTGCCCGCATCAGCGAAGAGGCCGCCGGACGGCTGCAGGCGATCAGCGGCAAGTTCGCGGCCAGCGAGTCGAGCGTCTCCAGCGAAAGCGAAGCGTTGAAGTTGCAGATCCGCCAGTTGCAGGCTGGCCTGACGGAGCAGGGCACCCAGCAGCAAGGCGTGGCCGGCCAGGCCCAGGACCTGGGCAAGCGCCTGGAGCAGGCGCTTGCCGCTGCCGGCGAGCAGCAGAAAGCCTTCGAGGCGCTGCAGCAAGCCAATACCCAATTGCAGACGCAATTGCAGACGCAGTTGGCTGAGGTCGGCACCCAGCTTGCCGCGCTAAAGGCCGCGCAGGTCGATGGCGGCAAGATCGACACCCAGCTCCAGGGCCTGAACAGCGAGATCGCCGCGTTGAAAAAGCAAGGCAACCCCAACACTGCGATCCAGAGCCTGGAGCAGGATGTGCTGGTGCTCAAGAGCCAGCTCGACAACCGCCCGGCGCCTGCCGCCGCAGCCGCCAGCGGCGCGTCGGTGCAGGAATTCGACGCGTTCCGCGGGCAGGTCACCCGCAACATCAGCACCTTGCAGAGCCAGATCCAGAACCTGCAGAAGCAGATCAACGCGCGTTGAACAACAGGCTGACCCTTGCAGTGCCTGTCAGGGCCCCTTCGCTGGCAAGCCAGCTCCCACAGCTATCGCGGTGCTCTTGGGGCCCACGCTGTACCTGTGGGAGCTGGCTTGCCAGCGAAGAGGCCCTACCTGGCACTGCAAGGCAGGCCCGGCAGGCTAGCGTGGCCCGACAGCTGCGGCGTTACAACCGCGGGTAGTCGATATACCCCACTGGTCCTTTGGCATAGAACGTCTCGGGCCGCGCCTCGTTGAGCGGTGCATCGGCGGCCAGGCGTGCGGGCAGGTCGGGGTTGGCGATGAAGGGCACGCCGAACGCCACGGCGTCGGCCGTGCCGTTGGCCAGGGCGGCATTGGCGCTAGCCTTGTCGAAACGCTCGTTGACGATATACGGCCCGCCAAACGCTTCCTTGATCAGCGGCCCGATGCTGTCGTCCGCTTCCTTCTCACGCGAGCAGATGAACGCGATCCCGCGCTTGCCCAGCTCACGGGCGACGTAGGTGAAGGTCTCGGCGCGGTCGGCGTCGCCCATGTCATGGCTGTCGGCCCGCGGGGCCAGGTGCACGCCCACGCGGTTGGCGCCCCAGACTTCGATCGCGGCGTCGGTCACTTCGAGCAGCAGGCGGGCGCGGTTTTCCAGCGAGCCGCCGTAGGCGTCGGTGCGCTGGTTGGTGCTGCTCTGCAGGAACTGGTCGAGCAGGTAGCCGTTGGCCCCGTGAATCTCGACCCCGTCGAACCCCGCAGCCTTGGCATTCTCGGCGCCGACGCGGTAGGCCTCGATGATGTCTGCGATCTCGGCGGTTTCCAGCGCCCGCGGCGTTGGAAACTCGGTGATGGGCCGCACCAGGCTGACGTGCCCCTTGGGCTGAATGGCGCTGGGCGCGACCGGCGTCTCGCCGTCGAGGTAGCTGGGATGCGAGATGCGGCCTACATGCCACAGCTGCAGGAAGATACGCCCGCCCGCCGCATGCAGGGCCTTGGTCACGTTGGTCCAGCCGCGTACCTGGTCGTTGGACCAGATACCCGGTGTGTCGGGATAACCTACCCCCATCGGCGTCACCGAGGTGGCTTCGCTGAGGATCAGCCCGGCACTGGCGCGCTGCACGTAGTACTCGGCCATCAGGGCGTTAGGCACGCGGCCTTCATCGGCGCGGCAGCGGGTGAGCGGGGCCATGATGATGCGGTTCGGCAGTTCGAGATCGCCCAGGGTCATAGGGTCGAAAAGCGTGGTCATGCGGTGTACCTCGCAGCTATCAATTGGAAGTGGGCGCCAGTTCGGCGTCGTTGCCGCCCTGGTTGAACGTCAGAGCTCCTGGCTCATCTGCTCGAGAAAAGCCTGGATGGTGTGCTCGTTGCGTTTGAAAAAGTGCCACTGACCGATCTTCTGGCTGGTGATCAGGCCCGCGCGCTGCAGGGTGGCCAGATGGGCGGAAACAGTGGACTGCGACAGGCCGCAGCGTTGATCGATCTGCCCGGCGCACACGCCGTGCTCGGTGCTGTGGTGCTGATCGGGAAACTGCCCGGAAGGGTCCTTGAGCCATTTGAGGATGTCGCGCCGTACCGGGTGGGACAGGGCTTTGATCATTTCGTCGAGATCGAGAGACATGGCGGGGCTCGTGGTGTAGCGTTATATCGCGATAGAACGAAATATAAATCGGTATTTCGCGATAGCCAAATATGAAAGGGTTATCGGTCGAGCGCCAATCGCTATATCGCGTTATAACGATATACATCCTGCAGATGCTAGACTGCCGGAATGAATTACCTCGCGCACCTTCATCTTGGCGGCCCCGCGCCGCAACAACTGCTTGGCAGCCTGTATGGCGATTTCGTCAAAGGTTCGCTCGAGGGCCGCTTCGAGCCCGCGCTTGAGGCCGCCATCCGCCTGCACCGCTCCATAGACAGCTACACCGACAGCCACCCATTGGTGATCGCTGCCTTGGCGCGGTTTCCCCGTGAGCGGCGGCGATATGCCGGCATCGTCCTCGACGTGTTCTTCGACCATTGCCTGGCGCGGCATTGGAGCGACTACGCGGAGCAGCCACTGGAACAGTTCACCCGGCGGTTCTATCAGGTGCTGCTGGCCGAGCCGCAACTGCCCGGGCGGCTGGCCGGCATTGCGCCGTTCATGGCGGCGGATGACTGGCTGGGGGCGTATGGAGACTTCGCCACGCTTGAACAGGTGTTCAAGGGCATAGCGCGGCGGTTGTCGCGACCGGAAGGGATGGCCGGCGTGATGAGTGAGCTGGAGCGGTTGTACGAGCCGTTGCTGGAAGACTTTCGGGCGTTCTATCCGCAGCTGCAGGGGTTCGCCGCGACCCGGCGCGTGGATGGCCTCTGAATTTTGTGGTGCGATGGCCGGCCTGTTCGCCGGACCGCAGCGAAGAGATCGGCCGGTGCTCTGCAAGCATTCAGGCGGCCCGCATTTGACGGCGCGGCGCCATTTCATCCTGCTTCACGCCAGACAGCGCTGCCTGCACAGCCAGTTGAGCCTCGAACGCCAGCGCCGCCCGTTCACGGTTTCGGGTGGGAATCGGCTCCAGCACGCTGATCCGCACCTCGGCCACGTCCTCGCCCAACAGCCGCATCAAGTGCGAAACCAGATCATCGTCACCCACGAACGGCGCTATCCGGTCGCGCTCGCCCTCGCGCACGTACCGGATCGCCATGGGCTGCAGGGGGATCCCTTCGTCGATGGCCCCCGCCAGCAAACGTCCATGGAAGGTACGCACGCCCTGCCCATCAGTGGTCGTTCCCTCGGGGAAGATCAACAGGGGCTGGGCCTCGCGCAGTTGCCCACCGATCTGCTCGCGCAGCCGCTGCCCGTCGCCACCACCGCGCCGGATGAACAACGTGCCGGCCTTGAGCGCCAGCCAGCCCGCCACCGGCCAGTGCCGTACCTCGGCCTTGGACAGGAACGACAGCGGCGTGAGCATGCCCAGCAGCGGGATGTCGGTCCATGACACATGGTTGCTGACCCAGAGCATCGGCTGGCGTGGCACGTGGCCGATCACCGTTACTCGAAAGGGCAACGCAGCGCACAAGCGGCGCATGAACAGCTGGCTCCAGCGCTGGCGGCGTGCATGCGTGGCGCCCAGGCCCAGGCGCTCGCCCAGGCTGAAGCAGCAGGCCATGCCCAGTCCCAGCAGGATCACCAGCAGCACGCGCGCGAGACGGGCGAGCATCCGCAGCCGCCGCATCACACCGCCGCCTTGAAGTGACGGGCATAGCGCGGGCACAGGTCGTCGCGCTTGAGCAGGATGAACACGTCGGCGACCTGGAAGTCCTCGTCCCAGCACGGCTCGCCACAGATCTTCGCGCCCAGGCGCATGTACGCCTTGAGCAGCGCAGGCATCTCGGCAATCACGTTGGAGGGCAAGGCCAGGCTTGGCAGCGGATTCCTGGGCTCGGCGCGCAGGTGCTCGGTGCACAGGTAACGCTCGCGCAGGCGCTGCATGACCGCGTGGGCCTGTACGCCGCCATCCTGCATGGGGATGCTGGCGCAACCCATCAGGTAGCTGTAGCGGCCTTCGTTGAGGATCTCGGCCAGTTCCCCCCACAACACGGCGATCGTGCCGCCGTTGCGGTAGGCGGGGTCGACGCAGGTGCGGCCAAGCTCGAGGATCGGGCCTTGCAGCTGGACCAGGCCGTGCAGGCTGAACTCCTCTTCGCTGTAGAATCGCCCCAGGCTGCTGGCGGCCTGGTGATCGAGCAGGCGGGTGGTGGCCACCAGGCGGCCAGTGCTCAGGTCGCGCACGCCGATATGGCGGCAATGAACATCGTACTCGTCAATATCCAGGCCCTGTTCGGCGCCTTTGAGGCGGGCCTTGAATTCGCCGCTGAACACCTTGTAACGCAAGGCTTGCGCCTCATGCAGGGCGGCGGCTCCGATCAGGCGTTCGGCGTGCAGACGGCGTGCGTTGCTGCTGTCGCCGGAGCGTGCGATTCGAGTCATTGCGTGTCTCCCTAATCCAGCCATCGGGGTACGGCCGGTCGGCCCTGTAGCGCAAGGTCAGCCTAGGTAGATGGAGTGTCACCCCCGTGAATCTTCGGTGATGCTTGCATGACAGGCCGCGAGGGTTGTCGCTTGCTGCCGTGGAGGCGGTTGGGTAAGGTTGACGGCCTCGTGTGTAGAGATTCCCCATGTTCAACCTGCCCCGTCTCCTGCTTGCCCTGCTGGTGGTTCTGAGCCTGCCGGCCCAGGCCAACTGGCACCTGGATGGCGAGTCGTCGCGCCTGTCGTTCGTCACCAGCAAGAACGGCGATACTGCCGAGGTCCATCGGTTCCTGGTGCTGCACGGCAAGGTCGACCGCAAGGGCGCCGCGCGGCTGAGCATCGAGATGGACTCGGCCAACAGCGGCGTCCCGCTGCGTGACGAGCGCATGCGCAACGACCTGTTCGAATTTGCCCGTTTCCCGGAGGCCACCGTGCAGGCCCAGCTTGACCTGCGGCCGATCAATGACCTGGCCAACGGTGCTCAGCTCGAGTTGCGCCTGCCCCTGACGGTGACCCTGCATGGCCAGAAACACAGCTACAACGCCTTGCTGCTGGCCACGCGGCTGGACGAGCGGCGTTTCCAGGTAGTAACGCTCGAACCGCTGATGCTGCGCGCGGAAGACTTTGACCTGATGCCGGGGCTGGCGGCCCTGCGCAAGATGTCCGGCGTTGCTTCCATCAGCCCGTCGGTACCGGTGAGCGCGGTGCTGATCTTCAACGCCCGCTGACATGGCCGGGCCGGTTTTCCCTTGGCGTGACGGCAACCAGTTCGAACTGCTGATCGATGGCCCTGCGTTTTTTCCACGCATGCTGCTGGAGATCGTGCGCGCCGAGTTCCAGGTCGACCTGGAGCTCTATCTGGTCGAGGCGGGCGGCTGTGCCGAGGCCATGGTCCAGGCTCTGGAACAGGCCGCCTCGCGCGGCGTGCAGGTGCGCTGCCTGTTCGATGACTACGGCGCCGCGGCCTTCAATACCGCGCTGCGGCAACGCCTGGTCGACGCAGGCGTCGAGCTGCGCTGGTACAACCGCCTGAGCTGGCGCCGAGGCGTGCGCAACCTGTACCGCGATCATCGCAAGCTGCTGCTGGTCGACCAGCGCTGGGGCGTGGTCGGCGGCACTGGCGTCACCGACGAGTTCTGGAAGCCGGGCGACGACGTCAGCGAGTGGCACGAAGTGATGGTCGAGATGCAGGGCCCCATCGTCACCGACTGGCAGCTGCTGTTCGACCGCCAATGGCACGCCAACACCCGGCGCACCGCCTGGAAGCCGCCCGACGGTTTCGGCCTGCCGCGCTTGCCACGGGTGCCGGCCATAGGGCCCGGCGTAGGCCGGGTCGCCTATGCCGATGCCCGTCAGCACCGGGATATCCTGCGCGCGCTGGTGAGGGCACTGAACAGTGGCAGCCAGCGCATCTGGCTGGCGACCCCGTATTTCCTGCCGACCTGGAGCGTGCGCCGGTCATTGCGCCGCGCCGCTGCCCGGGGCGTCGATGTACGCCTGCTGCTGACCGGCCCGCGCACCGACCACCCCTCGGTGCGCTATGCCGGCCACCGTTACTATCCGCGGCTGCTTCGGGCCGGGGTGAAGATCTTCGAATACCAGCCGTGCTTCCTGCACCTGAAGATGGTGCTGGTCGATGACTGGGTGAGCATCGGCTCGTGCAACTTCGACCACTGGAACCTGCGCTTCAATCTCGAAGCCAACCTCGAGGCGCTCGATCCACCGCTCACCGCGGCGGTGGCGGCGAGCTTCGAGCGTGACTTCGCGCAGAGCCTGGAAGTGAACCTGGACAACTGGCATGCCCGGCCGCTGTGGCGACGGTTCAAGCAGCGCGTGTGGGGGTTGCTGGACCGGATGGTGGTGCTGCTGCTCGACCGGCGCAACTGAGGGTCGCCCAAACGAAAACGCCCGGCATATGCCGGGCGTTCCTGTTTCAGCCGTGCAGCGCTTACTTCACTTCAACCGCCAGGCTTTCGGCGATCTTGTTCTGCCACAGCGCGGGGCCGGTGATGTGCACCGACTCACCGTTGCTGTCGACCGCCACGGTGACAGGCATGTCCTTGACCTCGAACTCGTAGATCGCTTCCATGCCCAGCTCGGCGAAGGCCACTACCTGCGACTTGCGGATCGCCTGCGCGACCAGGTACGCGGCGCCGCCGACGGCCATCAGGTACACCGCCTTGTTGTCCTTGATCGCGTCGATGGCGGTCGGACCGCGCTCGGACTTGCCGATCATGCCCAGCAGGCCGGTCTGCTCGAGGATCTGGCGGGTGAACTTGTCCATCCGCGTGGCCGTGGTCGGGCCCGCGGGACCAACCACTTCGTCACCGACCGGATCGACCGGGCCGACGTAGTAGATGAAGCGGCCCTTGAGGTCGACCGGCAGTTCTTCGCCGCGGTTGAGCATCTCGACCATGCGCTTGTGGGCGGCGTCGCGGCCGGTGAGCATCTTGCCGTTGAGCAGGACGGTCTCGCCCGGCTTCCAGCTCTGCACGTCTTCCGGAGTCAGGGTGTCGAGGTTGACCCGACGGGCCGACGGGCCGGCTTCCCAGACGATTTCCGGGTAGGCGTCCAGCGACGGCGCCTCGAGTTCGGCAGGACCGCTGCCGTCGAGCACGAAGTGGGCGTGACGGGTGGCCGCGCAGTTGGGGATCATGCACACCGGCAGCGAGGCCGCGTGGGTCGGGTAGTCCATGATCTTGACGTCGAGCACGGTGGTCAGGCCGCCCAGGCCCTGGGCACCGATGCCCAGCTGGTTGACCTTGTCGAACAGCTCCAGGCGCATCTCCTCGATGCGGTTCTGCGGGCCGCGGGCCTTGAGCTCGTGGATGTCGATCGACTCCATCAGCACTTCCTTGGCCATGACCGCGGCCTTCTCGGCGGTGCCGCCGATGCCGATGCCGAGCATGCCAGGCGGGCACCAGCCAGCGCCCATGGTCGGAACGGTCTTGAGCACCCAGTCGACGATCGAGTCGGACGGGTTGAGCATGACCATCTTCGACTTGTTCTCCGAGCCGCCGCCCTTGGCCGCCACGTCGACTTCCACGGTGTTGCCCGGGACGATGGAGTAGTGGATGACTGCCGGGGTGTTGTCCTTGGTGTTCTTGCGGGCACCGGCCGGGTCGGCCAGGATCGAGGCGCGCAGGACGTTCTCGGGCAGGTTGTAGGCGCGGCGCACGCCCTCGTTGATCATGTCGTCCAGGCTCATGGTCGCGCCATCCCAGCGCACGTCCATGCCCACGCGCACGAACACGGTGACGATACCGGTGTCCTGGCAGATCGGGCGGTGGCCGGTTGCGCACATGCGCGAGTTGATCAGGATCTGGGCGATGGAGTCGCGCGCAGCAGGCGACTCTTCACGCAGGTAGGCCTCGTGCATCGCCTGGATGAAATCAACGGGGTGGTAGTACGAGATGAATTGCAGGGCGTCGGCGACGCTCTGAATCAGGTCGTCTTGCTTGATCACGGTCATGCAGCGCGCTCCTCTTTAAGACGGGAACATTCGTATAGGCGCTTCGACGTAGCCGACCAGCGTGTCGAATGCCTTGCAAGGGGGCGTCGGCACGTGGGGGCCGGCGCAAAAAAGGCGCGGCAGTATAGCGCGCATCCGGGACGGGTACACCTGCGCGTGGTCTGGACAAAGGTCGGAGCTGGCGGGCTTTTTTTGCACCGTTGGCTGTCCTGGCCATGGCTTTGGTCCTACAGTGGCGTTCATTCCAACTGGAGCAAGACCAATGCCCGAACTCTGCGTGGGCGAGCGCCGCTGGGCGGTGCCGGCCGGCAGCAACCTGCTCGATGCCCTGAATGCCGCGGGCTGCAACGTGCCCTACAGCTGTCGTGCGGGCAGTTGCCATGCCTGCCTGGTGCACTGCCTGGAGGGGCAGCCGCTGGATGCGCTGCCTGACGCGCTGGATGCGCACAAGCGCGCGCAAGGCTGGCGCCTGGCTTGCCAGTGCCGCGTCGAGGGCGACCTGCGGGTGGCGGTGTTCGACCCGACCACCGATGGCGTGCCCGCGCAGGTCACCGGCCTGGACTGGCTGGACGGGCAGGTGCTGCGCCTGCGCCTGCAACCGCGGCGCCCCTTGCGCTATCACGCCGGACAGCATCTGGTGCTGTGGAATGCGGCAGGCGTCGCGCGGCCGTATTCGCTGGCCAGCCTGCCTGGAGAGGACGCTTTTCTCGAGTTTCATCTGGATTGCCGACGGCCGGGGGCGTTCTGCGACAGTGCGCGGACGTTGCGCCTCGGCGATGAGCTGCGCCTGGGCGAACTGCGGGGTGGGTCGCTGCACTATGACCCGGACTGGCAGGACCGGCCGTTATGGCTGCTCGCCGCGGGGACCGGGCTGGCGCCGTTGTGGGGGATCTTGCGGGAGGCATTGCGGCAGGGGCATGCGGGGGAGATTCGGGTGATGCATGTGGCAGTGGGGCATTATCTGGGGGAACCGCTGGAGGCGCTGGCTGCGGCTCATGCGAACCTGAAGGTGGAACTGGTGGGAGCAGAGCGGCTGGACGAAGCGCTGGCGGCGTTGCGCGTAGCGTCACGCCAGACAGTGGCGCTGCTGTGCGGGGCCCCGGGAAGCGTGGAGCGGTTTGCGCGCAGGTTGTTCATCGCGGGGTTGCCGCGGGGGCAGGTGTTTGCGGATGTGTTTACCGAACATGCCCAGTGACTCAAAGGGCCCCGTCGCTGGCAGGCCAGCGACGGGGCCCTTTGAGGCCAGCATCAGACCAGCGGATCACCCACGTGCAGGATCTTCATCCCGTTGGTGCCGCCAATGGTGTGATAGCTGTCACCCTTGGTCAGGATCACCCAGTCACCTTGCTCGACCAGGCCACGCTGCAACAGCTCGTCGACCGCCGCCTGGCTGACCTTGTCGGCCGGCAGGGCCGCCGGGTCGAAGGCGATGGGGTAGACGCCACGGAACATCGAGGCGCGGGCCTGGGTGGCGCGGTGCGGCGAGAGTGCGTAGATCGGCACGTGCGAACGCAGGCGCGACATGATCAACGGGGTGTAGCCACTTTCGGTGAGGGCGATGATCGCCTTGACGCCAGGGAAGTGGTTGGCGGTATACATCGCCGCCAGGGCGATGCTCTCGTCGCAGCGTTCGAAGGTGGTGTACAGGCGATGGCTGGACTTCTGGTTGGTCGGGTGCTTTTCGGCGCCCTGGCAGATGCGGGCCATGGCCTGGACGGCTTCGATCGGGTAGCTGCCGGCGGCGCTTTCGGCCGACAGCATCACGGCGTCGGTGTTGTCGAGCACGGCGTTGGCCACGTCGGACACTTCGGCGCGGGTCGGCATCGGGTTCTGGATCATCGACTCCATCATCTGGGTCGCCACGATCACCGCCTTGTTGTTGCGCCGCGCGTGCTGGATGATCTTCTTCTGGATGCCGATCAGCTCGGCGTCGCCGATCTCCACGCCGAGGTCGCCACGAGCAACCATCACCGCGTCACTGGCGGCGATCAGGCCATCGAGGGTCTCGTCGTCGGCCACGGCCTCGGCGCGCTCGATCTTGGCCACCAGCCAGGCGGTGCCGCCGGCCTCGTCACGCAGGCGACGGGCGTACTGCATGTCGCTGGCGTCACGCGGGAACGAAACGGCCAGGTAGTCCAGGTCCATTTCCGCGGCCAGCTTGATGTCAGCCTTGTCTTTCTCGGTCAGGGCCGGCGCGGTCAGGCCGCCACCCTTGCGGTTGATGCCTTTGTGGTCCGACAGCGGGCCGCCGATCAGCACCACGCAGTGCAGCGAGTCCGCGGTGGCGGTTTCGACGCGCATGACCACGCGGCCGTCGTCGAGCAGCAGTTCGTCACCGACGCCGCAGTCCTTGACCAGGTCCGGATAGTCGATGCCGACGATTTCCTGGGTGCCTTCGGTCAACGGGTGAGCCGTGGAGAAGGTGAAGCGGTCTCCGACCTTGAGTTCGATGCGCTTGTTGCTGAACTTGGCGATGCGGATCTTCGGACCCTGCAGGTCGCCCAGCAGCGCCACATGGCGGCCATTCTTGGCGGCGATGTCGCGGATCAGGCGGGCGCGAGCCTTGTGCTCGTCCGGGGTGCCATGGGAGAAGTTCAGGCGGGCGACGTCCAGGCCCGCAAGGATCAGCTGTTCGATCACTTCCGGCGAGTTGCTTGCCGGGCCCAGGGTGGCGACAATTTTTGTACGGCGAATGGTCATGCACAGACTCCTATAGTGAAGCGCAGCGAAAGGCTACTCCTGTATCGCGCTGTAGTCATTGTTCAGTTGCACTACCTGGGGCGAGCCGCGAGGTGCAAGCTGCAGGCCACCAGCAGCAAGCCGTACGTCGACGCAGTGGTGCGCTGACGCCAGCCTGCCGCTTGAAAGTTGCAGCTTGATGCTGAAGATCCGCGGTGCCGGGCCGATACAGTGCCCAGTAGAGGAGATTGCCCATGCGAGCCCTGATCATCCTGGCCATGGCGGCCAGCGCCACCGGTTGTACCCGCTGGTCCATGGACCACCACCTGAACAATGCCTACCGCGCCTATGACCGTGGTGATTGCGCCCGCGTGATGCTGGAGCTGTCGCAGGTCGACCGTGCCAGCCGCGCGCGGCCATTCGTCCACCCGGAGGTATCGCTGCTGCGCGGCCAGTGCCTGGAGCGGCAGAAACTTTACGTGGATGCCGCGCAGACCTACCAGTACCTGATCCAGCGCTACCCCGACAACGAGTACACCTACCGGGCCAGCGCACGCCTGCAGACCCTCGAGAAGCTGGGCCATTACCGCGCCGCAGAGCCCGCCATCGCGCACCCGGCGCCCGCCCCTTGGCGTTAATACCAATGTGCGCTGTACTCCTTGTGCCCAGGCTCGTGCGCTGAACTAGACTGTAAAGATCCTGGAGCACTTCGTTCACCCACCGACAGCGACGAGCATCATGCATATCGAGCGTCACATCGAACGCCACCAGCTTCCGTTCTACCTGACGGTGTTCAACCGGGTGACGGATCAGTCGATCGGCTACCTGGGCAACGTCTCGGCCGACGGCCTGATGCTGATCAGCCTGCTGCCCGTGCTGGTGGGCCCTGTCTACGAGCTGCAACTGAAGGTGCCGCTGCCGGCGGGCGGTTTCCAGTTCATCAACATGACGGCGAGCTGCCTGTGGTGCCGCGAAGACCAGACCCCAGGGCACTACGATTCGGGCTTCACCCTGCTGCAACCACCGGTCGAGTACGAAGACTTCATCCGCACCCTGCGGGACTACTTCAGCTTCCGTCCTGTCAACGCCTCCGCCTGAGGGTGGCTCCCGGGGGCAAGTCGCCCTAGACTCTGGTCGACCTTGTTACAGGAAGACCCCGTGAGCTCCAGCATCTTCTGGCACGACTACGAAACCACCGGCATCAACCCCCGCTGTGACCGGCCCCTGCAGGTCGCAGGCGTGCGCACCGACCTCGACCTCAACGAGATCGAAGCGCCAATCAGCCTCTATTGCCAACCCAGCGACGACATCCTGCCGCACCCGGCCGCCTGCCTGGTGACGGGTATCACCCCGCAGCAACTGGCCAGCCACGGCATGGGCGAGGCCGAGTTCATGACCCGCGTGCATGCCGAACTGTCGCGCCCTGGGACCTGTGGCGCGGGCTACAACACCCTGCGATTCGACGATGAGGTGACCCGCTACAGCCTGTACCGCAACTTCTTCGACCCTTATGCCCGAGAGTGGCAGGGCGGCAACAGCCGTTGGGACCTGATCGACGTGGTGCGCTGCGCCTATGCCCTGCGCCCCGAGGGGATCAACTGGCCCCAGCAGGAAGGGCGCACCAGCCTGCGCCTTGAGCTGCTGAGCAAGGCCAATGGCATCGACCATGGCCATGCCCACGAAGCCCTGTCGGACGTGCGGGCGACCATTGCCCTGGCCCGGCTGGTGCGCGAGCGCCAGCCCAAGCTATATGACTGGTTGTTCCAGCTGCGCAGCAAACACAAGGTGATGGAACAGATCCGTCTGTTGCAACCCTTGGTGCATATCTCTGGGCGCTTCTCGGCCGCACGCAATTACCTGGGCGTGGTATTGCCATTAGGGTGGCATCCACGCAACCGCAACGCCCTGATTGTTTGCGACTTGCATCAGGAAACCCTGCCCTTGTTGCAGGAAAGTGCTGACAATTTGCGTCAGCGTTTATACGCGCGGCATGACGAACGGGAACCCGGGCAATTTCCGGTACCTCTGAAGTTGGTGCATATCAATCGCTGTCCAGTACTGGCGCCGTTAGCGGTGTTGCGTGACCAGGATCAACAGCGCCTGGGTCTGGATATGTCGCTGTATCAATCACGCGCCGAGCAGTTGGCCAATCAGCACGGCATCTGGAAAGACAAGCTCGATCACATCTACAGTGGCGATGAATTCGCGCCCTGCGAGGATCCTGAGCAGCAGTTATATGATGGTTTTCTCGGCGAGCGGGACCGTCGCCTATGTGAGCAAGTACGCACCCTTGACCCTGCGCAGTTGGGGCGGGGGCAGTGGATGTTCGATGACCAGCGATTGCCCGAGTTGTTGTTCCGCTACCGTGCGCGAAACTTCCCCGAGACGCTGGACATTCAGGAGCAGCAGCGCTGGCAGGCATTTTGCCAGCAACGCCTGAGCGACCCACAGATGGGCGCGCCCAACACCTTGGGCGACTTCGAGAACGCCTGGCAGGTCAGCTGGGCCGCGGCCAGCGAGCCCCAGCGCCAGGTGCTGGAGGCCTGGCGGCAGCATGTTCAGCGATTGAAGTCACAGTTGAATATGTGTATTTGAATAAACAAAAAACGCCAGCAAGCTGGCGTTTTTTCATGTCAATGGCGATATCGACACGCGTGGGATTCAGCCCAGCAGGGTGAACCAGCTTTCAACTTCATCGCCACCCCATTTGGCTTTCCACTCTTTCAGCGTCTTGTGGTTGCCACCTTTGGTTTCAATCACTTCGCCGTTGTGTGGGTTCTTGTACTGCTTGACCTTGCGGGCACGCTTGGTGCCGGTGGTCTTGGCGACGCCGCGAGGCGCCTTGTTCAGTTTGGCATCCGGGTCGAGCAGGGCAATGATGTCACGCAGGGACTTGGAGTGTTTGCCCATCAGGGTGCGCAGTTCGCCTTCGAATTCCAGCTCTTTCTTCAGCTTGTCGTCTTGCGACAGGTTCTGCAGGCGAGCTTGAAGTTCCTTGATGGCTTCTTCGGTGGCGCGATATTCGTTGATCAGGGACATAATGCGATCCTTGGTACATGTAGAGTCAGGGAGACAGTGACGTAATAATAATCAGCCGGTACTCTCAAGTAAACAATTAAAAAAGCAATTAAACCCATATTCGTGTGCGCAAGAGACCTTTTCAGGTTAAAAAAATTTTACATATCTACACATTTAGTCACTTCAACTTTGCCGGGCAGGGCCATGGCACGCGCTGCCCGCCGTGTGCGCGGGTCGATGCCTCGACGTCATGCCGGTTCGGTAATGATTACTGCAGATTTCCTTGCCAGTCGCTAGAATGAGCGCCTTTGCGAAGTTCTGGAGTCCTTTTTCATGCGCACCTACCGACTGGTGATTGCGTGCCCCGACCGCGTAGGCATCGTGGCCAAAGTCAGTAATTTCCTGGCGTCCTATAACGGCTGGATCAACGAGGCCAGTCATCACTCCGATGAACAGAGCGGTTGGTTCTTCATGCGCCACGAGATCCGTGCGCAAAGCCTGCCGTTCGATATCGAAGCCTTCCGCGAGGCGTTCTCGCCGATCGCCGAGGAATTCTCGATGACCTGGCAGATCACCGACTCCGCGCAGAAAAAACGCGTGGTGCTGATGGCCAGCCGTGAATCCCACTGCCTGGCCGACCTGCTGCACCGCTGGCACACCAAGGAGCTGGACTGCGATATTCCTTGCGTGATTTCCAACCACGACGACCTGCGCAGCATGGTCGAGTGGCACGGCATCCCGTTCTACCATGTGCCGGTCGATCCGCAGGACAAGCAGCCCGCGTTCGCCGAGGTCTCGCGCCTGGTCAAGGAGCATGGCGCCGATGTGGTGGTGCTTGCCCGCTACATGCAGATCCTGCCGCCGCAGCTGTGCCGTGAATACGCCCAGCAGGTGATCAACATCCATCACAGCTTCCTGCCTTCGTTCGTGGGTGCCAAGCCGTACCACCAGGCATCGCTGCGCGGCGTGAAGCTGATCGGCGCGACGTGCCACTACGTGACCGAGGAGCTGGATGCGGGCCCGATCATCGAGCAGGACGTGGTGCGGGTCAGCCACAGCGACAGCATCGAGGACATGGTCCGCTTCGGCCGTGACGTCGAGAAGATGGTGCTGGCCCGCGGCCTGCGCTACCACCTCGAAGACCGCGTGCTGGTCCACGGCAACAAGACCGTGGTCTTTGACTGAAGCCGTTCAGCCTGCCTGGCGCCAGCGCTCCAGCAAGGGGCGTGCGAGCAGGCAGACAAACACCGGCCCGCCGGCGATCAGGTAGAAATAGTAGGTGACTGCCCGCCAGATCAGGATGGCCGCGGCGGCGGTCGAACTGCCCACCAGCGGTGACAGCAGGGTGGCCGAGGTCAGCTCGGCCGCCCCCGCGCCACCCGGCAGCAGGCTGAACTGACCCGCGCTCAGTGAAAGCATCTGCACCAGAAAGCTCGGTACCCACTGCAGGTCGGTGCCCAATCCCCGCAATACCAGGTACAGCACGCTGAAGCGCAGGCCCCAGTGCGCGCAGGTGAGGGCGAACACCAGCGCCAGCGTGCGCTTGGGCAGCCGCCAGGTCTGCGCCAGTGCCTGGAAGAAGTGCAACAGCTTGCGCGTCCAGCGCTGCCTGCGCCTGTGCGAGACTCCCAGGCGGCGCAGCCACCTGCCATTGAAGCGCAGCATCCCGCGTCGATAGCGCAGCAAGCCAATGATCATCGCCATGCCCGCGCACAGCAGCAGGGCGCTGCTCAGCAACATGGCCTCCTGGCTGCGGCCCAGGCTGTGGAACACGGCGTAGGCGGCAATGCCGAGCATCGCGCAGAAAAAGAACACCAGGTCGTTGAGCTGGTCCATGGCGAATACCGCGCCACTGTGCGCCGCTGCGATGCGTTCGCGCGCGAGCAGGGCCATCAGGGTCAGCGGTCCGCCGCTGCCGCCCGGGGTGGTGCAAATGGCGAATTCGGTGGCCATCACCACCCCCAGGCTCCTGAACCGGCCCAGCTGTTCGCCCTGCTGGCCGAGCAGCAGCCGCAGGCGCATGGCGTTGATGATCCAGCACAGCAGGATCATCCCCAGCAGCGTCAGCATCAGGCCGGGGGCAAAGGCGCGCAGACGGGGCAGCAATTCGCTGCCGCCGAGCAGGGCGGGAACCAGCACCGCGAACAGCAGGGCCAGGCCGAGCCAGACAAAGCGATTCACGACGCGAGCCTGTGGTCCAGCCACGCGGATTTGGTCATTGGCACGCGGCCTTCGGCAAGCAGGTCCTTCAGGGTCTGGAGCCAGTAGTCGCGAGACGTCGCGTGACGCATGTCGACCGGGTGCAGCCCCAGACGAAGGGTGGGCGCTTGCTGCTGGCGGCGGCGCTGCCAGTCGCTGATCACCCGCGACACGCCGCGGCGCCAGGCGCTGCCAGCGCTCCAGACAAGCCCGGGCGCCTTGATGGGGGTGAAATCAGGCAGTCGATAAAGGTGCTGGGGCGTGCTGGTGTAGCGCAGCGGCAGGCCGCGCAAGGCTTGCCGGGTGCCTTCGCTCATCAGCCAGGCCGGAGCCACGAAGCCGGCCAGTGGCCAGCCCTGGCGTTCGAACAGCGCCATCCCGGCGTGCAGGCGTTCCAGTGCCTGGGCCTCGTCCAGCCCGTAGAACTCGCCTTCGTGGGTGTAGACGCGGCGCATGAAATAATCGCCTGGGGTGCGCGGCGCCGGGCCGTCATCGCTGTGATAGTAGCCATGCAGCGCCAGCTCATCGCCTTGCGCCAGGCGCCATTCGAGCAACCTGCAAAAACCGGGCGAGTGGGTCAATGCATTGCGCCGATGAAAATCGGGCACCACCAGCCATGTCATCGGGACCTGCCCCAGCGCATCGACAGCTTCGACAAAGGGCTGGTAGTCGGGCCAGGTTTCGGGGGCGACATCGTGCAGCACCAGCATCACGCTGCGTGCCGGGACCTGAAGGTTGGCATCAGGCATGGGCGAGTGCCTGCGGCTGATGACCAAGCACGGCCTGATAGTGGCCAAGCAACCCGGTGACCACGCTGTCCCACGAATAGTGCTGCTCGACGTGGCGCCGGGCCTGGGCGCCAAGCTTGCGCACGCCTGCCTCGAAGGCCTCGCGAACGGCATTGGCCATCGCCTGGCCGTCGTTGGGCTTGCACAGGCGGCCGCACTGTTCGTTGACGATCTCGGTGAACGCCCCGGCCGCGACCGCCACCACGGGCGTGGCGCTGGCCATGGCTTCGAGGATCACCAGGCCAAAGGTTTCCTGATCCCCGGCATGCACCAGCAGGTCGGCGCTGGCAAACAGCCGTGCCACTTCGGTGCCTGGGCAGAAATGGTTGATCACGCTGACGTTGTCCGGCACCGAAGCGGGCATGTTCGAGCCCACCAGCAGCAAATGGTAGTGCGAGCCGAGGTGCCTCATGCACTCGAGCAGCACGGGCAGGTTCTTCTCCCGCGAGCCGCGGCCGCCGAACACCAGCAGGCGCGCGGTGTCGGGGATCCCCAGCTGTGCCCGCAGGTGCGGATCGCGGCGCTCGGGGTTGAAGGTGGCCAGGTCGACGCCGAGGCGCTGCACATGCACATTGCCCACGCCCAGGCGGCGCAGCTTGTCAGCCATCACCTGGCTGGGCGCAAGCACCCGGTCGAAGTTGCCGTAGAGCTTGCTGACATAGGCCTCGACATTGGGCGTGAACCAGTTGCCCATGCGATTGCTGACCAGCAGCGGCAGGTCGGAATGGTAGAACCCGATCACTGGCACATCCAGCTGGCGCCGCGCATCCAGTGCGGCCCAGGCGGTCAGGTACGGGTCGCCAACCTCGATCAGGTCTGGCTGCAGGCGGCGCAAGGTGTTGCACCAGGGGGCCAGCCTGACCGGGAAACGATAGCCCTTGCCAAAGGGCAGGGCGGGAGCAGGGACCTGGTAGACGCCATTTTCATGGCTGGCGCTGGCTCCCGGGATCAGCAGGCTGTGGCGAACGCCGGACATGGCGTCGAGACGGCGGTGTTTGGCATCAAGATAGGTACGTACGCCACCGCTGGCGGGGGCGTAGAACATGGTGATGTCAGCAATGTGCACGATCAGCGTCCCTCCGAGATCGTCTTTCTGGACTGTCATCGGGCGGTAATGAACCGGCGATGACACGCCTAAAGGTGGACCTACTGGAAGGATAGTTTGTTCGAAAAGAGTGGGGGCGGGCCGCTTTGCGACCCTTCGCGGCACAAACCGCTCCCACAGGTGATGGCGATGGCACAAGGCCGCTCCCGCAAGGGAGCGGCGGGGATCAGATCCTGAAGCTGCCCACCAGGTGCTTCAGGCGCACGGCCTGCTGCTCCAGGTCGCTGCAGGCGCGCAGGGTGGACTGCAGGTTCTCGACACCTTCCTGGTTGAGCATGTTGATCTCGTTGATGTCCATGTTGATCGACTCGACCACGGCGGTCTGTTCTTCGGTGGCGGTGGCCACCGACTGGTTCATGCCGTCGATCTCGCCGATGCGCTGGGTCACGCTGTCCAGGCGCTCGCCCGCCTGGTTGGCGATCGAGACGCTGTCCTGGCTGTGGCGCTGGCTCTGGTCCATGGTCTCGACCGAATCACGCGCGCCGACCTGCAATTCCTCGATCATGTTCTGCACCTGTTGCGCTGACTCCTGGGTGCGGTGGGCCAGGTTGCGCACCTCGTCGGCGACCACCGCGAAGCCACGGCCGGCTTCACCGGCGCGAGCAGCTTCGATGGCCGCGTTGAGCGCCAGCAGATTGGTCTGCTGCGAAATGCTGGTGATCACCTCGAGGATCTGGCCAATGTTCACGGTCTTGCTGTTGAGCGTTTCGATGTGCGCGCTGGAGGTGCAGATCAGGTCCGACAAACGGTTCATCGCCTGGATGTTGCGTTCGACCACCTGCTGGCCTTCCTCGGCCAGGTGACGGGCGGAGCTGGCCTGTTGCGATGCCTGCGCGGCGTTATGGGCGATTTCCTGGGCGGCGGCGCCGAGTTCGTTGATGGCCGCGGCCACGCTATTGGTACGGTTGGCTTGCTCGTCGGAGTTGGTCATCGACGAGTTCGAGGCGCTGATGACCCGCAGGGCCACTTCGTTGACCTGCTCGGTCGCCGAGGACACCTCGCGGATCGAGCCATGGATACGCTCGACAAAGCGGTTGAAGGCATTGCCCAAGGTGCCGAACTCGTCGTGGTTCTGGATTTTCAGGCGCTTGGTCAGGTCGCCTTCGCCTTCGGCGATGTCTTCCATGGCGCGGGTCATGGTGTGCAGCGGCTGCAGCAGCACGTTGATCAGCAGGCCAAGCAGGGCGATGATGATGACGACCGCGACCAGCGTGGCGATGACCGCCGAGGCGCGAAAATCGCTCAGCATCGAGAAGGCCTTGCCCTTGTCCACCGACAGGCCGATGTACCAGTTGGCGGACGGCAGTCCCTTGACCGGGGTGAAGGTCATCAGGCGGGTCGCGCCATCCTGCTCGACTTCGGTCAGCTGATTGGAAAGTGTCGGCGTATTGCGCGGGAATACATCCGACAGGGACTTCATCACCAGGTCCTTGTCCGGATGGACCAGGATCTTGCCTTGATCATTGACCAGGAAGGCATAGCCCATGCCGCCGAAGTCCAGCGAGTTGATGATCTGCACCAGGCCGTCCAGCGCCAGGTCGCCACCGACCACGCCGACACTGCGCGAGGCATTGCCGAGAATGCCAATCACCATCTTGTTGGTGGTCATGTCCATGTAAGGTTCGGTCAGGATCACCCCATTGGCGTTCATCCCGTCCTTGTACCAGGGCCGTACGCGCGGGTCGTAGCCATCTGGCATCTTTGAGTCGGGACGAACGATGAAGCTGCCATCGACTCCGCCCAGGTAGACGGTCAGGAAGCTGGACGTCAGCGCGCCCTGGCCCATCAGCGTGCCGGCATTGGCAGGGTCTTGCGCGATGTTCTGCGCAAGGTTCTCGACCAGCTTGATACGGCCTTCGAGCAGGCTGCGGATGTTGGTCGACGTGGACTCGCCCATTTCCTGAAGATAACTCTCCAGGTCGGCGCGAATCGCATTACGCTGCAGGTAGTCGTTGTAGAGCGTGAACAGGCTGAAGGCGAGGATCACGATAAGTGATGCGGCCAGCAGAATCTTGTGGCTGAAACGAAGGTTTTTGTTCATTGGCGTATCGGGTCCACTGAGAAGCACTTGGGGTGGGTATCGGCCACGCGGGGACAAAGCTTGAGCAGAGGATGAAAAAACATGTCTGATTCTTCACAGATCGTCCTGGGCAGCGACCCTGCGGGCCAGCCCGTCAGCCAGGCCATGCGCCTGGCCAACCGTCATGGCCTGGTGGCCGGTGCGACCGGCACTGGCAAGACCGTGACCCTGCAGCACCTGGCCGAGGTCTTCAGCGACGCTGGCGTCGCGGTATTCGCCGCGGATGTGAAGGGCGATCTCTGCGGGCTGGGCGCGGCAGGCGCGCCCCAGGGCAAGGTTGCCGAGCGCATCGCCGGCATGCCCTGGCTGGCTCACCGGCCGCAGGCGTATCCGGTCAGCCTGTGGGACATCGACGGCAAGTCCGGGCACCCGCTGCGCACCACCATCAGCGAGATGGGCCCGTTGCTGCTGGGCAACCTGCTGGAACTCACCGACAGCCAGCAGGCCGCGCTGTATGCCGCCTTCAAGGTGGCTGACCGCGAGGGCTTGTTGCTGCTCGACCTCAAGGACCTGAAGGCGCTGCTCGTCCACCTCAAGGACAACCCCCAGGTGCTGGGCGAGGACAGCGCGCTGATGACCAGCGCCTCCACCCAGGCGCTGCTCAGGCGCCTGGCGACGCTGGAGCAGCAAGGCGCCGAGGCGCTGTTCGGCGAGCCTGCCCTGCAGCTCGAAGACCTGCTGCGTCCGGACCCGGACGGGCGAGGGCGGATCCACCTGCTCGATGCCAGCCGCCTGGTGCATGAGGCGCCCAAGGTCTACGCGACGTTCCTGCTGTGGCTGCTGGCCGAGCTGTTCGAGCAGTTGCCCGAGCGTGGGGATGCCGACAAGCCGGTGCTGGCGCTGTTCTTCGACGAGGCTCACCTGTTGTTCAACGGCACGCCCAAGGCGCTGCAGGACCGGCTTGAGCAGGTGGTGCGGCTGATCCGTTCCAAGGGGGTGGGGGTGTTTTTCGTGACCCAGTCCCCTGGGGATTTGCCTGATGCTGTGCTGGCGCAACTGGGGCTGCGGATCCAGCATGGGCTGCGGGCGTTCACGGCCAAGGAGCAGAAATCGCTGAGGGCGGTGGCGGAGGGGTTTCGGCCTAATCCGGGGTTCGATGCGTTGGCGGTGTTGACCGAGCTTGGGATTGGGGAGGCGCTGGTGGGGACGTTGCAGGACAAGGGGACGCCTGGGATGGTGCAGCGGGTGCTGATTGCGCCGCCACAGTCGCGGATCGGGGCGCTTTCGGCGGTGGAGCGGGGTGGGGTGGTTAGTGGCTCGCCGTTGGTTGGGCTGTATGACAGGGTGTTTGATCGTGAGTCGGCGTATGAGTTGCTCAATGCTCGCAAGGGGGA
>NZ_DATELE010000157.1:0-19816 GCF_035277045.1 Pseudomonas sp. | reverse complement strand
GCTGCACGGTGCGGTCCAGCGCCGAGGTCGGTTCGTCGAGCAGGATCAGCGCCGGCTTGAGCACCAGAGCCCGGGCAATGGCGATGCGCTGGCGTTGCCCCCCAGAGAACTCGTGGGGATAGCGGTGCCGGGTGCGCGGGTCGAGGCCCACTTCCTCGAGCACAGCGATGATGGCCGCTTCCTGCTCGTCAGGGCTGCCGATCCGGTGAATGCGCAGGCCTTCGCCGACGATATCGGCCACGCACATGCGTGGGCTGAGGCTGCCAAAGGGGTCCTGGAAGACCACCTGCATCTGCCGGCGCAGTGGCCGCACGTCTTTCTGGTTCATGCTCTCCAGCGACTGGCCCTGGAAGCGGATTCCACCCTGGCTGGAAATAAGCCGCAGGATCGCCAGGCCCAAGGTCGACTTGCCCGAGCCGCTCTCGCCGACAATGCCCAGGGTCTGCCCCTGGGGCAGGCTGAAGTTGATGCCGTCGACCGCTTTGACGTGGTCTACCGTGCGCCGCAGCAGGCCCTTCTTGATCGGAAACCACACGCGCAGGTCATCGACCTGAAGCAGGGGCGCGCCCACCGGGTTGGCGGCGGGCTGGCCGCTCGGCTCGGCGCCGATGAGCATTTGCGTGTAGTGGTGCCGGGGGGCGTGGAACAGCGCCTGGCACTCGGCCTGCTCGACGATCTGCCCGCGCTGCATCACGCACACCCGGTGAGCGACGCGCTTGACCAGGTTCAGGTCGTGGCTGATCAGCAGCAGGGACATGCCCAGGCGCGCCTGCAACGACTTGAGCAGGTCGAGGATCTTGAGCTGGACGGTCACGTCGAGCGCCGTGGTCGGCTCATCGGCGATCAGCAGCTCAGGTTCGTTGGCCAGGGCCATGGCGATCATCACCCGTTGGCGCTGGCCGCCCGACAGTTCGTGGGGCAGCGCCTTGAGGCGCTTGCGCGGCTCGGGGATGCCGACCAGCTCGAGCAGCTCAAGCGTGCGCGCGGTGGCCTGCTTGCCGGTCAGGCCTTTGTGCAGCAGGAGGATTTCGTTGATCTGTTTTTCGATGTTGTGCAGCGGGTTGAGCGAGGTCATCGGCTCCTGGAAGATCATCGCGATACGGTTGCCGCGAATGCGCTGCATGGGCCTTTCCCCCAAGGTCAGCAGATCCTCGCCGGCATAGCGGATGCTGCCACTGGGGTGACGGGCCGTAGGATAGGGCAGCAGGCGCAGGATCGAGTGGGCGGTGACCGACTTGCCCGAACCGCTTTCGCCGACCAGGGCCAGGGTCTCGCCCTTGCGAATGTCGAAGCTGATGCCCTCGACCACGCGCTGCACCTGGTCGCCGCTGACGAACTCAACCGCCAGGTCGCGGACTTCGATCAGGTTTTGCTCGTTCATCTTATTTCCTCGGGTCGAAGGCATCGCGGGCGGATTCACCGACGAATACCAGCAGGCTCAGCATCAGTGCGAGCACGGCGAAGGCGCTGATGCCCAGCCAGGGCGCCTGCAGGTTGGACTTGCCCTGGGCGACCAGCTCACCGAGCGACGGCGCTCCGGGTGGCAGGCCAAAGCCGAGGAAATCCAAAGCGGTAAGGGTGCCGATGGCGCCCGTCAGGATGAACGGCATGAACGTCATGGTCGAGATCATCGCATTGGGCAGGATGTGCCGGTACATGATCGCGCCATTCTTCATGCCCAGGGCGCGGGCGGCGCGCACGTATTCCAGGTTGCGCCCGCGCAGGAACTCGGCGCGTACCACATCCACCAGGCTCATCCAGCTGAACAGCAGCATGATCCCCAGCAGCCACCAGAAGTTGGGCTGGACGAAGCTTGCCAGGATGATCAGCAGGTACAGCACCGGCAGCCCCGACCAGACCTCCAGGAAGCGCTGGCCGGCCAGGTCGACCCAGCCGCCATAGAAACCCTGGAGGGCGCCTGCGATCACGCCGATGATCGAGCTGAGCACGGTCAGTGTCAGGGCGAACAGCACCGACACCCGGAAGCCATAGATCACCCGCGCCAGCACGTCTCGTCCCTGGTCGTCGGTGCCGAGCCAGTTGTCCGCCGAGGGCGGGGCGGGGGCCGGGACCTTGAGGTCGTAGTTGATGCTCTGGTAGCTGAACGGGATGGGCGCCCACAGCACCCAGCTGTCCTTGGCCGCCAGCAGTTCGCGGACGTAGGGGCTCTTATAGTTGGCTTCCAGCGGGAATTCGCCGCCGAAGGTGGTTTCGGGGTAGCGCTTGAACGCCGGGAAATACCACTGGCTGTCATAGCGCACGGCGATCGGCTTGTCGTTGGCGACCAGCTCGGCGCCCAGGCTCAGGCCGAACAGGATGAGGAACAGCCACAGGGACCACCAGCCTCGGCGGTTGGCCTTGAAGCGTTCGAAACGCCGACGGTTCAGAGGAGACAAGGCCATGTCAGTGCTCCCGGCTTGCGAAGTCGATCCGTGGATCGACCAGGGTGTAGGTCAGGTCGCCGATCAGCTTCACCACCAGCCCCACCAGGGTGAAGATGAACAGGGTGCCGAAGACCACCGGGTAGTCGCGGTTGATCGCCGCCTCGAAACTCATCAGGCCCAGCCCGTCGAGCGAGAAGATCACCTCGATCAGCAGCGATCCGGTGAAGAAGATGCCGATGAATGCCGAGGGGAAGCCGGCGATGACCAATAGCATGGCATTGCGGAACACGTGCCCGTAGAGCACCCGTGGCCGGCTCAGGCCCTTGGCCTTCGCCGTGACCACGTATTGCTTGTTGATCTCGTCCAGGAAGCTGTTCTTGGTCAGCAGGGTCATGGTGGCGAAGTTGCCGATGACCAGGGCGGTGATCGGTAGCACCAGGTGCCAGAAATAGTCCAGTACCTTGCCGGTGGCGGAGAGCTCGTCGAAGTTGTTCGAAGTAAGGCCGCGTAGCGGGAACCAGTCGAAGTAGCTGCCACCGGCGAACATCACGATCAGCAGGATGGCGAACAGGAAGGCGGGAATGGCATAGCCGACGATGATCGCCGAGCTGGTCCAGACGTCGAAGTGGCTGCCATGGCGCACCGCCTTGGCGATCCCCAGGGGAATCGACACCAGGTACATGATAAGGGTGCTCCAGAGCCCTAGCGAGATCGACACCGGCATTTTCTCGGCGATCAGGTCGATGACCTTGGCGTCACGGAAAAAGCTGTCGCCAAAGTCGAGCCGGGCGTAGTTCTTGATCATGATCCACAACCGCTCGGGCGCCGACTTGTCGAAGCCGTACATGTGCTCGATCTCGGCGATCAGGGCCGGGTCCAGTCCCTGGGCGCCGCGGTAGTTGGAGCCAGCCACCGACACCTCGGCGCCACCGCCGCCAATGCGGCTGGTGGCGCCCTCGAAGCCCTCGAGCTTGGCGATCATCTGCTCGACCGGCCCGCCAGGCGCAGCCTGGACGATGATGAAGTTGATGACCAGGATGCCGAACAGGGTAGGGATGATCAGCAGCAGGCGCCGCAGGATGTAGGCGAGCATGTCAGTTCGCCTCGTCCGGCTGCGGGGTCTGGGATGGCTGCGGGTTCACCGCAGGGGCTACCTCGGGCTTTATCCACCACGTATCGATGCCCAGGTCATACTTCGGGGAGGTCTTTGGATGACCGATATGGTTCCAGTAGGCTACCCGCCAGGTCTTGATGTGCCAGTTGGGTATCACGTAGTAGCCCCACAGCAACACCCGGTCGAGGGCGCGCGTATGGTCGACCAGGCTCTGGCGCGAATTGGCATTGATCAGGCTTTCGACCAGCTGGTCGATGGCCGGGTCTCGCAGGCCGATGAAGTTGCGGCTACCTGGGTTGTCGGCC
Source organism: Pseudomonas sp. (assembly GCF_035277045.1). GTDB lineage: Bacteria > Pseudomonadota > Gammaproteobacteria > Pseudomonadales > Pseudomonadaceae > Aquipseudomonas. The sequence goes on along the minus strand of NZ_DATELE010000157.1, from coordinate 16,013 downwards.
GCACCGCTGGACCAGAACTCGCGTTGCTCGTTGCCGGGTGAGTTGGACTGTGGAAAACCGCTGACGATCATGTCGAAATCCCGCGACCGCAGGCGGTTTATGTACTGGGGCACCTCGACGCGGCGAATGTTCAGCTCGATGCCAAGATCGGCCAGGTTGCGCTTGAACGGCAGGAGGACACGCTCGAACTCGGTCTGGGCCAGCAGGAACTCGATGGACACAGGATTGCCTTGGGCATCGACCATCTTGTCGTCGACGATCTTCCAGCCGGCTTCCTGCAGCAGCTTGTAGGCCTTGCGCTGCTGCTCGCGAATCATGCCGCTGCCGTCATTGACCGGGTTGCTGAAAACCTCGGTGAAGGCTTTTTCAGGGATCTTGCCGCGCAGGGGCTCGAGGATCTTCAGCTCGTCTGGCGAAGGCAGGCCGCTCGCGGCCATCTCGGAGTTGTCGAAGTAGCTGCCCGTTCGGGTATAGGCCCCGTTGAACAGCTGCTTGTTGGTCCACTCGAAGTCCAGCATCAGGCTCAGCGCCTCGCGCACCCTCACGTCCTGGAAGACCGGGCGGCGCAGGTTGAAGATAAAGCCCTGCATGCCGGCGGGGTTGCCATTGAGCAGTTCTTCCTTGATCAGGCGTCCTTCGCGCACGGCCGGTACGTTGTAGGCGGTGGCCCAGTTCTTCGCGGTGTTTTCCTGCATGTAGTCGAATTGCCCTGCCTTGAGGGCCTCGAGGGCGACGGTGTTGTCGCGGTAATAATCGAAGGTCATGGCCTCGAAGTTGTAGAAGCCACGGTTGATCGGCAGATCCTTGGCCCAATAATCATCGACCCGTTCGTAACGTATCGAACGGCCAGGCTTGACCTCGGTGACCTTGTACGGTCCGCTGCCCAGCGGAATTTCCAGATTGCCGCGAGTGAAGTCGCGGTTTTCATACCAGTGTTTAGGCAGCACCGGCAGTTGCCCAAGGATCAGCGGCAGCTCGCGGTTGTTGGTGTGCTTGAACTTGAACAGCACCGTGAGCGGGTTCTCGGCGACCACTTCGGCGACGTCGCCGTAGTACACCCGGTACAGCGGCGCGCCCTTGCTGACCAGGGTGTTGAACGTCCAGACCACATCGTCCGCGCGCATAGGGTGGCCGTCATGGAAGCGTGCCTCGGGGCGCAGGTAGAAACGCACCCAGCTGTTGTCCGGCGCTTTTTCGATCTTGCCCGCTACCAGGCCGTATTCGGTGAAGGGCTCGTCCAGGCTCTGGCGCATCAGCGTGTCATAGATGCTGCTCACATTCTCGGCCGCCACGCCTTTGTTGATGAACGGATTGAGGCTGTCGAAACCGCCGAAGCTCGATTGGCGGAAGGTACCGCCCTTGGGCGCATCGGGGTTGACGAAGTCGAAATGCTGGAAGTTTGCCGGATACTTCGGCGGCTCGTCATAAAGCGTGAGGGCATGCTGCGGCGCGGCGAGCACGGGCGCGCCCAGGCAGGCGAGCAACAGGCTGCCTGCCAGACGGCGCAGGCGGTGCATTGGCATCATTGGGGGTTCTCCGAAGTCTTGAGCCACCAGCTGTTCAGCCCCAGGGTGTAGGGCGGCGTGGCGACGAAGGCGAACCGGTTGCGGTAGGCCAGGCGATGATTGTCGAGATACCAGTTGGGAATCATGTAGTACTGCCAGGACAGCACGCGGTCCAGGGCCCGGGCGGCGGCCACCTGGTCATCGCGGCTGCGGGCGGCGAGCAGGGTGTCGAGCAGGTGGTCGACCACCGGGTCCTTGATGCCTGCGTAGTTCTTGCTGCCCTTGACCTGGGCCTGGCTGGAGTGGAAGTACAGCCATTGTTCAAGGCCGGGGCTTAGGGTCTGGCTCAAGGTCATCAGGATCATGTCGAAGTCGAACTGGTCAAGGCGCTGCTTGTACTGGGCACGGTCGACGGTACGCAGGCGCGCGTCGATGCCGATGCTGGCGAGGTTTTCGACAAAGGGTTGCAGGATACGTTCGAGGTTCGGGTTGACCAGCAACAGTTCCAGGCGAAACGGCCGGCCCTTGCTGTCCTGCAGGCGCTGCTCCTGCAGGGTCCAGCCGGCCTCGGCCAGCAATCCCAAGGCCTGGCGCAGGTTCTGCCGGCCAACGCCGCGGCCGTCGGTCTGGCTGACCCGATAGGGCTCGGTGAACAGCGCCGCGGGCAAGTCGTCACGGTAAGGCGCCAGCAACAGCCATTCCTTGCCCACCGGCAGGTCGCTGGCCGTGAACTCGCTGTTGGGGTAGTAACTGGTCGAGCGCTTGTAGGCGCCGCTGAACAGCGCACGGTTGGTCCATTCGAAGTCGAGCATCAGCCCCAGCGCTTGGCGCACGCGCACATCGCTGAGGTTGGCGCGCCGGCTGTTCATGAACAGGCCCTGGGTCTGGGTCGGGATTCGGTGTGGGATCTGCGCCTTGATGACCTGGCCGCGCCGCACCGCCGGGAAGTTGTAGCTGTTGGCCCAGTTCTTGGCCTGGTGCTCGATATAGATGTCGAACTCCCCAGCCTTGAACGCTTCGAACGCCACGGTAGCGTCCCGATAGAACTCGAACTCGACACGGTCGAAATTGTACTTTCCACGGTTGACGGCCAGGTCGCGGCCCCAGTAGTTCTTTACCCGCTCGAACACCAGGCTGCGGCCTGGCTGCACCTGAGTGATGCGGTACGGGCCGCTGCCCAGCGGGGGCTCGAAAGTGGTGGCCTTGAAGTCGCGACCTTGCCAGTAGTGCCTGGGCAGTACGGGCATCTCGCCCAGGCGCAGGATCAACAGCGGGTTGCCAGCGCGCTTGAAGACAAATCGGATGCGCAGGGGGCCCAGGATATCGACCCGTTTCACTTCCTGCAGGCTGGTGCGATAGATCGGGTGGCCTTCCTTGAGCAGCGTCCGGTACGAGAACGCCACGTCGGCAGAGGTGATGGGCTTGCCATCGTGGAAATGAGCTTCCGGGCGCAGGTTGAACACCACCCAGCTGCGGTCTTCGCTGTACTCCACGGTACGGGCGATCAGTCCGTAGCTGGAGGTCGGCTCATCCCCAGAGGGATCGTACTGGCCAGTACCGACCATCAACGGCTCGTTCAGCTCATTGATCCCGTACTGCAGGAAGTTGGGCGTCGTGACCGGGCTGCTGCCCTTGAACGTATACGGATTGAGGGTATCGAAGGTGCCGAATGCCATGGCCCGCAAGGTGCCGCCCTTGGGCGCTTGCGGGTTGACCCAGTCGAAGTGGGTGAATGTGGCCGGATACTTGAGCGTGCCGAACTGGGCGTAACCGTGGCTTTCGCTGACCGTCGCGCCCGCGGGAAAGCTCAAGACCAGGCTGAATGTCAGCAACAGGAGGGGACGTATCAAGTCTGTTATCCGATCCAGGCGGCTTGGGCTTTGTCGCAGGTACAGTAACAGCTTGCATGGACCGGAAAAAGAGCAGGGGCCCTACAACGACCCCCTTGTCGCGCAGGTCAACGCCCGACGTACACCGTCAGCGTCTGGCCAGGCTTGAGCGCGTGGCCGCTGCGTGGATTCCAGCGCTTGAGATGCTTCATCTCGACATTGAAACGCTTGGCTACCAGGTACAGGGAATCACCCTTGCGCACCTTGTACTGGGTCGAACGCTGCTTGGCGGCGGCGAGCTTGCCGGCGCTGGCGCTGGCCGGAACCGAGCCGCCACGCAGGGCGAGTACCTGGCCGGTCTTGAGACGCGAGCCGGAGATGCGGTTCCAGCGCTGCAGCTCCTTGACCGACACACGGTTGGCGCGGGCAATGCTGCCCAGGTTGTCGCCACGTTTGACGCGGTAGCTGCGGGTGCTTGCGGCGGGGCGCGAAGCTTCGGCCAGGGCCGTCTCGAATACCGCCTTTTTAGGCTGCAGGGCAACCAGTTGCTCGGGCTTGAGGTTGGACAGGCTGTCGCTCAGCAGTTGCGCCTTGGCGGTGGGCACCAGCAGCTGCTTTGGACCGTCCACGGTCATGCGCTTCTTGAAGGCGGGATTGAGCTGGATCAGTTCATCTTCATCGATGCCGGAGAATGCCGCCACCCGGGACAGGTCCAGGCGGTCGTGGATGGCCACGGCTTCAAAGTAGGGCTCGTTCGCCACCGGGCTCAGGTTGACGCCGTAGGCTTCCGGCGTCAGGACCACTTGCGACAGGGCAAGCAGCTTGGGCACGTAGTTACGGGTTTCCTGAGGCAGCGGCAGGTTCCAGAAGTCGGTAGGCAGGCCGAGTTTTTCGTTGCGCTCGATCGCGCGGCTGACCGTGCCTTCGCCTGCGTTGTAGGCCGCCATGGCCAGCAGCCAGTCACCATTGAACATGTCATGCAGGCGAGACAGGTAGTCCAGCGCGGCATTGGTCGAGGCGGTGATGTCGCGGCGGCCGTCGTAGAAGTTGGTCTGGCGCAGGTTGAAGTAACGCCCGGTCGAAGGGATGAACTGCCACAGGCCTACGGCGTGGGCCCGTGAGTAGGCCATCGGGTTGTAGGCGCTCTCGATCGCTGGCAACAGCGCGAGCTCAAGCGGCATGTCGCGCTCTTCGAGGCGTTCGACGATGTAATGCAGGTAGAGGCTGCCACGCTCGCCCGCCGTCTCGAGGAACGAAGGGTTGCTGGCGAACCACAGGCGCTGTTGCTCGATACGCGGATTGACGCCGATCCCGTCCTGAAACGCAAAGCCCCGGCGCATGCGCTCCCAGATGTCCTGCGGTGGCTGCTCGGCCGACTTGGCCGCCACGATCACCGGCTTGGGCTTGATCCGCGCCTGGTACTTGTGCGCGCGAACGCTGTCGGTTTCGTCGACCTGCGGGGTGCTCTGGCAGCCCACCAAGGTGGCGGCCAAGGCCAGCACGCTGGCTTGGGCCAGGCGCGTCAGGGCGACGGAATGAGCGGTCTTGCGGCTACAGGAAGGCATCGGCTTGGACAGTTATCCGGGCAAAAAGTTGGGGGATTCTAGGAACCACCCCTTGCCCGGTCAACCACTGGCCGACCCCTTCGATATATCTTGCGGTTATCAGAAGCCGTCTTTCCATCGCCTCAAGGCAGCAAAAGCGGCCACCTCACCTTCGTTTGCGTGCCCAGTCCACTCGTCTATTTTTTGTTTAACGGATGTTTCAGTTATCCGGAGAAATGGATTGGTGAGGCGTTCGAGGGCCATGTTCGACGGCAGGCTGATGCGGTCGTCGGCGCGCAGGCGGGTGACGTCCTCGAAGCGCTGCGTGATGCTCGCGTTGTGCGGCTCGACCGCGCAGGCAAAACGCAGGTTGCTCAGGGTGTATTCATGCGCGCAGTAGATCAGCGTTTCGCCAGGCAGCGCGGCCAGGCGCTGGAGCGCATCATGCATCTGCGCCGGCGTGCCCTCGAACAGGCGGCCGCATCCCGCGGCGAACAAGGTGTCGCCCGGGAACAGTAGCGGGATCGGCGCGTGCGCCGTGTAATAGGCAATGTGCCCCAAGGTGTGACCGGGAACGGCGATTACCTCAAGGTCCAGGCCTAGCACCCGTACCTGCTCGCCGTGGGCGAGGGCCAGGTCACGCGCCGGGATGTGCTCGTCGGCAGGCCCGCACACCCGCGCGCCGGTCGCGCGCTTCAGGGCTTCGACGCCACCGACATGATCATGGTGGTGATGGGTGATCAGTATGTCTTCCAGTACCCAGCCAGGGTGTGCCTGCAGCCAGGCGAACACCGGCGCGGCGTCACCCGGATCGACCACCGCGCAGCGGCGTTTGGCAGTATCCTGTAACAACCATATGTAGTTGTCCGAGAAAGCGGGCAGGGCATCGATCTGTATCATGGTGCGAATCGCCAAAGCGTGGGACATGAAGGCATCTTAGCCGCGATGGCGCGGGCAGAGAACCTTCGAGGAGAGCTCAATGACCGACAAAGCCTTTGCCCAGGCCGATCCTGACTGGGTCGAGCTGATCAGCCTGGCCCGTGACTGGTTCGACGGGCCGTTGGGCCGGCTGATGCTGCGCGAAGAACAGAAACTGCTCGAAGACGAACTCGCGCGCTATTTTGGGGGGTTCCTGGTGCATTACGGCCCTTGCGCCGAGGCGCCCCCTGCCGCGCCCAGGGTGCAACGCAACGTGCGCCTGGGCGCGCCGCTGCCGGGTGTAGAGATCGTCTGCGAGGAACAGGCATGGCCATTGGGCGAGCATGCCGCCGATGTCGTGGTGCTGCAGCACGGGCTGGATTTCAGCCTCTCGCCCCATGGGCTGTTGCGCCAGGCCGCCAGCAGCGTGCGGCCGGGAGGGCACCTGCTGATCATCGGCATCAATCCCTGGAGCAGTTGGGGCATGCGCCACCTGTTTGGCCGTGGTGCCTTGCGCAAGGCCCGGTGCATCTCGGCCTCCAGGGTCGGTGACTGGCTCAACCTGCTGGGCTTCGCGCTGGAGAAACGCCGGTTCGGGTGCTATCGTCCGCCGCTTGCCTCGCCGGCCTGGCAACAACGCCTGGCGGGCTGGGAACAAGTGGCCGGGCGCTGGCAGAGCGCCGGAGGCGGCGTGTACCTGCTGGTGGCGCGCAAGATGGTGGTCGGGCTGCGGCCCCTGCGCCAGGCGCGGCGCGAGCCGATGGGCAAGCTGCTGCCGCTGCCGATGGCCAAGGTCAACCGGCGCAATATCGAGCCCTGAGCGGTCCCGGCCCACGATTATCTGAACAATGAAGGCGGTACATGAGCGATACGGTCGAGGTCTACACCGATGGAGCCTGCAAGGGCAATCCTGGCCCGGGTGGCTGGGGTGCGTTGCTGGTCTGCAAGGGCGTCGAGAAGGAATTGTGGGGCGGCGAGCTGGTGACCACCAACAACCGCATGGAGCTGATGGCCGCGATCCAGGGCCTGGAGGCGCTCAAGCGCGAGTGCGACGTATTGTTGGTCACCGACTCGCAGTACGTGATGAAAGGCATCACGGAATGGATGGCCAACTGGAAGAAGCGCGGCTGGAAGACCGCGGCCAAGGAGCCGGTGAAGAATGCCGACCTCTGGCAGCTGCTGGATGCCCAGGTCGCCCGGCACAAGGTTACCTGGAAATGGGTGCGCGGCCACATCGGCCATCCCGGCAACGAGCGCGCCGACCAGCTGGCCAACCGCGGCGTCGATGAGGTACGCGGCCTGCGCTGAGCTGGGGTACACTAGCCCGCTTTGCAGAACACGCAGCAACGGAGACCCCGACGTGGAGCAACCCAACAACAGGTCGGTGGTCCTCGACACCGAGACCACCGGCATGCCGGTCAGCGATGGCCACCGGATCATCGAGATCGGTTGCGTCGAGGTGATCGGTCGTCGCCTGACCGGGCGTAACTTCCACGTCTACCTTCAACCTGACCGCGCGAGCGACGAGGGCGCCATCGGCGTCCACGGCATCACCGACAGCTTCCTGCTCGACAAGCCGCGCTTCGCCGAGGTGGCCGATGAATTCTTCGAGTTCATCCAGGGCGCGCAGCTGATCATCCACAACGCGGCGTTCGACGTTGGCTTCATCAACAGCGAGTTCGCCCTGGCCGGCCAGCACGACCGCGCCGACATCGCCCAGCACTGCACCATCCTCGATACCCTGATGATGGCCAGGGCGCGTCACCCGGGGCAGCGCAACAGCCTCGATGCCCTGTGCAAGCGCTATGGCATCGACAACTCTGGTCGCGACCTGCACGGCGCCTTGCTCGACTCCGAGCTGCTGGCCGACGTCTACCTGAGCATGACCGGCGGGCAGACCAGTCTGTCGCTGGCCGGTGACGGCGCTGAAGACAATGAAAACGGCCAGGGCGGTGGTGGCAGCGAGATCCGTCGCCTGCCCTCCAGCCGCACGCCTGGGCGCATCATTCGCGCCACGCCTGATGAGCTCGCGGCGCACCTGGCGCGGCTCGACGTGGTGGCAAAATCCGCCGGCGGACCGGCCCTGTGGCAAACCCTCGGCGAGGCGGGCTGAGGCAAAAGCGGGCATCCTTGCCGGGCAGCTTCTAACCTGAAGGGAGGCATCTGTCCTTCGCAGGCGAGGATTGCCCATGTACAAGGACCTCAAGTTTCCCATCCTGATCGTGCACCGCGACATCAAGGTCGACAGCGTGGCCGGCGAGCGGGTGCGGGCCATCGCCCAGGAGCTCGCCCAGGATGGCTTCATCATCCTGAGCGCCGCCAACCATGCCGAGGCCCGGTTGGTCGCCGCCACCCAGCATGGCCTGGCCTGTATGTTGGTCGCCGCTGAAAACATCGGCGAGAACACCCACCTGCTGCAGAACCTGACCGAACTGATTCGCCTGGCCCGGTTGCGCTCGCCGCAGCTGCCGATCTTTGCCTTGGGCGAGCAGGTGACCCTGGAGAACGCACCCGCCGAGGCCATGGGCGAGCTGAACCAGCTGCGCGGCATTCTCTACCTGTTCGAAGACACCGTGCCCTTCCTGGCGCGCCAGGTTGCCCGCGCCGCGCGCAATTATCTCGACGGGCTGTTGCCGCCATTCTTCAAGGCCTTGGTGCAGCACACCGCGCAGTCGAACTACTCCTGGCACACGCCGGGCCATGGCGGCGGCGTGGCCTACCGCAAGAGCCCCGTCGGGCAGGCGTTCCATCAGTTCTTCGGCGAGAATACCTTGCGCTCGGACCTGTCGGTCTCGGTGCCCGAGCTGGGTTCACTGCTCGACCATACAGGTCCCTTGGCCGAAGCCGAGGCCCGCGCCGCACGCAACTTTGGTGCCGATCACACCTTCTTCGTGATCAATGGCACCTCGACCGCCAACAAGATCGTCTGGCACTCGATGGTGGGCCGTGGCGACCTGGTGCTGGTGGACCGCAACTGCCACAAGTCGGTGGTGCATGCCATCATCATGACCGGCGCCATTCCCTTGTACCTGTGCCCGGAGCGCAACGAGCTGGGCATCATCGGGCCCATCCCGCTGAGCGAGTTCAGTGCCGAGGCGATCCAGGCCAAGATCGAGGCAAACCCTTTGGCGCAGGGCCGAGCGGCGCGGATCAAGCTGGCGGTGGTGACCAATTCGACCTACGACGGGCTATGTTACAACGCTGGGCAGATCAAGCAGATGCTGGGCGCCAGCGTCGACGTCCTGCATTTCGACGAAGCCTGGTTCGCCTATGCGGCGTTCCATGAGTTCTTTACAGGCCGATTCGCCATGGGCACCCCACGGAGTAACGACAGTCCGTTGCTGTTCAGCACCCACTCGACCCACAAGCTGCTGGCAGCCTTCAGCCAGGCGTCGATGATTCATGTGCAGGATGGCGCCTCGCGCCCGCTCGACCGCGACCGTTTCAACGAAGCGTTCATGATGCACATCTCGACCTCGCCGCAGTACAGCATCATTGCGTCGCTGGACGTGGCCTCGGCGATGATGGAGGGGCCTGCAGGACGCTCGCTGCTGCAGGAAATGTTCGATGAGGCGCTGAGCTTTCGCCGGGCGCTGGCCAAGCTGCGCGAACACATTCATGCCGATGACTGGTGGTTCAGCATCTGGCAGCCACCGGCGGCCGACGGTTCCCAGCGCCTGGTGGCACAGGACTGGCTGCTTTCCCCAGGCGCGGGGTGGCACGGCTTTGGCGACCTGGCGCAGGACTATGTGCTACTCGATCCGCTGAAGGTCACGCTGGTCATGCCTGGCCTGGATGCTGGCGGTGCTCTTGGCGGTCAGGGCATTCCGGCCGCGGTCGTCAGCAAGTTTCTCTGGGAGCGTGGACTGGTGGTGGAGAAGACCGGGCTCTACAGCTTTCTCGTGCTGTTTTCCATGGGCATCACCAAGGGCAAGTGGAGCACGCTGCTCACCGAATTGCTCGAGTTCAAGCGCCATTACGACGCCAACACCGCGCTTGCCCAGTGCCTGCCGTGCGTGGCATCGATCGACCCGTTGCGTTATCAAGGGCTTGGCCTGCGCGACCTGTGCGACCAGTTGCACGCCTGCTATCGCAGCAGCGGCACTGCCAGGCAGCTCAAGGGTTTGTTCAGCCGTCTGCCCGAGGTGGCCATGACGCCTGCCCAGGCGTACGACCATCTGGTGCGGGGGGAGGTGGATGCAGTGCCGATCGAGCAGTTGCTTGGCCGGGTTGCCGCGGTGATGCTGGTGCCCTATCCGCCGGGCATCCCATAGATCATGCCCGGCGAGCGCTTCACTGAAGACACCCGCTCGATCATTGACTACCTTGCGTTCGCGCGGGCGTTCGACAGTGGATTTCCGGGGTTCGTCGCCGATGTCCACGGCTTGCAGTCCGACGACTCAGCCCAAGGGCGCTGCTACACCGTCGATTGTGTGCGGCGCTGACGATCAGGGAATACGGACGATTTCGACGCCGCTCTGGGCCAGTTCGAAGCGGTCCTCACCCAAGTGATTGACCCGATCGCCAATTGCCAGACGGTAGGTGGTGATCGGCGCGGAGGACGCACTGCCGTCGGCCTGAAGGGTAGCCTCCTGGAACTCATGGACGGGGTAGATGCGGCCCTCGGCATCCCGTGCATGAAATTGACCAACCAGTACTGCTGTCATTTACCGTACAACCTCTAGAAAAGTGGAAATCATCTGCAGCCATAGACCACTGTCCCGGTGGGGAAGTTTTCAGCTACAGGAAAAAAACTTAAGACCGTGTAGGACGGTCACCTATACCTACTACGTCACTTTATCCAGCAAGGTGGAAAAACCTATGAGCCAAGTGTATTCGGTAGCAGTGGTGGTGGGCAGTTTGCGCAAGGATTCCTACAACCGCAAGGTGGCGCTGGCACTGGCGGCGCTGGCACCGTCCGGCCTGTCCCTGAACATCATCGAGATCGGCGACCTGGCGCTGTACAACGAGGACATCGATGTCGAGCCGCCCGAGTCCTACAAGCGTTTTCGCGAGCAGATCCGCAAGAGCGATGCTGTGCTGTTTGTCACTCCGGAGTACAACCGCTCGGTACCAGGTGTGTTGAAAAACGCCATCGATGTCGGCTCGCGCCCTTATGGGCAGAGTGCCTGGAACGGCAAGCCGGCGGCGGTCATCAGTGTCTCGCCAGGAGCGATCGGCGGCTTTGGCGCCAACCAGCATCTGCGCCAGTCGCTGGTGTTCCTCGACATGCCGTGCATGCAGATGCCCGAGGCCTACCTCGGCGCGGCGGCGAGCCTGTTCGAGGAGTCGGGGCAGTTGAGCGAGAAGACCCGGCCATTCCTGCAGACATTCATCGACAAGTTCGCGGCGTGGGTGAAGCTGATCAAGGCCGACTGAGGCGGGGCATGCAGGCGGCGTTGCCTGCGATCACGAGCGTGGTCCGTGCCGGGCGACACGCTCACCTGGGTAGGCCCCAGGGTGGACAGACTCGCGTCTGAAGGGGCGGCGGTTCCGGGTTCGATCGGGGGCAGGCGTTGAATAGAGTGGCCGGTCCCCTCGCTAGCAGGACCGTTCCATGACCGTCATTTCCGCAGCCAGCCCCGCTGACTCACCCACCGATCGTTTCATCCAGCAGATCCTGCCGCCTTGGCTCAAGCAGGCCAGTCCTGCCGACATCCAGGCCCTGCGGGCACGGTTCGCCGCCTGCAAGGACAGCCGCGAGCGGCTGCACCAGGCCCGGCGCAACCTCGTGCCACCCGATAACTTCGCCTCCAGCCTGTTGCACCGCGCGCTGCGCTGGCAGCTCGGTCTGACCCTCGACCTGAACCGGGCGCAGTGGCGCGAAATCAGGCGTCGCTTTGTCGTGCCACCCGACGGGCAGTTGCCGACCGACGAGATCATCACCCTGCGTACGCCTGCCCTGCAGCACCTGATGCAGAATTTTCCAGAGGGCGTGTCGTACTACGTGGGCAGTGCGCTGGTGGGGCCGTCCCCCGACGAAGCCCTGCTCTCCGATCGCCTCGTCGAAGTTGCCCAGCTCTGTCGCGAGGTGGACGCCGGCGCCAGCTACCAGGGGCTGCTTCACCGCGTGTTCAACGTGGCGACTCATGGGCAATTGGCGGCCGACAAGCGTAACGCTCTGGCGATGGCCGCCGAAATCGCCGCGCTCAAGGGGCAGCTCAGCCAGGACGATTTGCAGGCGGTACGGCAGTTGGTCGATAACGCTGCGCAGAACCTGCCGCCTGACCGATCGGCCCAGGCATTGCTGGTGAGGATTCTTGACCAGCCCGTCGACGGCGCGCTGGCCGTGGAACTACGGGATCGGCAAGACCAGCTGACCGCAGTGTTGCTTTTCCTGCCTGACGCAGCAGGGCAGCCATTGCGCCGCCATGCCTCCTGGCAAGCCGCGGGTGCCGCGCTGGCCATCGAGTTGAAGGCACCGGCCTACAGGGACTCTTTCATCGGCTTGATCGCCCTGCGCGAACGTCCCGCCGTCCTCGCCCTGCTCGACGCCCGGCTGAGTGATGACAGCCCGGACCTCGAGGTGCAAGGACGCCTGCCCGGCGAGGACATTTTCGTCAGCCTTGCCGTGCAGCAGGTGGCGCGTATCAAGGATGATGCGCGAGTGTTGCTGGTGCCAACCGCAGAGGCCGACCGGGCCGCGTCCGAGGCACGCACCAGGGCGCTGGAGGGGGCGGGAATGGACCTGCTCAACCTCGCGGGCCTGTTCGTGCCAGTGGTTGGCGAACTGCTGTTCGGCCAGATGCTGGTACAGACCCTCGGCGACGTCTACGAGGGCGCGCATGACTGGTCCCTGGGCCACCAGCACGAAGCCATGGGCCATATGCTGTCGGTCGCCGAAACGCTTGCACTGACCGCCATCACGGTGGGCACGGTCGCGGTGGTATCGACGGGATTCGTCCGGGGTGAATTCGTCGAGCAACTCGAGCCTGTGCAACTCGACTCGGGCTCGCGGCGGTTGTGGTCCAGCGACCTGACGCCCTATCGCATGCTGCCCGAGCCTGAGAACGGGCAATTGCAGGACAACGGCCTGTACGGTGACGGACAGCGTCACTGGTGGCGCCACGAAGGCGTCAGCCACCAGGTATGGCAACCTGACGAACAGGGCCCCTGGCGCTTGCGTCACGGTGAACGCGCGAATGCCTACGGTCCGGAGCTTGCCCATAACGGCGAGCGTGCCTGGCGCTTACGCGGGGAACGGCCGCTGGAATGGCAGGGCGAGGGGTATCTGCTCGCTCGGCTGTGGCCCGCCGCCGAAAGCCTTGATGCGCAGCGCGTGGAACAGATCCTGCGAATCGCCGGGTGCGACCAGGACAGATTGCGGGGCCTGCTGGTGGAGAACCGGCCTCTGCCGGTGGCCCTGCGCGACACGCTTGAACGCTTTGCCGTGTCCGAGCGGATCGATCATTTTCTCGCCAGCCTGACGGCCGGGCAAGACGCCCAGCCTGACCCTCGGTGGCTTGCCTGGTGCCGGGAACAGCTTGGCAGGCCGACGAGCGATGATGCCGAGCTGCGGACGGCGTTGCTGCAGCGACCCGCCCAGTGGCGCGCGCGTCTGCTGGAGCATTTTTCCCGGCAGTACCTGCCCCATGACGAGCTGCTGTCCCTGCTCCAGCGCGACTTCCCTGGCTTGCCGGCAGCCTACGCCCTGGACGTGCTGAATTCGGCCACTCGCGCGAGCCGCTTGCGCATGCGCGATGAAGCGCGCCTGCCGTTGGCGGTGGCGGAGCACGCTCGGGCAGCGCTGCAGGACGCCAGGCTGACGCGCATGCTCGAAGGGATCTACCTGGAGGGCAGCCCGTCCACCGACACCCTTGAGCTGGTGTCGGTACTGCTGCGCCGTCGACCGGACTGGCCGCGCGCGCTCAACCTGGAAACGGCCATCGTTGCCCCGCAGGGGCTGTTCGAGGCACTGGTGGCGATGCTCGAACCTGCAGACGCAGAACGCCTTGGCTGGTCTGGCGGGCAGGGCGCCGAGCGGCTGCGCCATGCGGTTCAAGCGGGGCTGCCGGCCACCCGGCGTGAACTGTTGCCCCTGGTCGGGATGCGCGAGATCAGGCCCAGGTTCAATGCAGGCCAGCGCCTGACCGATGGCCGCGTGGGCTACCCGCTCAGCGGCCGCGGCATCATCGGCGCGATCATGCAGCGCACGCTGCGCAACCGTGTCCGGGTGTTGTACCCGGGCTTCGACGAAGATCAGGTCACCGGCTATATCGACGCGTTGCACACGCTCTCGGACTCGCCGCTCAGCGTGCTGCTGCACCAGGAGCAATCGTACCGGCGCTTCGACCAGGCCCTCGAGACCTGGCAAGCCGGCCTGCCCCGTTCGATGGAGCGCAATCGGCGCCGCTATCTCTGCGAGGCATTGCGGCGCAGCTGGCGCATGCAGGGCGACGTGGTGACCGATCCGGAGACCGGCACGCCCGGCATGAACCTGGACCTCTCCGGGATCGAGGTGGAACAGCTGCCACCCATTCCCCTTGGCACCGACTTTGGTCATATCCATCAACTGAACCTGTCCGGCATGGCGCTGGAGCAGATTCCTGAGGAATTCCTCGGCTGTTTCCCGCGGATTTACTCGCTGAACCTGAACGACAACCACCTCGACACCTTACCAACGGGATTGTCCGGGCTGCCGGGCTTGCGCGTGCTGCGTCTGCGCCGTAACCGTATTCACATGACGGCCCCAGCCGCGCAGGTGTTGAGAGGTTTGCGCCAGTTGCAAACGCTGGATCTGAGCTACAACCCGCTGGGGCTGATCGGCCTGCACTTCAGTTCGCGGTCTTCGCTGATCGAGTTGAACCTGCGACGCTGCCAGTTGCAGACCCTGCCTGCCGGCCTTGAATGGTGCGGCTTCCTGGAAACCGCCGACCTGCGTGATAACCAGCTGGCTTCGCTTCCCCAGGTGATCCTCGAGGCGCCAGCCGAACTTCGCCGCACCCTGCTGCTCGATGGCAATCCAGTGCCCCCGGGCGTTCGCCGGATCCTGGCGCTGCCGGCGCCTTCTCCTGTGCCGACAGGACCCGGCTGGTCGCGCGAGCAGTGGCTGATGACATCAGACGTGGCAGAACGGGAGCGGCGCGCGGGACTGTGGGATCAAGTACGGGCGGAGCCTGGCGGCGACGAATTCTTCGACATTCTCGACCGGATGACCGAGAGCAGCGATTTCGACCTGACCAGGGCCGAGTTGCAATCGCGCGTGACCGCGGTGCTTGCGGCAGTGCACGAGAGCAGCGACTTGCGCAACGAAGTCTTCAACCTGGCGGCCAGCCCGCGCACGTGCGCCGACAGCGTCGCCTTAAGCTTCAGCACACTGGAGGTACGCGTGCTGATGGCCCGTGCCCTGCGCAACCAAGCGCCAGGGCAGGGGCAGCGGGTGCGCCTGGACCTGGCGCGTCGGCTGTTCCGTCTGGAACAGGTCGAGCAGTTCGCCCGCCAGGATATTGCCGTGCGCCTTGCCGAGGGTCAGCGCGTGGATGAAATCGAAGTCAGCCTGGCCTACCGCACCGGTCTGGCCGAGGAGCTCGAGCTGCCTGGCCAGCCGCGCACCATGATCTTCGAAGCGCTGGCCGAGGTGACCGAAGACAACCTGAGCGCCGCGCGGGATGCCGTGCAGCGCGCCGAAGCGTCCGATGCGCTGGCCCTGTATGTCAGTCAGCGCGACTTCTGGCGCGAGTTTGTCCGGCGCATCCATCGGCGACGCTTCGAGGACGTCGAAGGCCCGTTCTGGCAGCGTCTGGATGCCCTGGCGGCGTTGCAGGAAAGCCTGAGCGAAGGGGTCTACCTGGAGCGCATGAACCAGCTGTCCGCAGAGCGCCAGATGGCGCTGGACGCGGTGTTCCTTGAGCTGACCCGGCATGCCCTGACAGCTCAGGCACCGGCAATGGTGTAAAGGCAAGCGCCAAAGCAGTCGCCATCTTTGACCGCTTTGGCGCTTGTTCCCGAATTCCGGCGGCGCGACTATTCTCTGACCTACCTGGCTCCCTGCGGGCCAGCCGACAGCGTCTGAAGGAAGACCGCCATGCACATCAGCAACAGCCACTTCATTGTCAGCGGCGCCGCCTCGGGCCTGGGCGCTGCGACCGCGGACATGCTAATCGACGCCGGCGCGCAGGTGATGCTGGTCGATCTGAACGCCGAGGCGGTCGCCGCCAAGGCGCATGCCCTGGGTGAGCGGGCACGGTTCGCGGTGGCCGACATCAGTGACGAAGGGG
>NZ_DATELE010000156.1:0-14585 GCF_035277045.1 Pseudomonas sp. | reverse complement strand
GTTTGACCCCGGGCGTTCTCCCCAGCGACCCGGGGTTTCTTTTGCCCCTCTTTCAATCAGCCTGGAAAAAGTGCCGGGCGTCCTCCAGATACGCATCGCGCTGATGCGGGTCCAGCCAGCGGGCATACAGGCCGGGCAGGGTGTCGCTGCGTAGCCCGTGCAATATCTGGTTCACCTGGCTGATGGCCGCGCGGCCCTGCACGGTGTCCGAGCAACCCACGTGCAGGAACTGATACCGGCCCACGCCCCGGATCGGATAGAACGCATAGTCGTCCGGCGACTCCCCTTGCTGCTGGATCAGGTAGCGGATCTCGTGCCAGTAGCCCAGCACCAGTTGCAGTCGCCCCAGGCGCTGCATCTGCAACAGGCTGGCCACCGCCTCGTTGCCGTAGTGACGGCTGATCGCGGTCTCCGGCAGGCTGCGCAGGATGTCGTCCACCTGGGTGCTGTAGCTGCGTTCCGCGACGATGCCCAGCTTGAGCCGCGTCTGCCCGAGCAGGCGTTTGAGGTCGACCTCCTGCTGCTCAAGGTACGGCGCAACCACCGCCTGGCTCTGCTTGCGCACCACCAGGCCGCTGCTCATCACGCCAAGGAAAGGTTCTGAAAACGCGATGTAACGATCCCGCTCGGCTGTCCACAACAGGCTCGGGTCACAGGTGAAACTGGGCTCGCGGAGCATCTGGATGGCGCGCGCTCGATTGACCCGGGCAAGGCTGTAGTCGTATCCGGGCATGCCCTCGATCAACTGCGGCAGTAGCGTGTCGATTACCCCCTGGCCTTGTTGACCACCTTCGAAAATGGTGAAGGGCGGCAGATCGCGCAGCAGCCAGAACAGCCGGTCCTTGGCCTGCACGGCCGGGCTCGTCAGCAGCGGCGCCGCGCTCATCAGCAGCATGAGGAACCAGCGGAATGGGAAAAGGGAGCGTGCGCCCATGGGCATCCTGCTTTCAAGCATGGGTCAGACCGCGCCGGTCTCGCGCAGGCGGGCGATGGCCGCGTCGTCGTAGCCCAGCGCGTGCAACAGCGGCTCGGTGTGCTCGCCCAGTGCCGGGCCGACCCACTCGGTGGCGCCGGGCGTGGCCGACAGCTTGGGCACGATGCCGGGCATCCTGAAGGGTTTGCCGTCCGGCAGCCTGGCATCGAGAAGCATCTCCCGGGCGAGGAACTGCGGATCCTTGAACATGTCCTCGGCCGAATAGATGCGGCTGGCAGGCACCTGGGCATCGTTGAGCGACTGCATCAGCTGATCGAGCGGCAGGCTGGCGGCCCATCGATCGATCACGCCATAGAGTTCGTCACGGCGCAGGTCCCGCCCGTCGTTGCTGGCCAGCGCGGGATCGCCGGCCAGGTCATCCCGGCCGATGGCCTGCATCAGGCGCTTGAAGATGGCATCGCCGTTGGCGCCGATCTGCACGTGCTTGCCGTCGGCGCTGGTGTGGATGGAGGAGGGGGTGATGCCGGGCATGATGTTGCCGGTGCGCTCGCGGATAAAGCCGAACACGTCGAATTCCGGAACCATGCTTTCCATCATGGCGAAGATCGCCTCGTACAAGGCGACGTCCACCACCTGGCCATCGCCGCCGTTGACCTCGCGGTGACGCAGCGCCATCAGTGCGCCGATCACGCCCCACAGCGCGGCGATCGAGTCGCCGATGGAAATCCCCGTGCGCACCGGCGGACGGTCCTCGAAGCCTGTGATGTAGCGCAGCCCGCCCATCGACTCGCCGACCGCGCCAAAGCCCGGCTGGTCCTTCATCGGGCCCGTCTGGCCAAACCCCGAGAGCCGGACCATGACCAGGCGTGGATTGAGCGCATGCAGCACCTCCCAGCCCAGGCCGAGCTTTTCAAGCACGCCGGGGCGGAAGTTCTCGATCAGGATATCGGCGTCCGCCAGCAGGCGCTTGAGGATCTCGATCCCGTCCGGGTGCTTGAGGTTGAGCGTCAACGACTGCTTGTTGCGGGCCTGCACGAACCACCACAGCGACGTGCCCTCGTACAGCTTGCGCCATTTGCGCAGCGGGTCGCCGCCGTCTGGCGACTCGACCTTGATCACGTCGGCGCCAAACTCGGCGCAGATGCGCGAGGCAAAGGGGCCGGCGATCAGAGTGCCGAGCTCGATGACCTTGAGGCCGGCGAGAGGTTTGCTAGGCGTGGGCATGGGGCGTCCGTTGCGGCTGGCAGAGCCTGAAGTTTTATCATAGGTCGCGAACGGCAGATACTGCCCCGGCGCATGCAGGGCAAGGATCGGGTAGACTGTACGACTTTTCCCCCGCACGAAGCCCGTCCCATGGCCCAGCCGTCCACCACCTACAAATTCGAACTGAACCTGACCGATCTTGATCGCGGGGTGTACGAAAGCATCAAGCAGACCATTGCCCGCCACCCTTCCGAAACCGAAGAGCGCATGGCCGTGCGCCTGCTGGGCTATGCGCTCTGGTACAACGAGCAACTGGCCTTTGGCCGTGGCCTGTCGGATGTCGATGAAGCGGCGTTGTGGGAAAAGAGCCTGGACGGCCGCGTGCTGCACTGGATCGAGGTCGGCCAGCCCGACGCCGATCGCCTCACCTGGTGCTCGCGCCGCACCGAGCGTACCAGCCTGCTGGCCTACGGCAGCTTGCGGGTGTGGCAGAACAAGGTGGTCGACGCGGTCAAGGGCCTCAAGAACCTCAATATCGCGGCCGTGCCGCAAGAGGTGCTGGAAGTCCTCGCCACCGACATGCCGCGATCGATCAAGTGGGACGTGATGATCAGCGAAGGCACGGTCTTCGTCACCGATGACCGCGGCCAGCACGAAGTGCAGCTTGAATGGCTGCTCGGCGAGCGCGGCTGACCTGAACCCAACGACTGTCGAAGACCCCATGCGTATCGAATCCCGTTCCCTGCCATCGCCCCTGCCGTTGCTGGGCAATCTGCCGCCCCTGCTGACCCGCCTGTATGCCGCCCGCGGCGTGCGGTCCGAGGCCGAGCTGGACAAGAGCCTGGCGCGGCTGCTGCCGTTCCAGCAGCTCAAAGGGATCGAGGCGGCGGTCGACTTGCTGGTCGAGGCCCTCGAGCAGCGCCAGCGGATCCTGATCGTCGGTGACTTCGACGCCGATGGCGCCACCGCCAGCAGCGTCGGCGTGCTCGGCCTGCGCCTGCTGGGCGCGGCCCACGTCGACTACCTGGTGCCCAATCGCTTCGAGTACGGCTATGGGCTGACGCCCGAGATCGTCGAGGTTGCCCTGACGCGCCAGCCGCAGCTGCTGGTCACCGTGGACAACGGCATCTCCAGTGTCGAAGGCGTCGCCGCGGCCAAGGCTGCCGGGCTCAAGGTGCTGGTCACCGACCACCACCTGCCGGGGGCTGAACTGCCCCAGGCCGATGCCATCGTCAACCCGAACCAGCCGGGTTGCGAATTCCCCAGCAAGTCGCTGGCCGGTGTCGGGGTCATCTTCTATGTGCTCATGGCGTTGCGTGCCCGTCTGCGCAGCCTGGGCCGCTACGACGCCACGCCGCAGCCGAACATCGGCGAGCTGCTCGACCTCGTGGCGCTTGGCAGCGTTGCCGACGTGGTGCCGCTGGACGCCAACAACCGCATCCTGGTGCACCAGGGGCTGGAGCGTATCCGGGCCGGGCGCGCGCGGCCCGGGCTCAAGGCGATCCTGGAAGTCGCCCGTCGCGAGCATGCACGCATCACCTCCACCGACCTGGGCTTCATCCTGGGACCGCGGCTGAATGCTGCCGGAAGGCTGGACGACATGAGCCTTGGCATCGAATGCCTGCTCTGCGACGACCCGGCGCTGGCGCGGGAAATGGCGGGTCAGCTGGACTCGCTGAACCAGGACCGCAAGTCCATCGAGCAGGGCATGCAGCGCGAGGCCCTGGCCCAGCTCAAGGACCTGCCCGTGGAGGACATGCCCTACGGCCTGTGCCTGTTCGATGCCGACTGGCACCAGGGCGTGATCGGGATTCTCGCCTCGCGCCTCAAGGAGCGGTACCACCGCCCGACCATCGCCTTTGCCGATGCGGGCGAGGGCATGCTCAAGGGCTCGGCGCGCTCGGTGCCTGGGTTCCATGTGCGTGACGCGCTGGATGCCGTGGCGGCACGGCATCCGCACTTGATCAGCAAGTTTGGCGGCCACGCGATGGCCGCTGGCCTGTCGCTGCCAGCGGACAACTTCCCGGCGTTCGCCCAGGCATTTGATGAAGAGGTGCGGCGCCAGTTACGCGAGGAAGACCTGACCGGTCGTCTGCTGTCGGACGGCAGCCTGGCGGTCGAGGAATTTCATCTGGAGCTGGCACGGGCCCTGCGCAACGCGGGGCCCTGGGGCCAGCATTTTCCTGAACCGCTGTTCCACGGGATGTTTCAGCTGGTCGAGCAGCGTGTGGTCGGCGAGCGGCACCTGAAAGTCGTGCTCAAGAGCGAATGCGGGGCGGTGAAGCTTGATGGCATCGCCTTTGGCATCGATCGCGAGGTCTGGCCGAACCCGACGGTGCGCTGGGTGGAGCTGGCCTACAAGCTCGATGTCAACGAGTTCCGCGGCAAGGAAAGCGTGCAATTGCTGATCGCGCACATCGAACCACGCTGAACCGGCGCGGGGCAAACTGGTCTAGGCTCAGACAGACATGGCACCGGGCCCCGCAGCACACGAGGGTCCGGGCCGGAAAACCATTGGAGTCCCGGGAGGTCCCCATGAGCCTGCTGCTTGAGCCCTACACCCTGCGTCAGCTGACGTTGCCCAACCGTATCGCCGTCTCGCCCATGTGCCAGTATTCCAGTGTCGATGGCCTGGCCAACGACTGGCACCTGGTGCACCTGGGCAGCCGCGCGGTCGGCGGTGCCGGCCTGGTGTTCACCGAGGCCGTGGCGGTGACCGCCGATGGCCGGATCACCGCGCAGGACCTGGGCCTGTGGGACGACGCGCAGATCGCGCCGCTGCAACGCATCACCCGTTTCATCACCGCCCAGGGCGCCGTTCCTGGCATCCAGCTGGCGCATGCCGGGCGCAAGGCCAGCACCCATCGCCCCTGGCTGGGCAAGCATGGCAGCGTCAAGGTGGAGGAGGGTGGCTGGCAGCCCGTGGGTCCCTCGAAGATCGCCTTCGACCCGGAACACACCGCGCCGCTCGAGCTGGACCCAGGCCAGATCCAGGACATCATCGACGCCTTCGTCACGTCCGCCAGGCGGGCGCTGGACGCCGGTTTCAAGGTCGCCGAGGTGCATGCCGCCCATGGTTACCTGCTGCATCAGTTCCTGTCGCCCTTGAGCAACCAGCGGCGTGACGACTACGGTGGCAATTTCGAGAACCGTATCCGCCTGACGCTGCAGGTGACCAAGGCCGTGCGCGCCGTGTGGCCTGAGGAGCTGCCGCTCTTCGTGCGGGTGTCGGCCACCGACTGGGTCGAGGACGGCTGGAACCCCGATGAAACCGTCGAGCTGGCGCGGCGCTTGCGGGCCCTGGGCGTCGATCTGATCGACGTATCGTCCGGCGGTACCTCGGTGAACGCCGAGATCCCCACCGGCCCCGGCTACCAGACCCGCTTCGCCGAGCGCGTGCGCCAGGAGTCGGAAATCGCCACCGGCACCGTTGGCATGATCACCGAGCCGGCCCAGGCCGAGCACATCCTGCGCACCGGCCAGGCCGACATCATCCTGCTGGCCCGTGAACTGCTCCGTGACCCGTACTGGCCGCTGCACGCCGACGATGACCTGGGCGGCAACAAGGCCACCTGGCCTGCGCAATACCAGCGCGCGACCAGCCGCTCGAGCCCGATCCATGAGTCTGATCTTCGTGACTGAACGGCGTTTGCCTTAAGCCACAGTTCAGCCAATGCCCCTAACCTGAGCATTCGTTTTCCTGTTGAAGGAGGTGTCACATGAACACCCGAGGCCTGCTCGACCAGTTGCTCAAGTCCGGCCAGGAGCTGTTGCAGAACCCGCAAGCCAAAGGCGCTGCCAGCAAGATTCCCGGGCTGGGGGACCTGCTCGGCGGCGCGAAGGGCAAGGGCGGCGGCGGACTGGGCGGGATGCTTTCAGGTGCCGGCGGCGGCGCGCTGGCGGCCAGTGTCATGGGCATGCTGCTGGGTAACAAGGGCGCTCGCAAGTATGGCGGCAAGGCGCTCACCTACGGGGGGCTGGCCGCGCTCGGCGTGCTGGCGTACAAGGCCTACGGCAACTGGCAGGCGCGACAGGGCAATGGCAACGCCGCCGAGCCACAGACCCTCGACCGCCTGCCACCGGAACAGGCCGAGCAGCACAGCCAGGCGATTCTCACGGCGCTGGTGGCGGCGGCCAAGGCCGATGGGCATATCGACGAGCGCGAGCGCCAGCTCATCGAGGGCGAGTTCGGCAAGCTGGACAATGACCGCGAGCTGCAAAGCTGGCTGCATGCCGAACTGAACAAGCCACTCGACCCCGCCGATGTGGCGCGCGCGGCGCAAACCCCGGAAATGGCTGCCGAGATGTACATTGCCAGCCACATGCTGGTCGATGAGCAGAACTTCATGGAACGCACCTACCTCGACGAACTGGCGCGCCAGCTCAAGCTCGAGCCCGGCCTGCGCGAGGAGCTGGAAAGCCAGGTCCGTCTTGCCGCGACGCAGCAATAGCAGCGCTTCGGTATCCCGAAGGGCACGGATGCCCGATATTCCCTTCACGCAAGCGACGATGCACAGGGCCACTGGGCTATACTCGCCCCTTTTCCCGCTCGTATCGAATTCTTGAGGGCTGTCTGTGAAGAACTGGACGTTGCGCCAACGGATCCTGGCAAGTTTTGCCGTGATCATCGCCATCATGCTGCTGATGATCGTGGCTGCCTACTCGCGGTTGGTGGCGATCGAGTCGAGCGAGGAGGCGGTGGGCTCGGACAGCATTCCGGGTGTCTACTACAGCTCGATGATCCGCGGTGCCTGGGTCGACAGCTATGTCACCAGCCAGCAGCTGGTCGGCTTGAGCGGCCGCCGCGCGCTGACCCAGGCCGACATGGACCTGTACAAGAGTTTCGAAAGCCGCCTCAAACAGCACATGAGCCACTACCAGGACACCATCCGCTCGCCTGAGGACCAGGCAAGCTTCGACGTGTTCGTGCAGCAGGAGCAGGCCTACCTCAAGGCAGTCGAGCAGGTGCTCGAGGTGTACCGCCAGGGCAATTACAGCGAGGCCGAGCGACTGATCGCCGAAGTGCTCACACCTGCCTGGAGCGTGGGGCGCACGCACCTCAACGAAGTGATCGAACGCAACCGGGAGACCTCTGACCAGGCCACCGACGCAATCGTCACGGCCGTGACCACGGCCAAAGGCAGCATGATCGTCTCGCTGGTCCTCGCCATGATCGCCGCCGGCATCTGCGGGCTGATGCTGATGCGGGCCATCACCGCACCCATGCAGCGTATCGTCAGGGCGCTCGACAAGCTGCGCTCGGGTGACCTTAGCGTGCGTCTGAACCTGGACCGCAAGGACGAGTTCGGCGCCATCGAGACCGGCTTCAACGACATGATGGAAGCTCTGGGCGGCCTGGTGTCCCAGGCCCAGCGCTCCTCGGTGCAGGTAACCACCTCGGTGACCGAGATTGCTGCCACCTCCAAGCAGCAGCAGGCCACGGCGACCGAAACGGCGGCCACCACGACCGAGATTGGCGCCACCTCGCGCGAGATCGCCGCGACGTCCCGCGACCTGGTGCGCACCATGACCGAAGTCACCAGTGCCGCCGACCAGGCCTCGATCCTGGCAGGCTCGGGCCAGCAGGGCCTGTCGCGCATGGAAGAAACCATGCACCAGGTCATGGGCGCGGCCGACCTGGTCAACGCCAAGCTGGGCATCCTCAACGAGAAGGCCAGCAACATCAACCAGGTGGTGGTGACCATCGTCAAGGTCGCCGACCAGACCAACCTGCTCTCGCTCAACGCCGCGATCGAGGCCGAGAAGGCCGGTGAATACGGCCGCGGTTTCGCCGTGGTCGCCACCGAGGTGCGGCGCCTGGCCGACCAGACCGCGGTGGCCACCTACGACATCGAGCAGATGGTGCGCGAGATCCAGTCGTCCGTGTCGGCCGGCGTCATGGGCATGGACAAGTTCTCCGAGGAAGTGCGCCGGGGCATGTTCGAGGTGCAGCAGGTCGGTGAGCAGCTCAGCCAGATCATTCATCAGGTACAGGCCCTGGCGCCGCGGGTGCTGATGGTCAACGAGGGCATGCAGGCCCAGGCGACGGGCGCCGAGCAGATCAACCATGCGCTGGCCCAGCTCAGCGATGCCAGCACCCAGACCGTGGAGTCGCTGCGCCAGGCAAGCTTTGCCATCGACGAGCTCAGCCAGGTGGCCGCGGGGCTGCGGGGCGGTGTCTCGCGGTTCAAAGTCTGACGCGATGACCGACATCCCGCTTAGCAAAGCCCCGGCGGCCTCCGCCAAGGGCGTGTTGTACCTGTTGTTCCACCTCGGTGCCCAGCGCTTTGCCCTGGATGTGCGCGAAGTGGTCGAGGTGCTGCCACTGCGTGTGCTCAAGCCCATCGCTCATGCCCCTCATTGGGTTGCCGGGATTCTCGCCCATCGCGGGGTGCTGGTGCCGGTCATCGACATCGGTGCGCTGGCGTTCGGCGAGCCGGCGCCCCAGCGCACCAGTACCCGACTGGTGCTGGTGCACTACCGTGCCGACGCAGCGCGCCCTGACCTGCAGTTGGGGTTGATCCTGCAGCAGGCCACCGACACCTTGCGCTGCCCGCCTGACGACTTTCGCCCCTATGGCCTGGACAACGCCGACGCGCCCTATCTCGGTCCGGTGCGCCAGGACGCCCAGGGGTTGTTGCAGCGTATCCGTGTCGATGAGCTGCTGTCTGCCGAAAGCCGCGCGCTGCTGTTTCCCGTCGATGCCCGGCAGGTGTCGTCATGAGCGGCGAACAACGGTTCTTCCGCTTTCTCAAGGAACGCATCGGCCTGGACGTCGAGTCGGTCGGAGCGCCCATGGTCGAACGCGCCCTGCGCCAGCGCTGCGCCACGCTGGAAGCCCGCGGCCTGGACGACTACTGGCTGCGCCTGCAGCAATCGAGCGACGAGCAGCTTGCGTTGATCGAAGCGGTGATCGTCCCCGAGACGTGGTTCTTCCGTTATCCGGAATCCTTCACCGCGCTGGTCGGCCTGGCCCAGAAGCGCCTGGCGGAGCTCGCGGGCGCGCGCCCGTTGCGCATCCTCAGCCTGCCATGCTCGACCGGCGAGGAGCCGTACTCGATCGCCATGGCATTGCTTGATGCGGGGGTGCCAGGCAGCGCGTTCCGGATCGACGGCATGGACATCAGCCCGCTTTCCATCGCCCGCGGGCAACAGGCCGTGTACGGTCGCAACTCGTTCCGCGGCCAGGCCCTGGCGTTTCGCGAGCAGCACTTCACCGACACGCCCGAGGGTCATCGCCTGCACGAGCAGGTGCGCCAGCAGGTCAGCCTGCAGCTTGGCAATGTGCTGGATCCGGCGCTAAAGGCGCGGGAAGGGACCTACGACTTCGTGTTCTGCCGCAACCTGCTGATCTATTTCGATGTCCCGACCCAGCAGCGGGTATTCGAGATGCTCAAGTGCCTGGCCCACCCTCAGGGCGTATTGTTCATCGGCCCGGCCGAGGGCAGCCTGCTGACACGGCTGGGGATGCGTCCGGTCGGCATCGCCCAGTCGTTTGCCTATGTCCGCCAGGACGAGCCTGTGCGCGCCGCCGTGGCGCCTGTGAGCCATTCGCCGCGCCTTGGCGCCGCCATCGCTCACGTGCCGCGGCCCGCCGCCCCGCTGGCAAGAACCTCGCGGCCACTGCCCGGCAAGGTGGTTGTCACGCCGCCTCCCGATGGCGAGCGCGAGTTGCTCGGCCAGATCGGCCTGCTGGCCGACGCTGGTAACAGCCAGCAGGCGCGAGCAGCTTGCGAGCGCTACCTGCGCGAGTTTGCTCCCAAGGCACAGGTCTACTACTGGCTGGGCCTGCTCTGTGACACGGCGGGAGATGTCCAGCAGGCGCAGGGGCACTACCGCAAGGCGTTGTACCTTGAGCCGCAGCACCGCGAAACCTTGGTGCACCTGGCGGCGCTCCTTGCGTCACAAGGCGACGAAGCGGGCGCGCGGCGCCTGCAGGCCCGCGCCGCGCGCGCCGTGCGTGAGGGTGAGCAATGAGCCAGGAGCATCCGGGGCCGCTGGGCACCCGGGACGAAACGCACATCGATGATTGCTGGAACCGCATCGGCGTGCATGGCGACAAGCAATGCCCGTTGCTCGAACGCCATATTCATTGTCGCAACTGCGAGGTCTACGCCAGCGCCGCGACCCGCCTGCTCGACCGTTACGCCTTGCTGCAGGATGAGCAGGCGGAGGCTCCCGTCCGTGAAGAAGGTGGCCCGCGGCGTTCGATGCTGCTGTTTCGCCTGGGCGAGGAGTGGCTGGCACTGGCCACGGCATGCCTTGCCGAGGTCGCCCCGCTGCAGCCGGTCCACTCGCTGCCACACCAGCGTTCTCGTGTGCTGCAGGGCGTGGCCAACGTGCGGGGAGCGCTGGTGCCCTGCCTGTCCCTGGTCGATCTGCTGGGGGTCGAGCGTCTGCCCACGACCGAAGAAGGTTCCCGGGCGATGCCGCGCATGCTGATCCTCGCCGCCGAAGGCGGGGCAGTGGTGCTGCCGGTGGACGAGGTCGATGGCATCCATGGCCTGGACCCGGCGCGGCTGGAGGGCGAGCAGCAGGCGGGGCCCTTCACCGCCGCGGTGCTTCAATGGCGTGGACGCAGCGTGAGGGTGCTGGATGAACGACAAATCCTGTCCGCCGTGACCCGGAGCTTTTCATGACCCCCGAGCAAATGCGCGATGCCTCGCTGCTGGAACTGTTCAGCCTGGAGGCGGACGCCCAGACCCAGGTGCTGAGCGCGGGCCTGCTGGCGCTGGAACGCAACCCGACCCAGGCCGACCAGCTGGAAGCGTGCATGCGCGCGGCGCACTCGCTCAAGGGCGCCGCGCGGATCGTCGGGGTCGATGCCGGGGTCAGCGTCGCCCATGTGATGGAAGATTGCCTGGTCGCGGCCCAGGAAGGCCGCCTGACCCTGCGCGCCGAGCACATCGACGCCTTGCTGCAAGGCACCGACCTGCTGATGCGCATCGCTACCCCGGCGGACACCGGCAGCGAAGCGGCGGTGCCGGGGTTCCTGGTGCTGATGGCCGCACTGCTCGATCCACGCGGTGCGCCACCTGCACGTACTCCAGCAGCGCCCGTGGTCATCCCCGGCGAGCCTGAACCTGCTGCGTCCGAGGCCGCCCCGGCGGCCATCCCCGAGCCCGCCTCGCCAGCGCCCAGAAGCAAGGGCGGCAGCGAAAGCGGCGAGCGCGTGCTGAGGGTCACCGCCGAGCGCCTGAACAGCCTGCTCGACCTGTCGAGCAAATCGCTGGTCGAAACCCAGCGCCTGAAACCCTACCTGGCCACCTTGCAGCGCCTCAGGCGCATGCACGGCCAGGGCATGCGTGCCCTCGATGGCCTCAAGGAACAGCTGGAAGCCAGCGGGCAGGGCGCCGACGTGCTCGAGACGCTGGTTCAGACCCAGCGCCTGCTGGGCGAAACCCAGCAGATCCTGCAGCAGCAGGCCAGCGACCTCGACGAGTTCGGCTGGCAGGCCAGCCAGCGTGCGCAACTGCTCTATGACACCGCACTGGCCTGCCGCATGCGCCCCTTCGCCGATGTGCTCGCCGGGCAGAGCCGGATGGTGCGTGATCTTGGCCGCTCGCTGGGCAAGCAGGTGAGCCTGCAGATCGAGGGCGAGAAGACCCAGGTCGATCGCGAGGTGCTGGAAAAACTCGATGCGCCTTTGACGCACCTGCTGCGCAACGCGGTCGACCATGGCATCGAGTCGCCCGAGCGGCGCCTGCTGGCCGGCAAGCCCAGCGAAGGTGTGATCCGCCTGCGCGCCTCGCACCAGGCCGGCCTGCTGGTGCTGGAACTGAGCGATGATGGCGCTGGCGTCGACCTTGAGCGTCTGCGCCGCAGCATCGTCGAGCGGGCGTTGTCACCCGCCGAGACCGTGGCGCAGATGAGCGACGCGGAGCTGCTGACCTTCCTGTTCCTTCCCGGCTTCAGCCTGCGCGACAAAGTCACCGAGGTCTCGGGCCGCGGCGTGGGCCTGGACGCTGTGCAGCACATGGTCCGCGAGCTGCGCGGGTCCATCGAACTGACCCAGGTGCCAGGGCAGGGCAGCCGCTTTCATCTTGAAGTCCCGCTGACGTTGTCGGTGGTCCGCAGCCTGGTGGTCGAAGTGGGCGGCGAAGCCTACGCCTTTCCCCTGGCCCATATCGAGCGCACCCTTGACGTGCCCGCCGAGTCGATCGTGCAGATCGAGGGTCGCCAGCATTTCTGGCACGAGCAACGCCATATCGGCCTGGTATCGGCCAGCCAGCTGCTCAACCGGCCGGCCGGCCAGGGCGAAGAACAGAGCATTCGCGTGGTGGTGATCCGCGAGCGCGAGCAGCTGTATGGCGTGGCCGTCGAGCGGCTGATTGGCGAACGCGTGCTGGTGGTGATGCCGCTCGATCCGCGCCTGGGCAAGGTTCAGGACATCTCGGCCGGGGCCCTGCTCGACGATGGATCGGTGGTGCTGATCATCGACGTCGAAGACCTGCTGCGCTCGGTCGAGAAGCTGCTCAGCACCGGTCGCCTGGAGCGCATCGAGCGGGGTTCGCGCGTCGTACGGGGCGCGCCGCGCAAGCGCGTGCTGGTGGTCGACGATTCGCTTACCGTGCGCGAACTGCAACGCAAGCTGTTGGGCAACCGGGGCTATGACGTGGCCGTGGCGGTCGACGGGATGGATGGCTGGAACGCCCTGCGGGGTGAAGATTTCGACCTGCTGATCACCGACATCGACATGCCGCGCATGGACGGCATCGAGCTGGTCAGCCTGGTGCGCCGCGACCACCGCCTGCAGTCATTGCCGGTCATGGTGGTGTCCTACAAGGACCGCGAGGAAGATCGCCGGCGTGGACTGGATGCCGGAGCCGACTACTATTTGGCGAAGGCCAGCTTCCATGATGACGCGTTGCTGGATGCCGTGGTGGAGTTGATCGGAGGTGCACAGGGATGAGAATCGCCATCGTCAACGATATGCCCATGGCCGTGGAAGCCTTGCGCCGGGCGCTTGCCTACGAGCCCGCGCACCAGGTGGTGTGGGTGGCGGCCAATGGCGCCGAGGCCGTGCAGCGCTGCAGCGAACAGACGCCGGACCTGATCCTGATGGACCTGATCATGCCGGTGATGGACGGGGTCGAGGCGACCCGGCGGATCATGGCCCAGACCCCCTGCGCCATTGTCATCGTCACGGTCGACCACAAGCAGAACGTGCACCGGGTATTCGAGGCCATGGGACACGGCGCCCTTGATGTTGTCGATACCCCGGCCCTGGGCGCGGGCGATCCGCGCGAGGCCGCGGCGCCGCTATTGCGCAAGATCCTCAACATCGGCTGGCTGATCGGCCAGCAAAGCAGCAGCGCCGCCCGGCCCCTGGCCGCGCCCCTGCGCCAGGCGTCGCAACGCCGCGGCCTGGTCGCCATCGGCTCTTCGGCGGGCGGGCCGGCTGCCCTCGAAATACTGCTCAAGGCCTTGCCGCGCGACTTTCCCGCGGCCATCGTGCTGGTCCAGCACGTGGACCAGGTATTCGCCGCCGGCATGGCCGAGTGGCTGAGCAGCGCCTCGGGGCTCAAGGTGCGCCTTGCCTGCGAGGGCGAACCGCCACAACCGGGCGAGGTGCTGCTGGCCGGTACCAACCATCACATACGTCTCCTGAAAAACGGCCTGCTGGCCTACACCGCCGAACCGGTCAACGAGATCTACCGTCCCTCGATCGACGTGTTCTTCGAAAGCGTGGCGCGCTTCTGGACCGGCGATGCCGTGGGGGTGCTGCTGACCGGGATGGGCCAGGATGGCGCCAAGGGCCTGAAGCTGATGCGTCAGCAGGGCTACCTGACCATCGCCCAGGACCAGCAGAGCAGTGCGGTCTATGGCATGCCCAAGGCGGCCGCGGCCATGGACGCCGCAGTGGAGATCCGCCCGCTCGAGCGCATCGCCGCCCGGCTGATGGAGAAATTTTCAAAATGACGACACGATTTTTTCACGCCGCCTGGGCGGCAGTGATGGGTGACTACGCATGAAAGATCTACCGATCGACGGTTTCACGACCACCAATGAAAACTCGGCGATGGTCCTGCTGGTCGACGACCAGGCGATGATCGGCGAGGCGGTGCGTCGTGGCCTGGCGCACGAAGAGAACATCGATTTCCACTTCTGCGCCGATCCCCACCAGGCGATCGCCCAGGCCATGCAGATCAAGCCGACGGTGATCCTCCAGGACCTGATCATGCCCGGCCTTGATGGACTGACTCTGGTGCGCGAGTACCGCACCCACCCGGCCACCCAGGATATCCCGATCATCGTCCTGTCGACCAAGGAAGACCCGCTGGTCAAGAGCGCGGCCTTCGCTGCCGGGGCCAACGACTACCTGGTCAAGCTGCCGGACAACATCGAGCTGGTGGCGCGCATCCGCTATCACTCGCGCTCCTACCTGACCCTGCTGCAACGCGACGAGGCCTACCGCGCCCTGCGTGTGAGCCAGCAGCAGCTGCTC
>NZ_DATELE010000155.1:0-4255 GCF_035277045.1 Pseudomonas sp. | reverse complement strand
CGGTCAGCTCCGATTGGGTCAGCAGTGCCACCGGTGCGCTGTCGCCAATCAGGTACTCCAGCCGCTCGCGGGGGTGCGCGGGATCGATCGGCACATACGCGGCGCCAGCCTTGAGCACGGCCAGCAGGCCGGCCAGGGTGTCCAGCCCACGGCGGGCGACGACCGCCACACGGGTGTCGGGGCGCACGCCCAGTGCGATCAGGCGATGGGCCAGGGCATTGGCCTGGGTGTTCAGCGCGTCGTAGGTCAGCGACCGGCCCTCGTGCACTGCCGCCACGTCGTCAGGCCGGGCGCGTACCTGCTGCTCGATGCGCTGATGAATCAACTGCGGCGCCGTCGGCGCGGCCTCGCCAGGGTTCCACTGGTCGAGCTGGCGGGCTTCACCAGGCGTCAGCAGGTCGAAGCCGCCGACGGCGAGATCGGGATTTTCAAGGCCTTGCTCGAGCAGGTGCAGGACATGTTCTCCCAGCGCCTCGATCTCGCGCTGGTCAAACCACGCGCGGTGGCAGACCAGATGCAGCCACGCCTTGCCGTCGAACCGGTTGCTGCGCAGATGAATGGCCAGCGGGGTGTGCTCGTGCCCGTTCGACACCTTGACCGTGTGTGCCAAAGCGTCGCCATAGCGGTAGTCATGGTCGTCCTGTTCGTAGGACACCGACACCTCGAACAGTTGCCCACGCTCTTCGCGCAGCAGGCCGAGGGCGCGATTGAGCTCGCTCAAGGCGAAGCGCTGGTGCCGGAAATCACGCTTGAGCTGATCGCGCACCCCACGCACCAGCTCGGCAAAGCCGGTCTCGCGGGCGAAATCCAGGCGCATGGCGCTCACCTGCGCGAACAATCCCAGGGTGGACTTGAAACGCGCTCCGCCGCGGTTGAGCAGCGGCAGGCCCACCACCCAGTCTTCGCGTTGGGCGGTGCGGCTGAAGTACACATGCAAGGCCGCCAGCAGTACGTGGAACGCCGAGGCCTGATGCTGGGCGGCGAATTGCGCCATGCGCTCATGCAAGGCGCTGGGGAACGCCAGCACCGCGCTGCAGGCAGGCGCCTGGTCACTCGCGCGCCGGTAGTGGTAACGCGATGCGAGCAGTGGCTCAGGCAGGGACTGGTACTTGTGCAGCCAGTAGCTGCGGTCCCGGCCATGGCGGGCCGAGGCCTGGTATCGGGTGTCGTCCTGGACGAACTCGGTATAGGAGGACGCCCTGGACGGCGGTGCCTGACCGGCGACCAAGGCGCTGTAGATTTCGCCCAGCGCCTTGAGCATCTGGCCAAAGCCCCAGCCATCAAGAATCAGGTGGTGGGCCTGGGTGCCGAGCCAGTGCCGGTCGTCAGCCAGCCGCACCAGGCAGAAACGGTACAGCGGGCTGCCATCGAAGGCATGCAACTGCTGCATCTGCGTTCGCATCAGGGTGTGCGCCGCTGCCAGAGGATCGGGCCGGGTACTCACATCGTGCAGGGGCATGGCCACCGGCAACGTCGCGGCGAAGCGCTGCAACGGCAGGCCATCTGCCCCGGCTCCGGGCAGCAGGACCGTGCGCAGGGCGTCGTGGTCGGCCACCAGCCGCTCCAGTGCCTGGTGCAGCACGACCGGGTCGATGGGGCCATGGAGCTCGACGTAACCTCCGATGTTATAGAGCGGTGACTCGCCACGGCTCATCTGGTCGAGCCAGATATCCCGCTGGGCGGCGGTCAGCGGATAGGTGTCGGCGGCAGACATCGGCTTCATAAGATCCTTCTCATGTGATTATCCGCTGATTCAATCATGTGCCCGTCAGGCTGTATGGCCCCCGAAACCCGGACAACCCGCGGAGGCAGCGCCAACTGAAACTCGTGTAGGACAATTGCCACGCCGCATGAAGGCCGATCGCCCACCGGCGCAGAGGACAACAGGCGTTGACCCTTATTCGCAGCGGTCGGCGGGCGAGTGGACGCGGCAAGGGCGAAGCGGGACGCCTCCGAACCGTCCTACACACTAATACGCAATTAGTGACATCTTCTGTCCCGGGTTTCCCCTACAGACCGTGGCAGCGGCACAGGCTTAAATGCCCGCAAACGTTTGCATAGAGGACTCGACGACGAGACCACCCATCGCTCGCCCGAATCAAGGATGACAAGGACATGAAGCGCACAGACTGCATCGAGCCTTTGCAAGGACCGCATTTTTATATGCAACTGGGCCAACTGGTCGCCAGCACCGGTGACGAGGATTTCGCAGGACACATGCTCCAGCTGTTGAATGAGCTGGTGCCCATCGACCGCCTCGACCTCAGCGAATGGGTCCTCGACCCGCGACAGACCCGTATCGCGCGGATCAAGGTGCTTGGCTGCGCGGGCCCCAGCGATACTTTTCCCTCCCCTGAAAACCTGCGCCATCCGTTGCTGCAGAGTGTCATGCAGATGCGCGATCCCTTGCTGATCCAGCTCAAGACCCCGCCCGGCAACCGCCGTGCGGGGGATGGCGCGAACCAGTGCAATCTGGTCTCTCGCAGCGGCAACCGGCGCCGGGTGATCAGCTGTTATCGCCAGCATGGCAAGCGCGCTTTCTCATTGTCGGAGTTGGCGTTCCTGAAGCGCCTGTCCGACACCTTGCTGCCCCTGGTCGAACAGCACGCGCAGTTGGACCCTGACAACATCGGCAGGGCCGCGCCGCTGCTCGATGCCGTCGCCCCTGGCCCCATCCGCCAAGTGTTCCAGGACCGCCTGGCGCGTGAAGACGTACGTCTGTCGCTGCGCGAGCAGGAAGTGTGCGTCGGTTTGCTGAGCGGTGGCACGGTGCCGGAAATGGCCCAGCGCCTCGACGTCAAGGTCAGTTCGGTGGAGACCTATCTCAAGCGTGCCACGGCCAAGCTTGGGGTCAGCGGCCGGCATGGGCTGGCCAAGTGGATGGCGAGTGTTTGAGGGAAGCGGTGTGCGCTAGACTCAAGCAGCACTCCAAAACCTCCTTTCTGAGAGAATCCAGCCAATGCCCCAGACCGTGGCCGCACTGATTCTGGCCGCAGGCTACAGCCGGCGCTTCGGCGGCGATAAACGTCAGCAGCGCCTGGACAACGGCAAGACCCTGCTGGAGGCCAGCCTCGCACTTCCGTGCACGAAGTTCGATGCGGTCTGGCTTGTGCTGCGCCCTGATGAACCGCGGCCTGCATCCCTGCCCGCGACCGTGCGGGTCGTGCAAGCGCCCGGCACTCCCCTGGGCCTGGCCCACAGCATTGCCGCCGGGGTCTCCCAGATTGCCCAGGCCTCCAGTGCCGAGGCCGTGGCGATCTTTCTGGCTGACATGCCGTTCATCACCGCTGCCACGCTGGATGCCTTGCTGGCGACCAGCGACGCCGAGCACATCTGCGTGCCGGTCTGCCAGGGCCGCCCAGGCCATCCCGTGGTGTTCGGCCGCCGCTTCTGGCCAGAGCTGTGCCACCTCGCAGGCGACAGCGGCGCACGTGAGGTCCTGCAGCGCCATCCGGACGCGGTACGCAAGGTGCCGGTCGATGACCCCGGCATCCTGCTCGACATCGACCGGCCAGCAGACCTGCCGGCCCGCCAGCAGGGGCTAGACTGAGAAATGACTTGGCACACTGTGCCGCCGCTGACCATTGAAAGGCATGCAGGGGGACTGCCGCAGCTGGAGGTGTGAGATGAGCCAGTTCAAGCGATTGTTCGTCATGCTCGGCCCGCAGATGCGCCACACGCCTGCCCTGCAAAGGGCCGCGGCGTTGGCCGAATCCAGCGGCGCGCTGCTGGATATCAACGTGTGCGTCGACGATGTCGACACCTTCGGCCTGATGAGCGAGCCGCGCGAGCGCGAGCGGCTGCTTGCCGACATCCGCCTGTGGCTGGCCGACGAATCCGAATACCTGAGCAACGCTGGCCTGGACGTGTCCACCGACCTGCTGCTGACCCGCGACCCGCTGGCCGCGGTGCTGCAGCAGGTGGAACAGCTGGGTTGCGACCTGCTGGTCAAGGATGTGCAGCACGAGCCCGTGCTCAAGCGCCTGCTGGTCACCCCGCTGGACTGGCAACTGCTCAAGGAGAGCCCGGTCGCGGTCCATCTGGTCAGCGAGATTCGCTGCCCGATGCCGCGCCAGATTGCTGCCGCTGTCGACCTGGTCGCCCAGGGTGCGGGTGAAAGCCTGGACGAACAGGTGATCGCCACGGCCCATGCCCTCGCGCTGCAGTGCAACGCCGAGTTTCATCTGCTCCACGTGTGCGACGCGGCCCGCACGCATATCGCCGACTTTGGTGCTGGTACCGTGACCATGCCGGG
>NZ_DATELE010000154.1:0-14821 GCF_035277045.1 Pseudomonas sp. | reverse complement strand
AAGTCGACGATCTGCTGGTTGCTCTTGCCCTCGCCGAGCATGCGGAAGATTTCCCGGCGCAGGTCGGCGGCGATCGGCGCGTTGGAATCGGCGATGTCCTGGTTCTGGCACTTGGGGCAGCGCAGTTCCTTGGTCAGCTGGTGATAACGCTCGCGCTCGGCGTCGTCGGCGAAGCGATAGGTATCGATGGCCGCCTGCGCCACGCCGCCAAGGCCCAAGGCGAGCACCGCGGCCGCTAGCCAGCGCCTCATGGCCGGGCCTCGTCGACCAGGCCCTGGTACAGCGGCGCAAGCTGCTCGCGCCACACCGTGGCATCGACGATGCCGACATGCTTGTAGCGGATGACCCCCTTGGCATCGATCAGGAAGGTTTCCGGCGCGCCGTACACCCCAAGGTCCAGGCCCAGGGTGCCCTGCTCATCCCGGATATCGAGCTGGTAGGGGTTGTGGAAATCACGCAGCCATTTCAGCGCCGCGCCGTTGTCGTCCTTGTAGTTGACGCCGTGGATCACCACGCCTTGCTGCGCCAGCTGGTTCAGGTACGGGTGCTCGACCTTGCACGAAGGGCACCACGTGCCCCAGACGTTGACCAGCGCAGGCCTGCCCATCAGGTCGGCCTGGGTCAGCGTGCGGTCACCCTGCACCGAGGCCAGGGAAAACGCCGGGAACGGCTTGCCGATCATCGCCGAAGGCAACTCGGTAGGGTCCAGGTACAGCCCCCGATAGAGGAATACCGCCACCAGCAGGAACAACGCCAGTGGCAACACCATGATCCAACGTTTCATGCGGTGGCTCCAGACAGGCCCAGTACATCACGCACCCGGGCAGTGACCTTGACCCGGTAACGCCGGTCGAAGGCCGCCACCAGACCACCCAGGCCAGTCAGCAGACCGCCCAGCCAGATCCAGCGGACATAAGGTTTGACGTGCACGCGCACGGCCCAGGCGCCATTGTCCAGCGGCTCGCCGAGCGCGACATACAGGTCGCGGGTAAAGCCTGCATCGATGCCGGCCTCGGTCATCACCGACTGCTGCACGGTGTACAGGCGTTTCTCGGGATGCAGCACGCTGATTACGTGCCCGTCCTCCAGCACCCGCACGGTGCCCTTGTCGGACGTGAAGTTGGGCCCTTCGAAGTGCCGCGCACCCTCGAAGACGAACTGGTAGCCCGCAAGCTCGACCCCCTCGCCCGGCGCCATGCGCAGGTCGCGCTCGGCGCTGTTGTGGCTCGACAGCACCACGCCCAGCGCGCAGACCGCCAGGCCCAGGTGCGCCAGCTGCATGCCCCAGTAGCTGCGGGTCAGCGTGCGCAGGCCTTTGAGCAGGCCTTTGTGACGGGTCTTGTCGACGATATCCCGAGCACCGGCCAGCACCACCCACGCGGCCAGGGCGAAGGTGGTCAGCACCGCCCAGTCGAAACCGTCGACCAGCAGCCCGCCGAGCGGCGCGAGGATCGCGCAGCCCACCAGCACCGGCGTCAGCATGCCCACAAGCCATTTGCCGGGCGTGTCCTTCCAGCGCACCAGCACGCCGATGCCCAGCACCAGCATCAGCAGCGCCATCAGCGGCAGGAACAAGGCATCGAAGTACGGTGGCCCGACCGACAGCTTGGCGCCGGTCAAGGCGTCGAGGATCAGCGGATACAGCGTGCCAAGCAGGATCATCGAGGCCGCCACCACCAGCACCAGGTTGTTGGCCAGCAGCAGCGTTTCGCGCGACCACAGGGCAAAGCCGACACGACTCTTGACCACCGGCGCGCGCAGGGCGAACAGCGTCAGCGAACCGCCGACCACGCACAGCAGGAAGATCAGGATGAACACGCCGCGGGCAGGATCGGAGGCAAAGGCATGCACCGAGGTCAGCACCCCGGAGCGGACCAGGAAGGTGCCGAGCAGGCTCAGCGAGAACGCTGCGATGGCCAGCAGCACGGTCCAGCTCTTGAACACCCCGCGCTTTTCGGTCACCGCCAGCGAGTGGATCAATGCCGTACCGACCAGCCATGGCATGAAGGAGGCGTTTTCCACCGGGTCCCAGAACCACCAGCCACCCCAGCCCAGCTCGTAGTAGGCCCACCACGAGCCCAGGGTGATACCGATCCCCAGGAAGGCCCAGGCCACGAGGGTCCACGGCCGCGACCAGCGCGCCCAGGCCGCGTCCAGGCGCCCGCCGAGCAGCGCGGCGATGGCGAAGGCGAAGGCGACCGAGAAGCCTACATAGCCCATGTAGAGCATCGGCGGATGCACGATCAGGCCGAAGTCCTGCAGCAGCGGGTTGAGGTCGCGCCCGTCGGTCGGCACCTGCGGAAGCATGCGTTCGAAGGGGTTGGAGGTGATGATCAGGAACGCCAGGAAGCCCACGCTGATCATCCCCATCACCGCCAGCACCCGCGCCAGCATCACCTGCGGCAACTGCCGCGAGCACACCGAAACGGCGAAGGTCCAGCCTCCGAGGATCAACGCCCACAGCAGCAGCGAGCCCTCGTGGGCGCCCCACACCGCGCTGAACTTGTAGTACCAGGGCAAGGCGCTGTTGGAGTTGCTGGCCACGTAGGCGACCGAGAAGTTGTCGGTCATGAAGGCGTGGGTCAGGCAGGCGAAGGCGAACACCAGGAACGCGAACTGCCCCCAGGCGGCCGGCCGCGCCAGGCCCATCCACAGGCTGTCGCCGCGCCAGGCGCCAAACAGCGGAACGGTCGCCTGGACCCCGGCAAAGCAGATCGCCAGGATCATCGCCAGCTGGCCGAGTTCAGGAATCAGCAGGGCCGCGTTCATGGCTGGGCTCCCGCTTGGCCGCTTTCCTTCAGCGCCTTGGTGACTTCGGGCGGCATGTATTTCTCATCGTGCTTGGCCAGCACCTCGTCGGCCACCACCACGCCGTCGGCATTGAGCTTGCCGAGGGCGACGATGCCCTGCCCCTCGCGGAACAGGTCCGGCAGGATGCCACGGTAGGTGATCGGCACCGACTTGTTGAAATCGGTGACCACGAAGCGTACGTCCAGTGAGTCGCCAGAGCGTTGCAGCGAGCCCTTCTCGACCATGCCGCCGGCGCGGATGCGCGTGTCCTGCGGGGCCTCGCCATTGGCGATCTGGGTCGGGGTGTAGAACAGGTTGATGTTTTCCTGCAGGGCGCTCAAGGCCAAGGCCAAGGCGACGCCGACGCCGGCCACCAGGCCGAGGATAAGGAACAGGCGTTTCTTGCGCTGCGGATTCACGGCTGGTTCTCCCGGCGCAGACGGCGCGCCTCTTCTTGCAGGTAACGACGGCGCGCCAGCACGGGCGCCGCGACATTCAGCGCCAGCACCGCCAGGCAGATGCCATAGGCCGACCAGACGTACAGGCCGTGATGGCCCATGGCGAGAAAATCACTGAAGGATGCAAAGCTCATCGCGCCGCCCCCCGCCCCAGGCTGTTCAGCACCTCGTCCCTGACCCAGCTCGCGCGTGCCTCGCGCTTGAGCACTTCAAGGCGCATGCGCAGCAGCAGCACGGCACCAAAGAAACAGTAGAAGCCCAGCACCGTGAGCAGCAACGGCAGCCACATCTCGGCCGGCATCGCGGGTTTTTCGGTGAGGGTGAAGGTGGCGCCCTGGTGCAGGGTGTTCCACCACTCC
Source organism: Pseudomonas sp. (assembly GCF_035277045.1). Classification (GTDB taxonomy): domain Bacteria; phylum Pseudomonadota; class Gammaproteobacteria; order Pseudomonadales; family Pseudomonadaceae; genus Aquipseudomonas. The sequence goes on along the minus strand of NZ_DATELE010000154.1, from coordinate 11,214 downwards.
ACCGAGTACTTGATGATCGGAATGTTCACCACCCCGACCAGCGCCAGCACCGCGCAGGCCTTGGCGGCGCTGTCGCGGTTGCTGATCGCCTGGCCCAGCGCGATGATCCCGAAATACAGGAACAGCAGAATCAGCATCGATGTCAGCCGTGCGTCCCAGACCCACCAGCTACCCCAGGTCGGCTTGCCCCAGATCGCGCCGGTGACCAGCGCCACCGCGGTCATCCAGGCACCGACGGGGGCCGCGCACTGCAGCGCGACGTCGGCGATCTTCATCTTCCACACCAGCCCCACCGCGCCGGCCACCGCCAGCAGCACGTAGCAGGACTGCGCCAGCATCGCTGCCGGCACGTGGATATAGATGATTCGGAAACTGTTGCCCTGCTGATAGTCCTGCGGGGCGAATACCAGGCCCCAGACCACGCCCACCAGTAGCAGCAGCACGGCCGAAACGGCAAGCCACGGCAGCAGGCGGCCGCTGATCGCATAGAACCATTTCGGGGAGCCCAGCTTGTGAAACCACGTCCAGCTTGTTTTCATCACGGTACATCCAGGGTCTTTGCTGGGCGCAAGCGCCCAGACCTCGTTATTCGCCGACGCTGATCTTCAGGCCGGCCGCTATTGCAAAGGGTGCCAGGGTCACGGCCAGGGCAGCCAGGCTGCCAAGCCAGAGCAGGTAACCGGTCGCCGGCATGGCTTGCAGCGCCGCCTGCAAGGCGCCACTGCCCAGGATCAGCACCGGGATATACAACGGCAGTATCAGCAGCGCCAGCAGCAGGCCGCCCCGCTTGAGACCGACGGTCAGCGCCGCCCCCACCGCGCCCAGCAGGCTGAGCACCGGCGTGCCCAGCAGCAGCGAGGCCAGCAACACCGGCAGGCAGGCAGGCGGCAGGCCGAGCATCAAGGCCAGCAGCGGCGCCAACAATACCAGCGCAAGCCCGGAAAAGATCCAGTGGGCCAGCACCTTGGCCAGCACCAGCATCGGCAAAGGGTGCGAGGACAGCACCCATTGCTCGAGCGAGCCATCCTCGAAATCGCTGCGAAACAGCCCGTCCAGCGAGAGCAGCACGGACAGCAGCGCAGCCACCCAGACCAGTCCTGGCGAGAGGGTTTGCAACAATTGCGTCTCGGGCCCGACCGCCAGGGGAAACAGCGCGACGACGATGGCAAAGAATACCAGAGGGTTGGCCAGCTCCGCCGGCCGGCGGCACAGCAGACGGGCCTCGCGGCGCAACAGCAGGACAAACACGCTCATGCTGCCCACCGCCCCAGGTTCAGTTCGCGGTAGCCGGACGGCGTGCGCGCGAGGGTGTGGTGGGTGGTCAGCACGACCATGCCGCCCTGCTCGCAGTGCGCCGCCAGGTGCGCCTCCAGCTGGGCCACGCCCTGCTTGTCGAGGGCCGTGTAGGGCTCATCGAGGATCCACAGCGGCGGGCTGTCCAGGTACAGGCGCGCCAAGGCGACCCGGCGCTGCTGGCCCGCCGACAGGGTGTGGCATGGGACATCCTCGAATCCGCGCAGGCCGACGGCCTCCAGCGCTTGCCAGATGGCAGCAGTGCTGGCGGGCTGGTGCAAGGCGCACAGCCAGGAGAGGTTTTCCTCGGCGCTGAGCAGGTCTTTGATCCCGGCGGCGTGGCCGATCCACAACAAGACCTTGGCCAGTTCAAGGCGCTGGGCCGCCAGCGGCTGGCCGTTGAGCAGGATCTGCCCGGCGGTCGGCTGCATCAGGCCGGCCAGCAGCCGCAGCAGGCTGGTCTTGCCGCTGCCGTTGGGACCGCTGACCTGCAGCATGTCGCCTGGCCGCAACTGCAGGTCCAGGTGCTCGAAGAGCATGCGCCAGTCGCGCTCGCAGGCCAGGCCCACGGCTTGAAGATGAAGGGTCACGGTTTCGCCTTGTGCAATGGCTGTCTCAAGTCGGCTGCGGCCCTGCCGTTATACTGGCAGTGGCGCACGCCCCTGCTGTGGAGGGGCTGCCGCCGAACGATCGGCCGGCATTATACATGCGGCATCCCGCCGCCAGACATGCTGGTTTCACAGGTTGTATACAATCATGACGGAAATCAATAGCCTCGCCGCGCAAAACCCGGTCACCCATCAGGCCACCAAGGCCTCGATGACCGGCGAACTGCTGCGCCTGCTGCAGCCGCAGCCCGGCCTGCTGGCGCCGGGCGAGACCGCCAGTGCCCAGGTCATGTCCCTGCGCCAGGTCGGCCAGGACTTCCAGATGCTGCTGCGCCTGACCCTGGCCAACGGCAGCCAGGCGCAACTGCAGGCCAGCGCCGCCCAGCCGCTGCCCCAGGGCAGCCAGCTGACCGTCAGCCAGTCGACCAGCAGCGGCCTGAACATCACCTTGCAGCAGGCCTTTGCCAGCAACATCACCACCCTTACCCATCTCGATACCCGCCAGGTACCGGTGGGCACGCTGCTCCAGGGCAAGGTGGTGACCAGCCAGGCATTGCCCCAGGGCGAGGGTTTCCGTTCGCTGGTCACCCTGCTCAACAGCGCCCAGGCCGGTGCCACGCTGGCCATCGAGGGCGCACGGCCGCTGGCGGTGGGCAGCTTGCTCAGCGCCGTGGTGCAAGGCGAGCAGTCACTGCGTTTCGTGCCCTTGAGCGGGCGCCAGGATCAACTGGCCGTCGCCCAGCAGCTGTCGACCCAGCAAAACCGCCAGGTGTCTCTGCCGGGGCTGCTCGATGCACTGGCGCAACTGCGCGCCGATGCCGGCACCAGCGGCGAGTTGCGCGGCAGTGCCGAGCGCCTGCTCTCCAGCCTGCCAGACATCCGCCAGCTCACCGATGCCAAGGCCCTGGCCCAGGCACTGGGCAACAGCGGCGCGTTTCTTGAGGGCAGGCTGCTGGGTGGGGCCGCGGGCGTCGGCGATGACCTTAAGGGGCAGATGGTACGCCTGGTCGCGCAATTGCTGCCCGGCGTGCCCGGCAACAGCGTGTTCAACCCGGCCGCCGCCGCCAGCACCCTGGCCCAGGCCATGCCCGGCCTCGCGCGCAACGCCTTGGGCATGCTCGGCCAGGTCAGCCCGCGGCCGCAGCCGGGCGGTTTTCCGCTGCCTTCGCGACTGTTGCAGAACCTGGAGAAGGAAGGCGACCTGCAGCAGCTGTTGCGCCTGGCCGCGGGCGCCATCGCACGTCTGCAAAGCCACCAGCTGTCCAGCCTGCAACAGACCGGCACCACCGACAGCGGCAACCTGCAGACCACCTGGCAAACGGAGATCCCGGTGCGCAGTGGCCAGGACTTCGTCCCCTTGCAGGTCAAGCTGCAGCGCGAGGAGACGCCGGAGCAGCAGCACGACCCGCAACGCGAGCAGCGTGATCCATTGCAGTCGCTGTGGCGCATCGAGCTGGCCTTCGACATCAGCCCGCTCGGCCCGCTGCAGGTACAGGCGCAGCTGCTGCAGGGCAGCCTCAGCGGTCAGCTGTGGGCCGAACGCCCAGCCACCGCGCAACTGATCGACACACAGCTGGGCGAGCTGCGCGAACGGTTGCTGGCCCGTGGACTGAACGTCGGCGAGCTGCACTGCCATCCGGGCACACCGCCACAAGGGCCTCGTACCCGTCTCGAACAACGCTGGGTGGATGAAACCGCATGACCGACAAGCAGCCCCGCCAGGCCATCGCGCTAAGCTACGACGGCCAGCAGGCCCCTACCCTCAGCGCCAAGGGCGATGATGAGCTGGCCGAGGCCATCCTGGCGATCGCCCGCCAGCACGAAGTGCCCATCTACGAGAACGCTGAACTGGTGCGCCTGCTCGCGCGCCTGGAGCTGGGCGAACAGATTCCCGAGGCGCTGTACCTGACCATCGCCGAGATCATCGCCTTTGCCTGGCAACTGCGCGGCAAGGTGCCGACGGGCTTTGTCGACGAGGCGCCAGTGCCCCGCGATGTCACCCCGGGACGGCCCGGCCTGCCCCCTCCTCCCGGCGCCAGCGATATCTAACACCCACGCAGCCTTGGCGTTATCGATCCTGTGCTCCTTTTTCCACCACAGGATCGCCTGAATGAACGCCTTTCCTTCCGACAACCTGCACTGGGTGCGCGCCGCGCTGGCCAATTTTCCCCGCCCCGACCGCAGAGCACGGGACGTGCTCGAACAATGGCTGGGTACCCAGGGCGTCACGCTGGCGCCGGACGAGATCGACGTCGTCACCCTCCACTACCAGCTCGAACCGCTAGGTGAAGGCCGGGCGCACTACCGGGAGCGCGCGGTCATCACTGGCAAGCAGACACTGGTCGAGGCCCTGCTCGGCAACTGGCAGGGCGAGCCCGCCGAGGGCTATGGCGGATTTCACTATGGCAACTGGGCAGGCACACCGCCTCGCGGAGAGCTGACGCTCGTCGACCGCCTCGAACCCCCGGACGCGTTTCACAACGGCCCCAACTACCTGGTGTACAACGGCCTCTACCGGCACACCCAGCCTGCGCGCTACGACGCGGACACGCACATCGCCCTGCGGGCCGAAGCCGTTCAGACATTCATCTGGAGCCTGCACTTTCACAACCTCTACAAGGGCGAGCTGGACCGCTACTGGCAGGACCGCGCAACGGCCTACCAGCACGCTGCCAAGATCAACTTCATCGCCGCCTGCAACAAGCAGGTGCTTGAAGGCAGCCTGTCGGAGCACGCGCGCCAGCTGGCCTGGCAGATCGCGGGCCTGGTGCCGCACGCGCGCTGGCAGGATGCAGGCCTTGCCGCGAGCCCGCATCCGCGGGTCCAGGCGCGGATGCTCAATGTGTACGGTTATGCCGCCACTGCGCTGCTGTGCATCCAGGACAACCACAGCGGCCTGACGCTGCTGTACATCCCCGGCAATTCATCGCCGCTGCACCCGTTCGAGAGCGAGTCGGCGATGAAACAGTGGGTGGCCCGGCAATGCCAGGCCCACGCCACGCGCGACGCCCTACGCGACTGCTTCAGCCCGGCGGACTGGCCCGACGGCCTGGACTTCAGCGGCCTGGAGACCGCCTTAACCGGTTTGGGGCTCTACCCCAAGGCGCATCATCCTCCCGTCAACCAGTCCGGCTTCGCCACCAGCGGCACCTGGGACCCGCAAGAGATGGTCAACTACCGGCCTGAACACTACAGCCCGGTCATCCAGGGCGATCCCTTCGAAGCACTGACCGAGCGCCAACGCCTGCGCTCCTACGCCGATGCCGACACACTGATCACCAGCAACCAGCAGATCGACAAGGCCCGTTGGCGTACGTACCTGAGCCTCGCCACCACCTTGCTGCTGCCGGTGGCCCTGGTGATGCCAGAGCTGGGGCCGCTGCTGCTGGCCGGCGGGCTCACCCAGTTCGGGCTGGGCCTGGACCAGGCGATCAACGGCAAGACCCTGCACGACAAGGTGCAGGGCGTGGAGAATCAGGTCTACGGGCTGCTGAACGCGTTGCCGCTGGCGGTCGGAACCCTGGCCTCGGGCTCCGCGTTGTTTGTCTACCGGCAGCCAGGCTTCGTGCCCTTTGCCAGGCTCGCTCGGGGGCTGTCCGAAACGCCTCTGGTGGAACCGCCGATCGGGCTGGAGCCGGTGAGAAGCGCCTTTCGGCCGGTCGAGGAGGTGGCCCGGTTTCCTGCGCAGGCGCCCGCCTACCTGGTCACCCGCATCGATGCCGGCCTGTACCCGCGGTTCAACGCGCTGATCGCCGAGAGCCCCGACGCTGGCAGGGTTGCGGTGCACTACGAACTCGGCAGCGACAGTTTCATCCGCGGCACCGATCTGGGCAGTGCAGACGTGCCGCGCTTCATCGCTCCGCAGCAGGGTGGCAGTGGCCTGGTCCGCCTTGACAACCCCAGCCGCCTGGTCAGCGATGCGCAGCGCATGGAGAGCCTGCGCCGGCTGGGCATCCAGGTTGATCTGCCGGTCGATTTCGCCCCCTACCAGACGCTGGCGCGCACACCGATCCCCCGTCGCCTGTTCAGCATCTGGGTGGGGAATAGGGAGATCGGCGCGCCGTTTCTTGACGCCTTGGCCCACAACTCACGCGCTATGGAAGGCGCCGACCATGAATACCAGCTGTTCCTGTCGCGCCAGCAACCTGCGGTGTACGCGCGCAATCATGCGCTGCTGACGGCGCACGCGCCAAGGATCATGGTGTTGCCCCTCGAAGACCAGCCAGCCTTCGCAAGCTTCGCCCGAAGCCGCTATTTCGCCCAGTACCAGGCGGCGCTGGACGGCAACGGCGGGCTGGCGCGCAACTGCAGCTCGGCGGCGGATATCTTGCGGGTGCGCCTCCTGCATGCCGATGGAGGACTGTACATGGACGCCGACGACCGCTTGGTGCTGCCAGCCGCCCCCGGTCCCACCAGTCCCTTGCTCACCCGCTTCACGCTGACGACCACCCACGACGGACTGGTCCTGGCCCCACCGGTTTCCAACGACCGGCTCGGGATGTACCTGAAATACAACACCAGCATGATGGGCAGCCATGCCGGCAACCCGACGCTGGATGCGATTTCGGATGAAATGCTGCAGCGCTATGCCGACGATCCGGGGTTCTATCAGCATCGTCCCGACCCTCGCCTCGAACCGACGGCGTTCGAGGACTATGCCCGGCGTCTCAACCGCCTGACCGGGCCTGGCGTGGTGAATGACGTGATTGACCAGCGCCTGCCCTGGCTGCGGCAGTTGCGTGAACTCTGCGTGCTGATGGTCGCGCCCGTGCTGGATGTGACAAAGGTGGTTCGGCTCAACCAGCTGGTCCAGGCCCTCCAGGAGCAAGCGCCCCTGGACCAGCTGATCGAAATGGGCCAGGCCAACAGCTGGACCGTTACCTGACTCGCAGCTTGCACGGGTATGGCGCTGGGCCTGTGGGAGCGGGCCGACCGCGGGACAGGCAGGCGGCTCACTGCCCGCGGTGCAGCTTGCTCATCAGCTCGGCCTCGGCGCGGGTCAGGCCGCAGGTCTGGCTGAGCTCGTCGACGCTGGCGCCCATGCCGACCAGGCGGGCAGCCTGGGTGAACGACAGGCTGTTGGGGTCGCGCTGCTCCAGTTGCAGAAGCTTGTCGGGCAGCGGCGCGACCACCGCGCGAAGCTCGTGCAGCGCCTCGCCCATGCGCACGCTGCCGTTCTGGTAGTCATCCAGGCGCTTGGACAGGTCCTTGATGCGCTGGTCACGCAGCGCATCGCCCTGGGCCTGCTGGACCGCCAGCTCACGCTGGCGCTTGGTGTGGTTCAGGAAGAACCACAGGCTCAGCGCCCAGAGCAGCGCCAGGAAGATGACAGCAACCTCGTAGATCAACTCAGATGTTCTCCAGCTCGGACCACTCTTCCTCGGTCATCATCTTGTCGAGTTCAACCAGGATCAGCAGCTCGCCGTTCTTGTTGCACACGCCCTGGATGAACTTGGCCGACTCCTCGTTACCGACGTTCGGCGCGGTCTCGACTTCGGACTGGCGCAGGTAGACCACCTCGGCGACGCTGTCGACCAGGATACCCACGACCTGCTTGTCGGCCTCGATGATCACGATACGGGTGTTGTCGGTCACCTCGGTCGGCATCAGGCCAAAGCGCTGGCGGGTGTCGATCACCGTCACCACGTTGCCGCGCAGGTTGATGATGCCCAGCACATAGCTCGGCGCACCCGGTACCGGGGCGATCTCGGTGTAGCGAAGCACTTCCTGTACCTGCATCACGTTGATGCCATAGGACTCATTGTCCAGGCGGAAGGTGACCCACTGCAGGATCGGATCCTCGGAACCCTGTGCAGACGACTTTTTCATTCCCCAAACCCTCAAAATCCGCCTTGGGCGGTGTGTTCTTTCGTTTACTGATTGATGTGCATCTGTTTGACAGCGCCGCTGGCGATCAGCTCGGCCAGCTCCGCGACGTCAAGCAGCGCGCACATGTGTTCGATCACCGTGCCGGCCAGCCATGGGCGCTGGCCCCGCTGGCTACGCCACTTGATCTCGTTCGGGTCCAGGCGCAGCGAGCGGCTGACCTGATGCACCGCCAACCCCCATTCGTAGCCCTGCACCGATATCACGTACTGCAATCCCTGGCGAAAATCATCGCGGTAGCGGTCAGGCATGACCCAGCGCGCGGTGTCCAGCACCTTCAGGTTGCCCGCCTGGCACGGCAGGATGCCGAGAAACCAGTCAGGCTGGCCAAACAGCGGTGTGAGCTCCTGCCCGGCCAAGTTGTAGATCGAGCCCAGGCACACCAGCGGCACCGCCAGGGTCAGGCCGGCTACGTCGAACAGCAGGCACTCGAAAGGCTCGGCGGCCCAGGCCGGACGGCCATCGACGGCGTCCGGCGGCACTGGCGCGGCAGGCGCGGCCGGTACGTGCAGGTCGACCAAGGGTTCGGCCGGCGCAGGCACGTCGGCCAGCGGTTCGGCAGGCGCCTGCAGGTCGAGCAACACCGGCACGCAAGCCTGGGGAATCACCTCGGCTTCCACCACGGCAACCACGGGCTGGGCATCACGGGCCTGCTCCTCGCGCACCGCGGCTTCGAATTCATCGGTAGGCACCGACCGGCCCTCGGGCTCGGCCGTGGGCAGGTCCAGGGGCGCGTCGAACGCTTCGGTCGCCTCCTGCAACAAGCCATCAAGATAGGACTGCAGGGCCAGTTGCGGCCGCGTGGAGGTCTGCGTGGAGCGAGTCATCAAGCTACCTGCAATGCGCTGTTGTGGGTCAGCAACTGCTTGAGCAGCGCCCGGTAGGCAACCACGCCACGGCTCTTGCCATCGAACTGCGAAGGCGTCACCCCTGCGCGGCTCGCGTCACGCAGCCGCGTGTCGACCGGAATGAAGCCCTGCCACAGGTGTTCCGGGTAGCCGTCGCGCAGCACCTTCAAGGTACCCAGCGACGCCTGGGTGCGCCGGTCGAACAGCGTCGGCACGATGTGGTACGGCAAGGCCTGCTTGCGCGACCGGTTGACCATCGCCAACGTGCCGACCATGCGTTCCAGCCCCTTGACCGCCAGGTACTCGGTCTGCACCGGGATCACCAGTTGCTGGCTGGCCGCCAAGGCATTGACCATCAGCACACCCAACAGCGGCGGGCTGTCAATCAAGGCATAGTCGAAATCCTGCCACAGCTGCGCCAGACTCTTGGCGATCACCAGCCCCAGGCCACCTTGCCCCGGCGACTGGCGCTCGAGCACCGCCAGCGCGGTGCTCGAGGGCAGCAAGGAGATGCGTTCATGGCTGGTCGGCAGCAGCAACTGCCCGGGCAACCCCTCGGGAACCGCGCCCTTGTGCAGGAACAGGTCATAGCAGCTGTGCTCCAGCGCATCGGGGTTGTGCCCGAAGTAGCTGGTCATGGACCCATGGGGGTCGAGGTCGACCACCACCACGCGCTTGCCCGCGTCGGCAAGCAGGCCGGCCAGGGCGATGGTCGTGGTGGTCTTGCCGACGCCACCTTTTTGATTGGCTACTGCCCAGACTCTCATTGTGCGTTGCTTCCTCCCGGTAGGGCCGCCTGCCCTGCCAGGAACGGGTTTGAAAAAGTCGGTGACGGGGAATTGACGGGATTACCCCCAGCCGTCGCTATGGCCGATGCGGTGCAGTTTATGTGCCAGCCCGCCGCAACGCCGCATCGGGCGTCGAATTTGCCGACCCCGAGCTCGTCAGGCTGCGGCGCACCTCGAGGTTGCGCGAAATCACCAGCACCACCCGGCGATTGCGCGCACGTCCTTCGGCGGTGTCGTTGCTGGTGACCGGCTGGTACTCGCCGTAGCCGACCGACGCCATTCGCCCCGGATCGACACCGTCCATGGCCAGCAGGCGTACGATGCTCGCCGCCCGCGCCGACGACAGCTCCCAGTTGGTCGGGTACTGCGCCGTGCGGATCGGCCGGTTGTCGGTGAAGCCCTCCACGTGCACAGGGTTGGCGAACGGCTTGAGGATGTTCGCCACCTTCTCGATGATCGCGAAGGCCATGTCGCTGGGCATGGCGTCGCCGCTGCCGAACAGCAGGGAGGAATTGAGCTCGATCTCGATCCACAGCTCATTGCCGCGCACGGTCATCTGGTCTGACTTTATGAGGTCGCCAAAGGCCTCGCGCACCTCATCGGTGATGGTCTTGAGCGCGTCGCTGCTGGTCTGCCCAAGGCCCGCGTCCACCTGTTCGCTGTCCTTGACCAGCGGCTCGGCCGGCTTGACGCTCAGCGGCTGCGCATCGCCGATCGGGATCGGCTTGACGCTGCGTTCCGGATCGTTGAACACCCCAAGCAACGCCTGGGAAATGACCTTGTACTTGCCCTCGTTGATCGAGGAAATCGAGTACATGACTACGAAAAACGCGAACAGCAAGGTGATGAAGTCGGCGTACGACACCAGCCAGCGTTCATGGTTTTCGGGTTCTTCGACCTTGCGACGGCGAGCCATGCGTTACTCCATGAAGCCTTGCAGCTTCAGCTCGATAGAGCGTGGATTTTCCCCTTCGGCGATCGACAGCAAACCCTCGAGCAGCATCTCGCGGTAGCGCGACTGGCGCAACGCGACGGCCTTGAGCTTGCTGGCCACCGGCAGCAGGATCAGGTTCGCGCTGGCCACGCCGTAGATCGTCGCGACAAACGCCACGGCGATGCCATTGCCCAGCTGGGACGGGTCGGCCAGGTTGCCCATCACATGGATCAGGCCCATCACCGCGCCGATGATGCCGATGGTCGGCGCGTAGCCGCCCATGCTCTCGAACACCTTGGCTGCCTGGATATCACGGCTTTCCTGGGTCAGGAAATCCACCTCGAGGATGCTGCGGATGGCCTCGGGCTCGGCGCCGTCGACCAGCAGCTGCAGGCCTTTGCGCGCATACGGGTCGGGCTCCGCGTCGGCCACGCCCTCAAGGCCCAGCAGGCCTTCCTTGCGCGCCGTCAGGCTCCAGTTGACCACCCGGTCGATGCCACCGGCCAGGTCGACCCGTGGCGGGAAGAAGATCCACACCAGAATCTGCAAGGCCCGCTTGAACGCGCTCAGGGGCGATTGCAGCAGCGATGCCGCCAGGGTACCGCCAAGCACGATCAGCGCCGCCGGCCCGTTGACCAGCGCCGAGAGATGCCCGCCTTCCAGAAAGTTGCCGCCGATGATGGCGACGAAGGCGAGAATTAGGCCGATCAGGCTCAGGACATCCATCAGACACAGGCCTCGACCAGGTGCTTGCCGATCTCGTCCAGGCTGTAGACCGCGTCGGCCAGGTTGGCCTTGACGATCGCCATGGGCATGCCATAGATCACGCAGCTGGCTTCGTCCTGCGCCCACACGGT
>NZ_DATELE010000153.1:0-5141 GCF_035277045.1 Pseudomonas sp. | reverse complement strand
TGGCCATCTTGATGTTCGGCAAGTGGCCCTGGTTGATCAGGTAATGGGTCGATATGGTGTCGCCGATGAACACGTCGGCCTCGTCGAAGGCCACGGCGTTGAGTGCGTTCTGATAGGAGGGATAGGACAGCAGGGTGGCCTTGGGGTAGGCAGCGTGTACTTCATCCAGGGGCAGGTAGTGGTACAGCATGCTCAGCCGCATGCCCTCCAGGCCCATGTCCAGAGGGCGGTCTTCGTCCTCGCGAGTGACCAGCACCGGCTGGTCGATCGCATAGGGGCGCGACAGCACGACCTGCTCATTCGCGGCTTCGAAGCCGTTGGCGCTGCCGAGCAGGTCGATACGCCCCTGGATCAGGGCCTCGACCGCTTCCTGGCGCGAGGCAAAACGTTCGACCTTGATGGGCAGGCCCAGCGCCGCCCCGATCAGGCCGGCGTAGTCGGCGGTCAGCCCCTGATAGTCGCGGCTGCCGGCGGTGATGTCGAAGGGGGGATAGTCCGGTGCCGAGGTCCCCAGTACCAGCGCCTGCCGGCCTTTGAGCCAGTGCCGCTGCTGCGGGGTCAGCGAGAGCGTGACGGGCGCCTCGCCCGAGCGGGCGAGCAGTGTGTAGGTCGCTGCCTGAACGGTGCTCGCCGATGGCGCCCCGGCCGTTACCAGCCACAGGCAAAGCAGGCAACGGCGGATGATGCGCCTGGACATGCCCGGGCTCACACCAGGGCGTTGCGTTTGGCCATGTCGATCAGGTCGACCAGCGACTCGGCCTGCAACTTCTGCATCAGGCGTTTCTTGTAGGTGCTGACGGTCTTGTTGCTGAGAAACATGCCCTTGGCGATCTCTTTGTTGCTTCGCCCCTGGGCAAAAAGTTGCAACACCATCAGTTCGCGGTCATTGACCTTGCGAAACAGCTCCAGGTCATGGCTGCAGACTCGGTCCTGACCCGGCTTGATGGCCTGGCTGGGGAAATAGTTGTAGCCCGACAGCACCGCCTTGATGGCGCTCAGCAGTTCGCTCAGGTCTTCTTGCTTGCAAACGTAGCCTGCAGCGCCGGAGTGCATGCAGCGGATGGCGAACAGGGCTGGGGACTGGGCCGTGAGCACCAGCACCTTCAGGGGCATCGCCATGGCCTGGAAGCGTGACAGCACCTCCAGCCCGTCCAGCTTGGGGATGCTGATGTCGAGAATCACCAGGTCGGGCCTGGTTTCACGGATCATCTGCATGGCATCGACGCCGTTGTCCGACTCTCCAATGACTTTATAGCTCTGGTTTTCCAGCAGCATGCGAACAGCCAGGCGAATGACAGGGTGATCGTCCACGATAAATACGGAATGCATAATCAGACTTCCAGGCGGCAGGTGTCAGAAACAGAGGCGCACCTTATCTCACTTGAAAGTCCACTGGCATGGTGCAAGGGGCGTTAACTTCTATATAAGAAAAGACTTACACAAGAAAGTCCGGAATATTACGAAATTTCCCGCCGATCAACTTTGTCAACAGTCTATAAGTAACTTATTGTTGACGATGTTTAATCATTTGTTTATTCAAATGCGGCCGCTGTAGGAAGTTTCCTGCACAGGTTCTGCCGATAAACGCTGCCACGGCTGGAACAAGTATGACCAGCGTGGCAGTAGCGGGCTCAGACGGGACTCGAACGGCCGGTCATTTCCCGGGCCATTTCGGTGGCGTAGCTGTCGGTCATGCCGGCAATGAAGTCGATCATCCGCAGGAACGCGCTGTACAGCGAGCCGCCGGGATCGGGCGCGTTGTTGCCCAGCAGGTCGAGAATGCGCCTGCTCTTGAACGACGGCGTACGCCCGCCGTGCTGTTCGAGGGCAGCGCCGCAGAAGGCGTTGAGCAGGATCTCGAGGGTGGTGTAGGCGCCGATCTCGTGCAGGGTCTTGCGCTTGTCCTGGAAGATCTTGTTGCGCGCCATGTCCTTGGCCTGCAGCACGCAGCGCTTGGCCGGCCCGTGCATGTGCTCGACCAGGTCGCCGGGCAGCGTGCCCGCGAGCAGCGCATCCTGCTGCTCGACAAACGCCCGCGCGGCGGCATTGGTCAGGTGCTCGATGGCCTTGCCGCGCAGGATCGCCAGCTTGCGCCGGCGTGAGTCGCCCGGGCCGAGCTGGCGGTAGGTATCGGGCAGGTCGTCGCCCACCAGACTGAGCAGCAGCGACTCGACCTCGGCGTAGTGCAGGAGGTCCATTTCCAGTCCATCTTCCAGGTCGATCAGGGCATAGCAGATGTCGTCCGCCGCCTCCATCAGGTAGACCAGCGGATGACGCGCCCAGCGTTGCTCGTCCACCTGCGGCAGCCCCAGCTTGCTGGCGATCTGCTCAAGCAGAGGCGCTTCGCTCTGGTAGCAGCCGAACTTGTGTTTCTTGTAGCCCAGGGCGTCGGCGTGACGTGAGCTCCAGGGGTACTTGAGATAGGTGCCCAAGGTGGCGTAGGTCAGGCGTGTGCCGCCGTCGAACTGGTGGTACTCAAGCTGGGTCAGCACCCGGAAGCCCTGGGCGTTGCCTTCGAAGTTGAGAAAATCTGCCCGCTCGTCCGCGCTCATCGCGTCGAGCCAGCCACGCCCGGCGGCCTGCTGGAACCAATGGCGGATGGCGTCCTCGCCCGAGTGCCCGAACGGCGGATTGCCGATGTCATGGGCCAGGCAGGCGGACTGCACCACCATGCCCAGGTCGCTGGGCTCGCACCATTGCGGCAGTCGATCGCGCAAGGTTTCGCCCACGCGCATGCCGAGCGAACGGCCCACGCAGCTGACTTCCAGCGAATGGGTCAGGCGGGTGTGGATGTGATCGTTGCTCGACACCGGGTGGACCTGGGTCTTGCGTCCCAGGCGGCGGAACGCGCCGGAGAAGATGATACGGTCGTGGTCTTTGTGGAAGGGGCTGCGGCCCAGTTCTTCAGGGCTGTACAGCGCTTTGCCGAGACGTTCGCGGGTAAGCAGGGTGTGCCAATCCAAGGGCTGGATCTCCCATCAGGTAAGTCGTCACAGCTTCCCGTTTTGGCAGCGCCCGCGCAAGCGGCGGGTGCTGCCGTGTCGCAGGGTCAGTGGCGACCGCCGCCTTGCATGAACAGGCGAACCAGCGGCGCCAGGCTGCTGCCCAGTTGCAACAGGCGGGGGAGGTGGCCGCCGCGCACGCCTTTGCCGGTGAGAAAGCCCAGCGCGACGACCGCGCCGATCCCCCACAGTGGCGCATGCTTGACGCCAAGCCCGCCTTGCAGCGAGCTGCCCACCCCGCGCAGGCGGTTGATGGGGCTGAGCAGCTGCGCCGACTCGTTGCGGATTTCCTGCCGATGCATCTCCAGACGCAGGCGGATCAGCGTCTTGCGCATCTCGCGGCGGCTCGCGCCGTTGGGTAGGTCATTCATGCTCATGGCAACAGGCGCTCCCGGTCCTTGGCGATTTCTTCAAGGGTGGCGTTGAACGGCGAGGATTCGTCGAACACCGCGGCCTTGAGGCGCAAACCGCAATAGATGGCCGCCAGGCCGTAGAACACGCACAGCCCGATGATTCCGGCCAGGCGGTAGCTGTCCCACAGCATCACCAGCAGCAAGCCTGAAAGGGCCGTGAGCAGCAGCAGCGCGAAGACCAGGGCCAGACCTGCGAAGAGCAGCAGGCTCAGGGTACGGGCCTTCTGCTCCTGCAGTTCGATGCCGAGCAGTTCGATATGGCCATGCAGCAGGCCCAGTACGGCGGCGCCCAGGCGCTTGCCGGTACTGGAGGCGCCGCTGCCAAGCGCGTCATTATCCATGGCTGATCCTCAACGCCGACCGGCGAGCAGGCCGACCAGCAGGCCGACGCCAGCGGCGATGCCCACGGCCTGCCAAGGGTTTTCCTTCACGTACTGTTCGGCATCGATCAGGACGACCTCGCCACGCTCGCGAACCGATTCCTTGGTCAGCTGCAGCGACTCACGGGCGCGCAACAGGCTCTTGTTGAGCTGGCCGCGCAATTCCTCGGCCTGGTCGCCGGCGAGATTGGCCGTGTCGGCGAGCAGTTTTTCGGTGTCGCGCACCAGGGCCTGAAAGTCAGCCGCCAATATCTCTTGAGCATTCTTTGCCGATTTACTGGCCATGTGTGTCTCCCTGTGGATGTATGTGGGTATTTCGAGTCGTGCGGGGCGCCGAAGGTTCAGTGCTGGATGCGGGTACAGTAGAACACCGGGGGCGCGATTGCATCAGGGCAGTGCAACCCGCACCGCCCAGACCTAGAATAAGCATCCATACCCGGTCGTGCGGATACCTTGCCATGCTGCCTGAATGCCAACTCCTAGGCACCCTCGGCTGCCACCTGTGCGAAGTGGCGGAGGCGCTGCTGATGCCGTTCGTCGAGCACGGTCTGCTGGTGGAGCTGGTCGACATCAGCGAGAACGACGCGTTGTTCGAACGCTACTCCCTGACGATCCCCGTGCTGCGCCGGTGTGACAGCGGCGCGGAGCTGGGCTGGCCGTTCGACGCCGAGCAGGTGGTGGCGTTTCTTCGCTGACCGCGTTTGTCCCGGCATCGGTAGCGCGCGCTCTGCTCGCGACGGTTGGACGGTTTCCGTGTTTGACGGCAGGAAATGCCCGCCCTACACTGTATATGGATACAGTATAGGAGAAGCCTGGGTAGACCCCTGGCGTTTGCAGGTGGAGCGGGAATGATGGTCAACGTCGAACAACTGAAGTACAGCGTCAATCGCATGTCGCCCGAGCTGTTGAGCGAGGCGGTGCTGGAGCTGCGTCTCGACGGCCTCGTGACCGAGGGCAAGACGCCTTTCGGCAAGGTGCACTTCAACACATGCTTTGCCGAGATCGAAGCCTCGTTCCAGCGCGCGGGTTATCACCGCCCCCTGGACGTGGTGGGTTACGAAGGGCTGATCTATGCCCTGTACGACCCCACGCGCTGGGAGGCCGTGCAGGTGCTGCGCTGGCTCAAGGAATACACCGAAATGGCCGCCCAGGCTGGTTGAGCCAGCGGCCTTGGAGGATAATGCCCGGCCCGATTCCACGAGCCTTGCCATGACTTCCCCTTTCGATCCGGCACACCACCAGGCCAGCACGCTTTGCCTGCCGCCCGGCAACTGGGCGACGGTGCTCGACTGCCTGTGCGATCACTTCAAGGCCATCAGCCGTGAGCAGTGGCTCGACTGTATTGC
>NZ_DATELE010000152.1:0-4557 GCF_035277045.1 Pseudomonas sp. | reverse complement strand
GGAAATTCTGAACGTGCCCGGTGCCAAGCTGGTGGTCGATCTCGTGGTCCTGGTCGCCGTCACCAGTTGCATGAACTCCGGGCTGTATACGGCTTCGCGAATGCTGTATTCGCTGAGCGCGCGAGGCGAAGCGCCGACCTTGATCAAGCGTGTCTCGGGCAACGGGGTACCGACCCTGGCGGTTGTCCTGTCGACCTTGGCAGGGTTTGGAGGTTGCCTGGTCAATTATGTGTTTCCAGGCAAGGTATTCACTTTCCTGCTGTCGACTACGGGCGCGATCGCCTTGCTCGTGTATCTGGTCATCGCCGTCTGCCAGCTGCGCCTTCGTGCTCGCATCGAGCGCGAGGGCACCGAGCTGAGCTTCAAGATGTGGCTGTTCCCCTGGCTGACATGGCTGGTCATCGGCACCATCACCCTGGTTCTTGGCTACATGCTGTTCAGCGATGCCTACCGGTACGAGACACTGATGACCGCCGGAGTGACGGTGTTCATCTTGCTGGTGTCGCTAAGCCGTCACCGCAGTGGCAGGGGGGCGGTCAGTTCCGGGATCGTCAGCAGCCGACCCTGATGCGCGGCGGGCGCGCTGCATGAACGCGCGGAGGTTGTGGTCCGCTGGCATCTCTGGCTATGGTTGTGCCAGAACATTGCTGCTGACACGCACGAGGCCTTCATGCAGATCGCTCCACCGCCCCTGAACGAAGCTGCAAGGCTGTGCTTCCTTGCGAGTCTGAACATTCTCGATACGCCCCCGGAAGAGAGCTTCGACCGGATCACCCGCCTGACCCGCACGCTGTTGGGCGTGCCGATCGCGCTGGTGTCGCTGGTGGACCTGAACCGGCAGTGGTTCAAGTCCTGCCAGGGCCTGGACGTGGCCGAGACGTCCCGCGACATCGCCTTTTGCGCGCACGCGCTGCACGTCGATGAGGCGCTGGTGATCCCGGACGCCGAGGCCGACCCGCGCTTCGCCGACAATCCCCTGGTAACCGGCACGCCCCACATCCGTTTCTATGCCGGCGTGCCGTTGCGTTTCGCTGATGGCCTGACGGTGGGTACCCTGTGCGCGCTGGACACCGGTCCACGGGCGCTGACCGACGAGCAGCTGCACAGCCTGCGCGACCTGGCCCGTATCGTCGAGCGCGAGCTGATGCAGCGCAGCCTGGCCATCGATGCCCGCGTGGTCGAGCAAGCCCAGCGCCGGGCGAAAACCTCGAGCGAGGCGCAATTTCGCGCGGTGTTCCGTGAAACGCCGTCAGGCGAGGCCATTCTTGACCTGGACGGGCGCTTTCTCGAAGTGAATCGCGAATTCTGCAAGATCTCAGGCTATAACCCGGAAGAGCTGGTGCTCACGACCGCCCAGCAGATCATTCTTCCCGCCGACCTGGACACCGCGCCAGCCTTGCTGCGCGAACTGATCGACGGGCAGCGCAAGCACTACACCCTCGAAGGGCGCCTGGTCACCCGGCAGGGTGGGCAGACCTGGGTCGAGACCAGCATTGCCGTGATCCGCGACGATGCCGGTGCGCCTCGCAACCTGGTCGCCCAGGTGCGTGACATCAGCGAGCGCAAGCGCAGCCAGCTGCTGCTCGAGGACTATCAGGCGCGCCTTGAACATCAGGTGGCCGAGCGTACCCATGCGCTGCTGCGCAGCCAGGAAACCCTGCAGGCGATCGCCGACAACCTGCCGGTGCTGGTCTCGCACATCGGGCCTGACCTCAAGTACCGTTTCAACAATGCGGTGTACAAGGACATTTTCGGCGTCGATCCCAGTTATCTGCAGGGCAAGCGGGTCGCGGATGTGTTGCCGCATGAGGTCTATGAGCAACTGCTGCCCTTTTTCCAGCAGGCGCTGCAGGGCCATCGCGTTGAGGCGGATGACATCCGCTACAGCCCCACCGACAGCAGGATCTGGCGAGCCAGCTACGTCCCCGACGTGCGCCACGGCAAGGTGGAAGGCTTTTTCGTCATGTCTCTCGATGTCACGGAGCGCAAGAACACCGAAAAGGCGCTGGTGGACCGGGCCTCGATCGACGCGCTGACCGGGCTGCCCAACCGCACCGTGCTGCAGCGCGAGCTTGCGCGCCTGCTGGACAGGCAGAACGCCTTCGCACTGTTTTTCATCGACCTGGACGGCTTCAAGTCGGTGAACGATCAATGGGGCCATGAAACCGGCGATTTGCTGTTGCAAGCGGCTGCCCGGCGCATGCTTGGCGTCGTGCGTGCCGAGGATCTGGTGATTCGCCTGGCGGGGGACGAATTCGTGGTGCTGGCGTTGTCCGAGGTTTCCGAAGCCGCGGCCCAGAGCATCGGGCTGAAGCTCTGCGATACGCTGTCCAGCCCCTTCCAGCTGTCAGGGCATGACGTAAAAATCGGCGCGAGTATCGGCATCGTCATCTACCGCGAGCAGGGCGGGACAGTGACGCCCGAGGACGTGCTTGGACGCGCGGACCATGCGATGTACGAGGCCAAGCGCAAAGGGCGCAATCATTATCGGATCGCGGAGGGGTATGGCTGAGGGTAAATGTGGGAGCGCGCCTTGTGCCGCGATCGAGGGCAAAGCCCTCGCCGGGGCGCAGTATTACAGGATTGTGCGATGCTCGCAGGGTACACGGACACCCCCGCGGGCGGCGTCGAACCAGGCAGGCCAGGAACTGCGGTGCCGGCCCTGGACCTCGATGCTCGGAATGAGGCGGTCGGTCAGCACGGCGCTCTTGTTGACCGACTTGGCGGTTCGGTACTTGACGCTGTGCACGCACTCGCGGTCGCCAAACTCGCAGCGGTTGAGCGAGGTACCCCCGCAGGGACCGTTGGCCAGGCCTTTGGGGCAGGTCTCGGGACATATGTAGAGCGTGTCTTCCAGCCGGCAGCGCCCGCAAGTGTCGCAGCCGAGCATCGGCCGCTTGATGCCGCGCTCCAGACCATGCAGCACGCGTGCGCCGTTGGCGGTGGACCAGACTGGTCGTGTCACTGCCCAGCCGAACGCGCGGCCCAGCCAGCCGCGGCGGTTGAACATCAGCGCATGCGCGCCGGACATCAGGTAGTACCGCGCCTTCTCCTGGGGACTGGCACTGACATGGGACTCCCCGAGCCGCCAGTACGCACCCGCTGGGTTGAACCTCACGGCGGGCAGGCCCGGCATCTGCCAGCTGGCCGCCCAGGCTGGCGCCCATTGCTCCAGGGTCTGCAGGTGTGCCTGGGCGGCTTCGATCTCCCGCTCCAGCGCTTCGAACTGGGCAAGGTCGTGGATCCCTGAAAGGTGCACGCCGGCGTATCCCATCAGCTTGAGCCCGGTGATCTGCACCGCCAGGCGCTGCAGGCTGCGCTGCTGGGCATGCTGCTTCGACACGGCGAGCTCGGCGGCGAGCACCTCGAGCATGGACGGGGTCACGGTCACGCCCGCGACCTGTTCGAGCATGCTGGCGCGGCCGTGGGTGAGGGCCATGAGACAGGCGATCAGAGGTTTCGGCGCGCGCTGGCGGTTCATCCAGTGCAGGGCTTCGAGGTGCTTGCGGTCGTCGTAGCCCAGCTGCAGGGTCATGAAGTCAGCGCCGGCGCTGAGTTTCTTCTCGGCCTTGAAGTACTGCGCGCCGCCGTCTTCCTCGACGTACTTGAATGGATTGAGGGCGGCGCCGAGCAGCCAGTCGGGGCGCGCCTGGCGAACCACCTGCAAGGCCGCGACCGACTCGAGGTAGCGCACGGGGCGCTGCCCTGGCACGTGCCCGGGGAGCCGGTCGCCGGTGAGAATCAGCAACTGGTCGAGGCCCGCGGCATCCATGCGCGGCAGTTGGGCCAGCAGGTCGTCGCGCTCGCGGGCCTTGCCTGAAAAGTGCGGCAGCGCGGGCAGACCCTTGGTAAAGCTGCCGAATGCGTCCAGCGGCGACATGTCCAGCGCGCTGGCGACCCGGTCGCCGATCGCCACGGTCAACGGCCAGCCGCACAGGTGGGTGCGTGCCATGATCGACTCAAGGGCCGCGAAGCGCTCCGCGGACGGCTTGGGGACGAATTCCATGATGCACACGAACTGGTTTTCGCCCAGTGAGGTTTTCAACAGGCCCATGGCGTGCTCGCAGCGGATGAAGGTCAGGCGGGCAGTATGGCGCCCGCGGTGGGCGGGTGTTTGTCCGCGCGCGCAGGTTTTGCATGAGATCCGGACACCGGGCATCGTCGAGCAACCACGTCCGGTGTCTTTCGCCGTTACCGGTGCCCTGCGGCGCCTTGCAACCACTCGGCGCGTGTCATCTCCCAGATCTCCTTGAGCATCGGACCCGCGACGAAGTTGCCGGCCTTGGTGCCGACCATCCGCATGCCCTCGTGCTGGGAAACCTTGCGCGATGCGTGGTTTTCCACCGCCTTGGGCACCTGCATGACAGGACGGGCGAGCGTTTCGAACCAGTAGGCATTGATGGCCGCGCAAGCCTCACGGATGTAGCCCTTGCCTTGCCATGGCGGCGCAAGCCAGAAGCCTCGGTTGTTGCCAGGCTGATCGTACAGGCCGATGCTGCCGATGCACTGCGCCGGTTGCTCACGCAAACGGATCATCCAGTGCCACTCGCGCCCCGC
>NZ_DATELE010000151.1:0-33667 GCF_035277045.1 Pseudomonas sp. | reverse complement strand
TTTCGGCGCAGGCCAGCAGGCACACCAGGTTGATCGGCAGCTGCAGCTCGAGGACCGCGCGCAGGGTGCCGAGGACGCTGGCGGCGCCGCCCATGTCGTACTTCATTTCGTCCATGCCGGCGCCAGGCTTCAGGCTGATACCGCCGGTGTCGAAGGTGATGCCCTTGCCGACCAGCACGACCGGTTTGTCATCCGGGTTGCCGCCCTGGTAGCTGAGCTCGATCAGCCGCGGCGGCTGGTCGCTGCCCTGGCCAACGGCGTAGAACGCGCCCATGCCCAGGTCCTTGATCTGCTGCTCGTCGAGTACCTCGACCTTGAGGGCGGCGAACTCCTCGCCCAGGCCCTTGGCCTGCTCGGCGAGGAAGCTTGGGTGGCAGATGTTCGGCGGCAGGTTGCCAAGGTCGCGGGTGAAACGCATGCCGCTGGCGATGGCGGTGGCGTGCCTGACGGCGCGCTCGACGTCGGCCTGGCCAGCCTTGCCGGCGAGCAGGGTGATCTTCTTCAGTGCGCGCGGCTCGGCCTTCTTGCTCTTGTAACGGTCGAACACGTATTCGCCGTCGAGCAGGGTCTCGGCCAGCAGGCGGTACTTGCCGTAGTGCGCGTCACGGCCGGTCACCGCGATGTCGTCCAGCGCCACCACGGCATCGGTGCCGCCCAGGTTCTTCAGCACACCGGCCACGCTCGCCACCAGCTTGCGCCAGCTGCGATCGCCCAGGGACTCTTCCTTGCCGCTGCCGACCAGCAGCACGCGCTCGGCCTTGAGGCCTGGCAGGCTGTGCAGCAGCAGGGTCTGGCCAGGCTTGCCGGCCAGGTCGCCGCGCTTGAGCAGCGTGGCCAGGGCACCGCCGGTGGCGTCGTCGACGGCCTTGGCCGTGGCGCCGAGCGTGCCCCCTTCGCCGACGGCGATCACCAGGGTGGCGGTTTTGACGGATGCTGCGTCTACGCTTTTTACTACCAGTTCCATGTAATGGTCCCCGAAAGTTCTGTCGGTTGGCGCTGCTGTGCAGGGCCTGGCCGCGCTGTGCGGGCCAGTGGAAAAGCGCCCAGTTTGAGCCTCCTGCGACCCTGGTGACAACCCCGACATGCGCACGCGTGCGGCGCCAAGTGACAGGGGCGGTCAATCACAGGATAATGCGCGCACTTCACATGGAGGTTCGCCGCGGCGAACCGGCAATGGTCTTGGCTGTCTGTACCCTTTGTTTGGCTGTCCGAGCCTGACAACCCAGGAGTGTCTGGTTTGATCGTCTTCCGATATCTGTCCCGCGAGGTCATGGTGACCTTGAGCGCCGTCAGCGCCGTGCTGCTGGTCATCATCATGAGCGGGCGCTTCATCAAATACCTGGCCCAGGCGGCCCAGGGGATCCTCGACCCCGGCGTGCTGTTCATGATCATGGGCTACCGCCTGCCGGGCTTCCTGCAGTTGATCCTGCCGCTGGGACTGTTCCTGGGCATCCTGCTGGCGTATGGCCGGTTATATCTCGAAAGCGAGATGACCGTGCTGTCGGCCACCGGCATGAGCCAGCAGCGCCTGCTCGCCATCACCATGGCCCCTGCCGCGCTGGTCGCGCTGCTGGTGGCCTGGCTGAGCCTGAGCCTGGCCCCGCAGGGCGTGGCCCAGGTGGCGCAGATCATCAACCAGCAGGACGCCCTCACCGAGTTCGATACCCTGGTGCCAGGCCGCTTCCAGACCTTGCGCGACGGGAGCCGGGTGACCTACACCGAGAACCTGTCGGGCGACCGCGTCAACCTGGCGGGCGTGTTCATTTCCGAGAAGCGCTTCAACCAGGACAAGACCAAGGACCGTGCGCCTTCGGTGCTGGTCGCCGAGAAGGGCCACCAGGAAGTCCAGGCCGACGGCAACCGCTACCTGATCCTCGAGAACGGCTACCGCTATGACGGCAACCCCGGCCAGGCCGGCTACCGCGCCATCAAGTACGACACCTACGGCGTGCTGCTGCCCAAGCCCGAGGTCAGCGAAGAGGTGACCGAGCGCGAAGCCATCCCCACCTCGCAGCTGTTCGGCGCCACCGACCTGCGCGAGCGCGCCGAGCTGCAGTGGCGCCTGTCGCTGCCGCTGCTGGTGTTCATCGTGACCCTGATGGCGGTGCCGCTGGCCCGGGTCAACCCGCGCCAGGGGCGCTTCCTCAAGCTGCTGCCGGCGATCCTCCTGTACATGGCCTACCTGACAATGCTGATTTCCGTACGCGGCGCCCTCGAGAAGGGCAAATTGCCGATCGCCCTCGGCATGTGGTGGGTGCATGGGCTGTTCCTGCTCATCGGCCTGGTCCTGCTGTACTGGGAACCCTTGCGCCTCAAGCGCGCCGCGCGCCGTGCCGAGGTGACCCATGCGTAAGCTGGACAACTACATCGGCAAGAGCGTCCTGACGGCGATCCTGGCGGTGCTGGGCATCATTCTCGGCCTTGCCTCGCTGTTCGCCTTCATCGACGAGATGGGCGACATCAGCGACACCTACACGCTCATGGACGCCGGCTGGTTTGTCCTGCTGACGGCGCCGCGCCGGGTGTACGACATGCTGCCGATGGCCGCGCTGATCGGCTGCCTGATCGGCCTGGGCAGCCTCGCCAGCAGCAGCGAGCTGACCATCATGCGCGCGGCCGGGGTTTCGATCGGCCGGATCGTCTGGGCGGTCATGAAGCCGATGCTGGTGCTGATGATCGTCGGCCTGCTGGTGGGCGAGTACCTGGCCCCCGTGACCGAGAACAAGGCCCAGGCGGAGCGTTCGCTGGCCCAGGGCGGCGGCGAGGCGCAAAGCTCCAAGCGCGGCATGTGGCACCGCCAGGGCGAGGAGTTCGTGCACATCAACTCGGTGCAGCCCAACGGCCTGCTGCTGGGCGTCACCCGCTACCGGTTCGACGACCAGCGCCACATGGTCACTTCGAGCTTCGCCCGCCGGGCGCAGTACGACAAGGACCACTGGATGCTCAGCGAGGTCAGCACCACGCATTTCCGTGGCGACCACACCGAGGTGATCAACACCCCGCAAGAACGCTGGGACGTCTCGGTGAGCCCGGAGCTGCTCAACACCGTCATCCTCGCGCCCGAGTCGCTGTCGATCACCGGCTTGTGGGATTACATCCACTACCTGTCCGACCAGGGCCTGAACAATGCCCGCTACTGGCTGGCGTTCTGGACCAAGGTCCTGCAGCCGGCGGTCACCGCCGCCCTGGTGCTGATGGCGATTTCCTTCATCTTCGGGCCGCTGCGCTCGGTGACCCTGGGCCAGCGGGTGTTCACCGGCGTGCTGGTGGGCTTCGTGTTCCGCATCGCCCAGGACCTGCTTGGGCCGTCGAGCCAGGTGTTCGGCTTCCCGCCATTGCTCGCGGTGGTGATCCCGGCCGGGATCTGTGCGCTGGCGGGCGTGTGGTTGTTGCGTAGGGCCGGCTGACAGGCACGCCTTGGCCACTTGAAAAAACCGACCTCAGGGTCGGTTTTTTTTGGACTCAGGCTTTACGCTTGGGCACCCGTACCAGCTGGGTATCTGAGTAGATGTCATGCCAGGTCCGCTGGCGCTTGTCCACGAGCGCCCAGGCAAACCCTAGCCCCAGGCATCCCCACGATCCGATCGCCACCACGAAGCGCAGCAGCGCCTGCCACAGGCTGATCGGCGTGCCATCGGCGTTCTGCACTCGCACGCCCCACACCTGCATGCCCAAGGTCTGCCCGCCATGGGTCCAGAACTTGGCAAAGAAGCCGAACAGCATGAACAGCAGCACGGTGGACAACAATGGGTCGCCATCCAGCGCGCCCGTATCGGTCAAGGCACGCATGCGTTCGGCACCGATCACGGCCATCTGGATCATCTTGTAGACACCGGCCGTGACGATCAGCAACGCGATGCACAGCAAACAGTCATAGAACATCGCGGCCAGGCGGCGGCCCAGCCCGGCGGCAGGGAATTGTCCCTGGGGCTGCAGTGTGTGCGTGGACATGCGGCAAACGCTCCCTGCTGAAAAGGCTCATTCTACGAAATCGCGGGCACAAAAAAGCCCCTGCCGTTGCCGGCAGGGGCTTTTTAACGGGAAATCAGGCTTCCGCGATAACTTCGTCAGCCTGCATGCCTTTTTGGCCCTGCACGGCGATGAAGGTGACTTTCTGGCCTTCTTTCAGGCTCTTGAAGCCGTTGCCCTGGATAGCGCGGAAGTGCACGAACAGATCCGGACCGCTTTCAGGAGTGATGAAACCAAAACCTTTCTCGTCGTTAAACCACTTGACGGTACCGCTCTGACGTTGGGACATTGTCTTATTTCCTTTGGAACTTAATTAATAACAGCAATAGTAATAACAGCTTCTTCCCGGAGGGGAAGATTACTGGGCTGGGTTGCAGGAAAGTAAGAGACGTCGAACGGGTTGTAGCAAAACTCAGCGCTACTGCCCAGGTCACGAACCATAGCGACCCATGCAAACACAGTGGAGTGACTCTACGCTAACTTCGACGACAAAAACAAGCCCTGCGAAACGCTGCGTTTATGGCTTTTTTCCACGTGTCATAAAATTGCCGCACACGGCACGGCGCCTGCCTTTGCGCCATGTTCGAAAAGTCTTGGGGCAGGTTCGAAAACGAATACGCCAGCCTGCCCCGTGACGGTGCATCAACCGCGGTAATAACGGGGCGTGACAAATGGCATCCTGCTGACTTTCAGGGCAACTCGTTTACCGCGAACCAGCGCCCACAATGCGCTATCAAGGGCCGTATGTTCACTGTTCACGTAGCCCATCGCGACCGGTGCCGCGAGTGTGGGGCCAAAGCCGCCACTGCACACTTGGCCGACAACTTGCCCGTGTTCATCGACAATCTCGGCGCCTTCACGCACGGGGGTGCGTTCTAGCGGCAACAAACCGACGCGTTTGCGCGCGATGCCCTGTTGTTGCTCGGCGAAGATGGTCTCGGCACCGGGAAAGCCACCCGCACGGGCACCGTCGGCACGGCGCGCCTTGGACAGCGCCCACAGCAGGCTGGCCTGCACGGGCGTCGTCTGGTCGTTCATGTCGTGGCCATACAGGCACAGGCCGGCTTCCAGGCGCAGTGAATCACGCGCTCCGAGGCCAATGGCGGCCACTTCGGGCTCGGCCAGCAGGCGACGGGCCAGGGCCTCGGCGCCGGCGCTCGGCACCGAGATCTCGTAACCGTCTTCGCCGGTGTAGCCGGAGCGGCTGACGTAGCAGTCCTGATCCAGCAACGTGACCTTCCTGAACTGCATGAAGGTCATGCTGGCCACTTCCGGTGCCAGGCGCTGCAGCACCGAAGCCGCGGCCGGGCCTTGCAGGGCGAGCAAGGCGCGTTCCTCGAACAGCGGCTCGATCAGGCACTGCTCGCCGATGTGCTGGCGCAGGTGGGCCAGATCCTGCTCCTTGCAGGCCGCGTTGACCACCAGCAGCAACACGTCATTGCCCAGGTTGGCGACCATCAGGTCGTCGAGGATGCCGCCGTGCGCGTTGGTGAACATGGCGTAGCGCTGCATGCCCACCGGCAGGTCCAGGATGTCCACGGGGACCAGTGATTCCAGCGCCCTGGCGGCCTGGGGACCGCTCAGGCGGATCTGGCCCATGTGCGAAACGTCGAACAACCCGGCGTGCTCGCGGGTGTGCAGGTGTTCCTTCATGACCCCTAGCGGGTACTGGACCGGCATCTCGTAGCCGGCGAACGGCACCATGCGCGCGCCGAGCTCCAGATGCAGGGCATGCAGCGGGGTCTTGTGCAGTGTCTCGGACATCGGTGACTCCTAATATGTGCGAACCGACGGGATATCTGACGAGGCCAGGCCGGAATACCGGGCCTGGCCCCGCTGACGGACTCAGGCGTCCTGGTAGCTCTCGATCGGCGGGCAGGCGCAGACCAGGTTGCGGTCGCCGAACACGTTGTCGACCCGTCCTACCGGCGGCCAGTACTTGCCCTCCACCAGGCTCGCCAGCGGGTACACCGCCTGCTCGCGGCTGTAGCCGTGGCACCAGTCGCCCGCCAGCTCCGCCGCGGTATGCGGCGCGTTTTTCAGCGGGTTGTCGTCCTTGTCGAGGCTGCCGGCCTCGACCGCGCGAATCTCTTCGCGGATGCGGATCATCGCCTCGCAGAACCGGTCGAGTTCTTCCTTGGCCTCGCTCTCGGTGGGCTCGATCATCAGCGTGCCGGCCACCGGGAACGACATGGTCGGGGCATGGAAGCCGAAGTCGATCAGGCGCTTGGCCACGTCATCGACGCTGATGCCGCTGCTGTCCTTGAGCGGACGCAGGTCGAGGATGCATTCATGCGCGACCAGGCCGTTGCCGCCGGTGTACAGCACAGGGTAGTGCTCTTCCAGGCGGCGGGCGATGTAGTTGGCGTTGAGGATCGCCATCTGCGAGGCGCGCTTGAGACCCGCGCCGCCCATCATGCGAATGTACATCCAGGTGATCGGCAGGATGCTCGCGCTGCCGAACGGTGCGGCGCAGACCGCGCCCTGGGGGTTGTCCAGCTGCGCGTGGCCGGGCAGGAAGGGCGCCAGGTGCGACTTGACGCCGATCGGGCCGACGCCGGGGCCGCCACCGCCATGGGGGATGCAGAAGGTCTTGTGCAGGTTCAGGTGGGATACGTCGCCGCCGAATTTGCCCGGGGCGCAGAGTCCGACCATGGCATTCATGTTGGCGCCGTCGATGTACACCTGGCCGCCGTTGTCATGGATGATCGCGCAGATCTCGCCGATCGCTTCCTCGAACACGCCGTGGGTCGAGGGGTAGGTGATCATCAGCGCCGCCAGGTGCTCGCGGTGCTCGAGGGCCTTGGCGCGCAGGTCGTCGATGTCGACGTTGCCGCGCGCGTCGCAGGCGGTGACCACCACGCGCATCCCGGCCATCTGCGCGGTCGCGGGGTTGGTGCCATGGGCCGAGGAGGGGATCAGGCAGACCGTGCGGCGTGCCTCGCCACGGCTCTGGTGGTAGGCGCGGATCGCCAGCAGGCCCGCGTACTCGCCCTGCGAGCCGGCATTGGGCTGCAGCGACACAGCGTCATAGCCGGTGGCGGCGCAAAGCATGGCTTCCAGTTCCTGGGTCAGCTGCTGGTAACCCTGGCTCTGCTCGGCCGGGGCGAACGGGTGCAGGTTGCCGAACTCGGCCCAGGTGACCGGGATCATCTCGCTGGCGGCGTTGAGCTTCATGGTGCACGAGCCCAGCGGGATCATGCTGCGGTCCAGGGCCAGGTCCTTGTCGGCCAGGCGGCGCAGGTAGCGCATCAGCTCGGTTTCGCTGTGGTAGCGGTTGAACACCGGGTGCTCGAGGATCGCCGACTGGCGCAGCAGTGCGGCAGGCAGGCGCGCCTGCACGGTGCTGGCAATGGCGTTGAAGCCGGGCAGTGGCTGATCGGCGGCAAACAGCTGCCAGAGGGCTTCCACATCGGCTTGCGTACTGGTTTCGTCGAGCGACAGGCCCAGCTGGCCGGCGTCGATCTGGCGCAGGTTCAGGCCGTTGGCACGGGCTTGCTCATGCAACGTGGCGGTCGCGCTGCCCGTGGCCAGGGTCAGGGTGTCGAACCAGGCCTGGTTGACGACGCTGACGCCCAGGGTCTTGAGGCCTTCGGCCAGGATCGTGGTCAGCCCGTGGGTGCGCTCGGCAATGCGCTTGAGGCCCGCGGGGCCGTGGTACACGGCGTACATGCTGGCAATGTTGGCCAGCAGCACCTGGGCGGTGCAGATGTTGCTGGTGGCCTTCTCACGGCGGATATGCTGCTCGCGGGTCTGCATGGCCAGGCGCAGGGCGGTCTTGCCGAAACGGTCGATCGAGACGCCGACCAGGCGGCCCGGCATGTCGCGCTTGAACGCGTCACGGGTCGCGAAGTAGGCCGCGTGCGGGCCGCCGAAGCCCAGAGGCACGCCGAAGCGCTGGGCACTGCCGATGGCCACGTCGGCGTCGAATTCGCCCGGAGGGGTCAGCAAGGTCAGGGCCAGCAGGTCGGCCGCGACCGCGACCAGTGCGTTGCTGGCGTGGAATCGCTCGACCAGCGCGCGGTAGTCGAAGACCTCACCGCCGCTGGCGGGGTATTGCAGCAGCGCACCGAAGAACCGGCTGGTGTCTTCGAGCTCATGCTCGTCGCCCACCACCACCTCGATGCCCAGCGGCTCGGCGCGGGTGCGCAGCACGTCGAGGGTCTGCGGGTGGCAGTGCTGCGAGGCGAAGAAGGCATGGCTGGACTTGTTCTTGCTCAGACGCTTGCAGAACGTCATGGCCTCGGCGGCGGCGGTGGCCTCATCGAGCAGCGAGGCATTGGCGATCGGCAGGCCGGTAAGGTCGCTGATCAGGGTCTGGAAGTTCAGCAGTGCTTCGAGGCGGCCCTGGGAGATCTCGGGCTGGTAAGGGGTGTAGGCGGTGTACCAGGCCGGGTTTTCCAGCAGGTTGCGCAGGATCGGCGCCGGGGTGTGGCAGTTGTAGTAGCCCTGGCCGATGAAGCTCTTGAACAGCTGGTTCTGGCCGGCGATGGCCTTGAGGGACGCCAGGGCGTCGGCTTCGCTCTGCCCGTCGCCCAGTTCCAGCACGCTGGTGCCCTTGATGCTGTCGGGGATGACGGCGGCGGTCATGGCATCGAGGGTGTCGAAGCCCAGGGTCGCCAGCATGCTCTGCTCATCGGCGGCGCGCGGGCCGATGTGACGGGCGATGAATTCGTTGGCGATGCCAAGGTTGATGGTGGTCATGGCGGATCCTCAGGGCGTCTTGATGACGTTCCCCAAGCAATAATGCGGCCAGCTGCGTTATCCCCTGAAAAGCCGGGCGATTCATAGCGCTTGGGAGGCCGTGGAGGCGTTGCGGTGGAACGAAAACGCTACAGCGGCTCGCGCAGAATAAAAACAGAAGCGGATCAGAACCTTGCGCAACAGCGCCCCGCTCCGTATGTAGCGAAATCGATACAGTGTAGTGATTTCGATACGGCTGGTCAGGGCTTTGGGGGAATTCCGTACTTGCGCAAACGGTGGGCGATAGCGGTGTGCGAGGTCTGCAGGCGGCCGGCCAGTTGCCGTGTCGACGGATAGCTCAGGTACAAGCGCTGCAGCAGCTCGCGCTCGAAGTCCTCGACCGCCAGTTCCAGGCTGGCCACCTCGCCATCCTGCCCCCGTGCCACCGAGGTGCCGGCAATGTCCAGGTCACCGAAGTCCACCAGGTTGCTTTCGCAGATGGCGGCGGCGCGAAAGATCACATTCTGCAACTGCCGCACGTTGCCCGGCCACGGGTTGCCCAGCAGGGCAGGGTGCGCGCCCGGCGCGAGCCGGCAGAGCGGGCGCTGGATCTGCGTGCACGCCTGCTGCATGAACCAGTGCGCCAGCAGCAGGATGTCCTGGCCGCGCTCGCGCAGGGGCGGGACCTGCAGGTTGAGGACATTCAGGCGGTAGAACAGGTCCTCGCGGAAAGTACCTGCGGCGACCATTTTCTCAAGGTCCCGGTGGGTGGCGCTGAGGATCCGCACATCGACCTTGACCTCGCGGTCGCCGCCGACCCGGCGAAAGCTGCCATCGCTGAGAAAACGCAGCAGCTTGGCCTGCAGGTACGGCGACATCTCGCCGATCTCGTCGAGAAACACCGTGCCCTGGTTGGCCAGTTCCATCAGCCCTGGCTTGCCGCCGCGCTGGGCGCCGGTGAAGGCGCCGGGGGCATAGCCGAACAGTTCGCTCTCGGCCAGGCTCTCTGGCAGCGCAGCGCAGTTCAACGCCAGAAACGGCGCGGCGTGCCTGCTGCTGACGGCATGGCAGGCGCGGGCCACCAGCTCCTTGCCGGTGCCGGTTTCGCCGTGGATCAGCAGCGGTGCGTCCAGCGCGGCGACGCGCAGGGCGCGGGCCTTCAGGGTGCGGATGGCCGGTGACTCGCCGAGCAGCGAGTCAAAGCCCTCGGCGTGGTCATGGTGAAGCGCCGACAGCCGCTCGCCCATGCGATTGGGCGGGTAGAGGGTGAGCAGGCCGCCAGCGTTGGTGATCGGCGTGGCGTCGAGCAGCAGGCTCTGGCCGTTGAGCTGCATCTCGCGCATTGGCAGGTGAAAGCCGTTTTCCCTCAACGCCTGGAGCAGGCCGGGGTCAGCGAACAGCTCGCCCACCGAGCGCCCGGCCGACTCACGTCCGCACAGGGCGATCAGCGCCGGGTTGGCCAGCAGCACGGTGCCGGCGCTGTCCACGGCCAGCACCGGGTCGCTCATGGCCGCCAGCAGCGCATCGAGCTGCAGGTGGCGGCGCTGGCCGGGCAGGATGTCGACCACTTCCACCGACTGCACGCCCTCTACTTCGAAGAGTGCGTCGTGCAGTTCCTCGAGCACCGCCGGGCTCAGTGTCGGGGCATCGATGTAGACGTTGGGCGGCACCATCTCGACGGCGTCCAGGTTGAGGTTGCGCGCGCCGAGCAGGGCCAGTACTTCCTGGGTGATGCCGACGCGGTCGATGAAGCTGACGTGGATGCGCATGGGTAAGCGAGGCGGTCCGGGAGAAAGAACACAAGTATGCCTTGCCTGCCTGTGTAGCAGGAACTGTGGAAGGTAGTGCAGGATAAAGCCGCCGCGGGACCAGCCCTCTGACAGGCGGGGCGCCGCAGCGGGACCTTGATCTATTCCAGATGCTCGGGCTTCACCGGATCCCCCGATTTCACATCCAGCTGCTTGCGCACATCGTCGAACATTTCGTCGTAGTACTTGTGCATCGAGCCGATGCTGGCGGTCTTGGGCAGGCCGTGCTTCTGGGCGAGGCGGGTGGCGTGGCGGGCAAAGTCGAAGGCCTGGTCCTTGGGCAGGAAGAAGCTTTCGTCGATGCTCTTGTCCTGCACTGTGCCATGCAGGCGGAACTGCATGCCCTTGCCCTCCTTGGGATCCTGCATGATTTCATAGTCGATGCACAGGTTGTAACTGTGGTCGTCCCGGGTCAGCGCATGGCGCTCGATGTGCAGGTGACCAGGTTCGAACTGGGCCATGGTGAAATCCTCCGCAAGTTGATGAGGCGGGCCGGCGAGCCCGCCTGCCGCGCTCAACGATAGCTGATGCCGGACTGGTCGATGCTGACCCGGGTGCCGGCGCTGCCTTTGACGATACCCTCGATATCCGGCAACGAGCCGATCACCGCCACCTTCCCGGTATTGCGCGCGAAGTCGCACGCGGCCTGGACCTTGGGACCCATGGAACCGGCGGCGAAGCCGAGTTTCTCCAGCGCGTCGGGGTGGGCCTGGGCGATCGCCTTCTGGCTAGGCTTGCCATAGTCGATGAACGCGGCATTGACGTCAGTGGCGATCACCAGCAGGTCGGCGTCGAGCTGTTCGGCCAGCAGCGCCGAGCACAGGTCCTTGTCGATCACCGCCTCGATGCCCTGCAAGGTGCGCTGGCGCTCGGGGTCGTACATGGTGGGAATGCCGCCACCCCCCGCGCAGATCACTACGGTGCCTTTGTCGAGCAGCCAGGTGATCGGGCGGATCTCGAAGATCCGCCGAGGCTTGGGGCTGGCTACCACGCGGCGGTACTTGTCGCCGTCGGGCTTGACCACCCAGCCTTTTTCCCGGGCCAGACGCTGGGCTTCCTCCTTGCCATACACCGGGCCGATGAACTTGGTCGGGTCCTGGAAGGCCGGGTCGCTGGCATCCACCTCGACCTGGGTCAACAGCGTGGCGAAGGGCACCTCGAAGGCCAGCAGGTTGCCCAGCTCCTGTTCGATCATGTAGCCAATCATGCCCTCGGTCTCGGCGCCGAGCACATCCAGCGGGTAGGCCTCCTCGGGTTTGTAGGATTGGGCCTGCAGCGACAACAGGCCCACCTGGGGGCCATTGCCGTGGGCAATGACCAGTTCGTTGCCAGGATGAATCCTGGCGATCTGCTCGCAGGCGATACGGATATTGGCGCGCTGGTTCTCGGCCGTCATCGGCTCGCCGCGGCGCAGCAGGGCGTTGCCGCCCAGAGCAACAACGATACGCATGATGGAGGCTCCTAAAGGTCAGCCAGCGTCGACACCAGGATCGCCTTGATCGTGTGCATGCGGTTTTCCGCCTGCTCGAAGGCGATGCAGGCCGGCGACTCGAACACGTCGTCGGTCACTTCGATGCCGTTGGCCAGGTTCGGGTACTGCTCGGCGATCTGCTTGCCGACCTTGGTCTCGGAGTTGTGGAACGCCGGGAGGCAGTGCATGAACTTGGTTCGCGGGTTGCCGCTGGCCTTCATCAACTGGCTGTTCACCTGGTAGGGCAGCAGCTGCTTGATGCGCTCGCCCCAGGCCTCGACCGGCTCGCCCATCGACACCCAGACATCGGTGTGGATGAAGTCCACGTCCTTGACCGCCGCCTTGGGGTCCTCGGTAAGCATGATCCGCGCGCCGCTGTCCTCGGCGTACTGCTGGCAGCGCTGCACCAGGTCGTTGTGCGGCCACAGCGCCTTGGGCGCGGCGATGCGCACATCCATGCCGAGCTTGGCGCCGATCAGCAGCAGCGAGTTGCCCATGTTGTTGCGCGCATCGCCCAGGTACGCATAGCTGATGTCGTGCAGCGGCTTGTCGCTGTGCTCGCGCATGGTCAGCACGTCGGCGATCATCTGGGTGGGGTGGTACTCGTCGGTCAGGCCATTGAACACCGGCACGCCAGCGTACTTGGCCAGTTCTTCGACGATCTCCTGCTTGAAGCCCCGGTACTCGATGGCGTCGTACATGCGCCCGAGCACGCGGGCGGTGTCCTTCATGCTTTCCTTGTGGCCGATCTGCGAGGAGTTGGGGTCGATGTAGGTGACATTGGCGCCCTGGTCGTAGGCCGCGACCTCGAAGGCGCAGCGGGTACGGGTCGAGGTCTTCTCGAAGATCAGGGCGATGTTGTTGCCCGTGAGGTGCTTCTGCTCGGTGCCGGTGTACTTGGCCCGCTTCAGGTCGCGGGACAGGTCCAGCAGGTAGCGCAACTCGCGCGGGGTGTGGTGCTCGAGGCTGAGCAGGTTGCGGTTGTGGATGTTGAAAGCCATGACGGTTCTCCTAGTATTCGACAGGGTCGCGGACAATCGGGCAGGTCATGCAGTGGCCGCCGCCACGGCCACGCCCCAGTTCGCCGGCACTGATGGTGATGACCTCGATCCCGGCCTTTCGCAGCAGGGTGTTGGTATAGGTGTTGCGGTCGTAGCCGATGACCACGCCGGGCTCCACGGCCACCACGTTGTTGCCGTCGTCCCACTGCTCGCGCTCGGCCGCGAAGCTGTTGCCGCCGGTTTCCACCACGCGCAGCTGCGCCAGCCCAAGCACTTGGGCGACCACCTCGATGAACGGTTTGTGCTCGCGGCGCACGTCCATGCCGTAGGGTTTGCTCTCGTCAGGGCGGATGATGAACGGCACGATCTCGCGCACCACTTCAGGGAAGACCGTGACCAGGTCGCGGTCGCAGAAGCTGAACACGGTGTCCAGGTGCATCGCCGCGCGAGACTTGGGCAGACCGGCGACCACCACCTGCTCCACGGCGCCCTTGGCGAACAGCGCCTGGGCCAGCTGGCCGATGGCCTGGCGCGAGGTACGCTCGCCCATGCCGATGAGCACCACGCCCTTGCCGATCGGCATCACGTCCCCGCCTTCGAGCGTCGCCTGGCCATGGTCCTTGTCGGGGTCGCCATACCAGGTCTCGAACTCGGCATTGGTGAACTGCGGGTGGAACTTGTAGATGGCGCTGGCGAGCAGGGTTTCCTGGCGGCGCGCCGGCCAGTACATGGGGTTCAGGGTCACGCCACCGTAGATCCAGCAGGTGGTGTCACGGGTGAACTGGGTGTTGGGCAAGGGCGGCAGGATGAAACTGGAATGGCCCAGGTAGTCGTTGTACATCTTCACCACTTCGGCGCCTTCGCTGACGGGCAGGTCCTGGCCCGCCACGCCGCCGATCAGGAATTCGGCCAGCCGGCGCGGCTCCAGACCTTCCATCCAGCTACGCACCTCGTTGGTCAGGCCGACGCCGACGGTGTCGGGGGTGATCTTGCGGTCGAGGATCCACTTCAACGCGTCGGGGTGCTGCACGGTCTCGGTCAACAGGTTGTGCATCTCGAGCACCTCGATGCCGCGCTCGCGCATCTTGGTGACAAAGTCGAAATGGTCGCGCTTGGCCTGGTTGACCCAGATGACGTCATCGAACAGCAGTTCGTCGCAATTGCTCGGCGTCAGGCGCTGGTGCGCCAGGCCAGGGGAGCAGACCATCACCTTGCGCAGCTTGCCGGCTTCGGAGTGGACGCCGTACTTCGCTTTTTCCGTGGACATGGTGCATTCCTCCAATGTGTGCAAGAAACAGGATCACAGGGTCAGGAACCCGTCGTACAAGCCGTAGGCCGCCACCAGGGCGCCGACGACCACGGCGGCGAAGATCAGCTTCTCGACGTGGGTGAAAATGGGTTGGCCGACCTCGCGCTTGGCCTTGGCGAACAGGATCGCGCCTGGGGCATACAACAGGGCCGAGAGCAGCAGGTACTTGATGCCGCCGGCGTACAGCAGCCAGATCGCGTAGATCAGCGCCACGCCGCCGATGATCAGGTCCTTGCGCCGCTCGGCCAGGGCGTTCTCGTAGGTCTCGCTGCGCACCGCCAGCAACACCGCGTAGGCCGCCGACCACAGGTAAGGCACCAGGATCATCGAGGTGGCGAGGTAGATCAGCGATAGGTAGGTGCTGTTGGAAAACAGCGTGATCACCAGGAAGACCTGAACCATGGCGTTGGTCAGCCACAACGCGTTGGCCGGTACCTGGTTGGGGTTCTCGCGGCGCAGGAACGCCGGCATGGTGTGGTCCTTGGCGGCGGCGAACATGATCTCGGCGCACAGCAGCACCCACGACAACAGCGCGCCGAGCAGCGAGATGATCAGGCCGACGCTGATCAGCACGGCGCCCCAATCGCCGACCACATGCTTGAGCACCGCGGCCATCGACGGGTTCTGCAGGCCGGCCAGTTCCGGCTGGGTCATCACCCCCAGCGACAGCACGTTCACCAGCACCAGGAACAGCAGCACGGTGACGAAACCGATCACCGTGGCCTTGCCCACGTCCGAGCGTGTTTCCGCTCGTGAGGAGAAGATGCTCGCGCCCTCGATGCCGATGAACACCCACACGGTGACCAGCATCATGTTGCGCACCTGGTTCATCACGCTGCCCAGCTCCGGCGTGCCCATGGCCCAGATGTCGGCGGTGAAGATATCGAGGCGGAAGGCGAACAGGCAGACCAGCGCGAACAGGGCCAGCGGCACTATCTTGGCGATGGTCGTGACCAGGTTGATGAAGGCCGCTTCCTTGATGCCTCGCAGCACCAGGAAATGCACGCCCCAGAGCAGCAGCGAGGCGCCGATCACCGCGGCCAGGGTGTTGCCCTCGCCGAACACCGGAAAAAAGTAGCCCAGGGTGCTGAACAGCAGGACGAAGTAGCCGACGTTGCCCAGCCAGGCGCTGATCCAGTAGCCCCATGCCGACGAGAAGCCCATGTAGTCGCCGAAACCGGCCTTGGCGTAGGCGTAGACACCACCGTCCAGGTCGGGCTTGCGGTTGGCCAGGGTCTGGAACACGAACGCCAGGGTCAGCATGCCGACCGCGGTGATGGCCCAGCCGATCAGCACGGCGCCCACGCCCGCACTGGCGGCCATGTTCTGCGGCAAGGAAAAGATCCCGCCGCCAATCATCGAACCGACCACAAGTGCAACCAGTGCGCCGAGTTTCAGTTTTCCAGAAGAGTCAGACATCGCGTAACTCCTTGCCAGGAGAGAGTTGACGCCAGCCTAGAGCTGGTGCCGTGGTCATTCGCTGATGTAGATCAGTTCACGACGTCATGAAGAGGGTCTTCATGAAACTCCTGGAGAGTGCCGACGGCAATGTCGCAGGCCTTGCGGACTGGCACCTCCACGTCTGTTTGCGGAGCGGATGCTGCGTTTGCCTGCGCGCTATGAAACTAGTCTTTTTTCGGGGTTTCGCAACTTTTTGCCAACACAATCCGACAGGACACAGTGGCTGGAATATCGTCCACAATTGCCTGTTACTTGAACCTGCCAAGTTAGAAAGTCTGGCTATTAGCACGGGTCATTTAATCGCCCGCGCTGATAAGTGGTTAGTGCAACTACAGCCGCGGTTATTTCGTACCGGTGACACAAATGCAACAGGGAGGCTTATGAGCGACGTGAGTCAAAAGCTGCGCTTGAGTGCGCTGATTGCCCTGGTGGTCGGGTCGATGATCGGTGGCGGGATCTTTTCCTTGCCGCAGAACATGGCGGCGCGTGCCGATGCGGGCGCGGTGCTGATTGGCTGGGGCATCACGGCGATTGGCATGCTGGCGCTGGCCTTCGTGTTCCAGACCTTGGCCAACCGCAAGCCTGGCCTCGATTCCGGGGTGTACGCCTATGCCAAGGCCGGCTTTGGCGAGTACATGGGATTCTCATCGGCCTGGGGCTACTGGATCAGTGCCTGGCTGGGCAACGTCGGCTACTTCGTGCTGTTGTTCAGTACCCTGGGGTTCTACTTCCCGGTGTTTGGCGAAGGCAACACGCCCGAAGCCATCGGTTGCGCCTCGCTGCTGCTGTGGTCGGTGCATTTCGTGGTGCTGCGGGGCATCAAGGAAGCGGCGTTCATCAACCTGGTGACAACCATCGCCAAGGTCGTGCCGCTGCTGATCTTCATCCTCATCGCATTCTTTGCCTTTCGCGCCGACATCTTCAGCCGCGATATCTGGGGGCTGGGCAATCCCACGTTCGGCAGCGTGCTGTCGCAGGTGCGCAACATGATGCTGGTGACGGTGTTCGTGTTCATCGGCATCGAGGGCGCCAGCGTCTATTCGGCGCGGGCGGAACGCCGCTCGGACGTCGGCAAGGCCACGGTGATCGGCTTTCTGGGCGTGCTGGCCTTGCTGGTGCTGGTGAACGTGCTGTCACTGGGAGTGATGACCCAGCCGGAGCTGGCCGGGCTGCAGAACCCGTCGCTGGCCTCGGTGCTCGAGCACATCGTCGGGCCGTGGGGCGCGTTGCTGATCAGCCTCGGTCTGGGTGTGTCGCTGCTGGGGGCGTTGCTGTCCTGGGCGCTGCTGTGCGCCGAGATCCTGTTCGCCACGGCGCGGGACAGGACCATGCCGCGCTTCCTCACCCGCGAGAACGCCAACCGCGTGCCGGTCAACGCGCTATGGCTGACCAACAGCATGATCCAGGGCTTCCTGCTGATCACGCTGGTGTCGGCGGGTACCTATACCAGCCTGATCTACCTGGCGTCGTCGATGATCCTGGTGCCGTATTTCTGGTCGGCGGCGTATGCCGTGCTGCTGGCGCTGAGGGGCGAAAGCTATGACGGACAGC
The DNA here is from genome assembly GCF_035277045.1 of Pseudomonas sp. GTDB lineage: Bacteria > Pseudomonadota > Gammaproteobacteria > Pseudomonadales > Pseudomonadaceae > Aquipseudomonas. The sequence goes on along the minus strand of NZ_DATELE010000151.1, from coordinate 16,414 downwards.
CGACGGCGCGGCGCAATGATCTGCTGGTGGCGGGCCTGGCCCTGGTCTATGCGGTGTGGCTTCTGTATGCAGGCGGGCTGAAGTACCTGCTGCTTTCGGCCTTGCTGTATGCGCCTGGAGTGATCCTGTTTGCCCGGGCCAAGCACGAACAGGGGCAGGCGCTGTTCACCCGCTGGGAAAAGCTGGTTTTCGCCGCGGTACTGGCGGGGGCGGGCCTGGCGGCGTATGGACTGTATGCGGGGGTCTTGTCGCTGTAGCCCGCGCGCATCACCAGCGGGCGGCGTCAGACCCCAGCTCGCATGCCCCGCGCTCCCAGTGAATCACGGCTTCACCCACCTTGAGCGGGCCCTTGAGCCGTCGTGCCGGGCCCCAAGGAGTCGTTTCCACCAAGGCATCAAGGTCTTCGACCGTTTCCGCGGCCAGCGGCAGGTCATCGCTCACGGTTCCGCGCTCGATCAGCAGCTTGGCCGTGCGCGCCAGCGACAGCCGCGCGCTGGCGCCATGGCCGTTGCGCAGACGCTCGGCATAGCCGCGTATCGCGGCGGCGGCCATCAGGTAACCGGTGGCATGGTCCAGCGCCTGCACCGGCAAGGGCACGGGGTGTTCGGCCTGTTGCCAGCGCATGCCTTCACGGGCGATGCCGGTGCTCATCTGCACCAGGCTATCGAAGCCGCGCCGGTCGCGCCATGGCCCGCTCCAGCCGTAGGCGTTGAGGCAGACGTCGACCAGCCCGGGGTTGAGCTCGCGGCGCCGCGGCTCGCCGTAGCCGAGGCCTTCGAGGGCGTCGGCGCGGTAGCCATGCAACAGGATGTCGGCGTCGGCCAGCAAATGCTCGAAAACCTGGCGGTCCTCGGCGACGCGCAGGTCGAGCCGGGCGCAGCGCTTGCCCAGGGTAACCTCGGCGACCACGGCCGGCTCGTCCCAGCCGGGCGGATCGATACGCAGCACATCGGCGCCAAAGCCTGCCAGCAGGCGGCTGGCCGTGGGGCCGGCAAGAATGCGTGTAAGGTCGAGCACCTTTACCCCCGCCAACGGCCGCTCAAGGGTGCCTTGCCACGGCCGGATGGGACCGGGACCGGGAGCGGCGAGCTGGCGTGCGATCAACGGCTCCGCGGCCACGGCCTGGCCCTGTGGATGCTCGCTCCACTGCAGCCAGCTGCGCATCATCGCGGCGCACCCGCCCGCGGCGACCACCGCCTGCTCCAGATCGCCGGCCGACCACGGCGCGACTCGCCTTGCCATTTCAGCACGGTCCTGGGCCGCGCCCAGTACGTCCTGCGCCGCTCTGCGGTGATGCGGTGCATTGGTGTGCAGGCGGATCCAGCCATCCTTGCAGGGGTAGTCGCCAGCGATGGCATCCCACAACGGTGGTGTCTGCCAGCCCTGCGGGCGCACGCTGCCGGCGAACCAGAAGGAGGCCAGGCGGCGGTCGACCCGCACCAGAGGACAGGTGTCGGTCTGGCGTTGCAGCAGGTCTGCCAGGGCCAGACCAGCCGCGGCGACGCTGGCACTGGCCAGCTCGGTCACGCCATAGGCGGATGGCAGCGAGCCGATTCCCTGCCAGCGAATAGCGGCAGGATCAAGCTCCAGGACAGTGGCGATGACGTTCAGCAGGTACTGCATGCAGGTTCTCCTCGACAGGGCAATTGCAGTACAGCAATCGCCTGTGGTCAAACCTGCCGTTGCAGTTCGGCGTCTCGGACGGCCGGCGCGTGCTCGGGCCGTGACCAGATCCACAGGTTGCCCAGGGTCATGCCGCCGATGGCCAGGAACACCGGCCAGCGGTGGTCGAGGAACACCAGCATCACGGCGGCGCACACCAGCATGCTGAGAGTGGCGCTGACCTTGGCGCGGCGCTTGATGACCTTGCCGTTGCGCCAGTTGTGCAGGATCGGCCCGAACAGCCGGTGGTTCTCCAGCCAGGCGCTCAGGCGCGGCGAACTGCGTGTCGCGGCCCAGGCGGCGAGGAGGATGAACTCGGTCGTCGGCAGCCCGGGGATGACAATCGCGACCAGGCCGATGCCCAGGCTGACATAGGCCAGGAGCGCGAACAGCAGGCGGGACAGTTTGGAAGTGGCGGGTCGGGTCATGGGCTCATTGACGGGCTGTTCAGGGCCGGCCGCTTCAAGGGCCGCCGGCAGGGCGTATCAGGCAACTTCGGTGCTCGGCGCGTAGGCGTGCCGGAGCAGCTCGGTGAAGCGCTCGAAGGCGGCAACCGCACCGCGTTCGGCAGCGGCGTCCTCCTCGGGGTTCAATTCCAGGCTGTCGAGAATGCGCGTGAACTGTTTCCAGCCTTCGGCGCGTCCCCCGGCGGGCTCGCCCAGGTGACGGGCGCCAACGCTGTCCGACAGGCCCAGGCCGACGGCACGCTTGATCAGGAATGCGGCGCCCAGTTTGGAGCCTTCGGAGACGAAGATCCAGCCCAGAGCTTCACCCAGGCTCGGGTTGTGCAATGCGCCGGGCACGGGGGAGGGGACGCCGGTGTTCAGATCGGCCAGGTCCAGTCGGGCCTGTTCAGCGCGGCAGCGCTGGGCCAGGTCGGGGACGATGGCGATCAGTCGCGGGTCGGTGTAGAGCGCCTGCAGCTCGGCCTGGAACAGGTACTGGGCGACCACGAAGCGGGCGAAGCTCTCGCGGGTGTCGAAGGGGGCGTGGGATTTGACCAGGGTATCCAGTTCGCTGTGGGGGGCGTGGGTCAGCTGGTTCAGGCGTTGCGAGCGCAGGGGGGTGGAGGTCATGGTCGGTCCTTGGAAAATGGTCGGGTCTTGTAACAAGACGAAAAAGAAGACGGGAATCAGTAAAAAAGTGCATGTCTTGAGGTGTGCAGCGCCAGGTCAGATATCCCACACCACATTTACCGCGAAGTTGCGGCCTGGCATGGTCAGGCGGTCGAGATTGGCCGGCTGGGTGACCGCGGCTTCACCCTGTCCGTCGTAACCGCGCACCGAGTCCCACTGCCAGTACTTCTTGTCGGTCAGGTTGTAGAGACCCGCATTGACGGTAACGTCGTCGGTGACCTTGTAATATCCGGCCAGGTCGAGCACCCCATAGCCTGGCGTGCGGAACTGCTTGCTGGTGCCGTCGGGGGCGAAGAAGGTGGTGTCGTCGACACGGTTCTTGCGCTTGACCAGGGTCCAGCTCAGCAGGCCGCCATAGTTCTGTTGCTCATATCCCACCCCGACGACGGTGGTCAGCGGGTTGACGGTGTTCAGCGGCTGGCCGTTGTCATCGTTGCGGCCGTGGGCGTAGGCGATCGAGCCTTGGGTGTACAGGCCCTGCGGCGCGCCGAAGTGGTCTAGGTTCAGGCGACCCTTGAACTCGGCGCCCTTGATGGTGGCGTGCTTGATGTTATTGGCCCGGAAGGTCGATTCCAGATTGGCCGACTGCACGGCGTCCTCGTCGATGAAGTCGCGGTACTTGTTGTAGAACACCGCCACGTCGAAGTTGCCGGCGTCGAAGTTGCCGCGCAGGCCGGTCTCGTAGCTCTTGCTCTTCTCCGGTTCGAGCCCGGGGTTGCCCTCGACGCGATACCCGAGGTCGAGGTTCTGGAAGCGCCCGTACATCGACTTGGGGGTCGGCGTGCGGAAGCCCTCGGCATACTGGCCGTACCAGGTGTAGGTATCGTTGAACGCGTAGGTCACGCCCAGCTTGGGCGATACGCGGTGCCACTTCTTGTCCGAGTCGTCGATGCTGGTGAGTTCGCCGGTACCGCTCTGCAAGCCGCGCAGGAATGCGTCGGTCATCTTCGGCTGCATGCGGGTGTAGTCGTAGCGCGCGCCGGGCAGGAAGGTCCAGTTGTTCCAGCGGATCTCGTCCTGGGCGAACAGGCTGTAGGTGTTGACGGTCGGATCGGGGAAGTCGCTGACCAGCACCTGGCCGTCACGGGCGCTGTCCTGGCCGATGGCGGTGCAGGCGCCGCCAACGTTCACGCAGGTCCCGGTGCCCCGGCGCGAGCCCGTCACTTTTTCGTGCTTCAGGGTGGTGCCGTAGGTCAGCAGGTGATCGGTGGCGCCGACACTGAAGGCCTTGTCCAGTTGCGCATCGAAGACCCACTGGCGGTTCTTGTAGGTGGTCTGGCGATCGCGATGTACCTGCCTGCCAGAGGCTGCGTAGAGCTCATCGGTGCGCTGGTCGGTCTTGGCGATCTGGTAGTTCAGGCTCCACTTCATGTTGTCCGCAAGCAGGCTGTCGAGGGCCAGGTCATGGTTGATGCCGAACCGCTCGCGGGTGACGGTGTCGTTGCCGGTACGCATGCGATAGGAGTTCATGGCACCGAAGCCGGGAATGAACGGCCCGCCCACCGCGCTCAACAGGTTCTGGTCGCGGTCATCCTTGAAGCGCTCGTAGGTCAGCCCCAGCCGCGCGTCCTCGGCGTAGTCCCAGCCCAGCTTTGCCAGCACATTGGTGGTGCGCGCATCCGCAGGGTTGGCCTCGGTGCGCGACAGCCCGGTCCCGCCGTGCTCCCCGTAGGACTCGGTCTCGTGGCCGTTACGCTGGCTCAGGTGCAGCAGGCCGTCGAAGCCGCCCTGGCGGCCGGCCACGGTGGCCGAGGTCAGCCAGCTCTCGTCGGCCGAGCTGTAGCCGGTCTTCAGGCGTGCGCCGACGTCCTTGCCGGGCTTGATGATGTCTTCGGGGTCGAGGGTGAAGTAGCTCACCGCGCCACCGATGGCGTTGCTGCCGTACAGCACCGAGGCGGGGCCGCGCAGGATCTCCACGCGCTTGATGATTTCAGGGTCGACGTAGTTGCGCTGGGTCTGCGCGTAGGGGCCGTAGAAGAAGCTGTCGGGGATGGACACGCCATCGACCTGGGTGAGGATGCGCTCGCCGTCGATACCGCGGATATTGAAGCCGTTGAGGCCGCTGCGCTGACCCGTCCCGGCGACGGAAACACCAGGCTCGTAGCGTACCAGCTCCTGGATGTTGTTGACGTTCTGCCGATCGAGCTGCTCGCGGGTCTGTACCGACACGGTACTTGGCACCTGGCTGACATCCTGGGCGCTGCGGGTGGCGCTGACAGTGACCTGTTGCAGGGCGATGGAATGGCTGGCCCCGTGGCGTTCGAGCACCACATTGCCATTGCCGATCTTGCGATAACCCAGGCCGGTGCCCTGCAGCAGGCGACGCAGGGCATGCTCTGGCGTCAGCGAACCCTGCACGCCCGGCGATGACACGCCTTGGGCGAGGTCGGCAGGGAAGCCGACCTGCCAACCCGTGACCTGGGTGAAGGCATTGACGGCCTCGACCAGCGGCCGCTGGGTGATTGCAAAACGGTAGTCCCCCATGCGCGGGCTGCTCGCCGGGGCCGGCTCGACGGCCAGGGCCGGCAGGCTGAAGGCGCCGCTGGCGAGCAGCGCCAGGGTCAGCAGGGACAAGCTGCAGCGCTGGCCAAGACGGTCGATGGAAGGGGTCTGGCGGGTTGTACCTGTGGGCATCGGCGGGGGCTCCCTGTCGCGCGTTGTTATAGGTGGCGACTGATCCAAAACGAGAATCAGTTGCATTGGCTATAACGAGACGAGCGGGGTGCGGTGATCGCGTAAAAATACTTCGGGTCAGTTCAGGATGACCACGGCGGGGTACTCGTGCAGTTGCGCCGAGGTGATGTTGGCGAGCGCGCGCAGTGTCTCGATCGGCTGGTCGAGGCGGTAGTTGCCGGTGACGGCCAGCTGTTCGATGCGCGGATTGCGGCTGATGATCCAGCCTGGATAGTAGCGCCGGACCTCTGCCAGCACCTGGCTGAGCGGGCAGTTCTTGAACACCAGGCGACCCTCGACCCAGGCCAGGTCCTTGCTCGCGTCCAGGCGACCACGCGCGCCGAAGCCCTCAGGGCCGACACTGATGCTGTCACCCGCGCTCAGGCGGATGCGCTGGTCGGTGGCCGAGCGCAGGTCGACGTCGCCCCGGCGAACCCGCACCTGGGCCTCGCCATGGAGGTAGCGCACGGCGAAGTCGGTGTCGCGCACCTCGGCCCGCACGGGCCCGGCCTCCACTTCGAGCGGGCGCTGGTTGCCCCCGGCCACCTCGAAGAATGCCTCGCCCTGCAACAGGCGCGCGACGCGGTGCTTGCCCTTGAGATCGCTGGCGAACGCCGAGTCGGTGTTGAGCAGTACCTTGGCGCCGTCGTCCAGTTGCAGACGCTGGCGCTCTCCGACCACGGTCAGGTGATCGGCCTGCAGGCGCACCGGCAGGTTGCCGAAGGTAAACAGCCCGGCCAGCAACAACGCGGCGGTGGCCAAGGGTTTCCAGTGGGTACGCAGTCGCCCGCGTGCGGACGTGCGGCGACGCTGCACGAGTTGCTCGGCGCCCTGACGCAGCGAGGCGCCGTTCCACAGGGCTTCGGCCTCGACATAGGCGCTGGCGTTGACGGGGTCGGCCTCGAGCCAGGCCTCGAATGCCGGCGTGTCGGCCGCGTCGGCGCACTGCAGACGGATCAGCCAGTCCAGCGCCTCGTCCATGGCACGGGCGCGCGCGGCAGCCTCGGCGGGTGACGGGCGAGGGGGGTGGCTGTCGGTCACGGAGGGTCCTTGCGATAGGCGTTTTTTCTGGAATGATCACGGCTGTGCCGGGGCAAGGCAAGCGCTTTGCCGGATGCAGCGCCGGGCGGCTACCTGAGGCGCTCGGCCACGCCCATGCAGATCGCCATGATCAGCTTCAGTTCCTTCTGCACCGTGCTGGCCGACACCTTCAACTGCTCGGCGATTTCCAGGTAACTGGCACCGTGCAGGCGGCTGAGGATGAAGATGCGTTGCTGGCGTTGCGACAACTGCCCAAGGCTGACGCTCAGGTGCTTGAGCAGTTGCTCGGCATGGGCGGCGTCTTCGTAGTTGCCCAAGGGCGCGGCGACGTTGTGCAGCACCTGCTCGGGCACGTCGTCGACCACGGTGCGTGCCTGCACGCGGCGTGCGCGCAGGTGGTCCAGGGCAAGGTTGCGCGCGGTCTGGAAGACAAAGGGTTCCAGGTGCTCGACCGGCCGCTCGCCCAAGGCGCGGGTGACGCGCAGGTAGGTTTCCTGCAGCAGGTCCTCGGCGGTGCTGGGGTTGTCGACCATCCGCTGCAAGGTTCGCAGCAAGGGGAGACGCTGGTGGATGAAAACGGCGTTGAACCGGGATTGACTCACGGGGATACCTGACCGAGGGTAAGTGAATGATAATGCTTATCATCCATGCATCTGGTCAAGTACCCTGCAGGTAAAGAAATGTGTGGCAAGCCCCTGCACGCCCGGCCGTGCCGGGCGACGGGGCGGCAACCCTTACCGCGCGTTGCACAGCGCCAGGCAGTTATCCAGCATCCGGTTCGAGAAGCCCCACTCGTTGTCATACCAGGCCAGCACCTTGAGCATGCGGCCGTTGGCGCGGGTGTGGTTGGCGTCGAAGATCGACGACAGCGGGTTGTGGTTGAAGTCGCACGACACCAGCGGCAGGGCGTTGTAACCCAGGACGCGCGAATGCCGGCTGGCCTCGAGGAACAGCTGGTTGACGTCGTCGGCCGTCACTTCGCGGCGCAGGTTCACGGTCAGGTCGACCAGCGACACGTTGATCACCGGCACGCGCACGGCCATCCCGGTCAGCTTGCCGGCAAGCTCTGGCAGCACCAGGCCGACCGCTTCGGCGGCGCCGGTCTTGCTGGGGATCATCGACTGGGTCGCCGAACGGGCCCGGTAGGGGTCGCTGTGGTAGACGTCGGTGAGGTTCTGGTCGTTGGTGTAGGCATGGATGGTGGTCATCAGGCCCTGCTCGATGCCGTACTCGCGGTGCAGCACCTGCGCCAGCGGGGCCAGGCAGTTGGTGGTGCACGAAGCGCTCGAGATGATCTGGTGCGAGGCCCGCAGGGTATCGTGGTTGACGCCATAGACCACCGTGGCATCGGCGCCCTTGGCCGGCGCCGAGATGATCACCTTGCCGGCGCCGGCCGTGAGGTGCGCGGCCGCCTTGCCGCGCTCGGTGAAGAGCCCGGTGCACTCGAACACCACGTCGATCGCCAGCGCCTTCCAGGGCAGTTCGGCCGGGTTGCGGATGGCACTGACCGCGATGCGGTCACCGTTGACCGTCAGGCTTTCATGATCGGCCTCGACACGGGCGTCGAAGGCGCCATGAACGCTGTCATGCTTGAGCAGGTGGGCGTTGATGGCGCTGTCGCCCAGGTCGTTGATGGCGACGACCTGCAGGTCCTGGCGGTAGCCTTGGGTATAGAGTGCGCGCAGAACGTTGCGTCCGATGCGGCCGAATCCGTTGATGGCAATACGAAGGGTCATGGCGTTACCTCTGGCCGGGGTGAAGTCCGTGGCAAAAGAAACAGCTTCACTGAAACGGTTTTGTTGTTGGAATTACAAGATTATTCCCAATGAGATAGAAAACAAGCCTTTTTGATGGCAGTATTTTGTTTAATCTACAACGAGCGATCGGCCGGGCCGCTCCATCCGCCGCGTTCAGGGCCTCTCTTGAGCCTAGGACGCAATCGTTTGGAAGGGAAACGCCTGCAGAGATCGCCCCACCGCTAGCCTGGAGTCCAGTACATGCATCCGCGCATCCTTGAGGTCACCGAACGGCTGATCGCCCGCAGCCGTCCCACCCGTGAACGCTACCTTCAGCTGATTCGCGGCGCGGCCAGCGATGGACCCATGCGCGCCCAGCTGCAATGCGCCAACTTTGCCCATGGCGTGGCTGGGTGCGGGGGCGATGACAAGCAGACGCTGCGCCTGATGAACGCGGCCAACGTCGCCATCGTCTCGGCGTACAACGACATGCTTTCGGCCCACCAGCCCTACCTGCACTTTCCCGAGCAGATCAAGCAGGCGCTGCGCGAGATCGGCTCCGTCGGGCAGTTCGCGGGTGGCGTGCCGGCCATGTGCGACGGCGTCACCCAAGGCGAGCCGGGCATGGAACTGGCCATCGCCAGCCGCGAGGTGATCGCCATGTCCACCGCCATCGCGCTGTCGCACAACATGTTCGATGCGGCGTTGATGCTGGGAATTTGTGACAAGATCGTTCCGGGCCTGCTGATGGGCGCTCTGCGCTTCGGCCACCTGCCGATGCTCTTCGTCCCAGGCGGGCCGATGCCGTCGGGCATCTCCAACAAGGAAAAGGCCGACGTGCGCCAGCGCTATGCCGAGGGCAAGGCCAGCCGCGAGGAACTGCTCGAGTCGGAGATGAAGTCCTACCACAGCCCCGGCACCTGCACCTTCTACGGCACCGCCAACACCAACCAGCTGCTGATGGAGGTGATGGGCCTGCACCTGCCAGGCGCCTCCTTCGTCAATCCCTACACGCCCCTGCGCGATGCCCTGACCGCCGAAGCCGCGCGGCAGGTGACGCGCATGACCAAGGCCAGCGGCAACTTCATGCCACTGGGCGAGATCGTCGACGAAAAGTCCCTGGTCAACTCGATTGTCGCCCTGCATGCCACCGGTGGCTCGACCAACCACACCCTGCACATGCCCGCCATCGCCCAGGCCGCCGGCATCCAGCTGACCTGGCAGGACATGGCCGAGCTGTCGGAGGTGGTGCCGACCCTGTCCCACGTCTACCCGAACGGCAAGGCCGACATCAACCATTTCCAGGCCTCGGGCGGCATGGCCTTGCTGATCCGCGAACTGCTCGACGCGGGCCTGCTGCACGAAGACGTCAATACCGTGGCCGGTCATGGCCTGCGCCGCTACACCCAGGAGCCGTTCCTCGACAATGGCACGCTGGTCTGGCGCGAAGGCCCGCATGCCAGCCTCGATGAAAATATCCTGCGCCCGGTGGCACGGCCGTTCTCGCCCGAGGGTGGCCTGCGGGTGATGGAGGGCAACCTGGGCCGCGGCGTGATGAAAGTCTCGGCCGTGGCGCCCGAGCACCAGGTGGTGGAAGCCCCGGCGCGGGTGTTCCATGACCAGCAGGCGCTGGCCGATGCGTTCAAGGCAGGCGAGCTCGAGCGTGACTTCGTCGCCGTGATGCGTTTCCAGGGTCCGCGCTGCAACGGCATGCCCGAGCTGCACAAGATGACCCCGTTCCTCGGCGTGCTGCAGGACCGCGGCTTCAAGGTGGCGCTGGTCACCGACGGACGCATGTCGGGCGCCTCGGGCAAGATCCCGGCGGCCATCCACGTGTGCCCGGAGGCGTTTGATGGCGGACCGCTGGCAAGAGTGCGCGATGGTGATATCGTGCGCGTGGACGGCGTCGAAGGGACGCTGCAGGTACGGGTGTCGGCCGAGGAGCTGGCCAGCCGTGACCTGCCCGCCGCACCGCTGGGCAATGACCTGGGCTGTGGCCGCGAACTCTTCGGCTTCATGCGCATGGCCTTCAGCCCGGCCGAGCAAGGAGCCAGCGCCTTTACCTCGGGCCTGGAGACGCTCAAATGAAAGCCGCGCTGGTGGGTGATATCGGTGGTACCAATGCTCGTTTCGCCCTTTGGCGGGCCAATGAACTGCATGCCGTGCAGGTATTCGCGACCGCCGACCACACCAGCCCCGAACAGGCCATCGAGGCGTACCTGCGCGAGCAGGGCATCGCCCGTGGCGAGCTGGCAGCGGTGTGCCTGGCCGTGGCCGGGCCGGTGGACGGTGACGAGTTCCGCTTCACCAACAATCACTGGCGCCTGAGCCGCAAGGCGTTCTGCCAGGCGCTTCAGGTCGACCACCTGCTGCTGATCAATGATTTCTCCGCGATGGCCCTGGGCATGACCCGTCTACGGGAGGGCGAGTACCGCGAAGTCTGTCCTGGCGTGGCCGATCCCGCGCGCCCGGCACTGGTCATCGGACCTGGCACCGGCCTTGGCGTTGGCAGCCTGCTGCGCCTGGGCGAGCAGCGCTGGCTGGCCTTGCCGGGGGAGGGCGGGCACGTCGACCTGCCGGTGGGCAACGCCCGGGAAGCGGCGATCCAGCAGCAGATCAGCCGCCGCATCGGCCATGTCAGCGCCGAGACGGTGCTCAGCGGCGGCGGGCTGGTGCGTCTGTACCAGGCGATCTGCTCGCTTGATGGAGAAACCGAGCAATACCGCACGCCCGCGCAGATCACCGATGCGGCCCTGGCGGGCGATCCTGTCGCGCTGACGGTCATCGAACAGTTCTGCCGCTTCCTCGGGCGCGTGGCCGGTAACAATGTACTGACACTCGGCGCGCGCGGCGGCGTGTATATTGTCGGCGGCGTCATCCCGCACTTCACCGAGCTGTTCCTGCGCAGCGGCTTTGCCGAAAGCTTCGCCGACAAGGGCTGCATGAGCAGCTACTTCGCGGGCATCCCGGTATGGCTGGTCACCGCGGAGTTCTCCGGGCTGCTCGGCGCGGGGGTGGCGCTGCAACACGTGCTCGAGCACTGACGCCCAGGCACTGACGCTGAAGCAACAGCGGGCACAAGACCCGCGTCGACCAGAGGATGGGACTGTATTGAGCACTGCCGCCAGATCGATCCTCCTGGTCGATGACGACCAGGACCTGCGTGAACTCCTGGGCCTGTACCTGGACCGTCTCGGTTACCAGGTGCGCGCGGTGGCCGACGGTCATGGCTTTCGCGAGGCGCTCGAGTCGGCGCCCAGCGACCTGGTGATCCTCGACGTCATGCTGCCTGGCGAGGACGGTTTCAGCCTGTGCCGCTGGGTGCGCCAGCATCCACGCCTGGCGCAGGTGCCGATCATCATGCTCACCGCCAGCTCCGACGAGACCGACCGCGTCATCGGCCTGGAGCTGGGCGCTGATGACTACCTGGGCAAGCCCTTCAGCCCGCGCGAGCTGCAGGCGCGGATCAAGGCCCTGCTACGCCGCGCCGGGTTCGGCCAGGCACCGCTCAACCACGATGTGCTGATGTTTGATGAATGGCGCCTGGACACGGTCAGTCACCGGCTGTTCCACCGCGATGGCGAGGAGGTGATCCTCACCGGTGCCGACTTTGCCCTGCTCAAGCTGTTTCTCGACCATCCCCAGCAGATTCTCGACCGCGACACCATCGGCAATGCCACCCGCGGGCGCGAGCCGATGCCGCTCGACCGCATTGTCGACATGGCGGTCAGCCGCCTGCGCCAGCGGCTGCGCGACGTCGACAAGCCGCCACGGCTGATCCGAACCGTGCGCGGCAGCGGCTACCTGTTGGCGGCGCATGTCAGCCCCGCATCCTGAGCCACGCTGGCGGTTGCTGCCGCGCTCGCTGCTGGGGCGCATGCTGCTGCTGACCTTGCTGGTGGTGGTGCTGGCGCAGGGGCTGTCGAGCCTGATCTGGGTCTCGCAGTTGCGCGCGAGCCAGTTGCAGGGGCTACAGGCCAGCGCGGCCAGCCTGGCGCACTCGATGAGCGCAAGCGTCAGCTACTTCCGTTCCTTGCCCGTGGCCTATCGGCCCATGGTCCTCGACCAGCTGCGCAGCATGGGCGGGACGCGCTTCGTCGTGTCACTCAACGACAAGCCGCTGGACATGCCGGTGCTGCCCGTCACCCCGCGCAAGCGCGCCGTGATCGAGGTGTTCGAACAGGTGCTGCACGAACGCCTGGGGCAGCACATGAATGTATCGGTAGCGTTCGTCAGCCCCAAGGAGCTGCGCATCTTCAACAGCGGCCTGCGCCTCGACGAGCTGCCACGTTCCTGGGCGCATTATTCGCTGACCCTGGAACCGCTCGACCCACCGGTGCTGGTTACGCAGATCCGCCTGGGCGAAGGTGAATGGCTGTACATCGCCTCGCTGATGCCCGAGCCCTACACCAGCCTTGAACCGGAGCGCCTGCCACGCCAGCAGCTGGGTTTCGTCGTGCTTACCAGCGCCTTCCTGCTGCTGTTCATCGGCCTGCTGGTGCACTGGCAGAGCCGCCCGCTCAAGCGCCTGGCACGCGCCGCGCGGGAGCTGTCGCTGGGTGCCGACGTGGCGCCGGCCAGCGAAGGCGGTGGCAGCGAAGTGGCGGACGTGGCACGGGCCTTCAACAGCATGCGTGAGCGCATCAGCCGCTACCTCACCGAGCGCAGCCAGCTGTTCAGCGCCATCTCCCACGACTTGCGCACACCGATCACGCGCCTGCGCCTGCGGGTCGAGCTGCTGGAGGACGAGCCGTTGCAGGCTCGCTTCGGACGCGATCTCGATGAGCTCGAATTGCTCGTCAAGGGCGCGCTGCAGTGCGTAAAGGACACCGATATCCACGAGAACATCGAACCTGTCGACCTCAACCAGGCGCTGGAGATGCTCGCCGAACCCTACCTCGGTTGCGGCAGCCTGACCCTCGAAGGCCGGGCGCTGGCGCCTTATCCCGGCAAGCCGCTGGCGCTGCGGCGCTGCATCGGCAACCTGATCGACAACGCCATCAAGTACGGTGAGCGCGCCCACCTGCGGATCCTCGACAGCGCCAGCGGGTTTGTCCTGCAGGTCGACGACCAGGGGCCCGGCGTGCCGGAGCAGCGCCTGGAAGAGGTGTTCGAACCGCATGTTCGCCTGGCCGGCCACCAGCAGGGCTACGGCCTGGGCCTGGGCATCGCGCGCAACATCGCCCACAGCCACGGCGGCGAGGTGAGCCTGCTCAACCTGCGCCAGGGCGGCCTGCGGGTGACCCTCAGCCTGCCGCGCACTCCGGACTGAACCGCGAATGTCACAGGATGGTGACATTCGCGCGTCCCTTCGTTACCTGCCGGCCCATGAGGGCTGGTTAGACTCCGATGCAAGCGCAAGCAACCATGACTTGCCTCTGCATAACAACAATAAAAGGTCCTGTTTCGATGAATGCGATCACGCGTCTCGCCGCTGTCATTTCCCTCGCCTCCCTGCTGCCTCTCCATGCCACCGCTGCCGGCAACGGCACGGTAGAAGTACTGCACTGGTGGACCTCCGGCGGTGAAGCCGCGGCCGTCCAGACCTTGAAAGCCCAGGTCGAGAAAGACGGCTTCACCTGGAAGGACAACGCGGTGGCCGGTGGCGGTGGCGCTGCTGCCATGACCGTGCTGAAAAGCCGCGCGGTCGCCGGCAACCCGCCCGCCGCCGCGCAGATCAAGGGCCCCGATATCCAGGAATGGGGCGCCCTGGGCCTGCTCACCGAGCTAGACGAAGTCTCCACGGCCAACAACTGGGACACGCTGCTGCCCGCCAAGGTGGCCGACATCATGAAATACGACGGTCATTACGTGGCCGTGCCGGTGAACATCCACCGGGTCAACTGGCTGTGGATCAACCCGCAGGTGTTCGAAAAGGCCGGCGCCAAGGTGCCGACCACCCTGGATGAACTCTTCACCGCCGCCGACCAGCTCAAGGCCGCCGGCTTCCAGCCCCTGGCCCATGGCGGCCAGCCGTGGCAGGACAGCACGGTCTTCGAAAGCCTGGTGCTCGCCATGCTCGGGCCCAAGGGCTATCACGCCGCCTTCGTCGACCTGGACGAGAACACCCTGACCGGCGAGCCGATGATCAAGGTGTTCCAGACCCTGCAGCGCCTGGGTGGCTACATGGACCCCAACCGCGCCGGGCGTGACTGGAACATCGCCGCCGCCGAGGTCATCAACGGCAAGGCCGGCATGCAGATCATGGGCGACTGGGCCAAGAGCGAGTGGACCGCCGCCGGCAAGGTCGCGGGCAAGGACTATCAATGCGTGGCGTTCCCTGGCACCCAGGGCAGCTTCACCTACAACATCGACTCGCTGGCCATGTTCAGGCTCAAGGACGACAACGACATCAAGGCCCAGAACGACCTGGCCAAGGTGGCGCTGGAGCCGCAGTTCCAGACCGTGTTCAACCAGAACAAGGGCTCGCTGCCGGTGCGCCAGGACATGGACATGAGCGCCTTCGACGCCTGCACCCAGCAGTCGGCCAAGGACTTCAAGGTGGCCGAGCAGGGCGATGGGCTGCAGCCGAGCATGGCCCACAACATGGCCTCGTCGCTGGCGGTGCAGGGGGCCATCTTCGACGTGGTCACCAACTTCCTCAATGACCCTAAGGCCGATCCGGCCAAGGCGGTCAAACAGCTGAACTCGGCGATCAAGTCGGCCAAGTAAGCGCCCCAGGCATCCAGCCTGCGGCGCTCTGTTCGCTGGCAAGCCAGCTCCCACAGCTACGGTGTATACGGCCACTGTGGGAGCTGGCTCGCCAGCGAAAGCAGCGCCGCCGAACTCGAGATCAAGCCTAATGACAACAATCACCGCACCCCTGCGGGCCTCCCCCCTGGACGCCCTGCAACGCTGGCTACCCAAACTGGTACTGGCCCCCAGCATGCTGATCGTGCTGGTCGGCTTCTACGGTTACATCCTCTGGACCTTCATCCTGTCATTCACCAACTCAAGCTTCATGCCCAGCTACAAATGGGTGGGCCTGGACCAGTACATCAAGCTGATGGGCAACGACCGCTGGTGGGTGGCGAGCCAGAACCTGCTGGTATTCGGTGGCCTGTTCATCGGTATCAGCCTGGTGATCGGCGTGCTGCTGGCGGTGCTGCTGGACCAGCGCATCCGCCGCGAAGGCTTCATCCGCACGGTCTACCTCTACCCCATGGCGCTGTCGATGATCGTCACCGGCACGGCCTGGAAATGGCTGCTCAACCCGGGCCTGGGCCTGGACAAGCTGTTGCGCGACTGGGGCTGGGAGGGCTTTCGCTTCGACTGGCTGGTCGATCCTGATCGCGTGGTGTACTGCCTGGTAATCGCCGCCGTGTGGCAGGCGTCGGGTTTTGTCATGGCACTGTTCCTGGCGGGCCTGCGCGGGGTCGACTCCTCGATCGTGCGGGCCGCCCAGGTCGATGGCGCGAGCCTGCCGCGCATCTACCTGCGCATCGTGTTGCCCAGCCTGCGGCCGGTGTTCTTCAGCGCCGTGATGATCCTCGCGCACATCGCCATCAAGAGCTTCGACCTGGTCGCGGCCATGACCGCGGGCGGCCCGGGCTATGCCTCGGACCTGCCGGCGATGTTCATGTATTCGTTCACCTTCAGCCGGGGCCAGATGGGCATGGGCTCGGCCAGCGCCATCCTGATGCTGGGCGCGATCCTGGCGATCCTGGTGCCCTACCTGTACTCGGAACTGAGGAACAAGCGCCATGACTAGCCATCGCTGGTTTTCCCCCAGCCGCCTGGCCATCCACGGCACCTTGCTGCTGGCCTGCGCGCTGTACCTGATCCCGCTGGTGGTGATGCTGCTGACCAGCTTCAAGGACCCGGAGGACATCCGCACCGGCAACCTGCTGAGCTGGCCGCAGATGTTCACAGGCATCGGCTGGTTCAAGGCATGGGACGCCGTGGGCGGCTACTTCTGGAACTCGGTGAAGATCACCGTGCCGGCCGTGCTGATCTCGACGCTGCTCGGCGCGCTTAACGGATATGTGCTGTCGATGTGGCGCTTTCGGGGCTCGCAGCTGTTTTTCGGGCTGCTGCTGTTCGGCTGCTTCCTGCCGTTCCAGACCGTGCTGCTGCCGGCCTCGTTCACCCTCGGCAAGCTGGGGCTGGCCAGCACCACCACGGGCCTTGTGCTGGTGCATGTGGTGTACGGGCTGGCCTTCACCA
>NZ_DATELE010000150.1:0-10275 GCF_035277045.1 Pseudomonas sp. | reverse complement strand
CGGAGCGGAACCCGATCTTGCCATTGAAGCCCATCCATAACTGGGATCCGTAGGTGGTCTGGAAGGGAAAGCCCATGGCGATCATTGAACCGCTGGTGACGCCCGTATTTCCCACGTATTGGGTATCTGGATCCTGAATCGAATAGAAGCCTGACGCATAGATGTTCATGCTTGCAGCCAGTGGTACCGCCGTCGAGCCCAAGCCGAACGCGCCATGCTGCAGGACATTGCCATTGGCGAGGCCGACATTGAGAGGCGCGGCAGTGCCTAGCCCGAGATTGGTCCGCGCCGCTGCGGCACTGGCCCCGCCCGTTCCACCCTTCGACACAGGCAGCGCTGCAGGTAGCGAAGTGGCATAGTCATCCCCGTCAGCTCGGCCGGATAGCCAGTTGAACAGCTCAGTAAAGTTTGCCTTACCTTTGATCCAGGCGCTGCGGCGGTCATCGCCACCTGCTCCGTTAGGTGTAGACCCAAGACTAATAACTTGTTTAGTCATGTGCGCTCCTTAATTGAAATACCGGTCTATAGGAAATTTGCAGACCGGCACTGTAAATTGAGTATTGTTAGATCCCTGCCAATACCAAAACCCTAGCGCAGTGATTCGCTGCACGTAAAGTGTCAAATTTGCTTTTGAAGCTGACCATATATTGAACCCGGCAAATTGAGAGTTCTCCGCAAACCAGTTCACCCCTCGATCCATTGCCGACACACAGATGAAATCGTCAGCATCGATAGTCACGTTTGGGGTCCAGATCCGAACAGTTGAGACGTCCTGCGCAAGAGTCCATACCGTAGCAAACTTGTTATACCGCACGACTTTGTCTTTGGCGGAGAACACTGGTAGACCGCTCGCATCTCTGATGTTCATGCCGTAGCCCGAGACCTGTAAATTGTCGGCGAACTTACATGACACGTACTCAAGCACGAAGTTTTGAAGGGGCGAAGAACCAGTGGCTGCTGAGTCGATCCGGATTCCCGTCCAGTTGCCGGGGCCGCCCAGTAACGTAGCCGCCACCCCGAGTGACGCGTGGGATGCGCTCTGCACGCGCACGAACAGTTGCGGCGCTTCTTGCGTGGTGATCGGGCGAATAAAGCTGGTCTGCCCAACTCCGCCTCGGTCGGTGTACGAGGAGGTCACCCTGATCGTCCCGCGCTCCGAAAAGACAAGGGCTTTGTAGACACTAGAGATGGTAACCGTCCCGGAGTCGTTGACGGCCCTGAAACCATATTCGGCCATCAGATCACCCTCACCGCTTCGAGCAGGCAATGGGCGGTGTTCTGCACCCAATCATCCCGGTAGGGATCACTGCCAACGCCCGTCTGCCTGCGCCTGTTCACATACGTAAAGATCGCCACCTGCGTGCCGCCAAGGTTGCGGTACGTCGGAAGAAAACCCCAGTCGTTGTTTCTGCCGTTCTGCGGATATCCCGCATAGGCTTTCGGGGTGATCAGCAGGAAACATTTCGCGGGGTCGTATCCGGGTATGTTCCAAGTGATGTAATCGGAGCGGGTACCGTCGCCGCTTCCTTGGGCGGCCGCTATTTCCATGGTCGCCAGGCGCTGGATGGTGAAATCCTCCATGCCTAGCGTCTGGATGCCCATCTCGTTTTTGATTTTTACGCCATAAATAGCCATGCCATCTCCGCTTTCAGTTCAACTTACCCACAGCTGTCCGCTCGATGCCGCTGGCGTCGTACACATAAAGCCCTCCGTTATTCAACAGCGTTGAGCCACTTGCATCCTGGCCACGCAGCGTGAAAGTTCCGGCTGCAAAGTTAATTTCCAGCAGTGGCAGCCCTTGCGCATTAACTGCCGCCGATTTGATCGACATCGCAGCGACAATCTCTTGGATGAACGCCTTGTTGATGATTGCCGTATTCATGAACACTTGGCCGCCCTGGACAACGAACGGAAGTACCAACTGACCAGACGTCTCATCCATGATCGCGAAGCGCTGAGCGAACGCCAAAATCTCTGACGTCTCGCCATTACTCCCCAGCGCCAGACCTGCCATCACCTTGCGCCCGTTGGAAAGGGTCTGCGCGCTGATAGTTACCTGGGCATTAACTTTGCCATCCAAGGTTGCTACGGTCTGGCTTACTTGCTGCGTCGAGGCGACGTTTAAAGCAATAGAGGATTGAACTGTCTGAATGCTCTCAGCCGTTGAAGAAGCGAGGCTCGCTACGCTCTCACTCACGGTTTGCACCGTAGATCGGACGTCGCCCACCTCTGCTTGCACCCCGTCTACCCGGCGTCCCGTGGCAATGCCGTCCTCAACCCGAGCTGACTGCTCAGTCCACACACCCACCAGCGCACCAGTTGCGCCAGCCAGGCCGCTTGAGTCGCCCTCCATCTCCGGGCTGACCTGCACGGACAGCAGGTCCAGGCGGGTCGCTTGCGCGGTAACCTCGGTACCGACCTGCTTTACCTGGGTATCCAGCTGGGTTACCGCGTTCGCCACGCCGCTGACAGCTCGCGCGGAAGGGCCCGCCACGAATGGAGATGGCGTGTTGTTCTCACCAACGCGCTTCTCGATCATCACCGAATCGAAGTTGACGGTTTGGCCGGCCAGACCGCTGCGGTTCATGTAGAAGGTGACCCCGACCCGGGCGCTATCGGTGACAGTGATCGGGAACACAAGCCGAGTGCGGCTGGTGGTGATCTGGACGTCGGCCGAGTAGCGGTGCGTGCCGTTGTATAGCGATACCCTGGCATTGCCCGCCGCGCTGGCAACCGCATACATCGACACCAGATAGGTTCCAGGCTCAATGCTGACGTTATAGCCAGCGGCGTTGTTGGTCGGGCACATCATCACCCAGGAGCCCGCATTGCCTGCGCTGACCGCAGAGATACCGAACCCAGAATCAGCCTCGGGAATCGCTATAGCCGCACGGGTGACGCTGCTGGATGCGATAGTCGGCAGCGTGGTCGAGGTCAGCCAGCTGTACTCATCCGACAACAGGTTGCTTCCCGCGCCAGCGATGCCACCGACGGAGTTCTGCAACTGAGTTACTGCAGTGCCGGTGCTTGTCAGCGTCTTGCCTTGCTGGGTCACTTCGGTCTGCAGCGACTGGACGGCAGAGGCGTCGGCCTTGGTCGCAACTTGCGTCAGGGCACTGGCAGCAGCGGCAGCCGCGTCGGTGGCCACCTTGTCGGTAACCGCGACCCACGCCGAGCCAGACCAGCGCTTCGGCGTGTTGGCCCCGCCAGTGGTGTCGATCCACAGGTTCTGAGCCAGACGGTCTGCTACGGCGGGAGCGCCGTTCTGCACGATCACCTTGCCTTTCCCGCCGGCCAGAGTGGCGGCCGACTCGGCAGCTGTCTGCGCCGTGGTCACATTCTGGTTCGTGGTGGTCAGGCCGGTCTGCAACTGGGTCACCGCCGACCCTTGCGTGGTCAGAGTGCCCTCGGCCTGCTTCACACGGACGTCGATTGCCTGGGTAGCCGCGGCGTTCGCTGCGGTTTGGCGGAAGCTGTCACCTACTGCGAATGGAGACGGCGCGGTATTCCCGCCAATCATAGGCTCCAGCATGATCTGATCGAAATACGCGACCCTGCCCGATACTCCGGACCGGTTCATCTGGATGCCGATCGTCATCTTGTCTTTGGCGGCATAGGTCGCCGCCGTCAGGTCGACAACTTCCGAGTAGCGCGTCCACGTGTCGGTCAGCGCAACCTGAGCGGCACCAGACGAACTGGAGGCCGCGCCGGCCGAGTCCCGGGCTCGGAGGAACAGAGCGACTACGTGGCCCGGAGTGTCCGTCTTGGCACGATACGAGAGGATGTACCTGCCAGGCTTTGCCGCCATGTTGTAGTTGGCATACGCATCCAGCGCAGTCGTGTAAATCGTCGCGCTGGTGTTGGTGCTGTTGCTGGTGGTCTTGAGCGCCCAGCCGTTCATGGCGGCCACGTCCTCGACCACGGCGGCCACGGTGGTGCCGTAAACGATCTCCGGTTTGACCGGGCCGAACACAGAGTACTCAGCTGGCACCAGGTTAACGCCCGAGCCGCCAATGCCGTCCACCGTCGCCTTGACCGCCGTGATGGCAGCGCCCTGGCTGTTGATGGTCTGCCCTTGCTGCGTGACCTCCGATTGCAGCGACTGCAGGGCTGAGCTGTCGGCCTTCTTGCCCAGGTTGGTGTTGATGGCAGTGATTGCCTGGCCCTGGCTGGACAGAGCGCCCTCGTTCTGAGTAACGCGACCGTCTAACGCCTGGGTGGCCGAAGCATTGAGCGCGGATGCCGCCGCCGCGGGGCCCGCCACGAAAGGAGCCGGGACTACGCCCCCCGCGATTTGACGCTCGACCATCAGGCTGTCCACGGTCAGGACGACGCCTGCGACCCCGTTGCGGTTTATATACAAAATCACGTGGCCAGTGCGATCGGCTACCACATCGATAATCGTGGATATCCGTGCTCGCTCGGTGCCAACTGTCAGCACCGAGCCGCTGATGACATTACTGGCCCCGGCATCACAGAGCCCTGGCTGCACCCGTGTTTCCTGGTTCGCCGAGGCATAGAAGGAGACGATATATTTCCCGGCCGTCAGCTGCAGTGGAGTCGTGGCCGCTGTGCCGAAGATCGTCCGTGAATTAGTTACGGTGCCGGAATACGACAACTGATATCCGAAGCCGGAGGCAGCACCGGAGACTGCCACGCCGAGTGAGGAGAGGCTGTAATTGGCCAACAGCGGCAACGCCGGGGAGGTGAGCCAGCTGTAGGCGCTGTCCACTAAATTGGTGCCGTTCCCGCCGATGCTGTTGATCGTCGCCTTCACATCGGTGAGGGCGGTGCCCTGTGCCGTGATCTCCTGCCCCTGCTGGGTGACCGCGTTGCTCAGATTGCTGACGGTCGAAGCGTCCGCCTTGGTCGCCACCTGCGTCAGCGCGGATGCTGCGGCCGCAGCTGCATCCGTGGCCACTTTGTCGCTCACCGCCACCCAGGCGCTGCCACTCCAGCGTTTCGGGGTGTTCGCATTACCGGTCGTGTCGATCCACAGGTTCTGAGCCAGACGGTCAGCAACGGCAGGCGCGGCGCTCTGGACGAGCACCTTGCCCTTGCTGCCAGCCAGGTCGGCCGCCGCCTGAGCAGCACCCTGCGCGGTCGTCACATTCTGGTTAGTGGTGGTCAGGCTGTTCTGTACGCCAGTGATCGCCTGCCCTTGGCTGGTGATCTTGCCCTCGGCATCGGTCACCCGGGTCGTGATGCTGTCCACGACCGTAGCGTCAGCCTTGGTGTTGGCAACAGACAGGGCATTGGCCGCGGCCGCAGCAGCATCAGTCGCCACCTTGTCGGATACCGCCACCCAGGCCGACCCGCTCCACCGCTTCGGCGTGTTGGCATTGCCCGTGGTGTCTATCCAGAGGTTCTGCGCCAGGCGGTCTGCCACAGCCGGAGCCCCGGACTGCACCAGCACCTTGCCCTTCCCTCCCGCCAGGGTCGTAGCAGCATTGGCCGCCGCTTGAGCAGCGGTCACGTTCTGGTTGGTGGTCGTCAGGCTCGACTGCACGCCATCAATGCGCGAAGCCTGGGCGGTGAGCTTGCCTTCTTGCTCGGTGACCTTGGTTTCGACAGCAGTGACGCGGGCCGCCGTTCCGTTTGCCGTCTGCACAGCCTGGCCAATGTCGGTCCAGTAGGCGGCATTCGGCGGCGGCGTTTGGGCCGGCACGTCCTTGCTCGCCTGGTACAACTTGCCATCCTCGCCGAGCACAGCCTGGCCGACGGCATAGGTGTCGTCCGGCACGTAGGGCATGGAGTCCGACAGATCGGAGATCTGGTCGATCTGCTCCTGCAGGTCCTGCTGCGCCTGCAGGGCTTTGCGCTCGATCTCGTCCGTGACCTCGGTGACCTGGTCGCTCAGCTCTTGCAGGCGGCCATTGACCGAGCCTGGTACCGAAGGTGGGGCCGAGACCAGTTCGATCTCGGCACGCAGCGCAGGATAAAGCGAGCCGCTGGTGATCTTCTCCTTGAAGTACTCTTCGTACGCGGATTGCTCGGAACTCGACTGGCCATTGACGCCGACGCCATCCGGGTACCAAGGACCGATGTTGCCGGACCGATCGATCAGCCGAGCCCAGTAGAAGAACGACACGCCCGCAGCAAGGCCGTGAATCTCATGATCGGCCTGTGGATAGGCGAAGTCGCCCAGCTTGACCGCATCATCCCGGCTGGTGGTCGCGCTCTGCCAGATCTCGGTACGCTGGGTGTCCTCAGCGCTGGCCGGGAAGCCCCAAGCCAGGCCGGTGCCGTAGACGATGGGCGTGGTACGCAAGAAGCTGACCGCCGGCGGCGGCGTGGTCTTGCCCGCCAGGTCGGTCAGCATTGACGTGGTCGGCATCGACGACACGTCCATTGCATTCACCGCCCGCACCCGGGCCAGGTACTGGCCGGCGTAGACGCCGCGCACATCGGCCGACAACTCGCCGGTGCGTGGCAGCTTGATCCAGTCACGCGAGCCCCAGCGCCATTCAACGTCGTAGGCCACTGCGTTCGGAGCCTGGTCCCACCCGATCGTCATGGTGGTAACCGCAATACCTTGGTCGACCGCGCTGTTGCTGGTGATGAGCACGCGCGCTGGCGCATCCTGCACACCTGCAGGCAGCACGCTGATCGGCCTGTCGTCGATCACGGTGCCGTAATCGATCGCATCGAACTTGGTCGGCTCATGCTGGATCAGCTCCAGCTGGAACTGATGCCATTCGGGCCGCGTGACGTTGCGGACGTAGAACTGCATCAGCTTGAGGTCGTCGTAGTCCAGCGCCCAGCCGCACTCCGGCTCGGGCACTTCGCTGTAATCAGCCATGACCGTGATCTGCCGCCCTGCTACCGAGCGCACCTGGCGCGCCTCGGACTTACCGCTAGGCAAGTTGAGCTGCAGGCGGGCGCCAGTGGGGATCTCGATATCGCGGTCGACGGTGATCACGCGGCCGGCGGCCGCAGCGATCCGGCCGCCATTGGCTCGACCGGCGAACATAGGGTCGGCCAGCGAAATGACCTTGCCGGGTTTTGGAATGTAGCCATCCAGGCCGACGCGCATCGAAGCGCCACGCAACTGCAGCTGCTCGGTCTGCAGGGCCCACTGCCCAGCCCGCTGCGCTTGGCCGCGGGAGGTACAGCCGACGGCCTCAACCGAGGTCTCGCGCACGCCGTATTCGGCCATGGCCTCCTCGTCGAAGACCGGCTCCTTGTCCGTTTCGAAGCCTTGGTCGGGGTCGTCGAACGAAACCATGGCCAGGCTGTGCCGATCTCGCCACTTGCTGCCGCTGTACTTGACCGCGCCGTCGCCGAGAATCTGCGACATCGTGTAGGTGAAGGCCGAGTCCTGGGGCATATCGGCATTGACCACGATCTGACTGCCGTCCCAGAAGGCCAGGCCGTGGAAGATCGCGGCCAGGTCCTGCAGCACGGCCCAGCCCTCGGCCTGCTTCTGCAGGTAGAGGTTGCAGGTGAAGCGCGGCTCCTGCCCGCCCTTCCCGTCCGGCACCATCTGGTCGCAGTACTGCGCGATGCGATACAGCGCCCAGCGGTTGATCATGCTGGCATCGATGCGCTCGCCCAGGCCGTAATACGGGTGCAGCGCCAGGTCATAGAAGATCCACGCTGGGTTGTTGGTATAGACCTCCTTGAAGGTGCCGTCCCATACCCCGTTGCTGGTACCCGTGCCCGCGGTCGAATAGGTGCGGGTTGCCGGGTCGTAATTCATCGGCACGCGCACGATACGCCCGCGCATCAGCGCCGCGACCTTGGCGATGTCCCCGCCGAACTGCTGGGCATCGTATTCCAGACAGCCGACCGCGGTCAGCGGGTATTCCTGGTCGCTGTCGACCACCTCGGCAATGGCCTCGACCAACATGCCGTCGGAAACCAGGGAGCTGTTGGCCTCGGGCGTGATGCGCCGCGCGCGGACGGTCCAGCGACTGCCGGCGGGCAGCTCAATGCGGTGTGAGCGCTCGTATTTGGTGATGTTCTTGCGGTCGACGAAGGAGGTCAGCAGTTCCTGGTAAGGCCCGCCATCGGTGGCCACGTCGACGGCGTAGTCGATGCGCACGCCGTTGATGTTGCCGTTACGGTCTTGCGATTGCAGTTGCGGCCAGCCAAAGCGCAGGCGAACGGCGTCCGCCACATCGCGGGTAACCGTATGCACCCAAGGGACCGTGCTTTTCAGCTCCTGGCCAACGTCGATTTCGTTGCTCGCCTCGGTGACGCCCTCCAGCCGCTCCTGGTTCAGCTCGCCCGAGCGAAACTGCCACTTCACGCCGGGATAGTTGAGCGTACCGTCCTCGGCCATGATCGGTGTGCCGTCGAGCTTGATCGAGCGCAGGCCGTCTACCGGCCCTACGATCGGCCCCCAGCTCCACAGGTAGACCATGCGCGCCGTGGAGATCGAGGGCACGCTGTTCGAGGCAATGCTGGGTTGCTTCTGCTTCTTTGCACCGCCCTTGCTGCCGAATACGTGGCGTCGGCCCTTGGCGGCTGCCCGCGGCTTGCGCTTCACTGCTGCGCCCATGCACCCCTCCAGAAACGAAAAAACCCGCCGGAGCGGGTCGAAAGATGTCAGCTGTTACAGCTTGTCTTGTGGGTAGATGCCACCAGATTCGACGGCCCCGCCGATCTCCCGCTCGCCGTACAGGACCGGGTACGGATTACCCTGGGCGATGGTGGTCACCGCTGACCCGAAGCCATAGCTCGGATTGTTGCCGTCCTCGTTTCGATCGAGGCTGCCGGTTTGAGGGGTCGGCGACAGCATCTGCACCACCCCGCCCAGCGCCAGGGAGCCACCACCCGCCAGCAGCGCCATGCCCAGGCCGGTCGACAGGCCGCCGGTGGCAAAGCCCGCAATGACCAAGCCGACGCCGAGAATCGTCTGGAACAGGCCCGCCTGCTTGCTTCCCTGAATAATTGGCGCGATGCGGATATCGGCACTGTCGTTACCGTGTAGATCCAGTTCCTGGCCATCGAGGTTGCGAGTCCCAGAGAAGACGGTGAACACCAGACCGCGCTCTTCACCTGTCGTGAGGAATTTCTCGAACCCCGGCACCATCACGCATAGCGCGGTGATCGCGTCGCGCGGGCTGTTCACATCCAGGCTGTATTCGCGCCCGAAGTGCTTGCGCAGCACGCCGTAAAGTTTGATGGTGCGCTTCATGCCTGGTAGTCCTTGTGGCGAAGCACCAGGCGGCACCGGTTGGCCATTGACCAGCCGTAGATCTCGCGCGTTGAAGCACGCCCAGCCATGTGGTGGTAGATGAATGGGCCGGCGCCCCCAAGAGCTGGAGCAGCTTCGCTAGCCAGGCTGGGGTCATCACCCAGGTAGATGGCGGCATGATTCGGGTGGTGGCAGGGCCGGCCCGGGGACGGCACCATGAAGATCAGCATGTCACCGCGCCGGGGGGCCTCGACCTGGTAGAAGCCAGCGCCTGCGAAGTTGGCCTCATAAAGGCTCGGGCCCTCCGGGTCTTCCCACCACAGATCATGACGCTCGAAGTTCGGCAACTGCAGGCCAGCCTCGCGGGCATACCAGTCGCGGCACGCGCCCCAGCAGTCCAGCAGGCCATGGGCAAACTCGCGGCCCAGCAGCGGCGCCTCGTAGCCAGAGGGCTTGAACCACTCCATGTCGCCGCCAGGCCAGCCGATGATGCCCCAAGGGATCTCATGCAGCTCGCAGCTGACCCGGTCGGCCATGCTCGGGGTCGGCGCGGCGTTGGGATGGCTATGGACGATCGCCAGTAGCTGGCCACGGTCCTCGGCATTGGCCAGGTCCTCATGGTGCAGCATGAATTGCTCGCGGGGTGTCTTCGCTAAATTTCGGCAAGGCACGTACTCGCGGCCCTGCTCGGTCTTGATCAGCACGCCGCACGCTTCAGCCGGGTACTCGCCTTCGGCATGCTCGCGGATCGCGGTCTGCAGTTGTTGATTGATGCGCATCGATTACCTCGAACTGGCGATGAGACTGGCACCCATGGAGCCGCCGAAGCGCCGGGTGTTGCCCCGGGCCTTGCAGCTTTTCCAGCGACCACCACAGCGATCAAGCGCCGGGTTGTCGGTGGGTTGGTCTTTCTTGGTGAACATGGCCGTGCCGGTATAGGCACAAGCCTCTTGCCGGTACTGCCCGCGGCACGCCCAGCGACATAGCTTGGTGATCTGCTGGCTGGGCAGCATCTGGCCGCCCAGGTCGAGCGGGCTGGAGAGCTGGAACGTCACCTGCTCCCCGTCTTCATCGGTTTTCTGCTCGATGTACCAGAGGTTCTCGCGGCACTGGTTCGATGCCTGCGGGTT
>NZ_DATELE010000149.1:0-19461 GCF_035277045.1 Pseudomonas sp. | reverse complement strand
CAGGTTGAACAGCCAGGCGATATCGTCGAGGGTGGCGATGAAATGCCAGTCCGCCTTTCGGGCCTGCAGGTCACGCCGCAGCTGCGCCAATTTGTCGGTGCGCTCGATACTCGCCTGAGGTGGCAGATGCTGGTAGACCGGATTTTCAGGAAGTCCTGGGCGCTCATCCCAGACCCTGCCAGGCAGGTCAAGATGCGTCAGGAGGCGTATGTTGCGCGCCTTGAGACGCTCGTCCAGCTGGCGCGCCGAGGCGACGGCCATGACACTGCCATCCACGGCAACCGCGCCGTCCTGCGTGATCTCTTCGGCCAGCCAGTCCAGAGGGCCCGGCTGGCCCGGCCGGAGCTTCATCAACACGATACCGCTCCCGGCCAGCTCTTTTTCGGCCTGCTCCCAGTAACGGCTGTCAGCCCAGAGCCCGGCAAAATCGCGCGTCACCACCAGCGTGCCCACCGAGCCATGAAAACCCGACAACCACTGACGGGCCTGCCAGTAGCCCGGCAGGTACTCGGACAAATGAGGATCTGCCGAGGGGACCAGCAAAGCATCCACCGCTTCTTCGGCCATGACCTCGCGCAAGCGCGCAAGGCGTACCGGGACACTGCCTTGTAATGAAGACTGACTGTTCATGCACGCTCCTGCTGAGGCACCTACGGAATTCTGGTCAATGATAATGGAACAGCCAGACCGTACCGGCAACCGCCGGCGTGCCGCGCGTCAAGCACAGGGCCACCGATCAGTCTCGGTGAACTTCGCGCAAGCCGCGACTTCACACGGAGTACATCCTGAGCAAGAGAGTCGATCATGCCTCGCTCCTCCAGCCAGAAAACGGGTGTCGTACTGCTCGACACACGTGAGCGGACCACCGATCACGAGCACGCTGTGCACCTCAAGCTTGGGCGGTTCCTGGCCGGTCTGCTGGATACGGTAATGGTCGACCCGGCCGAGGGCATACCCCAGGGCGCAGGCTTCTATTACCTCCCCACCGCCACCCTGATCGGCCCGTCCCGCTACGAGTCCTTGGGCATCAACAGCGAGGATGACCTGTTCGGCGGACTGGTGAGCCAGCCCTACATGGCGACCAAGGCCATCTCGCACCCCCTGCTCCCAAATGCCGCGGCCCCTGAAGGCTGGACCGACGACTTCGCACGGTTCGCCAATCACGCCTTGCTGCGGGGCTACAGTGTCTTTAGCAAGGCTGATGCCCGTCGAGCCACCCAATTGCTGCTGCTCGACGGACCGGTCAGGGTCAAGCCGGTCCTGGCGTGCGCCGGTCGCGGGCAAGCGGTGATTTATCAGACCGAAGAACTCGAACCTCTGCTCGCCCAGATGGAGGATTCCGCCCTTGGGCTGTGGGGCCTGGTGCTTGAAGAGAACCTGGAGCAGGTGCAAACGTTCAGCGTGGGTCAGGCTCGCGTTGCCGGCCTGACCTGTAGCTACTATGGCACTCAGCAACTCACCTGCGATCACCAGGGTGTAGAGGTGTACGGCGGTTCCGAGCTTGTCGTCGTGCGCGGTGGCTATGACGCCTTGCTCGAACTCCCGCTGGAAGATCATCTGAGTCTGGCAGTCAACCAGGCCATGGCCTACGAAAACGCCGCGCTACGCAGCTTTCCAGGTTTCATTGCTTCACGCAGGAACTATGACATCGCTCGCGGGTTGGACCACCAACAGCGCCATCGCAGCGGTGTGCTCGAACAATCCTGGCGCATGGGCGGTGCCAGCAGTGCCGAGATCCTGGCCCTGCAGGCCTTTGCCGATGACCCCCTGCTGAACCGGGTACGCGCCTCCAGCCACGAAGTCTTCGGCACCCCTGACCTGCCCGAGGACGCCACCCTGTTCTATCAAGGAGAAGATAGTGAGCTCGGACAACTCAGCAAGTACGCACGCATCCGCGAGCATGACCATCCATAGCGAATCGCTGGAATTGCAGGTTGGCGGCGAAAGCATTGCCGGCACCCTGGTCAGCCCCGGCAGCAAGATGCCGGGCATCCTCTTCGTTCACGGCTGGGGCGGCAGCCAGCAGCGTGACCTGGCCCGAGCCCGCCAGATCACCGGCCTTGGCTGCGTATGCATGACCTTCGACCTGCGTGGTCATGAAAAAACCGCCAGCCAGCGCCTGAGTGTCACTCGCGAACAGAACCTGGACGACCTGATCGCGGCCTACGACAGGCTGGTCAGCCACCCCGCCGTTGACAGCAGCGCCATTGCCATCATCGGCAGCAGCTATGGAGGCTACCTGGCCACCTTGCTGACCACACTGCGGCCGGTGAAGTGGCTGGCGCTGAGGGTGCCTGCCTTGTACTGGGACGATGAATGGCAGGTCCCCAAGCAGGCGCTGGACCGCAAGCGCCTGCAGGACTATCGCCAGCGCCTTCTCGCGCCTGGCGACAACCGTGCGCTCGGGGCCTGCGTTGATTTCCGTGGCGATGTGCTGCTGGTGGAGTCGGAGCAGGACGACTACGTGCCCCACACCACGCTGATGAGCTACCGTTCAGCGTTCATCAATGCCCACTCGCTGACCCACCGGATCGTCGACGGCGCCGATCATGCGTTGTCCAGCGAAGAGAGCCAGAAGGCCTACAGCGCGATGCTCGGTTCATGGATCAGCGAAATGGTCATCGGTGCGCGCCTTGACCGCTACCCACACTATGCGCCTTGGTACGCGTGAGGACGTCAGCGGTACGCGCTGTACGAGGTGATGTTGCTTGCGGACCCGCTCGGTCTTTTCGAGATGCAGGCTTCAGATCACCACGTTTCGCACGAAGCGGGTCACCACCGTGCCGTCATTGCGATAGGCATGACGGCAGTTGCTCGCGTAGGCGAAGAACTCGCCCGCCTGCAACCGGTATTCCTGCTCCTCGATCACCAGTGTCAGGCAGCCTTCGAAAACATACACCTGTTCACTCCAGCCATCGGCGTCGACATCGCTGGGATAACGTTCACCAGGCTCCAGACGCCATTCCCACAGTTCGACTTCGCGGCTGGCCGGGCAACTGGCGAGCAGCACGGCCTTGCTGCCGGGATGCTCGCCCGCCCAGGCCAGTTCATTGATGCGCCGTGGATCGCGCTGGTCTGGCGCCTGAATCAGGAAACTGAAGGCAACGCCGAGCGCCTCGGCGATCAGGTCGAGGGTGTTCAGGCTGACGTTGGTTTCTCCCCCCTCGATCGCCACCAGCATGCGTCGGCTGACCCCTGACGCTTCGGCCAGGGCGCTTTGGCTCAGCCCGGCGGCGGTGCGCAGGCGGCGGATGTTCTGACTGACATGCTGCAACACCGACGCGCGGTGGCTGGAATCTTTGTGCACTATATTGCTCACTGGTAGAGGCTGCGCAGTATACTGCCCCCTTTGCGCGCAATTGTGCGTCGCCCTACCCGAGTGTGCAAGACAATGACCCGATCCGCGAGCGCAGAGCGCCCTTCCGTTTCATTCCGGCTCACCAAGGCCGAGCTGGTGCTGGTATTCATCACCATGCTCTGGGGCGGTACCTTCCTGCTGGTTCACAATGTCATGAGCGTCAGTGGGCCAATGTTCTTTGTTGGCCTGCGCTTCGCCGCGGCCGCGCTGTTCGTCGGACTGATCTCGCTTCGAGCATTGCCTGGACTGACCTGGACAGAGCTCAAGGCGGGTGTGCTCATCGGTGCATCGATCATGCTGGGCTACGGGTTGCAGACGATGGGCCTGCAGACCATCAGCAGCAGCCAGTCGGCGTTCATCACCGCGCTGTACGTGCCCTTCGTGCCATTGCTGCAGTGGCTGGTCCTGGGCCGTCGCCCTGGGCTGATGGCGAGCCTGGGCATCTGCCTGGCCTTCGTCGGCCTGATGCTGCTCGCAGGACCGCAGGGCGGCTCGCTGCAGTTCAGCGAGGGTGAAACCGTCACCTTGGTGAGCGCAGTGGCGATTGCCGCCGAGATCATCCTGATCAGCCGCTACGCGGGGGCGGTGGATGTGCGCCGGGTAACCGTTGTGCAACTGGCCACGGCCTCGGCGCTCTCTTTCCTGATGATCGTGCCGACCCAGGAGCGCCTGCCCGATTTCTCCTGGTTGTTGCTGCTGAGCGCCATAGGTCTGGGCGCCATGAGCGCGGTGATTCAAGTCGCGATGAACTGGGCTCAGAAATCGGTGTCACCTACCAGGGCCACGTTGATCTATGCAGGCGAGCCGGTCTGGGCCGGTATCGTCGGGCGCCTGGCCGGTGATCGCCTGCCCGGTGTCGCCTTGATCGGCGGGGCGTTGATTGTGGTGGCGGTGGTTGTCAGCGAACTCAAGTTCAAACGGCGTGTGGATGCGCCCTCGCCGCGGCGAGAGGATGGCGGCCAGGGCGAAGGGGAACCGGGCCGGTGATCAGCGGGTCAGGCATCGAAGCTTGTAAAAAACTGTTATAAAAAAAACGACCGACGCGCTGTGTTTGAAGGATTCTGCGACAGCTTGCGTGTTGGTGATAGCCCCTACGCCACGTATGATCCTTGTCAAACTCCTGCAGATTAGAACGCTATGTCTTTGATAGTGCTGTTGCTTCTGCCGTTTGTCGGCAGTTGCCTGGCGGCTGTCCTGCCGCACAACGCGCGTAACACCGAGTCGCTGCTGGCCGGTCTTGTTGCCCTGGTTGGCACCATCCAGGTGGCGTTGCTGTACCCGCAGGTCGCTCATGGCGGGGTGATCCGCGAGGAGTTTCTCTGGCTGCCCAGCCTGGGCCTGAACCTGGTGCTGCGCATGGACGGCTTCGCCTGGCTGTTCTCCTTGCTCGTGCTGGGCATCGGCACGCTGGTCGCGCTCTATGCGCGCTACTACATGTCCCCGCAAGACCCTGTGCCGCGGTTTTTCGCCTTTTTCCTGGCGTTCATGGGCGCCATGCTTGGCCTGGTGATCTCGGGCAATCTGATCCAGATGGTGTTCTTCTGGGAGCTGACGAGCCTGTTTTCCTTCCTGCTCATCGGTTACTGGCACCATCGTAGCGACGCCCGACGCGGGGCCTACATGGCGCTTATGGTCACCGGGGCCGGCGGCCTGTGCCTTCTCGTCGGGGCGCTACTGCTCGGCCACGTGGTGGGCAGCTACGACCTGGACAAGGTCCTCGCAGCGGGCGAGCAGATTCGCCAGCATGCGCTTTATCCCGTGCTGCTTCCCCTGATCCTGATCGGCGCCCTGACCAAAAGCGCCCAGTTTCCGTTCCAGTTCTGGCTGCCGCACGCAATGGCCGCGCCCACGCCGGTTTCCGCCTACCTGCACTCGGCGACCATGGTCAAGGCCGGGGTCTTTCTGCTCGCGCGGCTCTGGCCGGTGCTTTCAGGCACCGAGGAATGGTTCTGGATCGTGGGCGGCGCGGGGGCCTGCACGTTGGTGCTGGGCGCGTTCGCCGCCATGTTCCAGAACGACCTCAAGGGCCTGCTGGCGTACTCGACCATCAGCCACCTGGGCCTGATCACCCTGCTGCTGGGCCTGAACAGCCCGCTTGCAGCGGTGGCGGCCGTGTTCCACATCCTCAACCATGCCACGTTCAAGGCCTCGCTGTTCATGGCCGCGGGCATCATTGACCATGAAAGCGGCACCCGGGACATCCGCCGCCTCAGCGGGCTGTTCCGGCTGATACCGTTCACCGCCACCCTGGCCATGGTGGCCAGCGCCTCGATGGCCGGGGTACCGCTGATGAACGGATTCCTGTCCAAGGAGATGTTCTTCGCCGAAACCGTGTTCATCAGCGCGAGCGCCTGGATCGAACTGGCCCTGCCGGTCATCGCCACCCTCGCCGGCACCTTCAGCGTGGCCTATGCGCTGCGCTTTACCGTCGATGTGTTCTTCGGCCCACCCGCCAAGGACCTGCCGCACCAGCCCCACGAACCGCCACGCTGGATGCGTGCGCCGGTCGAGCTGCTGGTGCTGACCTGCCTGGTCGTCGGCATCTTCCCCGCCCAATCGGTCGGCCCGCTCCTTGCCGCCGCGGCACTGCCAGTGGTGGGCGGCACATTGCCAGAGTACAGCCTGGCCATCTGGCATGGCTGGAACGCGCCGTTGATCATGAGCCTCATCGCCATGAGCGGCGGCGTCCTGCTCTATCTGGTGCTTCGCGAGCAACTGCGGCGCGGCCGCTTCCGCAATCCGCCGTTGATCGAGCGGTTCAACGGCAAGCGTCTGTTCGAGCGCGGCCAGGTCCACCTGATGCGCCTGGCGCGTCATGTCGAGCTTCTTCTGACCACCCGGCGCTTGCAGACTCAACTGTTCATGCTCGCGCTAGTGGCGTTTCTCGCCGGCCTGATACCCATGCTGTATAGCGGGCTGAGCTGGGGCGAGCGGCCGAAGATCCCCGGTTCCGGCGTGTTCGTCGCCCTCTGGGTGATCGCTATCGCCTGTGCGATCGGCGCTGCCTGGCAGGCGAAATACCATCGTCTCGCCGCCCTTACCATGGTCAGCGTCTGCGGCCTGATGACCTGCATCACCTTTGTCTGGTTCTCCGCGCCGGACCTGGCGCTGACTCAGCTGGTGGTCGAAGTGGTCACCACGGTGCTGATCCTCCTTGGCCTGCGCTGGCTGCCGCGGCGGATCGAAGGTGTCCCGCCCTCAGCCAGCAGCCTGGAGCGGGCTCGCCTGCGCCGCCTGCGCGATCTGCTGCTGGCAGGGCTGGTGGGCGGTGGCATGGCGGTGCTGTCCTACGCCATGCTGACTCGCCAGACACCCAATGACATCTCCTCCTTCTATCTCAGTCGGGCCCTGCCGGAAGGGGGAGGCACCAACGTGGTGAACGTCATGCTCGTGGACTTCCGCGGCTTCGATACCCTTGGCGAGATCACCGTGCTGGTGGCGGTGGCATTGACCGTGTTCGCCCTGCTGCGCCGCTTCCGCCCGCCGAAGGAAAGCATGCAGTTGCCAGCGCAGCAGCGCCAGTTGGCCCCGGATGTGGTGACCGACCTGATCAACCCACGGCACGCCACCGACACCGCCCTGGGCTTCATGATGGTGCCGGCTGTCCTGGTGCGGCTGCTGCTGCCAATCGCGCTGCTGGTATCGATGTACCTGTTCATGCGTGGGCACAACCAGCCGGGCGGGGGCTTTGTGGCCGGGCTGGTGATGTCGGTGGCCTTCATCCTGCAGTACATGGTCGCCGGTACCCAATGGGTCGAAGCGCAGATGAGCCTGCGCCCGCTGCGCTGGATGGGCACCGGGCTGCTTTGCGCGACCCTCACCGGCGTTGGCGCCATGGTCTTGGGTTATCCGTTCCTGACCACGCACACGGCGCATCTGCACCTGCCGGTGCTCGGTGATATCCACGTGGCCAGCGCGCTGTTCTTCGACATCGGCGTATACACCGTGGTGGTCGGCTCGACACTGCTGATCCTCACCGCCCTGGCGCACCAGTCGGTGCGCGCGTACCGCCCTGGCAGCCAGCCAAAACCCAGCCAAGCAGGAGCCGCCTGATGGAAGAAGTCATCGCAATCGCCATCGGCGTCCTGGCCGCCTCGGGGGTCTGGCTGATCCTGCGGCCCCGTACCTATCAGGTGATCATGGGCCTGTGCCTGCTTTCCTACGGCGTGAACCTGTTCATCTTCAGCATGGGCAGCCTGTTCATCGGCAAGGAGCCGATCATCAAGGATGGCGTCCCTCAGGACCTGCTCAACTACACCGATCCGCTGCCCCAGGCCCTGGTGCTGACCGCCATTGTCATCAGCTTCGCGATGACCGCGCTGTTTCTGGTGGTGATGCTGGCATCGCGTGGCCTGACCGGCACCGACCATGTCGACGGCCGGGAGCGCGACGAATGACGCTGATGAACCAGCTGATCGTCATGCCCATCCTGCTGCCGCTGCTTACGGCAGCCTTGATGTTGCTGCTTGGCGAAAAGCACCGGCCGCTCAAGCGGCGCCTCAACCTGTCCTCAAGCGTGCTGGGCCTGGCAATCGCCGTGACCTTGCTGCTCTGGGTGCGCAGCCAGGGCCAGGCCGAAT
Source organism: Pseudomonas sp. (assembly GCF_035277045.1). Taxonomy (GTDB): domain Bacteria; phylum Pseudomonadota; class Gammaproteobacteria; order Pseudomonadales; family Pseudomonadaceae; genus Aquipseudomonas. Next base: position 11,523 of record NZ_DATELE010000149.1, on the reverse strand, counting down.
CGATCGGGGTGTACCTGCCCGGCAACTGGCCGGCACCTTTTGGCATCGTGCTGGTACTGGATCACCTGTCGGCGCTGATGCTGGTGCTGACCGGCATCATCGCCGTCTGCGCGCTGCTCTTTGCCCGGGCCCGCTGGGACAGCGCCGGCGCCAGCTTTCATGCCTTGTTCCAGATCCAGCTGATGGGCCTGTACGGTGCCTTCCTCACCGCAGACCTGTTCAACCTGTTCGTATTCTTCGAGGTGCTGCTGGCAGCCTCCTATGGCCTGCTCCTGCACGGTTCGGGACGCGCGCGGGTCAAAGCGGGCCTGCACTACATCGCCATCAACCTGTTCGCCTCTTCATTGTTCCTTATCGGGGCGGCGATGCTCTATGGCGTCACCGACACCCTGAACATGGCTGACCTGGCCCTGAAGATCCCGCTGGTCGCCGAGGCCGATCGGGGCCTGCTGCATACCGGCGCGGCGATCCTGGCCATGGCGTTTCTGGTCAAGGCTGGCATCTGGCCGCTCAACTTCTGGTTGGTGCCGGCCTATTCCTCGGCCAGCGCACCGGTGGCCGCGCTGTTCGCGATCATGACCAAGGTCGGTTTTTACGCCGTGCTGCGTCTGTGGACCCTGCTTTTCTCCAGCCAGGCTGGCGCCTCGGCGTTTTTTGGCGGCCAATGGCTGGTCTACGCGGGCCTGCTCACATTGACCATCGCCGCGTTCTCGATCCTCGCCGCCCAACGCCTGGAGCGCATGGCCGCGTTGAGCATCCTGGTCTCGGCTGGCACCCTCATGGCAGCCATCGGCTTTGGTCAGCCGGTGCTGACCGGGGGCGCGTTGTTCTACCTGGTAAGTTCCAGCCTGGCACTCTGCGCGCTGTTCCTGCTGGCCGAGCTGATCGAGCGCTCCCGCTCGGCCAATGAGGCACCGCTCGATGACGACGACGGCATGCCGCCCCCGCTGGAGTCACTGCATCCCCCGAAGGGCATCAACCTCGATGACGATCAGAAAGCCGTGATCGGCCAGGTGATTCCGTGGACCATGGCCTTCCTGGGACTGAGCTTCATCGCCTGCGCCTTGCTGATCATCGGCATGCCGCCACTGTCCGGGTTCATCGGCAAGCTGAGCCTGATCAGCGCCCTGTTCAATCCGCTGGGCCTGGGCGTGGCGACCGCGGCGCCGCTGTCGACGGCAGGTTGGGCACTGGTCGCGCTGCTGGTCCTGTCGGGCCTGGCCTCGCTAATTGCCATGGGCCGCGTGGGCATCCAGCGTTTCTGGAAACCCGAGGAGCGCCCCTCCCCGGTGCTGCACCGGTACGAGTGCCTGCCGATCGTCATCCTGCTGGGCTTGTGCCTGGCCTTGAGCCTCAAGGCCGAGCCGCTGCTGCGCTACACCCAGGACACCGCCGCCAGCCTGCAGACGCCCGAGAGCTACATCGAGGCCGTGCTGGGTACCCGTCCGGTTCCAGGCCCCACCACCCACGCCGCACAGGTGCAGCCATGAGCCGAGTCTTCCCTGCCCCGCTGCTGTCATTGACCCTGTTCGTGCTGTGGCTGCTGCTCAACCTGTCCCTGAGTCCAGGCAACGTGCTGCTGGCTGCCTTGCTCGGGGTAGCCGCCCCCTTGCTCCTGGCGCCGCTGCGCCCGCAAGTGGCGCGTATTCGCAAGCCCGGGACCATCGCGCGCCTGCTCGTGCGGGTGGGTACCGATGTGGTGATGTCGAACCTGCAGGTAGCACGGGGTATCCTCCGTGCGCGCCGCCGCCCACCGCGCTCGGTCTTCGTGCACATTCCCCTGGCGCTGCGTGACGCCCATGGCCTGGCGGCACTGTCGATGATCACCACGGTCATCCCGGGGACCATCTGGTCGGAGCTGGCCCTGGACCGCAGCGTGTTGCTGCTGCACGTGTTCGACCTGGAGGATGAGGCATCCTTCATCCGGCACTTCAAGGACACCTACGAGCGTCCGCTGATGGAGATCTTCGAATGACCGGCCTGCTCGCCAATGCCATCCTCGCCAGCCTGTTCATCTTCGCCATTGCCATGGCCCTGGCGCTGGTCAGGCTGTTTCGCGGTCCTTCGGCCCAGGACCGGGTCCTGGCGCTGGACTACCTGTACATCCTGGCCATGCTGATGATGCTGGTGCTGGGCATCCGCTATGCCAGTGACACCTATTTCGAAGGCGCCCTGCTGATTGCCCTGTTCGGCTTCGTCGGCTCTTTCGCGCTGGCCAAGTTTCTGCTGCGCGGTGAGGTGATCGAATGAACGAAAGCGCTGAACTGCCATTCTGGCTCGAGCTGACAACCGCGGTACTGCTGCTGGCCGGCAGTACCTTCGCGTTGATCGGGGCATTGGGACTGGTGCGGCTGAAAGACTTTTTCCAGCGCATGCATCCGCCGGCCCTGGCGTCGACCATCGGTGCCTGGTGCGTGGCCCTGGCGTCGATCATCTATTTCTCCGGGCTCAAGCAGAGCCCGGTGCTGCATGCCTGGCTGATCCCTGTCCTGCTGTCGATCACCGTGCCGGTCACCACGCTGCTGCTGGCCAGGGCGGCACTGTTTCGCAAGCGCATGTCGGGTGACGACGTCCCCGCGGAGGTGAGCAGCGGCAAGGACGATGGAAACTGAGCCGAGGGCAAGCCCTCGGTGATCACTCGCTGGCCTTGAAGGTGGTCAGCTCGCCCTTTCGCCACTTGGCGACCTTGCCGGTAGCGGCCTTGAGCACCTTGCCCAGGCCTTCCTGCACCTGCTGGTGAGCGGCAAACACCAGCATCACCCCTTGGCCTTCGCGGAACACGATGCCATCGCCTTCCGGGACCGATACGAACGCGTAGTCCCCCATCCCGTAGACATTGAGTTTGATGTCCCGGAACCGGATCTCCAGCTTGCCGCCCTCGCGGCTGGGCAGCACGGCGGCGCGAAAGTGGTCGCCGACCTTCAATTCCAGCCGCTGCTTGTCATCGACCACCAAGGCCGTTTCAGTGTCGAGCTCGGCCATATAGAGGCCTTCGGCGCTCTGCTCGGTGATATAAACAAAACGCCCTTGAAACTGCTTGACCAACTTGGCCCGCAGATCGCCCAGGGCAAACAGGGCATGGGTATCCAGAGTGCTGACTGCCAATGAACAATTCCTCAAACCGATTACACTCCGCTGCCGCGCGAGCAACTTGTCGGCGCGCTGGCAACGGCACTTCAAAGTGGAAGTCTCAAAGACTAATGGGTAAAGCCCGACGCGTCTGTGAAGGTGGACGCAGAAGTGTGAAGGAATTCTCACACTTGTTTGAAGGTCAAGTCCGCGCTACAGCGCCGGGCAACACGGGCGTGCATATCACTTGCCCATTACAGGAAAAGGAATATGCACGAAAACACCGAAACCCGTCGAGAGGGGAAATGCATTTCTTGCGTCGCATCGACCCACGCGTCGTCATGCACCCTGCCAGGAAAAGCAAAAGGCCCCATGGATCACTCCACGGGGCCTCTGATCAGCTGCCCGGTCAGACCTGGCGCTGGTGCTTGTCGATCTGCTCGTGACGCTCCTGCGCCTCGATGCAGTACTTGGTGGTCGGGCTGATCAGCAAACGCTTCAGGCCGATCGGCTCGCCGCTGTCATCGCACCAGCCGAAGCTCTCGTCGGCGATACGGCCCAATGCCATCTCAAGCTGGGGCAAGGAGCGCTGGTCACGCTCGATCGCGTTGACCAGCCAGTGGCGCTCTTCCTCGACGGAGGCAGCGTCGGCCGGGTCAGCAGGGCTGTCCAGGCTCTCGATGGTGATACGGCTCTGCTCGATGCGCTCCTGGGTCTCGACTTTCATCGACTGCAGCAACTCGGTGAAGAACGCCAGTTGCTGGGCGTTCATGTAGTCATCGGCCGGCATGGCCAGCAACTTTTCCTTGGTCATCGACTTCTCTATAAAAATACGTGCATTTAGGCGAATCGGGTGCCACCGGCGAATACACGCCAGCGGCGGAATTCTTCAAGCACCATTCGGCACTCTATTTACAGGGGGCGGCAGTCTAAGGTGCCGCGTCGCACTGGGCAACAGAAATGAAGGGGTAATCGAGCGAAACGGCGCGCAATTCGCGTATCCGCGACGAAACGCCAGTGCCCGCCCCGCTCCTGCGCAGCGTGCGGCGTTGGACCGGCCATATCGAGAAAGGTGCCCATGGCCGGGTGGCCGGGCTGAAGGTGGTAGCGCACTAGTGTCAGGCCGGTCGGGGATGCTGGTGTGATTGGCCTCCTGTTTTTGCATTGGAGGACCCTTACATGAGCTTGCACAAGCGCCTCGCCGAAGATGACTCATTGAGCTGCGAGGTGGCCAAGCGCTTCGCCTTTCACCCCCTGCTATCGGACGTCGCCGGTGCCCTGCTGGTCGAGCAGTGGCGCCAACGCCGGCTCGGCCGCCAGTTTGACCCGCTCGGGCTGTATCTGGTCACGCGCAGGCCGGCCCCGCATCAGCCCTGGATCAGACCCCTGGCGCATGTGCTGATCGAGCGTTTCTGCAGGGGCCGCACCTTGAACCTGACAACGGGTGAAGATCACCTGAGCCTGCGCAAGGACAGTGATCCCCAGTGGGCGGTCGAGGTGGACGCCCATGGCGTGGAGCGCCTGATCAACGACTGCGGCCCCTGGCTCATTACCCGTTACCAGGAAGCGCTGGCCGGTTTCTGGAGCGATGGCGACAGCACAGGGCAATCGCCCTGGCAATGGTATGCACAGTATTTGCAGGAGCAGTTGCGTACTGCTGTCGAGCGCGCGGTCCAAGGGCAGTCACTGAAGGCTCCCGCCGCCGCGCTGGCCCGTCTGGTGCAAGCCGATCCTCAAAGAGACGAGCACACCAGCTGGGCCAACAGCAAGGCGATCGTGGTGAGCAACCTGCGGGTGGACCTTTCCCCGGGTTGGCAATTGAACCCGGACCTTGCCAGCTCGCTGCTGCTCGAGCGCTCCGGCGACACCCCCGCGCAAACCGTCACGCTGCTCTACACCCTGACCGGCCGCTTGCTGGCCTGGGAGTCGCGCCAGCAACTCCTGGACACCATTGCCCGGCAGTGGCCCGAACGCTTGCGCTCACGCCCCCCGGAGGTGGAACTCAACGATGCTTCTGCGCAGGTGTTCGAGGCGCAGGCGCTGGGCATGCTTGACCAGTACCTGCGGCTGATAGGCACAGTAAGCGCGACGTTCACGGGCCAGGGCCGGGCCAGTGCCCTGGCCCGCACACTGGACTGGATGACCTCGATGGTGAACCTGTGCAACATCGAGGAAGGCGACCGCTACGCACAGTTGTTCTCGAAACTGCCCCAGTGGCTGCGTGACGCACCCGCACCGCAGCAGCGGCATTACGCCGAGATGCTCATGGACATCGCCCAGGTCGACATCGAGCTCGGGGACAAAAGCTGGCTTCACGCGATTCCCAGTGCAGAAACATTCGCCCTGGACAAGCTAGAGCAGCGCATGAAAGCTGACCATCAGCAGGCCGGGCTGGATCTGGCCGACGTGCAGGTCGTCAACTACCAGGTCACTACCGCCGTGCTGCCCGGTGCCGGCGTGCTGGTCACCGATAACGGTGTCCGGGAAGCAAGATTTTCCCTCGCCCAGCTGGCCATCGCCAATCTCGGCCTGCTGCAGCCCGGGCGGATCTTGCTGCAATCGCGCAGCGGGCGAACCCTTCCCGGATGGCTGGACGAGCCGTATCTGCGCCGCCTGGTGGCCGACGTGGACATTGGCACGGCCTATCCGCGGGAGCTGGAGCGGCGGTTGCTCGACGACTCCGTCCAGGCCGCAGAGCGGCAGCAGCTGCTGATGATGCGTTTACGGGTGCAGTTGCCCGCCCAGGCGATGGAGCTGCACCTGCGCGACCAGGGCCTGACTCTGCAAGGCGTAGAAGCGGTCGTCCGGGCAATGTCCGCAGACGACCAGGACGGCTGGACGGTCGCGCCTCTTGGGTTCAGGCGCAGCGTCGATGCGGTGCCCGACCTGGCCCTCAATGTCTGGCTGCTCGAAAGCACGTCACCGGGGCGCCACCCCTGCGTGCTCTACCGCCCTTTGCATGCCGACCTATTGCTGGAATTCGAGGACCGGCCTGCGCTATTGGCCGCCATCAGCGCGGCCGGCCCATTGCAGGATGATCTGCTCAAGCGCTTGCCGCCGGCGGACCGGCGAGTCTATGACCACGGAGGCTTTGTCGAGCCGCACCTGTTCTTCCCACTGGACGATACCTCGGCCGTGCCGTTCGGCCGACCCGGGCCAGCCATGATCGCTCGCGAGCCTGCGGCGGCGGATCTGGGCGAGGCGATCTACCGCGCCTGCGTCATCGAGACCATCAATCATTTCCGAGAACAGTCCCGCAGCACCGCCCAGACGCGCTGGCAGCGCTGGGAAGACCTGGGCTGGCTGCTGCTCAACACCCTGGCGCCCTTTACCGATGGGCCCTTGGTAAAGGCCGCCTGGCTGCTGCAGACAGAGGCCGCCTTGCTCCAATTGATTGATGACCGGCCTGCCACACCCGCCAACACGGCCAACGCAATCGCCATGCTGCTGGCCAATATCGCCATGCTGCTGATCAGTCATCTGGCGCAGAAGTCTGCCTTGCCTAGCGCTGTGCCGGGCATGGCGCACGTGACGGCCCCGATAGCGACCAACGAGCAGGCACATGCCGATACCGGTGCAACCCCCACCAGACCAGACCTGGAGCATTTCACCTCCCAGCTCGACCACAGCTGGTCGCGGCCTGACCGGCAGCTGTCCATTACGCAACGCACCGCCTTGGCAAGCCTGCAGACCACCCTTTCACCCACCTTGCTCGGCCCGCCCATCCCCAGCGGACCGCTGGCGGGGCTGTACCTGTTCCAGGAAACGCTCATGACCCTCATCGAGGGCAAGGTCTACAACGTCACATGGGATGAAGCACAGGCCCAGCCGCGAATCACCAGCAGCATCGAGGGCGCCCTTCCAGGGCCCTGGCTGGCACGGGACGAAGGTGGACGCTGGCACCTCGACCTGCGCCTGCGCCTGCGAGGCGGCATGCCACTGCAGACCCGCCTGGCACAGCTGAAGGTCAGCAACGACTCGCTGGTGCAAAGCCTGGATGCCCAGCTTCGCCAGGACAGCGACTACATAGTGGAACGGCACACCTACCTGGGCAAGGTTGCGCAACTGGCCACCGCCGACGCGCCCGTGGCGATCCTGCGCAATTACCTGGAAAAGACCCAGGCATTCGCCAGGTTCTGGGACGAGCATCTGGAACGTCTCAAGCAGCGCAACGATCGCGAGCCATTGAAAGACTACAAGCGCACGCGTGCCAGCGCACTCTACGACAGCCTGCGCACCCTGCAGTCCGAACACGTGACGCTGCAGAAACTGTACGCGCCCAAACGGGCGCAAATGCTTGAATTCCACAAGCTCAATCAGCAAGGCCACGAGATCACCGCCGCCGACGAACTGATCCTCCGGGAAAAGCTGGACAGCTTGTCTCCGCTGATCGACCAGCTACTCTCCAATTGCGAGGCGATCCATGCCCACTACCAGCAGCTCAAGCGCCTCGCGAGCAGGTCGCAACCGCAAATCAGCCGCCTGCTTGAAAGCGCCGGCAAGCTCTGGCCCTACCTGACTTCTCCCCACACCTGGCGCTACCTGCGCATGGAGCACAATACCAACCGCCTGTCGCTGCTCAACGTGTTCGACGGCGAGGCGGGTTTCTGGCTGGACCGCGCCTGGATGAACATGGACCTGGCCGTATCCCAGCATCTGCAACTTGAAGACCAGCCGCTCGCCAGCGACGAGGCCATGAGCCGCTTGCTGCGCAGTGTCGGCCAGCAGTTCGCCGCAGCCCAGCGCCAGCTCGGCAACCTGCGTGACTACCTGGAAACGGCGTCAGCACGGGCCGACCTGGCGAAGCTTGAAACGGACCTCGAATACTTCAGCCGCCAGATCGAGCAGGACCTGACGGAATTTCCTGACGCGCCGCCCTCGTCCACGGTCCAGCAACTGCGCAGTCAACTGCCCGGACTGATCGAGACCGCAGACCACGGGCTTTTGATTGGCCAGCCCCGTGCGGACGATAGCAACCTGGTGGACATTCCTGGCCCCGATCATCAGGCCTCCAGGACCTATCGGTTCGAGCAGGACCAGTGGGTGGAGGTGCGCGAGGCACCTGCGAGCAGAGCCGCGCCTGGGCGGCAGAAGCTGTCTCGTCTGCTAAGTGACGGCACGCGCCTGGTCGCCACGGCACAGCGCGAGCTCGAGAGCCTGCAGTCGCACAGCCGCGCCAGCTATCTGCCGGTCGAGATCGAGGAGATCCTGCAGCATCACCGGCAATCGCTCGATCTGCAGCGCAACGCGATCGAGCAGCATCTGACGGCCGAAAACCTGACCGACGAGGCCAGCAGCACCCACGATGCCGCGACGACCATCAAGACGCTGGAAGACATGGCCCAGACCCTTGACCAGCAGGCGATTGTCCTGCGTACAAGGGCGGCACTGGCGCAGCCGCCGCGGATCGGCGAGCTGCAGTTCCTGCTGGCAAGGCACCAGGTGCAGGTCCGGCGCGAGGGCACGCGCAAGCGCCTGGCTCCGGTCAAAGGCAGGCCCGCCGACTTTCTCGACGAGTATGTGGTGCTGCACCAGGAGCGGCCCCTGTGGTATGCGCATTTCCACTACCGCGCCAGCGATGCCGACAAGACGTCGTTCACCGCGGGGCACCTGAAAACCGCGGAGCAGCGTTATGCGCAGGGCGGCAGAACCGGCGGCGCCGCGGCCATCGAAGTCTACCGCGCGCCGGTGACACTGGCCGCGGCACAAGCCGTGTTCTTCAGCCTATGAGCCTGGGAGCCTGGGAGCCTGGGAGCCTGGGAGCCTGTGAAGCTGGGCCGCCTTGCCGTCAGCGGTCCTTGAACTGCGCTTCGCGCTTGGCGATGAAGGCGGCCATGCCTTCCTTCTGGTCTTCGCTGGCGAAGGCGGCGTGGAACACCCGGCGCTCGAAGCGGACCCCTTCGCTGAGGGTCACTTCGAACGCCCGGTTGACGCTTTCCTTGACCATCATGCTCACCGGGATGGACTTGCTGGCAATGGTCGCCGCGACCTTCAGCGCCTCTTCCAGCAGTTCGGCCTGTGGCACCACGCGCGCCACCAGGCCCGCGCGCTCGGCTTCCTCGGCGTCCATCAGGCGGCCGGTCAGGCACAGTTCCATGGCCTTGGCCTTGCCCACCGCACGGGTCAGGCGCTGGGTGCCGCCCATGCCCGGCAGCACGCCCAGGTTGATTTCCGGCTGGCCGAACCTGGCGTTGTCGGCGGCGAGGATGAAGTCGCACATCATCGCCAGCTCGCATCCGCCGCCCAGGGCGAAGCCCGACACGGCAGCGATGATCGGCTTGCGCCGGTTGGCAATCCGGTCGGCATCGCTGAACAGGTCTTCAACGTAGATCTGCGGGTAACGCAGCTCGGCCATTTCCTTGATGTCGGCGCCCGCGGCGAAGGCCTTGGCGGAGCCGGTCAGTACCACGCAGCCGATATGCGGGTCCTTTTCGAGCTGGTCCAGCGCCTGGTTGATCTCGCCCACCAGTTGCGCATTCAGCGCGTTCAGCGCCTGTGGCCGGTTGAGGGTGATCAGGCCGACCTTGCCGTGGATGTCCAGCACGATAGTTTCGAATGCCATGCAGGCTGCTCCTTCAAAGATTGCGCGCAATGACCCTGCGCTGAAAGGGGGGGCTTTTTCTCGATTCTGGCAGACCCTTATGCCACGGCCGGTCCGCCTCAATACAGGCATTCGACCGCCATCGCCGTGGCTTCACCGCCGCCGATGCAAATGGCCGCCACGCCCCGGCGCAGTGTGTTCTGGCGCAGCGCCGACAGCAAGCTCACCAGGATGCGCGCGCCCGAGGCGCCGATGGGATGGCCCAGAGCGCAGGCGCCACCGTGGATGTTGACCTTGTCATGTGGCAAGTCCAGGTGCTTCATCGCCGCCAGGGTGACCACGGCGAAGGCCTCGTTGATCTCGAACAGGTCGACTTCGCCCAATTGCCAGCCGGTACGCTGCATCAGTCGCTCGATGGCCCCGATGGGCGCCGAATGAAACAGCGCCGGCGTGTCGGCGAAGGACGCGTGACCATGGATCACGGCCAAGGGCTTGAGGCCGCGCTGCTCGGCCTGGGAGCGGCGCATCAGCACCAGCGCCGCGGCGCCGTCGGAGATCGAGCTGGAGTTGGCCGCCGTGACCGTGCCACCTTCGCGGAAAGCCGGCTTGAGCTGGCTGATCTTGTCCAGGCGTGCCTTGGGAGGCTGCTCGTCGTGGCTGACCCAGCGCTGCGTCTTGCCCTCCGTCACCTCGACCGGGACGATCTCGGCGGCGAAGCGGCCCGTGTCGATGGCCTGCTGGGCGCGGGTCAGCGAGGCGATGGCGAAGTCGTCCTGAACCTCGCGGCTGAAACCGTTGGCCTCGGCGCATTCCTCGGCGAAAGTGCCCATCAGGCGACCCTTGTCGTAGGCGTCCTCGAGACCATCGAAAAACATGTGGTCGATGATCTTGCCATGGCCCATACGGTAGCCACTGCGCGCCTTTTCCAGCAGGTAGGGGGCGTTGGACATGCTTTCCATGCCCCCGGCGACCACCACTTCGGCGCTGCCGGCCAGCAGCAGGTCGTGGGCCATGATCGCGGCCTGCATGCCCGAGCCGCACATCTTGTTGAGCGTGGTGCAACTGGTGCCCTTGTCCAGCCCGGCAGCCAGGGCGGCCTGGCGCGCGGGGGCCTGTCCAAGCCCGGCGGACAGCACGCAGCCAAACAGCACCTGATCGATTTCGCCGGCCTGCATGCCGGCACGCTCGACGGCACCGCGAATGGCCGCCGCGCCCAACCGGGGCGCAGCGAGGCTCTTGAGATCACCCTGCAGGCCGCCGATCGGCGTGCGCACGGCGCTGACGATTACAATGGGGTCATTGGCGAGGGTCACGACGATTACTCCTTATCTGGCAGCCATGCGCAAGGCTCCGTCGAGGCGGATCACCTCGCCATTGAGCATGCTGTTCTCGATGATATGCCGGGCCAGCGCCGCGTATTCCTGCGGGCGGCCCAGCCGTGGTGGAAACGGAACGCCCGAGGCCAGCGCATCACGCAGTTCCGGGGTCATGCCGGCCATCATCGGGGTCTCGAAGATACCGGGTGCGATGGTCATCACCCGAATGCCGAAGCGCGCCAGCTCACGGGCGGCCGGCAAGGTCAGGCTGGCGATGGCGCCCTTGGAGGCGGCATAGGCGGCCTGGCCGATCTGTCCGTCGTAGGCGGCGACGGAGGCGGTATTGATGATCACGCCGCGCTCGCCACCCTCGCCCGCCGGGCCTTCGGCCATGGCGGCGGCGGTCAGGCGCAACAGGTTGAAGCTGCCGATCAGGTTGACGTTGATCACCCGCGCGAAGCTGTCCAGGCCATGCGGGCCCTGCTTGCCAAGCACCTTCTCGGCGCCGACGATCCCGGCGCAATTGACCAGGCCCTGCAGGCTGCCAAAAGCGCTCATGGCGGCATCGACCGCGGCCTTGGCGGCCCCTTCGTCACT
>NZ_DATELE010000148.1:0-10166 GCF_035277045.1 Pseudomonas sp. | reverse complement strand
GCCATCCGCCGCTCAGCGGCTCAAATGCAGCGCCACCCTGATGTCGAGCGCCATCGGCGATGCCTCCATCAAAAGCTCAAGGAGCCCCGAACAGCGCGGTCCAGTAGATGCCGGCATCGCTCTTGGGGTCGGTGGCATAGGCGGCGCCCAGCTCACGGAAATCGGGGTTCATCAGGGTGGCGCAATGGCCCGAGCTGGCCAGCCAGCCGTCAACCACCTTGCGCGGGGTATCGCGCCCTGCGGCAATGGCTTCGCCGACCTGCTGGTAGGCATAGCCGGCGAGTTCGGCGCGGTCGCCCGGGGTGCGGCCATCGCGGTCGATGTGGTCGAAGTAATTATGGTTGGCCATCGAGCGGGTGTGGTTGGCCGCGACTTCGGCCAAGGTGGTATTCCAGCCCAGCGCGCCGGCGGCGGCAAAGGGCTGGCCCCCGCACTGGCGCGGCTGCGCGCGGGCGGCATTGACTTCCTGCAAGAGCTTGCGGCCCTCGGCCTGCCAGTCGCCCAGCCGCCCGCTGAGCAAGGGCCTGGCAAGAACGATGCGCCAGTCCCGGCCCTCCTGGCTGACGCCGATATCGACAAACTGCGGGTCGAGCACAACCTGGCAGAAGCTTTCCTGAATGGCGGTCATGGCCGAGCGCGCATCGCGCGGCCCTGACAGGCTGATCGCCTGCACGTTGACCATGGGATAGGCCGCGCGGGTCATGGCCTGTTGCAGGTCGCGCGTGCCTTCTGGCGACAGCGCCAGGCGGGTATCGCTGTTGAGCGGCGGCAGTTCGAGCGACGCCTCGCCCCCGCAGGGCTGAGCCTGACTGCGGAAGGCATTGATCGAATCGATCAGTTGCGCCTCTTCACCGGCCAGGGCGCTGGCAGGGCAGACCAGGCCCAGCGACAAGGTGGCAAGGCAGACAACGGATGACAGGACGCGCATGTAACTCTCCCTATGGCTGGCAGCGACCTCGATAGGCGAGGTCCATCCTACACAAGCGCATCGCGTTGCGCCCGGTCCGATGCTGGGCACGGGCTCGGGGCGTTGGATCGGAATGCGGTAAAAGAGGGAGTAGACCCGTGGCAGACAAAAAAGTGCATCGAACTGCTAGCCTCTAGCGTCGTTGGGAAGCAATCTCATTGCCATGAGGGCCCTCTACTGACTGTTGGGAGCCTTTCATGCCACGATCCTGTCCATTGCATCCGACCCTGATTGCCTTGGCCTGTTCCGTAAGCGTTGCCGCCCAGGCCGCCGATGGCGCCATCGAACTCGGTGCCACAGCGCGGTGGGTTCAGGGACGTTCGCGCTGTCCATAGGCCTGGCTGATGCGGTCGATGACCATGGCCAAGGCGACGATCGCCAGGCCCGCTTCGACGCCTTGGCCAACGTTGAGCGTCTGGATACCGGCCAGCACATCTTCGCCGAGCCCGCGCGCGCCGATCATCGACGCTACCACGACCATCGACAAGGCCATCATCACTGACTGGTTCAGGCCCGCCATGATGCTGGGCAGGGCCAAGGGCAGGGCGATGCTGCGCAGGCGTTGCCAGCGGTTGGCGCCCAGGCTGCCAGCGGCGCGCAACAGCGACGCATCGATCTGGCGCATGCCCAGCTCGGTCAGGCGCACCAGCGGGGGCAGGGCGTAGATCAGCGTGGCGAACACCGCCGGGACCTTGCCCAGGCCGAACAGCATCAGCACCGGGATCAGGTAGACAAAAGCAGGTAGCGTCTGCATCACGTCAAGCACCGGCATGATCAGCCGGCGCGCCAGCGGCCTGCTGGCCAGCAGCACGCCCAGCGGTACACCCACCAGCACGCACAGACCGGTGCTGACCATCACCAGGGCAAGGGTCTGCAGCAGTTTGTCCCACAGTCCGAGCATGCCGATCAACAGCAACAGGCCGGTCAGCACCAGAGCACGGGGCAGGCTGCGGCAGGCATGCCAGGCCAGCAGGCCGACCAGCGTCAGGACCAGCCACCAGGGCAGCATGCGCAGCAGGTTCTCGAGGCTGACCAGCAGTTGCAGCAGGTGATCGGACACGCTGCGCAAGTGATCGCCATAGTGCAACACCAGCCAGTCGACCAGACGATTGACGCGCTCAGCGAACGAGAACTGCAGCGCCTCGGGAAACCCGGCGCTCACAGGCCGGCCTCGACCTTGCTGGCGACCTCGTCAGGCAACCAGGCTTTCCACACCTGCGGGTAATCCCGCAAGAACGCCTGCGCTGCCTCACGTGGGGGCTGGCGTGTTTCGCTCATGCGTGCCAAGGCCTTGTTGAGCGTGTCGATGGGCAGGTCGACCTTGCTGAAGGTATCCACCAGTTCCGGGTATTGCTGGCGAAACGCGGCCGACACGCCGATCGACAGTTTCGCCGGCAGCGAACGGCTGCCGCGGGGCGCCGGGTTCCTGGCGTCCGTCAGGGTGGCCCAGGCGTCGGGGTCGAAGGGCGGCTCCTCGAGACGCACCAGCTCGAAACGGCCCATCAAGGGTGTTGGGCTCCAGTAGTAGAACAGCACGGGCTGGCCACGGCGGATCGCCGAGTTGATCTCGGCATCCAGGGCCGCGCCGGATCCGCTGCGAAAGTTCACGTACTGCTGGTCGAGGCCATAGGCCTTGAGTTTCTGGCTGTTGACCGTCTCTGAGGTCCAGCCGCTGGGGCTGTTCAGGAAGCGGCCCTTGTCAGGTGACTCGGGGTCGCTGAACACCTTGGGGTAGCGCTTGAGGTCGTCGACGCTGCGCAGGTCGGGGGCGACCGCCTTGAGGTTGCGCGTGGGATCACCCTTGATCACGTAGGCCGGGACCCACCAGCCTTCCTCGGCATTTTTCACGGTGTCGCCCAGGCTGAAAACCTGACCCGCCTGTTCAGCCTTGACCCAGGCCGGGCTGCGGCCTGCCCATTCCTCGGCGATCACTTGCAGGTCGTTGCGCGCCAGGGCGACCTCCATGCTGACGGTGCTGCCGGGGAGGGTATCGGTGGGGTAGCCGTAGCCCTTCTCGACGATCAGCCGGAGGATTTCGGTGGTCAGCGCGCCACTCTCCCAGCCGATGGCGCCGAAGTGGATCGGCGCACGGGCGTCAGCGGCGCTCGCGCTGCCGGTGAAACTGAAGATCAGTGCGGCCAGGAGCGCTGGAAGTCGCTTCATCGAAAGCCTCGTCTAGGGTGCCGGTGCGCAGGTCCGGCAAGTGTAGACGAGGGCCGCCGAGGGCAACGGGCATCACACCCTGAACTGATCCATCAGCCCCTGCTGCTGGTTGGCCAGGCTGTTGAGCGACTGGCTGACCCGCGCCGATTCGTTGGCCTGGCCCGACAGCGACTCGGTGACGTCGCGGATGGTGGCGACATTGCTGTTGATCTCCTCGGCCACCGCACTCTGCTCCTCGGCGGCGCTGGCGATCTGCAGGTTCATGTCGGAGATCACGGTCACTGCCTGGCCGATCTTCTGCAGGGCGGTGACCGCCTGGCCGACCTGGTCGACGCTGCCTTGCGCCTGGCGGTGACTGCTGTCCATGGCATCCACCACCTCGCGGGTGCCAGCCTGCAGTTGTTCGATCACCTGGCGGGTCTCCTCGACCGATTCCTGGGTGCGCCGGGCAAGGTTGCGCACCTCGTCCGCTACCACCGCGAAGCCGCGCCCGGCCTCACCGGCGCGGGCGGCTTCGATGGCGGCGTTGAGAGCCAGCAGGTTGGTCTGCTCGGCGATCGACCGGATCACTTCCAGCACCGATCCGATCTTCTCGCTGTTGTGCGCCAGTCCTTCGACCTGGACCATGGCGCTGTTCATGTCGGCGGCCAGGGTGTCGATGCTGCTGGTGGTGTGGTCGATCACCGACAGGCCTTCGCGGGTGGCCTGGTCGGCCTGGCGTGCGGCCTGGGCAGCCTGGGCGGCGCTGCGCGCGACATCCTGCGCGGTCGCGCTCATCTCATGCGAGGCGGTGGCCACCTGGTCTACCTGGCGATACTGCTGCTCCATGCCCGCGCTGGTCTGGGCGGCGATGGCCGAGGACTGGTCGGCGGTGTCACGCGCGGCCTGGACCGAGCGCTTGACCTCGGCGATGGTCGGCTGCAGCTTGTCGAGGAAGCGGTTGAACCAACCGGCCAGCTCGCCCAGCTCATCGCGCTTGGCGTAGTCCAGGCGGCGGGTGAGGTCGCCCTCGCCACTGGCGATGTCCTTCAGCATGGCGGCCACGCCCAGGATAGGCCGGGTCACGCCCCGGGCCATCAGCCATACCAGCAGCAATCCGACCACCGCGGTGAGCAGGCCAAGGCCAAGTTGCATCAGGGTGCCGCTGGCGTTCAGTGCATCGAGCTCCTGCTTGAGCGCCTCGGCGGGACCGGTGAGGGCGCTTTGCGGCACGTCCAGCAATACGCCCCACGGCTTGGCGCCGGGGACTGGGGCGAAGGCGGCGAGCACCTTGAGGCGCTGGCCGTGGTGCAGCACATGCATCACCTTGCCATCGGCCAGCAGGCCGACCAGCTCGGCGCCCTTGGCGGTGTCGACCTGCTCGTAGCGCTGGGCGAGCTTGCCGGCATCGGGGCTGTACCCGGCCAGCAGGCCCACGGGGCTCAGAATGCCGACATGGGTCTGGCCGCCGTACAGGTTGCGGCTGGCGTCCATGCTCAAGGCCTGCAAGCTGTTGAGGTTGATGTCGACCGACAGCGTGGCGATGACCTTGCCGTCGACCATAAGCGGGAAGACGATGCTGGTCATCAGCACCTGCTGGCCGGCGATCTTGTAGAAGTAGGGCTCGATCACGCACACCTTGTGGGTCGTGCGTGGGCACACCGACCAGGTATTGGCCGGCTCGCCACTCGGGCCCGCCGAGCTGTCGAGCATGTCGTGTTCAGGCAGGGCCATCGAGGTCAGCTGGCCAGGGCTGGGCTGCGACCAGTACAGCGCGAAGCGGCCTTTTTCATTGCTGCCAAGCTCGGCCTGGTCAGCGAAGAGGCTGTCCTTGTTGTCCAGCGCATTGGGCTCGAAGACCAGCGACAGGCCAAGCAGATCAGGGTTGGCCTGCAGCGCCGCGCGCACCTGACGGGTCATGTCCTCGCGCAGGTCGAAGGCATCGAGAAAGCGCTTCTCGGCCTGCTCGCGCAAGAACAGTACCTGGCGGGAGAAGCCCGCGCCGTACTGGTACGCGTCCATGAACTGGCGACGGATGTTCAGTGCCTGCACCTCGCCCTGGGATTCGATGCGCGCCTGGGCCGCTTCGCCCAGCATCTGCATGCTGCTGGCCTTGACCAGGTCCGAGCTGTGATCCATGCGGTACAGCGACAGGCCCACGAGCAGCGTGACGATGCTGGCCAGGCAGAGGCCAGCGAGCAGGGTGATCTTCCACTGGATGGACAATTGTCTCGGCAACATGAGTGTTTCCCTTGAGGCGATAGGTCTGCAGGTGAGGACTGTATCGGCGGGGGCGGGGCTTTCTTTATTCAAACGTTCAATTCAATTGCAAAAAAGCCTTACCTTTCAATGCCTACCGGCCTCGCACGCGGCTTTGACAAGCACGCAGGCGTGCGTCAGAGTGTGCGCCCTCATAAAAACATCCCTTCGTCCGGCCACTGCCCATGGGCAGGCTGTCGCCGGAACGCTCGCTTTTTGTCTGGTTTCTCGAGGTAACGCACACCATGAACGCAGTCATTGCCGCGGTCGGCATCATGCTGATATTGAGTCTGTCCCGCGTGCATGTGGTCATCGCCCTGATCATCGGCGCCCTGGTGGGCGGGCTGGTCGGTGGCCTGGGGATCGAAGGCACGCTCAAGGCCTTCAATGGCGGCCTGGGCGGCGGCGCCACGGTGGCGCTGTCCTATGCCTTGCTCGGCGCCTTCGCCGTGGCCATCGCCAAGTCAGGCCTGGCGCACGCCCTGGCCGACCGCGCGCTGGCCATGATCGACCGCCAGGGTCACGCCAACGGTGGCAAGGTGAAGTGGCTGTTGATCGGCCTGATGCTGGTGGTCGCGGTGTCCTCGCAGAACATCCTGCCGATCCACATCGCCTTCATCCCGCTGCTGGTGCCGCCGCTGCTGTATGTGCTGACCCGCCTGCAGATTGACCGGCGCCTGATCGCCTGCGTGATGACCTTCGGCCTGATCACCCCGTATATCTTCCTGCCGGTGGGCTTTGGCAACATCTTCCTCAACGAGATCCTGCTGGCCAACGTGGCGCGGGCCGGGGTGGATATCAGCGGCATCAACGTCACCCACGCGATGGCGCTGCCCGCGGCAGGCATGCTGCTGGGCCTGCTGATCGCGGTGTTCGTGAGCTACCGCAAGAAGCGCGTCTATGACCTTGAGCGCATCGAGCAGGTCGAGCAGGTCGCCATCCAGTACAACCCGCTGACCCTGATGGTGGCGGGAGCGGCGATTGCCGCGGCCTTCATCGTCCAGCTGCTGCTGGACTCGATGATCATCGGTGCGATGGTGGGCTTCCTGATCTTCTCGGCGTCGGGCATCGTGCGCTGGAAGGACACCGACGACCTGTTCACCGAGGGCATGAAGATGATGGCCATGATTGGCTTCATCATGATCGCCGCCTCGGGTTTCGCCGACGTGATGAAGGCCACTGGCGAGGTGACGAGCCTGGTCGAGGCGTCGGCGCAGTGGATCGACCACAGCAAGGGCATCGGCGCCTTGCTCATGCTGCTGGTGGGGCTGCTGGTGACCATGGGCATCGGCTCGTCATTCTCGACGGTGCCCATCCTGGCTGCGATCTTCGTGCCCCTGTGCGTGCAACTGGGTTTCGATCCGCTGGCCACGGTGTGCATCGTCGGTACCGCCGGTGCGCTGGGCGACGCCGGTTCGCCGGCCTCCGATTCGACCCTGGGGCCTACCTCCGGCCTGAACGTCGACGGCCAGCACCACCACATCTGGGACACCGTGGTGCCGACGTTCATCCACTACAACCTGCCGCTGCTGGCATTCGGCTGGATGGCCGCGATGGTGCTCTAGCGTTGCACTAAAGGGCGCCGCTCGGCGGCGTTTTGCGCAACGCCCGGCGCCAGTCATCGGCATGATAGATAGCTAGCTAATCAAAGATTTGACATTGACTGCCTAGGCAGTAATATTTGCACACAATTAGCCCAGACGCTGCCCGCTGCCCATGTCGCACTTCAACCCGCAAAACTTCCAGAGCTGTGCGATCGGCTTGTTGCTCGGCCGCGCCGCCGTGCTCAAGGACCGCATCCTTGACTGGCACCTGGAGCCTCACGGTGTCACCGCGGCCCAGTTCAAGGTGCTGATCATCGTGACCCAGTACCAGGTCGATACCCCCGCCGAGGTGTGCCGCTACCTGGGCCTGGACAGCGGCTCGATGACGCGCATGCTCGACCGCCTGGAGCACAAGGGACTGGTCCAGCGCACCCGCTGCCCGGATGACCGCCGCCAGGTGCGGCTGGCCCTGACGGACGAGGGCCAGCGCCTGGCTGACCGCCTGCCTGAAATCGGCGCCGCGGCCATGAACGAGTTGGTCGGCGCGCTCGAACCCGACGAACTTCGCACCCTCGAGTCATTGCTTGCCAAGGTCCTGCTGGACGCGGGCGACCCCCTGACGATCCGCCGTTTCGGCGACCGTTGATCCCTTATTCCGTTATTCCAAGGTACTGTCATGGCTACTACCCCGGACACCTCATCCACCGCGCCGGCAGCCGCCGGTTCGCGCAAGCGCAAGGCCTGGCTGCTCGGCTTGCTGTTGCTGCTGCTTGTGGCCGGTGCGGCCACCTGGGCGTGGTACAGCCTGGTGGGCCGCTGGCACCAGGGCACCGACGACGCCTACGTCAGCGGCAACGTGGTAGAGATCACGCCGTTGGTGACTGGCACCGTGGTGAGCATCGGCGCCGATGACGGCGACCTGGTGCACGCAGGCCAGGTGCTGCTGCAGTTCGACCCAAGCGACAGCGAGGTGGCCTTGCAGTCGGCGAAGGCGCGGCTGGCCCGCACCGTGCGCGAAGTCCGCGGCCTGTACAGCAACGTCGATGCGCTCAAGGCCCAGGTGCAGGCGCGCCAGGCGGACCTCAACAAGGCCCGCGAGAACTACGGTCGCCGCAAGGTGCTGGCCGACAGCGGGGCGATCGCGGCCGAAGAGCTGTCGCACTCGCACGATGACCTGACCTCGGCGCAGAGCGCCCTGGATAACGCCCGCCAGCAGCTCAACACCAGTACCGCGCTGGTCGATGACACCGTGGTCTCGTCGCACCCGGACGTCATGGCGGCGGCCGCCGAGCTGCGCCAGGCCTACCTCGATCATGCGCGCACCACCCTGGTGGCGCCCGTCACCGGCTACGTGGCCAAGCGCACCGTGCAACTCGGCCAGCGCTTGCAGCCGGGCACCGCGACCATGGCGGTGATCCCGCTGGAGCAGGTGTGGATCGACGCCAACTTCAAGGAAACCCAACTGCGCGACATGCGCATCGGCCAGCCAGTGGACGTGGTCGCCGACCTGTATGGCGGCGACGTCAAGTACAGTGGCACCGTCGACAGCCTCGGCGCCGGCACCGGCAGCGCTTTTGCCCTGTTGCCCGCGCAGAACGCCACCGGCAACTGGATCAAGATCGTCCAGCGCGTGCCGGTGCGTATCCACCTTGACCCTCGCCAGCTGGCCGAACACCCGCTGCGCATCGGCCTGTCGACCGTCGTCGAGGTCGACTTGCATGACCAGAGCGGACCGGCGCTGGCCCAGCAGCCGCGCAAGCAACCCTCGTTCACCACCCAGGTCTTCGATGCCCAGCTGGTCGAGGCGGACGAAATGATCGCACGGCTGATCCACGACAACAGCGCAGGCTCCGGCAAGACGGCGCAACGATGAGCGGCAAGGCCCAGTTCACCCCGCCGAGCCTGCTGCTGACGACCATAGGGCTGTCGCTGGCGACCTTCATGCAGGTGCTCGACACCACCATCGCCAACGTCGCCTTGCCGACCATCTCCGGCAACCTGGGAGTGAGCTACGAGCAAGGCACCTGGGTCATCACCTCGTTTGCCGTGAGCAACGCCATCGCCTTGCCCCTGACAGGCTGGCTGAGCCGGCGTTTCGGCGAGGTAAAGCTGTTCATCTGGGCGACCCTGCTGTTCGTGCTGGCCTCGTTCCTCTGCGGGATCGCCCAGTCGATGCCGGAGCTGGTGGGCTTTCGTATCCTTCAGGGAGTGGTCGCCGGCCCCTTGTACCCGATGACCCAGACGCTGCTGATCGCGGTCTATCCCCCCGCCAAGCGCGGCATGGCCCTGGCGCTGCTGGCGATGGTCACGGTGGTGGCGCCAATTGCCGGGCCCATACTCGGCGGCTGGATCACCGACAGCTACAGCTGGCCATGGATCTTCTTCATCAACATACCGATTGGTCTGTTCGCCGCCGCCGTGGTGCGCCAGCAGATGCGTAGCCGTCCGGTCACCACCAGCCGCCAGCCGATGGACTACGTCGGCCTGATGACGCTGATCATCGGGGTGGGCGCGCTGCAGGTGGTGCTGGACAAGGGCAATGACCTGGACTGGTTCGAGTCGTCGTTCATCATCGTCGGCAGCCTGATATCGGTGGTGGCGTTGGCCGTGTTCGTGATCTGGGAGCTGACCGACAAGCACCCGGTGGTCAACCTGCGGCTGTTTGCCTACCGCAACTTCAGGATCGGCACGCTGGTGCTGGTCGGCGGCTACGCCGGGTTCTTCGGCATCAACCTGATCCTGCCGCAATGGCTGCAGACGCAGATGGGATACACCGCGACGTGGGCGGGCCTGGCGGTGGCACCGATCGGTCTGCTGCCGGTGCTGATGTCACCCTTCGTGGGCAAGTATGCCCATCGGGTCGACCTGCGCCTGCTGGCGGGCCTGGCGTTCCTGGCCATTGGCACCAGCTGCTACATGCGCGCCGGCTTCACCAGCGAGGTGGATTTCCAGCACATCGCGCTGGTGCAGCTGTTCATGGGCATTGGCGTGGCGCTGTTCTTCATGCCGACGCTGAGCATTCTGCTGTCGGACCTGCCTCCCCAGCAGATCGCCGACGGCTCCGGCCTGGCCACCTTCCTGCGTACCCTGGGCGGCAGTTTCGCGGCGTCGCTGACCACCTGGATCTGGATCCGCCGGGCCGATCAGCATCATGCCTACCTGAGCGAGCACACCAGCCAGTTCGACCCGGCTACGCGGCATATGCTGGAGCAGCTTGGCGGCGCCAACACGCAGAGTTACGCGCAGCTTGAGCA
>NZ_DATELE010000147.1:0-3401 GCF_035277045.1 Pseudomonas sp. | reverse complement strand
CGGTCGTTGGGCCTGCCCTTGACCCGTATGCGCAACTGCTCGCCCGCGCCGTTGCGGCTGAAGCGGGCGTACTCGACCTGCACCCGGCCGTCCGCGCTGTTGGCGGTGCGGTCGCTCAAGGGGCCGTTTCCAAACAGCCCGGCCAAGGTCAGTCCGACCACCACCAGCAATCCGTACCAGCCCAGCCGCTCGAAGCGCCAGACCCTGCGCTGCATGCGCATGTCTTCGCTGACCGGATACTGGCGGGCGTGGTGTTCATCCTGTATTGCCATGGCTGAGCGTCTCCCAGGGGCGCCGGTCAGGTGCGTTCGCCGCGTAGCCAGCGTTGATGGAACTGCATCATCTGCAGCAGTCCATGCAACGAAGCCTGGTGCAGCACGGCCTGGCGGTCGCCGAAAAACCGCTCGGTGCGGCTGAACACCGCCGGGGTCGGCAGTTCGGCGAAGGCCCAGGCAAAGCACAGCGTGCCGGGCGGTGTGTCACCCTCTGGCTCCGGGCCGGCCACGCCGGTGGTCGCGATGGCAACGCTGGCCTGGCTGTCGGCCAGGGCGCCGATTGCCATCTCCCTGGCCACTTCCTGGCTGGTCAGGCCAAAGTGCTCGATCGTACGCAGGCTGACGCCCAGCAGGCGCTGCTTGGCTTCGGGGGAGTACACCACGTAGCCACACTCCAGCACGCTGCCGGTCCCGGTCTTTTCCGACAGCAGGGCGACCATGCGGCCCGCGGTGCAGGATTCGGCGGTGGTCAGTGTCAGGCCATGCGCCTTGAGGTAGTTCTGCACACGGTCAATCGGATCGTACGTCATAAGGTATCGCCCTTGTTTTTCGGTGGACGCTGACGCGTGAGCATTGGTTCAGACGGCCTGCCCGATGACCATCGGTCGGCCCGCAAACGGTCTGGAGCAAACCTTCCGGGCTGCCGTGGTCTCGAATTTCCATGACCCTCGCCATTGGCGTCCATACCTCAGGAGGTGGCTTATGCCTACCAGCAAACCGCAAGATCAGTACAGCATGCAGAACCCGCTCACGCAGTACCCGCAACCGCCTTTTCCCGAGCAGCCGCAGCCGGCGCCGGGCCTCGACGCGAAGATGGACCCAAAACCCGACCACGGCGAACTCACCTACAAAGGCTTTGGCCGTCTGGCCGGGCGCAAGGCACTGATCACCGGCGCCGACTCCGGTATCGGCCGCGCGACCGCCATC
This sequence comes from Pseudomonas sp., assembly GCF_035277045.1. GTDB lineage: Bacteria > Pseudomonadota > Gammaproteobacteria > Pseudomonadales > Pseudomonadaceae > Aquipseudomonas. The sequence goes on along the minus strand of NZ_DATELE010000147.1, from coordinate 2,199 downwards.
GCCTTCGCGCGTGAAGGCGCGGACATCGTCCTCAACTACCTGCCCGTCGAGCAGCCAGATGCCGACGAGGTGATCGAACTCATCAAGGCAGAAGGGCGAAAGGTCATCGCGCTGCCAGGCGACCTGAAGGACGAGGCGTTCTGCAGGCAACTTGTCAAGCAGGCCCACGAGCAGTTGGGCGGCCTCGATATCCTGGTCAACGTGGCCGGCAAGCAGACGGCGCGCAAGGACATCAGCCAGGTCAGCAGCGAACAGTTCGATGCGACCATGAAGACCAACGTCTACGCGCTGTTCTGGCTGTGCCAGGCGGCGGTGCCGCTGCTGCCAGCCGGGGCGACCATCATCAATACCGCCTCGATCCAGTCGTACCAGCCGTCGGCGACCCTGCTGGACTATGCGACCACCAAGGCGGCAATCGTGGCCTTCACCAAGGCGTTGGCGGGGCAGGTGATCGAACGCGGCATTCGCGTCAACGCGGTTGCACCCGGTCCGATCTGGACGGTGCTGCAGCCAAGCGGTGGCCAGCCCCAGGAAAAGATCCCGACCTTCGGCAGTCAGGTCCCGATGAAGCGTCCGGGCCAGCCGGCCGAGTGCGCGCCGCTGTACGTGCTGCTGGCTTCGCAGGAATCCAGCTACATCACCGGCGAAGTGTTTGGCGTGACGGGCGGCGATCCGCTGCCATAGGGCTGATGGACTAAACCTTTTGCCAGGCGGCGCAGTCATCTGCAGTAAGAGCCCGTCACCGCGGGCCAAGGAGGTTTTATGAAGTTCCTCTGTCTGCTGCGTGGCTGCCAATGGCGTACCTTGCTTGTTCGCGAGGTCGCCGGCCTGTCCTGCCAATGCTGTGAACGCTGCGGATCCTTGCGCTACTGTGTCCCGGGATCCGCCTTTGACCACCACGACTAGGAGCCGGCCATGCCGCGAGCTATCTGGAAAGGTGCCATCAGCTTTGGCCTGGTGCACATCCCGGTCAGCCTGAATACGGCGGTGCGCAGCGAGCGGGTCGATTTCGACTGGCTCGACAAGCGCAGCATGGACCCGGTGGGCTACAAGCGGATCAACAAGGTCACCGGCAAGGACATCGACAAGGAGAATATCGTCAAGGGTGTTCAGTACGAGAAAGGCCGCTATGTGGTGATCAGCGAGGATGAGATCCGCAAGGCCAGGCCTGAAGCCACCCAGACCATCGATATCTTTTCGTTCGTCGACCACAACGTGATCCCGCTGCAGCATTTCGACACGCCCTATTACCTGAGCCCGGACAAGCGTGGCGGCAAGGTTTATGCGCTGCTGCGCGAGACCCTGGAGAGCACCGGCAAGGTGGCCCTGGCCACGGTGGTGTTGCACACCCAGCAGCACCTGGCGTTGTTGCGTCCGCTCGATGACGCGCTGGTGATGATTACCCTGCGCTGGCCTGAGGAAGTGCGTGGGATCGATTCGCTCGAGCTGGACAAGAGTGTCACCGATGCCAAGGTCGACAAGCGCGAATTGCAGATGGCCAAGCGGCTGGTCGAGGACATGAGCGGCGAGTGGGCCCCGGACGAATACCAGAACGTCTTCAAGCAGACCATCATGGACCTGGTGGAGGAGAAGGCGAGCAAAGGCAAGATTGCTGTCGTGGAGTCCGGCAAAGACGGCGAGGGCGAGAAGAGCGCCGATATCATCGACCTGACCGAACTGCTCAAGCGAAGCCTGGGCGGGAAAGCCCCAGCCAAGAAAAAAGCGCCCGCCAGAAAATCGGCAGCGAGCAAAAAAGCGTCTTGAGAGCCGTGGCGGAGCCCTAATGGACGAGATTGGCATACCGGTGGACTCTGGCTCGCCTCCGCCTCCGCCTCCGCCTCCGCCTCCGCCTCCGCCTCACCCCGCCTCAATAGACGGTAGTCCCGCCAACCCCTTGAGGTAATCCCCAAACCCGTCCCGAGCCCGGCAATCGCCACGGCTGCTGGTCGCCACGCTGTGCCTGGCCGTCCAGACAATGCGTGCGCCCGCCGCCTGGAGGGCGTTGACCAGGTGAACGTCTTCGTGGGCAGCCAGCGGAGCAAAGCCACCGACCCGCTGGTACGCCTGCGCGCAGATGCCAAGGTTGGCACCGTGAATATGCCGATGATCCTCACGAGCCTGGTAACCGCTGCGATAACGCTGACGCAGCGCGGCGTCCTGCCAAGGCTCCCAGCGCTCGATATGTACCGTGCCGCACAC
>NZ_DATELE010000146.1:0-11112 GCF_035277045.1 Pseudomonas sp. | reverse complement strand
GAGACCGACGTTGCGCCGCTCTCGCGCGAGGAGCTGGAAAGCTGGCGGAAAAACCTCAAGGACCTGACACGACGTTTTCGCGAAGCGTTGAGTGAGTGCTGATCAGGACCGTCGCTGGTACACTAGCGGCCTTTCGTGGAGAACAGCCCTTTATGTCAACGTCCTTTCTTGAAATTGTCGAGTTGCCTGATGGCCGGATCGAGCTGCGCCGCGCCGAGGACGAAGGTTCGCTGGTAACCCTGGATTTCTCAGAGGATGCCAAGGCGTTCCTGCAAGGGCAGCATGTGGAAGTGGCCAAGGCCATGCTCAGTGTTGGCGTGCAGATGGCCGGTCGTCTTGCCGAAGGTGAGCTGGAACGCGACGAAGGGCCGCGCGTCCTGCATTGAGTCATACGCCGGACTTCCCGGGGTGGGAAATCCGTGTCTGCAAAGCCTGATCATCAGCCTAGGCGGATGTTCAGGCTTTGTGCGTTTCCGGCATCGGCGGCGCGAATCAGTTGCTGGCGCGCGCTGGCATTCAGAGCGCCCAGCCAGCTGACCACGGTATGGCTGCGGCCGAGACGCAGCGCCTCGCAAGACAGTTGCAACGCACTCTGCTTGCCGCGGGGCTTGAGCAGCAGGATGCGTTCGCGGTTCAGCCCGGCGTCCCGTAGCCAGGCGTGAGTCAGGCTGGCGGGCGGATCGATCAGGGTCAGCCAGCGGGCATCCTGTTCTTCGCTGAGCTCGCGCAGCACAGGCGCCAGGAGGCTGTGACAGTGGCCCGGCGCACCGCGCAAGGACAGTTCGCTGAAGACCTCTGGCTGATAGCTGTGGCGTGGCGTTTCGCTCACCTTCATGCCAGGCAGTACGGGCTGTGCCAGAAAAGCTTCGAAGAGCGAAAGCTGGGCTTGGTGGGGTGCGTGGGTGGACTGCATGTCGCCTCCTGTTATCGGCGTATGACGCCAACGCTCAAGCCCTCGATCACCAGCTCCTGATCTTTCAGGTTGACTTCGATTGGGGCAAATTCGGGGTTTTCGGCCAGCAACCAGACTTTGTTGCCTTCGCGCTTGAAGCGCTTGACCGTGACTTCGTCGCCCAGGCGCGCGACCACGATCTGGCCATTGCGGGCCTCACGGGTGGTGTGCACGGCGAGCAGGTCGCCATCGACGATGCCGACATCCCTCATGCTCATGCCGCGTACGCGCAACAGATAGTCCGCGCGGGGATGGAAGAAGGCCGGGTTGATGTTGCAGGATTCTTCTATGTGCTGCTGGGCAAGGATCGGCGCGCCGGCAGCGACACGGCCGATGATTGGCAGGCCGCTGTCATCGGCCCGGGTCTCGTGGCCGGGGATGCGGATGCCGCGCGAGGCGCCAGGGGTCATCTCGATCGCGCCCTTGCGGGCGAGGGCCTTGAGGTGCTCCTCGGCGGCGTTGGGCGACTTGAAGCCCAGCTCCAGCGCAATTTCCGCGCGGGTCGGCGGGAAGCCGTTGTCGTCCAGGCAGCGTTTTATGAATGCAAGGATTTCTGCTTGGCGTGGCGTGAGTTTAAGCATGGCGGGCGCTCTGTCTTTTTGTACAGTGACTGGGATTATATACAGTAGTTGGCAAGCTGCAAGCCGGAAGCTTCAAGCGGCGGGCAAAAGCACCTTGGCTTCTTCTTCCCCCAGGTTGACGCGCGAGGCTTGCCGCTGCGAAAGGCTGTGTTTTAATGGCGACCAGCCGGTCACGAAGCCTTGACAGGTGCCCCGCCTGAAACGTATGTTTCAAACAACTGTTTGTTTTGTCAGGCGGAGTAGTCATGGCCCAGTCGGAAACCGTTGAACGCATTCTCGACGCTGCCGAGCAGTTGTTCGCGGAAAAAGGTTTCGCGGAAACCTCGTTGCGGCTCATCACCAGCAAGGCTGGGGTCAACCTGGCGGCAGTGAACTATCACTTCGGTTCCAAGAAGGCCCTGATCCAGGCGGTCTTTTCGCGTTTCCTCGGCCCTTTTTGCGCAAGCCTCGAGCGCGAGCTGGAACGCCGGCAGACACGCCCGGAGCACAAACCCACGCTTGAAGAGCTTCTGGAAATGCTGGTCGAGCAGGCTCTGGCGGTGCAGCCGCGCAGTGGCAACGACCTGTCGATCTTCATGCGCCTGCTGGGTCTGGCTTTCAGTCAGAGTCAGGGTCATTTGCGGCGCTACCTCGAGGACATGTACGGCAAGGTGTTCCGCCGCTACATGTTGCTGGTGAACGAGGCCGCGCCGCGCATTCCGCCACTCGAGCTGTTCTGGCGCGTGCACTTCATGCTCGGCGCCGCGGCGTTCAGCATGTCCGGCATCAAGGCACTGCGGGCGATTTCCGAGACCGACTTTGGTGTCGATACCTCCATCGAGCAGGTCATGCGCCTGATGGTGCCTTTCCTGGCTGCCGGCATGCGTGCCGACAGCGGCGTCACCCATGCGGCGATGGCCGCCGCCCAGTTGCGTCCGCGCAGCAAGTCCGCCAGCACGTCAGCCTCGGCCAAGGCCTGAAGGCCCTCCCTGAACTTGAAGGATCACTTATGACCGTCAGCCTGCAAGGCTCCCTGATGGTGGATATCGCCGGTACCTGGCTGACCGCCGAGGACCGCCAGTTGCTGCGCCAGCCCGAGGTGGCCGGCCTGATCATCTTTGCCCGCAATATCGAGAGCCCGCGCCAGGTGCGCGAGTTGTGCGCCTCGATCCGGGCGATTCGCCCCGAGCTCATCCTGGCGGTCGACCAGGAAGGCGGGCGGGTCCAGCGCCTGCGCCAGGGCTTTGTGCGCCTGCCCGCGATGCGTGCGATCGCCGATAACGAAAACGCCACTTACCTGGCCGAGCAGTGCGGTTGGCTCATGGCGACCGAGGTGCTGGCGGTCGGCCTGGACCTGAGCTTCGCCCCCGTGCTGGACCTGGACCACCAGCGCAGCGCGGTGGTCGGCAGCCGGGCGTTCGAAGGCGACCCGCAGATTGCCACGCAACTGGCCGGCGCGTTCATCCGCGGCATGAATGCCGCGGGCATGGCGGCGTGCGGCAAGCATTTTCCGGGTCATGGGTGGGCCGAGGCGGATTCGCACGTGGCCATCCCGACCGATAAGCGAAGCCTTGAGCAATTGCGCCAGGCCGATCTGCTGCCTTTCTCCCGCCTGGGCGGCCAGCTGGCGGCGGTGATGCCGGCGCACGTGATCTATCCCCAGGTCGACAGCCAGCCGGCCGGTTTCTCCCGCCGCTGGTTGCAGGACATTCTGCGGGGCGAGCTGGGCTTCAAGGGCGTGATCTTCAGTGATGACTTGTCGATGGCCGGAGCCCATGTGGTCGGCGATGCCGCCAATCGTATCGAGGCCGCGCTGGGTGCCGGCTGCGACATGGGCCTGGTGTGCAATGACCGGGCCGCGGCGGAGCTGGCGTTGAGCGCTGCGCAGCGGCTGAAGGTGCAGCCATCGCCGCGGATCGCGCAGATGCGCGGGCAGGGGTTCGCGCGGACCGACTACCGCGAGCAGCCACGCTGGCTGGAAGCGCTCGGGGCGCTGAAGGATGCGCAGCTGGTGGATTGAGTGGTAGCCGCGGGCAGCGGCTACAATCCGGCCCGCTTGCCGGGCAGGGGGGCGAAGAGGGCTTCGATCTCTTCGTCTTCCATCCGCCATTGCCCCGCCTGGCCACCCTCGAGCAATCCAGCGGCGAGCGCCGCCTTCTCCTGCTGCAGCTTCTGGATCTTCTCCTCGACCGTTCCGCGGGTGATCAGCTTGAACACGAACACCGGCTTGTCCTGGCCGATCCGGTAGGCGCGGTCGGTGGCCTGGTTTTCGCTCGCCGGGTTCCACCAGGGATCGTAGTGGATGACGGTGTCGGCGGCGGTCAGGTTGAGCCCGGTGCCGCCGGCCTTGAGGCTGATCAGGAACACGCGGGTGTCGCCGTTCTGGAATTCCTGCACCGGGGCGCGGCGGTCACGGGTGTCGCCAGTCAGCAGGCTATAAGGCACCTGGCGTTTCTGCAGTTCCTGCTCGATCAGCGCCAGCATCGAGGTGAACTGTGAGAACAGCAGCACGCGGCGGCCCTCGCTGAGCAGTTCCTCAAGCATCTCCAGCAGGCTGCCGAGCTTGCCCTTGTCCGTCTGCGAGCTCTTGACCTCGACCCCCTTGACCAGCCGCAGGTCACAGCACACCTGGCGTAGCTTGAGCAGCGCGTCGAGAATGACGATCTGGCTACGCGCCGCGCCGCTGCGGGCGATTTCGTCGCGAACCTTCTTGTCCATCGCCACTCGCACGGTCTCGTAGGTATCGCGCTGGGCGTCGCTGAGCTCGACCCAGTGCACCATCTCGGACTTGGGCGGCAACTCGCTGGCAACCTGTTCCTTGGTGCGTCGCAGCAGGAACGGACGGATGCGGCTGGCCAGGTGCGCCATGCGCTCGCCGTCGCCATGGCGCTCGATCGGTGTGCGGTAGTCCTGGGTGAAGCGTTTGCTGTCGCCCAGCCAGCCGGGCATCAGGAAGTGGAACAGCGACCACAGCTCGCCGAGGTTGTTTTCCATGGGCGTGCCGGTCAGGCACAGGCGCTGGCTGGCGTTCAGCTCACGGGTGGCCTGGGCCGCCTTGCTGTTGGCGTTCTTGATGTTCTGCGCCTCGTCCAGCACCAGCACGTGCCAGGGTTGCGCCTTGTGGTGCGCCACGTCGCGGGGGAGCAGGGCATAGGTGGTCAGGACCAGGTCGAAATCCTGCAGCCTGCTGAAATGCTTGTTGCGGCCCGCTCCCTGCAAGGCCAGCACTCGCAGCCCGGGGGCGAAGCGCTGGGCTTCGTCGAGCCAGTTGGGAACCAGGCTGGTGGGCATCACCGCCAGCGCAGGATGCTGCAGGCGCCCGGCCTGTTTTTCCAGCAACAGGTGGGCCAGGGTCTGCAGGGTCTTGCCCAGGCCCATGTCATCGCCAAGGATGCCGCCTGTGCCCAGCTCGCGCAGGGCCTGCAGCCAGTTCAGGCCTTGCTGCTGATAGGGTCGCAGGCTGGCGTTGAGCCCTTCTGGCGGCGCGACCTGCAAGTCGCGCGCATCGCGCAGGCGGCGACCCAGGTCGCGCACCCGGGCGCCGCCTTCCCATAGCAGCGGCAGCGACGCCATGTCGTTCAGGCGCGGTGCATCGGCGGTCGGCAGGCGCAAGGCGGGGCCGCCGCTGTCATCGCCCAGATACAGCTCGCCGAGGGTCTTCATCACGGTCTTGATTCGCCCGTAGGGCAGCGCCACGCGCAATGCCTGACTGTCGTGGCGGGCGCGGTTCAGGTCGATCAGCAGGTGCTCGTCATCGCTGCGCCTGGCGAGTTCCGCGGGGCGCAGCAGTTCCGGGCTGGTGCGCAGCAGGTGAAGAATGATCGGCAGCAAGCTGTGGCGCTGGCCGTTGACTTCGATCCCCAGCTCCAGGTCGAACCACTCATGGCCTGGGGCTTCCTCGACTGTGGCGTACCAGTCATCCACTTCCTGCAGATTGAAGGCAAAATCACGGTGCACGTCGATCTGCCAGCCCGCCTCGCGCAGGCGTGGCAAGTCGTTGCGGGCAAAGCGCAGCCAGGCTTCGTCATCGGGCAACTGGAGCATTTCGCCGGCGCTGTCGGGCAGGGCCTTGCTTTGGCGAGTGGCGGGCTTGAAGCCCAGCTCGCGCAGGGTCTTGCGCAAGGCCTGCTCGGCGGCTGGCTGGCGCGGGATGCGCTGGCTGAGCGTGTCGCGCAGACGGCTGAGCGGTTTCAGGTCGGTGCCGGTCGCGCGTAGGCCGTCGTAGTCGAAGGCAAGGGCGGCGCGGTGTTGCAGCTGGCGTTGCATGCGTCCGGTCTTGGGCATGTAAGCGCTGAATTCGAGGCTGCCCAGGGACAGGTGGGCAATGGGCATGATGCCGGCCAGGTCCTCGCTGCGCACTGTCGCAGGGGTCGGTACCTGGCGATCGAGAGAGTTGAGGCGATGGCTCAGCGGTACCACGAGATGCTCGGGCACATCCGGGGCGATCGACAGCGAGCTGGCGATGAACGGGTCCAGCGAGTGGATCAGCCTGCCTGTCGTGTTCTGCTCCTCGTCGATGTAGAACAAGGGTTCCAGCGGCACGACAGCGGCAGGGCGATTGTCGATGTGCCACACGCCCCGGTAGTTGCCGTTATCCAGCCGTACCCAGCGAAACTCGGCGGGGCAGTCGCGGCCGGGCGTCAGGCCCTCCTGCGAGTCCTCGAACAGCAGCCGGCCGGTGGCCAGCGCGGCCTCGAGCAGTTCGGCGCCCCACGTATCGCGCAGGCTCAGCATGTCCGGCATGCCGCCACTGGGCCGGCGGGCTTCGATCTGCCTGAGCAGGCGGGCGTCAGCCTCGGTCACGTAGCGGGGCGGGTAGTAGATCAGTTCGTTGAACGAGCTGATCTTGCCGAAGCGAAGCTCGCCGTCGGGCTGGCGGGTGCCCTTGAGCACCCGCAAGTAGCAGAAGTCCCGGTCCGCGACCAGGCGGTAATACAAGGCCCGGCCCTTGGTCTCCGGCTTGCGGGATGCCGTCGGTTCGACGGGGGTCTCCAGCAGTGTCATCCAGTCCTGCAGGTCAGGCGTCAAGGGTGGGGACGCGCCCGGCTGGGTCTGGACCTGGTCGCCCTCATTGTATTCGGGTCCGCGCTGCAGCTCGAACAGCACGGCGGCGCAGTGCTTGCAATTGCGCCTTACCGGGCAGGTGCAGGTGCCCCTGATGTCCATGTGGGCATCGCCCGGGTCAAGGATGACCTGTTGGCGATAGCGCTCACCGGCAGACCCGTCGCAGAAGGCCTCGACGACCAGATCATCGATGGACTGGATCTGCACGCGGCCCAGCAACGTGTATTCCCGGCCCCGATCCAGGGTCCGGCGGTCGAAACTGCCGGTCCAGTCATGAAGGGCCCGCACATAGATCTGCGCTTCGCTCGTCATTGCGTCACTGCTCCATCATCTCGGGGTCCAGCGTCGGGATCTTGCGAGCCCCCACGGGCGCCACCTTGAGCAACAGCGCCAGGTGCCCGCCATCGAGGAACGTCAACTGGCCGCGCTTGATGTTGCTGTTGGCCTGGCGGAACTGCTCGCTTCGCAGCACGCTGCCGTTGTCGTCCAGCTGGTTGACCCAGAAGGTGGCCTCGGCACCGATGAAGCGCGCCTGCACCAGGCTCAGTACGCCTTCGATGGGAAAGTGGCCGAACTGCTCCTGCCCTTCGCCCAGGGCGATGCGTACCGGCTCGCTGCCCACTGCCTGTTGCCAGGCCTTGTGCAGCAGCACGGTGTAATCGGTGCCTGCCTGCAGGCGGGCGACCTCTTCGTCCAGGGTGGTCGGGCGCAGGGCCTCCTTGGCCAGGCGTGGCGCGCCCGCGCTCCAGTCCTCGGGCGCGAAGGGGCTGGTGATGGCCGGCACGGCGTTCTGCCGTACCAGGATCATCTCCACCTGATACAGGCCTTCGGCGAAGGCAGCTGGCGCGAACAGCGCCAGCAACAGGGTCAGGCTACGGATGGCACGCATGGATCTTCCTTCAGGCAGACGCGGGTGTCAGGCGCTCGAACAGCGCCTCGAGAGTATTGAAGCGTTCGTCGGCGCGCTCCATCGGCACCATGAAGCGGAACTGGGTGGCGCCCTCGAACTTGTAGCGCTTGGGCTGGCCCTGGATCAGCTTGATCAGGGTCAGCGGCTCGACCGGGGTCTCGGCCTCGAAGTCGATCTTGCCGCCGTTGGGACCGGCATCGACCTTCTTGATGCCGAGCTTTTCCGCCTGCAGCTTGAGCAGGGTCAGGCGCACCAGGTTCTTGGTCGGCTCCGGCAGCAGGCCGAAGCGGTCGATCATCTCGACCTGAAGGTCCTTCAGGCCCTCTTCGTCGACCGCCGAGGCGATGCGCTTGTAGAGAATCAGCCGGGCGTGCACGTCGGGCAGGTAGTCCTCGGGAATCAGCGCCGGCAGGCGCAGGTTGATCTCGGGGCCACCGCCCAGCGGCTGGTCAAGGTTCGGCTGGGTGCCCTTGCGGATGGCCTTGACCGCGCGCTCGAGCATCTCCATGTACAGGGTAAAGCCGACGGCCTGGATCTGCCCGCTCTGGCCTTCGCCGAGCAGCTCTCCGGCGCCGCGGATTTCCAGGTCGTTGGTGGCCAGCACGAAGCCTGCGCCCAGGTCCTGGGTGTTGGCGATGGCCTCGAGGCGTTTCTCGGCATCGGCGCTGACCTTCTGCCGCGCGGGCGTCAGCAGGTAGGCATAGGCCTGGTGGTGGCTGCGCCCGACCCGGCCGCGCAGCTGGTGCAGCTGGGCCAGGCCGAACTTGTCGGCGCGCTCGATGATGATGGTGTTGGCGCTCGGCACGTCGATACCGGTCTCGATGATGGTCGAGGCGATCAGCACGTTGAAGCGCTTATGGTAGAAATCGCTCATCACCTGCTCGAGCTCGCGCTCGCGCATCTGCCCGTGGCCGATGCCGATACGTGCCTCGGGCACCAGCTCGGCGAGATCGGCGGCGCATTTCTCGATGGTCTTGACGTCGTTGTGCAGGTAGTAGACCTGGCCGCCGCGCAGCAGCTCGCGCAGCAGCGCTTCCTTGACCGTGCTCTTGTTCTGCTCCATGACGAAGGTACGCACCGACAGGCGCCGCGCGGGCGGAGTGGCGATGATCGACAGGTCGCGCATGCCGGCCACGGCCATGTTCAGCGTACGCGGGATCGGCGTCGCGGTCAGGGTCAGGATGTCGACCTCGCTGCGCAAGGTCTTCAGCTGTTCTTTCTGGCGCACGCCAAAGCGGTGCTCTTCGTCGATCACCACCAGGCCCAGGTCCTTGAAGCGCACGTCGTCCTGCAGCAGCTTGTGGGTACCGATGAGGATGTCGATCTTGCCTTCGGCAAGCTCCGCGGCGGCGGCGTTGACCTCCTCGGCCGACTTGAAGCGGCTCATCACCTCGACCGTCACCGGCCAGTCGGCGAAGCGGTCGCGGAAACTGTTGTAGTGCTGCTGGGCAAGCAGGGTGGTGGGCACCAGCACCGCCACCTGGCGGCCGCTGTGCACCGCGATGAACGCCGCGCGCATGGCCACCTCGGTCTTGCCGAAGCCGACGTCGCCGCACACCAGGCGGTCCATCGGCTTGGCGGCGAGCATGTCGCCGCGCACCGCTTCGATGGCGTTCTGCTGATCGGGGGTTTCCTCGAAGGGGAAGCCAGCGCTGAAGGTGGCGTAGTCGCCGGCCGGGTCGGCGAAGGCATGGCCTTTGCGGGCGGCGCGGCGGGCATAGATGTCGAGCAGTTCGGCGGCCACGTCGCGGACCTGTTCGGCCGCTTTGCGCTTGGCTTTTTGCCAGGCCTCGGAGCCCAGCCGGTGCAGCGGGGCGAGGGCGTCGTCGGTGCCGGTATAGCGCGCGATCAGGTGCAGGTTGGCTACCGGCACATAGAGCTTGGCGTTCTCGGCGTATTCCAGGGTCAGGAACTCGGCGGCCTGGCTGTCGATTTCGAGCGTCGCCAGGCCCAGGTAGCGGCCCACGCCGTGGTCGATGTGCACCACCGGGGCGCCCTCGCGCAGCTCGGTGAGGTTCTTGATGACCGCATCGTTGGCCGCCTCGCCCCGTTTCTCGCGCCGCCGGCGCTGCATCACGCGCTGGCCGAACAGCGGGCTTTCGGCGATCAGCGCCAGGGCCGGGTCATCGAGCAGCAGGCCGTCGTCGAGCGGCGCGATGGTGATCGCCAGACGCTCGCTGCCGGTGATGAAGTCGGTCCAGCCTTCGACGGTCCTGGGGCGCAGCTTGAGGCGCTCGAGCAGCTCGAGCAGCACTTCGCGGCGGCCCGCCGACTCGGCGGTGAACAGCACGCGGCCGGGGAACTGGTCGAGGAAACCGGCGAGTTCCGCCAAGGGCTGGTTGGCCTTGGCCTCGATGGCGAGGTTGGGCAGCGGCCGCGCCGGAAAACTTTCGCGCCCGTTGCCGGCGTCGAGCGGCTCGGTGCTGACCACCACGCGTGGCCACTGCTTGAGCCGGGCGAAACAGTCCTCGACCGGCATGAACAGCTCGGCCGGTGGCAGCAGCGGCCGGGTCAGGTCGCCACGGCGTTCTTCATAGCGCCCGCGCACATCATTCCAGAAATGCTCGGCGGCCTGCTCGACCCCTGGCAACGAGAACACCTGGGTGTCCTGGGGCAGGTAGTCGAACAGGGTCGCGGTCTCCTCGAAGAACAGCGGCAGGTAGTACTCGATGCCGGCCGGGATGATGCCGCTGGCCAGGTCCTGGAAGATCGCGCTGCGCCGGAAGTCGACATCGAAGCGCTCGCGAAAGCGTGCCTTGAACCGTGTCACCTCTTCCTTCTGCAGCGGAAACTCGCGGGCCGGCAGCAGGCGTATCGACTCCACTTTGTCGATCGAACGCTGGGTCTCCGCATCGAAAGTGCGCAGGGTCTCGATCTCGTCGTCGAACAGATCGATGCGGTAGGGCAGCTTGCTGCCCATCGGGAACAGGTCGATCAGCGCGCCGCGCACGGCGAACTCGCCGTGTTCGTACACCGTGTCGACGCAGCGGTAGCCGCTGGCCTCGAGCCGCGTGCGCATCTGCTCGACGTCGATCTTCTGGCCGATGTCCAGCACCAGGCTGGTGCCCAGCAGAAAGCGCGTCGGCGCCAGGCGGTGCAGGGCCGTGGTGATCGGCACCACGAGGATCCCGTGCTCGAGCTCCGGCAGCCGGTACAGGCTGGCGATGCGCTGGGAGATGATGTCCTGGTGCGGCGAGAACAGGTCGTAGGGCAGGGTTTCCCAGTCGGGGAAGGGCAGGACCGGCAGGTCGGGAGCGAAGAAGCGCAGCTCCCGTTCGAGGCGGTCGGCGGCCTGGCTATCGGCGGTCAGCAGCAAGGTAAAGCGCTTGGCGCTACTGGCGGCCTCGGCGATGGCGAGGGTCAGGGCGGCGCCCGGCAGGCTGCCCCAGGTTTGTTTGCCAGCGGTTGCCGGCAGGTTCGGTAAGCGCAGTACAGACACGGGAGGTGGAACTCCAACGTTGCGGCAAAGAGGTCGATTGTACCGGGGCAGGGGGCATGCTGTCAGGTTTGCGAGGGCTTTGCGGCGGCCTTTGGTGGTGGCGATAGGCGCGCATTGCCCGAAGCGTTGCGGGACGTCATAATGTAGCCCCTTTTTTCTGTCCCTACATGTGGAAGGTTCCCGTGAC
>NZ_DATELE010000145.1:0-56071 GCF_035277045.1 Pseudomonas sp. | reverse complement strand
GATGTCGGACCGCTGTTTTCCAAGCGTGCCAAGGAGCGTGTGCTGGGCCTGATCGAGAAGGGCGTCCAGGAGGGCGCGAAACTCGAGCTCGATGGCCGCGGTGTGCAGGTACCGGGCTTCGATCAAGGCAACTTCGTCGGCCCGACCCTGTTTTCCGGGGTGACCACCGAGATGCAGATCTACACCCAGGAAATCTTCGGCCCCGTGCTGGTGGTGCTGGAGGTCGACACCCTCGACGAGGCCATCGCCGTGATCAACCGCAACCCGTTCGGCAATGGCACCGGCCTCTTCACCCAGAGCGGGGCGGCCGCGCGCAAGTTCCAGAACGAGATCGACGTCGGCCAGGTAGGCATCAACATCCCGATCCCGGTGCCTGTGCCGTATTTCAGCTTCACCGGCTCGCGCGGCTCCAAGCTCGGCGACCTGGGCCCGTACGGCAAGCAGGTGGTGCAGTTCTACACTCAGACCAAGACCGTCACCGCGCGCTGGTTCGACGATGACAGCGTCAATGACGGTGTAAATACCACCATCAGCCTGCGCTAAGGAGACTCACCATGCGTATTGCATTCATCGGGCTGGGCAACATGGGCGCGCCCATGGCCCGCAACCTGATCAAGGCCGGGCATGAACTGAACCTGTTCGACCTCAACCAGAGCATCCTGGCCGAGCTCGCCGAGCTTGGCGGGCAGATCAGCTCCTCGCCCAGGGACGCGGCCGCCAGCAGCGAGCTGGTCCTCACCATGCTTCCGGCCGCGCAGCACGTGCGCAGCGTGTACCTGGGCGAAGATGGCGTGCTCGCTGGCGTGCGTGCCGGTACCCCGGTGCTGGACTGCAGCACCATCGATCCGCAGACCGCGCGCGATGTCTCCCGGGCTGCAGCGGCCAAGGACGTGGACATGGGCGACGCGCCGGTGTCCGGCGGCACCGGTGGCGCGGCGGCAGGGACCTTGACCTTCATGGTCGGTGCCACGCCTGCGCTGTTCGCAACCTTCAAGCCCGTGCTCGAGCAGATGGGCCGCAACATCGTGCATTGCGGTGAGGTCGGGACCGGGCAGATCGCCAAGATCTGCAATAACCTGCTGCTGGGGATTTCGATGATCGGCGTGTCCGAAGCCATGGCGCTGGGCAGTGCCTTGGGCATCGACACGCAGGTGCTGGCCAGCATCATCAACACTTCGACGGGCCGTTGCTGGAGTTCGGACACCTACAATCCATGGCCGGGGATCGTCGCGACCGCACCGGCTTCACGCGGCTATACCGGAGGCTTTGGCGCCGAGCTGATGCTCAAGGACCTTGGCCTGGCGACCGAAGCTGCCCGCCAGGCGCATCAGCCGGTGATCATGGGCGCGGTGGCGCAGCAGTTGTACCAGGCCATGAGCCTGCGCGGGGACGGCGGCAAGGATTTTTCGGCCATCGTCGAGGGCTACAGGAAAAAAGCGGCGCAGTAGCGCCGCGCTCCTGTACGGGGCCGAGTCAGCCTTACGCGAAGACGAAATACTTGCGCACTGTCTCGACCACTTCCCAGGTGCCTTTCATGCCGGGCTCGATCACGAACACGTCACCGGCCTTCAGGTGCTTGGGCTCTTCACCTTCGGGAGTGATGATGCAGTAGCCATCAAGGAAGTGGCAGAATTCCCACTTGTCGTAGTTGACTTCGAACTTGCCGGGGGTGCAGATCCAGGTGCCCATGATCTTGCTGCCGTCCTGCGACAGGTAGGCGTTCAGGTTGACGGTATGCGGATCGCCGCCGATGCGCTTCCATTTGGTTGCATCCACGACCGGGGTGGGGCAGGTTTCGCGCAGGACAGTGATGAAATCGGACATGCTGGCTCCAGACGAGTAAGGGTTCGAGCCGACACCATAGGCGCTACGGCCCGCCAGCAGTTGCCTGGGCTCGACGTCCAGCTGTCTGCGCGCGCAATGGTTCTCCCGGACACTGTCCCTGTGGTATCACAGCAGCGACCTATCCAAAGGATTGCCGCGTGTGACCACAGTCTTTGACTTCTATCATCAGATCGGCCCTGCGCTTTCACTGCTCGTGGTCCTGACGTTCGTGCTGGCGGGAGCGGTGAAGGGGGTGATCGGCCTCGGTCTGCCCACCATCGCCATGGGCCTGCTGGGTCTTGCGATGCACCCGGCACAGGCAGCGGCCTTGCTGATCGTGCCGTCGACGCTCACCAACCTCTGGCAACTGGCGGCAGGGGGACACCTGCTCGCGCTGCTACGCCGGTTGGGCGCGATGCTGCTGATGATCTTCGCCGGCACATTGCTAGGCAGTGCCTGGCTCGGCATCGACAGCGGCCCGTGGGCGGCGCATGCGTTGGGTGCGGCGCTGGTCGCCTACGCGCTCTACGGCCTGGCAGGCCCGGGCCTGCGAACGCCGCTTGCGCGAGAGCGCTGGCTTGGCCCGCTGTGCGGGCTGGCAACCGGCGTGGTCACCGCAGCGACCGGGGTCTTCGTCATGCCGGCCGTGCCCTACCTGCAGAGCCTGGGACTGACCCGCGATGAAATGGTCCAGGCCCTCGGTATGTCGTTCACGGTCTCGACCGTTGCCCTGGCGATCGGCCTCGCGGGCCAAGACGCGCTTGGCGGTGCGGAACTGGGCGCGTCACTGCTGATGCTGGCGCCCGCACTGCTCGGCATGATCGGCGGACAGTGGCTACGCCAGCGCATCAGCCCGGCGCTGTTCAAGCGCTGCTTCTTCATCGGCCTGGCCGTGCTGGGCGGGCATCTGCTGCTTAACGGCTAGCCGAAGAGCGGCTCAGCATCTCGATCAACTGGATATCGAAGTCGCGCTCTAGGTATGTCATGCGCTGCTCGAAGAACTGCTGCATGTGGGGCAGGGCAGAATGCACATCCAGGGCCGCCTTGCTCGCCCACACTTCGAAGAACACAAACAGGGTCGGGTCCTGCTGGTCGCGCAGCATGTGGTACTCGATGCAGCCCGGCTCCTGGCGGCTCGGCTCGACGTAGGCGCTGAACAGGGCCTCGAACGCCTCGGCTTTATCGGGATGGGTCTTGGCTTTGAGAATGAAGGCGTAAGGTGCGCTCATGGGATGACCTGTATGGATAGAGGGTGAAAGTAATTCTAAGGCAACAATAGATTGGCTATTCGTGATTCTGAATCAAATGTATTTTGAGCAGGCAGAGCTGTTTCCCACGCCTGCAAATGCCTAATCTGCCGGCCATCCAACTTGACGCGGTCCGCCGGCTTGCAAAGCCCGGACCCCACTCCCGATGAGGCCCGCATGAAAAAGATCCTTCTGCTCAACGGCGGCAAACGCTTCGCCCACTCCGATGGCCGCCTGAACGAGACCTTGCACGACGCGGCCCTGGCCTATCTCGACCGCGCCGGTTTCGATGTGCGCCAGACCTTTATCGATGGCGGCTACGACGCCCGGGAAGAGGTCGAGAAATACCTCTGGGCCGACGTGGTGATCTACCAGATGCCAGGCTGGTGGATGGGCGCGCCCTGGACGGTGAAGCAGTACCTGGACGACGTCTTCACCGCAGGCCACGGCAGCCTTTACGCCAACGACGGCCGCACCCGTTCCGACGCTTCGCAGAAATACGGCAGCGGCGGCCTGGTGCACGGCAAGCAGTACATGCTCTCGCTCACCTGGAACGCGCCGCAGCAAGCCTTCGACGACCCCAGCGACTTCTTCGAGGGCAAGGGCGTGGATGCGGTGTACTTCCCCTTCCACAAGGCCAACCAGTTTCTGGGCATGAGCGGTCTGCCGACTTTCCTGGCGGTCGATGTGATGAAAAGGCCGAACGTCGAGGCCACCCTGGCCGCCTACGAGGACCACCTGGCCCAGGTCTTTGGCAAGACTGAGTAACGCGCGCTTGCGTGCGGGGCGGGGAGCGGCTATCAATCACGGCAATCGCCATGATCAGGATCGACGCTTGAAAACCCGTTCGGATGAATTGCAGGTATTTGTCTCGGTGATCGACTGCGGGTCGATCTCCGCCGCAGCCGAGCAGGTGGGGCAGACGCCCTCGGCCGTGAGCCGCACCTTGTCGCGGCTGGAGGCCAAGCTCGGTACCACACTGATCAACCGCACCACCCGGCGCATGGACCTGACCGAGGAAGGGCGGTTTTTCCTGGAGCGGGCCAAGGCCATCCTCGAACAGATGGATGACCTCGAGGAGCGCCTGGCGCTGCACCACCAGACGCCCTCCGGACGGCTGCGGATCAACGCCGCCGCACCTTTCATGCTGCACGCCATCGTGCCATGGATCGGCGAGTTTCGCCGCCGGTATCCGGACATCGAGCTTGAGCTCAACACCGACGACCTGATCATCGACCTGCTCGAACAGAGCACCGACGTGGCCATCCGCATTGGCGAGCTGGCCGACTCCAGCCTGCATGCCCGCTCGCTCGGCTGCAGTCCGCTGCAAGTGCTGGCCAGCCCGGCCTACCTTGAACGTCACGGCGCACCCCGGCACGTCGAAGACCTCGACCAGCACTGCCTGCTCGGCTTCAGCGCGCCCGAGAGCCTCAATCAATGGCCGCTGCGCCATGCCCAGGGCGACCGCTGGGGCATCCGCCCGCACCTGCTGGCCTCCAGCGGCGAAACCCTGCGCCAGCTGGCCCTGGCCGGCGAAGGGATCGTCTGCCTGTCGCATTTCATGACCCATGAGGACATCCGCGCCGGCCGCCTGCAGGTGCTGCTGGCGGGTGCCAACAACGGCTATCGCCAGCCAGTCCACGCGGTGTACTACCGCAATACCCAGCTGGCGCTGCGTATCCAGTGCTTCCTCGACTTCATCCAGGACAAGCTGTCGGCTTACGCCTGCTGAGTTGCTCGCCAGCGACAGCGCCTGTCCATGGGCGGCGCGAATCCCGCGTGATGTTTGCCAAGTCGCAAGGCCTGAGCCTTAATGACTGATCAACAAAAACAACGCCAAGGATGTCCTCATGCGAATCGTCATGTTCCGATCCAATGCCTGCGCAGCCGTTGCGCTCGGGGCCATGATCCTGAGCAGTTCAGCCGCCTTCGCGGTGACCCTGGACGGGGGTGCGGTGGCCGCGCCCGATCAATATGCTGCGCAGGTAGCCGCCGATATCCTGAAAAAGGGCGGCAATGCGGTGGATGCCGCCGTGGCCACGGCCTTCACCCTGGCCGTGACCTATCCCGAGGCTGGCAACATCGGCGGCGGTGGCTTCATGACCCTGTACATGGACGGCAAGCCGTACTTCCTCGATTACCGCGAAGTCGCGCCCAAGGCCGCTAGCCGCAACATGTACCTGGATGACAAAGGCGAGATCATCGAGAACCTGAGCCTGGTCGGCGTGCGCGCCGCGGGCGTGCCCGGCACGGTGATGGGCATGTGGGAGGCGCACCAGAAGTTCGGCAAGCTCAAGTGGTCCGAGCTGCTGACGCCCGCCATCGGCTATGCGCAGAACGGCTTCAAGATCGCCGCCAAGCAGTACCAGTACCGCGACGATGCCCTGGGCCTGTTCAAGACCAGCACCAACTTCAACGATTACTTCGGCAGCATGAAGGTCGGCGAAACCTTCAAACAGCCTGAGCTTGCGCAGACGCTGGAGCGCCTTGCCGACAAAGGCGTCAGCGAGTTCTACCAAGGCCGGACCGCCGACCTGCTGGTGGCGCAGATGCAGGCTGACAAGGGCCTCATCACCAAGGAAGACCTCAAGGACTACAAGGCCGTGTGGCGTGATCCCATTGCCATCGACTGGCGTGGCAATACCGTCTACACCGCGCCCGCGCCAAGCTCGGGCGGTGTCGCGCTGGCGCAGCTGCTGGGCATCAAGGAGCTGCGTGCCGCGGACTTCAAGGGCGTCGAGCTCAACTCCGCGCGCTACATCCACCTGTTGGCCGAGATCGAGAAGCGCGTGTTCGCGGACCGCGCCGACTACCTGGGCGACCCGGCGTTCACCAAGGTCCCGTCGGACCGGCTGGTGGCCAAGGACTACCTGGCCAAGCGCGCCTTGCAGGTCAACCCGACGGCGATTTCCGAGACCGACAAGGTCCGCCCGGGCCTGGAGCCCCACCAGACCACGCACTTCTCGATCGTCGACAAGCAGGGCAATGCGGTGAGCAACACCTACACGCTCAACCTCGACTATGGCAGCGGAGTGGTGGTCAAGGGCGCGGGCTTCCTGCTCAATGACGAGATGGACGACTTCAGCGCCAAGCCGGGCGTGGCCAATGCGTTCGGGGTGGTTGGCGGCGATGCCAATGCGATCGCCCCAGGCAAGCGCATGCTCTCGTCCATGAGCCCGACCCTGGTCACCCGGGACGGCCAGGTGACCCTGGTGCTGGGCACCCCGGGCGGTTCACGGATCTTCACCTCGATCTTCCAGGTGATGAACAACCTCTACGACTACAACCTGCCGCTGGAACAGGCCGTGGCGGCGCAGCGCGTGCACCATCAGTTGCTGCCCAAGGACACCATCTACTTCGATGCCTTCGCGCCGCTGACCGGTGCGGTGGCCGATGAGCTGAAGAAGATGGGCTACACCCTGGAGGACCAAGGCTGGGAGATGGGTGATATCCAGGCGATCCGGGTCAATGGCACGGCGCTGGAGACCGCGTCGGATCCGCGCGGGCGTGGGGTCGGCATGGTGGTCAGGTAGAACGGTCCGGGGCCGCGTGGCGGCCCCGGTGGTTCGCGGTCAGACGCGGAAGTGACTGACCATGGACTGCAGCTGATTGCCCAGGCGCGCCAGCTCGACGCTGGAGGCGGCGGTCTCTTCACTCGCCGCTGACGTCTGCTCCGAGACATCACGCACGTTGAGGATGCTGCGGGTGATTTCCTCGGCCACGGCGCTTTGCTGCTCGGCGGCGGCAGCGATCTGCTGGTTCATCGACTGGATGTTCGACACCGTGCGAGTGATGCTCTCCAGCGAAGCGCCGGCCTTGCGGGTCAGCTCGACGCTGCTGTCGGTCAGGGTACGGCTGCCGAGCATCACATTGGCCACCTGCTGGGTGCCGTTCTGCAAGCTGGCAACCAGTTCCTCGATCTCCTCGGTGGACTTCTGGGTGCGTTGGGCCAGGCCACGCACTTCATCGGCCACCACGGCGAAGCCGCGACCGGCCTCGCCGGCACGCGCCGCTTCGATCGCGGCATTGAGCGCCAGCAGATTGGTCTGCTCGGCCACCGACTTGATCACGTCCATCACGCTGCCGATCTTCTGGCTTTCCTGCTGCAGCAGCTCCATGGCATCGGTGGAACGGTTGACTTCCTGCGCCAGACGCTCGATCTGGCTGATCGCCTCGCCTACCACGCGGTCACCGGAACGCGCCTGGCCATCGGCCTCGGTCGCGGCCTGCGAAGCCTCTTCGGCGTTACGCGCGACTTCCTGCACGGTGGTGGCCATTTCATGCATGGCGGTGGCGACCTGGTCGGTCTCGACCTTCTGGCTGTTGACGCCGGCGCTGGTCTGCTCGGTCACCGCCGACAGCTCTTCGGCCGCGCTGGCGATCTGGGTCACGCCATCGCGAATCCCGGAGATCAGTTCGCGCAGGGTGGTGCCCATCCGACCAATGCCCTGTTGCAGCACGCCCAGCTCGTCGCGACGGGTAACACGCAAATCATGGGTGAGGTCGCCAGCGGCGATTTTATCGACCACTTCCAGGGTCTCGCGCAGCGGGCGAGTGATCTGGCGGGTAATCACCACGGCAGCCAGCACGCCGAACAGCAGGGCGAGCAGGGTGGCGATAATCTGCAGCATGCGGGCTTCGGCACTTTCGCTGTCACGGCGATCGAGCTGGATCTGGTAGAGCTGGCCGCTGAACTTGACAATGCTGGCACCCTCCACGGTCATTTCCTCGCGTGCTTGCGCGATCAGGGCAAGGGTTTCGCGGTACTGGCGCAGGGTATCCCGGAAGGCGACCAGCTCGTTTTCAAACTGCTGCACGCGCGCCGCTTCGTTGGGCAACTGGCGCCTCAAGACGTCGATGCCCACCAGCGCGGTCTCCAGCTGGGTCACCGCGGCCTGCTCGGCGCTGGTGCTGGCGTCGGCAATGTAGGTGCGAGCTTCCAGGCGAACCTGGCTCAGCTGTTGTTTCGCAGTGCTGACCAGCTGGTATTGCTGCAGGCGGACCGCATCGGTTTCAGGCTGTTCGAGCACGGCCTGGCCGACGGCATCGAGTGCCCGATCAGCACGGATCGCGATCTGAACCATGTTCTCGCGCAACGCCTGGCGGGTCTTGTACCCGGCACGCATCTTCTCCAGCGATACCTTGTACTGGCTGATGACATCACCCAGCTCACGCAGCAGCTTGACGTTCTCGGGGCTGACGAAGCTGGCCAGCAGTTTCTGCTGCTGCGCGCTGAAGGTATCGAGCCTGTCCTTGACGGTCGCGGCCGCCGCGTCGTCGCCATTGGCGATCATGTACTGCAGGCGGGTGATGCGCAGGTTGGTCAGGTCATTGTTGAGCTGACTGATATCGCTCATCCAGTTGCTGCGGTTGATCAGGCTGCCCAGGCTGGTCCAGCCCGTGAGGGCCAGCAGCCCGGTCAGCACGAGCACCAGGCCGAAGCCCAGGCCCAGTTTAAGGTTGACGCTGATGTTGGCAAACCAGCTGTTCATGCACGCTCTCCAGAATGTTTTCGCTCACTTGATCTTGATCTGCTGGGCGATTTTTTCTTCTTGAGAGCCCGCTGATTTCGTGCAGCTGTTATCGGCGGGTGTCGCGGAAGCTGAAACGCTTTTTTCGATTGTTTTCCCCGGTTCAGAGACTCCGGGCGCTGAACGTGTCGCAGTCGGTCACCTCTCCCGTCGCGAAACCGGTCTTGAACCAGCGCACCCGTTGGGCTGAAGTGCCGTGGGTGAAGGAGTCCGGGACCACGCGGCCTTGGCCTTGCTGCTGCAGGCGGTCATCGCCAATGGCGTTGGCGGCGTTGAGCGCCTCCTCGACATCGCCCGGTTCCAGCCAGTTCAGGCGTTTCTGCGCCTGGAATGCCCAGACACCTGCCAGGCAGTCGGCCTGCAGTTCCTGGCGCACCAGCAAGCCTGTACTGCCCTCCATGCGCTGGCCACGCTGGCGGGCGGCCTGGACCTGCTCGGAGACCCCCAGCAAGGTCTGCACGTGATGGCCGATCTCGTGGGCGATCACATACGCCTGAGCGAAATCGCCAGCGGCGGAGAAGCGCTGTTCCATCTCGCGGAAGAAGGTCATGTCCAGATAGACCTTCTGGTCGGCGGGACAATAGAACGGACCGACGGCCGAGGAGGCGAAGCCGCAGGCAGAATTGACCTGGCCGCTGAACAGCACCAGCGTCGGGTCGCGATACTGCCGCCCGCCCTGGGCGAACAGGGCTTTCCAGGTGTCTTCGGTATCGCCGAGCACCGAGGCCACGAATTCGGCCTGCTCATCGTTGGCAGGCGGTGCCTGGCCGGTGCTGCCCGAAGTCGCGCCCTGTTGCTGCATCTGCCCGGTGAGCTGCCCAAGGATCTGCAAGGGGTCTTGGCCTGTGATCCAGCCGATGCCGACGATCAGCAGGATGGCACCGATGCCCAGGCCCTTGCCACCGCCGAAGCGCATGCCGCCACCGCCCTCGCCACGGGCATCGACCACATTGTCGCTACGCCTGCCTTTTCGCCATTGCATGGATGCTCTCCCGCACAGGAATCATGGAATCAAAGATTAGCCCAGCGATGCCGCCCTTGGGAGGCGGGTGCATGTGACATAACCGGTTGGTTATGCATGCGACAGCGGTTTTCAGTATTCAGCTCCCTCTACATGCCTGAAACTGCCCGCTCGCCTGCCACGCACAGGTGAACCCATAATTCCAAGAGAGGTAAACCGGCATGCCTGCCCAGGACACCAGCCGCTTTGTGATCCGTGATCGCAACTGGCACCCCAAGGCCCTGACGCCTGACTACAAGACCTCGACGATGCGCTCCCCGCGTCAGGCGCTGGTCAGCATCCCGCAATCGATCAGTGAAAGCACCGGCCCCGACTTTTCGCACCTGGGCCTGGGCCGCCATGACAACGACCTGCTGCTCAACTTCAACAACGGCGGCCTGCCGATCGGTGAGCGCATCATCGTCGCCGGGCGCGTTTGCGACCAATACGGCAAGCCCGTGCCCAACACCCTGGTGGAAATGTGGCAAGCCAATGCCGGCGGCCGCTACCGCCACAAGAACGATCGTTACCTGGCCCCGCTCGACCCCAACTTCGGCGGCGTGGGCCGCACGCTGACCGACAGCCAGGGTCACTACAGCTTCCGCACCATCAAGCCTGGCCCCTATCCATGGCGCAACGGTCCGAACGACTGGCGCCCGGCGCATATCCATGTCTCGGTCAGCGGCCCGTCGATCGCCACCCGCCTGATCACCCAGCTGTATTTCGAAGGCGACCCGCTCATCCCGATGTGCCCGATCGTCAAGTCCATCGCCAACCCCGAGGCGGTGCAGCAACTGATCGCCAGGCTCGACATGGGCAACGCCAACCCGATGGATTGCCTGGCCTACCGCTTTGACATCGTCTTGCGCGGCCAGCGCCAGACCCACTTCGAACACTGCTGAGGAGGCCCTTCATGCCTATCGAACTGCTGCCTGAAACCCCTTCGCAGACCGCTGGCCCCTATGTGCACATCGGCCTGGCGCTTGAAGCGGCGGGCAATCCACCCCGCGAGCGGGAGATCTGGAATCGCCTGGCGCGCGACGATGCGCCGGGCGAGCACATCGTGCTGATCGGCCATGTCCATGATGGCAATGGGCACCTGGTGCGGGATTCGTTTCTCGAGTTCTGGCAGGCCGATGCGTCGGGCCGATACATCGATGACTACAACCTCGAGAACGCCTTCAACAGTTTTGGCCGCACGGCCACCACGTTCGATGCGGGCGAGTGGGCACTGCACACGGTCAAGCCAGGTGTGGTGAACAACGCCGCGGGCGTACCCATGGCGCCGCACATCAACGTCAGCCTGTTTGCCCGGGGGATCAACATCCACCTGCATACGCGGCTGTATTTCGACGACGAGGCCGACGCCAACGGCAAATGCCCGGTGCTCAACCTGATCGAGCAGCCACAGCGGCGCGAGACACTGATCGCACGGCGGTGCGAGGTGGAAGGGAAGACGGCGTACCGGTTCGATATCCGGATCCAGGGGGAGGGGGAGACGGTGTTCTTTGATTTCTGATTGAAGACCGCGTTGCCGCTATTCGCTGGCAAGCCAGCTCCCACAAGAAATCACGCGGCCCCTGACGTCACCGCTAGAGCTTGTGGGAGCTGGCTTGCCAGCGGATGCCTTACCGCCGGACCAGCAGGACTCCGCTTTCCATATGATGGGTATACGGGAACTGGTCGAACACCGCGCATCGCGCCACGCGGTGGGTGTCCTGCAGCTGAGCGATGTTCGCCGCCAGCGTCTCAGGGTTGCAGGAGATGTACAGGATGCGCTCGAAGCGACGGGTCAGCTCGCAGGTGTCCGGGTCCATCCCCGCACGCGGCGGGTCGACGAAGACGGTGCCGAAGTCGTAGCTCTTCAGGTCGATCCCTTCCAGGCGGCGGAATGGCCGCACCTCGTTAAGCGCCTCGGTCAGTTCTTCGGCCGACAGGCGCACCAGGCGCACGTTGCCGATGCCGTTGTCATCCAGGTTGTGCAGCGCGGCGTTCACCGAGGTCTTGCTGATCTCGGTGGCCAGCACCTTGCGCACCCGGGTAGCCAGCGGCAGGGTGAAGTTGCCATTGCCGCAGTACAACTCCAGCAGGTCGTCTTCACGCTCGCCCAAGGCCTCGAACGCCCAGTCCAGCATCTTCTGGTTCACCGTGCCGTTGGGCTGGGTGAACGCACCTTCCGGCTGGCGATAACGGAAGGTCCGGCCAGCGACCTCGAGCGACTCGACGGCATAATCCCGGCCGATCACCAGACGCTTGCCCTTCGAACGGCCGATGATGCTCACGCCCAGGTCGGCCGACAGCTGCCGGGCCTCGGCTTCCCACGCCTGGTCCAGCGGGCGGTGGTAGCACAGGGTGATCATCGCATCGCCCGCCAGGGTGGTGAGGAACTCCACCTGGAAAAGCTTGAAGCTCAGCGCCTGGCTTGCCTGCCAGGCGGCCTTGAGGCGAGGCATCAGGTCGTTGATCTGCAGGCTGGCGATAGGAAAGTCATCGATCAGGATCGGCGTGTACTTGTCCCCCGGGGCGAACATCGCGTAGTGGCGCTGCTCGTTTTCGCGCCACAGGCGAAACTCGGCGCGCAGCCGGTAATGCTCGCGCGGCGAGTCGAACACGGCAGGCTCCGGCGCATCGAAGGGCGCCAGCAGCTCGCGCAGGCGTTCGGCCTTGGCGTCCAGCTGCTCGGAATAGTTCGAAGGGTCGAAGACAGCACTCATGCGTTGAACCAGCCCAGCTTGATGACGAAGAGGATGGAGAGGATCACCAGCGCAGGATTCAGGTCACGGTAGCGACCGGAGAGCAGCTTGATGGCGGTCCAGGCGATGAAGCCGAAGGCGATGCCGTTGGCGATCGAGTAGGTCAGCGGCATGGCCAGGGCGGTCACCACCACGGGGGCCGCCTCGGTGACGTCGTCCCAGTTTATTTCCGCCAGGCCGGAGGCCATCAACACGGCGACGAACAGCAATGCCGGGGCAGTGGCGAAGGCTGGCACGCTGCCAGCCAGCGGCGCGAAGAACAACGCCAGCAGGAACAGCACCGCGACCACGATGGCGGTGAGGCCCGTGCGGCCACCGGCGCTCACGCCCGCCGCCGACTCGATGTAGCTGGTGGTGGTCGAGGTGCCGAGCAGCGAGCCGGCCATGGCGGCGGTGCTGTCGGCGATCAGCGCGCGGCCCATCTTCGGCATGTGGCCGTCCTTGCCCATCAGGCCGGCGCGCTTGGCGACGCCGATCAGGGTTCCGGAGTTGTCGAACAGGTCGACGAACAGGAAGGCAAAGATCACGCTCACCAGGCCCACGTCCAGCGCACCCATGATGTCCAGCTGCAGGAAGGTCGGTGCCAGTGATGGCGGCATCGACACCACGCCTGCGAACGGCGTGAAGCCCAGCACGATCGACACCACGGTCACGGCGAGAATCCCGATCAGCACGGCGCCGCGAAGCTTCATGGCCTCCAGCGCGACGATCAGGAAGAAGCCCAGCGTCGCCAGGATCGGCGCGGGCTGCCTGAGGTCGCCCAGGCCTACCAGGGTGGCCGGGTTATCCACGACGATACCGGCGTTGTGCAGGGCGATCAGCGCCAGGAACAGGCCAATGCCCGCGGCGATGGCCGAGCGCAGCGGCAGTGGAATGCTGTTGACGATCCATTCGCGGATGCGAAAGATCGACAGCAGGAAGAACAGCACCGCCGAGAGGAACACCGCGCCCAGTGCCACCTGCCAGGTGTGGCCCATGTGCAGGACCACCGTGTAGGTGAAGAAAGCGTTCAGGCCCATGCCCGGCGCAAGCGCGATCGGGTAGTTGGCGATCAGGCCCATGGTCACCGAGCCGATGGCGGCGGCCAGGCACGTGGCGACAAAGATCGCACCCTTGTCCATGCCAGTCTCGCCGAGGATGCTCGGGTTGACGAACAGGATGTAGGCCATGGCCAGGAACGTGGTGATACCCGCAAGTATCTCGGTGCGCACGTTGGTGTCGTGCGCTTTGAGTTGAAACAGCCTTTCCAGCATGCCCGCTCCCCATGGCGCTCCAGCGCCGTGAAAATGTATCGACCCCATCAGCAAAGCACAGACCGTACCAGGCACCGTGGTTTTATCCGGGGTGAAAAAAGCCGCGCATCATACCAGCCTGGTTGCCAGGCGGTAGTGCGAGTTGCGATCCATTCGTTGCTCGAGCGCGTCATGACGCTGCTGTTGTCGGCACCGGCGCGGGTGTGTCCTGGCGTTTGCTGTGCATGTGGTCGCGGTTTGCCAGGGTCGGGAACAGCCTGATCCACACCCCGGTCACCACCAGCGTGCCGACACCGCCCAGCACCACCGCCGGCACTGTGCCAAACCAGTGCGCGGTGACGCCCGATTCGAACTCCCCGAGCTGATTCGAGGCACCGATGAACAGCCCGTTGACCGCGCTCACCCGGCCGCGCATCTCGTCTGGGGTCTCCAGCTGCACGAAGGCGCTGCGGATGACCATGCTGATCATGTCAGCCGCGCCCAGCACCACCAGTACCGCCAGGGAAAACCAGAACGAGGTCGACAGGCCAAAGCCGATGGTGGCCACGCCGAACACGCCGACGGCGGTGAACATCACCCGGCCGACCTTGCGCTCCACCGGGAACCGCGCGAGCCACACCGACATCAGCAAGGCCCCGACCGCCGGCGCCGAGCGCAACAGGCCCAGGCCCCAGGGACCGGTCAGCAGGATGTCCTTGGCGAACACCGGCAGCAGGGCAGTGGCGCCACCCAGCAGCACCGCGAACAGGTCCAGCGAGATCGCCCCGAGGATGTCCGGGCGGCTGCGGATGAAGCGCACCCCCGCCAGCAGTGACTCCAGGGTCGCCCGGCCACGTTGGGCGACCTGCTGGCGAGCATCCAGGCTCAGGGTAAGCGCGCAGGCGATGGCGTAGAGAACGACGGTGGGGCCATATACCCAAAGGCTGCCGAAGGCGTAGAGAAAGCCGCCTACCGCAGGCGCGACGATGGTCGCGGCCTGGGTGGCCGAGGCCGAGGCCGCTACCGCGCGTGGAAACAGCCCGGGCGGCACTACGTTGGGCAGCAGCGCCTGGGTGGCCGGCATCTCGAACGACCGGGTCGCGCCCAGCAGGAAGGCCAGGATGAAGATCATCTCGCGGCTGACACTGTCGCTCGCGCTGGCCACCGCCAACGCCAGGGCGATCAACCCTTGCAGCGTCTGGCACAGGGCAGCGACGCGGCGCCGGTCGTAGCGGTCGGCGACGTGGCCGGTGTGCAGCATGAACAGCACCCGCGGCGCGAACTCGACCAGGCCGACCAGGCCCAGGTCCAGCACATTGCCGGTCAGCTGGTAGAGATGCCATCCAATGGCCACTGTGAGCATCTGGAAGCCACTGGCGGTGAACACCCGGGCCAGCCAGAAGGCCAGGAAAGGACGGTGGTGGCGCAACAGTAGCGGGGCGGCGTCTGACATCGGCAAACCTGATCCATGGCGGCGGTGGGCGCTGCAGGTTATCACCTGTTTGTAACATGAGGTTGCAGATAACGTCATTCCGAGACGCGCCAGCATGCGATTTCATGTGGGGTCAAAACGGGTGAGGCAACCGGCCACGCGGCAAACAACCACACGTCCAGGCGGGGCTTTCAGGACTATGCTTTCACCAGTCGTTGACCTGGATCAGTACGGCCACGGCTGTCCACGATGCCGCCAGGCCGTCGCATCCGCGATCCAACAGAACAATTCCTCCACGTCGTACTCGTAATCGTGGGGGTAGCAGGCTCGAGGCCTGATGCCTGGTGCCGGATCACCTGACTGAGGAAGCACTATGTTCGGTTTAGAGGCTCTAGATCTCGCCCGAATCCAGTTCGCGTTCACCGTGTCGTTTCACATCCTGTTCCCGGCCATCACCATCGGCCTGGCGAGCTACCTGGCAGTGCTCGAAGGCCTCTGGCTCAAGACCGGCAACAACGTCTACCGTGACCTCTACCATTTCTGGTCGAAGATCTTTGCCGTGAACTTCGGCATGGGCGTGGTTTCGGGCCTGGTAATGGCGTATCAGTTCGGCACCAACTGGAGCCGCTTCTCCGACTTCGCCGGTGCCGTCACCGGGCCTTTGCTGACCTACGAGGTGCTCACCGCATTCTTCCTCGAGGCGGGCTTCCTGGGGGTAATGCTGTTCGGCTGGAACCGCGTCGGCCGTGGCCTGCACTTCTTCTCCACGGCAATGGTGGCGCTCGGCACCCTGGTTTCGACCTTCTGGATCCTGGCGTCCAACAGCTGGATGCATACGCCGCAGGGCCACGAGATCGTCGATGGCCGGGTAATCCCCATGGATTGGCTGGCCGTGATCTTCAACCCCTCCTTCCCGTATCGGCTGGCGCACATGGCCACCGCCGCCTTTGTCGCCACCGCCTTCTTCGTCGGCGCGTCGGCCGCCTGGCACCTGCTGCGCGGGCGTGACAACCCGGCGATCCGCAAGATGCTGTCGATGGCCATGTGGATGGCCCTGCTGGTCGCGCCCGTGCAGGCGGTGATTGGCGATTTCCACGGCCTTAACACCCTCGAGCATCAACCGGCGAAAATCGCCGCCATCGAGGGGCACTGGGAGAACGAGCCGGGCGAGCCAACACCCCTGATCCTCTTCGGTATTCCCGACATGCAGGCCGAAACCACCCGCTACAAGATCGAGATCCCCGCCCTGGGCAGCCTGATCCTGACCCACAGCCTGGACAAGCAAGTGCCGGCGATGAAGGAATTCGCGCCTGAAGACCGCCCGAATTCGCTGATCATCTTCTGGTCGTTCCGCGTGATGGTGGGTCTGGGCATGCTGATGATCGCCGCGGGCCTGTGGAGCCTGTGGCTGCGCAAGCGCGGCACGCTGCACAGTTGCCGGCCGTTCCTGTACTTCGTGATGTGGATGGGGCCGTCGGGCCTGATCGCGATCCTCGCGGGCTGGTTCACCACCGAGATCGGCCGTCAGCCGTGGGTGGTCTACGGCTTGATGCGTACCGCCGACGGGGTCTCGAACCACAGCTATGCCCAGCTCGGCATCACCCTGGTGATGTTCGTGGTGGTCTACTTCGCGCTGTTCGGCACCGGCTTCGGCTACATGATGCGCCTGGTGCGCAAAGGCCCGCACACGGGCGAGGGCGACGAGCAGAACCCTGGAGGGCCTGGGCAGAAGCGTACGCCCGCGCGGCCGCTGTCGGCGTCCTACGAGTCGACGGTTGGCGACAACGTCAGCCACAGCAAGGAGAACTGAGCCATGGGTATCGATCTTCCGCTGATCTGGGCCGTGGTGATCATCTTCGGCATCATGATGTACGTGGTCATGGACGGCTTCGACCTGGGCATCGGCATGCTGTTTCCCTTTGTCCAGGGCGAGCGCGACCGCGACGTCATGATGAACACCGTGGCCCCGGTATGGGACGGCAACGAGACCTGGCTGGTGCTCGGCGGCGCCGGGCTGTTTGGTGCGTTTCCCCTGGCCTACTCGGTCGTGCTGTCGGCGCTGTACCTGCCGTTGATGCTGATGCTGGTGGGGCTGATCTTCCGCGGCGTGGCCTTCGAATTCCGCTTCAAGGCACGCGATGAGAAACGTCATCTCTGGGACAAGGCCTTCATTGGCGGCTCGCTGGTCGCGACCTTTTTCCAGGGCGTGGCGCTGGGGGCCTTCATCGAGGGCTTCGAGGTTGTCGAGCGCAACTTCGCGGGCGGGTCGCTGGACTGGCTGACACCGTTCAGCCTGTTCTGCGGCCTGGGGCTGATCGTCGCCTATACCTTGCTCGGTTGCACCTGGCTGATCATGAAAACCGAAGGTGACCTGCAGCGGCGCATGCATCACCTGGCGCGGCCCCTCGCGCTGGTGCTGCTGGTGTTCATCGGCATCGTCAGCCTGTGGACGCCGCTGGCCTACCCCAACATCGCCGACCGCTGGTTCAGCATGCCTAACCTGATCTGGTTCATGCCGGTGCCGCTGCTGGTGATGGTCACCTTCTACGGCCTGCTGCGCGCGGTCGCGCGCAAGGCCAACTACCTGCCGTTCCTGCTCACCCTGGTGCTGATCTTCCTGGGGTACAGCGGCCTGGGGATCAGCCTGTGGCCGAATATCATCCCGCCGTCGATCTCGATCTGGGACGCCGCCGCACCGCCGCAGAGCCAGGGCTTCATGCTGGTGGGCACGTTGTTCATCATCCCGTTGATCCTGGTGTACACCTTCTGGAGCTACTACGTGTTCCGCGGCAAGGTGACCCACGATGATGGCTACCACTAGGAGGCCGAGGCCATGACCGGCAAGGACGAGATCGAACAGAAACCGCTGTGGCAGCGACTGGGAT
The DNA here is from genome assembly GCF_035277045.1 of Pseudomonas sp. Taxonomy (GTDB): domain Bacteria; phylum Pseudomonadota; class Gammaproteobacteria; order Pseudomonadales; family Pseudomonadaceae; genus Aquipseudomonas. The sequence continues at coordinate 38,167 of NZ_DATELE010000145.1, read as the reverse complement.
GGCTGGTGCTGATCTGGTGCGCCAGTGTCGCGACGCTGGGAGTGTTCGCCTGGCTGATGCGGATGTTCATGGCGGCGGCAGGGTTGACCACCCATTGACCTCCGCCCTGCGATGAGGCCCCCTCGCATCATCGAGGGGGCCACCGTCATCTCACTTTCGTGCTCTGAGCACCACGAACTTCGGCGTCGCCGCTACCTGCTCCACCCCGCGGAACAGGCGCGCCAGCTTGCTGTGATAGCCCAGGTGGCGGTTGCCGACAATGTACAACGCACCACCGACCACCAGCGCCTCGCGGGCCTGCTGGAACATGCGCCAGGCCAGCAGGTCGCCGACCACCTGCTGCTGGTGGAACGGCGGGTTGCACAACACGACGTCGAGCGATTGTTTCTCCTGGCTGGCCAGGCCATCGGCTGCCTCGATGAGGGCAGGGCGATCACCCAGTGCGGCTCGCCAGTTTTCCCTGGCGGACTGCACGGCCATGTATGACTCATCGAGCAAGGTGAGATGCGCCTCGGGATTGGCCAGGGCACAGGCGATCCCCAGCACGCCGTTTCCACAGCCGAGGTCGGCCACGCGCGCCTGGCCAAGATTGCGGGGCAGATGCGGGAGGAATGCGCGGGTGCCAATATCGAGGCCTTCGCGGCAGAACACGTTGGCGTGGTTGAGCAGCTCGAGCGGCGGGGTGTCGAGGCGGTAGCGGGTCGGGTAGGGCGAGCGCGCCAGCGGACGTTCGGCCAGGGTCGCGGTGAGCAGCCGCGCCTTTTTCTGCGCAAGCGAGGCCTGCACCGGGCCGATGTACTGTTCAAGCAGGTCGCCGGCGGCACGCGGCAGGTGCTTGATCATTGCCCCGGCGATCACTTGCGCACCTGGCGCCAGGTGCCCGTGCAGGCGGATCAGTTGCTCCTCGAGCAAGGCCAGGGTCTTGGGCACACGTAGCAGTACCCGATCGAAAGTGCCTAGAAACGGCTCGCTGGCCGGGACGAACGGCACGCTGTCGTAGGCTCGGTCATTGCGCAGCAGATTTTTTTCCAATGCCAGGCGGGCCAGGTGGGAATCGCCGCTGCTGACCACCTCGAGCTGGCCGGACAGGCTGATGGCCAGCGCCCCGAAGCTGTCATTGAGCACCAACACCTTGCAGTCGGCCGCCGGCGCCTGGCCAGCCAGGTGCTCCAGCAGGTACTGATCGGCGGCGTCGAAGGCTTGCAGGGGATCATTGGCCTGCTCCGGCTGGCGGATCAGGTCGAGTTCGGCAAAGGGGCTGGTCAGCAGGGGCATGGGTTCGGCTCGGGTACAAAAGATGCCCGCCACAGGAAACGGCAGGCCAAAGACGCGATTCTACCGTGCTTTGCACTCTGCGTGAGCCTGGCCTGGGCGCGCGCCACTGTCCGTCGCCTTTGAAGGCCCCTTCACGTCAGTACCCTGGATAGCCCTACCAACCAGCGGTGTTCATCGCCAAGGCTTTGCGCGACACTTGCACCCATCTGATCGATGGAGCACCCCATGACCGCCAGCGCCGAGAAATTCACCCGCCAGACCTTGCTCGACGTGCAGCCGTTGACGCCCAACCTGTTCAGCCTGCGGACCACACGTGACCCGGGCTTTCGCTTCAGCGCCGGGCAGTTCGCGCGCCTGGGGGTGACGAAGGCCGACGGCAGCGTGGTCTGGCGGGCGTATTCCATGGTGTCGGCACCCCACGACGAGCATCTGGATTTTTTCTCGATCGTGGTCCCGGGAGGGGAGTTCACCAGTGAACTGAGCCGCCTTGGCGAAGGCGACCAACTGCTGGTCGATCGCCAGGCCTTTGGCTACCTGACCCTGGACCGCTTTGCCGGCGGCCGTGATCTGTGGCTGCTGGCCACCGGCACCGGCATCGCGCCTTTCATCTCGATCCTGCAAGGTTTCGAGGCCTGGGAGCGATTCGAGTCCATCAAGCTGGTGTACTCGGTGCGCGAGGCCAGGGAGCTCGCCTACGTCGACCTGATCGCCGGCCTTGAGCAGCGCGACTACCTGGCCGAGCATGCCGGCAAGCTGCAGTTCATACCGGTTGTCACGCGCGAGCCGCACCCGGGTGCACTGGACGAGCGAATCACCACGCTGATCGAAAATGGCCGGCTGGAGAAGGCCGCGGGACTGGCGCTGACGCCTGAGCATTCACGGATCATGCTGTGTGGCAATCCGGACATGATCGATGAGACGCGCAAGGTGCTCAAGGCAAGGGACCTGCAGTTGAGCCTGAGCCGGCGGCCAGGGCAGGTAGCGGTGGAGAACTACTGGTAACGGCAGGCCTGCAGCATGCCGAGCGTGTTGAAAGGTTCCGCGTGGGCATACCCATCAAAGTGTCCGTACAGGATTGTAACTACGCCATGCCGTAGAGACTTTGTTCACGAGGTGGGGGCGGGCGGCGCCCTGCAGGTGCCACCCGTCGCGCCTTCAGGGCAGGCGGTTGTCGCGCTGGGTCTTGAGCAGGTCGCGAATTTCGGTTAGCAGGGTTTCCTGGGGAGTCGGGGCCGGCGGCACGCTTGGCGCGACGGCTTCTTCGCGCTTGAGGCGGTTGATCACCTTGACGCCCATGAAGATGGCGAAGGCCACGATGATGAAGTCGATGACGGTCTGGATGAACTTGCCGTAGGCCAGCACCACCGCCGGTATGTCGCCTTGCGCCGCCTTGAGGGTGATGGCCAGGTCGCTGAAGTCCACGCCACCGATCAGGAGCCCCAGTGGTGGCATGATCACGTCGCCCACGAAGGACGAGACGATCTTGCCGAACGCGGCGCCGATAATGATACCGACCGCCATGTCCACGACGTTTCCTTTGACCGCGAAGGCCTTGAACTCTTTCAGCATGCCCATGGGAATATTCCTTGTTACAAATGGTGAAGGTTAACGCAGTGTAATTCAGCATCGTGCATGACGCTGCGCACTGCTTTTAGTGACTGCCCATATACTGAATAGTTTTGTCGACTTGCCTTTGACTCGGTCAAACGCCGGGTCGGTTATGATGGCGGCTTTTTCCAGGAGACTGTCCCATGGCCAAGGCCAAGCGCTTGTACGGCTGCACCGAGTGCGGCGCGACCTTTCCGAAATGGGCCGGGCAGTGCAGCGAATGCGGCGCCTGGAATACCTTGGTCGAGACCATGATTGAAAGCGGCGCGGCCGCGGCGCCCAGCGGTCGCGCCGGCTGGACCGGACAGCAGGCGCAGATCAAGACCCTGGCCGAGGTCAGCGTCGAGGAGATCCCACGCTTCAGCACCAGCAGCTCCGAGCTCGACCGGGTGTTGGGTGGCGGTCTGGTCGACGGCTCGGTGGTGCTGATCGGCGGCGACCCCGGAATCGGCAAGTCGACCATCCTCCTGCAGACGTTGTGCAACGTCGCCGAGGGCATGCCGGCGCTGTACGTCACGGGCGAGGAATCCCAGCAGCAGGTGGCCATGCGTTCACGGCGCCTGGGCTTGCCGCAGGAAAAGCTGCGGGTCATGACCGAGACCTGCATCGAGACGATCATTGCCACCGCGCGCCTGGAAAAACCGCGGGTGATGGTCATCGACTCGATCCAGACCATCTTCACCGAGCAGTTGCAATCGGCGCCCGGCGGCGTGGCGCAGGTGCGCGAGAGCGCGGCCTTGTTGGTGCGCTACGCCAAGCAGAGCGGCACGGCGATCTTCCTGGTCGGCCACGTCACCAAGGAAGGCGCGCTGGCAGGGCCTCGCGTGCTCGAGCACATGGTCGACACCGTGCTGTATTTCGAAGGGGAGTCCGATGGCCGCCTGCGCCTGCTGCGGGCGGTGAAGAACCGCTTTGGCGCGGTCAACGAGCTGGGTGTGTTCGGCATGACCGACAAGGGCCTGAAAGAGGTATCCAACCCCTCGGCGATCTTTCTCAATCGCGCCCAGGAGGAAGTGCCGGGCAGCGTGGTCATGGCCACATGGGAAGGCACCCGGCCGATGCTGGTCGAGGTCCAGGCGCTGGTTGACGACAGTCACCTGTCCAACCCGCGCCGCGTGACGCTCGGCCTGGACCCCAACCGCCTGGCGATGCTGCTGGCGGTGCTGCACCGCCACGGCGGCATCCCGACCCATGACCAGGACGTGTTCCTCAACGTCGTTGGCGGGGTAAAGGTGCTGGAGACGGCCTCTGACCTGGCGTTGCTGGCGGCGGTGATGTCGAGTCTGCGCAACCGCCCGCTGCCCCATGGCCTGCTGGTGTTTGGCGAGATCGGCCTGTCGGGTGAAGTGCGCCCCGTGCCCAGCGGTCAGGAGCGCCTCAAGGAAGCCGCCAAGCACGGTTTCAAGCGCGCCATCGTGCCCAAGGGCAACGCGCCGAAGGAATCGCCGGCAGGGTTGCAGGTGATTGCCGTGACCCGCCTGGAGCAGGCGCTGGATGCGTTGTTCGAGTGACAAGCCCGCTCCTGCAGTCTGGAGCTCAGTGCTCCGCCGCAGCCGCCTTGCGTTTCACCGGCGCCTCGCCCTGGGCATCGTCGAGCACCGGTATTTCCTTGTCTTCGCAGTCGAACAGTTTGCCATCCTTGAAGTAGTCGCCATCGCGCAGGGCTGAAAGGTCCGAGAAATGGATGGTGCGCTCATATCCCGCGGCAAATACTGACTGCTGGTCCGAGTTGCCGGCCTTGAAGTGGTTGAATGCCAGGTTCAGGGTGATCGCCATGATCGCCGCCGAGCTGATGCCCGAGTGGAAGATGGTCTCGAACCAGTCCGGAAACTGGTGGTAGAAGTTCGGCGCGGCGATGGGAATCATGCCAAAGCCCAGCGAGGCCGCGACGATGATCAGGTTCATGTTGTTCTTGTACTCGACCTTTGACAGGGTCCGGATACCACTGGCGGCCACGGTCCCGAACAGGACGATACCTGCGCCCCCCAATACCGAGGGCGGCACCGCGGCAATTATCCGGCCCATCACCGGCAGCAGGCCGAGCACCACCAGGATCACCCCGCCCGTGGCCACCACGTACCGGCTCTTGACCCCGGTCACCGCCACCAGCCCTACGTTCTGGGCGAAGGCACTCTGGGTGAATGAGCCAAACACCGGCGCCAGGATGCTCGATGCCATGTCGGCGCGCAGGCCATTGCCCAGGCGCCTTGAGTCGACCTTGGTATCGATGATCTCGCCCACCGCGAGAATGTCCGCCGAGGTTTCCACCAGCGTCACCATGATCACGATGCACATGGAGAGAATGGCGGCGATGTGGAAGGTTGGCATGCCGAAGTGGAACGGGGAGGGGAAGGCCATCAGCGGGCCTTCGCCGACCTTGCTGAAATCGGTCATGCCCAGTGCCCACGCGGCCAACGTGCCGATGATCATCGCCAGCAGGATCGACAGGCGCGAAATGCTTGCGCTGCCCAGCTTGCTCAGCAGCAGCACGGTGCCGAAAGTCGCGGCGGCCAGGCCGATATTGGCCATGCTGCCGAAGTCCGGGGCCTGGCTGTTGCCGCCCATCACCCAGCGCGCGGCGACGGGCATCAGGGTGAGGCCGATGGTGGTGATGACGATGCCGGTCACCAGCGGTGGAAAGAACCGGGTGATGCGCGAGAACACCGGGGTGATCAGAAAACCGATCAGCGAGGCCGCCATGACCGCCCCCAGCACGCTCGGGAGACCGCCGCCGCCCTGGGTGCCGAGAATCGCTCCCATGGTCGCTACCCCGGCGAACGACACGCCCTGCACCAGTGGCAGCTGGCACCCGAAAAACGGCAGGCCCAGGGTCTGCAGCAGCGTAGCCAGCCCGCCGGCGAACAGCGACGCGGTGATCAGCAGGCCGATGTCGGCCGGGCTCAGGCCGGCCGCCTGGCCGAGGATCAAGGGGACCGCGACGATCCCGCCATACATGGTCAGCACATGCTGCAGGCCATAAGCGAGGTTGGCGCCGAGACCCAGGTTCTCGTCTTCAGGACGCTGGGGTGATGACGTACTCGTGGACGTAGTCATTGCGCAGGCTCTCTGTTTATTGTTGTGACACTACTGTAGACAGGACCTGCAATGATTTGCCATCAAAATTGTATACAATATTTTGATTCAAGCGTGAATGCCCGAGCTTACAGGTCTCGACAGATCTGTATGCAGATAGCGTTCCAACTGCCAGTGGCTGGCCTAGAGGGGTGTGCACAACCTGCTACCCAGCCGCCACGAAGCTGTCTGGGTAGACAGGAAACACATCAAGGAGAGTTAGTTAGTCGGCTAAGAGATTTCAAACTTCGATAAGTTCGCGCAGCTCTCGCATCATTTCGGTGCTGTCGGCCAGGTTGAGTTCCACAAGACGGTGCAAGTGGCTCAGCGAGTCGAGGTCGATGTGCAGGCAGACAAAGCCCAGCCGGTCGGGTTCTTCATGGCGCAGTTCCACCTGCATCTGCAACCTCGCCTGGGGACTCAGGTGGACAATGGCTTCGAAATCCTGGGTAAGGTCGACATCCCAGGGTTCCGGACGTCTGATCAGAATGCCCTTCAGGGACAGGTCCAGCAATTTCACTGGCCAGCACCGCTGGCCTTGACAGAGCTCGGTCGGCGCGTCGAAGGCAATGCGCTGGAAACGGCGGCGTTCGTCGTGATCGCTCATCATCGGTAAATCCCTCTGGGCTACGTCCTGACTATAGTTGAACACCTGTGCGATACGGATACCGCCTACCTGGCTGCGAAGGCTCTAGACCAAAGCAGATGTGGCAATGCGCCCTGACTGGCCCTAGACTCGATGGGCGGTCTTTCCAATTCTCCAGCTGGAAGCTAACCATGAACAACAATAATAGCCTGCTACGCCACATTCCGTGGTTGGTGGTGGCAGTCCTAGGGGCCGCTGCGCTCGGGGTGGTTGCCCTGCGCCGCGGCGAGGCCATCAATGCCTTGTGGATCGTGGTCGCGGCGGTCGCCATCTACCTGGTCGCCTATCGCTACTACAGCCTGTTCATCGCCACCAAGGTGATGCAACTGGACTCGCGCCGGGCGACCCCGGCGGTGCTCAACAACGATGGTCTGGACTACGTGCCGACCAACAAGCACATTCTCTTTGGTCACCACTTCGCCGCCATCGCTGGCGCCGGCCCCCTGGTCGGTCCCGTGCTTGCCGCGCAGATGGGCTACCTGCCCGGCACGCTGTGGCTGATTGCCGGCGTGGTGCTGGCCGGTGCGGTGCAGGACTTCATGGTCCTGTTCCTGTCCACCCGGCGTAACGGCCGCTCCCTGGGCGACATGGTGCGCGAGGAAATGGGCCGCATACCCGGCACCATCGCCCTGTTTGGCTGCTTCCTGATCATGATCATCATCCTCGCGGTGCTGGCGCTGATCGTGGTCAAGGCCCTGGCCGAAAGCCCGTGGGGCATGTTCACCGTCATGGCGACCATCCCGATCGCCATGTTCATGGGCATCTACATGCGCTACATCCGCCCCGGCCGGATCGGCGAGATTTCGCTGATCGGCGTGGTCCTGCTGCTGCTGTCGATCTGGGCAGGCGGCCTGGTCGCGGCCGACCCCGCCTGGGGGCCTGCCTTCACCTTCACCGGCGTGCAGATCACCTGGATGCTGGTGGGCTACGGCTTCGTCGCGGCGGTGCTGCCGGTCTGGCTGGTGCTGGCGCCGCGGGACTATCTCTCGACCTTCCTCAAGATCGGCACCATCGTGGCGCTGGCGATCGGTATCCTGGTGCTGGCGCCGGAGCTGAAAATGCCGGCGCTGACGCAGTTCACCGATGGCACTGGCCCGGTCTGGAAGGGCACGCTGTTCCCGTTCCTGTTCATCACCATCGCCTGCGGCGCGGTCTCCGGCTTCCATGCCCTGATCTCCTCGGGCACCACGCCCAAGCTGCTGGACAATGAAACCAACGCCCGCTACATCGGCTACGGCGGCATGCTGATGGAGTCGTTCGTGGCCATCATGGCAATGGTCGCGGCTTCGGTGATCGAGCCGGGCGTGTACTTTGCCATGAACAGCCCCGCGGCCGTGGTCGGCAGCGATGTCGTATCGGTGGCCCAGACGGTCAGCAGCTGGGGCTTCGCCATCACCCCTGAGCAGCTCGAAGCGACCGCCCGGGACATTGGCGAGCATACCGTCCTGGCCCGCGCCGGCGGTGCGCCTACGCTTGCCGTGGGCATCGCGCAGATCCTTCACCAGGTGCTGCCGGGTGAAAACACCATGGCGTTCTGGTACCACTTCGCGATCCTGTTCGAGGCGCTGTTCATTCTCACCGCGGTCGATGCCGGTACCCGTGCCGGGCGCTTCATGCTGCAAGACTTGCTCGGCAGCTTCGTGCCGTCGCTCAAGCGCACCGAATCGTGGGGCGCCAACCTGCTCGCCACCGCGGGCTGCGTGGCACTGTGGGGCTATCTGCTGTACCAGGGCGTCATTGATCCGTTGGGCGGCATCAACACCTTGTGGCCGCTGTTCGGCATCTCCAACCAGATGCTGGCCGGTATCGCGCTGATGCTCGGTACCGTGGTACTGATCAAGATGAAGCGGCAGCGCTATGTCTGGGTCACCCTGCTGCCGGCCGTGTGGCTGCTGATCTGCACCACCACCGCGGGCCTGATCAAGCTGTTCGACCCGAACCCGGCGGTGGGCTTCCTGGCCCTGGCCAACAAGTACAGTGTGGCGCTGGACGCCGGTCAGGTACTGGCTCCGGCCAAGGACATCGGCCAGATGCAGCATGTGATCTTCAACGCCTACACCAACGCCGGGCTGACGATCCTGTTCCTGGTGGTGGTGTTCAGCATCCTGTTCTTCGCCCTCAAGGTCGGCTACGCCGCCCTGGGCCGCAAGGAGCGCAGCGACAAGGAAACCCCGTTCCAGGCCTTGCCTGACGCGTAACCAAGAGGAATGCAGTGATGTTCAACGACCTCGGTCGGCTGGGTAAATACCTGGGGCAGGCGGCCCGCCTGATGGTCGGCATGCCCGACTACGACACCTACGTCGAGCACATGCAGTCCAAGCACCCGGACAAGCCGGTGATGAGCTACGAGGTGTTCTTCCGCGAACGCCAGGAAGCCCGTTACGGCGGCAAGGGTGGGCCCAAGTGCTGTTGAAACGCAGCTGCTGAGGGCGTTTGAAACCTGTGGGAGCCCGGCATGCCGGGCTCCCACAGTCATTTTTCGTACAGGAGATTTTCCGTTTGCACGCACCTATTCCCGTCACAGTGCTCAGCGGCTTCCTGGGAGCCGGCAAGACAACCCTGTTGCGTCACCTGCTCAAGGCTGAACACGGCCTGAAGATCGCCGTGATCGAAAACGAATTCAGCGACGCCGGCATCGACACCCAGCTGCTGGGTGACGAGCCGGTGCAAGTGATGACGCTGGCCAACGGCTGCGTCTGCTGCAGCATCCACACCGACCTGACCAAGGCCTTGTTTCTTCTGCTCGAGCGCCTGGACGCCGGTGAGATCGCCTTCGACCGCCTGGTGATCGAATGCACCGGCCTCGCCGACCCGGCGCCGGTGGCGCAGACCTTCTTCATCGAGGAAGAGCTGCGTGATCGTTATATCCTCGACGGCATCATCACACTGGTCGACGCTGCCCATGCCGACGAGCACCTGACCCAGTCCATCGCGCAGGCCCAGGTCGGTTTCGCCGATCGCCTGCTGCTCAGCAAGACCGACCTGGTCGAGCCCGCCGTCGTCGAGGCCCTGACCGAGCGGCTGACCCGCATCAACCGCCGCGCCGCGATCCGCGTGGTCGAGCATGGCCGCATCGACCTCGCCGAACTGCTCGACGTACGCGGTTTCAACCTCAACGACGACCTCGGCGCCAACCTCGCCCCGACCCTGCGCCCACTGCGCGCGCCCGCTACACCCGACCGCATCTCCAGCCTGGTCCTGCGCACCCGTACGCCGCTCGACATCGACCGCCTCAGCGACTTCATGAACGAACTGCTCGAAGACCATGGCAAGCAACTGCTGCGCTACAAAGGCGTGCTCAACATCGCCGGCGAAGACCGCCGGCTGGTGTTCCAGGGGGTTCTGAAGCTGTACGGTTTTGATTGGGATACCGAATGGGCACAAGGCGAGCCGCGAGAGAGCGTCATGGTGTTCATCGCCGATGAACTGCCGGAGGAAAAGATCCGGGCGGGGTTTGAGGCATTGAGCTGAGGTAGTGCATGCCTTGGGATTTGTAGAGGCCAAGAGAGTGAGCGCAGCGCACCACTGAATGTGCGCTTGGGGTCTTGTGGCGCTGGGGATATCGAGCGCCCCGCGAACCCACAAAAAAGCCCGGCATCAAGCCGGGCTTTTCAGATCAGGCAGTCGCCAGTCAGTTACCGTAAACCGGCAGCTTCTTGCAGATGGCCTTGACCTTCTCGCGAACGGCGTCGATCACCGCTTCGTTGTTCAGGTCGGCGAGGATGTCGCAGATCCAGCCGGCCAGCTCGCGGCACTCGGCAGCCTTGAAGCCACGGGTGGTGACGGCAGGGGTGCCGAAACGCAGGCCCGAGGTGACGAACGGGGAACGTGGGTCGTTCGGGACCGAGTTCTTGTTGACGGTGATGAACGCCTTGCCCAGGGCAGCGTCCGCGTCCTTGCCCGAGATGTCCTGCTTGATCAGCGAGAGCAGGAACAGGTGGTTCTGGGTGCCGCCGGAAACGACGTCGAAACCACGCTCGATGAACACTTCGGCCATGGCCTGGGCGTTCTCGACGACCTGCTGCTGGTAAGCCTTGAACTCAGGCTGCAGGGCTTCCTTGAAGCAGATGGCCTTGGCGGCGATGACGTGCTCCAGCGGGCCGCCCTGGGCGCCTGGGAAGACAGCGGAGTTCAGCTTCTTCTCGATGTCGGCGTTGGCGCGCGCCAGGATCAGGCCGCCACGTGGACCGCGCAGGGTCTTGTGGGTGGTGGTGGTGACCACGTCGGCGAATGGCACCGGGTTCGGGTAGACGCCAGCGGCGACCAGACCGGCCACGTGGGCCATGTCGACGAACAGGTAGGCACCGACCTTGTCGGCGATTTCGCGGAAGCGGGCGAAGTCCAGCACCTGCGAGTAGGCGGAGAAACCGGCGACAACCATCTTCGGCTTGTGCTCGAGGGCCAGGCGCTCGACTTCGTCGTAGTCGATCAGGCCGTTGGCGTCGATACCGTACTGGATGGCGTTGTACAGCTTGCCCGAAGAGCTGACCGACGCGCCGTGGGTCAGGTGACCGCCGTGCGCCAGGCTCATGCCCAGGATGGTGTCACCGGCCGACAGCAGGGCCAGGTAGACGGCAGCGTTGGCCTGGGAACCAGCGTGCGGCTGGACGTTGGCGTAGTCGGCGCCGAACAGTTCCTTGGCACGGTCGATGGCCAGTTGCTCGACCACGTCGACGTATTCGCAGCCACCGTAGTAACGCTTGCCCGGGTAGCCTTCGGCGTACTTGTTGGTCAGGACCGAACCCTGGGCTTCCATGACGGCGGGGCTTGTGTAGTTTTCCGAAGCGATCAGCTCGATATGCTCTTCCTGGCGCTGGGCTTCTTGCTCCATGGCGGCAAAGAGATCGGCGTCGTACTTGGCAATGGTCAAATCACGGCTGAACATGGCGGTCCTCAAGGATCGGGCAGAAAAGGGGGGCATTCTACCCCATCGCTCGAGGCCTGGCATATGAAACGGCGTCATGTCGCAGACCAATGGGATTCATGGCCGCGGGCGCGCTCCCACGGTTATCCGAGCATGAACAGCGTCTCGTTGCTGAACTGCGCCTCGAACTGGCTGGCGGGCATCGGGCGGCCGAACAGGTAGCCTTGGACTTCGTCGCAGCCATGCTCGCGCAGAAACTCCAGCTGCTCGTGGGTTTCGACACCTTCGGCGATGACCGCAAGATTGAGGCTGTGGGCCATGGCGATGATCGCGCGGGCGATCTGCGCATCCTGTTCGCCTTCAGGCAGGCCGTCGACAAAGGTGCGGTCGATCTTGAGCACATCGATCGGGAACTGCTTGAGGTAATTGAGCGATGAATAGCCCGTGCCGAAGTCATCGACCGCGATACTCAAGCCCAGGTTTTTCAAGCTGTCGAGAATCAGCATGGCTTCGTTGACCTCGCGCATCAGGATGCTCTCGGTCAGCTCCAGCTCAAGGCACGCAGGCGCCAGCCCGGTCTCGTCGAGGATGGTCGCGATGCGCCTGTCCAGCTGGCCGTCGGAGAACTGGCGCGCCGAGATGTTCACCGAGACCTTGGGGACCCGCACCTTGTTGCCGTGCCAGACCTTGAGCTGGCGGCAGGCCTCGCGCAGCACCCAGTCGCCAACGTCGACCACCAGGCCCAGCTCTTCGATCACCGGGATGAAGTCACCCGGTGGCACCAGTCCGCGGCGTGGATGGCGCCAGCGCAGCAGCGCCTCGGCGCCCGTCAGGCGCTTGCCGTCGCCGCTGAACTGCGGCTGGTAGTAAAGGATGAATTCGTCCTGCTCCAGTGCATGGCGCAGGTCGCTCTCCAGCTCCAGCCGCTCCAGGGCGCTGGCGTTCATGTCGGCCTGGTAGAACTGGAAGTTGTTCTTCCCGCGCTCCTTGGCGTGGTACATCGCCGTGTCGGCGTTCTTCATCAGCTGGCTCAGCTCGTCGCCGTCCTGCGGACTTAGCGCGATGCCGACACTGGCGGTGACGAAGAACTCACGGTTTTCCAGCACGAACGGCCGCACCAGGCTTCCAAGGATGCTCTCGGCCACGTGGATCGCGCGGTTCAGGGCCATCTCCCGCGAGGCGCGAGGTTGCAGCAGCAGGGTGAACTCGTCGCCGCCCATGCGCGCCACGGTATCGTCGCCGTCCACGCAGTCGAGCAGACGCTCGGCCATGTCCTTGAGCATGCGGTCGCCCGCCGCATGGCCGAGTGAATCGTTGATCGGCTTGAACCGGTCCAGGTCGAGGAACATCAGCACCACCCACGACTTGTTGCGCTCGGCCTGCTGCAGGGCGGTGTAGAGGCGGTCCTGGAACAGCGTGCGGTTGGGCAGGTGGGTCAGGGCATCATAGTAGGCCAGGCGATGGATGCGCTGCTCGCTGGCTTTGCGCTCACTGATATCGGTGAAAAAGCACACGTAGCTGGCCAGGTCGCCTTCGTCGTCGAGCACCGCCGTGATGCCGACCCAGGCCGGGTAATGCTCGCCACTGCGGCGCTTGAGCCAGACCTCGCCCTCCCAGGTCCCGCGCTGGTGCAGTTGCTTGAGCACATAGCGCAGGTGCGCCCGTTGCTGGTCATCGACGGTGAGCATGCTGGGAAACTGGTCGAGCACGTCGGTGACGGCATACCCGCTGACCCGGCTGAAAGCCTCGTTGGCCTGGACGATGTAGCCTGCCGGGTCGGTGATCAGGATCGCCGAAGTCGAGTGCTCGAATACCGTCGCGGCCATGCGCAAGTCCTTCTCGGCACGGCGTTGCTGGCTGATGTCGCGGCCCACGCCCAGCAGCCCCTCGAAGCGCTCCTGGTCGTCCCACACCAGGACCAGGCGCAGCTCGATGGGGATCTTGCGCCCGTCCGCGCGCAGACAGTCGAACAGGAAAAACTGGGTCGGCATCTGGCTGTGCAGCCTGGCCAGCTGCTGGTTGTCACCCAGCACCGCATGCACCTGCTGCATCAGCTCGTACAGCCCGCTGAGCTGCGCCGGATTGGCGATGGTCGACTGCCAGCCATGCTGGAAGATCCACTCGGAGGTGTACCCCAGCACCGTTTGCACGGAAGGGCTGACGTAGTTGAGCTGCAACTGGTTGTCGGTGGAGAAGATCACGTCGCTGATGCTCTCGGCGAGCATGCGGTAGCGCTGCTCGCTGTCGCGCAGCGATTCGCTGGAGGCGATCTGCACTGTCACGTCCTTGCCCACGCCGACCACGCGGGTCACCAGGCCCTCGGCGTCGCGGGTCAGCACTTGCTCGCGGATGTCGTAGCAGCGCCAGCTACCTTCACGGTGACGGAATCGCAGCTGGCAGTGCAACGCCTGGCCATGGCCAGTGTCGCGTTGTTGCTGGCGTAGCTGGCGGTAGTGCTCGGCATCCTCCGGATGCAGCAGCAATTCCCAGAAGCGGTCGCCCATCTGTGTGAGTTCGGCGCGGTCATAGCCCAGGGTCTGGCCCAGATGACGGTTGCTGAAAATCATCCGCTGGCTGTGCACGTCCTGCACATAGAGCTGGTCGGGCACCGTGCGCACAACATCCGACCAGAAGCGCTCGCGTTCGAGCAACGACAGCTCCACCTGCTTGCGGCTGGTAATGTCGCTGATGCTCAGGATCACGGCCTGGAAGTCGCGGCGCTGCTGCGGCAGGCGGGCCATCAGCCACAGATGCAGGTCACCGCCCGTCGGCGCGCCAAGACGCACCTCGAGCTCGAGGTGCGAGCGCTGCCCGATCAAGGCATCGATCAGTTGCATGCCCACGCTTTCCCGACCGTCGCCACTGCCGTCGATCAGGCGCTCCCAGGCGCCCTGGTGGCAATTGACGTTGAGCAGTTGCCGGGTCACCTGGTTGATTTCGGTGATCTTCAGCTCTTGCAGCAAGGTACGGCGCAGGGCCGGGTCCAGCGCCAGGCTCTGCTTGAGCGCAGCCCGGTTGCGCAGGTGATGGCGATCGAGCTGGCCTGGCAGGCTGGAGAGATCAAGCACGCACAGGGCGACGCCTGTGCCTTCGAAAATTTCCTGGTAACGCCGCCGATCCTCCTGCAGGGCCTGCTGGCGGCGCCGCATGTTGACCAGCGCCAGTACCGGCAGCAGCGCGCAGATCAGCACAAGCAGGCATTTGCCGAGCAACGGGGGCAGCAGTTGCTGGCGCACCTGGCCCGCATCGAACAGGCCACGCACCTGCCAGCTGCTGTTGTCGATATGCGCCAGCAGCACGCTTTGCAACGGCTCGGCGTTGGCCACCGCCGGTACATGACGGCCTACCACCTCGGCGCTGCGCACGTTCTCCAGCACCCAATGCGGCCGGTAAGGCCCATCCAGGTGGCGGGCAAGCTCCTGGTGGTAATCGGCGGAAAACTGCAGCAGCCAATAGCCGGGGCGTTGCTCGCCGGGCTGGAGCAGCAGCAGCTGGATAGCCTGGTTGCCCGGGCTATTGCCATAGAAATAGGCGCGGCCTGGATCTCTCTGCAGATATTCGTCAAACAGCTGGCGTGCTGGCGCGCCAGGCTGGCTGTCGGCAAGCGTCCGGCCATCGGCATCCAGCCAGACAATGCCCTGCAGCATGGGCATCTGACGCTGCAAGGTCTGGAGAAGGGCAGGCAGGGCCGATGGCGCCGGCGGTTTGACGTGGAGCTGGACCAGGTTCAGCGCCTGCTGGGCTTTGAGCGCCATGTTCAGGGACAGGTGATCGGCCAGCTCCGCCGTGGCCTCCACGCTCTGGCGACGCAGGTCAGCCTGGGTATGGCGGAACTGGGCGAACAGTTGCCACAGCAGCAAACCCAGCAGAATCAACGCAAGCAGCGCCAGCGCGCCTTTCAGGGAGCCGCGCAGGGGCGCCGCCGCGGCAGAGGCGCCGGGCTCGGTACGCAATAGCGGCGGCAAAGAGAGATTGGTCAAGCGTTGATCCTGCGATAAGGCTGGCGATGGCAGGGATGAACCGGATGCATGGGTCGTGCCGGGCGGGCGCACTATAAGCCCGGCGGTCGAGGCCGGCTAGCATGCCCGCAAACGTGGCAAAGTGCCAGTGGTGTCGATGAGGGGTCGCGGCCCTTGCCGGCGCATCGGTCGGCATCGGCCGGCAACCTGTGCGAAAATGCGTTCGCTTCATTTAAATGCTTTGGAGATGTAAGGTTTTGGTTATCCACTATTCCACCAACGGCAGCGATTCTGCCTGTGGTCGCAACAGTCAGTCCCTGGTCAGCACGGCGCAGGCCGCCGAGGTTTCGTGCAAGTCCTGCCAGCGTTCGCTGGCCAAGTCCGATGGCGCCGCTGCCCTGGTTGGCGTGCGCAAGAGCCCTTCGTTGGCTGAGTTGCGCAAGTCCACCCGCAAGCCTCGACAGGCGAGTACCTTCTGCGCCAAGTCCAGCTGGCGCGAGCGCCTGTCCGCGCAGTCCGATCGCTGCCGCCTGCCTCGTGGCATGGCCAGACAGTCCCACGTCTGATCTTCCTGGCGCTGTGCCGGCTTTGCCGGCATGGCCTGCCATCTGCCCTTCTGCGCAACGCCGCGTCTTGGCGTAGAATGGTCGCCTTTGTTCAATGACACCCCGTGAACACATCATCGGATAGCCCCGGCATCTGATCGGCAGGCGCTGTCGCAGAGCCTGCCGCGGTTTTTCGTCGATGTCTTTACCCCATATCTGATAGAGGGCTTGGTTTTGGCTCAATACGTCTACACCATGCATCGGCTGAGCAAGGTCGTGCCGCCGAAGCGGGAAATCCTGAAGAACATTTCGTTGTCGTTCTTACCGGGCGCCAAGATTGGCGTGCTCGGCCTCAACGGCGCCGGCAAGTCGACCTTGCTGCGGATCATGGCCGGCGTCGACAAGGAATTCGACGGCGAAGCGCGTCCGATGCCCGAGCTCAATGTCGGCTACCTGCCCCAGGAGCCGCAACTCGACCCGAGCAAGACCGTTCGCGAGGTGGTCGAGGAAGCGGTCAGCGTGATCAAGGACGCCCAGGCCCGCCTGGACGAGGTCTACGCGGCCTACGCCGATCCTGACGCCGACTTCGACAAGCTGGCCGCCGAACAGGCCAAGCTCGAAGCCATCCTGCAGGCCGCCGACGGCCACAACCTCGAGCGCCAGCTCGAAGTCGCCGCCGACGCCCTGCGCCTGCCGGCCTGGGAAGCCAAGATCGAGCACCTGTCCGGTGGCGAGAAGCGCCGTGTGGCTCTGTGCCGCCTGCTGCTGTCGGCCCCCGACATGCTGTTGCTCGACGAGCCGACCAACCACCTGGATGCCGATTCGGTGGCCTGGCTCGAGCGCTTCCTGCACGACTTCCCGGGCACGGTGGTGGCGATCACCCACGACCGTTACTTCCTCGACAACGTCGCTGGCTGGATCCTCGAGCTCGACCGCGGCGCCGGTATCCCGTACGAAGGCAACTACTCGGGCTGGCTGGAGGCCAAGTCGGACCGTCTGGCGCAGGAATCCAAGCAGCAGAGCGCCCACGAAAAGGCCATGAAAGAGGAACTTGAGTGGGTGCGCAAAGGCGCCAAGGCCCGCCAGTCCAAGTCCAAGGCCCGCCTGGCGCGCTTCGAGGAAATGCAGTCGCAGGAATTCCAGAAGCGCAGCGAGACCAACGAGATCTACATCCCGGCCGGTCCGCGCCTGGGCGACAAGGTCATCGAGTTCAAGAACGTCAGCAAAGGCTATGGCGATCGCGTCCTGATCGAGAACCTGTCGTTCGCCATGCCCAAGGGCGCTATCGTTGGCGTTATCGGCGGTAACGGTGCCGGTAAGTCGACCCTGTTCCGCATGCTGATGGGCAAGGAACAACCTGACTCGGGCAGCATCGAGATCGGCGATACCGTGCAACTGGCCTGCGTCGACCAGAGCCGCGAGGACCTGGACGGTGGCAAGACCGTGTTCCAGCAGATCTCCGACGGTTCGGACCAGATCCGCATCGGCAACTACGAGATCCCGTCGCGCACCTATGTCGGTCGTTTCAACTTCAAGGGCGGCGACCAGCAGAAGTTCGTCAAGGACCTGTCCGGTGGTGAGCGTGGCCGCCTGCACCTGGCCCTGACCCTGAAGGAGGGCGGCAACGTCCTGCTGCTCGACGAACCGTCCAACGACCTCGACGTCGAGACCCTGCGTTCGCTCGAGGAAGCCCTGCTGGACTTCCCGGGCGCGGCCATCGTGATCTCCCACGACCGCTGGTTCCTGGACCGCGTGGCCACCCACATTCTGGCCTACGAGGATGACTCGAACGTATTGTTCTTCGAGGGCAACTACACCGAGTATGAAGCCGATCGCAAGAAGCGGTTGGGTGATGCCGCCGCCCAGCCGCATCGCGTACGCCACAAGAAGCTGGCCCAGTAAGCCGGTTTTGGATGCACAGGAATGGGGCCCTCAGCGGCCCCATTTTTGTGCCTGAATTTCAGCGATTGCCCCGATTTTCAGCGCCAGCTTTGTATACACGAACATAAATGCACCAAAAATATTCATAAATACGACATATCGCCCTGTTCCAGTGCGACTAATTCTTGATAGAGTCCGGAGAAAATTCCTATAAGTCCAATAATCTGGTGAATCTTTTCATGATCGAATCCGTCGACGATTTCCTCACGCGCCTCAAGCAACGCGATCCTGTCCAGGCTGAATTCCACCAGGCTGTGGAAGAAGTCCTGCGCAGCTTGTGGCCGTTCCTCGAAGCCAATCCTCACTACCTGCAAGCCGGCATCCTCGACCGCATGGTCGAGCCTGAACGCGCGGTGCTGTTCCGCGTGTCGTGGGTCGATGACCAGGGCAAGGTCCAGGTCAACCGCGGCTATCGCATCCAGATGAACAGCGCGATAGGCCCCTACAAGGGTGGCCTGCGCTTCCACCGCTCGGTGAACCTGAGCGTGCTGAAGTTCCTGGCCTTCGAGCAGGTGCTCAAGAACTCCCTGACCTCGCTTCCCATGGGCGGCGGCAAGGGCGGTTCGGATTTCGATCCGAGGGGCAAGAGCGACGCCGAGGTGATGCGTTTCTGCCAGGCGTTCATGAGCGAGCTGTATCGGCATATCGGAGCCGATGTGGACGTGCCCGCCGGTGATATCGGTGTGGGCGCCCGGGAAATCGGCTTCATGTTCGGCCAGTACAAGCGCCTGGCCAACCAGTTCACCTCGGTGCTGACCGGCAAGGGCATGAACTACGGCGGCAGCCTGATCCGTCCCGAGGCCACCGGCTACGGCTGCGTGTACTTCGCCGAAGAGATGCTCAAGCGCCAGGACAAGCGTATCGACGGGCGCCGCGTGGCCATCTCGGGTTCCGGCAACGTGGCCCAGTACGCCGCACGCAAGGTCATGGACCTGGGCGGCAAGGTGATCTCGCTGTCCGATTCCGAAGGCACCCTGTACTGCGAGGCGGGCTTGAACGATGAGCAGTGGGACGCTTTGATGGAGCTCAAGAACGTCAAGCGTGGACGCATCAGCGAGCTGGCCGAGCGTTTCGGACTCGAGTTCCGCAAGGGCGAGACCCCGTGGAGCCTGCCTTGCGAAATCGCCCTGCCATGCGCGACGCAGAACGAACTCAACGCCGAAGATGCCCACGTCCTGCTGTGCAATGGCTGCCTGTGCGTGGCGGAAGGCGCCAACATGCCGACTACGCTCGACGCGGTGGATATCTTCATCGAGGCTGGCACCCTGTTTGCCCCGGGCAAGGCCTCGAACGCGGGCGGCGTGGCGGTCAGCGGGCTGGAGATGTCGCAGAACGCCATGCGTCTGTCGTGGACCGCGGGTGAGGTGGACAGCAAGCTGCACCACATCATGCAGTCGATCCACCATGCCTGCGTTCATTACGGGCAAGAGGCCGACGGTACTGTCAACTACGTGAAGGGCGCCAACATCGCAGGCTTCGTCAAGGTTGCCGACGCCATGCTGGCCCAAGGCGTGGTCTAGTCCTCGCCTGGCCCGACGGTAACGACCTCGATCATCTGATTGCCTGCCGGTCGTTGCCATAGCACTTCATCACCGGGGCCGGCGCCAAGCAGCGCCCGGCCCAGCGGCGAGCCCCAGTTGACCAGGCCGCGCGAGGCGTTGGCCTGATCCTCGCCCACCAACTGCACGGTGTGCTCCTGGTCGTTCTCATCGATGTAACGTACCCGGCTGCCGATCTGCACCTTCTCCTGCGAGGTGGCGGGGGGGACGACCACTGCGCTTTGCACCCTCGCGCGGAAATAACGCAGGTCACGGTCGATGTCGGCCAAGCGCTGCTTGTCGGCGCGATCGCCCAGTGCGGCCAGTTCGCTGCGCAGCGCGTCAAGCCCTGCTACCCGCTGTTGCAGCAAGGCCAGGCCACTGGCGGTGACATGATTGGGTTGCGCGCTGACCCGGCGCTCCACAGGCTGGCTGGCCTGGGCGGCGGCGTGGTCTTCGTTGACAAATGCTCGGCTCATGGAAGGCCTCCTTTTGCAGAGGACCCCAAGAGCGGGCGGCAGGTTGCAATGATGTGCCAGATGGAGCTCAGACTGTGGTTCACATGGTCGTGAGCAACTGTCTTCACCTGATTACTCTCGGTCCGGCATCGCCGGGCTGGCATGGCCAGATCGGTCTACGTTAGTAGTTGTACCACTTCAGCTCCAGCATCACTTCGTTCTGCGCACTCGCCAGTTGGCTGAACTCACGCGTGGCGCTCAACCGGATCCCAAGGTCGCGCGACACTTCCCATTGCTGGTTGAGGCTCAGGCTACGGCGCACTTCGCCATTGGTGAAGTAGTCCCCCTTGGCTTCAAGACTCAGGTTGCCTAGCCCGTTCCGCCACAGCACGCCGGTATTGAACCCCGCCGCCGGTGCGATGAACTGGGCGAAATCGTTGTGGTGCTCGACGCGCACGGTGCCCAGCGCAAAACCCAGCAGGCCATCGGCCAGTTCCCACGTGCCACCGGCACCGCCATTGACGTGGCTGACCAGCACTTCATCAGCGTGCTTGCCCGGCACGCGCTCAAGGCCGCCCGCCACCTGCCACGACCAGGGCTGCAGCAGCTCGTTACGCGGGGTCAGCGAGCGGATGGTAGCCAGGTCCAGGCGCTGCACCTGCCAGTCATTGCCTTCGTACTGGCGCAGCTTGAGTTGAAGGATCTCGATCTGCGCGCCCAAGGGGAAACCGTAGGCGTTGTCATTAAGGTCGTGGTAGGCCATGCGCAGGCCGTACTCGGCGAAGGCGCGGTCTTCACGGGTCCCCACGCCCAACTGCCACGTGCGCGATTGATGACCGTTTTCGGGCAGCCCCGGGCGCTCGATATCCAGCGCCGGCGGCGGATTGCGGTTGATCGCCCGGAGCAGCTCGAAACTGCGTTTGGCGCGTGCAGGATCCCGTTCCTGGCCGGTCGCGCGGTAGCGTTCCAGTCGAAAAGCCGCGTCCTGCACCAAGGCCTGGCGGTCCCGGGGCAGGGCGGTGAACTCGGGGGCCTGCAGCCTGGCGGTGTCGGCACTAAGGGCCAGCACCTGCTGCTGTTCGGCGCCGTCGAGGGGTTCGGCGCGGGCCAGCAGTTCTCGCTCACGCGAAGGGCGGTAGCGGGTGCTCTCCACCAGACCGGCCTGCTTGACGGCCTTCACCGTGTCGGTGGGGATGGCGGTCAGTGCGAACTGCGATGTCAGGTCAAGGCTGGGCCGTGCCACTTGCAGCAACTCCAGCAGGCGGTACGAGCAGTTTTCGTCGAAGAAGAAGTAGTCGAACCGGATCTGCTTGAGCTCCCAGACATGCTCCACCATGCGCCCGGTTTCCTCGGGGGTCAGGTTCAGCTGGTACTCCCACAGGTCGCGGTTCTCCAGGCTGCGGTATTCGGAGAGCTTTTCCTGGTAGGGGACCATGGCGAACAGGCCGGGATAGCCACCCATCAGGCCTTTCCAGGCATAGAGGATACTGTTGTCGCTGCCCTCGACATAGGCGCCGAAGTTGATCGCGTAGCTGAGCAGCGAGGTTTCGTCGCGCTTGGCCGCGGCCTGGTCGATACGCAGCAGGGTGTGGCCGAACATCGAGGACGGGCTGTTCAGGTAGGCCGCGGGAAACACCAGCACGGCGCTGTCAGGCGAGACGTCCTGATACCAGCGTTGATACGCCTGGCAGTCCGGTTGCGGCAGGCCGGTGAGCTGCAACTGTTCTTTCAGCCAGCGCGCGCGTGCGGGGAACACGCACTGGGCATGCTTGTCGCCCAGGCTTGCCGGCGCGTACAGGGCGTCCAGGGTCGCGCGCAGCTCGCGATCGGGATGGTGGGCGCCGTCCTGGGCAAGGAAGAAACGCTCGTCATCGACATAGCTGCGCCAGCCCCCGAGCTTGCCGGTCTCGTAATGTCCGATCGCAATCCAGTAGCGGTCGTTGGCCAGCTGTTGCAGGCGCGCGGGGTCCGGCGGTTGGGCAGCATGAAGCGGGGCGCTGGCACAGAGCGCCAGGCAGGCAAGGCGTTTGAGCATATCGGGCAACTACGTCTGAATGATGCCGAAAGAAGGGTAGGCAATACCCCGCCCCCGTGGGGGCAGGGCGCGCCGGACTCAGGCCTGGGTGGCGTATTTGGCCAGGCGTGGGTCGTTCTTGAGGACGGCGAGGGTGTTGCTGTGAACGTCTTCGGCGGTCACCTCGGCGCTGTTGAAGATCTGCTGGAAGTGCTGGTGAGTGACCGAAGCGAAGTGCGCGCGGTCCTCGGGCGCCACGCCAAGCACCACGGCGTAGGTCGTCAGGGCTTCGCCCTGGCCCTTGGCCATGTCTTCGGAAAGCTCGTTCATCATGCCGTTCATGGCAAACCAGGACTTGCCGCCATAGGTCAGCGAGGCGTTGGTCGAGCAGCCGTTGGTGCCGGAGGTCATGCCAAAAGTGGCGTTGCCGGACGTGCCATTGGTGGTGGAAGCGAGGAAGTGGGCCGGCGTGCCGCGCTGGCCCTCGAACAGCATGTTGCCCCAGCCGCAGTCCGGGCCGCCTGGCGCCTGGGCCATTGCGTTCAGGGAAACCGCGGTGAACAGAGTACCCAGAAGAATCCGTTTCATAGCTTTGTTCTCTTTTTGCCAAAGGACAGGGTTTTCTGGCGATACGGCTGCCAGGTCGGGGATGCAAAGCACCCACCCGCGCAGCTTGGAGTTTAGGCACGATCCAAAGGTTGCGTGGCTTATTGCGAAAAATTGCAGGGATGAACGCGTGCGCCTGCATCGCGTTGGGGCCTTGCAACCCGCGTCGAGGCGGCGCCAGAATGCCGACATCTGCCCCGCCGAAGTAAGGAAGCCCAATGCCCGATCCTGTCGCTGCGAGCCTGCGTCTTGCGCCTGAAGCCCTGACCCGGCGTTTTTCCGCTGAACAGTTTGCCTTCACCAACACCGATGACCTGGAGCCTTTCCGTGGTGTGCTGGGCCAGGAGCGTGCCGTCGAGGCCCTGCAGTTCGGCGTGGCCATGCCGCGCCCCGGGTACAACGTATTCGTCATGGGAGAACCTGGCACCGGGCGCTTCTCGTTCGTCAAACGTTACCTCAAGGCCGAGGGCAAGCGTCAGCAGACCCCGTCCGACCGGCTCTACGTCAACAACTTCGACGACCCGCGCGAACCACGCGCACTAGAGCTGCCGGCCGGTACCGCGGGCGAGTTCTGCGCCGACATGAACGGGCTGATCGACAACCTCCTGGCGACCTTTCCTGCGGTGTTCGAGCACCCGTCCTACCAGCAGAAGAAAAGCGCCATCGACCGCGCCTTCAACCAGCGCTATGACCGCGCTCTGGATGTGATCGAGCGTGCGTCGCTGGAAAAGGACGTGGCCCTGTACCGTGACAGCAACAACGTCGCCTTTACCCCGATGAGCGACGGCAAGGCGCTGGACGAAGCCGAGTTCGCGCAGTTGCCTGACGAGGCACGCGAGCGCTTTCATGACGACATCGCGGCGCTCGAGGAACGCCTGAACGAGGAGCTGGCCAGCCTGCCCCAGTGGAAGCGGGAGTCGAGCAACCAGCTGCGCCAGCTCAACGAGGAGACCATCACCCTGGCACTGGAGCCATTGCTGGCGCCACTGTCGGAAAAGTACGCCGAAAACGCGGTGGTCTGTGCCTACCTGCAGTCCATGCAGCTCAACCTGCTGCGGACCGTGGTCGAACAGCTGGTCGACGATAGCAAGACCGATGCCGTGGCGCGCAAGCTGCTCGAGGAGCAGTACGCGCCGAGCCTGGTGGTCGGCCATCACGCCCACGGCGGCGCGCCAGTGGTGTTCGAGCCGCACCCGACCTACGACAACCTGTTCGGGCGCATCGAGTACAGCACCGACCAGGGCGCGCTGTACACCTCCTACCGCCAGCTGCGCCCGGGCGCCTTGCACAAGGCCAACGGCGGATTCCTGATCCTTGAAGCCGAGAAGATGCTGGGTGAGCCTTTCGTGTGGGATGCGCTCAAACGCGCCCTGCAATCGCGCAAGCTGAAGATGGAATCGCCGCTGGGCGAGCTGGGCCGCGTCTCGGCCATCACCCTCAACCCGCAGATGATCGCGCTGAACGTCAAGCTGGTGATCATCGGCTCGCGGCAGTTGTACTACGCGCTGCAGGACCACGATCCGGACTTCCAGGAGATGTTCCGCGTTCTGGTCGACTTCGACGAAGACATCCCCATGGTCGACGAGAACCTGGAGCAGTTCGCCCAGTTGCTCAAGACCCGCACCAACGAGGAGGGCATGGCGCCGCTCACCGCCGACGCCGTGGCGCGGCTGGCCACCTACAGCGCGCGACTGGCCGAGCACCAGGGGCGCTTGTCGGCGCGTATCGGTGACCTGTTCCAGCTGGTGAGCGAAGCCGATTTCATTCGCCAGCTCGCCAGCGACGAGATGACCGACGCGGGCCATATCGAGCGCGCGCTGCGTGCCAAGGCCACGCGCACCGGCCGGGTGTCGGCGCGCATTCTCGATGACATGCTCGCCGGGATCATCCTGATCGACACCGAAGGCGCGGCCATTGGCAAGTGCAACGGGCTGACGGTGCTGGAGGTGGGCGACTCGGCCTTTGGCGTGCCAGCGCGGATCTCGGCCACTGTCTATCCAGGCGGCAGCGGCATCGTCGACATCGAGCGTGAGGTCAACCTTGGCCAGCCTATTCACTCCAAGGGGGTGATGATCCTCACGGGTTACCTGGGCAGCCGCTATGCCCAGGAATTCCCGCTGGCGATCTCGGCGAGCATCGCCCTAGAGCAGTCCTACGGTTACGTCGACGGCGACAGCGCCTCGCTGGGCGAGGTCTGCACGCTGATCTCGGCGCTCTCCAGAACGCCGCTCAAGCAGTGCTTCGCCATCACCGGTTCCATCAACCAGTTTGGCGAGGTGCAGGCGGTTGGTGGGGTCAACGAGAAGATCGAGGGCTTCTTCCGGCTCTGCGAAGCCCGCGGGCTCACGGGCGATCAGGGCGTGATCATTCCGCGTCCCAACGTGGCGACACTGATGCTTGATGAGCGCGTGTTGCGAGCGGTGGAAGCAGGCAAGTTTCATGTCTATGCGGTCAGCCAGGCCGACGAGGCGCTGAGCCTGCTGGTGGGCGAGCCCGCCGGGGCGCCGGACGCGGAGGGTCAGTTCCCGGAAGGCAGCGTCAATGCGCGGGTAGTGGAGCGGTTGAGCTTCATCGCCGAGATGGTCAGCGAAGAGGATATCAAGGAAGCCGAGAAGGACCGTCTTGAAGAGGTACTGGCCCAGGCCAAGCCTGTCTAAGTCAAGAAACCGGCGCAGCGGCATTTTGCTACCGTTCGGCGCCGGTTTTCTATCTCTCGCTGCGTCATCTATGCTGAAATTCAGGAGAGCATCAGGTTCAGGATGGAGACAGCCCGTCGCTGACGGGCTGAACAGCGCTTCATCAAGGGGTGGCCCCCATGCCGCGCAGCCTCAGCCTCACCCGCCAGTGCCTCGGCCTGGTGACCCGTATCGAATGCAGTATTCGCCCCTTGGCGGGTGACACCGGCATGTGGACCTTGCTCTTTGCCGCCGGCATGGCCGGCGAGCAACCGTCCGCCATCAAGGCCCAGGGCCCTTTTCATGGGCCACTGGTTGCCGAATCCGTGCTCAATGCGATTGTCGACAGCCTGACCCTGCACGGCTACCAGGTCGCCAGCGGCCCGCAGATCTGGTCCCTGCACCTGCAAGCGCAACTGCGCAAGATCAATGGCGAGCGCATCCACAACGTGGGGGACTACCAGTTCCACCCTGAGCCCTGAACCGCGCCAATGCTCCCTGCGACGCGCTGTCGCGGGCTTTTATCTGTCATGGCAGGCTGGCTATACTCGCGCTCGCTTTTTCGCCATCAGATGAGTCTTTTATCCCATGGAACGTGTTCTCGAAAACGCGATGTATGCCTCGCGCTGGCTACTCGCACCCATCTATTTCGGTTTGTCCCTGGGCCTGCTCGCGCTGGCGCTGAAATTCTTCCAGGAAATCGTCCATGTCCTGCCCAATGTCTTCGCCCTGAGCGAGGCGGACCTGATCCTGGTGATCCTTTCGCTGATCGACATGTCGCTGGTGGGCGGCCTGCTGGTCATGGTGATGTTCTCTGGCTACGAGAACTTCGTCTCGCAGCTGGATATCGATGACAGCAAGGAGAAGCTCAGCTGGTTGGGCAAGATGGACTCTTCGTCGCTGAAGATGAAGGTCGCCGCCTCGATCGTGGCGATTTCCTCGATCCACCTGCTGCGGGTGTTCATGGACGCGCAGAACATCTCCACCGACTACCTGATGTGGTATGTGATCATCCACATGACCTTCGTGGTGTCCGCCTTCGCCATGGGCTATCTGGACAAGCTGACCAAGCACTGACCGGCGCCTTCGGCGGGTACATGCCGCCCGTACGTTGCGAAACGGACGGGCGGTTGCGTTTGTGCCTTGTGCTTTTGCCAGCGACGTAGAAAAAATGAGCATTCACGCGTGACTCCCATCGCGAGGTGCTCACATGAACTTGCATGAACTGAACGGGGAGGCCCGGGCGGGCCGTGTCGAAGAGCTCAACCTGATTGCCATCGAAGGTGGCGACTACCTGCTTGAAGCCCGTATCCACGGGCGTCCTCATCCGCTTGCCGACGGCCGTGGGCAACGCCTGCGCGTGCATTCGGTGGAGGATGCGCGGTTGTTGCTGCAAGACGTGCCGCTGGTGTCGATGAACCTGGTGCACTGGTCCGTCCAGGATGAGATGTGTGGCCTGGGCAGCCATCCTGGCGAAGACCTCAAAGTCCCCATTTCCCGGCGTTCGGCCTGGTAGCTGAAGGCTGCGCCGCAGTGTGCTAGGCTGCTCGCCCTTTTCATGAAGGGCGCCGCTGTCGCGCGCCCTGCTGCGGAGCAAGCAAATGTCCGAACTCAACCTGTCTACCGACGAAACCCGCGTCAGCTACGGCATCGGCCGTCAGCTGGGTGGCCAGCTGCGTGACAACCCGCCACCGGGCGTGAGCCTCGAGGCCATCCTGGCTGGCCTGACCGATGCCTTCAACGGCGAGCAGAGCCGCGTCAGCGAAGCCGAACTGTCGGCCAGCTTCCAGGTGATTCGCGACATCATGCAGCGTGAAGCCGCGGCCAAGGCTGAAGCAGCGGCTGGCGAAGGCAAGGCTTTCCTGGCTGAGAACGCCAAGCGCGACGGTATCACCACCCTGGCTTCGGGCCTGCAGTTCGAAGTGCTGACCGCGGGCGAGGGCGCCAAGCCATCGCGTGATGACAGCGTGCGTACCCACTACCACGGCACCCTGATCGACGGCACCGTGTTCGACAGCTCGTACGAGCGCGGCCAGCCGGCCGAGTTCCCGGTCGGTGGCGTCATCGCTGGCTGGACCGAAGCCCTGCAGCTGATGAATGCCGGCAGCAAATGGCGCCTGTACGTGCCAAGCGAGCTGGCCTACGGCGCCCAAGGCGTTGGCAGCATCCCGCCGCACAGCGTGCTGGTGTTCGATGTAGAGCTGCTGGACGTTCTGTAACGTCGCTATCTGGGGCTGCGCAGCGGCCCCAGAGCCCACCTGCTCAATGCAACTGTGCTCCACCCGGACGCAATGCCCGGGCATAACAGAACAGAAACAGGTTTCGCACCAGCTCCTTCAGCACGATGGGCTCACACGAATTCAGCCCGCTGAGGTCCAGATCGCCCTGGTCTCGCAGCTCATCGAGCGCGTCTTCCTCGATCACCGCACACACCTCACCGGTTTCCCGGTGCAGGATGCGCAGGTAGGGCTGGGGGCGGTCAAGCCAGGCGTCTATCAGATAAGTCATGGCTATTCTCCTTGGATTCGAACTCCAGTGAGAATAATTCTTATTATCAAAATAGCAAGAGCCTGTCGGCGGAATTTTTAAAGCCGCAGGTCAGACCTTGCGCACGAATTCCGACTTCAGCTTCATCGCGCCGATCCCGTCGATCTTGCAGTCGATGTCGTGATCGCCGTCGCACAGGCGGATGTTCTTGACCTTGGTGCCGACCTTGACGACCAGGGACGAGCCTTTGACCTTCAGGTCCTTGATGACGGTCACGGTGTCGCCATCCTGCAGAACGTTGCCCACCGAATCCTTCTTCACCACGTCATCACTGGCCGCTTCGGCTTCGCCGCTGGCCGACCACTCGTGGGCGCACTCAGGGCAGATCAGCTGGGCGCCGTCTTCGTAGGTGTATTCGGAGTTGCATTTGGGGCAGGGTGGCAAAGTGCTCACTACGGTTCCTCAGGACAGGCAGAAAATAAGACCCACATTGTATAGGGTTTTGCCGGTCAATAGGAAAACAGGCCCATCGAGGGATGGGCCAGGAGGGATCAGTGCGTGCGAGCGACGGCGAATTCGCTGAGCTCTACCAGGGCATCGCGGTACTCGCTGGCCGGCAGCACTTCCAGGCAGGCAATGGCGCGGGCCGCGTAGTCGCGGGCCTGGCGGGCGGTGTAGTCCAGGGCGCCCGAGGCCTCGACGGCGGCGCGGATGCTCTCGAGGTCTTCGATGCCGCCTTTCTGGATCGCCTGGCGCACCAGGGCGGCCTGCTCGGCGGTGCCTTCGCGCATGGTGTAGATCAGCGGCAAGGTCGGCTTGCCTTCGGCCAGGTCGTCACCGACGTTCTTGCCCAGGGTCTGCGCGTCACCCTTGTAGTCGAGCAGGTCGTCGACCAGCTGGAAGGCCACGCCCAGGTGATCGCCGAAGGTGCGCAGGGCGGCGAGCTGCTCGTCGCTGGCCCCGGCCAGGGCGGCGGCGCTGTGGGCCGAGGCCTCGAACAGCATCGCGGTCTTGCCGCGGATGACGTCCATGTAGATCTCTTCGGTGGTGCTGGCGTCACGCACCTTGGTCAACTGCAGCACCTCGCCCTCGGCGATCACCCGGGTGGCCTTGGAGAGGATCTGCATGACCGGCATGGAGCCCAGCTCGACCATCATCTCGAACGAGCGCGAATATAAAAAGTCGCCGACCAGCACGCTCGGGGCGTTGCCCCACTTGGCATTGGCGGTGTCGCGGCCGCGGCGCATGCCTGACATGTCGACCACGTCGTCGTGCAGCAGGGTCGCGGTGTGCAGGAACTCGATGGTCGCGGCCAGCAGGCGCAGGTCATCGCCTTCGCGGCCCAGGGCCTTGCCGCAGAGCAGCACCAGCAGCGGGCGCAGGCGCTTGCCGCCGGCCGAGGTGATGTAGTCGCCGATCTTCGATACCAGCGGCACGCGCGAGGTCAGCTGCTTCTTGATGATCTCGTCGACGGCGCTGAAATCTTCAGCTACCGCGCGGTAGAAAGCTTGGGGTTGCATCGGCTGCTCCATTGAGGTTGCGCGGCATGCTAGGTCGCGGGTCCCGGTGTGTCAAGGCGCGGTGCCCGTGGGGCCTGGGCGGGACTTGCAAGGGGTTGGCGCCTTGCGTACAATCGCGCACCCTGAACTTCCCTGGGCATCACCTGCCTTACGCAATGCACCGGGCCGTTCCAGCCCCATGCAGCCATGCCAGCCAATACTCTTCTTATAAAGAGCTGGGTGAGCAGGATTAACGGAGATATACCCCATGTACGCAGTAATTGTTACCGGTGGCAAGCAGTACAAAGTCGCCGAAGGTGAATACCTGAAGATCGAAAAACTGGAAATCGCCACTGGCGAATCCGTGACCTTCGATCGCGTTCTGCTGGTCGCCAATGGTGACGACGTGAACATCGGCGCTCCTGTCGTTGCTGGCGCCACGGTTGTCGCTGAAGTCGTGTCGCAAGGCCGTCACGATAAAGTGCGCATCATCAAGTTCCGTCGCCGTAAGCACCACATGAAGCGTATGGGCCACCGCCAGTGGTTCACCGAGATCAAAATCACCGGTATTCAGGCTTAATTAGCCTTAATCCCCAATCTTTGGAGAATTGAACCATGGCACACAAAAAAGCTGGTGGTAGTACCCGTAACGGTCGCGACTCAGAATCGAAACGCCTTGGCGTGAAGATGTATGGCGGCCAGGTCATCAAGGCCGGCAACATCATCGTTCGCCAACGCGGCACCCAGTTCCACGCTGGCTACGGCGTTGGCATGGGCAAGGATCACACCCTCTTCGCGAAAATCGAAGGCGTGATCAAGTTCGAGAAGAAAGGCGAGTTCAACCGCCGTTATGTAAGCGTCGTCGCGGGCTAATCGCGCTGTCGCTGGAGAAGCCCCGTCATGCGACGGGGCTTTTTCGTTTGTGGTGAGTCTCTTGCAAAGCTGTTTGTATGGGCTGCCGGCGCTGGATCTACGGTCGAACGGGGGCCGCCGCGCTCATTTTTGCAAGAGCCTTATGTCTTTGAGTCATTGAGCTCGTCACCCGACGAGAGGCGGTTTTTTTATGAAGTTTGTTGACGAAGTATCGATCCGGGTCAAGGCCGGTGACGGTGGTAACGGTTGCATGAGCTTCCGTCGCGAGAAGTTCATCGAGAACGGTGGCCCCAACGGCGGTGATGGCGGCGACGGTGGCTCGGTGTTCCTGGTGGCCGACGACAACCTCAATACCCTGGTCGACTATCGTTACACCCGGCATTTCGATGCCCAGCGTGGCGCCAATGGTGGCAGCACCGACTGCACCGGCAAGAAAGGCGAAGACCTGTTCCTGCGCGTGCCGGTCGGCACCACCGTGATCGATGCGAGCACCCAGGAAGTGATCGGTGACCTGATCACCCCGGGCCAGAAGCTGATGGTCGCCCAAGGCGGCTGGCACGGCCTGGGCAACACCCGCTTCAAGTCCAGCACCAACCGTGCGCCACGCCAGACCACGCCAGGCAAGCCGGGCGACCAGCGTGACCTGAAGCTTGAAATGAAGGTACTGGCCGACGTCGGCCTGCTCGGCCTGCCGAACGCTGGCAAGAGCACCTTCATCCGCTCGGTCTCGGCCGCCAAGCCGAAGGTTGCCGACTACCCGTTCACCACCCTGGTGCCAAACCTGGGCGTGGTCAGCGTCGACCGCTGGAAGAGCTTCGTCATCGCCGACATCCCCGGCCTGATCGAAGGCGCCTCCGACGGTGCCGGCCTGGGTATCCGCTTCCTCAAGCACCTGGCGCGTACCCGCCTGCTGCTGCACCTCGTCGACCTGGCGCCGCTGGATGAAAGCAGCTCCGCCGATGCCGCCGAAGTCATCGTCAACGAGCTGACCCGCTTCAGCCCGTCGCTGGCCGAGCGCGACCGCTGGCTGGTGCTTAACAAGACCGACATGCTGATGGACGACGAGCGAGACGAGCGCGTCAAGGAAGTGGTCGAGCGCCTGCAGTGGGAAGGGCCGGTCCATGTGATCTCGGCCATCTCCAAGCAGGGCACCGAGCAGCTCAGCCGCGACATCATGCGCTACCTCGAAGACCGCGCCGACCGCCTCGCCAACGACCCGGCCTACGCCGAGGAGCTGGCCGAGCTCGACCAGCGCATCGAAGACGAAGCCCGTGCCCAGTTGCAGGCACTGGATGACGCCCGCGCCCTGCGCCGTACCGGCGTCAAGAGCGTGCACGACATCGGCGACGATGACGATTGGGATGACGAGGACGACGAAGACGGTCCGGAAATCATTTACGTGCGCGACTGACCGGTTGCAGTACACTGAACGCCGCTCTTTCGAGCGGCGTTTTTGTATCTACGGTATCTACAGATCGACATAGGTTGGAAGAAGATGCGGAGCAAGGTGACGGGTGCGCGGCGTTGGGTGGTCAAGATCGGCAGCGCCCTGCTGACGGGCGATGGCAAGGGCCTTGACCGGGCGGCGATGGCCGTATGGGTCGAACAGATGGTGGCGTTGCGCGAGGCGGGCGTCGAGCTGGTGCTGGTGTCCTCCGGGGCGGTGGCGGCCGGCATGAGCCAGCTCGGCTGGACCAAGCGACCGAGCGCGATGAACGAGCTGCAGGCGGCCGCCTCGCTGGGCCAGATGCGCCTGGTGCAGGCCTGGGAATCGAGCTTTGCCGAGCACGGCAAGCACACCGCGCAGATCCTCCTTACCCACGACGACCTGTCCGACCGCAAGCGTTACCTCAACGCCCGGAGCACCCTGCGCACGCTGGTGGAGCTGGGCGTGGTGCCGGTGATCAACGAAAACGATACCGTGGTCACCGACGAGATCCGCTTTGGCGACAACGACACCCTGGCGGCGCTGGTGGCCAACCTGGTCGAGGCCGACCTGCTGGTCATCCTCACTGACCGCGACGGCATGTTCGACGCCGACCCGCGCAACAACCCCGATGCCCAGCTGATTTCCGAGGCCCGTGCCGATGACCCGAGCCTCGACGCCGTGGCCGGAAGCACCGGCGGCGCCCTCGGCCGTGGCGGCATGCAGACCAAGCTGCGCGCCGCGCGCCTGGCGGCCCGTTCGGGCGCTCACACCATCATTGTCGGCGGCCGTCTGGAGCGCGTGCTCGATCGCCTGAAGGCCGGCGAGCAACTGGGTACCTTGCTCTCGCCCGAGCGCGGCATGATCGCGGCGCGCAAGCAGTGGCTGGCTGGGCACCTGCAGACTCGCGGCACCCTGGTGCTCGACGACGGCGCCGTGCGCGCCCTGCGCGAAGCCAGCAAGAGCCTGCTGCCGGTCGGCGTCAAGACCGTGCAGGGCAGCTTCCGGCGTGGCGAAATGGTGGTCTGCGTCGGCCCCGATGGTCTTGAAGTGGCCCGTGGCCTTGCCAACTACAGCGCGCTGGAGGCGCAGAAGATCATTGGCCAGTCGTCGGAGGCGATCGAAAGCCTGCTCGGCTACAGCGCCGAGCCGGAGCTGATCCATCGCGATAATCTGGTGCTGGTGTGAGTGGCGTCAAGGTGCTGAAACGGCTGCTTGCCGTCGCCGCGCTGGCCGTGCCGATGCTGGCGGGCGCCGAGGAGATCGGCCAGGTCTCGACCGTGTTCAAGTTCGTCGGGCCCAACGATCGCATCGTGGTCGAGGCGTTCGATGATCCCAAGGTCCAAGGGGTGACGTGCTATTTGTCGCGGGCCAAGACGGGCGGGCTCAAGGGCGGGCTGGGATTTGCCGAGGACCGTGCGGAGGCGTCGATTGCTTGCCGCCAGGTTGGGCCGATCCGGTTCGATGGGGAGCTCAAGGACGGCGAGGTCGTGTTCAAGGAGCGCACCTCGCTGGTGTTCAAGACCATGCAGGTAGTGCGCTTCCTGGACAAGAAGCGCAATACGCTGGTGTACCTGGTGTATAGCGACCGGTTGATCGAAGGCAGCCCGCAGAATGCGGTGACGGCGATTCCGATTCTGCCTTGGGCGCAGTGATCCGGATCCGGCATTTGTAGTGACGTCTTCGCGGGCATGCCCGCTCCCACAGGTACGGTCCTGCTCTCGAGGACGCCGCCAGATCTGTGGGAGCGGGCTTGCCCGCGAAAGGGCCGCCGCGGTCCAGCGGCATTACACCGCCGGCTCGGCTTCTTCTTCCGGCACCTCGACCTTCAACTCCTCCAGCCGACTGATGTACTTCCAGTCATCCTCATCGATGTAGATGCCATTCGGCCCGCTCCCGCCTTCCAGGTCGATCGCCACATGCGCCGACACCTGCGGCTTCACGCTCGCCAGGATCGGCACGAAGCCCAGCTGCTGGCTGGTCTCGAGCAACGCGGCCTGGTTGCGTTCGTCGATGTCGGCCGCTTCGTCCAGGTAGTAGGGCAGGCGCACACGGCCGGCCTGGTCGCGGTCCATCAGGTGCAGCAACAGGTACATGTTGGTCAGCGCCTTGATGGTCATGGTGGTGCCGTTGGACGCCGCGCCATCGATGTCGGTATGGATCACTGGCTGACCATTGACCTTGGTGATCTCGAAGGCGAGCTCGAACAGGTCCTTCAGGCCCAGCTGGTTGTGGTTGGCCGCCACCAGCCGCGCCAGGTACTCCTTGGCTTCTTCGTTCCTGTTGTCCTGTTCGGCGCTCTGGCTCAGGTCGAACACCGACAGCGTCTCGCCTTCTTCGTACTGCCCGGCGCTGTGGATGATCTGGTCGATATGCTTGAGCGCTTCCTTGTTTGGCGCCAGCACGATACGGAAGCTTGCAAGGTTGGAAACCTGGCGCTTGTTGATCTCGCGGTTGAACAGCGCCAGCTGGTGCTCGAGGCTGTCGTAGTCGCTGCGGATGTTGCGCAATGTCCGGGCGATGTCGGTGACCGCCGCGCGGCGCGCCTTGCCCAGGGTCAGGGCTTCATCGGTACGGTGCGCGTAGGCGTTGATCAACAGCTGCAGGCGGCGCTCCATGTCGTCTTCGTTGTCGAACTTGGCCACGCCCTTGAGGCGCACCTGGGCGTATAGCGCCTCGATCTGCCCGTCGACACGCTGCAGGCCTTGCCAGCTGTCCTGATAGTCGTTGAGCAGCGGCAGCAGGTTGTCCATCGAGTCATTCACCGGCTCCATGAACGGCGTGCCGAAGGGCAGGTTGGCCGGCAGCAGCTGGCGGCGGCGCAGAGCGTCGTCGAGGGTGCGCTGCTTGGCCTCCATGTCGGCGATCTGCCGGCCGGCCAGCTGCAGCTTGACCGACAGCTGCTGGACGCGCTCGGTGAACGCATCGCTTGAGCGCTTGAGCTCATCCTGGCTGGCTTCGAGCTGGGCCAGTTGCTCGAGCTTGTCGGGTTCTTCGGCGGCCAGGGTCTGGGTGCGGCGGAAGTCCTCGAGGGCTTTCTGCGCGTCGAGTACCTGCTGGTAGAGGGTTTCGGTCTGGGTCTTGCTGGCGGCGCGGTCGGCGGCCACGGCCTGCTGGGTACGCAGCTGCTTGAGCTCTTTTTCCAGGCGCTCCTTCTGGTCGCGCAGCCCGGCGCGATCGGCCAGGGCCTGAAGGGCAGGCGGGTCGATGTGCGACAGGTCGATGGACAGGCCGGGCACTTCGAAGCGCTCGCCCTTGAAGCCGGCCAGTACCGCTTCGAGTGACTTGACCCACTTGTCGTCATCGTCCAGCGAGATGCCATGTTCGCCCGGGGGCAGGCTGAACAGCGCGCCGTTGAACAGGCGCATAAGACGCTCGACATCCGGCTGGGAGAACTCCTCGCGCAGGCGGGCGTAGCTGTTGTTGTCGGCGTGGTCGAGCTGCTGGCTGACCGAACGCAGGCGCTGCGACAGGTCGCGCAGGCGCTCGTCGAGGTCCTCGGCGCTGAACTGGCGCGACTGGGCGAGGGCGCCGGCGAGCTCGTCGTGGGCGTCCTTGGCGGCCAGCAACTGCTGCTCCAGCACCTTCACGTCACTGACCAGGGCGAAGCGGTGCTTGAGCACCGAGAGCTCGCCCAGCCAGCGCTGGATGCCGGTGATCTCGCGCTCCAGGCGCATGAGCTCCTGGGTACCGTTGCGCTGGGTGTTCTGCAGACTGTCCTGCTGGTTCTGGTAGTGCTCGACCTGGATCAGCAGCTCTTCCTTGCGCGCCAGGGCGTAGTCCTGCCAGGTACCCAGCAGGGTGTCGAGCAGCGGCGAGATGCGGTGCAGCTTGCCGCGCAGGATGTCGCGCTGCGCCACGCCATTGGCCAGCGCCTCGACCAGAGGGCCTGCGGACACCAGGGCGTTGTAGTCCTGCTCCATGCGGCGCACGTCGCGGAAGGCCTCATCGCAGGCGGCGATGTAGTCGACACTGCCCGAGCGCAGGCTGTGCTCGAACGCATCGAGGAACAGCTGCTTGAGCTTGGCTGCGGTGATCTCGCGCATGTGCAGCAGGTTGATGAACAGCGCGCGGAAGGTCTTCAGGCTCTGCTCGCTGGTCGAGCGCAGCGGGATCAGGGTCAGGTTCAGCGGTACCGAGGTATGGCCGCCGACCAGCAGCCGGCGCAACTCGTCGGGCTTGAGCTCGTAGGCCTTGAGGCCGTTGCGTTCAAGGTTGGTGAACAGCTCTTTCTGGCGCAGGCAGGTATCGTCCTTCTGGTAGTGCGCCAGGTCCAGTTCGCCTGCGTAGGCGAAAAACTGATGACCGAAACCGCCCCCCGGGCCCCGGCCGACCACGCCGATCACGTGGGGGCCATGGGGCAGGCTGACTTCGCAGAGGATGTAGCTGGTGTCGGTGGCGAAGTAGAAGCGCCGCGACTGCTCCAGGCTGTACTTGCCGAAGCTCATGTCGGACATGCGCGCCAGGATCGGGAACTGCAAGGCGTTGATCGAGGCGGACTTACCGAGGTTGTTTGCGCCGTACACCGACAGCGGCTCTTCCAGCGGGAACAGGCCAAGGCTGTAGCCGGCGGTATTCAAAAGGGCAAAGCGGCGGATGCCGTAACGTTCCTTGCTCATGCGTCGAGCTCCTGTTCTTCGGCAATGGCCCGGGCTAAGGCGTCTTCTTCGCTTTCATCTTCGCTGTCTTCTTCAAAACCCGCGAGGTCGAGTGGGTCATCGGTCTGCAGCAGTTTTTCGTCGCTGTCTTCGTCGATCAGTACCGGCACCGGCAACGGCAGGACGCTGTGCAGGCTGGCGGCCAGATCGCGGTCCTGCTGCACCGACAGGCACACATCGAGGAAACGGTGCATCGGCGGCAGGAAACGGTAGATGCCGTTTTCTTCGCTGGCGAAACCGAGCTGGGTCATGCGCCGCATGATCTTTTCTTCCAGCTCGTCCTGGGTCTGCACTTCGGCCTGGATGAACAGGTCGCGGTATTTTTCCAGCAGCGACGGCAACTCATCGCGCCCCAGGCTGCCGCCGTCGAGCACGGCGATCGGGTCGCGGCCCTGATCGGCCAGGTGCTCAACGAGGATGAAGGTGAACAGGGCCAGACGCTGGGCGGTCTTGTTCACCGCCGCTGCCGCGAGGTCCGGCACGAAGTAGTAGAAGCCGCGGGTGTCGCAGACCAGTTCAAAGCCCAGGGCCTTGAACAGCGTGCGGTACTGGTCCTGGAAGTTCGACAACTGTGCGTACAGTTCCGGATCGCGGCGGCTGACGTGGTAACCCTTGAACAGCTCGCGAAAGATCGGCGCCAGTTGGGACAGTTCGGAAAGATCAAGATGCATTTGGGGTGCTCGCAGAATTCTCGGCGGCGTCATCGCTGACCGAGAGCAGGGCGAAGGAGCGCAGGCTGACCTGATGCTCGTGAGTATGGTATTCGCGACGTTCCAGACGCTCGCGAGTGAAGCGTTTTTCCCGCGACAGGCGCGAGAACCAGTACAGCAATTCGTCGGTGGCGCCGTCTGGTTCCTGCTCCAGCAGCCAGGTCATCAGGTCCGGCATCGGCAAGGCGTCTTCGCAGCGTTCGAGCATTTCCCGAACCGTGCGCGGCGCCCGTGGTGCATCGCCGCCCTTGTGAGACTTGTGCGCCTTGGGGAAACGCGCCGGTTTCGGTTCGAAACGCGCCAGGGCATAAACGTAGGCTTCGACCTGACTGGCACTGCCGAGGAAGGTGCTTTGCGGGCGGGTGAACATCGGCATCGCCGCTTGTGGCACCGCGTCGAGGCCCTTGCGACGGATCATCGACAAGGCCAGCGCCGCGCCACGGGTCACGGCGTTGTGCCGGCGGGCTTCTTCACGCAGCGGCAGCAGCAGTTCGCGGGCATGACGCAGGGTCAACTGGGCGCTGGTCTGCATTTCGAGGATGCGTGCGTGGGTGCGCAGCAGCATGTCGTCGTCGACCAGGTGGCCGAGGCGTTGCTGTTCGCTGAGCATTTTCAGCAAGACGGTTTCGACCTTGCGTACACCTTGTTCGAAGGCGCCGTCGGCGTTCACCAGATCAATCATCGGCTCGACGTATTCGTCCCAGGTCGCCAGCACTTCGGCGTAGCGCTGGCGCAACGGAATCTGCCGGTCGCTGGTTTTCGCCCGTTCGGCGACGGCCACCAGTGCCTGTTCGTCGTTATCGAGCTTTTTCAGCACGTCACGCACGCGCATGTCGAGCAGGCGCAACTGGCGGGCGAGGTCATTGCCGTCGCGGATATCGAACGCGTCCTGGATATAACCGGCCAGACGCTCCAGGTGGCGCAGGTAGGCTTCAATCTCCAGGCACAGGCCCAGCCGGTGTTCACGGCGCAGATAGGCGAGGAAGTCGTGAATCTGCGCATTGAGCTCGAAACGGTTCGGGCTTTTGGCCACGGGAACCAGGATGTCGAGGCGAATCCACACGTCGAGCAGGCTGGTGATGTCCTGCGGCGTACTGTCGAGTTGCTGGGCGGCCAGTTGCGTGCGCAGTTCGTTCAGGCTCAGTGTGCCTTGGTCGAAGTGCTCGCACAGAGGCTCCAGAAGTGCCCAGTGTTCAGCGAGGGCGCGCAAGACGCGCTTGGGTTCGATCATCGGAATGGCCGGCTGGTTGGCGATTAAAAGCCGCGATTGTACTGCATCGGGGGCAATGCGATTCACTCTCGGGACGGGCTGT
>NZ_DATELE010000144.1:0-2273 GCF_035277045.1 Pseudomonas sp. | reverse complement strand
GCTCAATGCCGGGCTCTACACCTCTTCGCGGCTGCTGTTCGTGCTGGCATCCAACGACGAGGCGCCACGCTGGATCGCGGCCGTGAGCAAGAAAGGCGTGCCGGTGCGCGGCGTCATCGCCTCGACCCTGATGGGCTACGGCTGCGTGGTCATCGCCGCGCTGTGGCCGGACACGGTGTTCCAGTTCCTGATCAATTCCTCGGGCACGGTGTTCCTCTTCGTCTACCTGATGATTTGCCTGTCGCAGATCAAGCTGCGCCGCAAGTGGGTGGCGGAGGGCTCCTTGAAGTTCGCCATGTGGGGCCATCCGTGGCTGCCGCTGCTGGTGACCGCCTCGATCATCGCCGTGCTGGTGAGCATGGCATTCGACCCCTCGATGCGCGGCAGCCTGCTGCAGTGCGTGATCGCGATCGTCGCGATTG
Organism: Pseudomonas sp.; assembly: GCF_035277045.1. Classification (GTDB taxonomy): domain Bacteria; phylum Pseudomonadota; class Gammaproteobacteria; order Pseudomonadales; family Pseudomonadaceae; genus Aquipseudomonas. The sequence goes on along the minus strand of NZ_DATELE010000144.1, from coordinate 1,851 downwards.
CCGTCTCGTACCTGGTGCTGCGCCTGTCCCGCAAGGGTGCGCGTGACGTCAAGGTCCAGCCGGCCGCCAGCGCGTAGGCATCAATGCGGTATCAGAACAACCCGGACACCCAGCCCTCAACGGGAAGCCAACAGCATGTCAGCGAAATACGATTTGTCCCAGTTACCCAACAAACCGCTGTGGTTCGCGCCCAGTCCGTCGCGGGAGCGTCTGGACAGCACGATCCAGGCCGACGTAGTGATCATCGGCGCCGGCTATACCGGGCTGTGGACAGCCTACTACCTGCTCAAGAGCGATCCTTCCCTGCGCGTGGTGCTGCTGGAGAAAAACGTGGTCGGTTTCGGCGCTTCAGGGCGCAACGGTGGCTGGGCGTCGGCGATCTTCCCGATCTCGCTGCACCGGGTGGAGCAGCTGTACTCGCACAGCGCCGCGTTGCACCTGCAGGCGGCGATGAACGAGACCGTGGACGAGATCGGCCGTGTGCTGGCGCTTGAGGGGGTCGATGCCGACTACGCCAAGCAGGGTTTTCTGTCACTGGCACGCAGCCAACCGCAGATGGACCGGGCGCGTGCCGCGGTCGCGTCTTCAGCGCGCTTCGGTCTGCCTGACCAGTGGCGGGTGCTGGAGGCCGCTGAAGCGCAATCGAGCATTGGCGCACGCGGCATCCTCGGCGGTCTGTACACCGAGCATTGCGCGCTGATCCACCCCGGCAAGCTGGTCCGCGGACTGGCGCAGCTGGTGGAACGCCTGGGGGCGAAGATCTACGAGCAGTCGGCCGTCACCCAGATCGCTCCAGGCGCGGTGCATACCGCCCACGGTTCGGTGCGTGCCGAGATGACCGTGCGCGCCACCGAGGCCTTCACCTCGCAGCAGCCGGGCCACTCGCGTTTCGTCATTCCGCTGTATTCGCTGGTGCTGGCGACCGAACCGCTGCCACGGGACCTGCTGGCCAAGCTCAGGCTCGAGCACCGCATGGCGTTCAACGACATGCGCCACCTGCGGGTGTATGGCCAGGTAACCGCGGAGGGCCGGCTGGTGTTTGGCGGGCGTGGCGCGCCCTACAACTGGGGCTCGCGCATGTCGGAGCAGGCCGATCTGGTGGACAGTATCCACGGCAAGATCCACGACACGATGGTCGAGTTCTTCCCCGAGCTTGCCAGCGCGCGCATCACCCACCGTTGGGGCGGCGCCCTGGGCGTTTCCCGCGACTGGTGCCCGACCGTCAGCATTGACCGTGACAAACGCATGGCCTGGGCCGGCAACTACGTCGGTGACGGCGTGGCCACCAGCAACCTGGCCGGGCGTCTGCTGCGCAATTTCATTCTCGGGCGTGATGAGGCAATCAACACGCTGCCCGTGGTCAACCACCGCTCTCCGTCCTGGGAGCGCGAACCCCTGCGCTGGTTTGGTATCAACGGCGGCCTGGCGGCCGCTTCGCTGAGCGATATCGAAGAGCGCTTCACCCATAAACCTTCACGCACCGCCATGCTGCTGGAAAAGCTGACGGGCGCGCATTAAGAGGAACACGCCATGACGACCTTCACCATCATCAAGCACGCCGCCATCCAGGCATTGCCGCTGAAACCCGCCGGGCAGCGCGCCGGCGCCGACAAGGGTGACCCGCAAATTGCCATCCAGACCCTTGCCCCTGAAGCGGTTGGCAACCTGGGCGTGTGGGAGTGCCAGCCCGGTGGCTGGCCGGTGATCGAGCGCCCTGATACCGAGTTCACCTACCTCATTTCCGGCCGCGCGCTGCTCACCGATGACCGCAGCGGGGAAGTGGTGGAGGTGACCGGTGGCGACCTGATCATCCTGCCGCCGGGCTGGACCGGGCGCTGGGACGTGCTGGAA
>NZ_DATELE010000143.1:0-2094 GCF_035277045.1 Pseudomonas sp. | reverse complement strand
GAGATATCGATCGCCAACATGATGTCGCGGATCGGCCGTTGGCGTTCGATCGGCCGTTCCACCAGCACCGGCCGGGCACAGGCCGCAACCAGCAGCCCCCAGGCCAGGAGGTTGACCAGCAACTGCCAGCGCCCTCCCGGCGCGCTCGACTGCCCTGGCGGCTGGCCCGTGGCGCGGCTCATCGCCGCGAAAAAAGGGACCCGCAACGCGCTGCGGCGCTCGCTGTACGGACGCAACAGGCGATAGCCGAGCCACGCGACAGGCAGCAGCAGGAACACCCAGGGGTAGTCAAACTGCCACATGGTGTTCCTCGATCCAGCGTCGGCTGGTGCTGAACAAAACCGCTACCTGCTGCACGTCCAGCGCAAGCAGGTGGGCATCAGGGGCATAAGCGATCATTTGCAGGGTGTGCACAAAGCCTGCGGGTAATCGATGGCCAGCTCGCTGCTGAAGGAAGGCCTGCCATTGCGCGCCAGCCAGGCTGGCCACCGGCGGCGCATCCGGCATCGACAACGCCACTCGCTTGAGCAACGCAGGCAGCTCACGCAAGGCGGCCAGACGCTCATTCCCTTCTACCCTGGCCAACCGATCAAGGCGCTGCAAGGCTTCGCGGCGATAACGCTCTCGTGCCCAATGCCGCCAGCGTACGGTCACCCCGACAAGGACTACAGTCAGCAACACCAGCCCCAGCAGCAGCCACGCCCAAGTTTGAGGCAGGTAGCTGAAGGGCGGCGTGCCGGGCGCCAGCTCCCGCAGCTGGTCGATCGACGGCGTCGCAGTGGTGGTCATCGAGGTGCCTGAGCCACACGGCCCAGCTCCCGGCGTAGCTGCTCCAGCGTGTCACCACCGCTGCTGATCCGCAGCAGCGGCACCTGGCTGCGGCTTAGCAGTGCCTCGACATCGCGCAGGCGCCCGGCGAGAAAGTCGCCCAACGGCCGGCTGACCCGCCGCCTGCCTACTTCCAGTTCCACCTGCTGTGCGCCCTGGGTAACGTTCACCCGCCCCTTCTCCGGTACTCGCAGTGCGATGGGGTCGTAGACCAGAAGGGCAATCACATCGTTGTGCCGGCGCAACTGGCGCAGCAGCGGCAAGGTTTGCGCGCTGATGCCGGCGAAATCGCTGATGATGCAGATCAGGTGGTCATGACCGGCGGAGGCGACGCAGGTACGCAGCACCTTGTCCAGCTGGGCATCCTGGTCCTCGCTGGCGAGCGCCGAGAGCGCATGGTTGGCCCTGACTATCGCGCTGCACAGGGCCTCGACCCGCGCGCGGCTACGCAACGGGCGCACCGGCTCCACCCGCTGGATACCAAACACCAGGCCCCCGACCCGATCACCGGCGTGAAACGCCATCCACGCACACACCGCCGCCAGCCGCGCGGCGGTGACTGATTTGAAGTAGCGCTGCGAGCCGAAATACATGCTCATGCGCTGATCCACCAGTACCAGCGTCGGGCGGTCGCGCTCTTCGGTGAAGGTTCGCACGAACGGTTTTCCGTAGCGCAAGAAAGCGCGCCAGTCCAGGTGGCGCAAATCGTCGCCGGGTAGGTAGTGACGCAGTTCGTCGAAGCTCAGGCCACGCCCGCGCAGGCGCGACGCATGGTTACCGGACAGAATGCTCGCCAGCGGCTGGCGGGCGACGAAGCTCAGTCCGCGTGCGCGCGCCTCCAGCCCCATCAGCTCGGCGAGCGAGGCGTAGACGAAACCGTCCGGCGCAACGGTATCTGCGGGCATGGGTGTGTCCGTCAGGCGGGAATGGCCACCTTGTCCAACAGCTGGTCGATGACCTGGTCCGCGGCCACGCCATCGCTGGTTGCATCGTAAGACAGTTGCAGCCGGTGGCGCAGGACCGGATGCATCACCGCGCGGACGTTGTCCGGCGAGACGAATGCCTGACCGTTGAGCCAGGCATGCGCGCGCGCCACCCTGTCGAGACTGATGCCCCCGCGCGGGCTGGCACCGATGTTGATCCAGCGCGCCAGGTCGGCATCGTAGTCGCCTGGGTGGCGGGTAGCGTTGATCAGGTCGATGAGGTAACGGTCGATCGCCTCGCCAACATGCACCCGCGCCACCTCGCCGCGGGCATCGAAGATCA
>NZ_DATELE010000142.1:0-9227 GCF_035277045.1 Pseudomonas sp. | reverse complement strand
CCAGGCGGCGGCGTGCGGGCGTGTTGACTGGCTGGCGACCCTGCTCAAGGGGCGCCCGCGCACGCGTGACGACCTGCGCTGGCAACAACGCCGGGCGCAGTCCCCTGAGCTGTGGCTGGTGATCGTCGACGCCTCGGCCTCGACACGGCGTCATCAGGCCTTGAGTCAGGCCAAGGGATTGCTGGCAGCCTTCTTCGATCAGGCCTATCGCCAACGCGCCCGCCTGACCTTGCTGACCGCCAGCGGCCACACCCCGCTCTGGCAGCGCCACGGGCTGAAGGCGTCTACGGCTTTGCAGCCTTGGCTCCAGGCCCTCGGCGCCGGGGGAGGGACGCCGCTGCTCGACGCATTGGAGCAGGCTCGCGGCTGGCTTGAACAGCGGCGCAAGCGCCATCCGCTAGAAGTCCAGCGCTGCCTGGTGCTGACCGATGGGCGCCTGCAACCCTGGCCGGCGCTGGCGCCCTTGCCGTGCGCCAGCCTGCTGGTGGACATCGAGCGCGCGCCGGTGCGCGTGGGCAGGGCGCGCGAACTCGCTGCGCAGCTACAGGCCGATTACCGGCATATCGACAGTTTCAGGACGCTGGGCTGACAACACCGCCTCAGGTGGGCATGGTCCAGGGCTGCAGGCTGTAGCCCTTTTCACAGAGTTCGGCGCGCACTTCCTCGATCAGCACGGCAAGGCGCGCCGGGTCCGAATAGATGCTCGAAGACACCTGCTTGCCGCCGATGCGGGTGCTGGTCCGGTCGATGACGGCCAGGCAGAGCTCGCCGGTACCGTTGGATTGGTCCCAGGCAACGCACTGGAACGGCTCGAAGGCGTGGTCGGCAATCAGCAATGCTTCGTTGACGCGGAGCGGGGCGTTCATGGTTTGCTCTCTCTCTTTGGGTCGCAAACATCGTAAGGAGGGTCCCCAAGGTCAGGAATGCTTCAGCGAGGGGTCATGGTTACTGATGCTCTGGGTCACGGACGAAGTCACACGGTCTGTAAAATTTTCGAGAATGAGGCAACCTTTCGCTACACCTATACCCTTGTAGCGCGGGTGGTTCGGGAAATAGTCGAAGGTTCACTGCACGGTCATTTGGCAGACAGACGGTAGTGGGGCATTGGCGGTTCGTTGCTACTGTTAAATCGGGCTCGCCAACTTGCTGTTTCTATTCGAAAAACTAAAACTTGGCGCCAAGGAAAGGTCATGCTTGAACCTGCATCCACTCGCCGTCTGTTGATCGTTGATCCGTGTGATGATTGCCATCGTCTTTTGCCGGGCCTGCAAGGCGCCGGTTGGGAGGTGCGCAGCGCTACCCTCGGCTCGGCGCTGGAGCATCCCTGCGATGTCGGGCTACTGCGCCTGCAAGCGTCGCACTTGCGCCACCCTGATGCGGTCAAGGACCTGATCAGCCGTAGTAATACCGAATGGATTGCCGTGCTCAGCGCGCAGGAGTTGCGCATGCCGAATGTCGGCGATTTCGTGTGCGAGTGGTTCTTCGACTTTCATACGCTGCCTTTCGATGTCTCCCGGGTCCAGGTCACGCTTGGCCGCGCCTGGGGCATGGCGCGCCTGCGGCTGAAGGGCAGTGTGCCGGTCCAGGAACCTGCCCATGAGCTGCTGGGTGATAGCCGGCCGATGCGCGAGCTGCGCAAGCTGCTGGGCAAGCTGGCGCCTACCGAGTCGCCGGTGCTGATCCGCGGCGAGAGCGGAACCGGCAAGGAGCTGGTCGCCCGGACCCTGCAGCGCCAGTCACAGCGCAGGGACAAGCCCTTTGTCGCGATCAATTGCGGAACGGTCGCGGAGCATCTGCTGCAATCGGAGCTGTTCGGCCATGAGAAGGGCGCTTTCCCCGGTGCGCACCAGCGCAAGATCGGGCGTATCGAAGCGGCCAACGGCGGCACGCTGTTTCTCGACGAAATCGGCGATCTCCCTTTGGACCTGCAGGCCAGGCTGTTGCGCGTGCTCCAGGAAAAGCAGATCGAGCGGATGGGGGGAACCCAGTCGATTCCCGTTGACGTGCGGGTGCTTGCGTCGACCCATGTGAACCTGGAAAGAGCGGTCGACAATGGGCGTTTTCGCGAAGACCTGTACTACCGCCTGAACGTCCTGCAAGTGGTGACCGCGCCCCTGCGCGACCGGCATGGGGACCTGTCGATCCTGGCCAGTCATTTCGCCCATTTCTATAGCCACGAGACCGGCCGCAGGCCGCGCACCTTCAGTGATGCGGCGCTGGCCGCGATGGGGCGCCATGACTGGCCAGGCAATGTCCGCGAGTTGTCCAACCGGGTGCGCCGCGGGTTGGTGCTGGCCGAAGGGCGGCAGATCGAAGCCGCCGACCTGGGTCTGCAGATGCTCGAGGACGAAGAGTCGCCCATGGGCACCCTGGAAGACTACAAGCACCGTGCCGAGCGCCAGGCGTTGTGCGACGTGCTCAACCGGCACAGCGACAACCTGAGCATCGCCGCCAAGGTGCTCGGCGTGTCGCGGCCAACGTTCTACCGGTTGTTGCACAAGCATCAGATTCGCTGAGAGGATCTCCGCGCGCTGACCACGGCGTTGTAGCTGTGTGATCTGGGATGCGCGCGCGGCCCCAGAATCGAATAGGCGTTGCAAGAGCAGCTGGCTAGGCGTGCAGCGCCCATTCGATTCTGGGCCGCTTCGCGCCCCATCGCGGAACAAGCCCGCTACTACGCACACACAACGCCCTCTATCGCTCCCGCATGAAAAACCCGGCTACATACTTGCGAAACGTATCCAGGCTCTTGAAGTCGGCGAAGCGCTTGAAGTTCTCGGTATCAGGCTCGGGGCCCATCGGCTCATGGGTCAGCGACACCGACAGCACCCGGTCCTGGTCGGAGGTAAGCACCAGCTCGTCCATCACCTGCCCGCCGATCACCGGCCGGCGCATCAATACCTTGACGCCTTTGCTGGCCATCCAGTCGATCAGAGACACCAGCATTTTCAGCGGCTCGCGCTCTTCGTCCCGGTACACCGGAAACAGATGCCCGCGCGACAGCACCGGCACGCTGGCCACATGGATCAACTCGTAAAAGCCGCTGCCGGCGGTGGTCGGTGAATACAGCGTCAGGGCGAGCAACGGACCCGGCGTCCGGGCGCCGCCCCAGATCAGGTGATGGCCATGAAAGTCGAAGCCATCCTCGCTGCGGGCATTGAACACCTTGCGCCCCTTGATCTGCTCGATGCAATCGAGCAACAGGCCGTGGCGACGGTGGCTGCCAAACACCGTGGCCTCGCGCAGGCGAGCCTTGAGCATCATCATGTGCTTCATGTCGAGGCGCGTTTCAAGATAATTGCTGGCCGGCACCCGCTCCAGCAACGGATAACGGCTGGCGACGCTGCGCAGCTCGGCGAACTGCGCGGTGAGGTCCTTCTTCAGGTGGGTGGCATAAAGGTTCAGGCCGCTGGTTTCAATCAGCGTCAGCAGCAATGACAGCAGGCGCTGCTGCTCGCGACGCTCACCGCTCTCGCCATTGCCGCCGCCCTCACGAGCGTTGCCGCCCGTGCCCTGGGCCGCGCGTGGATAGTCGCCGATCAGGCGCAGCGGAGTATCCGGCGCGAGCCAGGCGGGAGGTGGCGAGGTATCGTCGCCGCGCTCGGCGGCCTCACGTTCATCCTTGGTGAAGGCGCACCCCGGCGCATGCTCGACGGTGCCCGGGTTGTTCTTCAGAAATACGGTGCCGGTGTGACCGTTGAGGGTCACATTGAGCACGGGCAGGGCATCGCTGCGGCAATCGCAGGCCAGCCAGTGGCCGGCGTTGCGCACCTTCAGCAGCAGCTGATTGGCTTGCAGCAGCGCAGGACCGACCAGGGTCCCGAGGGAAAAGCCGCGCAGCAGGTCTTCCTCGGCCGCGGTAAGGGTACGCACCAGGCCTGCGTTCTTTTCGATGATTCGCATAGGGCAGCTCCAAGCTTCAAGCCGCAAGCTTCACGCAAAGCGGCGACGCTTTCAACGTGCAGCGTGTGGCTTGAGCGCTTGCTGCCCAGGCGCCGGCGAACATCCTGGCCGCGCGGGCGCGGATCTCTTCGACGGTGAGGTCTTCCTTGTGGGTGGAGACGAACCACAGGTTACCGAACGGGTCCTTGAGCGAACCGCTGCGGTCGCCGTAGAACTGGTCCTTGACCGGGCTCACCTCGGTAGCCCCGGCCCGAATGGCCGTGGCGAAGCGGGCATCGACGTCCTCGACGTACAGGTGCAGGCCCACGGCCACACCGTTGAGTGACTGGCTGGCGGTGAGCCCGCCGGATTCGCCGCAGGGCTCGGCGAGCATCAGCGAGGAATCACCAATCTTGAGCTCGGCATGGCCAACCCGGCCATCGGGCGCATCGAGACGGAACATCTCGACCGCGCCAAACGCCTCCTTGTAGAACTCGATCGCCCGGGCGGCGTCCTTGATGCCCAGGTAGGGGGTGATGCTGTGCTGGCCTTCGGGGATGGGTCTGGCGGACATTTCAGGTTCCTCCAAGGGATGGCAACGCAGCAAGGCTTGTACAGTTTCGGCCAATGCGCAAATGCCATTTCCCCATTAAACCGTCACCCGCTAGAAGATGTAGTCAGTGGTCAGGAAACTCGACTGCCGGTTGCGGATGATCTCGCTGATCAGCGTCTTGTTGGCAGGCTGGAACTTGGTCGCCACCAGGGTGCGAATCGAGAACACGCGCAACGCGTCATGCACCGACAAGGTCCCTTCGGCGCTGTTCTTGCGGCCATTGAACGGATAGGTGTCGGGCCCCCGCTGGCACTGGGCATTGAGGTTGATGCGCCCGACCTGGTTGGCGAAGGTGTCGACCAGCCGGCCAACGGTTTGCGGGTCGTTGCCGAATATGCTCAGCTGCTGGCCGAAATCGGAGTCCAGCACGTAGTCGATCACCGTTTCCAGGTCGCGATAAGGCACCACCGGGACCACCGGGCCAAACTGCTCCTCGGCGTACACGCGCATGTCAGCCCCGACCGGGTAGAGCAACGCGGGGTAGAAGAACGAGCCGCGGCTCTGGCCGCCGCCGGCGTTGACCACCCGGGCGCCTTTCGCCACGGCATCGGCCACCAGCCCGTCGAGGTACTCGACCTTGCCGGGTTCGGGCAGCGGCGTCAGCGCCACGCCCGGCTCCCAGGGCATGCCTGGCACCAGTGCCGCGAGCTTTTGCTGGAATTTGTCGAGGAAGGCGTCCACCACGTCCTCGTGGACTAACAGGATCTTCAGCGCCGTGCAGCGCTGGCCATTGAACGACAGCGCGCCGGTGACCGCTTCACTGACGGCGTTGTCCAGGTCGACGTCGGGCAGGACGATCCCGGGGTTCTTGGCATCGAGCCCCAAAGCCGCGCGCAGGCGGTGTGGCCGCGGGTGCAGTTTCTTCAGGTCGCTGGCGGCCTTGTTGGTGCCGATGAAGGCGAACACGTCGATCTTGCCGCTGGCCATCAGCGCACTGACCGTCTCGCGGCCACGGCCGTAGATGACGTTGATCACCCCTGGCGGGAAGCTGTCGCGGAAGGCCTCGAGGAGGGGCCGAATCAGCAGCACGCCGAACTTGGCGGGCTTGAACACCACGGTGTTGCCCATGATCAGCGCCGGGATCAGCGTGGTGAAGGTCTCGTTGAGCGGGTAGTTGTACGGGCCCATGCACAGGGCCACCCCCAGTGGGGCCCGGCGGATCTGGCCGAGGGTGTCCTGTTCCAGTTCGAAGCGGCTCGAGCGGCGGTCCAGGTCCTTGAGGGCGTTGATGGTATCGACGATGTAGTCGCTGGTACGGTCGAACTCCTTCTCGGAATCCTTGAGGTTCTTGCCGATTTCCCACATCAGCAGCCTGACCACCGCCGTGCGCTGCTCGCGCATGCGCGACAGGAAGGCCTCGACGTGCCCGATGCGCTCCGCCACGCGCATCGTCGGCCAGCTACCGCGGCCTTTGTCGTAGGCCTGGACCGCGGCGTCCAGGGCGGTCATCGCGGTGTCGGCATCGAGCAATGGCGCCTGGCCGAGGATCACCTGGTGCTCCTCGTCACCCTCCTTGATCCACACCGGGCTGCGCACCGTGGCCAGCGGCCCCTCCCAGCGCCTGAGCTCACCGCCCACCAGATAGTCGCGTTGTTCCAGCGGCCCGCCCAGGCGCCAGGCGTCGGGGATCTGGCTGGCGGTGGGAAACAGGTTATCGAGCAGACGGTCCATGGCAGCGCACCTCGTGATGTGAAAGGGGGTGAAACGATTCAGTTCGAGCATAGACCCGACCTGAGGAAAATCACCATTCTGGCTCAATATTGCAGGGGCAGCGCCGATACACCAGCAATCGACTTCGACCGCCGGGCCTATGACTTACTCGACGCTTCCCCCCATTGAGCCGCCGCCCGCCAGCTGTACCTTGCGCGGTAGCCTGACTCGTCTGCTGCCGATCGGACTTGCCGTGGTCGGCATCGGCCTGTCGGTGGTGCTCGGCCGGCTGGACATGCAGCGCCAGGAAACCGAGCAGATCGCCAACATCGCCGCGCGCCTTTCGGGCGTGCGCGCCGGGCTTGAGGCCCAGTTGCGCGCCGCCTTCGGTGAAGCCGAGGGCATCGCCCAGCTGATCAGCGCCGACGGGGGTATCAGTTCAGTGCACTTTCGCGGCATGGCCCGCGAAGCCTTGGCATCGGTGCCCTACATGCGGCATATCCTGATGGCCCCGGACGATGTGATCAGCAGTGTCTACCCGCTCAAGGGCAACGAGAGCCTGCTCGGCGTGGACTTTCGCCGGCTGCCGGACCAGTTCCCGATGCTGCAGTGGGCGCGCGAGCGCCAGCAAGCCGTGCTCGCAGGTCCCGTGCACCTGCTGCAGGGGGGGCAGGCGCTGATCTACCGGCGGCCGGTGTTCATCAATGGCAAGCGGGGAGTGAAGCTGTACTGGGGCAATGTCTCGATCGTCGCCGACATCGAACGGTTGCTGCAGGAGGCCGGCCTGCCACCCAAACCTGATTTCTCGGTGGCCTTGCGCGGCGGCGATGGCCAGGGCGCCCGCGGTCCGCTGATCTGGGGTGAAAAACGCCTGTTCGAGCACCCGCGGGTCAGCCTGTCGGTCGATGTCCCGGGCGGCCACTGGCAACTGGCCGCGGCCCCGCGCGGGGGCTGGGCAGCGTTCAACCTGCTGCATTCGCCGTTGTTCCTGTTCGCGCTGAGCTGCACCGGCCTGTTCAGCCTGTTCGTCGCCCAGCTCAATCGCAGCCATCGCCTGGTCAAGCTGCGCAACCGCGAGCTGCATCAGTCCCAGGCCCAGCTCGAACGCCTGGCGCACTATGACGTCATCACCGGCCTGCCCAACCGCGTGCTGTTCCAGCAGCAATTGACCCAAGCCATTGCCGGAGGGCAGGGACTGGCCGTGCTGATGCTTGATATCGACGGTTTCAAACAGATCAATGACAGCCTTGGCCACGCTCTGGGCGACTTGCTGCTGCAACAGGCCACGGCGCGCTTCCGGCAGGAGCTACACACCCGCGACCGCCTGTGCCGCCTGGGCGGCGACGAGTTCGTGTTCATGCTGCAGGGGACCCAGGTGCAGGTGCGCGCGCAGGTTCGCGACCTGCTGCGAAGCCTGCAGCGGCCCTTCGACCTCAATGGCAATGCCGGACTCGTCACCGGCAGCCTCGGCCTTGCCTGGTGCCCCCAGCACGGCATGGACGCCGACACCCTGCTGCGTCACGCCGACACCGCCATGTACGCGGCCAAGGAGGGCGGCCGCAACGCCTGGCGCCCCTATCACCCGGACATGACCGTGCGGCTGCAGCAGCGCCTTGAGCTTGAACGCAACCTGCGCCGGGCCTTGCAGCACAATGAATTCGAATTGTGGTACCAGCCCAAGATCGACCTGTTCAGCGGACGGCTGGAAGGCGTCGAGGCACTCGTGCGCTGGCGCGACCCGCAGCACGGGCTGATGTCGCCGGCAGCGTTCATTCCTCTGGCCGAACGCACGGGCCTGATCATTCCGTTGGGTGAGCGGGTACTGGAGATGGCCTGCGTGCAACTGGCCGCCTGGTGTGCCAGCGACGCGCTGCCGGGGCCGCTGGCAATCAACGTCGCGGCCCTGCAGATCGAGCGCAGCGACTACGTATCGAGCCTGACCGCCGCGTTGCAGCGCCACGACCTCCCGGCCAGCCTGCTGGAGGTGGAAATCACCGAAAGCCTGTTGATGGAGAGCCAGCAACAGGCAGGCCAGGTGCTCGCGCAGCTGCAGGCCATGGGCGTGGCCACGGCGGTGGACGATTTCGGGACCGGCTATTCTTCGTTGGCCTATTTGCGCTCGCTGCCCATCGACCACCTGAAGATCGACCGCGCCTTCATCAAGGACCTGCCCGATGATGACCACGCCGTGGCGATCGCCCGGGCGATCATCGACCTGGGCCATGCCCTGGGCTTTCGGATCACTGCCGAGGGCATCGAAACCCAGGCGCAGTACGACTTTTTGCGCAATGCCGGCTGCGACCAGGGGCAGGGGTATCTCATCGCAAGGCCGATGCCAGCGACAGCCTTGCAGCGCTGGCTTGAAGAGCATCGTGCGCAAAAAGGCGCGCCCGTCACCAGAGCGGGGCGAGGCTTTGGATCATAGTCTCGGCTACCCGCAGGTCGATGTCACTTTGCAGGGAGCGGTTTCTTCTGGGATGCCAGGCTTATTGCGAGGACAATGCAAGTGCATTACTATCACTGGCGTCCTGTCCCTCTCGGAGTTCCCTCATGGCCAGCACCTTCGACGTAGAATCCACACTGACAGATCGTTATCAGACCACTGTGCCGGAAACAGTGCGGCGCGTGCTTCAGTTAGGTAAGCGCGACAAGATTCATTATTCGATCCGGCCTTCAGGCGAGGTGCTGCTCACCCGCGTGGTCCCACGCGAGGAGGATCCTGCGCTGGGGCAGTTCCTGCGTTTTCTCGCACGCGACATTGCCTGCCATCCAGAGCGCCTGCGCGCCATCGATGCGAGCCTCGTGGCTCGCCTGCACTCACTGGTAGGCGACGTTGAAATCGATCTGGACCAGCCGCTGTCGGCGGATGACGAATGAGTGCCGAGGCAGGAAGCCCTCTTTTCGTTCATGGTTGGTCGGTTTTTGCCCATCCCTTGTTTCTGGATCAACTGGAGACGCTGACGCGCCAGGTAACATGCTTGCAACGCAAGGACCCTGAAGGCTACGTCAGAAAAAATGCGACCAAGCGGCTCGCCGCTATCAGCAAATTGGCGTTCGATATCATTCCCCAAGACCCAAGCAA
>NZ_DATELE010000141.1:0-3110 GCF_035277045.1 Pseudomonas sp. | reverse complement strand
GGCGTTGTCGCCGTCGACGCCGATATACGACGACAGACTCTGCACCGCCGGATCGGCCAGGATCACCTTGCTCAAGGCCTGTTGGCGTTCGCTCATCGCGGTGAAGGAAATGGACTGCGGCGCTTCGGAAATACCCTGGATCACGCCGGTGTCCTGCACCGGGAAGAACCCCTTGGGCACCGCCATGTACAGCACCACCGTGAGCACCAGACTGCCGACCGCGACCAGCAAGGTCAGCGGCTGGTGCCGCAGTACCCACTGCAGGCCGCGGCCGTAGTGGTGGATAAGCCAATCGATCCATGCGCCGCTGGCGCGGTAGAACCGCCCCTGCTCTTCTTCCTTCGGCTCGCGCTTGAGCAACCGCGCGCACATCATCGGCGTCAGGGTCAGCGAGACCACCAGGGAAATCAGGATGGCCACCGCCAGGGTGATGGCGAACTCGCGGAACAGCCGGCCGACCACATCGGCCATGAACAGCAACGGGATGAGCACGGCGATCAGCGAGAAGGTCAGCGAGATCAGGGTGAAACCGATCTGCCGGGCGCCCTTGAGCGCCGCCTGCATCGGCGTCTCGCCCTCCTCGATGTGCCGGGAGATGTTCTCGAGCATGACGATCGCGTCGTCGACCACGAAGCCCGTGGCGATGGTCAGGGCCATCAGCGTCAGGTTGTTGATCGAGAAGCCGGCCAGGTACATCACGCCAAAGGTGCCAATCAGCGACAGCGGCACGGCGATCGACGGAATAAGGGTGGCGCTGACACGGCGCAGGAACAGGAAGGTGACCAGGACCACCAGGACGATCGCGATCAGCAGCTCATGCTGCACGTCCTTGACCGCCGCGCGGATGGTCTGGGTGCGGTCGGTCAGCACGATGACGTCGAGGCCGGCAGGCAGGTTGTCGGTGACCGACGGCAGCATCTGCTTGATGCGGTCGACCGTCTCGATGACGTTGGCCCCTGGCTGGCGCTGGATGTTCAGCAGCACGGCCTGGTTCTGGTTGGCCCAGGCGGCCAAGCGCTCGTTCTCGGCGCCGTCGACAATCTCGGCGACGTCCTTCAGGCGCAATGGAGCGCCGTTGTTGTAGGTCAGGATGAGGTTGGCGTATTCCTCGGGCGAGCGCAGCTGGTCGTTGGCATCGAGCATCGACACCCGCGTCGGGCCGTCGAAGCTGCCCTTGGGCTGGTTGACGTTGGACGCGCCAACGAGGGTGCGCACGTCCTCAAGGCTCAGCCCGGCCGCGGCCAGGGCCTCGGCATTGACCTTGATGCGCACGGCCTGGCGCTGGCCACCGGCGATGCTGACCATGCCGACACCACTGGTCTGGGCGATCTTTTGCGCGATGCGGGTGTCGACCAGGTCATTGAGCTTTGGCAGCGGCATTGTCCTGGAGGAAATGGCCAGCGTCAGCACCGGGGTGTCGGCCGGGTTGACCTTGTTGTACACCGGCGGCGCCGGCAGGTCGCTCGGCAACAGGTTGCTGGCGGCGTTGATCGCGGCCTGCACCTGCTGCTCGGCGACATCCATGTTGATGTCCAGGCTGAAGCGCAGGGTCAGTACCGAGGCGCCGCCGGAGCTGGTCGACGCCATCTGGGTCAGGCCAGGCATCTGCCCGAACTGGCGCTCCAGCGGGGCGGTGACCGCGCTGGTCATGACCTCAGGGCTGGCGCCCGGATACAGGGTCATGACCCGGATGGTCGGGTAGTCGACCTGGGGCAAGGCCGAGACCGGCAGCAGCTTGTAGCCGATCAGGCCGGCAAGCACCAGGGCCAGCATGGTCAGCGTGGTCGCTACCGGGCGCAGGATGAACAGCCGCGAGAGATTCATGCGCCGGCCTTGCCCTGCCCGGCGGCGCCGGCCGAGGCGTCCTTGTCTTGCCCTTGCAGATGCTGTCCAGGCGTGGACGGCACCTGAGAACTGTCCTGGACCACCTCCACCAGGCTGCCTTCGCGCAACCGGTCAGTGCCTTCGAGCACGATCCGGTCGCCCGCGGCGAGGCCTTCGAGAATCACGCTCTGCTCGCCATCGCTGGCGCCCACCTTGAGTTTGCGCACATTGACCTTGTTCTCGGCGTTGACCACGTAGGCAAACGAGCCATCGTTACCAAACTGGATCGCCGCGGCAGGGGCCAGGACCACCTGTTTGAGGGTGTCGGCCAGCAATCGTACATTGACGAACTGGTTGGGGAACAGGGCCTGGTCCTTGTTCTCGAAGCGCGCCTTGAACTTGAGGGTACCTGTGGTGGTGTCGATCTGGTTGTCCAGGCTGCCCAGCACGCCGCTGGCCTGCAGGCGGATATCACCACGGTCCCAGGCCTCGACCGGCAGACTGGCACCGGTGCGGTAGCGCTCAAGTACCGACGGCAACTCGGTTTCCGGCAGGGTGAAGGCCACGCTGATCGGCTCGGTCTGGGTGATCACCACCAGGGCCGTGGTGTCATTGGCGGCGACCAGGTTGCCCAGATCGAGCTGGCGCAAGCCCAGCCGGCCACTGATCGGCGCGCGTATCTGGGTGAACTCCAGATTCAGGCGGGCGTCGTTGACCTCCGCCTGGTTGGTCTTGACCGTGCCAAGGTACTGCCCGACCAGGGCCTCGGCGGTGTCCAGGGTCTGTTTGGCGATACTGTCCTCGGCGTACAGGCCCTTGTAGCGGGCGACGTCGACCTGGGCGTTCTTCAACTGCGCCTGGTTCTGCGCCAGCGTGCCTTCGGCCTGCTGCAAGGCGATGCGGTAGGCGCGCGGGTCGATCTCGGCGAGCAGGTCGCCGGCCTTGACCTGCTGGCCTTCCTTGAAGTGCACCTTGACCAGTTCTCCGGCCACCCGGCTGCGCACGTTGACCGTGTTGGTCGCGGTCACGGTGCCCAACGCCTTGAAGTAGAGCGGGAAGTCACCGACCTTGGCCGGCTCGACGCGCACTGGCACCGGGTCGACGGAGTCACCAAAGCCGGGACGCCCGCCCTTGCCTGCCTTGCCTGCCGGCTCCTTGACCGCGGTCGTGGCGGGCCATAACCACCAGGCCACGGCGACCACCAGCAGCAGGATCAGCAGGCTGACAAGCCAGCGACGAGAGGAACGGGAGACAGGAGCTTGCATGGGTTGAACAGACCTTGTTCG
>NZ_DATELE010000140.1:0-5167 GCF_035277045.1 Pseudomonas sp. | reverse complement strand
AGGTCTCAAGCCGCGCGAGAGCCATCGCCTGGACAGCCTGCGGCTGGTCATGTCCACCGGTTCGCCCTTGTCGCCGCACAGCTACGACTACGTTTACCGCGAGATCAAGGCCGACCTGTGCCTGGCCTCGATGTCAGGCGGCACCGATATCGTCTCGTGCTTCGTGCTTGGCAACCCTGTCCTGCCGGTGCGGCGCGGTGAAATCCAGTGCAAGGGCCTCGGCATGGCGGTGGAAGTCTGGAATGCCCAGGGCAAGCCGGTCACGGGCGAAAAAGGCGAACTGGTCTGCACCCGGGCATTCCCGGTCATGCCGTTGGGCTTCTGGGGCGACGAGGACGGTTCGCGCTATCACGATGCTTACTTCAGCCAGTATCCGGGCGTCTGGGCGCAAGGCGACTACGCCGAGGAGCATCCCGGCGGCGGGCTGGCGATCCACGGCCGCTCCGATGCCGTGCTCAATCCAGGCGGCGTGCGTATTGGAACCGCCGAAATCTATCGCCAGGTGGAAAAGGTCGAAGAGGTGGTCGAGTGCGTTGCGATCGGCCAGCAATGGCGGGACGATGTGCGCGTCGTGCTGTTCGTCCGGCTACGCGACGGGCTGCAGCTGGACGACGCGTTGCAGGCGCGCATCCGCCAGGTCATCCGCCAGTTCACCACACCCCGCCACGTGCCCGCGGTGATGCTGCAGGTCACCGACATCCCGCGCACCCTCAGCGGCAAGCTGGTGGAACTGGCGATCCGCAACGTGGTGCACGGTTTGCCAGTGAAGAACACCGATGCCTTGGCCAACCCCGAGGCCCTGGAGCAGTTCCGTGACCGCGCGGAGCTGCGTGATCAGGCATAATGGCGGCTTTTGCCCCGTCCCGCAGGTACATCATGAAAGCACAAGCCCGCCACATTCTGGTCAAGACCGCTGACGAAGCCGAAAAGCTCAAGCAGCGCATCGCCAACGGCGAGGCCTTCGACGTGCTGGCCAAGAAGTTCTCAACCTGCCCCTCCGGCAAGCGCGGCGGCGACCTGGGCGAGGTGCGGCCTGGGCAAATGGTCGGGTCGATCGACCAGGTGATCTTCAAGAAGCCGCTGCGGGTGGTGCACGGGCCGATCAGGTCGAAGTTCGGTTATCACCTGGTGCAGGTGTTCTATCGGGACTGATGGAGACTCTGCGCTGACCCTTCCTGCGACCCACACCTCATTTCGGCGCGGCTGCGCCGCTTCGGCCAGGCGCTGCCTTGGCTGCAACGGGGTTCGGGGGTCGTGCTGATCCTGCTGGCGCTGGGCGTGCTCATTCACCTGGCGTGGCGCTGAGCAGGCTCAGGGTGGCGAGATCGAGCACGCTGAAGTGCCCGCTGGCCCAACCCGCCGTGTCGATGTGCCAGACATTGCCCAGCACGCTGACCTTGCGAAGCGGGGTATGGCCCACGACCAAGGCGCGCAGGCCGGCGACGGGGCGACTGTCTTCCTGCTGGAGCCGGCGACGTGACCATTGGCAGAACTCCTGCACTGCCACGTCAAGACCGGACTGACACTGTCGGGTCAGCTCAGCCCATTCGGGGAACGGGCAATCGGCGTGCAGGATGCCGACCAGCCCCAGGGTGGTCTTTATTTCCAGTGCTACGGGCATGGCCGCGAAGCGTTCGGCGTAGCGCTGCTGGTCGGCCGGTTCCAGATCGAGAAACCAGCCACCTCCGGCGGCACGGTACAGCTCAGGGTCCAGCCGACCGCCCGAGACATGGCTGACGGCCAGCGCTTCGTGGTTGCCTTGCACCGCGTGGAACCAGGGCTGGTCCAGCCATTCCAGCGCCCGTTCGCTCTCAGGCCCCCGGTCGACCAGGTCACCGACGCTGAACAGCCGGTCGCACCGGGCATCGAAACCGATCTGCCCAAGACACCGCTCCAGGCGCTGGAAATGCCCGTGGATATCCCCCACGGCCAGGTCGCGCCCGCGGGCGTTGGCAGCAAATCGCTGGATACGGCTCATGGTGTGCTCCTCTGCTGCGACACTGCCAACAGGCGTAGAATGAACAGGCAAGCAGTCCCGCCTGGAGGTGCATCATGCGTCCCATCCTGACCTGTGCCGCGCTGTTGCTGATGGCTTGCAACAGCATGGCACAAACCACCCTGTCCTCGCCGGTCGAGGTGCGCTTCGATCATCCCGAGAAATTCCGTGATGCCAGCCTCGGCAGCCAGGGATACGAGCGCGGTGCTGATGACGAGGTGATGAAAACCCTCACCCTGCACCTGCAGAAACTCGGCCAGCGCTACCTCAAGCCCGGCCAGCAGCTGATCATCGACATCCGCGACATCGACCTGGCGGGACGCTACGAGCCTTGGCACAGTCGCGCGTACGATGTACGGTTCATGCGCGAAATCACCTGGCCGACGATCGAGCTGCAGTACACCCTGTCGCAACCTGGCCAGCCTGCGCAGCAGGCCGAAGAGCGCATCAGTGACAAGATGTACCTGAGCCGCCCCGGCCGCCAGACCAGCAACGACCGGCTGTACGCCGAAAAAGCCATGCTCGGTGACTGGTTCCGCCAGCGCTTCGGTGCCGCGCCCTCCTCCTGACCCGACACTGCCACGGACGACAAAAACGATGAAGCTATGCGCAGCCCAACTGGCCTCGCTCAAGGGCGATCTGCAAGGCAACCTCCAACGGCATCTGCAGGTGGTACGCCAGGCCGCCGCGCTAGGCGCGGGCCTGGTGGTGTTTCCCGAACTGTCGCTGAGCGGCTACGAGCCGAGCCTGGCGCGCGGGCTTGCTGTCGACAGCACGTCCAGTCTGCTCGCCCCCTTGCAGGCCTTGAGCGACGCGCTGGCCATCGTCATCAGCGTTGGTTTGCCACTGCTGGCGGCGCAGGGGGTACAAATCGGCATGCCGATCCTGCGACCGGGCCTTGCACCCCTTTTGTATGCCAAGCAGCGTCTGCACGGCGACGAATTATGCTGGTTCGTTCCCGGGGATCAACCTCTGGTGTTCGAGGCAGGAGGACATCACCTCGCCCCAGCCATCTGCTACGAGTCGATGTTCTCGAGCCATGCCGAGCAGGCCCGCGCGCTTGGCGCGGACGTCTATCTGGTCAGCGTGGCAAAGACCGCCCAAGGCATCGAGGAAGGTTACGCGCACTACCCCGAGATGGCACGCCGCTTCGATATGCCTGTCATCATGGCCAACTGCGTCGGGCCGGCCGACACCTTCATCGGCGCTGGCCAGTCGGCTGCATGGGACCGGCAGGGACGGTTGCTAGGCGCCCTAGGCGCTAGTGAAGAAGGCTTGCTGGTGCTCGATACTCAACGGCAGAGCACCACATCGTTTGCGATTGCTGGCTGAGTTCAGAGCGCCAGTGACAGGCTTTGCCTGCCCTCGAGGGCCAGCAGAAACTGCTTGGCCTGCAGCCCCCCGGCAAAACCGGTAAGGCTGCCGGACGCGCCGATCACCCGGTGACACGGCGCGATGATCGAAATAGGATTACGCCCATTGGCCGCGCCCACCGCCCGCACCGCCGCAGGCTTGTTGATCATCCGGGCTATCTCGCCATAACTGCGGGTCTCCCCGAACGGGATGGTCAGCAGCGCGGCCCAGACATCTCGCTGGAAACCGGTGCCGGCGAAGTCAAGCTCGAGGTCGAAGCGCTGACGTCGGCCGGCAAAATATTCCTTCAATTGACGGGCTGCTTCCAGGAGTACCGGATGGCTCGCGTCCGCATGCAAATCACCGAGCCGCACTCTGTTCGCGCGCTCGTGCTCCCACAGCACGGCGGCCAGTTTATCTGCGCGTGCCACCAGCGTCAGAGCGCCAACGGGTGAAGGGAGAATGGCGAAGGCGTTGGACATGGGGCGCGCTCCAGTGGGCGAGTGGGTGATTGACGATCAAGGTACCCAGGTGAGACGGGCAGCGCACCCGGTTTCTTGCGCGGTTGTTTCTGCAAGCCAAATTCATGCGCACATAAAAAAGCCCACCTTGCGGCGGGCAAAAGAGCAGCTTGCAACAATTCTGGATCAGTCGTTGGGCAACGGCATGTCCTCGTCGTCCGGGTACTGCTCCGGTTTGTCCGGCAGCCCGCGTGGCATGGATTCTTCGACAGGCTCCTCTCTGGGAGGGTTGCCCGGATCGGGGTCAACCGGGTGTGTGTCTGGCGAACCTGGAGTGTATGGCGTAGTCATGATCGGCTCCGGTCAACGCGGGTTGGGCTGGTCATCCAGCTCACCGTTGTCGGTTTCCTCGCGTACCCGATCCGGATCGATACCGGTGCTCTGATCATCAAGGGGACGTTGCCCTTCGGTGTCAGGCAGTTCCTCGACACCGGGCTCCCGTGAAGGATTGACGTCAACCCGCCCTGGGCTCAAAGGGTCTGGCGAAAAAGGTGCGGGATCGTCGGGGGAAACCGCATTAACTTCCGGGATCGGCTGCATAACTGCGCTCCTGTGTGAACCGGGCCTGTACACCTTGGAGGCAATCGCTGACCGAGTCGTTCGAATGGATTACCTACCGCTCATCCGATCAAACCGGGTGGCGGATCGCCTGAAAATCAAAGTGAATTCCTGACATGAGGGACAAGTCCAGAAATGTGAGCACAGCAAATCTGACGAGGTAACAGCAATGACTATCGAAGCAGAGACACTCGCCCAGCTCACCGAGGCCCTTGAGAAACGTGGCCTCACACGAGTATCGGACGTGGCCTTCATACGGGCGCCATACCGATGCAATCATAAATGGACGTGTTCTGTACGGTGAACAGCCGTAGACACCACAACGGAGAACACGGCGAGCAGCATGAGCCGGGCCATGGGCAGGTTTTGCGCTCGCCAGTGTTTATCATCCAAGGATGGACATAGCTTGTCCTGGAGCAATAACTGATCCGCAACTTCATGCTACGGTAGCCAGCCTCGACAGCGGCATGGACGCCCTCGCCATGAGAAGCCCATGGATCAGCTCTACGCCTATGCAATCGCCCTGCAGGACCAACTTGTGATCATGCGGCAGAAACGCGACCGACTAAGAGAGGAAGGCGAGTTTCTGAGGTATGAACGCCTCGCCCGAATAATTGCGGAAATCGAAGAAGTCCTGGAGAACCTGGCGCCCTTGCTCAAACCCCCTACCCTGCATTGAACAGTCGCCTGTGCGGAGCACTGCGGTTGTAAGGGCATCCAACCGAGCTGGCCTCGCCAG
>NZ_DATELE010000139.1:0-4384 GCF_035277045.1 Pseudomonas sp. | reverse complement strand
CGTGCTGCTGCTGGACGAGCCGCTGGGCGCGCTCGACTTGCGGCTGCGCAAGCAGATGCAGGTCGAGCTGAAGGGGCTGCAGCACAAGCTGGGCATCACCTTCATCTTCGTCACCCACGACCAGACCGAAGCGCTGTCGATGTCGGACCGCGTGGCGGTGTTCAACAAAGGCCGCATCGAGCAGGTCGACAGCCCGCGTTCACTGTACATGCAGCCTGCGACCACCTTTGTCGCCCAGTTCGTCGGCAGCTCCAACGTGCTGCGCGGCGAGCTGGCGCGGCAGCTCAGTGGCAGCGAGCAGCCGTTCTCGATCCGCCCTGAGCACATCCGCTTCGGCGACGCGGGCACGGGCCCTGAGGTGCAGGTTGGCGGGGTGCTGCACGACATCCAGTACCAGGGCAGCTCGACCCGCTTCGAGCTCAGGCTCGACAACGGCCAGCTGCTGGCCGTGAGCCTGGCCAATGACCAATGGCACGCGGCCGCCCGCCCGCTGCGGACCGGCCAGCACCTGACAGCCCGCTGGCCGCGCGCGGCGATGACCGCGCTGCGTGACACCGAGGCGCCCTCGGGATGACCGCCCCCAGACCCGTCTCGCGGCACCTGTGGGACCTGTTGTACCGGCGCCCCAACCTGTACCTGTCGCTGCTGCTGGTGCCGCCGCTGCTGTGGTTCGGCGTGATCTACCTGGGTTCGCTGCTGGGCCTGCTGTGGCAAGGGTTCTACACCTTCGACGATTTCAGCATGACGGTCACGCCGGACCTCACGCTGGCCAACTTCGTCGCCCTGTTCAACCCCTCGAACCTGGACATCATCCTGCGCACCCTGGGCATGGCCATGACGGTGACCCTCGCCAGCGCCGTGCTGGCCTTTCCCATCGCCTACTACATGGCCCGGTACACCCGCGGCAAGACCAAGGCGTTTTTCTACATCGCCGTGATGCTGCCGATGTGGGCCAGCTACATCGTCAAGGCGTACGCCTGGACCCTGCTGCTGGCCAAGGGTGGTGTCGCCCAGTGGTTCGTCCAGCAACTGGGGCTGGAAGCCGCGCTGCAGTGGCTGCTCAGCATGCCGGGCGTGGGCGGCAGCACCCTGTCGACCTCGCACCTGGGGCGCTTCCTGGTGTTCGTCTACATCTGGCTGCCGTTCATGATCCTGCCGGTCCAGGCCGCGCTGGAGCGCCTGCCGCCGTCATTGCTGCAAGCCTCGGCGGACCTTGGCGCGCGGCCCTGGCAAACCTTCGCGCAGGTGATCCTGCCGCTGTCGGTGCCGGGGATCGCCGCGGGCTCGATCTTCACCTTCTCGCTGACGCTGGGCGACTTCATAGTGCCGCAACTGGTCGGCCCGCCCGGCTACTTCATCGGCAGCATGGTCTATGCCCAGCAAGGCGCGATCGGCAACCTGCCCATGGCGGCGGCGTTCACCGTCGTGCCGATCCTGCTGATTGCCGTGTACCTGTCCGTGGTCAAGCGCCTGGGGGCCTTCGATGCACTCTGACAAGGCCTCGATTAGCCTGCGCATCGCCGCGTGGGGCGGGCTGCTGTTCCTGCATTTTCCGATCCTGATCATCTTCCTGTACGCCTTCAACACTGAAGATGCGGCGTTCAGTTTTCCGCCCCAGGGGCTGACCTTGAAGTGGTTCGCGGTGGCCTTTTCGCGTAGCGACGTGCTGGATGCCATCGTGCTGTCGCTGCAGGTGGCGTGCATCGCCACGCTCACGGCGCTGGTGCTGGGCACACTGGCGGCAGCGGCGTTGTACCGGCGGGCATTCTTCGGCAAGGAAAGCCTTTCGCTGCTGCTGATCCTGCCCATCGCCCTGCCCGGGATCGTCACCGGCATCGCCCTGCTGTCGGCGTTCAAGGCGCTGGGGATCGAGCCCGGCATACTTACCATCGTCATCGGCCATGCGACCTTCTGCGTGGTGATCGTCTACAACAACGTCATCGCCCGCCTGCGCCGCACCTCGTACAACCTGATCGAGGCGTCCATGGACCTGGGCGCCGATGGCTGGCAGACCTTCAGGTACATCATCCTGCCCAACCTAGGCTCGGCGCTGCTGGCCGGGGGCATGCTGGCGTTCGCGCTGTCGTTCGACGAGATCATCGTCACCACCTTCACCGCCGGCCACGAGCGCACATTGCCGATCTGGCTGCTCAACCAGCTCAGCCGTCCGCGCGATGTGCCGGTGACCAACGTGGTGGCCATGCTGGTGATGCTGGTGACCATGCTGCCGATCCTGGGCGCCTACTACCTGACCCGGGGCGGTGACAGCGTGGCGGGCAGCGGCGGCAAGTGAGGCCTGGCTATGCGGCGCAGCCGGGGGCCGCTTGCACCGATGCACAGCCGAGGTGGTTGCAAAATCGGCCGCCAGAGTTGTTAATCCAGCACCTGCCGCGCATTGCCGCGCCACGAACACAGATACGAGAAGCAAGATGATCGAAGTCACCGAGGTTTCCATCGCCCACCTGCGCGCCGCGCTCGAGTCCGGCCAGACCACTGCGGTCGAGCTGGTCACGGCCTATCTGGCCCGGATCGATGCCTACGACGCCCCCGGCACCGCCACCGCGCTCAACGCGGTGGTGGTGCGCAACTCCGAAGCGCTGAAGGAGGCCGAGGCCGCCGATGCCCGCCGTGCCCGTGGCGAGCTCCTCGGCCCGCTCGACGGCATCCCCTACACCGCCAAGGACAGCTACCTGGTCAAGGGCCTGACCGCCGCGTCCGGCAGCCCTGCCTTCGCCGAGCTGGTGGCGCAACGGGATGCCTTCACCATTGAGCGACTGCGTGCCGGCGGCGCCATCTGCCTGGGCAAGACCAACATGCCGCCGATGGCCAATGGGGGCATGCAGCGCGGTGTCTATGGCCGCGCCGAAAGCCCGTACAACGTGGGCTATCTGACCGCGCCGTTCGCCTCGGGCTCCTCCAATGGCGCCGGCACCGCCACCGCCGCCAGCTTCTCGGCCTTTGGCCTGGCCGAAGAGACCTGGTCGAGCGGACGCGGCCCTGCCTCGAACAACGGCCTGTGCGCCTACACCCCGTCGCGCGGGGTGATCTCGGTGCGCGGCAACTGGCCGCTGACGCCGACCATGGACGTGGTGGTGCCCTACGCGCGCACCATGGCCGACCTGCTCGAAGTGCTCGATGTGATCGTCGCCGACGACCCCGACACCCGTGGCGACCTGTGGCGCTTGCAGCCGTGGGTGCCGATCCCCAGCGCCTCGTCGGTGCGCCCAGCCTCGTACCTGGACCTGGCCACCAAGCCTGATGCCCTGGCGGGCAAGCGCTTTGGCGTGCCACGCATGTTCATCAACAAGGACGAGCAGGCCGGCACCAGCGAAGCGCCCGGCATTGGTGGCCCGACCGGGCAGCGCATCCACACCCGTCCTACCTTGATCGCGTTGTGGGAGCAGGCGCGTCAGGCCCTCGAAGCGGCCGGCGCGCAAGTGCTCGAAGTGGATTTCCCGCTGGTCTCGAACTGCGAGGGCGACCGTCCTGGCGCGCCGACCGTGTTCAATCGCGGGCTGGTGTCCGAAGCCTTCCTCCACCACGAACTGTGGGACCTGTCGGCCTGGGCTTTCGATGACTTCCTGCGCGCCAACGGTGACCCGAAGCTCAACCGCCTGGCCGACGTCGACGGACCGAAGATCTTCCCGCATGACCCGGGCACTCTGCCCAACCGCGAAGGCGACCTGGCCGCGGGGATGGACGAATACGTGCGCATGGCCGAGCGCGGCATTACCCCGTGGCACGAGATCCCGACCCTGCCCGACGGTTTGCGCGGGCTCGAGCAGACGCGCCGCCTCGATCTCGAGGACTGGATGCAGGCGCAGGGCCTGGACGCGGTGCTGTTCCCAACCGTCGCCGACGTGGCGCCAGCCGATTCGGACATCAATCCGGCGTCCGCCGACATTGCCTGGAGCAACGGTGTGTGGGTGGCCAACGGCAACCTCGCGATCCGTCACCTGGGTGTGCCCACCGTCACCGTGCCCATGGGCATCATGGCCGACATCGGCATGCCGGCGGGCCTGACCTTTGCCGGCCGCGCCTATGACGACTCCGCGCTGCTGCGTTTTGCCGCTGCGTTCGAGGCCACCGGCAGCCGCCGGCAGGTGCCGCCGCGCACGCCTGCGTTGAAGGGGTGAAATTGATCTGAATTATCCGCGATGGCCAGTGGTCACTATCAGGGAGAGCAGGAAGACGTTAACGCAACGGAGGTATTCCATGAGCCTTGCAATGACCCTCTTCAGCCTGATAGCCGCGTGGTGTTCAGTCGCCCTTGCAATGTTGTGGGGCGTGCTGCGGATTGTACGGCGGTATCAGCCGCCGGTGGCGGAACGGCCACGTGTCGTGAAGCCGCCGCGGCTGGTTTACCAGTATTAGGCAGAATGCC
>NZ_DATELE010000138.1:0-7383 GCF_035277045.1 Pseudomonas sp. | reverse complement strand
GATGAGATCGACCCGACCATCGCCGCCATCAGCTCGATGCTGATCCTCGCCTCACTGTTGCTGGTGGTCATCGCCGGGCGCAACAAACAGGCCTGAAGCGCCCTGCCGCAACGTCCCGGCACGTTGCGGCAGGTCCTGCTGCCACCTCGCTCAATTCGGCATCTCTGACCGCGCGCCCGGACCAACTTGGCATCGGGCGCTGGCGCCGGCTTCTTACACTTTGCCCATCACGGCAACCGAGCTACAGGTACCCCCATGTTGAAAGCCCAATTACGCGACCCTTCCCTGCTGGTTGAGAAAGCCTACGCCAATGGTGCGTGGATAGACGCCGACGACGGCGCCACTCTGGCCGTCATCAACCCGGCAAACGGCCAGACCCTGGCCCAGGTCCCGGCCCTTGGCGCCAGCGAAACCCGCCGCGCCATCGCCGCCGCCGAGGCCAGTTTCCAGGCCTGGCGCGACGTTCCACCTGCCGAGCGGGCCCGTGTGCTGGAAGCCTGGCACCAGGCGATCCTGGCCAACCAGGACGACCTGGCTGTGATCATGAGTGCCGAACAAGGCAAGCCACTGGCCGAAGCCAAAGGCGAAATCGGCTACGGCGCCAGTTTCGTCAAATGGTTCGCCGAGGAAGCCCGGCGCATCTATGGCGATACCATCCCCGCCCCGACCGCCGACCGGCGCATTCTGGTGCTCAAGCAACCGGTCGGCGTGGTGGCCGCCATTACCCCGTGGAACTTCCCCAACGCCATGATCACCCGCAAGTGCGCCCCTGCGCTGGCAGCGGGCTGCACCATCGTGGTCAAGCCATCGGAGCTTACCCCGCTCTCGGCGCTGGCATTGGCGGTGCTGGCCGAGCGGGTGGGCATCCCGGCCGGCGTGTTCAACGTGCTGACGGGCCTGCCTGCCGGAGTGGGCAGCGAACTGACCGCCAATCCCAGCGTGCGCAAGCTGTCGTTCACCGGCTCCACCAAGGTCGGCCAACTGCTGATGAGCCAGTGCGCGGCCACCATCAAGCGCTTGAGCCTCGAGCTGGGCGGCAACGCGCCCTTCATCGTGTTCGACGATGCCGACCTCGACCTGGCCATTCAGGGCGTGATGCTCAGCAAGTTCCGCAATGCCGGGCAAACCTGCGTGTGCGCCAACCGCATCCTGGTCCAAGCGGGCATTTACGAGCGCTTCGCCGAACGCCTGAGCGCCGAGGTGGCCAAGCTGAAGGTCGGCGATGCGTTCGCCCCTGGCGTCACCCTTGGTCCGTTGATCAACGCCGCTGCCGTCGACAAGGTGCGCCGGCACATCGATGACGCCGTGGCCAAGGGCGCGTCGGTGGTCACCGGTGGCCTGCCCGAGGGCGAGGGGCTGTTCGTGCAACCCACTGTACTGCGCGACGCTAGCCCCGAGATGCTTTTGGCCAGCGAAGAAACCTTTGGCCCGGTTGCACCGCTGTTCCGCTTCCACGACGAGGCCGAGGCGCTGGAGATCGCCAATGCCACGCCCTACGGCCTGGGTGCCTATTACTTCACCCAGGACATGCGCCGCGCCTGGCGCGTCGGCGAGCGCCTGGAGTTCGGCATGGTCGGCCTGAACACTGGGGTGATCTCGATGGAGGTAGCGCCGTTCGGTGGCGTGAAGCAGTCCGGCACTGGCCGCGAAGGCTCCAAATACGGCCTGGACGAGTTTCTCGAGATCAAGGCCTGGCACATCGGTGGCCTGGGCTGAACCGGCACAGCAGATCTGACTTTTGAACCGGAGCAAAACAGCACGAACCGGGTGGCCGGCTGTGCTCAGATGAACAAAGCCCGCTTGCCCCGTTGCCCTGCGCAGGAGAATTCGCGATGCATTTCACTGATGGTTTCGAATCGGTCACCGTTCACCAGGTAAGCAAACACTACGGCAGCCTCAAGGCGCTGGATCAGGTCGACCTCAAGGTCGAGGCCGGTGAGTTCATGTCACTGCTGGGGCCTTCCGGGTCGGGCAAGACCACGTTGCTGAGTATCCTCGGAGGCTTCCTGCGAGTCAGTTCGGGCAGCATCCTGTTCGGCGAACGCGACGTGACCTTGATGCCACCCAACAAGCGCGACATTGGCGTGGTGTTCCAGAACTATGCCCTGTTCCCGCACATGACCGTGGGACAGAACGTGGCGTTTCCGCTACGCGCCCGTGGCATCAATGCCAGCAACAGCCGCGAGCGGGTAGCCAAGGCGCTGGCCACGGTGGAGCTGACCGGCTATGAAGACCGCCCTATCACCGCCCTGTCGGGCGGCCAGCGCCAGCGCGTGGCCCTGGCCCGGGCCATCGTGTTCGAACCCAAGCTGATCTTGATGGACGAACCCCTGTCGGCGCTCGACAAGCAACTGCGCGAGACCATGCAGATCGAGCTGCGCGCCCTGCACAGACGTCTGGGCGCGACCATGATCTACGTCACCCACGACCAGCGTGAAGCCCTGACCATGAGCGACCGCATCGCGATCATGCGCGGCGGCAGGCTGGTGCAGGTTGACACCCCGCGGCGGCTGCACGACCACCCGGCCAATGACTTTGTCGCCAGCTTCATCGGCGAAAGCACGCTGGTGCCCCTGCAGCGCAGCGCCACGGGCCTGAGCCTGGGTACGACGACCTTGCGCACCAGCCGCGAGGTACCCGCCAGCGGTGCGCTGTTCCTGGCCCTGCAGTCTGAAAAACTGCTGCTCGACAACGGCACCGCGGGGCCGGAATGGAACCGCCTGCATGGCCGGGTCTCGGACATCGTGTTCCAGGGTGAAAGCCTGAAGGTGTTCGTCGACCTCGATAACGGGCCGACGGTCAGCCTGCGCCAGCCCAGCCACCATGAGGGCAACCTGAGCCTGCCACAGATCGGCGCGCCGCTGTGGATGCGCCTGCATCCGCAAGACACCATCGTGGTTCCCCAGGCAGGCTGACCGGCCATGGCAGAGTCCTGGCCGGCAGGCCGGGACTACCGCTCAGCGTAATATTTCGCGGCTACTCGCTAAAACAACCGATACCACCTCCTCCTGCCCCAACTTCAGCGCTTGTCACCCCAGACAATTCTTATCCTTGAGTCCTATCCCATCACGCTGATTGCCTGGAGATCACGATGACCCCACCCCTGAGCGAAAACCAACGTCTGCTCGCCTGGCGCGACGAAAACGTGCCACGCGGCATCGCCACCGCCCATCCACTGGTCGCCGCCCGCGCCAGCGGAGCCGAACTGTGGGACGTCGACGGGCGTCGGTACCTGGACTTCGTCGGCGGCATTGGCGTGCTGAATACCGGTCACAATCACCCCAAGGTGGTCGAGGCGGTGCAGCGCCAGGTCCAACAGTTGTCCCACGCAAGCTTCCAGGTGGTGGCCTACGAACCGTACATCGCGGTCGCCGCACGGCTGAATGCGTTGGTCGGCAACGGTGAGCACTTCAAGACCGCGCTGTTCACGTCCGGCGCGGAAGCGGTGGAAAACGCTGTCAAGATCGCCCGGGGGCATACCAACCGGCCTGCGGTGATCTCCTTCACTGGGGGGTTCCATGGCCGCACGTTGCTGGGCGTGACGCTCACCGGCATGAGCCAGCCCTACAAACAGAACTTCGGGCCATTCCCAGCCGAGATCTACCATGCCACCTACCCCAACCCTTACCGTGGCATCGACAGCGATGAAGCCTTGGCACGCCTCGACGAACTGTTCGCCACCGACGTGGCGCCCGACCGGGTCGCTGCCATTCTGATCGAGCCGGTACAGGGCGACGGTGGCTTCATTGCCGCACCCAAAGCGTTTCTGCAAGGGCTGCGCGAACGTTGCGACCAGCACGGCATCGTGCTGATCCTCGACGAAATCCAGGCTGGCTTTGGCCGCACTGGCAAAATGTTCGGTTTCCAGCATGCCGGCATCACGCCCGACCTGGTCACCGTGGCCAAGAGCCTGGCCGGGGGCATGCCGCTGTCGGGCGTGGTCGGGCGCGCGGCAATCATGGACGCTCCCACGCCAGGTGGGCTGGGTGGCACCTATGGTGGAAACGGCGTGGCCTGCGCCGCGGCGCTGGCAGTGCTGGACCTGTTCGAAAGCCAGGATTTGCTTGCCCAGGGGAAAGCGCTGGCGCAGCAACTGCAGCAAGGGCTGTTGGCCCTGCAGCAAGCCCACCCGCGAATTGGCGAGGTCCGCGGCCTCGGCTTCATGCAGGCTATCGAGATGGTCGCTGGGGATGCCGGTAACACCCCGGACGCCGCCTTGGCGCAGCGGGTCATCGACGAAGCCCGCCAAGCCGGTCTGCTGGTGATCAAGTGCGGCGTTCACCGCAACGTGGTGCGCTTCCTGGCGCCATTGGTCACCACCGAAGCGCAGATGGCCGAGGCCTTGCAAATGCCTGGCCAGGCGCTGGACGCCGCCGGCGCCTGAGTGTTCGCCTGGGGCCGCGGACGCGGCCTTTTGGCACCCCCTGGATGGACCCGCAGAACCACCACAGGAGCCGACTCCTCATGAAAATCACGCACTACCGGGCACTTGGCCTCTCCTACGCCACCCTGGTTGACCGCGAACGGGGCATTCTCGAAGGCCTGCGCCCTCTTGCGGCGCAATCGGCACGGCCGCTCGATGACCCGCAGATCCTCGACGCCTACCGCTACCTCAGTGTGCAACTGGCACGGCAGGCCAGCAGCCCGGCTGCACTGCACGGTCAACTTTACCAGCGCCTGGCGCAGCAATTGCTTCTGGTTCCGGATTGGGAGGCCAGTGTGGCCTTTGGTAGCGCTGCAGCGCAGTGGCCGATCTATGAAGACGCACCCGGCGCCCTGCAGTACCTGAGCAAGTTCTACCGCCTGATCCTCATCGCCCCACGCCATGGCATCGATATCGAAAGCCTGACCCGGCGCCTGCCGATCACCTTCGATGCCATTGTCGAGCCGGACGACGACGATTGGCGCCCGGCCTTGGCACAGGCTCTGCAGACAATTGAAGTACCGCGGATGGACATGCTGCCGGTTCGCAGCAGCGAACCGGACGACCCGTGGAACAGCCTGGTCGACTTCCCGATCTGCACCCTGCGGCGCACCCAGGCTCAACCTTGGAACATGTCGAATTCGGCACTCGATGCCAAACGTTGTGAATACGCAAGCCTGGCCGACATGACCCATGCCCACCAACGGGCACTACGGGCGTGAAGCGGGCACACCGGACTGGAATCAACCGAGGAGTCAAAGATGGACGCTGCAACCAAACTTGATCGCATCGACATCAACATTCTTGTCCAGTTGCAAAAGGACGGGCGCATGACCAACGTCAGCCTCGCCGAGGCTGTCGGGCTGTCACCCAGCCCCTGCCTGCAGCGGGTCAAACGCCTTGAAGCGGCGGGGTACATCAGTGGCTACGAAGCCCATGTGAACCTGGCCAAGTTCGCCAATTCGGTCACGGTGTTCACCGAGGTCACCCTGCAGGACCACAAGCGCGCGGATTTCGTGAAGTTCGAGTCGAGCATCCGCAACATCGACGAGGTGCTGGAGTGCCACCTCATCAGCGGCGGATATGACTACCTGGTGCGCTTCCTGTGCAGCAGCATCCAGCATTACCAGGAGCTGATGGAATCGATTCTGGAAAAGGACATCGGCATCGAGAAGTACTTCAGCTATATCGTGATCAAGTCACCGGTGGTCAAGAGCACCGTGCCGCTGCGCAGCCTGGTCAAGGCGGTTTAAGCGGACAGATCGCGAAATTGCCGCATGAGCGGCGGTGCGATCCGGGGCGCCGCACGTTCCTGAGATCAACCAAGGATGCAATAGACCTTGCGTACCATCGTCTCGCTCGACCATGCGTTGGTGGCCCCGGCAGGCACCATGAGGGTTTCCCCCGCGGCCACGGTGTGCTGCGTGCCACTGGCTTCAGTCAGGGTGAGTTCGCCCTCGAGGATGTGCATCAGCTCGCTGTACCCGGGTTCCACCTGCCGTCGCTGATAGGGTTCACACGCCCACGTTCCGATACGCAGCGCCCCTTGCTCGAAGGCCGCACGGCTCCAGGCCTGCGGTGTGGGCGTGAGCAATACCTCGGCAGCCGGCGGGCTGCACGGTGATAGCGTACCGTGCAGGTCCAGCTTGAGCGGGCGGTCGTGGCTGGCTTCACCTCCCAGGCCAGGGAAGCGGATGAACAGGTAGCGCAGCATGCCCGAGGGCTGCCATTGCAGCGCCACGCCCTCCGGCACCACGAAGCAATCGCCGGGTACGAGGTGCAACGCGAACCCTTCGCCCGTCAACCTCAGCTCCCCCGCTTCAAGCACTCCCAGCAACACCCCATCGAATGCATCGATATGGCGGTCCTGCCCACCTTCGCAGCACCCAATTTCATACCTTGGGCATTGCAAGTGAGCCACGGCTTCGCCCTGACGGTAATGTAAAACCTGCGCCATGAAACCTCCTGGTCAACGGCCGATGGCATCGAGAAACTGCTGCCAACCCGCCGCCAGGCGAACGCCTGGCGCCCGGAAGGCATGCAACGGAATAGGGTTCAGACGTTCACCGGCCAGCAGGCGCAGATCCAGCGGGCGGCCAGCGGTAAGGTCGGCCAGGCGAGCGCCCATGTAGGTCGACATGGCCACCCCGCCACCGTTGTAACCAATGGCATAGAAGCGGCGCTCATCGAGCTGTCCGGCGTGGGGCAAGCCGTCGAGGGTCATGTCCACCAGGCCCGACCAGCGATAGGCAATGGGCTGGCCGCGCAACTGCGGGAAGATCTCCGCCATGTTTTCCTCCAGGGCCTGGTAGGCCGCCTGGGTGCCGTCCTTGCCGAATGCTCCGCGCCCGCCGAAGATCAACCGGTCGCCGATCACCCGGAACCAGCGCAACATGCGCTTGGTGTCACCGCATACCTGGCCGCCTGGTAGAAGGCCCGCCAATACCGCAGGCGGCAGTGGCTCGGTGGCGATGATCGCACTGCAGAACGGCACGATGCGCCGGTGCAAGGTGGCAGTGACGGGAGTGAGGTCGGAGTAGGCGTTGGTGGCATACACCAGTTGCCTGGCCTTGACACGCCCCTGGGGAGTGTCGACCACCACGCCGTCGGCCCCGCACTCCACGCGCTGGGCCGGGCTGTTGACGAATATCTTCACGCCTCGCCCGTGCAGGTTGCGGGCCATGCCGCGGGCGAAGTTGAGCGGATGCAGGCCACCGGCCTTCGGCGTCAACATGCCACCGGTGAAGCGTCGCGAGCCGGTCATCTGGGCGACCTGATCGGCATCCATCATCACCGAACTGCGGCCACCCGTTTCGCGTTGAATCCACTCGGCGGTCGCACGCAGGCCAGCCAGGGCCTTGTCGTTATGCGCGGCCGCAAGGTGACCATTGAGGACCAGCCGTGCCTCGCTCAGGCCCAGGCTGTCGACCGTCTCGATCACGCTGTCGACGGCAGCGTAA
>NZ_DATELE010000137.1:0-10886 GCF_035277045.1 Pseudomonas sp. | reverse complement strand
CGATCCCTGCTCCTCGATGAGCATCCAGGCGATGGCGGTGGCGTAGCGCAGATTGACGGTCAGCTCCAGGTGCGGACCGCAGAGAAAGGCATGCTGGCTGGCCAGCCCGCGCACCAGGCTGGCGAGTTCCGGATCGCGAGCCAGGAATTTATCCCACAGACAATTGTGACGTGTCTCACCGATCCTGTAGAGCCCGTGCCCGCGCCGGTCGTGCAGCGCCGATCCCAGCGCCGACTGGCTGGCCGCCACTCCCAGCAGCAGGGCTTCGGCGCTTGCGCAGTGGCGGCCCAGGTAGATGAGGGTCGGGCGGATGACGTACTGGCTCAACTCGTTCGCAGCGATACCCATGGTGGCCTCGAACTGAAAATGGCCGACGGGCACTGGAGCTTGGCAGCTGTTGAATGGTCAGGCCCGCCGGAAGCGACATCAGCCGCTCGAGTTGAAGTGTAGTGTGATAACCGTGGTGTAAAGGACTGTTTTTAAATCGATTGAAACAAGCGCCGCAGGGCCTATATGCCTTCAGGCAATTACCGGGTCTGGGCGTAGGGAAAGGTGGCGATAGGCTTGTAGGGAGGTTCGCAGGGCAGGCCGGAGGACCGTGACGGTCGCTCCCATGACTGGCTTGCCCAGGCGAGGAGGGGCTTACGCCGTGAGCGACTGGCGCG
Source organism: Pseudomonas sp. (assembly GCF_035277045.1). Taxonomy (GTDB): domain Bacteria; phylum Pseudomonadota; class Gammaproteobacteria; order Pseudomonadales; family Pseudomonadaceae; genus Aquipseudomonas. Next base: position 10,221 of record NZ_DATELE010000137.1, on the reverse strand, counting down.
TGCGATCGATGATCGCCTGCAGCGGCTCGGCGGTATTGTACTGCTCTGGGTACAGGCGTTCGGTGTGGCAGGCAATGCCATGCTCGTCGACCAAGGTAAAGCTGAAGCTGCCTTTGCGTGGGGCAAAGATCAGGCAGTTCAAAGGGGCAAATGCCTTGGAGAGGGTGCTAACCGCAGCCTGGAAGTGATGATTGTGCGTCATAGTTATTGGATGTTCCTGCAATAGACACGGATTCGAGCCGTGCACGATAAAAACGTTCCAGTAACGCCGTAATTTAGTAGAGGCGCAGGACCAGTCTGGAACAGGGCAGCCAGTTTGGGCGCATTGATATGAGTGGCGCTGGGCTGACTGGTAGGTACATGGGAAGGCAGGCATGCAGCCAGGGCAGGTTCTAGGCCTCTGGATGAAGATCCTGATCAATTTTTCAGCTGGTTCTTGCTGGGGCAGGTATGGATTGCCGAGGGAACCATCGAGTGGGCCGGTCCTGGTTTCGACAGTTGCTGCTCGAGGAGGAGCAGGAGACTGCAAGGACGATGTGGCCGGAATTGACTTTCAAGCTTGGTACTAACGGCGGCCACATTACAGCAGTTTTGCCCAGGTGGCAAGCTTTGATGCTGTTGTCGCGTCGAGCCGAGCAGTATCTCCTAACTTGGCCGCCCTGTGAAGGGGGCAGGACCCTTGGGACAGGGGTGATATACACGTTTTGTTCCTCGGCACGCCTGCTCACCGAGTGGTTGTACACATCGGTGCCCGAGGATGTAACAAGGTCGCAACAGGGCGGCGGAACCCCGCCAATGACTTGACTACGCGCTTAAGTCAATGAAAAAAAACGTTAATCCGAGCTGGTGAAAAAATCGTCAGTTTGACTTTGGGCCCCATTCCATAGGGGTTTGCGGGCTCCTTGAGGGGGTTGTCCACTGAGTTATCCACAGCTTCTGTGGATTGTCCCATGCGCTTGCTCTAGCACGGGCGTGCCAGGATTTTCCACTCTGTCCGACAATCCGCTGCGCACTTCTCTGACAGAAATGCACGACGCTTGAGCGTCAAGAAAAAAACTCAGTTTTTTTTGATTTTTCTGTAGGAAAGCGTCGGGCCATTCGGCGGAAAAAGGAGTAGAGTGGCGCGCCTCTCGAGTTGCCATCGCTTTTTGTCATGATATTTCGCGGTAAAAATCTCGCTGACCCGTCGGCTTCGACTCCCTTGCCTGAACCCAAGCGCTTTTCCCTGAAGGTCGCCTTGTGGCTGCTGGACAGTCCCCGCCTGGGTGACAAGCCCAGCGTCAAGCACTTCGCCGGCCGTCTGCTCAAGCAGCCCGCCCGACAAGGCGTGGTAGTGGCCCAGAGCCGGCTGGGGCAGATGCTCTGCCGGGATTGCGGCAATGCCCGCGACCGGCGCATCGGCCACGAATTGCTGCGCCAGGCAGCCCGTGCGGGCGACCGGCGTGCTCAGCTCGAATACGGCCGCCTCTGCGCGCAGCCCCAAGCCAACGCGCCCGACCAGGCGCGCTACTGGCTGGAGCTCGCCGCCGCCAAAGGCTCGCAGGAAGCACGGCGTCTGCTCAGGCAATTGCCGCGCGCGTGAGGCCCTGGCCGCGCCAGGCTGATAAGCTGCGATCCTGACTCGCAGGATTGATCGGAGTAGCTATGGCGGTGGATCTGGCCAGCATCGTGCTGGGCATGGTGGTAGCGGCGTTGCCGTGCCTGGGCTGGGCGTTGCAGGTGCAGCGGCGGCTGGCGCTGCGCCAGGGCGAGCTGGCCTTGCTGGAGGAGCGCCTGAGTGGCGCGCAACTGGCCCAGGAGGGCCTGCAGGCGCAGCTCGACGCCAGCCGTGACGAAATCAGTGACCTGAGCGAAGCCAACGCCGCCAAGCAGGCCGGCCTGGCCGCCCAGGGCCGTGAGGTCGAGCTGCTGCAGGTCGACCGCGACAACGCCCGCGACGCTGCCCATGCCTGGCAGGTCGAACGTGCTCAGCGCGAGGCCGAACTGCGCCGCCTGGAGGCCCAGGCCGCTGGGCTTTCCGCCGAGCTGCGCGAGCAGCAGGAAAGCCACCAGCAGCGCCTCGAAGACCTGCAGGAAGCCCGCGATACTTTGCGCGCGCAGTTCTCCGACCTGGCCACGCGGATTTTCGACGAGCGCGAGCAGCGCTTCGCCCAGACCAGCCAGCAGCACCTGGGGCAATTGCTCGATCCGCTCAAGGAACGTATCCAGGCCTTCGAGAAGCGCGTCGAGGAGAGCTACCAGCAAGAGGCCCGCGAGCGCTTCTCCCTGGGCAAGGAGCTGGAGCGCCTGCAGCAGCTGAACCAGCGCCTGAGCGACGAGGCGACCAACCTGACCCAGGCCCTGAAGGGCCAGAAGACCCAAGGCAACTGGGGCGAGCTGATCCTTGAGCGCGTCCTCGAGCATGCCGGCCTTGAAAAAGGCCGGGAATACCAGACCCAGGTCAGCCTGAAAAGCGCCGACGGCGAGCGCTTCCAGCCCGATGTGCTGATCATGATGCCCGGCGGCAAGCAGGTGGTGGTCGACGCCAAGGTCAGCCTCACGGCCTACCAGCAATTTGTCAGCGACCCCGACAGCCAGGCCGCGCAGGCCGCGCTCAAGCAGCACGTGCTGTCGCTGCGCAACCACGTCAAAGGGCTCTCGGGCAAGGACTACAGCCGCCTCGAGGGCCTGCACAGCCTGGATTTCGTGCTGCTCTTCGTGCCCATCGAGGCGGCGTTCTCGGCGGCCCTGCAGGCCGAGCCGAACCTGTTCCAGGAAGCCTTCGACCGCAAGATCATCATCGTCAGCCCGACCACGCTGCTGGCGACCTTGCGCGTCATCGACAGTCTGTGGAAGCAGGAGCGCCAGAGCCAGAACGCCCGCGAGATCGCCGAGCGCGCCGGTTGGCTGTACGACAAGTTCGTGCTGTTCATCCAGGACCTGGACGAGCTCGGCACGCGCCTGCAGCAGGTGGACAAGGCCTACGCCGCGGCGCGCAACAAGCTCTGCGAAGGGCGCGGCAACCTCATCAGCCGCAGCGAGCAGCTCAAGCTGCTCGGCGCCCGCGCCAGCAAGAGCCTGCCGGCCGATCTGCTGGAGCGCGCGCTGAGCGAAACGGCCGTTACTGAACCAGGCTCAGATGGCGATTGAGCAGCGCGCGCAAGGCCGCAGGCTTGACCGGCTTGGCCAGGTAGTCGAGGCCTGCGGCATGCACCTGGGCGATGGTTTCGCTGCGCCCGTCGGCGCTGATCACGACCCCCGGCACCGGCTCGCCCAAGCGGGTGCGTAGCCAGGCCATCAGCCCGGTGCCCGTCTCGCCGTCGTCCAGGTGGTAGTCGACCAGCGCCAGGTGGGGGCGCATGCCCTTGTCCAGCAGCGCGTCGCATTCCTGCTGGCTGCGCGCGGTCCACACCTGGCAGCCCCAGCGGCCGAGCAGGCTGTTCATGCCGACCAGGATGCTGTCCTCGTTATCGACGCACAGTACCTGCAGGCCGGCCAGCGGCTGGCTCGTCTGCTCGACCGGCGCGCTGGGCGCGGGTGCCGCGGCGCTGGCCAGCGGCACGCCAACCCGAAACACCGTGCCCCTGCCAGGCCACGAACGCACCTGCAGCTCATGGCCCAGCACCCGGCACAGTCCATCGGCAATCGCCAGCCCTAGCCCCAGGCCCTTTTCAGCGCGGGTCTGGTGGCTGTCCAGGCGCTTGAACTCCTGAAAGATCACCTGCAGCTTGTCGTTGGCGATGCCCGGCCCGCGGTCCCACACCTCCAGCCACAGGCGTCCGTCGCGCCGGCGCGCGCCCAGCAGGATGGGGCTCTTGCCATAACGCAAGGCGTTGGTCAGAAAGTTCTGCAGGATACGCCGCAACAGCCTGATGTCGCTGTTGACCCGCAGGCGGCTGCCGCGCAGGCGAAACTCCAGGCCTTTCTCCCGGGCCAGGGCGGTGAACTCGGCGCCCAGCGCGTCGAACAGCTCGCCCAGGGCAAAGGGCTTGGCATCGGGGGTGATCTTGCCGTTTTCAAGGCGCGAGATGTCCAGCAGGTCGCTGATCAGCTCTTCGGCCGAGCGCAGCGAGCTGTCCATGTGCTGCACCAGCTGCCGGGCATCCTCCGACAGCTCCTCGCCTTGCTGGGACAGCGCGGCCGAGAACAGCCGGGCAGCGTTCAGCGGCTGCATCAGGTCATGGCTGACGGCGGCCAGGAAGCGGGTCTTGGACTGGCTGACCGCCTCGGCGTGGCTCTTGGCCTCGCTCAAGGCCTGGTTGAGCTGCGACAGCTCGAAGGTGCGTTCGGCCACCCGTTGTTCCAGCCCTTCGTTGGCTTCCTTGAGCGCCTGCTCGGCCTCGCGGAACGGCGTGATATCGCTGAAACTCATGACGAAGCCGCCGCCGGGCATGGGGTTGCCGATCAGCTCGATCACCCGGCCGTTGGGAAACAGCCGTTCGGAGGTGTGCGCGCGGCCCTGGCGCATCCAGTGCAGGCGGCGGGCGACGTGGACCTGCGCCTCGCCCGGCCCGCACAGGCCGCGCTCGGCGTTGTAGCGGATGATATCGGCGATCGGCCGGCCGACGCTGATCAGCCCGTCCGGGTAGTTGAACAGCTCAAGATAGCGGCGGTTCCAGGCCACCAGGTGCAGGTTCTGGTCCACCACGCTCAGGCCCTGGTTGATGTTCTCGATGGCGCCCTGCAGCAAGGCGCGGTTGAACTGCAGCACCTCGGACGCTTCGTCGGCGATGCGCACCACGTCCTCGAGCTGCATCTCGCGCCCTTCGATGGCCGCCTTGACCACCGCGCGTGTGGAGGAGGTGCCCAGCACGCCCGCCAGCAGGCGCTCGGTGTGCTCGATCCAGTCGCCGTCAGCGTTCTGGTTGGGGTTGAAGCCCTTGCCCTGGCGGTAGGCGAAGCGGATGAAGCTCTGCCGGGCGCGTTCCTCGCCGACGAAGCGCGCCGCCAGTTGCAGCAGGTCGTCGATCTGCACCGCCAGCAATGAGCGGCTGCCCGGCCGGGCGCTGGTCTGCTGGCCGATGAAGCGGCCGGCCTGCCAGTGTTCCGAAACCCGCGTGCGCGAGAGGATCGACACCCAGGCAAACAGCGTGAAGTTGCCCGCCAGGGACAGCACCACGCCCTGGGTCAGCGGCGTGATCGGCAGGTTCAGCGGGTTGCCGTGCAGCCAGTCCAGCCCGGGGAACAGCGCCAGCGACCAGTCCAGGCTGTGGGCGGTGATCGGCAGCACCAGGGTGTAGAACCACAGGAAGATCCCCGCGGCCAGGCCGGCGAACACGCCACGGCGGTTGGCCTGCTTCCAGTACAGCGCGCCGAGCATGGCCGGCGCCAGCTGGGTCACGGCCGCGAAGGCGATCTGGCCGATGGTCGCCAGGCTCGCGGTGGAGCCGAGCAGGCGGTAGCTGACGTAGGCCAGCAGCAGGATCACCACGATGGTCACCCGGCGCACCGAAAGCATCCAGTGGCGGAACACCTCGAACGGCCGCTCGGCGTTATTGCGCCGCAGCAGCCACGGCAGCAGCATGTCGTTGGACACCATGGTCGACAGCGCCACCGCCTCGACGATGACCATGCCGGTGGCCGCCGAAGCGCCGCCGATGAAGGCCAGCAGGGCCAGGCTTGGGTGAGCCTCGGCCAGCGGCAGGCTGATGACGAAGGAGTCGGAGATCACCGTGCCCGGCAGCAGCAGCTGCCCGGCCAGGGCGATCGGCACCACGAACAGCGCGGCCAGCGCCAGGTACAGCGGAAACACCCAGCGTGCCAGGCGCAGGTCCTGGGCCTCGGTGTTCTCCACCACGGTGACGTGGAACTGGCGCGGCAGGCAGATGATCGCCATCATCGCCACCATGGTCTGCACCACCATCGAGGGCCAGTTGATGGTCTCCTGCCAGTAGCTGTCCAGGTGCGGCGCCAGGCGCGCCTGGCTGAACAGGTCGTCGAAGCCGTCGTACAGGTTGAACACCACGAAGGCGCCCACCGCCAGAAACGCCAGCAGCTTGACCATCGCCTCGAAGGCGATCGCCAGGACCATGCCGCGGTGGTGCTCGGTCACGTCCAGGCTGCGCGTGCCGAAGACGATGCTGAACAGCGCCAGCACCAGCGAGACCACCAGCGCGGTGTCCTGCACCCGGCTGCCGGTGGCGTCGGCGTTGGCGCCGATCAGCAGGTTCACGCCGAGCACGATGCCCTTGAGCTGCAGGGCAATGTAGGGTAGTACCCCGACCAGGCAGATCAGCGCCACCACCACGGCCAGCGACTGCGACTTGCCGTAGCGCGCGGCGATGAAGTCGGCGATCGAGGTGATGTTTTCCTGCTTGCTGATCAGCACCATCTTCTGCAGCACCCAGGGCGCGAACAGCAACAGCAGGACGGGCCCCAGGTAGATCGGCAGGAAGGCCCAAAGCTGCTCGGCGGCCTGGCCGACCGCGCCGAAGAAGGTCCAGCTGGTGCAGTACACCGCCAGCGACAGGCTGTACACCCAGGCACGCAGGCGCGGCGGCAGCGGCGTGCTGCGCCGGTCGCCGTAGAAGGCGATGGCGAACATGATGGCCATATAGGCCAGGGCGACCACGGCGATCAGCCCGCTGGACAACGACATGACAACTCCGCGGCGTTGATGAAATCCCGATCCGACAGTCTCGCACGCCGCCTGCGCTTCGTCAGCGCCGACGTTCGTCGCAGGTGCGGGCAGGGTGCGGTTCGAGTTTTGGACTTGCTGTGCCAGTGCCAGCGAAGAGGCCGGTACTGACACCGCGCCTGATCGCCCCGCACAGGGTTATCATGCCCCCCTGAATTGACAATGCCCAACGCAAGTACAAGGAAGAACGATGAGTCACCCCTCGCAATTCACCTTGCTCGGCAAGCGACGCTTCTTGCCGTTCTTCATCACCCAGTCGTTGGGTGCCTTTAACGACAACCTGTTCAAGCAGTCGCTGATCCTGGCGATCCTCTACAAGCTGAGCTTCGAAGGCGACCGGTCGATCTGGGTCAACCTGTGCGCGCTGCTGTTCATCCTGCCGTTCTTCCTGTTCTCGGCACTGGCCGGGCAGTTCGGCGAGAAATTCGCCAAGGACGCGCTGATCCGGGTGATCAAGCTGGCCGAGATCGTCATCATGGCCATCGGTGCCACCGGCTTCGTCACCAATCACCTGGCGCTGATGCTGCTGGCGCTGTTCGCCATGGGCACCCACTCGGCGCTGTTCGGCCCGGTGAAATACTCGATCCTGCCGCAGGCCCTGCGCGAGGAGGAGCTGGTGGGCGGCAACGGCCTGGTGGAGATGGGGACCTTTCTGGCCATTCTCGCGGGGACCATCGGCGCCGGGGTAATGATGTCCAGCATCCACTACGCGCCCAACGTCGCCATCGCCGTGGTCGGGGTCGCCGTGCTCGGCTACTTGTCGAGCCGCTGGATACCGCGTGCGGCCGCCGTCGCGCCAGAGATGAAACTGGACTGGAACATTTTCACGCAGTCCTGGGCGACCCTGCGCCTGGGCCTGGGGCAGGCCCCGGCGGTGTCGCGCTCGATCGTCGGCAACTCGTGGTTCTGGTTTGTCGGCGCCATCTACCTGACCCAGATCCCGGCCTACGCCAAGGACTGGCTGCACGGCGACGAGACCGTGGTGACGCTGGTGCTGACGCTGTTCTCGGTGGGCATCGCCGTGGGCTCGCTGCTGTGCGAGCGCCTGAGCGGGCGCAAGGTCGAGATCGGCCTGGTGCCGTTCGGCTCCTTTGGCCTGACCGTCTTCGGCCTGCTGTGGTGGTGGCATTCCGGTGACGTGCCGGCCGCGGCCGCGCCGCACGACTGGCTGTCGCTGCTGGGCCTGGCGCAGGCCTGGTGGATCCTCGCCGCGATCCTTGGCCTGGGTGTGTTCGGCGGCTTCTATATCGTGCCGCTGTACGCCCTGATCCAGGCGCGTACCGCCGAGCACGAGCGGGCGCGGGTGATCGCCGCCAACAACATCCTCAACGCGCTGTTCATGGTGGTCTCGGCCATCGTCACCATTGTCCTGCTGAGCCTGGCCGAGCTGTCGATCCCGCAGCTGTTCCTGGTGGTGTCGCTGCTGAACATCGCCGTCAACGCCTACATCTTCCGCATCGTGCCCGAGTTCACCATGCGCTTCCTGATCTGGCTGCTCAGCCATTCCATGTACCGCGTCGAGCACCGCGACCTGCAGCGCATTCCCGACGAGGGCGCGGCACTGCTGGTGTGCAATCACGTGTCCTTTGTCGACGCGCTGCTGATCGCAGGCGCCGTGCGTCGGCCGATCCGTTTCGTCATGTACTACAAGATCTACCGCCTGCCGGTGCTCAACTTCGTCTTCCGCACCGCGGGGGCGATCCCGATCGCCGGGCGTGGCGAGGACGCCGGCACCTACGAGCAGGCCTTCGCGCGCATTGCCGCGTCGCTGGCAGCGGGGGAGCTGGTGTGCATCTTTCCCGAGGGCAAGCTCAGCAGCGATGGCGAGATCGACGTGTTCAGGAGCGGGGTCAAGCGCATCCTGCGCGAGACGCCGGTACCGGTGATTCCGCTGGCGTTGCAGGGGCTATGGGGCAGTTTCTTCAGCCGTGATCCGGCCAAGGGCGTGTTCCGGCGCTTCTGGTCGCGGGTGACGGTGGTGGCGGGGGAGGCGGTCGAGGTAGAGGCGGCACATCCCGAAGCGCTGCGCGCGCGGGTCAGCGACCTGCGCGGCAACGTGCGGTAGGGCGTTGAATCGAGGTCAGCTGGCGCTGACCTTGAGCCCGATCAGGCCGCAGACGATCAGCGCGACGCTGACCAGGCGCACCAGCGCCATGGATTCGCCGAACAGGATGATCCCGGCAATGACGGTGCCCACCGCGCCGACGCCGGTCCAGATGGCGTAGGCGGTGCCTAGCGGCAGCTCCTTCATGGCCAGGCCGAGCAGGCCGAGGCTGACAGCCATGGCGGCGACAGTCAGCGTGGTGGGAAGCGGGCGGGTAAAGCCGTCGGTGTATTTCAGGCCGACGGCCCAGCCGACCTCGAACAGGCCGGCGAAGAACAGAATGATCCAGGACATGGCGGTAATCTCCATCAGACAAAGGCTGGGGCCGTCCCCGAATCGTTCACGCAGCGCGTCGTGAGGCCGTCCTCACAGTGCGCACTATAGTGCACAGTCACTGATGCCCAGGCAAGTCCTCAGGACGGGCGAGCAACGTGCTCGCCCTCTGGCGCCGCGGGCTCTTCCATGCGCCGGAACCAGGTCGAGAGCAAGGCCCCGGAGATGTTGTGCCACACGCTGAACAACGCGCTGGGCACCGCCGCCAGGGGCGAGAAGTGCGCGCTGGCGAGCGCCGCGCCCAGCCCCGAGTTCTGCATGCCCACCTCCAGCGCCAGCGACTTGCGCTGGGCCAGCGGCAGCTTGCACAGCTTGCCGGTGAGGTAGCCCAGCAGGAAACCGAAGCTGTTGTGCAGCACCACCACCGCCATGATCATCAGGCCGGACTCGGCGATCTTCGCCTGGCTGGCCGCGACCACCGCGCAGACGATCATCACGATGCTCACCACCGACACCAGCGGCAGCACCTGAACCGCCACCTGCACCCGCGCGCCGAGCAGGCGCTGGGCCAGCACGCCGAGCACGATCGGCAACATCACCAGCTGCAGGATCGACCAGAACATGTCCATGAACGATACCGGCAGCCAGGCCGAGGCCAGCAGCCAGATCAGCGTGGGCGTCAGCAGCGGTGCCAGCAGCGTGGTGACCGCCGCGATCGCGACCGCCAGCGCCAGATCGCCCTTGGACAGCCAGACCATGACATTGGAGGCGGTCCCGCTCGGGCAGCAGCCGACCAGGATGACCCCCACGGCGATTTCCGCCGGCAGGTGGAACAGCTGGCACAGCAGCCACGCCACCCCCGGCATGATCACGAAGTGCGCCACCACCCCCAGCGCAACCCGCCAAGGCTGGCGGGCCACCGCGGCGAAGTCGTCCAGCTTGAGCGTCAGGCCCATGCCGAACATGACCAGGCCCAGCAGCGGCACGATCCAGCTTTTGAGGCCGATGAACCACTGCGGCTGGAAAAACGCCAGGCAGGCGAACAGCAGCACCCACACGGCAAAGGTATTGCCGACGAATCGGCTGAGGGCGGCGAGGGCACGCATGGAGAATTCCTTCTTCTTATATAACTATCAAAACAAGACCGCTCCTGTGGGAGCGGCCTTGTGCCGCGATCGGCCCCTGGGGGCCGCAAAACCTGTCGACTCGATCAACCGGACAGAGAGCG
>NZ_DATELE010000136.1:0-15920 GCF_035277045.1 Pseudomonas sp. | reverse complement strand
CATCCCCGGTTGGGGCCGTGGATCCGTGACTACCTGAGTGGCGAAGGCATTCCCATGAAGGGCAAGGTCTACGCCATCGGGCTGATGTGGGCGAGCATCAGCCTGTCCTGCTACCTGGTGCCCCTTCCCTGGGCCCGGGCCTTCATGTTGACCAGCGCGGTGCTGGTGACGGCGTACATCCTCAAGCAGAAGACCCTGCGCCGGCCGGGTTGATGCGCCACCATCCTCGCATCAACTATTCGAAGGCGGCTTGTTTTCTGTGGGAGTTGGACCTCCTTCAGACCACGTCCACCTTCAACGACTGATCCCCCAGCAGCCCGTCGATGATGGTCGCCGTGTCGTGGCCGGCGGCAATCACGCCTCCAGCATCCACCGCGACACCGTAGTGCTGCGCCAGGTCGACGCCGGCCAGGTCGATGGTCTGCGTCGCTGCCCCGCCAGCCACCGCGCTGACTTCGATGGTCGACACCACGCCACGCTCCCCTGCGCTCACCTTGAAGTGCAGGTAATCGTCCAGCGAGGCTGAGGTGGCGCTCTCGCCCTGCAGCAGTTGCGAGAGGTCGAGGCGATCGAGCCCCGGGGCGAAATCGGTCACCAGGTCGTGGCCGGTATGGCCCTGCTGCCAGACAAACGTGTCGCGGCCACCGCCCCCGGTGAGGGTGTCATTGCCCAAGCCGCCGATGAGCAGATTGTCCCCGCTGTCGCCGGTGAGGTGATCGTCGAACGCCGAGCCGATCAGGTTCTCGATACCCTTGAGCGTGTCGACCCCGGTGCTCCCCGTGTCCTGCGCCCCTGTCTCGCCAAGATCGACCGATACCGTGGCGCTAGCCGAGGCGTAGTTCGCGGTATCGATGCCCGCCCCGCCGTCGAGAAGGTCATCGCCCGCGCCGCCGATCAGCAGATCGTTGCCCGCCCCGCCCTGCAAGCGGTCATCGCCCTCCCCACCCACCAGCACGTCATGGCCATCCCCCCCGTCGAGCGTGTCATGACCGGAACCTGCCAGTAGGACATCGTCTGCGGAGGAACCGGTGAGCACGCTGCCCGACTGGAAGGTGATGTCGACGTTGCCTGCGCCCGCGCCGCCGTGGCCGTCGTCGGCGGTGTAGTTGCCGTGGAATACCTCGTTCCGGGCGTTGGCGTAGTCGATCGTCAAGGTCAGGTTGTAGTCCTCCGACCCATTGACATTGCGCCCACTGGTATTGCTGACGTTGACCACATGCAGGCTGTAGAGCCCATCGTGGTCGGCGGTGAAGCTTCCCTTGTTTTCGATGCCCTGGTATCCCCCCACGGCGTCCTTCCACTCCATCGACAGGTTGCCATCGGCATTCTTGTGTTGCAGCGTCAGCGTCTCGCCCTTGCGCAGGGAAACGGTCAACACATCTTCATCGTTGGCGCTGGAGGGGTTGACGGTGCCCAGATACCCGGCGACCACCAATGCCGCGGTCATCGACCCGGAAGCACCGACAAACGCGCTGCGCGGCAGGTCCTTGAGCTGGTTCTGGCTTTTGTTGCCGTGGTCGGCGAAGTCGATCACGGCGATCTTGCTACCGACGCTGAACCCTGCGCCTTTCTCTGTGAAGCCGGTGCTGAAGACGATCGGGGCAGCGCCAAGCGGGTCGTGATCGGCGTCGGTATCGTTGGCCAGCAGCGCTTCGGCCGGAACCAGTACCGTGGGCCCGCTGATGTTGGTGATGATGTGATCCGCGCCGGCCACGGGGGCGGTGTTGGTGTTGACCGTGATCGACAGGGCGGCGCTGCTCGTGTCCCCGTCGTTGTCACTGACGGTGAACAGGATGTGTTCCGACCGGGTCGTGCCGTTGTCCTTGGGCGGCGTGTAGGTGAACTCGCCGGTGTCCATGTCCACCAGCAGGTTGCCGCCCAGGCTGGTCTTGATGTTCAAGGTGTGTTCGCCACCACTGGCCTTGGGGTCGTAGGTGTAGGTGGCTCCGTCGACCAGCAGCGCCTTGATGAAGCCACCATCGGCACCGAAATGCCCGCCGCTCATCAGGCTGCCGGTGATTGGCGCGCCCTGGACCGTGCCATTGAGTACCGCGCCGAGCTGGTTCAGATCGGTGACCACGATCGAGTCGATATCAGTACCGGTGCTGCCATCGAAGGCCAGCGAATCGAGGTATTCGGGCGTGACACCGGTGCCCAGCCCGATGGCGTAGGACTTGATCTGGCTCTTGTCGAGAAATGCTTCCCACGCAGCCTCGTGAAGCTGCCCCAGCGCATGCCCTTGGGTCGGCACGCCATCCGAGAAGAAGTAAGCCAGGTTCTGCGCGCCGGCCAGTTTGCCCGCTGTCTCGAAGGCGCTTACGGCTTGGGTGATCGCCGCATCGTAGAAGGTCGAGCCATCGGCGCACAGGCTTGCGACGAGGGTCTTGGCCTCGGCCACGGACACCCAGACCGGCGATTTTTCTGTCGCGCCCGTAGCGAACGTGACGATCTGCACCTTAACGTCACCCATGTCGTCGTACGTGTCGAGCAAGGCGCCGATCGCCTGCTTCGCCAGCTCCAGCCGGCTCAGGTTACCTACACCTGACTTGAAGTTCATGCTGCCGGAAACATCGATCACCAGCAGCAGGTTGGAGTCCACCTGGCCCGGGCTGACCGAGCGCTCGGCGCAGACCGCCTTGGGCACGTCATCGACAATACCGATGGCGAGGGTGCTGGTGCTGGTGTTGCCAAGCGAGTCGGTGACTTTGTAGGTGAAGGATTCAGTGACGATGTTAGCGCCATCGCCTGCGCCACCTGGCGTCTTGGGTGCCGAGGTGAGTGTGTAGGTATAGCTGCCGTTGGCATCGAGTTGAAGCTGCCCATGACTGCCCGTCGAACTGCCCACCAGGCTGTAGGTCAAGGCGCCCACGCCCCCCGCGACCGATCCCGAGAGCGAGCCGGATCCGGCCTCCGCGGACGAGGCCGCGTCGCTGCCCTGGGCCAGGGCTTTCTCGTAGACGATGACTTCGGTGTCCGGGCTTGCGATCGGCGAGCAGTCATGGACGTTGATGCGGATCGTGGTGGTGCTCTCGTCGCCGTCCGCATCACGGATCGTGTAGACGAACTCGTCGGTGGCGCCCGGGCGTGCAACGCCGTCCGGAGTGGCGTGGTAGACCGCATTGCCCTGAGCGTCGAGGGTCAGGTAGCCGTACTTGCCGGCTACCTGGGTGTTGAGCGAGCCGCTGGCGGACACGGTGGTGTCAGCCCCGGCACGCACGCCGACCACATGGTTGCCATTGGCTTGCACATCCGCGCCAATTACGTCATTGGCCAGCACGTTGCCGCTGACCGTGCCGCCTTCGACCACGCTGGCCACGTCGCAGCGAGCCTGCGGCACGTCGTCGACGATGCTGATCACGAGGGTGCTGGTGGTGCTGTTGCCCAGCGAGTCCTTCACCAGGTAGGTGAAGGACTCGCTCACGGTATTGGCGCCATCGTTGACGTTGTCCGCGGACTTGGGCGCGGACGTCAGGGTGTAGGTGTAGGTGCCATCGGTGTTGAGTTGCAGCTGGCCGTACTGGCCGACGGCATTGCCGACGACGGTGTAGGTCAAGGCGCCGATGCCGCCGCTGACCGAGCCGGCCAGGGTGCCGGAAGCTGTTTCGCCCGTTGAGCCGGGGTCGCTGCCTTTCACGGTGCCGGCCGCAAGGTCGCTGCCGTCCTTGGTCAGGTCCAGTGCTTTTTCGTACACCGTGATGCCGTTCACCGGCCCCGCGACCGGCGAACAATCATGGACGCGAATGGTGATTGTGGTGGTGCTCTCGTCGCCGTCCGCATCGCGAATCGTGTAGACGAATACGTCAGTGGCGCCGGCCGGTGCAACGCTGTTGGGGTTGGCGACATAGACCGCATTGCCCTTGGCATCGAGGGTCAGGGCACCGAATTGACCGGCAACGCTGCTGCCGACCGAGCCGTTGGCCGAGGTCAAGGTGTCGAAACCGGCGCGCACGCCGACCACGTAGTTGCCGCTGCCTTGCACATCGGCACCGATCACATCGTTGACCAATACATTGCCGCTGACGGTGCCGCCTTCGTAGACATTGGCGAAGTCGCTGTAGGCCTGCGGCACATCGTCGACGATGTTGATCACGACGGTGCTCGTGGTGCTGTTGCCCAGCGAGTCCTTCACCTGATAGGTAAAGCTTTCGCTCAGGGTATTGGCGCCGTCGTTGACGTTGCCCGGGGTTTTCGGCGCGGAGGTCAGGGTATAGGTGTAGGTGCCATCGGTGTTGAGCTGGATCTGCCCGTACTGTCCGATCGCATTGCCAAGGAGGGTGTAGGTCAATCCGCCGACGCCACCGGTGACCGAGCCAACCAGCGTGCCGGAGGCGGTTTCGCCGGTCGAATCCGGATCGCTTCCTTCGACAGTCCCCGCCGCCAGGTCATTGCCGTCCCTGTTCAGGTCCAGTGATTTTTCGTACACCGTGACGGCGCTGTCTGGACCTGCGATGAGTGAACTGTCGGTCACATCGATGGCGATGGTGGTGGTGCTTTCATCACCGTCCGTATCGCGGATCGTATAGACGAACACATCCGTGGCACCGGCTGGCGCGACGGCGTTGGGGTTGGCGTGATACGTCGCGTTGCCCGCCGCATCGATGATCAGGGTTCCGTACTGACCGGGCACGCTGGTGTTCAGCGAGCCAATGGCCGAAGTCGAGGTGTCGGAACCGGCGCGCACGCCGACCACCACGTTGCCGCCGGCGGGCAGGTCGGCGCCGAGCACGTCGTTGGTCAGGACATTGCCGCTGACGATGCCGCCCTCGACCACGCTCGCCTGGTCGGGCCTTGCCTGGGGCGTGTCGTCGACGATGATGATGTCCAGGCTGCCACTGGCGGTGCTGCCGTCCGTATCGATGGCGATCACCTCGAAGCGTTCGCCCAGGCTGTTGATGCCGTCGGCGTCGGGGTGGGCCTGATTCCCGGTCAGGGTAAAGCTATAGGTCACGACACCCGTGGCGGCGTTGTAGCTTGCAACCGTCAGGGTGTTGCCTAGGGCGGTGATGATCGACTGCGGCAGGCCCGCCGCAACGCCGCCGCTCACCACGCTGATGCCACCGACGCTCAGGGTCTGCACGCCATCGGGCGCCTCCACGGTGAAGGTGCCGCTCTGGGTCAGCGCCGCGGGATTGGCGGCCGAGCCGTTCGGCAGGTTGGCTTCGTTGACGCTGAGCTCGCCGGGCAGTACCTCGAGGCCGTGCAGGGTGACGGGGTTGTTCGGATTGCCGGGGTCTACTGGGTCTACTGGGTCTACTGGGTCTACTGGATCTACCGGATCCACCGGATCCACCGGATCTACCGGATCTACCGGATCTACCGGATCCACCGGATCTGCTGGATCTACTGGGTCCACCGGACCCCCTGGATCTATTGGATTCACTGGGTCCACCGGATCCACTGGATCTATCGGATTCACTGGATCGGCTGGATCCACTGGATTCACGGGACCCACCGCATCAACCGGCTTTCCTGGATCAACCGGATCTACCGGAGTCACAGGCACGGACGGCACGGCGCCGTGGACATCGACCAGCCCGACATGATCGCTGGCCAGCTCGGGAATTCCGTTGAAACCCGCGGTCGGGAAACCGATCACAGGGTCTACATGGCCACCAACCGCCGTCAGCAGGACAAACGAATGCCCGCCGCCCAACGCTCCCGGCTCCCCACTTGACGCCTGCCCCGCCGCCGATGCTTCGCCCGCCTCGGACGGGTCGGCACCGGCCGCGATGGCCTGCTGCAGACGCTGGACATCCGCCAGTTGCCCCTGGCTCGCCGCGGCCCCTTCGTCGGTCAGCACACGCCCGGCCTGGTTGGCCAGCAGCTCGGTGGTCAGTTCCAGGCTGCTGCCACGCCCCAGGGTCAGTTCCGCGCCATTGTCCAGGTCCACCGCTACGGCGCCAGCAACCCCGGTTTCGAGTTGCTCCCCGGCAAACAACCGGTCACCTTCGACCAGCAATCGACGCACGCCATCGTTGCCTACCGCAAACACCTGGCCTATCACCTTGCTGACCACACCGACAAACCTAGCCATGAGCGCACGTCTCCATTGCCTGGAAGATTCCTTGCAAGGCAAAGCGCGCTGATTGCTGCGAGCGGTGACCGGAGACGCCGAATCAACCGCCATGGCCTACCTGGATCGAACGATTGGACGCCAATTGCAGTCCTTTTCCGGGTACCACCAGGGGAACAAGACGATCAAGAAATGGTCACCAGCCCAAACGCCAATAAAATGTCGCCAATTTCTGTCTTGTCTCTACCCCTTTCGCTACATCCATGCCCCATGCCGCAAAAAACCGGGAACTTTGTTCGATGCCCGTAGTGTCGCGCCATAGCGCCGATCCTACGGACTACCTGATAGAACAATGTCGTGGATTTCTTAGGCCGCATAAGTTTTTTTTCGCATAGTCGTTATGAAGAAAGCATCTTAGCTGGAGCGTCAAATGTTCTTAGCTATGCTGTTACAAACCTGAAACGGTTTTACCTTTATATTTCGTCATTTTTTTGGCGATTGCAGGAACTTTTTTGAGACCAGGGAGAAGTACCCCATGCGCGTTTTGACCCCAATAACCAGTGCGATTCTCTTGGCCATGGCAAGCGCCGGAGCCCAGGCGATGTCCATCACCGAGGCAATTCAAAGCGCCGTGGACCAGCACCCGGAAGTGCACTCCAACCGCAACAGCCGCCTTTCGGCGGACGAGGACGTGAAGTTTGCCCGTGGCGGGTACTTTCCCACGGTCGACCTGGTCGCCGGCTACGGACGCCAGCGCTCGGACAACGTCAACACCCGCGGCCTTAACGCCGACGGGACCCGCAACCACGACAAGGCAACCCTAAACTACACGCAGTCGGAGCTGCGCCTGCGGCAGATGCTGTTCGACGGCTTCAACACGTCCAATGAGGTCGGCCGCACCGAAGCGGTGGTCAACTCGCGCGCCTACTACACCCAGGCGATCGCCCAGGACGTCGCCCTGCGCACCATCGAGGTCTACCTCGAAGTGCTCAAGCGCCGGGAGCTGGTCACGCTGGCCAGGAACAACCTGCAAGCGCACCTGCGCGTCAACGACCAGATCGGCCTGCGCAGCGAACGCGGCGTCGGCAGCACCGCCGACCTTGACCAGTCCCGCGCGCGCCGGGCCCTGGCGGAGAACAATCTGGACACCGCCGAAGTCGACCTGGCCGATGCCGAGGCCAACTTCTTCAGTGTGGTGAGCCGCATGCCCGACGAGCTGGAAACCCCGGTCACCATCAAGGGCGAGGTCCCCGAAAGCCTGGTCGATGCACGCCAGGGCATGCTCGAGAACAACCCCTACCTCAAGTCCGCCCAGGCGGATGTGCAGGCCGCCGAGCAGCAGTACCAGGTGGCCAAGTCGCCGTTCTATCCACGCCTGGATGCCGTGCTGGCCACCGGCGCCAACAACAATACCGGCGGCGAGCGCGGGCACAGCAACAACGACTGGCAGGCTGGCGTCGAGCTCACCTACAACCTGTTCCGCGGTGGCAGCGACAAGGCCCGGCTGAAGTCGGACTCGCACAAGATCAACCAGGCCATGGACATCCGCAACAACGCCCTGCGCACGCTCAACGAAAACCTGAGCCTGTCGTGGAACGCCATGACCAACGCCCGCAAGCAGACCCCGAGCGCCCGCGAGTACGCCGACACCACGACCCGCGTGCGGGCGGCCTACCAGGACCAGTTCGGTCTCGGCCAGCGTACCCTGCTCGACGTGCTCGACAGCGAAAACGAGCTGTACAACGCCAATCGCCGCTACACCGAGGTGCGCTATCTGGAGGAGTACTCCATGTACCGGGTGCTGGCCAACATGGGCGAGTTGCTGAGCAAGCAGCACATCACCCTGCCATCGGAGGCGGTCGCCCAGAGCGAAGTGCGCAGCGAGGCGCGGTTGCCCGACATGCGTTGATCCCTTCCCGCGGCAGGAGCAGGCCATTGTGACCAGTATGCAAACGCCAGACTCGGCCGCGGAACCGCGCCTGAGCTTCGATGATCCGTTGCTCGATGGCCTGTTGATTCTGTGCAGGCTGCATGGCTGCACAGCCAGCCGTGCCAGCCTGTCCACCGGTCTGCCGCTGCTCGACCAGCGCCTGGGCCTGGACCTGCTGCCTCGTGCAGCGGCCCGCGCGGGGCTGCAGGCGCGGGTGCTGCGCCGCGGGCTGGACGACATTTCGGCGATGAACCTGCCGGTGCTGCTGTTGCTCAGGGACGGACGATCGGCCGTGCTGCGGCGCTGGAGCGATGACGGCCGCGCGCTGATCCTGCCCTGTGAAGCCGAAGGCGGCGAGCAATGGGTCAGCCGCCAGGAACTGCTCGAGGCCTACGCCGGCCACGCGCTGTTTGCCCGCCCCCGGCATTCGCTCGAAGCGCTGCGCAATCCCCTGCTGCCCAGGGTGAATGCCTGGTTTCGCGACACGATCACGCACTCCCGCTGGCTGTACAGCGACGCATTGCTGGCCAGCCTGCTGATCAACCTGCTGGGCCTGATGGTGCCGCTGTTCGTCATGCAGACCTACGACCGGGTGGTGCCCAACCAGGCGCTCTCGACTCTGTGGGTACTGGTCATTGGCCTGTTCATAGGCACTGCCTTCGAGCTGGTGCTACGGATAGTCCGTGCCCACCTGCTGGACCAGGCGGGCAAGAAAACCGACCTGATCCTCTCCGCGACCCTGTTCGAGCGCATCACCGGCATGTCAATGACGGCCCGCCCGGCCACCCTCGGCGGCTTCGCCCAAAGCATCCATGACTTCCAGGGCCTTCGCGAATTCCTCACCGCCGTGACCCTCACCAGCATCATCGACCTGCCCTTCGTGGTGCTGATGCTGGTGGTCATCGGCCTGCTCGGCGGCTGGCTGGTGCTGATCCCGCTGCTGGCATTTCCGCTGACCTTGTGTTTCGCGCTGGTCCTGCAGGCGCGCCTGCGCGATACCGTGGAAAAAAGCCTGAGCCTTGGCGCGGTACGCCAGGCGCTGCTGATCGAGACCCTCGGCGGGCTGGAAACCCTCAAAGCGTGCGGTGCCGAAAGCGAACGCCAGTATCACTGGGAACACACCAACGGCGCGCTGGCCCGTCTCGACGCTCATGCTCGCAACCTGTCGGCCATGGCCACCAACGGCACGCTGTTCATCCAGCAATTGTGCGGCATGGCGATCATCGTGGCCGGGGTCTACAGCATCATTGCCGGCAACCTCAGCGTCGGCGCGCTGGTCGCCAGCTACATGCTAGGCAGCCGGGTGCTGGCGCCGCTTGGCCAGGTGGCGGGGCTGATCACCCGTTATCAGCAGGCCCGACTGACCATGCGCAGCACCGACGCCCTGATGGGCCTGCCCCAGGAACGCCAGGCCGAGCAACAGGCACTGGTGCACACTCAGCTAAAGGGCGGGCTCGAGATGAGCCATGTCAGCTTCCGCTACGCAGGGCAGACCGCTTCGGCGCTCAATGACATCAGCTTCACGGTCAAGCCTGGCGAGCGGATCGGCATCATCGGCCGCAGCGGCTCCGGCAAGAGCACCCTGGCGCGGCTGATGATGGGTTTCTATCACCCCGAAGAAGGCCAGGTGCTGCTCGACAACCTCGACCTGCGCCAGCTGGACATCGCTGACCTGCGCAGCCAGGTGGGCTATGTCGCCCACGACCTGCCGCTGCTGGCCGGCAGCCTTCGCGACAACATCACGCTGGGCGCCCGCTACGTGAGCGATGCACGCCTGCTCGAAGTGGCCGAGCTCACCGGGGTCAGCGAACTTGCCCGGCAACATCCGCAGGGGTTCGACCGCCCGGTGGGCGAGCGTGGCCAGCTGCTCTCGGGCGGCCAGCGCCAGACCGTGCTGCTGGCCCGGGCGATGCTGCTGGAGCCGCCGATCATGATTCTCGACGAGCCCACCAGCCACATGGACAACAGCAGCGAAGACCAGCTGCGCCAGCGCCTGCAGGCCTGGGTGCCGGGCAAGACGCTGCTGCTGGTGACCCATCGCACCTCGATGCTCAGCCTGGTCGACCGCCTGCTGGTGCTCGATAACGGCAAGATCGTCGCCGACGGTCCCAAGGATGTGGTCATCGGCGCCCTGCGCAAGGGCCGCGTCGGCGCGGCCCTCTAGGAGTTCAGCATGTCCCTCAGCCATGGCGTACGCAGTGATATCAAGAGCTCCGGCAGGACGGCCGAGCGCGACTACATGCCGGAGCTGGCCGGCGCCACCCTGCAGGACTCGCCGCGCCTCTCGCGCGTGACCGTGTGGCTGGCCGCGGCCCTGCTGCTGGTGGCGCTGGTGTGGGCGAACTTCGCCGTGCTGGACGAAGTGACCATGGGCGAAGGCAAGGCCATCCCGTCGAGCAAGGTCCAGGTCGTGCAAAACCTTGAAGGTGGCATCGTCACCGAGATTTTCGTGCGCGAGGGACAGATGGTGAACAAGGGTGACACCCTGCTGCGCCTGGACGACACCCGTTTTCGCTCCAACAAGGGCGAGAGCGAGGCCGACCGCTATGCCTTGAGCGCCCAGGTGGCACGCCTGTCGGCCGAGGCAGAAGGACGCCCGTTCGAGCTGGACGACGAGACACGCAACAAGGCGCCGCAGGTCGCCGAAGATGAGATCGCCTTGTACCAGTCGCGCCAGCGCCGCCTGAACAGCGAGAAAAAGACTCTCAATGAACAACTGCGCCAGAAGAGCCAGGAGTTGGCCGAGTTCCGCTCCAAGGTCGAGCAGTACCGCTCTGCCATGGCGCTGTTGCAGCAGGAGCTGAACATGTCGACGCCGCTGGTGGGCACCGGCGCCATCTCGCCTGTGGAGATTCTGCGGCTCAAGCAACGCACGGTCGAAGCGCGCGGCCAGCTCAATGCCACCAGCCTGGCCATCCCCCGCGCCGAGGCAGCGGCCGCCGAGATCAGGAGCAAGATCGAGGAGTCTGACGCGAGCTTTCGCTCGGAGGCGGCCAAGGAGCTCAACGACAAGCGCACCGAACTCTCGAAGATCACTGCCACCAGCATCGCCATCGACGACCGGGTGACCCGCACCACGGTGCAGTCCCCGGTGCGCGGCATCATCAAGCTGCTCAAGGTCAATACCATTGGTGGCGTGGTGCAGCCCGGCAGCGACCTGGTGGAGATCGTGCCGATCGAGGACAACCTGCTGATCGAAGCGAAGGTCCGGCCGCAGGACGTGGCGTTCCTGCACCCTGGCCAGACGGCGATGGTCAAGTTCAGTGCTTACGACTACACCCTCTATGGCGGGCTCAAGGCCAGGCTTGAGCTGATCGGCGCCGACACCATCACGGATGACAAGGGCAATGCGTTCTACCTGATCCAGGTGCGAACCGACCGGAATCATCTGGGTGGGGATAACAAGCCGTTGCTGATCATTCCCGGGATGACCGCCACGGTGGACATCATCACCGGGCAGAAAAGCGTGCTGGATTACCTGCTCAAGCCCGTGCTGAAGGCCCGGACAGAGGCGATGCGCGAGCGATGACCAGCAGGCATGAAGTGTCGCCGAGCCAGTGCCGGCGTGGCTGGCCACTTTGTGCGAGCAGCTGTCTTTGTTCCCTGCCCAGATCGCACAATCTTTTCGTCCTGCGCCCCGGCGAGGGCTTTGCCCTCGATCGCGGCACAAGGCCAGCTCCCACAAGAGCTGGCGCGGCCAGCTCGTTTATCAATGCCCTGCCCGGCGCCGCCAGCATTGTGGGACCAACTGTCTTCAACCTGGTTACACATACCTCTCGGCCCGGCTCCGCCGGGCCCTGTGGGAGCGTGCCTTGTGCCGCAATTGGGCCGCGCAGCGGCCCCAGAATAGTGAGGCCGCTGCAAGAGTGACTGGATGCCTTCGGTGTCCCCTGCTCAAGACCCGGGGGCAAACGCTCACCCGCCGTGATTACGCTCGAACGTCTCCCGGCCCATGGCTTTTATCTGGCCTTCGATCAACGCGTCGAACGGCCTGAGCAACTCATCGAATCCAACCGGCGCTTCCAGCACATTCAACGCCTGCACCACCGCCTCCAGCGTCGACAAGGCCCCCTCCTCCGGCGCCTTGCGCAGGCGATAGCGCGAGGGCTGCACCTGCCCGAGCGTCACGCGCGGCAATGCATCAAGCAGCGGATTGAGGTAAAGCAGCTTGCGCGCCTTGCGCCAGGTACCGTCCGGGACAATCAGCAGCAGCGGCAACGCCTCGCCCGGGGCATAGGGCGCAAGCTCCTGCGCCTGCTCACCCGGGAACAACAAGGCCGGCCGGTAACCCGGTGTCGCCAGCAAGCCTGGCAGGTCGTCGAACACCTCCCCTACCCGCAACTCGGCGTTCACCAGTCCAAGGGCCGCCAGCCGCGCGGTGTTGAGGGCATGAGCGGTTTCGCTGGGGTGCTGCAACAGCACCACGCGCGTGCGGCTGTCGAGCCGGGGAATCAGCGGGCAAAGGCAGTGTTCTTGCGGGCGCTGGCAGCGCTCGCAGCGGGGTCTGGGCATCGTGGTCTCCTGTTCGGCGCGGCTCAGGCGCCATTGAGCTGCGTCTTGAGCAGGTCACGGAACGTCTGGATCAACGGCTCGCGGCTACGTCCGCGGCGGACGATCATCGAAAACGGCGCCTGATAACCGAACGTCGCCGGCGACAGCACCCTCAGGTCGCCCTTGTCGACCCAGGCATGGGCGTAATGCTCGGGCAAGTAGCCGATATAGGCGCCCGACAGCACCAGGATCAACTGCGCCTCCATGCTCTCGACCGTCGCCGCGCTGTGCTTGAAGCCATGCCGGGCCAGCTCTGCCTGGCTCCAGTAGCCGCGCCCGACCATGCGCTGCTGGGTAATCACCTGCTCCGGGATGCGCCGCTCGGCGAACAGCGGGTGGCGCGAGCTGCAGTACAGCCAGTGCTGCTCGCGGTACAACGGCTGGTACACCAGCCCGCTCATGCGCGTCGAGAACGCGCCGATGGCCAGGTCCAGGCGATTGTCCTGAACGCCCAATTGCAGCTCGTAGGGGCTCGAGACCGACAGGTGCAGGTGCACCGCGGGGTGTTCGAGGCTGTAGGCACCAATCGCCTCGGCCAGGGGCAAGGCCCGGTCGCCCACCGTGGAATCGATCACCCCCAGGTTCAGCGTCCCCCGCAGCTCGCCCTTGAGCGCCGCGGCATATTGTTCAAAACCGTCCATCTCGGCCAGCAGGCGCAGGGTTTCCTGGTGGAACAGCTCACCCTTGCTGGTCAGGCTGAAACCACCTCGCCCGCGATGGCACAGCACGATGCCCAGCGCCGCTTCGAGCTGGCTCATGTAGGTACTGATGGCCGAGGTCGACAGGTTGAGCTCGCGCTGGGCGTTGGCGAACCCCTGGTGGCGCACCACGCTGACGAAGATGCGCAACAGTTTCAGGTCGGGCAAGGCAGAGGCCATGGACAACAGTTCCGGACGGCGGCAAGTGGCGGGATTCTAACCGCTGCGCGGGAATCAGTTCAGAAAAACCTGAAGTAAGTATTTGCCGGTAGCGATTCTTCCCGGGCACTACCTTTTGCAGACTTGGCCGCAATGTCCCTGTCCGCCGCCAGTGCGCGCCAACGAAGCGCGCCCAGGCACAGGTTCGAACAACCAGAACAATCGACTGATGAGGCCCACCGTGGACAAGATTCTTCACCAACCACTGGGCGGCAACGAAATGCCGCGTTTCGGCGGTATCGCCACCATGCTGCGCCTGCCCCACCTGCCAAGCGCCGAAGGCCTGGACGCCGCGTTCATCGGCGTGCCGCTGGACATCGGCACCTCGCTGCGCTCCGGCACCCGCTTCGGCCCGCGGCAGATCCGCGCCGAGTCGGTGATGATCCGCCCCTACAACATGGCCACCGGCGCCGCGCCCTTCGACTCGCTGTCGATCGCCGACATCGGTGACGTGGCGATCAATACCTTCAACCTGCTGGACGCCGTGCGCATCATCGAAGAGGCCTACGACGAGATCGTCGAGCACAACGTCATCCCGCTGACCCTGGGCGGCGACCACACCATCACCCTGCCCATCCTGCGCGCCCTGCACAAGAAGCACGGCAAGATCGGCCTGGTCCACATCGATGCCCACGCCGACGTCAACGATCACATGTTCGGTGAAAAGATCGCTCACGGCACGACCTTCCGCCGCGCCGTCGAAGAAGGCCTGCTGGACTGCGACCGCGTGGTGCAGATCGGCCTGCGCGCCCAGGGCTACACCGCCGATGACTTCAACTGGAGCCGTCGCCAGGGCTTCCGCGTGGTCCAGGCCGAAGAGTGCTGGCACAAGTCGCTGGCACCGTTGATGGCCGAAGTGCGCGAGAAAGTCGGCGGCGGCCCGGTGTACCTGTCGTTCGACATTGACGGCATCGACCCGGCCTGGGCGCCAGGCACCGGCACCCCGGAAATCGGCGGCTTGACCACCATCCAGGCCATGGAGATCATCCGCGGCTGCCAGGGCCTCGACCTGATCGGCTGCGACCTGGTCGAGGTCTCGCCCCCCTACGACACCACCGGCAATACGTCGCTGCTGGGCGCCAACCTGTTGTTCGAGATGCTCTGCGTGCTACCGGGCGTCGTGCATCGCTGACCCAAGGGTCCAGGAGCGGTAACCAAGGCAGGAGCCTATGGGCAGGGTCGCGGTGACGACCCGCCTGACCTACCAGACCGACGGGCAGACGTGCCTGTCCGTACGGTCGATCTCACATAATAAAGATAATGCGGAGACACCCCATGGCCTTGGACATATTCGTAGTACTGATCTACGCCGCCGGCATGCTCGGCCTCGGCTGGTACGGCATGCGCCGCGCGAAAACCCATGAAGACTATCTGGTGGCCGGGCGCAACCTCGGCCCGACCCTGTACATGGGCACCATGGCCACCACCGTGCTGGGCGGTGCCTCCACCGTAGGCACCGTGCGCCTGGGCTATGTCCACGGGATCTCGGGCTTCTGGCTGTGCGCCGCGCTGGGCCTGGGCATCATCGCCCTCAACCTGTTCCTGGCCAAGCCCCTGCTGCGCCTGCGCATCTTTACCGTGACCCAGGTGCTGGAGCGTCGCTACAACCCCATGGCACGCCAGGCGAGCGCCGCAATCATGCTGGCCTACGCCTTGATGATCGGCGTCACCTCGACCTTGGCCATGGGCACCGTGCTGCAAGTGCTGCTCGACCTGCCCTTCTGGCTGTCGCTGGTGCTCGGCGGCGGCGTGGTGGTGGTCTACTCGACCATCGGCGGCATGTGGTCGCTGACCCTCACCGACATCGTGCAGTTCGTGATCAAGACGGTGGGCCTGATGTTCATCCTGCTGCCGGTGTGCCTGTACAAGGTCGGCGGCTGGGACCAACTGGTGGCCAAGCTGCCCGAGTCCAGTTTCCAGCTCACCACCATCGGCTGGGACACCATCATCACCTACTTCCTGATCTACTTCTTCGGCATCCTCATCGGCCAGGACATCTGGCAGCGGGTGTTCACCGCGCGTGACGAGAAGGTAGCCCAGCGCGCTGGCACCACCGCGGGGGTCTACTGCGTGTTCTATGGCCTGGCCTGCGCCCTGATCGGCATGGCCGCGCATGTGCTGATGCCCGACCTCGCCAACCCGAACAATGCCTTCGCCGAGATGATCAAGAGCACCTTGCCGGACGGTATCCGTGGCCTGCTGATGGCGGCCGCACTGGCGGCGATGATGTCGACCGCCAGCGCTGGCCTGCTGGCAGCCTCCACCACCCTGACCGAGGACCTGCTGCCCAGGCTGCGCGGCGGCAAGCAGTCGAGCCTGGGGATCAACCGGCTATTCACCCTGCTGACGGGCCTGGTGGTACTGGGCATTGCCCTGGCGGTAAACGATGTGATCAGTGCGCTGACCCTCGCCTACAACCTGCTGGTCGGTGGCATGCTGGTCCCGCTGATCGGCGCGATCTTCTGGAAGCGCGCCACCACGGCCGGGGCAATCACCAGCATGAGCCTGG
>NZ_DATELE010000135.1:0-4745 GCF_035277045.1 Pseudomonas sp. | reverse complement strand
GGGACGGGCCGAGCTTGCCGCAATGGGCGATCAGCAACTGGGCGCCGAGCCTGCGGCAGGCCGAGGCGATTTGCTCGAACAGGCCCATGCGCTCACCCTGCAAGGTGCCCAGGCTGGCGAAGATGAAGGGCCGGCCGGGGTCAATCGGCCAAGGTCCGGTCTTTTCGCTGCGCGGCCCTCGCAGCGGACCCACCGCGTGAAAGGTGCCGGGCAGGTCCTGCCGCGGGAAGTCGAAGCCGGGCAAGGTCTGGCTGATCTGCGCCAGTGGCGACAGGCACCCATGCAAGGCACCCGGCGGCGGCACGTTCAACCTGCGCGCCGCGTCGTCCAGGGCGCGGCCGAGCGGGGCCATCAGCCAGTCGTGGACGCGGGTGCTGCCTTGGTAAAGCGGCTGGCTGCGCGGATCGGTGGAATAGGCAAAGGGCATCACCGGCAGCGGAATGCCAGGTTCGCGGTTGATCGGCAAGGCGCAGGCGACCGAGATGAATGGCAGGCCCATGCTCCGCGCGACAAGGGCGCCAGCGCCCTCCATCTGGTCGCAGAGCAGGGCGTCGACGCCGAGCGCTGCCAGCACGGGTGGCAATTCCCGGCACAGCATCGCGGTGGTATTGGCCATCTGGCCGATGACCCGCCGCAAGCCCAATGGGCTGCCCGGACGGGCGGCCAGGCGCAAGCTGGTCTCGAGGCTCCCAGGCGGATGGCTGCTGGTGCCCACCGCATGGAAACCAATGCGCGGATCGGTCAGCCAGCGCGCCGCATCCGCCTGGTGGAAGAAGGTGACTCGATGACCCCGCCCCAGAAGCTCGACCGCCAGCGCCTGTAGCGCCTGGAAATGGCTGTAGTAGGGCGGGGCGACGACGCCGACGTGGCTCATCCCGGGCCTGGCCCGGGCACCAGCCGGGCCTGGCGCAGCGCTGCCAGGTCGCGCGATCCGGTGCAGAAACAGGCGATGCGCAACTGCCGCAGCATGACCTCGAAATGCGCGATGACCGCTTCGGTCGACTGCGTCGCGACGTCGAGCACCCCAGCGGCCTGCCCGACCAGGTCAGCGCCGAGACGGATCGCCTTGGCGGCATCGACGCCATCGCGTACACCGCCCGAGGCGATCAGCGTCACCGCGGGCAGGGCCTGGCGGACCGCCTGCACGGCGGTGGCGGTGGGAATGCCCCAGCCGGCAAAGGCCATGGCCACGGCGCGGTCGTCCTCGCTCAGCGCCCGCTCAGCCTCCACCGCGGCCCAGCTGGTGCCGCCCGCGCCCGCCACATCGATCACCTGCACGCCCGCATCGACCAGCGCCTTGGCGACTCCGGCGGACAGCCCGGCGCCGACCTCCTTGACGATGACCGGCACCGGCAGCAGGCGTGTCGCCTGGGCAATGCTCGCCAGTACCCCTCGCCACTGGCGGTCGCCTTCAGGCTGCACGGCTTCCTGCAACGGGTTCAGGTGAATGATCAGGCCATTGGCTTCAAGGGCGTCGACAGCCCGGCGCGCCAGGTCCAGCCCTCCGGCTTCACGAAGCTGCGCGGCGCCGATATTGGCCAGCAGCGGGATGCCTGGCGCCATGCGCCGCAACGCCAGGGTCAGCCCCTGGTCGTGGCCGCCTTGCAGGCTGACCCGTTGCGAGCCCACGCCCATGGCGATCCCCAGTTCATGGGCGGCTTCGGCCAGGTGCCGGTTGATCGCCTCGGCGCGCTGGGCACCGCCGGTCATGGAACTGATCAGCAGGGGCGCGCGCAGAGGTATGCCGAGCAGGCTGCAGCCCAGGTCGATGTCGTCCAGGTCCAGCTCGGGCAGGGCGCAGTGTTCGAAACGCAGCGCTTCCCATCCGGCGTCCACCTGGCGGGCAGCCTTGTGGGGATCCAGGACGATGTCCAGGTGATCATCCTTGCGTCGACTCAGGTCGCTCTGTTTCATTCCGGCTCCGGTGTTCACGGATCATTCAGGTCTGCGCGTGGTCTTTCCAGTATCAAGGAGTTGTACAACGGGTGAATAGTTGCATAGGTTTAATACGCGACCACGCATTCTGGCAACCGCGCGAGCCAGGGGTTCCTTCGCTACACGAGGCATCCGGTTCCGCTATACCTGAATAGACACCGGGATACACACCAGGGTTTTTGCAGCCCGCGATGATTTGAGGGAACGATGACAGCACAACCGACAGTAACCCTGGATGCACGCTTCGCCGAGCACCTCGCCCGGCTACGGGCCGACCTGGAGTCGCGTCTGGACGCCTTGCTGCCACCGGCCAGCGGCGAGCGGGACCTGGTCGCGGCGGCCATGCGCGAAGGGGCGCTGGCACCGGGCAAGCGCCTGCGGCCGCTGTTGCTGATGCTCGCTGGCGAAGGGTTGGGTGCCTGCGACCGGGCCGCCCTCGACCTGGCCTGCGCGGTGGAGATGGTGCATGCCGCCTCGCTGGTGCTCGACGACATGCCGTGCATGGACAACGCCCTGCTGCGACGCGGGCGCGCGACCATCCACCGGGCTTTTGGCGAGGACGTGGCGATTCTGGCAGCGGTCGCGCTGCTGTCGCGCGCCTTTGCCCTGGTCGCGGCGATCGACACGGTGCCGGCTGCGGCGCGCAACCAGCTGGTGACATTGCTGGCCAATGCCATCGGCAATCAGGGTCTGGTGAAAGGGCAGTTTCAGGACCTGCGCGACGGCGCGCAGCCTCGTACCGCCGAAGAGATCGCCGCGACCAACACCCTCAAGACCGGGGTGCTGTTCAGTGCGATCATGGACATGGCGTGCCTGATTGGCGACGCCCGGCCCGGGGTTCGCGGCGCCCTGCAAGGCTTCGCCCTTGAGCTGGGGCACGCCTTTCAGCTCTATGACGACCTGCGCGACCACGACCCCGCCACGGGCAAGGACCAAGGCAAGGACGACGGCAAGTCGACCTTCGTTGCGCTGTGCGGTGAAGCCCGGGTACGTGAGCGTTTGCAGGGCCACTTGGCACGCGCCCAGAGCCAGCTGGGGCAGGCCTTTGACTGCGACATGCCGATCGGGCGTTTCCTGCAGCTGATCTTCGCCCGGGCGGGCAACTGCTGAATCGCGGCGCGCGGCTCAGGGCAGCGCGTTCAATGCCCGCTGCAACGGGGCCAGCTCGGCGAAGCGCGCCTCCCGTGTCACCTGACCATCCTTGAGCTCCAGCCATTGCACGCTGTCGCGGTCGCCGGCATAGCGGTCGGCCACCGTGCCATCGCGGTCCAGCAGGATGCGGTAGCTGGCCGAGCGCATCGCCGGCAGGAACACCCACTTCGCCGGCGCCGGCATCATTTCGATGTCCGCGACAAAGGCGACCCCGTGCTTGTCGAGGAACCCCTCGGGCGCGTCCTCCACGGCACGGTTGACCAGGCGGGCGCTGGTCATGCTGCGGGCAATCAACAGCACGCGGGTCTCGGCGTCCAGGCTGAAGGCCTTGTCGAACTGGTCCTGCAAGGTCCATGAGGTGCTGTCCGGTGCAGCCTCGGCCGATGCCGCGCTCGCACCCAGGGCGCCGAGCAAGAGGAGGGTGAAGCCTTTCATGGTGAATCGCTCTGTCGGGAATTGGCTCAACCTTAGTCAGCCCCGCGGCAAATGCCAACCGCTCGCAACGGGCCCGCGCCCGGGCAAAAAGATCAAACTTTCGGGCGCGCCCGCTTTCTCCTGAATAACCCCGGGGCGTTCATGCCCCCTTGATCGATACCGGCAGAGGAAGCACGCATGTTCGGCAAGGCCGTCGCGGTAGGCGTCACGTTGTCCCTGGTCGGCTGCAGCGGCTCCGACACCCGCTCGCCCACCGACCTGCCCGGCGCGCCCAAGACCGTGCAGACCAAGGCCCTTGAGCTGGGCGCCGAGGCGCTGCAGGCGCAACCGCCGGTCCAGGCGCTCAGCGCCTACCTTGATGGCTTCCACTTCTACAACGGCCATCCGAAGGTGCAGATGGAAGCCCACCACTACTGCGCCGTGTTGAACGAGGAGGTCATCCAGTGTGTGATCTACGACGGCAACACCGCCCAGGCACGTCTGATGGGCGTGGAATACATCATCAGCGAGCGCCTGTTCGCCGGCCTGCCCGCGCAGGAAAAAGCCTTGTGGCACAGCCACGCCCATGAGGTGAAGTCTGGGCAACTGGTGGCGCCGGGGATTCCGCTGGTGGCCGAAAATCGCTTGATGACAAAGCTTGCCAATACCTATGGCAAGACCTGGCACACCTGGCACACCGACCAGGACAACCCGCTGCCGCTGGGCATGCCGCAACTGATGATGGGCTTTACCGCCGACGGCCAGGCCGATCCCGCGATGGTCCGCCAGCGTGACCAGCGCCTGGGCATCGACAGCACCGAACGCCGGGCGGCGCGTGCCGGTATCAGGCCCAACCCTGTGCAGCCGGGCGCTGACGCCTGGAAGACCGGCAAGGTCGTGCAGATCAAGGACAGCACCGGCCACACCCATCTGCACCCGCGCCCGGCGACCCCCGAGGACACCAATGCCCGCTCGTCCCCGAGCTCGAAGCAGCCTTGAGTCATTCCACTCGCAACCCAGGAGATCACCATGAGTCGAGACAAGATCCCAGAAGTTCATAATCCAGGCGACAAGACGCCTCGCCCGGTGTCATCCGAAGAGGCCCAGAAAGGCCAGACCCGGCATCCGGACGATCCCGTGCTGGAACGCCCGGATCCGGATACCGAAACGGTCGACAAGGTCATCACACCGACCTCGATCAAGGAAAAGGAAGAGGAGGCGCGCCTGATCAAGGAGCGCCTCGC
>NZ_DATELE010000134.1:0-13470 GCF_035277045.1 Pseudomonas sp. | reverse complement strand
TGCGAGAGGTTGCGCACGGGCACTGCCGCCGAGAGACTCCCGGCGTCCACCGCGGCGACAAGGGTTCTGAGCTGCTCGAGGTCGAATCCACGCATGACGATCCATCCGCTATAACGATGGATGAGATCATATCTTCCCGCTTTTCCGATTCATAGGGGGCACCGACAATCGCGTCATCCCTAACCCGCAGAGGAGTCATCGAGATGCCGCATATCGTTCTTCAACTGTCTGGTCCGCGCGACGCCGACCTGAGCCGGCAGGCTGTCGCGACGGTCAACCAACTGACGGAACAGGTGCTGGGCAAGCTGCCCGAGGTCATGGCGACCACGCTCCAGTACATCGCTGACGAGGACTGGTTCATCGGTGGCCAGCCGCTGTCGGAAGTGGGCGGGAGCGCCTTCCACCTGGACATCAGCATCACCGATGAAACCAATACCAAGGCCGAGAAGGCGCGCTTCATCAAGGAGGTTTTTCAGGCCCTGTCCGCATTAAGGCCGGGCCTGCATGAAACCTCCTACGTGCACCTGATCGACGCCCGCGCCGCGGCGTACGGCTATGGTGGGCACACGCAGGAGTGGCGCCATCAACAGGCCGGTGTGTGACCGGTCAGGAGCGTGCGCTGAACAGGTTCCAGTGATGCGGGAAACGCACCCGCACCGGCAGCGAGTCGACCCGCCACTGGTCGGCCAGTGGTTCGTCGAAGCGCGCCAGCACCATCAGGCCGCGGCTCGGGCTGCTGAAGGGCTTGCGCAGGTCGCCCGGCAGGGGATTGGCGCTCTCGGCGGGATTGATCACCGTTGCGCCCATCGAGCTGCCGTCAGGCAGGCGCACGTCCAGGCGCGAGCCGATCGCCGAGTGGGCGACATCCTTGGGGTCCAGGTACACCCATAGCTGCGCGGGGCCCGTGCGTTCAAGGCGTAGCAGCAGGGTGCCGGGCCCCACGTTCTCGCCCGGTGCGGTGACCACCTCGGCCACGCGTCCGCTTTCCGGTGCGGTGCTGTTCATGTGGCTGAGCTGGCCGTCGAGCCAGCGTGCCTCAAGCTGCTGCTGGCGCTGGTAGCGCGCGTCGTCACCGGCGACGGCGCCGCCGGCCACGCTGCGCTCGAAAGCCAGGCGCTCGGACTCGCGGCTGTCCAGGGCGTTTTGCGCCTCCAGCAGCTCACCGCGGGTCGCGGCGCCCTGGGCCACCAGCTTGCCGACATCCCGAACCCGCTGCCCGGCACGCTGCACCAGTTGCTGCAGCACCTGGCGGTTACGCTCGACCACCGCGACCGGCGCCGGGCCGGCAGGCGCCAGATTGCCTTGCAGCAATGCCAGGCGCAGGCGCAGTTGCGGGTTGTCCAGATCGACCAGCGGTGCACCGGGCTGGACATGGTCGCCGACCTGCACGTGCAAGGCCGACACCTGGCCTGGCTGCATCGCGCGCACCTCCAGGGTCGGCAGGCGCACCAACGCAGGCGCTTCGACCCTGACCATGTCCAGGCCATAGCGCGCGGCCAGCCAGAGCGCCGGCAGCAGGATCAGGAACAGGATCAGGTACCAGCGCAGACGGAAGGCCAGGCGCTTGCCGGGTGCGTAGAGCACCTGCATGCCGTTGTCCTGGGTGGGGTTTTGTTCTTTGGGGCTGCGAAAATGTATTTTCATCGGGCTCTCGGGAAATCGGTCCAGGATTGCCAGTCAATGCCGCCCACGCCGGCAGGCAGCAGGGCGTCACGCCAGTCGGTATGCTGCTGGCGCAGTTGCGCGGCATCGGTGCCGTGCCAGCTGAGGTCGCTGGGCTGGTCGCGCTCGATGCTCTGCGCAAGGCGCAGGTGCAGGCCGGGCCACTGTCTGGCGATCGCCAGGGCCTTGTCGCTGCTGCGCTGAGGGTTGCGGGTGTAGATCATCAGGCTGATGTCGCTCACGCCGATCTTTTCAAGCTCGCACGGCACGCACGGGTCGCGCCGGGCTTCTTCGGCGAACCAGCGCGGGTGGCTCGACAACTGCACAGGCCACGGGCTGGCGGCCTTGGCCTGGCGCACGGTCTCGAGCCAGTCGCGCAGGCGCAGGTCGGGCACCGGCCAGCCGAGCTGCTCCACTTCCAGGTCCAGGTGCAGACCATCGAAGGGCAGCGCGCGCAGTTGCTGGATCGTCGCGATCAGCCCATGGCGCTGGCTGGGCTTGATCCAGCTGGGGTCACCCAGCAGCAGGTTGACTTGAAGTCCCTGACGGTGAGCCTCCTGAAGCAACCCGAGCAGGGCCGGGATGGTCTGGGTATCGGCCAGTTGCACGCCAGTCAGGCCCAGGTGGATCCGGTTCATGCCAGCCTGACGCAGCGCGGCCAGCTCAGCGGGTTGCTGGCGCTGATCGAGCAATGCGGTGCTATCCCAGAGGTACACGCCCTGGCTCCAGGCCTGCTGATTCGCCTCGCTGCCACGGCTCCCCTGGCTGGCTGAGTTCTGCCAGCTCAGGCGGGCGCTGCCCAGCAGGGCGTCGAAGGCCGGGCTGTCATCCCCGAACAGGCGCAAGACGGCGTCCTGCAACCAGGCCCCGTGCCATGCGGAGATTTGCCCGAAACCTGCGTTGTAGCCGTCAACCTCGGCCTGCAACAGGCGCAGGCTGGCCTCGCCGGCATCGAGTTCGCCCCGCTGGCGCCGCTCGCTGAGCAACTGCTGCAGGGCGTCGCGGCGCTCGCTCAGGCGCTGGTATTCATTGATGCCCCGGCGCTGCTGCTCGATCACCTTGCCCAGCTCGCGCAGCACGTCACCTTGCTCCTGCTCGCGGGCGCGCACGGCCGCCTGGTAGCGCGCCTCGCCTTCGCGGTTGCGCGCCGAGCCGTAGTCGAGCAGGTCCACTGGCGCCGAGAGGGTGATGCCCACGCTCAGACCATGGCCGTCGTCCGGCGCGCCACTGCGCTGCTCCAGGGTCTGGGCGACGTTGAAGTAGGACTCGATGGCGCTGTACCACGGTTGCTGGCGACGGCTTTCGGCCGCG
Source organism: Pseudomonas sp. (assembly GCF_035277045.1). Taxonomy (GTDB): domain Bacteria; phylum Pseudomonadota; class Gammaproteobacteria; order Pseudomonadales; family Pseudomonadaceae; genus Aquipseudomonas. The sequence goes on along the minus strand of NZ_DATELE010000134.1, from coordinate 10,497 downwards.
GCCAGCTGCGCGTCGCGGCCAGCGATGCGCGGGTTGCTGTCCAGTTGCGTGCGCCAGGCATCGAGCGGTTGTGGATGGCTGGCCAGCGGTGTGGCCTGCGGTGTGTCATCGGCGCCCACGCGAACACCGAGGCTTTGCAGGCTGGCGCGGACGTCGGTCAGCACGTCGTCCTGCAACGCGCAACGCCGCACCACGGTCTGCCATTCGTTGCGCATCAGTTGCGCGTCAGAAGGCAGAATCCACTTGGCGTCCAGGCGCTCCTGGACCTGCGTGTCGGCACGCTGGGCGGCTTGCGCCGCGCCCTGGCATACATGCTGTTCCTCGACCGCCCGCCACCAGTCGGCGTAGGCGCTGCGCACGGCCAGGCGTTGCTGGGCACGGCGGAAGTCCTGCTCGATGGTGGCCAGGCGCACGTCCCGGTCGCTGTCGCTGACCGCGTCCAGGCGCCTGCGCAGGCTGCCCAGCAAGGGATAGCGCAGGCCGACCGCGAAGCTGCGTCCGTAGTAGTCGTTACGCAGGTCTTCGGTCACCAGTTCGTGGTAGCGGCCGACATTGGCGTTGCCGAACATCTCCCAGTTGGCTTCCGATTTGCGTTGATCGCGCGCCGCGTAGCGCGCTTGCAGCTCGGCATTGGCGGCGTGCACGGCGTGGCCATCGCCCGCCTGGTGCAACGCCTGCTCCAGCGTCAGCGGTGTGGCGCACGCCAGCCAGGGCGTGCAGCACAGCGCGGGCAGCAGGGTCCGTAATAGTTGTTTCGCAGTCATGCAGTCAGGCAGCCTTAGAACCGATTGGCTCGTTTCAGAACCCACCAGGGCGCCATGCTCGACTCTTCATGGCCGCGGCGCAGGGTTTCATTGAGGGTGGCGACGACGCTCCAGCAGCGCAGGGCGTACATCGCAAAGGGATAGAACGGCAGGATCCAGGCCAGGCGCAGGTCCTGGCGCGGGCGCTCGCTAACCATCAGCATCAGTCCCAGGTAGAGCAGGGTGCTCAGCGCCAGGTACAGGGCGTAGATCAGCAGCGAATAGAACACGAACGCCGTGAACGGCAGCACGATGACCGCCACCAGGCTGTAGCCGACAATGATGAAGGGCAGCACCAGCTGGAAGAACAGCCCGCCCACCAGCAGCATCAGGAAGTTTGGCCACCCGACCAGGCGCGGGTTGAACGTGTGCCGGTGCTTGCGCAGGTAGACGAAGAACAGGTCACCGTCCCAGCGCAGGCGCTGGTCGAGGAACCCGCGCAGGGTCGAGGGCGCATCGGTGTGGCCGATGGCGCGGGGCTCGAACGGGATGCGCAGGCCGTACCGCCGGAAGTAGCTCTTGATCCGCAGGGTCAGGTCGAGGTCTTCGGCGGTGTGGGTGTCCCAGCCGCCGATCTGTTCCAGGAAGCTGCGGCGGAACGCCCCGAAGGCTCCCGACACGTTGTTCACCAGGTTCCACTCGGCCAGGCCGATCTTGCTCATGTGGATCGACAGCAGGTACTCCAGCGCCTGAATCCGCGCCACCCACGACTGGCGTGCGTTGCGCACCCGCAGGCTGCCGGCCACCGCCGGCACCTTGGGGTCGCGGAAGTGGCGCACCATGCGCACCACCATGTCGTTGTCGAACGAGGTATCGCCATCGACGTTGATCAGGATCTCGCCGGTGCTGAACGAAAGGCCGGTGTTCAGCGACGACACCCGTCCGCCGCGCTGCCACTTGGCGATCGGCCGCAGCAGCCGGTTGGCCGGCAGCTGCTGACGCGCCTTGAAGCGGCGCACCACCTCGGTGGTTTCGTGGTTGACGCTGGCGCCATCGACGACCGGGATGATTTCGATCACCCCGGGGTAGGTCTGCTCGGCCAGGCTGCGCAGGGTCAGCTCGACGTCCTTGCCCTCGCTGTAGCAGGTGATGATGATCGACACCCGTGGGCGCCAAGGACTGTGCACGGGGACCGTGCTGCGTTTGCGCACGAACCAGCGCAGCGTGCCCAGCAGCACCAGCAGGTTCAGCGGCACCTCCAGCAGCAGGAAGTACGGGAACACCATCATGAACAGTTGCCAGTGCCCGTTCGGGCCGGCGATCTCCGCGAGCCATGCCTGCCAGTGATCGAGCAGGGCGTTCATCCAAGCTCCCCCGCCAGGCGTGCCATCAGCAGTTCGGCGCTTTCCTTCTCCAGCAGTTCGGCCGGCGCCACGCAGCCTGCGGTGTGCAGGCGTATATCCTGCAGGTCCTGGCCGACGAAGAGCTCGCCGATCTGGTTGAGGCGCTCGGTGACCCGCGCCATCCCCGCCTGGTCGGTGTACATCAGCAGCACCCAGAGCTGGTCTTCGCTGGTGCGCGTGCAGCGGTCGGTATCGCGAATCGCCACCTGGATGCGCTCGATCAACGCGTCCAGCAGCGCATGCCCGCGCTGCGGCCCCAGGCGCGCCAGGGTCACGCCGAGGTTGGCGAAGCGCATGCCGAGCAGCGCGAAGCTTGGCGCCTGGTGCCGCTCGATCAGTTCCAGCTGCCAGTCGAGCAGGGTCTTGAAGGTGTTGGCGCCAACCATCGCCAGCCCGCCGAAGTAATGATCGGTGTTGCGCTCCAGGCCCTGGCGTGCGGTCAGCAATCCGGTCTCGGACAGCTGGTAGTCGCGCATCTCGCGCACCTGCAGCTCATCGGGCTGGTGGCGCTCGCCGCAGTCCAGGCAACGCGCTTCGACGTCAGCGTCGACGAAGAACGCCTGGCAGTCGTTGCAGTTGTAGTTCTCCAGCGGGCGGTCGTAGTCGGTGCCGATGTGGCGCAGGCGCGTCACGCAGTTGGGGCAGACCAGGACGCCATCCTTGAGAAACTCTGTCTGGCGGCCGATGTGGCCGCAGGTGAAACAGTGCAGCGAGGCCTGGCGCTGGATGTCCAGCGAGGTGCACTCCACGCAGACATCGACATAGTTCAGATGACCGCTGCCACACCGCCGGCACAGGCGGATGCGGTCGACCAGGGCGGTGCTGTCGAGCAGGTTGCGCTGCACCAGGTTGCGCACCAGGGCCTGGCCGTTGACGGTGTCGCCACCCAGGCAGTCCACCAGCGGATAGCTGTAGAGCTGCGCGCTGTCCACCGCGCGCAGCACGTTCAATTTCCCGGGTGTGCGCAGCCAGAGGTAGGCGAGCACCTGTGCCTCGATGCCTTCTGGCGGGCGGCCGTTGTTGAACACCGCCATGCGCTCGCGCCAGGTCTGGCAGTGCGTTTGCAATTGGGCAGAGGTGCTCGGTGCCGGGCCATCGGACAGGGCCGAGACCACTGCGTCGTCGCTGGTCTCGCAGAACAGCGGCGCGAGTCGGTAGCTGGGCGTGGCGCGCAGCTCACGCAGCATCCGGCGGTTGTCCTCGAGCGAGGCGCGCAGGACCACGGCATCGAAAGGCGTGGTGTGGAGCAGGGCAGCGAGGTCGGAGAAGTGGGTTGCTTGCGGATAGAGCGACGCTGGGCCGGGGCCGATTTCAGCGACGCGAAGGGGAGCGTCGGTCATGGGGTTTCCGTATCAAAGTTCGGAAGCTCGGACCGAGGGGGTATGAGGAAAGTTCTACAAAAGCATTACAACTTAGTGATGATGTACAACTATCGCGACTGATTGCGTCGCGCTTGCCATTTGTCAGGAGCGGTGGCCATTCTGGCCAGAACCCAGTGCCCTGTGCCCTGTGCTGTCAGCACTGCCCCTTTCGCTGGCAAGCCAGCTCCCACAGGTACCGCGCCGCCCACAGGAGCAGCGCTGTGCCCATGGGAGCAACTGTCTTCTACCGAGGTAATCACAGCCCCGGCCCGGCATAGCCGGGCCCTGTGGGAGCAACTGTACCAGTCCCTAACTCGGATCCTTCGCGCCGTCCTTCACGATCGCCAGCGCATCCGGTTCAGGCCCGGCCTGCCAACGGTCCTTGACCGTCCAGTTGGCGGTATCGATCACGGCGATCTCATCACCGCCGCTGATCGCGACAAAGGCCCGCTTGCCATCGGGCGAAACCACCGCGCCAATCGGCAGCGCTTCGGCGCCCAGCAGCGTGCGGCGGTACTGGGCGCCTTCGCGGGCGAGGCTGATGCGCTTGATCTCACGCTTGCCTGCCACGTCGATGACCGCAAGCTCGGCCGACTTGGCACAACTGACCAGTGCATACTTGCCATCCGGGGTCATGACGATGCGGATCGGAAACTGGCCGGTCTTGATGCGGTCGGTCACCTCCAGCCGCTTGGCATCGACGATAGCCACTTCGTTGTCTTCACGGTTGCTCACCCAGACCTGGGTGCCAGCCTTGTTGACGGCGATGCCTTCGGTGCTGTTACCGGTGGGGATGGAGGCAATCTTGCGGTTCCGCACCAGGTCCACCACCGAGAGGCTGCCGCCGTCGACATGCGTGACGTAGGCGCGATCGGCGGTGGGCGACAGGGCAACCATGTGCGGCTTGCCGCCACCCACCTCGATACGCTCGAGCACCTTGCCCTGAACCAGGTCGACCACCAGCAGGCGTTCGCTGTCCTCGGTGGTGACCACGATGCGCTGGTCATCCGGCAGGAAGCGAATGCCATGCGGGCGCGAGTCCTTGCCAAGGTCGATGGTGCGCACCACCTGGCGCGTTGGCCAGTCGATCACGCTCAGGCTGTTGTTGGCCTGGCCTTGCGCGCCATAGTTGCCCACCACCGCCAGCGTGCCGTTGCCCGACACAATGACTTCATGGGGACCCGTGCCGACCGGCAGCTTGAGCAGCTCCTTGCCACTGGACAAGGCAAGGGCGGAGACACTGGCGCCCGCCTTGTTGCCCACCAGCAGCACGTCATCGGCATGGGCGAGGGGCATGCAGGCGAGCAGGGCGGCCGCCAGGCTCAGGCGTTTGCCCTGGGCGAACAGCGTGTCGAGGGAATGGCGCATGGGGGTTCTCCTTGAGGGTTAAGTTCCTTGATGCAGGCTCCACGCTGTGACCCGCTCGTTTGCCGACGAGTTCGATCGCAGACACCTTGCGACGATGCTGCACCGTGGATTTATTTGGAATACTGATCAATCGCAAAGAAAAACAAACTTCTCAAAACAGTGGTTTGGGCCGATGCTGGCCGGTACAAAAATCACCTAGGGAGAACACCGCATGAATGATGTCGTTGTCGTCGCCGCCACACGCACCGCCATTGGCAGCTTCCAGGGAGCGCTAGCCAACGTCCCGGCCATTGACCTGGGCGCGGCGGTGATCAAGCGCCTGCTTGAGCAGACCGGGATAGCGCCTGGCGAGGTCGACGAGGTGATTCTGGGCCAGGTGCTGACCGCAGGCGCCGGCCAGAACCCTGCCCGCCAGGCAGCGGTCAAGGCTGGCCTGCCTTACTCGGTACCCGCTCTGACCGTCAGCAAAGTGTGCGGCTCGGGCCTCAAGGCCGTGCACCTGGGTGCCCAGGCGATCCGCTGCGGCGATGCCGAGGTGGTCATCGCCGGCGGACAGGAAAACATGAGTCTCGCGCCGTACGTCATGCCCGCGGCGCGCACCGGCTTGCGCATGGGCCATGGGCAGCTGGTGGACAGCATGATCAGCGACGGCCTGTGGGATGCGTTCAACGACTATCACATGGGCGTCACCGCCGAAAACCTGGTGGCGCGATACGGTATCAGCCGACAGGCACAGGATGCTTATGCGGCCGAGTCCCAGCGCCGGGCCCAGGCGGCGATCGAGTCCGGACGCTTCAAGGACGAGATCACGCCGATCAGCATCGCGCAAAGAAAGGGTGAGCCACGGATCTTCGATACCGATGAGCAGCCACGGGCCGACACCAGCGCCGAAGCATTGGGCAAGCTGCGAGCGGCCTTCAGGCCGGATGGCAGCGTGACCGCGGGTAATGCCTCGACCCTCAACGACGGTGCCGCCGCGGTGCTGCTGATGAGCGCCGACAAGGCTCAGGCGCTGGGCCTGCCAGTGCTTGGCCGGATCAAGGCGTATGCCAGCGCTGGCGTGGATCCGGCAGTGATGGGCATCGGCCCGGTCGCCGCGACGCGCCGTTGCCTTGAAAAGGCCGGTTGGCAATTCGCGGACCTGGAGCTGGTCGAGGCAAACGAGGCTTTCGCGGCCCAGGCGTTGGCCGTGGGCGAGGAACTGGGCTGGGACCGTGAACGGGTGAACGTCAACGGCGGCGCCATCGCGCTGGGCCATCCGATCGGCGCATCAGGCTGCCGGGTACTGGTCACCTTGTTGCACGAGATGAACAAGCGCGATGCGCGCAAGGGCCTGGCGACCTTGTGCATCGGCGGTGGCCAGGGCGTGGCGCTGGCCATCGAGCGCTGATCGGGGGCTAGCCGCCGCCTGCGCCGCCGTTCATGTCGCTGGGGCCATTGCTGCCGGTCTCGCCGGAGGTGCCGGTGCCATTCATGGCCTTGCCCGGCGAGCGGTCGGTGCCGTCGCCGCCGGTGGCGCTCGTGTCGTTGCCGCCTTTGCCGCCGCGGCTTTCACCACCACCCTTGCCCTGATTGGCGCGGGTGTCGGTGCCACTGCCGTCACCGGCGTTGGCGCCTTCGGCAGGCCCATTGGCGTTGCCGGGCACTTGGTTGGATTCAGGCGTATTGCTATGACCGCTGCCCGTCATGTCGGTATCGGCAAAGGCCAGCGGGGCGCCAAGGCCCAGGCAGAGTGCCAAGGCCAGAGGGAATGGGGTCGTGCGCTTCATGATGCGTCTCCTGCGGGTGATTGCCCAGCGTTCCACCCGTCCTGCTCCCAGAGGCGTAGCCTGGGCTGGCCCCTGGGAGTGGATAGGTCTTCACGGCCGATCAGCTACCGCCGCCGCCACCCGCGCCGCCACCACCGCCTGCGCCACCGCCGGAACCACTGCCAGAGCCATTGCCGCCGCTGCCGCCCGAACCATCGATACCGCCGCTGCCGCCAGTGCCAGCGCCAGTTCCGGCACCTGTGCCCGTGCCTGCACCCGTGCCGTTACCGCCCGCCGCAGGGCCGGTGCCAGGTCCGCTGCCGGTGCCAGTCCCGCTTGTCCCTGGATTGTCACCGTTCATGGTGCCGGTGTCGGTGCTGCTGCCGTTGTGGGTCTCATTGCTGTGGCCAGGCGCGGTCGGATCCGTGGCAGCGAAAGTGAAGGGGGCTGCCGCACCCAGGCACAACGCAAAGGCCACGTGTAGGGGTCTGATCTTTTTCATGGTGAATCTCCTTGGTGAGGTGAGTCATGCATTGGGCTGCGCGGGCTGGTCCAAGGTGCCATCAGTGCGACAGGCGGTCGTCACGCTGCTCTCCATCAGCCTTGGTTGGCACGTAACCCGCTAGACAGACCGGACGGAACCCCTGTTGGGCCTGTCCGTCAAAAAACACGTCATTCCCATTCACAGATCAGGCGAGGGTGCCATGAAGATAGGGTGTCTAGGGTGGGGTTCGTTGTTGTGGAAACCAGAACCGCTTCGACTGTCGGGGCCGTGGCGGGAGGATGGACCTGAACTGCCGATCGAGTTCTGCAGGGTCGGCGACGGCGGCGAACTGGCCACCGCCATCTGCGTGAACGCGCCATTGGTGCAGGTGTTCTGGGCACCGCTGGAAGGGGATGACCTGGCGCTGGCCTGCCAGAGGCTCAAGGAGCGCGAAGGCATCCCCGATCACCGCAGCGATGGCGTCGGTTCGCTGGTCGTCAGTCCTGACGCCACCGGACCGCTGTGCCAGTGGGCCCTGGCCAAAGGGCTGGATGCGCTGGTCTGGACCGCCTTGCCACCGCGTTTCGAGCAGCTTGAAAGCCGCGTCCCCTGCGAGCGGGACGTGCTGGACTACCTGGCAAGCCTGCAGGGCGAAACACGGGCGCACGCCAAGCGCTATATCGAGCAGGTGCCCCGCCAAATCCAGACCCCATACCGCGCAGCGATCGCCCGCACGCTGGACTGGGAGCGCGGGGCGCGAGGCAGCGGTTGATTTCGCAAAAAACAGTTTCAGGAGTAATGCATGCCACTTGAGTTAAATGATCATCAGCGCAAGGCCATGACGACCTTGCGCAAACAGCACCCTCATATCGGCAAGTGGCTCGCGCAATTGTCGCGCGAAGTCTCGGGCGACATGCTGGAGGATGCCGACATGGTCACCGAAGTATTGTTGATGAAGTCCGCCGCATTCGATGAATACGGCGCGCCGGCTGCAGACGCATTGATCGCCGACCTGCTCCAGCTCGACCGTATCGGCGCGCTGGAGCACGGCCGCGCGCAGCAGTTCACCATGGACCTGGAAGCACTGCTGCAACAGTAGTTTAGCGAGACTCGCCGTCGGGAACTTTGTGGGTGGGGTCTTCATTGTCGGCATTGCCAAGCTTGCGATAGGCCTTGCGCATTTCCCGTAGTTGCTTGCTTTCCAAGTCCTCCAGCGACAGCACCGAGTTCTGCGCGGACTTGGAGGCACGGATGAGCTCGTCAAGCTTGAGGTGAAGGATGTCGTTGTCTCGATTCTGGGTGTTCTGGATCAGGAAGACCATGAGGAACGTTACGATGGTCGTCGAGGTATTGATGATCAGCTGCCATGTGTCGTTGTAATGAAAATACGGTCCCGTGGCGGCCCACAGAACGATCAGGCCCAAGGCGACCTGGAAGGTGCGGGGGTGTCCGGCTTTATCGGAAAGCGTCTGGCAAAACTTGGCGAATCTCATTGCATTCAGTCCTTTGCGGTTTACCTTCACGGTAGACCCCGCGGCTGCCCTGAAATTCTTTCTTACAAATAAATCCGGGAGGCGGGAAGCCGGAACCGCGCGTCGGCACGGTCCCGTCCTCGGCATCATCGTTTCGCTTCAAGGTCCGGCGCCTCGGCCCTGGCCAGGAACGCACGGGTGATTTCGGGCAAGTGATCCTTGAGCCATTCAGCCATGGCGATTTCTTCTTTCAGGGTCGCGCTGCAGGCCTTTGCGGTCAACTCGTCGCCGGCGTAGTTTGCGGCCTCGACCAGCACCGTATAGGCAGCAATTTCTACGTTTTCAAACACATAGCCCGACATGGCGCCCTTTACGACCTCATCGCTCATGGTCATGCCGCCCACCGCCTGCCCGAAGGCCATCAGCTTGCCAGCGATGTCCTTGAGCGTAGACGGGCTGCCGCCGAGGCGTTCGATACATTCCTGCAGCCGACGTTGCTGGCCTTCGGTCTCGACGATGTGCTTGTCGATTCGCGCCTTGAGCTTGGGGTAATGCTCAAGCCGTTCGGACTGTGCCTTGAGCATCCGCTCAGCCTGCTGCTCCATGGCATGGGCGTCGCGAAGCCAGTCGAGCAAGTTATCAACGGGTTCAATGGCCTTGGTCATGACAGTGCTCCTTCAAGGATCGCTGGTAGTTGAAGTTCTACAGAGGACCGGTCACCTGCAAATGTTCATCGTCACTCGACGAATGGACTGTCGCGCTAATAGTTTGCGCACGCAGGCCTCTAGGCGAGTGGCTTGAACTTTCGAAGACTATCCGTTCGTCAACTTCCAAGTTGTTCGGGCCGCACTTCGACCTGACCGCGTGTCTCCCAGCTAATGACGGCATTGCTGACGTTCGCAGTGGAACAAAGTGATGACATCGTTCATAAAGCCTGAGGAAAGATTATGTTCATTCATAACAAGCGTCTGCAATATACCGTGCGCGTCGCTCAGCCTAATCCAGGCCTTGCGAATCTTCTGCTTGAACAATTTGGGGGCGCGCAAGGCGAGCTCGCCGCCGCCAGCCGTTATTTCACCCAAGCCTTGGCCGAGGATGATCCCGGCCGCCACGATCTGCTGATGGACATCGCGACTGAGGAACTCAGTCATCTCGAAGTCGTCGGCTCAATCATCGTCATGCTCAACAAGGGTGCCAAAGGCCGTCTGGCAGAAGGAGTTGAAGAAGAGGGCGAGCTCTATCGCTCGATCAATGGCGCCGGTAACGACTCGCACATCACCAGCATTCTCTATGGTGCGGGTGCTCCGCTGACCAACTCTGCCGGTGTGCCGTGGAGCGCTGCGTATGTGGACACTATCGGCGAGCCGACCGCCGATTTCCGCTCGAATATTGCCGCCGAGGCGCGTGCCAAGATCGTCTACGAGCGGCTGATGAACGTCACCGATGATCCCGGCGTCAAGGAGGCCCTAGGGTTCCTGATGACCCGCGAGATCGCCCACCAACTGTCGTTCGAAAAAGCCCTCCACGCCATCCAGCCCAACTTCCCGCAAGGTAAGCTGCCAGGCATGCCCGAATTCACCAACAAGTACTTCAACATGTCCGGCGCACCGAACGTGCGTGGCCCATGGAATGAAGGACCGGAGTGGGAGTACGTGGAAGATCCGCAACCCGCCGTGGACGGCGGCGACGGCACGGCCAGCGTCCAGCTTTCGCCCGCGGAGCTTGAAGTCGTCGAGCAGATGAAACTGCGCACCATGTCCGACCCTGCCAGCAACCCGATCACTGGTGCCGATCTCGGCTCGGGGTTGGTGCTGGGCAAGGACGAGTAAGGGGGGTGACCATGAACGGCCTTGAAAAGAAGTTGAAAAAACGCGCTGCCGCGCAGTTTGATCGACCTATGCAATTAGCGCTGGCGGAG
>NZ_DATELE010000133.1:0-5485 GCF_035277045.1 Pseudomonas sp. | reverse complement strand
ACACCAAATGAGGCAAAACTCGGCAAAAAACCCAGTAATCGTTATCATGCAGGGCATAGAGCCGAGTCCTTGCAGCGGGCAAGGGAACCGAAGAGGGACGAATGTGACTACAACATTGAAATCGGCAGGCCGCGTCAAGGTGACGGATGTTGCGAAAGCGGCAGGCGTTTCGGTGGCCACCGTGTCGCGCAGCTTCAACCTGCCGACCCACGTGCGCGATGACGTGCGGGAGAAGGTCCTGGCCATCGCCGCCAAGCTGGGGTACAGCCCCAACCCCGCGGCCAAGGCGCTGCGCCTGCAGAAGACCAACCTGATCGGGGCGATCATTCCAACGCTTGACCATGCCATCTACGCGACCATGATCAAGAGTTTCCAGGACAAGCTCGCCGAGTATGGCTATGTGGTCTACGTCCTCAGCTGCGGCTTTGATGCAGGCTCGATCTTCGAGAAGGTAAAGCTGCTGGTCGAGCGTGGTGTCGAAGGTCTGTTGATCGTTGGCGAAGTGGCTGATCCGGCGCTCAAGAAGTACCTGCAGGAACACCGGATGCCGGTAATCTGCACCTACTCCTACCTCAAGGACAACGAATTCCCCTTTATCGGCTTCGATAACTACCAGGCGACCCAGCAGCTGGTCGAATACCTGCTAGGCCTGGGACACCGCAATTTCGCGATGCTCACCGGCCCCATGAAGGGTAATGATCGGCAGCAGGCCCGCTACCAGGCCTTCACCGATACCTTGAGCGGCTACAAGGAAAAATGCGCTCACTTCAAGTACGAAAGCGAAGGTGGCTACACCATCGAATTCGGCGAGCGCACGCTGCGGCGGATTCGGCTGGAACACCCCGAGGTTACCGCCGTCATCTGCAACAGCGACGTCATCGCCTTCGGCGTGCTGTCGGCCTGCAAGAAGCTGCAGCTGGATGTGCCGCATGACATCTCGGTCGTTGGCTATGACAACCTGGAGTTTGCCGAGTATCTCGAACCGCCGTTGACCACGCTGGCGATTCCGGCGGGCGAAATGGGTGTTCGCAGCGCCGAGGGCTTGATCTCCAACCTCAAGCATGGTCAGGAGATCAAACCGGTGCTGCTCGGTACCCAGTTGATGGTGCGCCAGTCGAGCCACTCGGTAAGCTGAGTGGCTGCCTTCACGAGCGCCGGGCTGTCGCGAATGGCAGGTCGGCCCTCAGGGGCGCCGCTTTCAGGCGCTGCAACCTCACCTTGCGCAGGTGACTGCCCATGAGCAGCACAAAGGCTACGAAAGGGATGATCATCGAAAGCTTCAGCCCATAGGACTCGGCCAGATAACCAATGACGGGTGGAGCCAGCAGGAACCCCGTGTAGCCAAGGGTTCCGTTCATCGCCAGACCGAGGCCCGGGGCGCCGGGATACGCCTTGCTTGCCTGGCTGTACAGCAGCGGGGTCATGTTGGAGAGGCCGACGCCGACCAGGATGAACCCAGCGATGGACGCCAGCGGAACGGGGAACAGCACGGTCAGCGCGATCCCCAGGGCCCCTACCCCGCCTGAAAACGTCACAACGATATTGGGGCCGAACTTTCTGATCAGCACATCGCCGGCTAGCCGGCCGATGGCCATGGCGAAACTGAACGCGCCAAAGGCAAAAGCCGCGATACTGGCCGAGGTATGGCTGACATCGGTGAGATAGAGCGAACTCCAGTCAATGACCGTGCGCTCGATGAACAACGCCAGGAACGTCAGGCCGGCAATGCACAACAACGTGCGGTTTGGCCAGGCGAAGCTCTTCGGCTTGCTGACAGGACGGCAATCGCCGCCCACGTCCACGTAGGGACGCAGGTCCGCCAGCCAGAACGAGGCGATCAGCGTCACCACGGCGGTCATCACGGCCGACAGCGCCAGGCAGTGCATCAGCCCCAGCTTGCTGGACAGCAGCGATGCGACGGCCGATGCGCCGGCGAGCCCGCCGATGCTGAACACGGCGTGGAAAGAAGACATCAGCGGACGACCTCTGCGCGCCTCGACCAGTGATCCGTGCGTGTTCATCGCCACGTCCAGGATGCTGTTGGCGATACCCAGGGCAAAGACTGCCGCCGCTAGAGCCCACGCCGAGCCGGCCAGCCCACAGAACGGCAGCACCGCTGAAACCAGAACCCCGCCCAGCACCAGCGCCTTGCGGCTGCCAATGCGCGTGACCAGCGCGCCGGCCAGGCACATCATCAACATGGTCCCGGCGGCAAAGGCGCTCAAGACCACGCCGAGCTCGGAATCACTGAGCCGCAATGCCTGTCTCATGCCAGGGATGTTGGTTGCCCAGATGGCAAGGACAGCGCCATTGGTGAAGAAAACGGCCGATGTGGCCATGCGCGCACGACTTGTTATTTTTTGTTCAGACACGTCTACCTCTCACAACTTCAAGCGTAGTCACGCGCCAGGCTCGATAACCAGGCACGGTACTGCATGATTCACGGCTGATCCGAAATGGCCGGCCTGATCATCACTGAGCTAGCAGGAAATGTTCCACCTGGATCTCGTCAACCCTGTGAGGCAGATGAGCGGTGGCTGGAAAGGCAGAAAAGCATTCAAGGCATTAGGCACTGTGGATCCCCGCGTAGCGATTGTTATTGGATTGGGGTGCAGGCCATCCATGGCGCGCAGGTGCTTCATGTAAATGCCAGGGCGATTGAGCCCCGGCTTTCCGACTCACGCACTCGTGACGCGTGTAATCGTTTACAGTTTCATGACGCAAATTAGCAGAACTGTTTGTCAGCGTCGACTTTTTTCATTGGGCCGAGCGGCCGCTGGCGCAGGCCACATGAACGAAGGCTAGTCCCGCCGGCATCAGCGGTGCTTTTCGAAGACAGGAATGTAGGCATCCTGCAGGGGAGGCCCAAAGGCTGTGGTTTTTTCGATGTCCAGGACGTTCTGCGGACGCGGGAATGGTTCAGGCGCAGGCTGCCCGGGATGGCGCTCGATACCGATGTCGCGGAAAAACAGCTCCAGGCCGTTGGGCTGGATGAACCACAACCAGTGCAGCTCTTCATCGCTATCGTTGATGAACATGTGCCGTCGGTTCTTGCCGACAAAAATCGTCACGCCCGGCTCGACGATGTGCTCGACCCCGTCTATGCGCGCCTTTCCTTTGCCACGGATGAAGTGCAACACCTCATCGTGGACAGGATGATAGTGCTCACGCACGTAACTGGCCGGTGGCAGTGTCTGGGTACCGAGACTGAAGGGGCTCTGGATGTCGAGCTCCTCAGGATCGATGCGTACCGAGATGAAGCCATTGGCAGGCACTGGCTGCCAGTAGTCCTTGCCATCGTCCGGCCCTAATACCAGGATGTCGCCTAGCTCTTTGTCACCTTTCACCACTTTGGTCATGCCCTGCTCCTTCAATGACTGGGGATTGCAGTGTTCGGCAAGCGCCGACACTCTCAATGTAATCCTTTACAGAGGGTCAATGCAAAGCTGCCGGTTTAAAAAATCACCTTCTGACAAAGCGACCGGACACCGCCACGCCGATCAAGCCAAGCGCGACAGTGCCAAGGGACAATTGCAGCGAGCTCAGGTGAGCGACGAAACCGATGAATGCCGGTCCAACCAGAACCCCCGCGTAACCCACGGTAGTCATCGCCGGGATCGCGACCGCTTTCGGCATCGACTGCTGGTCCGCAACGGCGGCGAACAGCACCGGGACGATATTCGCGCAACCCAGACCTATCAGCCCATAGCCGACCAGGGAGATACCCCAGGTATCGGTCGCCAGCGAGACGAGCATGCCAGCCGCAGCGAGCGCACCGCCCGCCCCGACCACCCTGCGGCGTCCAGCCGCGGCAACGATCCGGTCGCCCAGCAGGCGCCCAGCGGTCATCGCCGCCGCGAAGGTGGCGTAGGCAAGCCCGGCGAGTTCAGGCTGCAGGTGCTGGTGGGAAACGAGGTACAGCCCGCTCCAGTCGAGCATCGCGCCTTCGGCAAGGAAAACGATGAAGCACAATGCCCCCAGAAAGAGCACTTCCCCGCGAGGAATGGCAAACAATGGCGCAGACTGCTTTTCTCCCGCTTGAAGCAGTCCGGGCAGCGAACGGTACAGCGCCACCAGGCTGACACCCACCACCGACAGCACCGCATGCAAAGGCGTGAACCCGAGCTTGAGCATCGCCGTCATGCTCAACGCCCCAAGGATGCCGCCCAGGCTGAACAACCCATGGAAGCTGGACATGATCGGCTTGGGGCTCTGCGCGTTGACTTCCACCGCCTGGATATTCATGGCGCAATCGAGTGCGCCCATGCCGATGCCGAAGATGATCAGTGCTGGCAGCAGCAAGGTGACGGAAGACAAAGTGGCAAGCAGCGGCAGCATCGCCAACAGAACCAACGTCCCGCTGACGATCACCCGGCGGCACCCCCAGCGTGATACCAATCCTCCAGCGATGGGCATTGCCAGGATCGAACCGATACCCAGGCCGAGCAACAACAGGCCAAGCACGCCCTCGTCCAGGACCGCGCGCACCTTGAGTAGCGGCACCAGGGGCGCCCACGAGGCCAGGCAGAACCCGGCGATGAAAAAGACCAGGCGGGTCGAAGCGACCTCGGCCGAAGAAGACTGGAGGGTTGTCGATGAAGCGGTGCCTAGCATGCAAAAACCAGTGAGTTGACGATTTGAGGGAGGGAATCATGGTAGAGCTGGCAGGGGAATTGCTTGCCAGCTGTAATCCTTTTCATGATAGATGTTTCGGAGGTATCCATGCACGTGCTTTCTTCTGTCGCAGGAATTCGCTCGGACAGCCGGGCACACGGTCAGTTCAGCCGCGTGACGGTGGCAAATCCGTCCCCCCAAGGCATGGCCCGGCTGCTAGCGGTAATGTTCGGACGATGGGGTGTTTCCACCGGCGCCGACTCGTCCAAGGGAACACCTGAGTAGATTGGGAACAGACCGGAGGGGCTGCAGGCGAGCAGCCCTCTGGAAGGGTCAGACCAAAGAAAGCACAAGCGGCAGGAAGACTGCCGTTCCTACGCCCATCAGGCTCATTGCGAGTGCGGCATAGGCCCCGTGTTCCTGGCCTTCTTCCAGCGCCCTGGAGGTGCCTACGGCATGTGCTGTCAACCCAAGCGCCATGCCCACCGCCGCTGGATGCGATACCCGGGCAAACTTGAGCAAGGAAGGGCCAAAGACCGCCCCGAGAATACCGGTCAGCAATACGAAGACAGCCGCGAGCGCGGCGATGCCCCCTGCCTGGTTCGCAACAAGCATTGCGATGGGCGAGGTCACGGACTTGGGCGCCAAGGTCATCAGCATCGCGTGATCGATACCCAGCAGGTGCCCAAGCAACAACGTCAGGCCGGTCACCAAGACACCGCCACAGCCCACGGTGATCAGGATCGGCCACAGCAGCCGCCGGATACGTGCCAGGTTCTGGTAGAGCGGGACGGCGAGCGCCACGGTCGCCGGCCCCAGCAGCAAGTTCAGAATGCCGACCCCCTGAAGGTATCGTTCGTAGGAGATCCCT
>NZ_DATELE010000132.1:0-9708 GCF_035277045.1 Pseudomonas sp. | reverse complement strand
ACGCCGGACCCGTCGACCGGGGCGTTGATGCCGCCGATCTACGCCAACTCGACGTATCTGCAGGAAAGCCCCGGCGTGCACAAAGGGCTGGATTACGGGCGCTCGCACAACCCGACCCGTTGGGCGCTGGAGCGCTGTGTCGCGGATCTGGAAGGCGGCACCCAGGCGTTCGCCTTTGCCTCCGGGCTGGCGGCCATCTCGTCCGTGCTCGAGCTGCTGGATGCGGGCGCGCACATCCTCTCCGGGGACGACCTCTACGGCGGTACGTACAGACTGTTCGATCGTGTACGGCGCCGCAGTGCGGGCTTGCGGTTCAGCTTTGTCGACATGACCGACCTGTCGGCGTTCGAGGCGGGGCTGCAGGACGACACGCGGATGGTCTGGGTCGAGACACCCAGCAATCCCCTGCTGCGCCTGACGGACCTGGAGGCGGTTGCCTCCCTCTGCCGCGACCGGGGGATCATCTGCGTGGCGGACAACACCTTTGCCAGCCCGTGGATCCAGCACCCGCTGGCCCTGGGGTTCGACATTGTCGTGCATTCGTCGACCAAGTACCTGAATGGGCATTCCGACGTCATCGGAGGCATCGCGGTGGTCGGGGACAATGCAGAGCTGGCCGAGCGGCTGGGCTTTCTGCAAAACTCGGTCGGCGCGATCGCCGGGCCCTTCGATGCCTTCCTAACCTTGCGTGGGGTGAAGACCCTGGCATTGCGCATGGAGCGTCACTGCAGCAACGCCCTGGAGCTGGCCGAGTGGCTGGAGCGCCAGCCGCAGGTAGCGCGGGTGTATTACCCCGGGCTGCCCTCCCACCCCCAGCATGCGCTGGCGTGCCGGCAGATGCGCGGCTTTGGCGGGATGATTTCGCTGGACCTGGATACCGACCTCGCGGGCTCGCGACGCTTCCTGGAGCAGGTGAAGCTATTTGCCCTGGCTGAAAGCCTGGGCGGGGTTGAAAGCCTGATCGAGCATCCGGCGATCATGACGCATGCCAGTATTCCGGCGGAAAACCGGGGAAGGCTGGGCATTGGCGATGCGCTGGTGCGGCTGTCGGTGGGGGTAGAGGATGTGGAGGACCTGCGCGCGGATCTGGCGCAGGCCTTGGCCAGCATCTGATACCTGACGCCCCAGACCCTGATCAGAATCGATGGAACATGTCCTGAATCCTGGCCGGGTCCTGGGTAACGGAAAGTGCCAGCATCAACAGAATCCGTGCCTTTTGGGGGTTCAGGCTGTCACCCAGCAATCCCGGGTATGCCTCGTCTGCCGGCACGAACCCACTGCCCGAGCGAGAAGACCGCACCACGGTAACGCCCTGCTCCATTGCTCTCTTGACGGCCGGAATGATGAACCTGGACTCGCTACCGGCACCGACCCCGGCGATCACGATCCCTTTTGCCTGGTGGGCAACGGCGGCATCGAACATGTAGCCGTTGTCATTCTGGTAACCGTAGATGATATCGACCTTGGGCAGGTGCTCCAGGGTCGAGATATCGAACGGGGTGGCGGTGGTGTGCTCGCGCGCCACCCGGGTCTCGAACCGGGGCTGCTGGTTGACCAGCCGGCCCAGGTAGCCCCCTTCGCTGGAACCGAAGGTGTCGAGTGCGTTGGCGTCGGTCTTGCTGATGAAGCGTGCTGAACCGATCCGGTCGTTGAGTACTATCATCACCCCACGACCCCGCGCCTGCGGGTCCGACGCGACCGTGACGGCCTGAAGCAGGTTACTGGGCCCGTCCGCACCGATCGCGGTGGACGGGCGCATTGAACCGGTGACCACCACCGGCTTGTCGCTCTTGACCACCAGATTGAGGAAGTAGGCCGTCTCCTCCAGGGTGTCCGTGCCGTGGGTGATCACCACGCCCGAGATATCGTCACGCGCCAGCAGGCTGTTCACCCGCTTGGCCAAGGTCAGCAGAATCTCGTTATCGACGTTGTCGCTGCCCACGTTGGCCACCTGCTCGGCACTCAGATTGGCGACCTGGCCAATCGAGGGTACCGAGGCAATCAGCGCTTGCGCGGTCAACACGCCGGATTGATACCCGGTCGTCTGGGTTGCGCTAGGCGCAGTCCCTGCAATCGTTCCCCCCGTCGCAAGGACTGCCACGTTGGGGAGCGTGGCCGCCATGGCATCAACGACCGAGGTAAATGACAGTACTGCCGCGCATACGCCTGCATTGAAGATATTCATGTGTCGCTTGCACTCATAGGTGTGGATGCCAAACGGCAGGCGCGCGATCCCCCCTGCCCTGCCAGCTTGTCAAGCTGATCAGATGAGCGCCAGGGGGCTGAGCGCTCCGGGGCGCACGCCCAACATTGCTTCTCTCTTGCCGCGGCGCGAGGCGTGCCAGGAGCGCCCCGCGCTGATCATTGATGCTTAGGCGTCGAACACCGGCCGCGAGGCTTTTTCAATGGCCTCCAGCGCCTCGGCCTGCGTCATCACTCCAGATTCCTCCATGATCGCCAGCAGCGATCGCCCCTCTGCGACGGACTGGCGCGCCAGCTTGCTGACACTGGCGTAACCCAGCTCAGGCACCAGCGCGGTGGCGACGGCCATCGATTGGGTCAGGTGCGCCTTGTTGCGCTCGACATCGGCGGTCAGCCCGGCAACGCACTTCTCGCGGAACTGCGCGATACCCTTGGTCAGCAACGTGATGCTGTCGAACACCCGCGATGACACGACGGGCTCGAAGTGGTTGATCTCAAGCTCTCCATACTGAACGGCCTGAGCCACCGCGACGTCGTTGCCAATGATGGCGAAGCTCATCTGGATCATCGCCATCGGCAGCACCGGGTTTACCTTGCCAGGCATGATCGAAGAACCGGCCTGGGCCTCCGGCAGCCTGATTTCCCCCAATCCACCCACCGGTCCGGACGACAACAGGGTCAGGTCGCTGGCGATCTTGGCCAATGATGCAACACAGGTACGCAGTTCACCCGACACGCGCGAGAAAACATCCATGTTCTGCATCGCATCGAACGAGTTGGCTGGCGCCAGGTACTCAACACCAGTGATGTCGCCCAGGTGCTGATAGACCGAGGCGCGGTAGGCCGCGGGCGCGCCAAATCCTGTACCGATGGCCGTGCCGCCCAGGGGCAAGGTCCGCAGCTTGTCACGCACGTTGACCAGTTCGGCCGCGAGCCGGTGAGTCAACGAGGCATAGCCCGAGAACTTCTGTCCCAGGCGCATCGGCTGGGCGTCCTGCAGGCAGGTGCGCCCCAGGTGCAGCACATCGGCGAACTGCTCAGCCTTGCGGTCGAACTCTCGCGCCAGCAGCTCGACCTGGGTGATCAGCCCGCCGAGCATCGAGTAGGTCGCGATCTTCAGCGCGGCGGGGTACACGTCGTTGGTGGACTGAGAGCAGTTCACATGGTCGTTCGGGTGGACGATGTCGTAGGAGCCTGCCGGGTGACCCATCAACTGCTGGGCGCGGTTGGCGATCACCTCGTTGAAGTTCATGTTGGTGGACGTGCCCCCCGAGCCTTCAAGCAGGTCGACGATCAGCGAGTCGTCGCAATTGCCTTCGGTCATGTCCTTGCAGGCAAGCACGATTGCTTCGCTCTGAGCCGCGCCAAGGACGCCACTGTCCAGGTTTGCCAAGGCCGCAGCCCATTTGCACTGGGCGAAGGCATCCCGAAACTCCGGGTAATGGGCGACCGTCAACGATGACGCCGTCAGGTTCTGATAACCACGAATGGAATTGACCCCGTACAGTTTGTCGACGGGAATCTCCACCTCACCCACATAGTCACGCTCCAGCCTTGCTTCAACGCGATCAAAAGCATTCACGGTATTAGTCCTCGTCAATATTTATCAATGCTTCAACACCTTGGCCCAAGGCCGTCAGCCTGGGCAGAAAGGTATTGAGTACAACGTCACGGGCAATTTGACAGGCATCGGCGAAGAACGAGCTGTACTCGTCTCGGCGCGCCACCAGATACAGAGATCGTTCCAGGCCCAGCTCCGGCGTCAGGTGCACCGCAACCCGATCCACCCAGGGAGCTGCCTGGAGAAAACACATGGGGCTTGTCACCGCCCAGCCAATTCCCTCGGCGACCATTGAAGTCAGTGCGTCGGCGTTATCGAGCTCAAGCCGGTTGGGTACACGGATCTCCAGACCGCGAAGGTGCCGCTCGATCTGCAGTCCAACTTGTGACACCCGATTGAACCTCACCACTGGAAGAACGTTGGCAAGTGATCTCACGTCATCGATCGTTGAAACCGGATGGCGGATGTCTCGAGGCGTGATCACGAAATACTTCTCCGAGAAGATCCGGTAACTCACAACGTTCGCGTCCATCAGTGGATCGCTCGTCACGATCAGGTCCAGGTCTCGCCGCAGCAGAGACTCGCCCTGTTGCGGACTCAACCCCGTGCGAATGGACAGCTGCGCAACCTTGCCCAGCAACTGCTTGGTGAACGCAGAGCCACAGGTCGCGGCGAATGAGTCGACTACCCCGATGCGAAGATCAGGCTTGACGCCCCTGCCTGCATCCAGCACTTGAGCTTTCAGGTGCGAGAGCTCCTCGCTCAGCAATGCTCCACGGTTTCGCAGCGCCACCCCAAAGGGTGTGAGCGTGAATGGCCGTGTCGAGCGGTCGACCAGCACGACCCCCAGTTGCTCTTCCAGTTGCCGCACCATCTGGGAGACACCCGATTGAGAAATTCCCATCTGGCTGGCTGCTCCCGACATGCTGCCGGTTTCGGCAACCGCGATGAACACTTGCACGGCGTACATGTCGATGAGTTTGTCGGTTGGCATTCGGGTATCTCGCTCTGGCTCAGTAAACGGCCATCGTACGTGCGGATCAGTCGGGCTTGCGACCTGCCGCTGCCACCGCGCAAGCAACCTCGACCGGCACGGCGCCATGCGTGTCGGTGGAAACTGCCGACAGCTGCTCCTTGCTCGTCTCTGGCGCGAACAGCTGGCATACCACGCCGCCTATCACCAGTACCCCGACACATACGCCCAGGGCGGCATGAATCCCCATCTCCTGCACCGCGATGGGCAGCAGGAAGGTCGCGAATGCCGAACCGAAACGGCTTGCCGCCACCGCCAGGCCAATCCCCGAGGCACGCAGGTGGGTCGGAAACAGCTCGGGCGGGTAGACGAATTCCAGGTTGACAGCAGCGGCCAGCACGCAGGCAAAGAAGCCGAAGGCGATGATGGTGCCCAGCGGGCCGAAACCTGCGAAAGCGAGCGCCGCGAGGCCTATGGCACTGAGATAGAAGGTGCCGACCAGGAAGGCCCGGCGCGAGATCCGGTCAATGATCAGCAGACCCAGCAAGGCACCGATCATCAGCAGCACGTTGTACACCAGCCCGCCGACAAACTTGTCTTGAACGTTGAGCGCTTCCAGCACACGCGGCGCGAAGGTGCCCAAGGCAAAGAACGGGATGACCTGGCAGGTGTAGAACACGCAACCAACGATGGTGTTCTTGCGCCACCGTTTGCTGAACAGCTCCGCCCATTTGCCCTGCTGCTGTTGTGGCGCGGCGGTTGGAGCTGGCAGATAGACGTTGGGGCCAAACTTGTCACGCACGATCGCGAGGGCTTCATCCTTGCGGCCACGCGCCATCAGCCAGATTGGGGATTCGGGTACACCCATTCGCAGCGGAAGAATCAGCAACGCCGGGACACCGCTCACGGCCAACATGATTCGCCAGGCATCCGGCCCCAAGTCTCGCAGGACGAAACCGATCAGGTAAGCGGCCACGTATCCCGCGGCCCAGGCGGCTGCCAACACGCTGAGAAGCCGCCCACGGTGGCGGCGCGGCGCGAATTCGGTCACCAGGGATTTGCTGACGACATAGTCAAAGCCCAGCACCAGACCGAGTAGCAGACGCAAGACCAGAAGTTGTTCGGCAGAACTGACGAAGAATTGTGATGCAGAGATAGCCGCGAAAAGCAGCATGTCCCAGGCAAAGATGGTTCGGCGCCCGAATTTGTCGGCCAATGGGCCGGCTACCAGGCTGCCAATAAAAAGTCCCGCGAGAGAGGCTGCGCCGAGCAGGCCCATCCAGAGTGCATTCAGTTGAAGCGGGCCAGCTGCCATGCTGACTGCAATGCCAATGATCCCTAGCACGAATCCGTCGCTGAATTGACCACCCGTGCCGCTGAAAACCGTTCGGATATGAAAGCGGCTGAGCGGGAGATCTTCGACCGAAGTTTGACTGTTCATTCGTGACTCCACATACGTTTTTATACTTGTGCGAGGCACCGATCGTGGGACCGGTACGACCGAGTGTACGTCCACAAAATTACAAAAACAGCGGGGTGTGGATCAGTATCAGTATTGCTGATACTGATTGCCACGAACGTTGATTCTTATCCTGCGTCGGCACTGTTATGAGTTGCCACGACCTGCGCCGTTATTGGGCGCAGGTTCTCTGCAGGCGTGGGAGTATCAGACTTTCATGGAGCCAAGGGTTGGTGCATCCGACTTCTCGACCTGGGCCTGATCTCTGGCCCTGTACGCGATGCCGTGCCCTACATCGTCGACCAACGCCCGTGACAGACCTGACAACAGATGTGCGGCCCAGACGAGCGTGTCGTCCTTCTCCATGACACCGACAAACGTCAGCCTGTGCACGCAGTTCATCAATACCGATGACTGCTCGATCGCGTAGTCGATCGGTATGCCTGTCATGACCCGAAACAGCCGTGTTGGAGTGTTTTCGCCCTCGCCGCATGATGCGAGGTCTGGGGTCTTGATGCTCATGACGCTGTTGTTATCTGTATCGCTACTCATGTTCATCCCTCAACTAATGGTCAACCTGAGGCCGAGCGGGTTCGCCCGCGATGGCTGCAATACAGCCCCAGGGTCGATCAAACACAAAAAATAACGAGGTCAACGAATCTCGCGACTCAACCTCAATGCCGTACCTGTACCTGACTCAACGCCGCCTCGACCAGAACGCGGGCTGCTTCGATCTCGTGCATGGTCGTTAGCGTCAGAACCTGCCCGCCGGGAGACGGGTGCAGCAGAACGGCCTGCTGGGCGGTGGTCAGGGCGCAGACCAGGTATTCGGAGGTCTGGACGAGGAGGTCTTCCAGGTTGGTGGGGATCTTGTGGGGGGATTGGGGTGGGTCTGGGACGATTTTCAACATTGTTCAGCTCTCATTCATTGGTGAATGCCAAGCCGTCATTCATCCCTTGCAGAGGAGAGGTGGCGGCTACGTGCGGGCTGCAAGACCGGGGCAATGAGAGAAAACCCGGCAGGTCCGAAGACCTCCCGCACGCAGCCACCATAAATCGCGGCCACCAGCATGTGAACATGCCGATGATCTGGGAGGTGCGTTCTCAACATCGCAACGAGGCTTGCAGGCCCGGTCGTTGAAACCCCAACGACTGGGCGAGACTAGTACCCTCGCGAGCCCGCTGCAATGATTTAAGAGCGGCAATAGTATCTTTGGGAAATGGACTACAAGGAAGGGGTAAAGTCTGAACATTTCGATGATTTTCATGACGGTATGTCCACTCGCCCGCCGCTTACCCAGGTGATGCGCATGGATGTATTCGGTGTCCCCTCCTGCCACCGCGCAACCCGACAATCCTGCGCCCCGGCGAGGGCTTCGCCCTCGATCGCGACACAAGGTTGTCCCGCGATCGGGCCCGAAGGGGCCGCAGACCAGCCACCCCGGTCCACCTGGGAGCTCGCGGTATCGGGATCTACGGCCCCTTCGGGCCCGATCGCGGGACAAGCCCGCTCCCACACTCTCTCTCACACTCCTTCTCACACACACTCGCACACTCCCCAAGCCTTGCCCGGTGCATGCTCGGCCCCGCTCTGTCTCTGTACTGACAATGTGTCCCTGAGCCCTCCCCCGGGACTTGGTCGCAACCACGGCGTAGCCGTGCCAGGCACAGAGTTCGTTCAGGCGGACGGTGTACGAAACAGGCCTCCTACAGGGGTGGTGTAATTTTCCCACCCTAGGGCATCTCTGTGTCTGACACACATCCTACCGGCCTCCCCTTGTTGCGGTCCGACGTCACGCAACGCGGGCCATCTATACGATTCAACCCTATACCGTTTTCTGTAATGAAAATGTAATCTTCGGTTTCGCACAAAAAACAATAAAAACCGGAGACACTTCATGTTCGCTGTATTCCGCCCCGCGCCTCACCGCGCACCGCTTCCCGCCGGCAAGATCGACTCCACCTACCGCCGCCTACGCTGGCAGATCTTCGCCGGTATTTTCATCGGCTATGCCGGCTACTACCTGCTGCGCAAGAACTTCTCGCTGGCCATGCCTTACCTGATCGAAGAACAGGGCTACACTCGCGGCCAGCTAGGCCTGGCCATCTCCGCTGTCGCCATTGCCTACGGTCTATCGAAGTTCCTGATGGGCCTGGTCTCTGACCGCTCCAACCCGCGGTACTTCCTCCCCTTCGGCCTGCTGGTGTCGGCAGCGGTCATGTTCGTGTTCGGTTTCGCGCCTTGGGCCACGTCCAGCGTGGGGGTCATGTTTGCCTTGCTGTTCATCAACGGTTGGGCGCAGGGCATGGGCTGGCCGCCAAGTGGACGGACCATGGTGCACTGGTGGTCGCAGAAGGAACGCGGCGGCGTGGTGTCGGTGTGGAACGTGGCGCACAACGTCGGAGGCGGCCTCATCGGTCCGCTGTTCCTGCTGGGGCTGGGCTGGACCAACGATTGGCACGCGGCCTTCTACGTGCCGGCAGCCTTGGCGGTGCTGGTGGCGGTGTTTGCGTTCGCCACGATGCGCGACACGCCGCAGTCAGTCGGCTTGCCGCCGGTGGAGCAGTACCGCAACGACTATCCCGAAGGCTACGACGCCAGCCATGAGCAGGAATTCGGCGCCAGGCAGATCTTCGTCGAGTATGTGCTGCGCAACAAACTGCTGTGGTACATCGCCCTCGCCAACGTCTTCGTCTACCTGTTGCGCTACGGCGTGCTGGACTGGGCACCGACCTACCTGAAGGAAGCCAAGCACTTTTCTGTCGACACCACGTCATGGGCGTATTTCTTCTATGAGTGGGCCGGGATTCCCGGGACCCTGCTCTGCGGGTGGATGTCGGACAAGATCTTCCGCGGCAACCGTGGGCTGACCGGGATTGTTTTCATGGCGCTGGTGACCGTGGCGACCCTGGTTTACTGGCTCAACCCGCCCGGCAACCCAGCGGTCGACATGGCCGCGCTGTTCGCCATTGGCTTCCTGATCTACGGACCGGTCATGCTGATAGGGCTGCAGGCGCTGGAGCTGGCGCCAAAAAAGGCGGCCGGCACGGCTGCCGGCTTCACCGGGCTGTTCGGCTACCTCGGCGGATCGGTCGCCGCAAGCGCGGCGATGGGCTACACCGTGGACCACTTCGGCTGGAACGGCGGGTTCGTGTTGCTGGTCAGTGCCTGCTTGCTGGCGATTGCGTTTCTTATCCCGACATTGCGGCATACGAAGGTAGCTAGTAGCCGCCGTGAGGTGGTTGTCTGAGGGGAAAAGTAAGGGCCTGGGTACAGGGTCTGAAACACGCTTGTTTTTGTGCCGCCGCAGTTGCGTTCTGGGGCAGCAGCTGTCTTGTACCCTGCCGGCATCGCACAATCTTGTGATCCTGTGCCCCGGCGTGGGCTTCGCCCTCGATCGCGGCACAAGGCGCGCTCCCACAAGGAACTGCTTCGCAGTCCCAGACACAGCAGTGCCCGGCGCAGCCGAGCAGCCTGTGGGAGCGAGCCTTGTGCCGCGATTGGGGCGCGAA
>NZ_DATELE010000131.1:0-4248 GCF_035277045.1 Pseudomonas sp. | reverse complement strand
GCCGCCGCCGACGAGCCGCTGCCGCTGTTCCGTCGCCGCTGATCGTCGCCTGGCTTCCCGCACCGGCCCGCCTTCATGGCGGGCCGGTTCGTTTGAGCCCCTAGAGATCCGGATGCCGGTCGTAGGCATGCCGGCTCAGCTTCAGGATCAGGATGCGTTCCGCGGCCGCGCGCGCCTGCGCGATGCTGTCCACCTGCTCCAGATAGGCCTGCTCGCTCATCGAAGCAGCCTGCTCGGTGAGTGTTTCGAGTTGCTCATGGAACGGCGTGCTCATGGCGTCGAACGCTTCGGGCTGGGTGTCATGCAGGAACTCCACCCAGAAGTCGCGTGCCGCGAGCGAGCGGCTCAATGCGGCGCGGGTTTCGCCCCTCAGAATCGCCTCCTCGGCATTGCGCAGCAGCGCCTTGGACACCAGGCTGTACTGCTCGAAATACATGTAGCGCGGTTGCCGGGGCAGATCCAGCGGGCCGGCGAGGCCAATCCGATAGGCCAGGTAGACCTCGACGTCGTCCACCTGCGAGATGCCATCCCTTTCGAGCTCATTGATGTACTGCGCAGCGATTCGATTGACTTCATCCAGGCGGAACAGCGAGCGGCCCAGCCGCAGCAGCGGTCGTTCGGCATGCAACCCGTACAGCCCGGCGGTCAGTTGCACGACTTGCACACGCACCTCGATCGAGCTGAGGATCAGCAGCAACTGGTCGATGCAGCCGCGCGGCTCGGCCGCCAGCTGAAACACCGCATCGCGGGTCTCGGTGTTGTACAGGCAGGTTTCGAGGATCTCCCACACACGCAGTTGCAGGTACTCGGTTTGCACGCGGTACTCGGCCGTGGTGCTCAGGTCTGCCAGGAAGCGAAAGAAATCTCCGCCCCCCTCCTCCGCCTGCAGCCGCGCCCAGTCGCGGCGTCGCGCCTCGCGCTCGTGCTGGTCGAAGCCGCTTAGCCAGCGCTCCCGCGCCGGGTCGTCGGCCTCGGCATGCTGCGCTGGCCTGGCGGGCGAGCCGTTGTCGGCCGCCATGAACTGGCGCAAGCGTTCGGCGCTTGCGCTGTCCAGTGGATTGTCATGCAGCACCAGGCTGCGCAGGCGCCGCCGCTGTACATCTGGCAAGTGCTCGGGCAGCGTCTGGATGAGATTGTCACGCAGATCGACGATTTCCAGTCGCGGATGCTCGAGCACCTGCGCCGGCAGGGCCTGCAATCCGGTCGAACGCAGCGACAGGCGGCGCAAATGCACCAGGCTGTCCACGCGCGGGGGCAGTGTCACCGGGTTGCCGCCAAGGTCCAGCTCACGCAATTGCCGCAGGGCGCCCAGCCGGGTATTGGCCTCGCCGTCCAGCACGATGCGGTTGCCATCCAGGCGCAGCACGGTCAGCCGCGCCAGTTGCTCGAGCCCGACGGGCAGCGCCGTGAACTGATTGTCCCGCAGGTCGAGCCGGCTCACGCCGCTGAACATTCTCAGCCAGTCCTGCTCCAGACTCTCAAGGCGCATGCCACGCAATGTCAGATGGATGATGTGGCTGAAATCCACCTCGCTGGCAAACCGCGGCAGGCTGCCGACATCCTCGCCCTGGATCATCAGGGCATGATTGCCCTGCATATCGCTCAACTTGCGCCGCCACGCCCGGCGGATCTGCCTGGCCACCGTGCTGCGGCGCAGGCGCCGCAGCAGCCCTACCGGCTCGCGCAGCCAGGCATCCAGCGTGGATTGCAGGCTGCTCAACTGCTGCTGGACGTTCCGGCAGTGCTCCCACAGATCATTCCCTTGGCGTACCTGCAGGTCCATGTAACGGTCCAGCTGATGATCGGTGTAGGTAGGATAGAGCCGGTGCAGCCACCGCCTGATCGCCTGCCGGTTGCCCTCGGGGCGCCCGCTCAGGGGGTAGCCCACACGGCCGTCACCCAGCCGCACGGGAGGCCGTATGCCGCTGGCCGGCTGCGTCATGCCGAGCATGGCGGGCAGTTGCTCACGCTGACGTGAGGCTCGCCTCGCCAGCGCCTCGCCCAGTGCCTGGGGCGACTGCGCGCTGTCACCCAGCCGACGCTTTTGCGCGTCATCCAGGCACAGCAGCAACGCTTCGAAGAGCCCCTCGCTGGGCGTGGCGACACCCACGCCATCGACAACGCCGTAGCCTTCGCCACCGCGGACGATCTGCCTGATATCGCTGGCCGTCGAGGCCTGCGTATGAGCGATGAGTGCACCGTCCACCGTAGTCTCGCGCAACTCCACGCGTACCGTCTCCGGCCAAGGCTGCCACTGCTCCAGCACGCCAAGTGCCAATCGCTCGATGTCGGGATTCATCGCCCAACCCCGGTGCAGCCCGGCCAGCGCACGGTCCAGACGACTGTCATGCCGCGCCCAGCGTACGCGTTCGGCCAGTGCCAGCGGCACACGCGACTGCTCGATGACCGTCTGCAATTGCTGACCATTGGACTGACTGACGATTTCGCGTGCGCAGCGCGCCGACAGCCCCGAAAAGTCGCGCATCAGCACGGCCTCGGCTTCAGAAGACGGCAACTGCAGCTGGGCCAGGCGCGTCTCGAACGCTTCGCCGTGCAAGGCCGGGGCTTGCTCATGCAGGCGGTGGCGCTGCAGAACGTCAAGCAGGCGGGCTGGCGCGGGTGCCTGCTCCAGGTGCAGGCGGCGCAGACGGTCCTGATCCAGCCCGGTGATCGCCAGCAGCTGTTCGGCCAGGTCATCGGACACCTCGGCCAGGGCGCTGTCCAGCGGACGCAGCAAGGCGCTGCTACCCGACCAGTGCCGTGCCTGTTCCGCGCCGCGCGCAGCGCTGAGCCGCAATGCCCCCTTCGGGGTACTGACCGGGGTGAGTCCATCGACATAGGCCACGCGCTCCAGCACCTTGCCCGCCGCCACCCCAGCCCCGCCGGTCACCGCCGTGGACACCACCGTCTGCGCGACGGCGAACAGATGCCCGAGCGCGGCCTCGCGGTCACCCAGCTGCCAGGAGTGGTAGCCTTCATAGACCTCGTCGGCAACCTGGCTGGCGGCAATGCCCAACAAGGGCAGGCCAAGGCCGGGCACGAAAAACGCCGCGAGCCCTAGCAGGTCCAGGCCAGCGGCCAGGTACCCCTTCAAGCGCCGGTCACGTTCATCGCGGTCCTCGTCAGCAGTCGGCACAGCGAGCAGCCGTCCATCCTCCAGGATCTTGTCCAGCTGCCCGCGCCGCAAGTGCTCGAACAGCCGCCCCTCCACTGCAAACGCCCGGCCGTCCAGCTCGACGGCGGCGGGAGCTTGCGCCAGCTGCTGGGCGACGCCCTGGGTAAAGGCCGCGCGGTCCCGCTCGCTGATGAAGCGCTGGAAGAACGCGGCATAGCCGGGCAGGCGCAGGCGAGCGGCAATGTGCTGGTAGAGCTGCTCCCAACTGTCGAAGCGGCTCAGAGCGCCATGGGGGTCGTCGGGAATCCAGGCGATCACCCCCTCCAAAGAAGATGAGGCCGCATTCCGCACCCCGAACGCCACCACGCCGATGGCCTGCTTGCCCAACAGGCGGATCTCGTGCGCGTGCAGTTGCGCCGTGTCGGACGGCACGACCGGCCTGGATGCGATGACGGGCAGCAACTGCCGGTAGCTGCGCTCGTCGATTTCGCCTTTGATCGCCGCCAACCGCACGGCCGCTTCCATGGCCGCGCGGTGCCCTTCCTCGACCAGCGCGTGCAGCGCGCTGCCCGCCTCGCCCGAAGGTGACAGCACGCTCTGCAGGTGGCTGCGGTAATGCCCGCCCAGGTCCAGCGTCCGGCAGAGCGCGGCAAAGGCCGGTGGTGTCAGGGACAGCGGCGCGCCGCTGGCATCGAGCAGCATCGAGCCCTGCGCGTAGGCCTCGTGACGCGTTTCTTCGATGGCGAAGTTGTGAAGGGCCGCGGCCAACAGGCTCTGCCGGGAGGTTTCGCTGACGAAGCCCGACGGCACACCGGCGGTAAAGGAGGGAATGTGCACGGTAGTCACCCGCTGCAGCACCGCGCTGCGCACATCCAGATTCAGGTCAGCCTGCGACGCGATCGCGGCGGCCAGCCGGGGCGCGGCGAACACGTCGAGCGGGATGACCTGGGCCATCACCGCATGCAGGCGTTGCCGGACCCGCTGCTGCTGCACCAGGCAACGCTGCAGCCTGAGCAGGTGCTCGGTGGAGGCGGCGGTCAGCCAGGCGGGCAATTGCCGGATGATGAACGTATCGATGGAGTCGTGCGGTAAGGCGGTGGTGTTCATGCGCTGCTGCCTCGTCGAAATGAAGC
>NZ_DATELE010000130.1:0-2613 GCF_035277045.1 Pseudomonas sp. | reverse complement strand
CTGCTGGATCCACGTTTTCGCCTGGAGTTCGCGGTTTCGGTGATAGACCGCGAAACCAAGGAAGTGCTCCAGACCCGAACGGGCTCGCAAGGCGGCAGCGGTGGAGAAAAAGAGATCATAGCCTCCTATGTCCTGACCGCTTCCCTCAGCTACGCCTTGTGTCCGGATGGCAGCAGTCGACCGCTGTTCGGCACCATAGTCCTCGACGAGGCCTTTTCACGCAGCTCTCAGGCCGTTGCCGGGCGGATCATCGCGGCATTGCGCGAATTCGGCCTGCATGCGGTATTCATCACGCCAAACAAGGAAATGCGTCTGCTGCGCCACCATACGCGCTCGGCCATCGTCGTCCACCGCCGTGCCATGGACTCCAGCCTGGTTTCATTAAGTTGGGAGGCGCTTGATGAGCATTACCGGCAACGCAAGGACCGCACATGAAGTCGCCTTCTGAAATTGCCGCCAGCCTCTCCAGGCAGTGGCAGCTGTCCAGTGTCCGGCTGGAACGTTTGCTTAGCCCGGACAGCTGGCCGCGGACCGTCGGGATCGGCAAGCCATCGGCGCGGGTGTTCAATGAAAACATCCAGGCCGTCCAGCTGCATGTGCAGCAGTGGCGGCAGGTGTCGGTGGGCGAGGTGGAATGGGAAACCATCACCTACCGCGCGGGCCTGACACCGGTTTCGTTACCGGTGCGATGGCGTTTGCGCACGCCTTCAGAGTGGATTACCGCAGCGGCTAATCCAGCCGTAAGCGACGAATATGCAGTGTTGGAGCGGCTCGTGGAACAGGTGGATAACCGCTTTCACTCGCTGCTGGTGGCTCAGCGCGGACTGTGGCTGACAAAGTCTCCCGATGAAGTCATCGCCACCGCGCGGCTTGCCATGCGATTGTCCCCTGGCTGTGCCCAGGGACGGCCCTTGCGGCTGCTCGCCGAGCACTGTGTAGATACCAAATTTTTCGAAAGAAACGCAGCACTGCTGACCAAACTCCTGGATGAACGTTTCGAAGGCGAAGTGTCCGAACAAGGGCTGACGACCTTCCTGGACGCTTTTGACGAAAGCAGCCATTGGGTAATGGTTGTTCCCCTGTTTCCTGGTCTGCTGCCCTTCAAGCGCCTCAGGCTGACCACGGCTGAACTTGGCGAAACCCCGCTGCCGGGTTCACGCGTGCTTGTCGTCGAGAACGAGCAATGCATTCACCAGCTTCCAGAGGCCAGGGACACCATCGCAGTGCTAGGGGCAGGCCTAGACCTGCAATGGCTGGCGTCGCCACAACTGGCCGGCAAGACGTTGGCCTATTGGGGTGACATGGACACCTGGGGACTGCTCATGCTGGGCCGGGCGAGGCTTTACCAGCCGACGATCAAAACCCTGCTCATGGATCAGCATCTGTTCGATCAGTATGAATCGGGGAGCGCGGTCGTCGAACCCTCCAAGGCGCAGGCTTCGGTGCCGGAAGGCTTGTCACTTTGTGAAGCAGCCCTCTACCGATACTTGCGGGTCAAACCGCGTGGCCGCCTGGAGCAGGAGTACCTGCCAAGAGAAACCGTGCACAAGGCCGTGCTTGAGTGGGCGCAAGCATAGCGGTCGGTTTACAGACCGGTTCCTGGCTGCGCAACAATCAACTCCGCCCCCTCATTGCGCACATTCCCCACCGCTTTGCTCACCGCAAACCATTCAAAGGCCTCCACCGGCAAGCACTCATCCCGCGCCAGCTGCTCCGCGTCCCGCGCTGTCAGCGACGGATCGATCCACTGCCGCGCATGCTCGGGCGACAACACCAGCGGCCGGCGGTCATGGACATCCAGCATCCCCTGGTCACTGGCCGCCGTGATGATGACAAACCCGTCCCCTTCGTTCGGCTCGAGCCCGGCATGCACCTCGGCCAGGGCGGCCATGAACATCGGCGCCTGGCTTTTCAGGCGGATGAAGTACGGCTGCTTGCGCTTGGGGTCGCGCGGGTCGCTCACCCATTCGTACCAGCCGTCGGCCATCACCAGGGCGCGGCCCTGGGGCCAGAGGGCCTTGAAGAACTTGCCGGTGGTCACGGTCTCGACGCGGGCGTTGATGGGCGCGGGGCGCTTGCTGGCGGCCCAGAAGGGCGCCCAGCCCCAGTGGCAGGGGTCGATGCGCAGGCCGTCGGCGGCGTTGTGCAGGATCAGCACGCGGCTGCCGGGGGCGACGTTGTAGCGGTTGACCGGCCTGCGGTCGTAGCCGCTGATCACATCCTGCTCGGCATCCAGCTGATGCAGGTAATCGGTGATGTCCCTGGACTGGACGAAACGTCCGCACATGCGCTGCTCCTTCTGTCGAAATTCGCTGCGGTGGATTGACCGGATGCCCGGCAGCTAGTTAACTGTATGCATATACAGTAAAAATACAAGGCTGTTCATCATGGTTTCCATTCTCGGTGCGATTGCGTCGAGCGGGCAGATGCTCGCGCAGTATTCCTTTCGCGTGCCGGCGGGTTTTCCCTCGCCAGCGGCGGACCACATGGAGCAGCAGATCTCGCTGGACGACCTGTTCAACATCCGCGCGCCCCACATGTACCTGGTGAGGATAGACGGCGACAGCATGCAGGGCGCGGGCATCTTCGACAGCGACCTGATCGTGGTCGACC
>NZ_DATELE010000129.1:0-2511 GCF_035277045.1 Pseudomonas sp. | reverse complement strand
GACGATGACCAGATCGTGCCCTACGAGAACGCCGGCCCGCTGTCGGCGCGACTGCTGCGCAACGGCACGTTGAAAACCTATCCCGGGTTCCCCCACGGCATGCCCACCACCCATGCCGAAATCATCAATGCGGACATCCTGACGTTTATCCGCGGCTAAACGCCACAGGCTGCGCGCGGTCCTGCACGACGCGCGCAGCGAACTTGCCGGAAGGTTGCGCTCCCCGGCGAAAAAGTCACCGCAAACGCTTACAATCGCGCGACGTCCCAGCCATTCACACAGGCCCCCGGTTATGCCGCTCGACCCACCCACGATGTTGATGCTCACGATCGCCCTTGCCGGCGCCGCGGCGTTGTACCTGGCGATCGAGTGGGGCGTCGTCCGTGAACCCTCGTTGCTGTTCTGGAGCGCGGGCTTTGCGACCATCAGCGTGGGCTGCACCCTGGCGCTGTTGCGTGGCAGCGGCCTGCTGCTGATCGGCATCTGGTTCGCCAATGGCTTGCTGGTGACGGCGCACTGGCTGTTCCTGCTGGGCGTCGCGCGCTTCACCCAGACGCGGCTGTCCCGGGCCTGGTACCTGATCTTCGTCGTCTGGGTTGCCATGCTGTGGCTGCCCGAGGACCCACGCTGGTCGAAAGTCATGCTGGTGGTCAACTCGCTGCTGGTCGCCGTGCAGATGCTCAGGGCCAGCCTGCTTCTGCGCCCTCACGGCCGCTCGCTGAGCGTCGGCGCGGTGCAGCTGCGCTATGTGCTGCTGGCGCACGGGCTGTTCTATGTGGTCAAGGCGCTGACGGCCGTGGTGCCGGGCACGGTGGTCGACCTTGCGGCGTTTCGTGGCGAGATCATCCAGATCTCGCTGGTCGAGGGAGTAATGGCGGTGATGTTGATCGCGCTGTCGATGACCGGCACCGAGCGCTACCGCCGCGAGCGGCGCATCGCGCGCCTGGCGGCCCGCGACCCCTTGACGGCCCTGTACAACCGCCGCGCGCTCGAGGTTCGCGCCCCGCGCCTGCTGGAAGGGGTTTCGGCGGCGCGCCCGGGCGCGCTGTTGCTGATCGACATCGACAACTTCAAGCTGGTGAACGACTTGTACGGACACACCGCGGGCGACCGTTTGCTGATCGCCCTCAGCGAGATGATCCGTTCGGTGCTGCCCGAGGGCTCGCTGGCCGCGCGCCTGGGCGGCGATGAATTCGTCATCCTGCTGCGCGAGGCCTCCAGCGAGCAGATCGTCGCGCTGGGCAATGCGCTGCGCTACCAGTTCCAGGAGACCGCCTCGCTGACCTTCGCCACGCCCGCCGCGGTGACCCTGAGCATTGGTGCCAGCCTGTTCGACCAGCCCCCCGCGAGCCTGGCGGCGCTGATCGAGCAAGGCGATTCGGCGCTCTACGAATCCAAGCGCGGCGGCCGCGACAGCATCCGCCTGGTCGACCGGACGCTGGCCTGAGCCGCCAGCCGATTCAATCTGTGGGTCAGTTCAAATGCCCTGGCTGCGCCGGGCAGGGCTTCCATGACCGAGCTGGCCGCGCCAGCTCTTGTGGGAGCACGCCTTGTGCTGCGATTCGAGGGCAGAGCCCTCGCCGGGGCGCAGGATTACAAGATTGTGCGGCGCTGCACACGACGGGCCGCTACGCGCCGGGGCGCCACACCGCGCCTTTCACGTCCACCCGCCGCGGCAGCACCTTGTTCTCGAAGAACAGGTCCGCGGTGTGCTGCTGCGCGGCGACGATGTCATCGCTCACCGGCACGATCGGCGAGGCCGGGCGATGGGTGAAGCTGCGCCGTACCACCGCTTCAGGCAAGCCCATGAATGCCGCCAGCAGGGTGATGCTCCCCGCCTCGTCGCTGCGGGTCAGGGCTTCGGCCTGGCTGAGTTCATCCAGCAGCTGGCGGACGAATTTCCCATTATCTTCGACATAGCCTCGCGCACCGAGCATGAAGGGCCCGATCAGATCCAGCCCTTCCCCATTGGCCAGCCGTCGCGACTTGCCCTCGAGCTCGATGGCCGAATAGAACGGGTCCCAGATGGCCCAGGCATCGACGCTGCCCCGCTCGAAGGCAGCGCGGGCGTCGGCGGGTGGCAGGTAAACCGGCTGCACGTCGCGGATGCCGAGGCCCGCCTTGGCCAAGGCGCGCAGCAGCAGGTTGTGCGCGCTGGAGCCTTTCTGCAGGGCGATCCGCTTGCCCTTGAGCCCGGCAACGCTGTCGATCGGGCTGTCCTTGCGCACCAGGATCACCTCGGCCTGCGGCTTGGATGGCTCGGCGCCGATGTACAGCAGGTCGGCGCCGGCGGCCTGGGCGAAGATCGGCGGGATGTCGCCCGTCGAGCCGATATCCAGGGCGCCGATGTTCAGTGCTTCAAGCATCTGCGGCCCGGCGGGAAACTCGATCCACTGCACCCGGGTCTGAGGAAAGCGCTTCTCGAGCATCTGGTGCTGCTTGGCCAGCACCAGGCTGATGGAGCCTTTCTGATAGCCGATGCGCAACGCCGCGGGGTCGGCCGCCAGTGCC
>NZ_DATELE010000128.1:0-4144 GCF_035277045.1 Pseudomonas sp. | reverse complement strand
CTGAGCAAGCTTGCCGGCCATCCGCTGGTGGCGACGTTCTGCGCCGCACCCGCCACCGACATCACCCTGGACCTGGTGCGCGCCGAGCTCGAAAGCCTGCCAACACCCGCCGGCGCCACCCTGCTTGGCGAACTGCTGGTGATCCGCCTGCTCGACCACGACAACCAACACCTGCAACGCACCCTGCAACGCCTGTGGCATGTGCTGCGTCCGGCCGTGATCGGCCTGGCGCCATGCCCGCCGCGTATCTGGGCCACCTGAGAGAGGCACGATGGAGCTGACCCCAAGAGAGAAAGACAAGCTGCTGCTGTTCACCGCCGCCTTGCTGGCCGAGCGCCGCCGCGACCGTGGCCTGAAGCTCAACTACCCCGAAGCCGTGGCGCTGATCAGCGCGGCGGTGCTCGAAGGCGCGCGCGATGGCCGCACCGTGGCGGAACTGATGAGCCTGGGCCGCGAAGTGCTCAGCCGCGACCAGGTGATGGACGGCGTGCCCGAGATGATCCACGACGTCCAGGTCGAAGCCACGTTTCCCGACGGCACGAAGCTTGTGACCGTGCATGACCCCATCGTCTGACAGCCGCAGGAGCGCAGCATGATCCCAGGAGAAATCCAGGTCGCCGCCGGCGACATCGAACTCAACGCCGGCCGCCCGACCACCCAGGTCAGCGTGGCCAACCATGGCGACCGGCCGGTGCAGGTCGGCTCGCACTATCACTTCTACGAAGTCAACGACGCACTGGTGTTCGACCGCGCCGCGGCGCTGGGCTACCGGCTGGACATTCCCGCCGGCACCGCCGTGCGCTTCGAGCCGGGCCAGGCGCGCACCGTGCAACTGGTGGCCTACGCCGGCAAGCGCGAGGTCTACGGCTTCCAGGGCAAGGTGATGGGCGCCTTGGGAGACCACGCATGAGCCGCTTGTCCCGCAAGGCCTACGCCGACATGTTCGGCCCTACCGTGGGCGATCGCGTGCGCCTGGCCGACACCGCGCTGTGGGTCGAGGTGGAGAAGGACTTCACGGTCTATGGCGAGGAGGTCAAGTTCGGCGGCGGCAAGGTGATTCGTGACGGCATGGGGCAGGGCCAGATGGTTTCGGCCGAGTGCATGGACCTGGTGCTGACCAATGCCCTGATCATCGACCACTGGGGCATCGTCAAGGCCGACATCGGCGTCAAGGCCGGGCGTATCGCGGCGATCGGCAAGGCCGGCAACCCGGACGTGCAGCCTGGGGTGACCGTGCCGGTGGGCCCGGGTACCGAGGTGATCGCGGCCGAGGGCAAGATCGTCACGGCAGGCGGCGTCGACTCGCACATCCACTTCATCTGCCCGCAGCAAGTGGAGGAGGCGCTCACCAGCGGCATCACCACCTTCATCGGCGGCGGCACGGGGCCGGCCACCGGCACCAACGCCACCACCTGCACCCCGGGCCCCTGGTACCTGGCGCGCATGCTCCAGGCCGCCGACAGCCTGCCGATCAACATCGGCCTGCTGGGCAAGGGCAATGCCTCGCGTCCCGAGGCCCTGCGCGAGCAGATCGAGGCCGGTGCCGTGGGCATGAAGCTGCACGAGGACTGGGGCTCGACCCCGGCGGCCATCGACTGCTGCCTGGGCGTGGCCGAGGAGATGGACGTGCAGGTGGCGATCCACACCGACACCCTCAATGAGTCCGGGTGCATCGAAGATACCCTGGCGGCCATTGGCGACCGCACCATCCATACCTTCCACACCGAAGGGGCGGGCGGCGGCCATGCCCCGGACATAATCCGCGCCGCGGGCCAGGCCAACGTGCTGCCGTCCTCGACCAACCCCACCTTGCCCTACACGGTCAACACGGTCGACGAGCACCTGGACATGCTCATGGTCTGCCACCACCTGGACCCCAGCATCCCTGAGGACGTGGCCTTTGCCGAGTCGCGCATCCGCCGCGAGACCATCGCCGCCGAGGACATCCTGCACGACATGGGCGCGTTTTCCATGACCTCGTCCGACTCCCAGGCCATGGGCCGGGTCGGTGAAGTGGTGCTGCGCACATGGCAGGTCGCCCACCAGATGAAAGTGCGCCGCGGGCCGCTCCAGCCGGACAGCGACTACAGCGACAACTTCCGGGTCAAGCGCTACATCGCCAAGTACACCCTCAACCCGGCGCTGACCCATGGCATCGCCCACGAGGTGGGGTCGATCGAAGTGGGCAAGCTGGCGGACCTGGTGCTCTGGGCCCCGGCCTTCTTTGCGGTCAAGCCGGCCCTGGTGATCAAGGGCGGGATGATTGCCACGGCGCCCATGGGCGACGTCAACGGCTCGATCCCGACCCCGCAGCCGGTGCATTACCGGCCAATGTTCGGCAGCCTCGGCGCGGCGCGCCACGCCACGCGCATGACGTTTCTGTCCCAGGCCGCGATGGATCGCGGGCTGGCCGAGCAGTTGAACCTGCGCAGCCTGATCGGCGTGGCCAAGGGCTGCCGCCAGGTGCGCAAGGCCGACATGGTCCACAACAACCTGCAACCGGTGATCGAGGTCGATTCGCAAACCTACCAGGTGCGCGCCGACGGCGAGTTGCTGGTGTGCGAGCCCGCCACCCGGTTGCCGCTGGCCCAGCGTTATTTCCTGTTCTGAAGGAGGCTACATGATTGTCCTGACCCGCCGTATCACCGAGGGCGCCGCGCCCACCGGCAGCGTCACCCTGAGCGTGGACGCGCGCATCAAGAGTCGCTTGCGCGTGCGGCTCGACGATGGCCGCGACGCTGGCCTGATGCTCGAACGCGGCCACTTGCTGCGTGGCGGCGAGCTGCTGGGCGACGAACAGGGCGCCCACGTGATCCGCGTGCTGGCCGCCCCTGAAGCGGTGTCCACCGTGCGCTGCGCCGACCCGCTGCTGCTGGCGCGCGCCGCCTATCACCTGGGGAACCGCCACGTGCCGCTGCAGATCGAACCGGGCCTGTTGCGCTACCAGCACGACCATGTGCTGGACGACATGCTGCGCGGCCTGGGCCTTGCGGTCGAGGCCGAACAGGCGCCGTTCGAGCCAGAGGCGGGCGCCTACCAGAGCGCACCGCATGGCCATGGTCATGGTCACGGTCACAGCCATGCCCATGGCCAGGACCACCCCTTCGTGCGCCTGCCTGGCCATGCTCACTCCTGATTCCACCAGAAGAAGAAACCCCATGAACAAACATCTCGCCCTGATCCTGTTGCTCGTCGCCGCGCCAGCCTTCGCCCATCCTGGCCACGACACCCATCCGTTGCAGGATGGCCTGCTGCATCCACTGACCGGCCTTGACCACCTGCTGATGCTGCTGGGCACCGGCGTGCTCGCCGCGCTGACCGGCCGCACCCTGGCCTTGCCCCTGGCGACCCTTGGCGCGATGTTCGCGGGCGCCGTGCTCGGGCACCTGTTTGGCGGCGTGATCGGCATGGAGCAGATGATCATCGGCTCGTTGCTGGTGGCCGCGGCGGCCTTGCTCGTGCCTGGCCGACAGGTCCTGCTGGCCTTGGCCATGCCGCTGTTCGCGCTGTTCCATGGCTGGGCCCACGGCGTGGAAGCCAGTCCCGGCGCCTTCTGGCTGTTCAGCGCAGGCTTTGTCGCGGTCAGCGGCCTGTTGCTGGCGGCAGGGTTTGGCGCAGGCGTGCTGCTACGCCGGCATGCTCGCCTGCAGCAAGCTTTTGGCGGCGGGTTGCTGGCGGGCGCGGCGCTGGTCCTGGCCGGCTGATGCACACCGACCTGGCGCTGCTGCGCGTGCTGCAACT
The DNA here is from genome assembly GCF_035277045.1 of Pseudomonas sp. Lineage (GTDB taxonomy): Bacteria > Pseudomonadota > Gammaproteobacteria > Pseudomonadales > Pseudomonadaceae > Aquipseudomonas. The sequence goes on along the minus strand of NZ_DATELE010000128.1, from coordinate 403 downwards.
GGCCAGCCCCGGCTTGCCAGTGGGCGGCTTTACCTATTCGCAAGGCCTGGAATGGGCCGTCGAGGCCGGCTGGGTGACCGACACCGCGGGCTTCTGCGCCTGGCAGCGCGAGCAGTTGCACGACACCCTCGGTTGCCTCGACTGGCCCCTGCTGGCGCGCCTTTATCGGGCCTGCCAGGCCGACGATGCGCGCGCCTTCGCCCACTGGACGCGATTTTTGCTGGCCAACCGTGAAACCGCCGAGCTGCGTCTTGAAGAGCGCCAGCGCGGAAGCGCCCTGGCGCGCCTGCTCGATGGCTGGCAACTGGCGCAGGACCGGGCCTGGCGCGACAGCCTCGCGCAAAGCCAGCTGGCCGGCATGGCCTGGCTAGGCGCGCACTGGAACGTCCCCCTGCGCGACCTG
>NZ_DATELE010000127.1:0-9633 GCF_035277045.1 Pseudomonas sp. | reverse complement strand
TAGGCACGCTCACACAGGGTCGGAGGGGCATACAGGGCCCCTGAATCAGTGAAAGTCCCGGCTGCGGACATCCAGGCTTTGCAGCAATACGCTGACATCCTCCAGCCTTCGCGCGATCAGGTGGCGCACGCCGTTTTCCTGCTCCAGCCGGCCAGAGACCTTCAGCAGCCTTGAGCCGATCAGCGCACGGCGCTGGCGCTCGGCCAGGTCGCGCCAGACCACGACGTTGACCATGCCGAACTCGTCTTCAAGGGTCACGAAGGTCACGCCGCTGGCGGTTCCCGGACGCTGGCGTCCGACCACCAGACCCGCCACGCTGACAGTGTCGCCGTGCTCCACCCCATCCAGCTCCCGCGAACTGCGACAGCCACGCGCCGTGAGCCGGCCACGCAACAAGGTCAGCGGATGCGGTCCCAAGGTGGTGCCGAGGGTGGCGTAGTCGGCGACCAGGTCTTCGGCCACCGTGGGCACGGGCAGTTCGATCGCCTCCTCAGGCCCGGACTCGACCTGGGCGAACAAGGGCAATTGCGCCTGCACTGCCGCCACCTGCCAACGGGCCTGGTGGCGATCTCGCGCCAGGCCGCGCAGGGCGCCGGCATCGGCCAGGCGCTCGCGGGCGCGGCTGTCGAGCCCGGCGCGCAGGCTCAGGTCCTCGACATCGCGCCAAGGCCGCTCTGCCCGCCTCTGCTCCAGCCGCCGTGCATCCACTTCGGCAAAGCCGCGGATCTGCCGCAGGCCGATGCGAATGGCCAGCACCGTCTCTCCTTCCAGAGTGCAGTCCCAGAGGCTGTGGCAAACGTCCACCGGGCGCACCTCGATGCCCTGACGCCGGGCATCCTGCAGCAGCTGGTCGGGGGTATAGAAACCCATGGGCCAGCTGTTGATCAGCGCGCAGATGAAGATTGCCGGCTCATGGCACTTGAGCCAGCTGCTGGCGTAGGTGAGCAAGGCGAAGCTGGCGGCGTGCGATTCGGGAAAGCCGTAGCTGCCAAAGCCTTTGATCTGCTCGAAGATGCGGTCGGCAAAGCTGGCTTCATAGCCATTGCGCAGCATGCCCTCGATCAGCCGCGCGCGGTGCGGCTCAAGGCCGCCAGTGCGTTTCCAGGCGGCCATGCTGCGCCGCAGCTGGTCAGCTTCGCCGGCACTGTAGTCGGCGGCGACCATGGCCAGCTCCATGACCTGCTCCTGGAACAGCGGCACGCCCAGGGTACGCTCGAACACGGCTTTCAGGGCGTCCGAGGGATAGGTGATGGGCTCCTGCCCCAGGCGCCTGCGCAGGTAGGGATGGACCATGTCGCCCTGGATCGGTCCAGGCCGCACGATCGCCACCTCGATGACCAGGTCGTAGAACTCGCGTGGCTTGAGCCTGGGCAGCATGGCCATCTGCGCGCGCGATTCGATCTGGAACACGCCGATGGTTTCGGCGCGGCTGATCATGTCGTACGTGGGGCGATCATCAGCGGGAATGCTCGCCAGCGTCAGGCGCTTGCCACGGTGGCGCTCGATCAGGTCGAAGCAGCGGCGCAGCGCACTGAGCATTCCCAAGGCAAGGACATCGACCTTGAGCAGACCTACCGCATCGAGGTCGTCCTTGTCCCACTGGATGACGGTACGCTCCTCCATGGCCGCGTTCTCCACCGGCACCAGCTGGTCCAGCGGCTGTTCGGAGATGACGAAGCCACCCGGGTGCTGTGACAGGTGCCGGGGAAAGCCGATCAGCTCCCCCGCCAGCACCAGAATGCGCCGCAACAACGGGCTCTGCGCCTCGAAGCCGACCTCCTGCAATTGTTCAGCCGACGGAATACGGTCGGTCCAGCGCCCGCAACACTTGGCCAGGGCGTCGATCTGGCCGGCTGGCAAACCCAGTACCCGAGCGATGTCGCGCACCGCCCCGGCAGCGTGGTAGGTACTGACCACCGCAGTCAACGCCGCCCGATGGCGTCCATAGCGGCGAAACACATACTGGATCACTTCCTCGCGGCGGTCGTGCTCGAAGTCGACGTCGATGTCCGGCGGCTCGTCGCGTTCGCGCGACAGAAATCGCTCGAACAGCAGCTTGGTCTTCATCGGATCAAGCTCGGTGATGCCCAGCACGAAACACACCACCGAGTTGGCCGCCGAGCCCCTGCCCTGACAGAGAATGCCCTGCTCGTGGGCAAAGCTGACGATGTCGTGGACGGTCAGGAAGTAGCTTTCATAGCCAAGCTCGGCGATCAGCGACAGCTCCCGCTCCAGCGTCTCACGCACCTGCGCGCCAGGCCCGTCTGGCCAGCGCTGGGGCAAATGGCGCTCACACAACGCACGCAGCCAGGTGGTCGGGGTCTGGCCTTCGGGCACCACTTCGTGGGGATACTGGTAGCGCAACTGGCCCAGGTCGAACTCGCAGAGGCCGGCGATCTCCCGGGTGCAGGCCAGCAGCGCGGGCGGATACAGCTCGGCCAGCTGCGCGAGCGGGCGCAGGTGGCGCTCGCCATTGGCGAACAGATGCTGCCCGGCGTGGGCCACCGTGGTGTGATGGCGGATGGCGCTCATGCAGTCCTGCAGGGCCCGACGCCCGCGGGCGTGCATGTGCACATCACCGCAAGCGACGGCCGCGATGCCGAGGCGATCCGCCAGGCCCAGCAACTGTGGCAGGCGGGTGGCGTCATCGCAGCCCCGGTGCAGGTGCACCGCCAGGTACAGCCGATCGCGAAAGTGCTGCTGCAACCACTCACCGGGCGCTGGGTCCTGGGCATCATCGGGCACCCATAGCGCCAGCAGGCCCTGGTGATGGGCCTCGAAGTCATCCGCGAGCAAGCAGTACTCGCCTTTCCTTGCCCGGCGACGGGCACGGGTGATCAGGGCACACAGGTTCTGGTAGCCGGTCACGTCCTGTACCAGCAGCACCAGGCGCGGCCCGTCCTGTACTCGCGCTTCGCTGCCGACGATCAGCTTCAGGCCATGCGCCTTTGCCGCCTGCCACGCCCGCACGATGCCGGCCAGGGTGCACTCGTCGGTGATCGCCAAGGCCTGGTAGCCCAGCTCGGCCGCGCGGCGAAACAGCTCATCGGCGCTGGAAGCACCGCGCTGGAAGCTGAAGTTGGACAGACAATGCAGCTCGGCATAGGCCTGGGTGCTCATGAGAACCAGCCCTGCAGCCACAAGGGCCCGGCCTCGCTCAGGTCGCGGTAGGCCCAGCCTTGCTGGCCCGCCGGGGTCTCGATGCGGTAGTAGTCGCGGCGCACATCCGCGCCGTCCCACCAGCCAGACTCGATGCGCTCGGCCTGGCTAAGCAGGCGAACGGTTGATTCGGGAAGGGCCTGTGCCTGGGGCAGCAGCCAGCCCGGGCGACTCCCTGGCGCCACCGACATGGGCCCCGCCGCACCTTCGCTTGCCGCTTGCCAGGCGCATTCCGGACGATGGTCGGCGCAGGCTTGCAGACCCAGCACAGCATCATCGCCCAGGCGCGCGCGCAGCCGTTCACGCAGCTGGGGCCAGGGCTGGGCCTGTTGTGAGCGGGCATCGAAGAGCGCCTGATGCTGAGGCACGAAGGCCGGCAGGTCGTCGGCACGCAGGCGCAGGTTGCGTACCGGCGCAGGGATACGCAGCGGTTCGAGGCGACCCCGCGCCAGCTCGAACAGCACCGAGGCGTCGCGCTCGGCAGCCAGCAGGCCGACCTGCAGGCAGGTGTCGGGGCCCTCGGCATGCTCCAGATGCACGGCAAAGCGCTGCACGCCGCAATCACGCCCGGCAAGAAAAGCCGCCAGGTCGTTGATCATGCGGCGCAGGGGGAACAGTAGCGCCTGGTGCGATTCGACATCAAAATTCAGTTCAAGACGCGCCTCGAAGCTATCAGGCGGCTGGTAGAACGCCAGGCCCAGGCTGCGCAACCCGAGCAACTGGTCCAGGTGCAGTTGCACCTGAGCGGCGAAGCGCCGGGCCAAGGATTCGCGCGGCAGCGCCAGCACTTGTCCCAGCTCACGCAAACCCATGCGCGCAAAAGCTTCAGCGGCATCCAGTGGCAAGCCGATACGCGCGATGGGCATGCGTTTCAGGGCGGCCGTGGTGTCCTCCCGGGTAGGAGCGGCCAGGCCGTCATGGCCGTTTGCGAGCATCCGCGCGGCCACCGGGTTGCTTGCCAGCACGATCCGGTGGCGAAGGCCCAGCCCGCGCAGCTCTTCGCGCAAGCGCGCCTCGAACAGCGGCCACGGTCCGAACAGTTGCAGACTTGAGCCGACCTCCAGCAGCACCGCCCGCGGGTAATGCAGGCTGACCTGTGCGCTGAACCGATAGGCCCAGGCGGCGAGCAGTTGCTGCATCTGCTCGATGCCCGCCTCGTCCGCCTCCACGCAGGTGAAGCCGTCGGCCAGGGCCTGGGCGGCATTGAGCGACTGGCCTGCACGCAACCCGAGCGCCGCGGCCGCAGGGTTGACCGCCTGGAGCACGCGTCGCTGGCTCGGGCCACCCAGCAATACCAAGGGCGCGTCTGGGTTGTCGCGACCGCGCAGGACGGTGTCGAGCGCCAGTTGTGGCAAGAGAATACAGGCCCACAGCATGGCGCATCAGCCCCGCCCGTTTGCAGCGACAGGCAGGCTGGGTGGCAGGCCACCGCGGCACTTGAGCACTCGCCATTGCGCGGGCCGGGTATCGATGGCAATGCGCAATACCGCCGGGGACGGGTTGATTGACACCTGTTGCCCACGGCAGGCGAACGCCAGCGCCTGGCCCGTCTCGGCCGCGACCTGCAGCCGGCGCAAGGCGCGGTCATCCGCGCGCTCTGGCCAGCACAGCACCGCTGCGCAACTGCCTGAGCGCAGACACTGCTCCGCCGCCCACAAGGCCTCGCCGGGCGGCGCATCGACCTGGGACAGCCAGCGCAGGTCGACGCCTGCCGCCTGCCAGGCCGGCGCGAATGGAATGAAAGGCGGTGCCACCAGCACCACCCGCCCGCCTTCCGCCGTCAGCCGCGCCAGGCTGGGCCAAAGGAGTTGCAACTCGCCAGCGCCGGGGGCGCCCAGCAGCAGTTCGATGAGCGAGGCCGGCGGCCAGCCGCCATCGGGGAGGCAGGCATCGAGCGCCGCATGCCCCGTGGGCTGAAGAGCCTGTGGCCGCGACTGGGCCTGACGCCCGCGCCAGACCCGGCGCTGTTCAAGCAGCCCGTCGAGGTCGACGACCGCGCCCATCAGTCGCGCCTCAGCAGGCCACAGAACACCCCTTCGATCACGAAGTCGTGCTCAGGCCCTACCTCGATGGGCGCGAAGGCCGGGTTTCGCGGCATCAGGCGGTAGCGGCCAGCGATGCACTGCAAGCGCTTGATGGTGACTTCGCCATCGAGCCGGGCGACGACGATCTGGCCATCGCGGGCCTCGGCCTGCTGGCGAATGCCGACCAGGTCGCCGTCGAGGATGCCGTCGCCGATCATCGAGTCTCCACGTACCTTGAGCAGGTAGTCCGGCGTGCGCCGGAAAAAGCTCGGGTCGACCAGCAGCTGTTCGTGGATGTCGAGGTCGGGGCCTATGGGTGCACCGGCGGCGACCTGGCCGAGGACCGGGATCTCGAGGATCTCGGGGCGGCGCAGCGGTTCGGCCAGACGGATGCCGCGCGCCTGGTTGGGCGTGACATCGATGAAGCCGGCCTGGCACAGGGCGACGATGTGCTTGCGCGCGACGCTGCGCGAAGCGAATCCGAAGCGGCTGGCGATATCGGCCAGGCTCGGGGGCTGTCCATGTTCGGCGATGCGCTCACGGATGAAGTCGAGGATCGCGCGGCGTTTGGGAGATAGTGTGTCCATGGAGAACATTTGTACTCTTTTTACCGAAACCTGACCAGTCCCCTTTCGTCGCTGCATTTTTCGGTATCATCGCCCAGGCCCTTCACATCACACGGATGCCCCATGCTGAACGCCCTGCTGTTCGACCTCGATGGAACCCTCACCGACACCGACACCCTGCACCTGCAAGCCTTCCGGCACCTGCTCGATGAGCATGGGCGCACGCTGAGCCAGGCCGAGTTCGATGCCCAGGTCAGCGGCCGGGCCAACGGCGAGCTGTTCGCCGAGCTGTTCCCACAGTCCGACCCGGACCAGCAGAAAGCCCTGGCCAACCGCAAGGAAGCCCTGTTTCGCGACCTGTCGCCTGTGCTCGAGCCCATGCCCGGCCTGCTGCGCCTGCTCGAACACGCCCAGACCCAGGCGATCGGCGTGTGCGTGGTGACCAATGCGCCGCGTGACAATGCCGAGCACATGCTGGGTGCGATGGGCCTGGGCGGGCATTTCGAGCATGTCCTGGTGGCCGAGGAACTGGCCAGGCCCAAGCCCGATCCGCTGCCCTACCTGACCGGGTTGCAACGGCTCAACGCCGCAGCCGGCCAGGCCTTGGCCTTCGAGGATTCGGTGCCGGGCGTCACCGCCGCCAGCACGGCAGGGATCTTCACAGTCGGCCTGGCGACCAGCCTGCCGGCCGAGCGGCTGCTGGCCGCCGGGGCGCAAATGGTGATCGAGGATTTCGACGATCCGCGGCTGTGGGCGTTGATCGACGAGATGCGGGGCTGAACAGAACAAGGCGACAGTGTAGCGGCGTGGCTCACCCCGCTCGTCGGGCCAGCCGCCACCCGCTGTCGAACCCACCTCCCGTCGTTCGACCATGAGCACATCCCCCCACGTGGAGCGTGCCCCATGGAGATCCCTGACAAACACCCACTGGCCTCGCGCAATGAGTGGCTTGCCGCCCGCCGGCAGCTGTGGCTGCACGAAAAGGCCTTCACCCACCAGCGCGACGCGCTCTCTGCGGCGCGCCGTGCCCTGCCCTGGCTAAGGGTCGACACGCCCTACCGTTTCCAGGGCCCGGACGGCGAGCTGGGGCTTGGCGACCTGTTCGCCGGCCGCAGCCAACTGCTGGTCTATCACTTCATGTTCGTCGAGGGCTGGAACGAGGGTTGCCCGGGGTGCTCGTTCCTGGCCGACCATTTCGACGGTGCCAACCTGCACCTGGCCAACCATGATGTGTCGCTGGTTGCGGTGTCGCGGGCGCCGTATGGCGAGTTTCAGGACTTCCGCCAGCGCATGGGCTGGAAGTTTGCCTGGTATTCGTCCAGTGGCTCGGCCTTCAACCGCGATTTTGGCGTGAGCGTGCCCACCGATGGCAGCGGCCAGTACAACTACGAACCCTATCAGGGAGAGGAAGGCGAGCTGCCGGGGCTGAGCGTGTTCTATCGCGACGGCGACGGGGCCATCTACCACACTTATTCAACCTATGCCCGCGGCCTGGACATCCTGGTCGGCACCTACAACTTCCTCGACCTGATGCCCCTGGGCCGCAACGAGGACGGGACCATGAACTGGGTCCGCCATCACGACCGCTACGAAGGGGCCGAGCACAAGACACAGTGCTGCCACTGATCGACGGGCGCCGCGCTCAGCGTTTCATGCAACGCTGGTAGCGTTCGTCCACCCGGCCTGCGAACCAGGCCGTGGTCAGCTTGCGGGTGATCTTCGGGCTCTTGAGCTCGATCCCCGGCAGCACGGCGCGTGGCAACGCCTTGCCGGCAGCGGCGTCGGCCAGGCTGAACACGCCTTCGTACAGCTCGGTGTCTTCGAAGTCGAGGCTGTCGCCCTGCTCCAGGTGGTCGCGGATCACCGGGTTGCGCAGGCCCAGCTTCGGCCCCAGGCGGCGCGCGGCCGTCTCGGTGGTGCCCGGCATGATCGCACCGGGCGCCACGAGGTCGCCGTCCAGCGCCAGCTTGACCCCGCTGGCACGGCTCAGGGCGCTCTGGAACGCCGCATTGCGGCTGGCATACCAGCCGGCGTTGAAGTCGGCGAAACGGTAGCGTTGCTGCGAATAGTGCGTGGGGTAGCCCAACAGGTGGGCGATGCCGAAATACATGCCGCCGCGCCGGGTGAAGACTTCCTGGCGAACCGTGCCGCCATAGGCATAGGGATAGTCCTTGGCATGCGCTTCGGCGAACGCGATGCTGACCTGCATGGGACCGCCGGTATGGACCGGATTGAGCCCGCCGAGCAAGGTCTTGCCAAGCGGCAAGGCGCCGATCAGGTCGTCGAACAGGGCGCTGAGCTCCTTTTCGCTGCGCACCGACTGCAGCCGCTGCTGGTAAGTCTTGCCGTTGCCGGAACGGGTCTGCAGGCCTTTGTCGACCAGAAACCCTGGGATGTGCAGGCGCGCGGCGCGGCGGTCGATCTCTTCGCGGGCAATGCGCCCGAGCCCTGGCACCTGCGGATCGGCCTGGAACGTCGACTCCTGCTCGGTCACCGCCAGTACCGCGCACAGGTTGCTCTTGCTCGGGGTGATTTTCTGGGCACTGAAGGCCGTCTGGATATCCTTGGCCCAGCCCGCGCGGTCGCGGGTCGAGGCCGGCAACAGGCGCAGCAGGTCCGCGCGTACCTTGGCAGGGTCGGCCTGGGGGACTGGCGGCTTGCTCACGCAGCCTTGCAACAATGCCAGAATCACCCCACCCGCCAACGCTGAACGCCACGCCATGCCTGCACCCTCCAGAAGCTTTCGAGAGCCGCACCCTACCAGCCGACGGGTAGTTCAGGACAGCACGATGTCATACCAAGCTGGAGGATCGGCCCTCGACCTGCTCGAGGGCATCAGTTGCAGAAATGGAAGGTGAACGATACCGGCAGGTGGTCCGAGTCCGCGACCTGGCCCACCCGGCCCGCGTCGGCGGGGCGAGAGGTGCCATTGGCCAATGCATAGTCGAGCATGCTGGAAGGGCCTTGGCTGGGATAGGTCGGCGCCTGGGCCAGGACCAGCTCGGCGATGCCGGGCGGGGATATCCAGTTGCCACCCTGCGAATCGGACGGCCCAGGCGCTCGCGGGTCGCGGTTGAAATCCCCGACCAGCACATAGCGCGATGCGCTGTGCCAACTGACCTCCCGCAGTACCCTCGGGCAGTTGGAGCCGCCGTTGGAGATGGCGTGAAAATTGAGCACCGTCACCTCCTCGTCCAGGCCGCCAAGGCGCAGCCGCAGGCCCAGCACCGGCCGGGGCGGTATCGCTCCCGAGGGGGTCGTTATGCCGTCGGCGATCACCACCACGCTGCGCACATCGACCTGCGCGGACACCACCATCGCCAGGCGGACCCGCAAGCGCTGCACCTCGAGCAGGTAGATCTGGTAGGTCTCGGGCCTGCCGCTGGAGCCGGCCTCCCAGAGGTAATGGTTGACCTCGTGCAGCGCCCCGAACTGGTCAGGAATCTGCAGCCGGGCCACGTGCCGCGAACTGAAAGGCGCCACCCCCGCCTCCTGTAGCGCGACCACATGGTGCATGCGGGCCAGCGGAAGGACATGCAGGCGGAACTTGGAATTGGTGGTTTCCGAGCTTCCTTGCATGTTGAAGGTGGCGACCCTCAGGTCGACTTCGGCGCCCCGCCCTGGCAGCGTGCCAATCATCATCTGCAGACCGCCGCCAGGATCCGAGGTCCGGGCATGGTGGTACGAGCCGATGTTGCCCGAAAGTCGCAGGATGCCGAGCCAGGGTCCCCAGGCTGACATCACGGCAATCCTCAGCAGGCGCAGGGGTTCGAAAGCATCCAGCCGGTCAGGGCCCTGCTCGGCACGCACGCCGTTCTGGGTCAGGGCGAGATGGATGTTGTACAGCCGCAGCAGCACGGCGAACCCTTGGGCCCGTGGCGCCG
>NZ_DATELE010000126.1:0-6868 GCF_035277045.1 Pseudomonas sp. | reverse complement strand
ACGGCCGCGACCCGGCACGCTTCCTCAAGGCCGCGACGCAGGTCAGGGCCACCTCGGTCTCCAGCCATTCGTTCAACGAGGATGCCTTCGCCGGCGTCATGCAGGCGGTCGAGGGCATGGACTGGAGCGGCTATGGCGGGCGCATCGTGCTGCTGGTCAGCGATGCGGGCGCGCTGCGCAAGAACGACCCCTACAGCAGCACCCACATGAACGAGGCCGAGGTCCGCCAGGCCGCCCTGAGCAAGCAGATCAAGATCTACGCGCTGCACCTGCGCACGCCGGCGGGGCAGAACAATCATGCCAGCGCCGAGCAGCAGTACCGCGTGCTGACCGCCGACAGCAACCCGCGGATCGGCGACCTGTATGTCGCGGTACCTGGCGGCGATGTCGGTGTGTTCGGTGAGCGCGTGCGCGAAATCGGATCGACCTTCGCCGAGCTGGTCCACCAGGTGCGCAACCAGCAGCCGCAGGCCGTGCCGCGGCCAACGTCGGCCTCGAGCCTGGCGGTCAAGTCCCAGGCCATCGGCTATGCCATGCACATGGATTTTCTCGGTCGTCAGAGCGCCAGCCGCGCGCCGCAGCTGGTGAGCGCATGGACCGCCGATCGCGACCTGACCAACCCGGCCCTGCCGGCCCTGCAGGTGTGCGTGATGATGACCAAGCTGCAGCTCAACGACCTGCAGCAGTCGCTCAAGCTGATTGTCGACGCGGCGCGCAAGACCCGCAGTTCGCCGGCGGATTTCTTCAACGAGATCGCCAGCGCCAGTGCCTACATGAGCCGCGATCCGGGGGCACTGAGCAAGGGCGCGAACCTGGCCCGCAGCGGGGTGCTCGGCGAGTACCTCGACGGCCTGCCGTACCGCAGCAAGGCGCTGAGCATGACCCAGGACTTGTGGCTGTCGCTGTCGGTCGCCGAGCAGGAAGATTTCATCGACGAGCTCGAGTCGAAGATCCGCCTCTACGAGACGTTCCACAACGACCTGGCCAACTGGGTGCGCTTCGGCAACGCCGAGCCGGGTGACGCCCTGTACCGTGTCCCCTTGTCGACGCTGCCGTGATGATCAGCCTGCAGGGGGTGCGCAAGACGCGCGGCGAGGGCAGCCAGCGCTACAGCCTCGAGATCGACGGGCTGTGCCTGGACGCGGGCGAGCAGGTCGCCGTGGTCGGGCCGAGCGGCTGCGGCAAGAGCACCTTGCTCGACCTGCTGGCGCTGGTACTGGCGCCCGACACGGCGGCAGGCTTCAGCCTCGACATCGACGGCTGCCGGCAGGACATCGCCGGGCTGTGGCGCGGCCGTCGGCTCGACCGGCTGGCCGCCCTGCGCAGCCGGCACCTGGGCTATGTGCTGCAGGCCGGCGGGCTGTTGGGTTTTCTCGATGTGCGCGGCAACATCCGCCTGCCACGGCAACTGCTGGGGCAGGCGGATGACGGCAGCGTCGAGCGCCTGGCCGAGGCGCTGGATGTTCACCACCAGCTGGGCAAGCGGCCCGGCGCCTTGTCGCTCGGTCAACGCCAGCGGGTCAGCTGCGCGCGTGCCTTGGCGCATGAACCGGCGCTGCTGCTGGCGGACGAACCGACCGCGGCGCTGGACCCGGTCAATGCCGCGCGGGTGATGAGCCTGCTGCTACACCAGGCACAGGCGCGCCGGGTGACCTGCGTGATCGCCACCCATGACGAACAGCTGGCCCGCGGCGCCGGCCTGGGCGTGCTGCGCATGGGCTGCCGGCGCGATGCCGATGGCGGCGTGACGGCCACCCTGGAGCGTGTGTCATGAGGCGCCCACTGCTAATCGCCAGCCTCGCCTGGCAAGACTACCGCAACGATGCACGCCTCTCGGCGTGCAGCGTGCTGGCGCTGGTAGCGGTGATCGCGCCGCTGCTGGTGCTGTTCGGGCTCAAGTTCGGCCTGGTCGGCAGCCTGACCGAGCGGCTGCAGCGTGATCCTGGCGTGCGTGAAATCATTCCTCTGGGCGGTGGGCGCTTCGACGCCACCTTCGTCGCTCGCCTGTCGGCGCGTAACGATGTGGCCTTCGCCATCCCGCGTACCCGGCAGATCGCCGCGACCGCCGAATTGCTGCTGCCGGCAAAGGGGCGTGCGGTGACCGTCGAAATGCTGCCGAGCGCCGCCGGTGATCCGCTGTTGCAAGGCGCACCGCTGCCCGCTGGCCTCCGGCAGGTGGTGCTCAGCGCGACCGCCGCGCAAAAGCTTGGGGTCCAGCCCGGTGAGCAACTGGTGGCAAGCTTCAGTCGCCAGCAGGCGGGCCAGCTGCAATGGCGCCAGACCCGCCTGCAGGTGGTGGCGGTGTTGCCCTTGGCCGCCTTTGAACGCGATGGCCTGTTTGCATCGCTGGCGCTGCTCGAAGCCGCGGAGGATTACCGCGACGGTCGCGCGGTGCCCGCGCTGGACTGGCCTGGCGAGGCCCAGGCGGTGGCGGACCAGCGGGTGTACCCGGCGTTTCGGCTGTATGCCCGTGCGCTTGGCGACGTCGAGCCGCTGCGGCAGTTTTTCGCCGAGCGCAGCGTGCTGGTGTCCACCCAGGCGGCGCAGATTGCCCAGGTGCAGTCCCTGAGCCGCAACCTCGACCTGGTGTTCTGGATCATCACCGCGCTGGCGGTGTCTGGCGCCATCGCGGCCATCGCCGCGGGCGCGGTCGCAGCGGTGGAGCGCAAGCAGCGCGAGCTCTCGGTGCTGCGCCTGCTGGGGCTGGGCACTGGCGCGTTGCTGCTGTTCGTGGTGCTCCAGGCGCTGTTCAGCGGGGTGCTCGGCGCCGCCTTCGCGGCCTTGCTGTATGCCCTGGCCGAGCAAGGCCTGAACCGGCTTTTCATGCAGGTGCCCGGCGAATACGCCAGCCATCTGCTGCCCCTGCACTATTTCATCGCGCTGCTCGCCGTCCTGCTGGCCAGCACCCTTGCGGCCGCCCTGGGCGGCTGGCGGGTGGCGCGGATCGATGCTTGCGAAGGAATCCGTGATGTCTGAATTTCGCCTCGGGGCCGTGGCCCTGATCCTCACCGCCATGGGCCTGGCCGCGTGCTCCCCAGGCGACAGCGATGCCCCGGCCAAGGCGTCGGCCAGCGTGCCGGCCACTGCATCGAACAATGCATCAACCAACGTACCGGACAATGCACCGACCGATGCACCGACCGATGCACTGACCGATGCGCCGACGGCAACGGCCCAGACCCAGGCGGCTCCCGCCGTTTCCACCGACAAGCTGGACAACCCCAAGCCGTTGCCCGGCGATGTCAGCCTGCCATTGCCCTGTGGCGGGGAAATGGTCTTCCGCCATGTCTACGTGCTGGCCCAAGGCAGCCTGGACGACCGCGAGGTCAGCCTGGGCTACCCGTTCAGCGAAGGCGAGGCCGGCTACCGGCAGTCGTTCATTTCCGGCTACCGGCGCGACTTCATCAACGGTCAGTTCAGCCTGGCCGACCTGCCGGCGCAGTGGCAGGAACAGGTCTCGCCCCAGCTGCCCAAGGTCCAGGCCGGCAGCCCGCTCAAGCCGATGATGTATTTCATCGGCAAGTACGAGCTCACCGCGCGCCAGTACGCCCAGGTGATGGCCCAGGCGCAGTCGCTGGCCGGCAGCGAGCAGCCGCCAGCCTGCGAGCCGGTGACAGGCGTTGCCGGGCGCCTGCCCAAGGTGGGGCTGTCGCGCTTCGAGGCCGAGCGTTTCGCCGCGGTGTACAGCGCCTGGTTGATGAAGCACCACCGCGAGCTGCTGCCTGTCAGCGGCCGGGGCAGCAAGACTGAGGACGGTGGCATCGGCTTTGTTCGCCTGCCGACCGAGGTCGAGTGGGAATTCGCCGCGCGCGGCGGCTCCGAAGTCAGCCGCCAGGCGCTGGAAGGTCGGTTGTTCCCGCGCAAGGTCGAGGGCAGCGATAGCGAAGGCCCGCTGGCCGACTGGGCGGTGTTCAACCAGGTTGCCGGCGGCACCGGGCAGGCTGCCCGACTGTTGCCGATCGGCACCCGGCTGCCCAATCCTCTGGGCCTGTTCGACGTGATCGGCAACGCGGCCGAGATGGTCCAGGAGGCCTTCCAGATGGTCCATGCGGGCCGCCGCCAGGGCGCCTATGGCGGCTTCGTGGTCAAGGGTGGGAATTACCTGGAAGGCGAGGGCACCTTGTTTACCGGCATGCGCCGGGAGTATCCGCTGTTTGGCGCCGACGGGACCGAACAGCGTAACGAGACCACCGGCGTGCGCCTGGCCATTGGTGCCCTGTCGGCCCCGCGTTCGCGCTATGCGGAGCTGTTTGATCAGTGGCAGAAGGAAGGCCGCCTGGCGAGCCTGACCGACGACATCAATGATGCCGACGACCCGACCAAACGCCTCGACGGCATCATCTCCGGCACCGCCGATCCTCGTTTGCAGGCCGAGCTGGGCCTGGTCAACGAAGAGCTCAAGCGCAATGTCTCGCTGATCGCCCGGCAGCGCGAGGAAGCCGCCGGCAACCTCATCCAGTCCGCCGCGCTGGTGGCCGAGACCCTCAACAACTACAACATCCGCCTGACCAACCTGCGCGCCACCCAGGCCAAGGCCCAGGCCTCGGGCGACCAGACCAGCGCACGGATGTTCGGCGCCGCCATCGCCAACGGCCGCAGCGCCCTCGACGGCGCGCTGGCGATCTACATCGACAACCTTGCCAGCGGCACGCGCTACACCGATGCGGTGATCCAGGCGCAGTTCCAGCGGGTCAAGGAAGAACTCAATCGCAAGCCGGTCCTGGGCAAAAGCCTGGAGGCCCGCGCCACCCTGTTCGTCCGCCACGTCGGGGAGTACCGCCAGAACCGGCGGGCCGATCCGGCGACGATCCTCAAGGAGCTGCTGGCATCGGCCGCTCCGAGACCGTGAATGCTGTAACCCCAGGAACGGAATCCCGGGTGGCATGACGCTGCCCGGACACGTACAACCCAGAAGAGAAACTGAACATGCGCTTTACTCGAAACTCCCTGTTCACCGCCGCCCAGGCCCGTACCACGCTGCTGATGGCCGCAGGCATGAGCACCGTGCTGCTGGCCGGATGCGCCAGCTCGCCGGTGTCCAAGGTAGGCGCCACCACCAAGGTCGAGTACTACCCAAGCTGCTACGAGCCGGTCCAGCACCTGCGCTCCACCGACTCCGACCTGACCCGTTCGGTGGCGACCGGTGCCCTGCTCGGCGCGGTGGGCGGTGCCCTGACCGGTGCCTTGGTCGACGGTGACAACCGTGGCCGCAACGCTGCCATCGGCGCGGCAGGCGGCGCCCTGGTCGGCGGTGCGGCGGGCTACTACACCGAGCGCCAGAAGCAGATCAGCGACGACAAGCAGCGCATTGCCTCCTACGCCGCCGACATCGACAAGAGCGCGGCCGACATGGACCGCACCACGGCCTACGCCAAGGCGTCGCAGAGCTGCTACCAGCGCGAGTTCACCAACCTGCTCAATGGCCGCAAGGCCAACCGCATCAACGAGACCGAAGGCCGCAAGCGCCTGGCCGAAATCGTTTCGGGTCTGCAGGAATCGAACAAGCTGACCGGTGTCGTCAGCGGTCGTCTGGATGAGAACCTCGACAACTACACCCAGGCCTACGAGCAGGACCTGAAACAGGTCGGCGTGCAGCGTGCCGACGTCACCGTGGTTGCTGAAGCCCAGGCGCCGAAGCAGGCGACCGGTGCCAAGAAAGCCAAGGCCGTCAAGAAGACCAAGCTGCCAGTGGTGCCGAAGGAAGCGGTGGCCACCGAGCAGACCCTGCGCAACGCCACCAGCAAGAAGGCCGAGTTCCAGCAGGTGGCCAAGGCCGGTGAAGCCCAGATCAACGGCATGTGCAACAGCCCGGACATCGGTGACTGGGCGCCGGTGCCTTGCCCGAACGTCTGATGTGAAACCGGGGGGCGCGCGACGCCCCTCGGCTTACACCCCTTCATGTGCAAGGAAGTCGCCCTGTGACAAACCTTCTGTCCAATCCCTTGGCCACCAACGCGCAGGCCGTGGCGCGTCTGCGGGTGGAAGCAAAGATCAATCTGCCGAGGCTGTTTGCGGGTATCGATGCAGACCCCGGCATCGTGGGTGCGGGTGTCGTCTATATCGACGCCGAGTACAACGTGGTGGTGCTGCGCGAGTTCCAGCCTGTCTGCAGTCTCCAGCCCAAGCGGGTGATCCTGCGAGAAGCACCGAAATACATCGCGCCAGCGCAATTCATGTCGCAGCTGCAGACCAACCCGCGCGAGTCGCGCGTGGTGTCGGAGGCGGTGAGCATGACGGCCTCGTGCGCCGGCGCGTTTCTCGGCTGGGTCGTGCTGTTCAGCGGGACGATCGCCGTGCCTTTCTCGGCGGGCGCGAGCCTCGCCCTGACCGCTGTGGGCTACGCGGCGGCCACGGCCAGCACAGGTCAGTGCCTGATCGGCGTCGCCAGGACGTTCAACGAGCTCAACGATCCTGCGGCCAATGACGCCATGGACCAGGAGACCTGGTACCAGGCTGCAACCCCCGTGCTCGATGCGGTCTCACTCCTCGGTGTCGGCGCCTCCGGGCTTTCGACCCTTCGTTTCCTTCAGGTACGCAAGGCGGCCACCGGCACCAACTGGTACCAGCTGATGCGTTCCCTGAGCAGGCAGCAGCGCAAGACACTCACCCGTGAACTCCTGATGCTCAAGCATCCTTCCCTGACCGCCAAGCAGCTGAAGCTGCGACAGGCCGCCGGTGAGCTGGTCAAACGTCATACCCCCACCCAGATCAAGCATGCCACGCAAACGCTGATCAAGGACTCGCTGGGCGCGGCGATCGGGCTTGGCTCAAGTGGGTCCGTGCAGACGATTGCGGTAGGTCTGTACGAGGAATTGACGGAATGAGCCGCTCTCCCGAGTTGCAGGCTTTCCTGAACCGCTATTTCATG
>NZ_DATELE010000125.1:0-3326 GCF_035277045.1 Pseudomonas sp. | reverse complement strand
AACGCGTCCATGTCATCGATTTTCATGTTCGGCTCTCACATATTGAGGCGTAGGGAGATACCTGACGAGCATAATGCGTTGCTGCACGAATGTCACAATTCATGCGCTTTCGCGTACCACCAGCTCACAGCCCAGCAGGTTCAGGCGCTGCGCCTCGCCCTCCACGGCCCCAAGGCACTCGAGCACGCGCCTGGCAGCTACCTCGCCGATCTCCCGCGACGGCGGCCTCAGCGTGGTCAGGCTGGGTATCAGCATGTCCGCGAACGGGTAATCCCCGAACCCCACGATCGCCATGTCCTCGGGCAACTTCAACCCCGCGCGCTGGCCAGCGAGCAGGGCACCGGCGGCAAGGTTGTCGTTGGCGAAGATGACGGCCTGCGGACGAGGCTCATGCCCGAGCAGCGCTTGCATGGCCTGCTTGCCGGCCTCGAAAGGCGCGGCATCGGGGGAGGGGACGAACACCCACGGCTGCAGGCCTGCCTCGTGCAGGGCCTGACTGTAACCGTCGCGCCGCTCCAGCGCGCTCAGATCGCCTGGTGCGCTGTTCTGCACGAAGGCAATGCGCTGGTGGCCCTTGTCCAGCAGGTAGCGGGCCGCCTGCACGCCGACCTCATGGTGCAGGAAGCCCACCTGCAGGGGTGAGCGCGCGGGCTGGTAATCCCAGATCTCCACCACCGGCACGTCGGCCTCGGCGAGCATTTTCTCGGTGCCGGGGCTGTGGAAGTGGCTGGTCACCACCAGGGCGGCGGGCGACCAGCCGAGAAACGCGCGCACGGCGCTTTCTTCCTGGGCTTCGTCGAAGTAGCTCGACGCCAGCAGCAGTTGGTAGCCATGGCGGCTGAGGGTGTCGCTGAAGGCCTGGATGGTCTGGGCGAAGATCGGCCCGGAAATGTTCGGGATGACCATGCCGACGATTCGTCCACGGGCCGAGGCCAGGCCGCCGGCCACCAGATTGGGCACGTAGCCGAGGGCCTCGACCGCTGCCTGGATACGCTCGCGCAGTGGCGGCGATACTTGCTCGGGCTGGTTGAAGTAGCGTGACACGCTGATCGCCGAGACGCCGGCTTCACGTGCCACCTCGTTGAGGGTGACACGACCGGCTCCACGGCGCTTGCGGGGAGAATCCTTGGCTTGGCTCACGCGGGCTGCCTCCGAGGGAAAGGGCGGATGTTAGCGCTAACGAGCGACCTTGATGCAAATAGCTTTATGGAATATAAAAGTGAATTTTTAGTATTTGACCCGCTAAGGCGAGGCCTTTGATACTTGTTCATGTTAGCGCTAACAAGCGCGCTGTTGGGCAACCGGCTGCCACTCGCACGAGCGAGACCAGACAACGACAGCATCTTCATGTCGGCCTGCCATGGGGCAGGTCAGGTCTGGTCTTACAAGGCAGTGAGCCTCATGCATACGATTCCCTACAAACCCGCTGTCGCTATCTTGCTGGCCGCCGTTGGCCAAGGCGCCTTCGCGGCGCAAGCGACCGCTGAAACCCCCCAGGCCACAGCGCTCGGTGCCGTCACCGTGACAGCAACGCGCCGCGAGGCAAGCCTGCAGGAAGTACCCGTGGCGGTGTCGGTGGTACAGGGCGAGCAGCTCGAACGCGACAATCGCAACAGCGTCGCCAGCATTGTCCAGCAGGTGCCGACCCTCAACTACCGCGCGGGTGCCTCCAACAAGGACACCTCGCTGTTCGTTCGCGGCGTGGGCACCATTTCCACCTCGCCAGGTGTCGAGCCGACGGTGGCCACGGTGGTCGATGGCGTGGTCTTCGGCCGTCCTGGCCAGTCGACCCTCGACCTGCTCGACCTTGAGCGCATCGAAGTGTTGCGCGGCCCTCAGGGCACCTTGTTCGGCAAGAATGCATCGGCCGGCGTGCTCAACGTGGTCAGCAAGTCGATCCCTGAGCAGACCCAGGGCTACGTCGATTACTCGCATTTTGGCGGCGGCAATGAAAACCGTCTGCGTTTCGGCCTTGGCGGGCGCCTGAGCGAGCAGTTCAAGGGATCGATCAGCGCCCTGTGGGGCGATTACGAAGGCAATGTCGAGAACCTCGCCAACGGCCATGACGTCAACGGCTACGAGCGCAAGGGCGTGCGCGGCAAGCTGGAGTTCGAGCCTAGCGACGACCTGCGCCTGACGTTGATCGGCGACTACATGAAGGGCGAGGACACCTTGCCCAGCGGCGTGATCACCCGCGCCACCAGCGCCTTCGCCAGCCAGTTGCGGCCGGTGACGCCGAGCGCGCACAACCGCGATATCAACAGCGACTTCAAGACCCACGTTGAGGACATCAACCAGGGCCTGTCGGGCCAGCTCGACTGGCAGCTGGGCGACTACACCCTGACCTCGATCACCGCCTGGCGCGGCTGGGACAACACCCAGTACCAGGACGGCGACCGCCGCGCGCTGCTGCCGCTGACAGCCTCCCATGACAAGGGCACGGTGGATTACAACCAGTATTCCCAGGAATTTCGCCTGACCTCGCCCAAGGGGCAGTTCAACGAGTACGTGCTGGGCGCTTTCTACATGCATGGCAAGTCCGAGGAAACCTACCGGCGCCTGTCGGTCAACGGCGGGGTGGCCGACACCGGCCGTGCCGACTACAGCACGACCAACGACAGCGTGGCGCTGTTCGGTGAAAACACCTTCAACTTCACCGAGGATTTCCGCGCGATCCTGGGCCTGCGCTGGACCCACGACGCCCTCGAGTACGACCACCGACGGGTGTCCACCTCGACGACGGCGGTCACCGGCATCCAGCCCTCGACCTCAAGCTCGGGCTCGGTGGACGAGGACGGCTGGAGCGGCCGCACCGGCCTGCAGTACGACTTCAATGACAACCTCACCGGCTACGTGACCTACTCGCGCGGCTACAAGGGGCCGGCCTACAACGTGTTCTTCAACATGCAGCCGCGTGATACCGGCGCGCTCAAGCCGGAAACCTCCGACGCCTACGAGATCGGCCTGAAGAGCACCGCCCTGAATAATCGCCTGATGGCCAACCTGGCCGTGTTCCACACCGACTA
This sequence comes from Pseudomonas sp., assembly GCF_035277045.1. Lineage (GTDB taxonomy): Bacteria > Pseudomonadota > Gammaproteobacteria > Pseudomonadales > Pseudomonadaceae > Aquipseudomonas. The sequence continues at coordinate 300 of NZ_DATELE010000125.1, read as the reverse complement.
CAACGACTACCAGGCCAACTTCTTCGACACCGTGGCCAACCAGGTGGTGACCCGCCTGGTCAATGCGGGCAAGGTCAACACCCAGGGCGTCGAGCTCGACGCCAGCTTCCAGGTCACCTCCCAGCTCAAGCTGTCTGCGGCCGTGGCCTATACCAAGGCGCGGGTCGATCACTTCAACTGCCCGGCGGGCGCGGCGGCTAATTGCAACATCGATGGCGGCCGCCTGCCGTTCACCCCGGACTGGAAAAGCTACGTGCGTGCCGACTACGTGATCCCGCTGGACAACGGCCTGGATGTCGA
>NZ_DATELE010000124.1:0-60531 GCF_035277045.1 Pseudomonas sp. | reverse complement strand
CTACGGCATCGCGTTCACCACGCTGTTCTTTCGCAACTACTACTGCAGCGTGCCCCAGGCACTGGTGCAGGCGGCGCGGCTCGATGGGGCGGGGTTCTTCACCATCTTCGGCAGGATACTGCTGCCGATGTCGGTGCCGATCATCATGGTCTGCCTGATCTGGCAGTTCACCCAGATCTGGAACGACTTTCTCTTCGGCGTGGTGTTCGCCAGCGGCGATGGCCAACCCATCACCGTGGCGCTGAACAACCTGGTCAACACCAGCACCGGGGTCAAGGAATACAACGTCGACATGGCGGCGGCGATGATCGCGGGGCTACCGACCCTGGTGCTGTACATCGTGGCCGGCAAATATTTCCTGCGCGGGCTCACCGCCGGCGCGGTCAAGGGGTAGGCACATGGCTCGTCTTCAACTACGCAACGTCAACAAGACCTACGGCAGCGGGCTGCCGGACACCCTCAAGGCCATCGACCTGGCCATCGACTCCGGGGAGTTCCTGATCCTGGTCGGCCCCTCGGGCTGCGGCAAGTCGACCCTGATGAACTGCATCGCCGGCCTTGAGCAGATCAGTGGTGGCGAGATCCTGGTGGACGATGCCGACATCAGCGGCATGAGCCCGAAGGACCGCGACATCGCCATGGTCTTCCAGTCTTATGCGCTGTATCCGACCATGAGCGTGCGCGACAACATCGCCTTCGGCCTGAAGATCCGCAAGATGCCCCAGGCGGCCATTGACGAGGAGGTGTCGCGGGTGGCCAGGCTGCTGCAGATCGAGCACCTGCTGGGCCGCAAGCCCGGCCAGCTGTCCGGTGGCCAGCAGCAGCGCGTCGCCATGGGCCGGGCGTTGGCACGGCGGCCGAAGATCTACCTGTTCGACGAGCCGCTGTCGAACCTGGACGCCAAGCTGCGCGTGGAGATGCGCACCGAGATCAAGCTCATGCACCAGCGCCTGAAGACCACCACGGTCTACGTGACCCACGACCAGATCGAGGCCATGACCCTGGGCGACAAGGTGGCGGTGATGAAAGACGGTGTGATCCAGCAGTTCGGCACCCCCCAGGAAATCTACAACGACCCGGCTAACCTGTTTGTCGCAAGCTTCATCGGCTCGCCGCCCATGAACTTCATACCCGCGCGCCTGACCCGCCAGGACGGTCGCCTGCTGGCACTGCTCGACAGCGGCCAGGCACGCTGCGAGCTGCCGCTAGGAGTCGGCGCGGCGGGAATGGAATCGCGCGAGGTGATCCTCGGCATCCGTCCCGAGCAGATCGCACTGGCGGCGGGGGAGAGCAACAGCCCGCCCTGCCTGCGCGCCGAAGTGCAGGTCACCGAGCCCACCGGGCCTGACCTGCTGGTGTTCGTCACCCTCAACCAGACCAAGGTGTGTTGCCGTCTGGCGCCGGATATCAGCTGCCGGATCGGCGATAACCTGACACTGCAGTTCGACCCGGCAAAGGTCCTGCTGTTTGACGCGGCCAGCGGCGAGCGCCTCGATGCGCCTGGCAGCGCACACGATGCCACAGGCAAGGTGGCGCAGTTCAAGGGCCGCTGAACCGGTCCGGATTCACCACACCCACAACAATAATAAAGCGAGGAAGCAAAGATGACGTATCGCAAATGCCTGGGGTCGCTGACCCTGCTGGCGGCTCTGGGCGTTACCGGGGAAGCGCAGGCTGCCGAGGCCTTTTCGGCCGATTCGAAATGGATGAGCGGCGACTGGGGCGGTACCCGTACCGAGCTGCTCGACAAGGGCTACGACTTCACCCTGGACTATGTCGGCGAGGTGGCCAGCAACCTCAACGGCGGCTACAACGATGACCAGACGGCGCGCTACAGCGACCAGTTCGCCTTGGGCATGCACCTGGACCTGCAGAAGATCCTCGGCTGGCAGGACGCCGAGTTCAAATTGGCCATCACCGAGCGCAGCGGACGCAACCTGTCCAATGACCGCATCGGTGATCCGCGGGCCGGCCACCTGAGCTCGGTGCAGGAAGTCTGGGGCCGCGGCCAGACCTGGCGCCTCACGCAGATGTGGGTCAAGCAGAAGTACTTCGACGGCGCGCTGGATGTGAAATTCGGCCGCTACGGTCCGGGCGAGGAGTTCAACACCTTCCCCTGCGACTTCCAGAACCTGGCGTTCTGCGGGTCACAGGTCGGCAACTGGGTGGGCGGCATCTGGTACAACTGGCCCGTCAGCCAGTGGGCGCTGCGCGTGCGCTACAACCTGACCCCGGACTTCTTCGTCCAGGCCGGTGCCTTCGAGCAGAACCCCTCGAACCTTGAGACGGGCAACGGCTTCAAGCTCAGCGGCAGCGGCACCAAGGGCGCGATCCTGCCGGTGGAAATGGTCTGGTCACCCAAACCGGGCGGCCTGCCAGGCACCTATCGCCTGGGTTACTACTACAGCACGGCCAAGGCCGACGATGTGTTCGACGATGTCGACGGTCAGCCCCAGGGTGTCACCGGCAATGCCTTCAAGTCGCACTCCAGCAAGCATGGCTGGTGGGTGGTGGCGCAGCAGCAGGTCACCGCGCACAACGGTGATGCCAGCCGCGGCCTGAGCCTGTTCGCCAACTTCACCGTGCACGACAAGGCCACCAACGTGGTCGACAACTACCAGCAGGTCGGCATGGTCTATACCGGCGCTTTCGACGGTCGGCCCAAAGATGACATCGGCTTCGGCATCGCCCGTATCCACCTCAACGACGATGTGAAGAAGCGTGCCGAACTGCTCAACGCCCAGAGCGGCATCAGCGATTACGACAACCCGGGCTTCGCGCCATTGCAACGCACCGAGTACAACGCCGAGCTGTACTACGGCTTCCATGTCACCAACTGGCTGACCGTGCGGCCCAACCTGCAATACATCAAACGCCCGGGCGGGGTAGACCAGGTAGATAATGCCTTGGTCGCAGGCTTGAAGATTCAGTCGTCGTTCTGAGACTTTATGTTGTAAATTTACGCCATCCCCATGCGACGCATCACCCTGTGGGAACCGGCTTGCCAGCGACGAGGCCGCTAAAGAGTCCATCGGTACGATGGAAAGGCCTATTCCCGGCTCCCACAGGTATCGCACCACCCCAATAACAAGAGTCACCCAATGCCCGAACATCCGCTCCACCGCTTCTTCACCCCGCAACGGCCCAGGCCGACCTTCGAGTGGGAGCGTTACCAGCAGCGCGATGTGCTGATCATCGACCATCCCCGTTGCCAGGCCGCCTTCAGCCGCCAAGGCGCGCAGTTGCTGCACTTCCAGCCCAAGGGCGAGCGCCCCTGGCTGTGGTGCGCCGAGCAGTGGCCGCAGGTCGGCGCGATCCGCGGCGGCGTGCCGGTGTGCTGGCCTTGGTATGGCCGTCATCCCAGCGAAGACCTCTGGCCTGCCCATGGCTGGGCGCGCTTGCTCGATTGGAAGCTGCTCGACAGCAACGAGGACGAGGAGGGCGTGACCCTCGCGTGGCGCCTGCAACTGTGCGACTGGCAGGTCGACCTGCACGCACGCCTGGGCCAGCGCATGGAACTGCGCCTGAGCACCGAGCATCAGGACAGCCAGCCCTGCCAGCTGAGCCATGCGCTGCTGGCCTACTGGCGTATCAGCAACGTCGCCGAGATAGCGCTGTCTGGCCTTGAAAACGTTGAGGGATATGACCGGCTGAGTCGCCAGGCCTGCCGCCAGAACGAGGCCTTGAAGGTCAAGGGCGGCTGCCAGCGCGTCTACCCCGGCACCGCCGAAGTGCAACTGCACGACCCCGCCTGGCAGCGCCAGCTGTGCATCGACACCGGTAACAGCGATGACACCGTGGTCTGGCACCCTGGCAAGCGTCCGTTACTCGGCGTGAGTGGCCGCGAGACCCAGGGCTTTGTCTGCGTCGAGGCCGCCAGCGGCTGCGATGACGGCCTGAGCCTGGCCCCGGGAGAGCGGGCGCACCTGCACCTGCAGGCGCATCGCCTCAGTTGAGGTCGTCTTCGATCGGGTAGCGGCTGGCGTTGAGGCTTTCCTTGATCTTGCGCAGGTGTGGCTGGAAATCCACCCCCCGGCGCAGGGTCATGCCGGTGGCCAGCACGTCGAGCACCGTCAGCTGGATGATCCGCGAGGTCATCGGCATGTAGATGTCGGTGTCCTCGGGCAGCGGGATGTGCAGGCTCAGGCTGCAGGCCATGGCCAGAGGCGAGCCGGCGGCGGTGAGCCCCAGCACCGAGGCGCCGCTCTCGCGGGCCAGGCGGGCGACCTCGACCAGTTCGCGGGTGCGGCCGGTGTAGGAAATGATCACGAACAGGTCGCCGGTATGCGCCACCGAGGCCAGCATGCGTTGCATCAGCACGTCGGCGTGAGCCGACACGGCCAGGTTGAAGCGGAAAAACTTGTGCTGCGCGTCCAGCGCCACGGGTGCCGATGCGCCCAGGCCGAAGAAGTGGATCTGCCGGGCCTGGATCAGCATGTCGACGGCGCGGCTGACCTGTTGCGGGTCGAGTTGCTGGCAGGCGCTGTCGAGCGAGGCGATGGCGCTGCCGAAGATTTTCTGGGTGTAGGAGGCCGGGTCATCGTCGGCTTCCACCGCGCGGCTCACATACGCGGCGCCACTGGCCAGGCTTTGCGCCAGTTGCAGCTTGAGTTCGGGGTAACCGCTGACGCCGAACGAGCGGCAGAAGCGGTTGACGGTCGGCTCGCTGACCTTGGCGGCCTGCGCCAGCGCGGCAATGCTGAAACGGGTGGCTTGTTGCGGGTTGAGCAGGATGACTTCGGCGACTTTGCGTTCGGCCTTGTTCAACTCTTCGAGGCGTCCCTGGATCTGTTCCAGGAGGTTTCGCACGCGGTCCATGGTGTGTCCTTGAGTCGGGAAGACAGCCGACTACCATTGGCAGCGGGCTTTTTTGCACGATGGCCTATCGTACTGATGGCCCCCGTGGTACACCACACGAATATGGCGCCTGTCGGATATGTTGTATTTCTTACTACATTATTCCTTGAAAACGCCGATTGAAACCGGTATTTCTAGTCCCACTTTAATAAAAGAACCAACATCATGGCTGTGATCAGCGTTGAACCTTGCACGTTTGCCCTCTTTGGCGCCCTCGGCGACCTGGCCCTGCGCAAGCTGTTTCCTGCTCTCTACCAGCTCGACCGCGCTGGCCTGTTGCACGCCGACACGCGGCTGCTGGCGCTTGGCCGCGAGGCGGGCAGCGCCGAGGCGCACCTCGCGTCGATCCAGGCTCACCTGCGCCAGCACGTGCCGCTCGCCGATGTGGACGACCTGGCGCTGGAGCGTTTCCTTGGCCGCCTGAGTTACCTGCATGTGGACTTCCTTGAAGTCGAGGGCTACCAGGCCCTGGCCGAACAGGCGGCGGGCGAATTGCCGCTCATTGCCTATTTCGCCACGGCCGCGGCGGTGTATGGCGCGATCTGCGAGAACCTCGACAAGGTCGGCCTGGCAGCGCGTACTCGCGTGGTGCTGGAAAAGCCCATCGGCCACGATCTGGAATCGTCGCGCCGGGTCAACGACGCCGTGGCGCAATTCTTCCCGGAAAACCGCGTCTACCGTATCGACCACTACCTGGGCAAGGAGACGGTGCAGAACCTCATCGCGCTGCGCTTCGCCAACAGCCTGTTCGAAACCCAGTGGAACCAGAACTCCATCTCCCACGTGGAAATCACCGTGGCCGAGAAGGTCGGCATCGAGGGCCGTTGGGGCTATTTCGACAAGGCCGGGCAGCTGCGCGACATGATCCAGAACCACCTGCTGCAGCTGCTCTGCCTGATCGCCATGGACCCGCCGGCCGATCTCTCGGCCGACAGCATCCGCGACGAGAAGGTCAAGGTGCTCAAGGCGCTGGCGCCGATCACCGGCGAAGGCCTGAGCACACGCGTGGTGCGTGGGCAGTACATTGCCGGCTACAGCGAAGGGCGGTCCGTGCCGGGCTACCTCGAAGAAGACAACGCCAACGCGCAGAGCGACACCGAGACCTTCGTCGCCCTGCGCGCCGACATCCGCAACTGGCGCTGGGCGGGCGTGCCGTTCTACCTGCGCACTGGCAAGCGCATGCCACAGAAGCTGTCGCAGATCGTCATCCACTTCAAGGAGACGCCGCACTACATCTTCGCCCCCGAGCAGCGCTTGCAGATCGGCAACAAGCTGGTCATCCGCCTGCAACCGGACGAAGGCATCTCCTTACGCGTGATGACCAAGGAACAAGGGCTGGACAAGGGCATGCAGCTACGCAGCGGGCCCTTGCAGCTGAACTTCTCCGACACCTGGCGCAGCGCGCGGATTCCGGATGCCTACGAGCGCTTGCTGCTCGAAGTGATGCGCGGCAACCAGAACCTGTTCGTGCGCAAGGACGAAATCGAATATGCATGGAAATGGTGCGACCAGCTGATCGCCGGCTGGAAGAATGCCGGCGATGCTCCCAAGCCCTACGCGGCTGGATCCTGGGGGCCGATGAGCTCGATTGCACTGATCACCCGAGATGGGAGGGCGTGGTATGGCGATATCTGAACTGCAATTACCGAACACCGTGACGGTGCATGAACTGGCCGATCCGGCAACGCTTGCCAGCGAGCAGGCCAGGGACGTCGCGCAACGCGTGCGCCAGGCGATTGCGGCCAAGGGCCAGGCGACCGTCGTGTTGTCCGGCGGGCGCAGCCCGGTGCCGTTTCTCGAGGCGCTCTCGCAAGAAACCCTGGACTGGTCGAAGGTCGTGGTGTCGCTGGCGGATGAGCGTTGGGTGCCGACCGAGCATGCCGACAGCAATGCCGGCCTGCTCAAGCGTCACCTGCTGACGGGTGAGGCGGCGAAAGCCCGCTTCCTGGGCCTGTACCGTGCCAGCGCGACCCTCGAAGCCGCCGCCGAGGACGCGGATCACGCCTTGGCCGAACTGCCGCCGATCGATGTGCTGGTACTGGGCATGGGCGATGACGGCCACACCGCGTCGCTGTTCCCCAACAGCCCCAACATCGATGCGGGACTCGCGCCGGGCGTAAGCCGACGCTGCCTGCCGATGCTTGCTCCCAGCGTGCCGCACCAGCGCCTGAGCATGACCCGCTCGCTGCTGGCCAGCGCTGCGTTCACGCTGTTGTCCGTGCAGGGCCCCGGCAAGCTCGAAACCCTGCGCGCCGCGCTGGCGGGCGACGACCTGGCCGAGATGCCGATCCGCGCCTTCCTCCAAGACCCCCTCGACCTCTACTGGTGCCCATGAGCCAAGGATCCGCAGTCATGACCACGCTTGAACGCCCATCACCGCTGCTCAACATGGCTGAGAAAGCCGCCCGGATCGATGCGATCTGCGGCCAGGCGCGCATCCTGCCGGTGATCACCATTGCCCGCGAGCAGGACATCCTGCCGCTGGCCGACGCCCTTGCCGCTGGCGGCATCCGCACGCTCGAAGTGACCCTGCGTTCCGAACACGGCCTCAAGGCCATCGAAGTGCTGCGCGAGCAGCGCCCAGAGCTGTGCATCGGAGCCGGCACCGTGCTTGACCGGCGCATGTTCGCCGCCGTCGAAGCGGCTGGCGCGCAGTTCGTGGTGACGCCTGGCATTACCCAGGACCTCCTCGAGGCGGGTGTCGAAAGTGACATCCCGCTGCTGCCCGGCATCAGCACGCCCTCCGAGATCATGATGGGCTACGCCCTCGGCTATCGCCGCTTCAAGCTGTTCCCCGCGGAAATCAGCGGCGGCGTCGCGGCCATCAAAGCCTTCGGCGGCCCGTTTGGCGATATTCGTTTCTGCCCCACCGGCGGCGTCAATCCCGGCAACGCGCGCGACTACATGGCCTTGGCCAATGTGATGTGCGTAGGCGGAACCTGGATGCTCGACAGTAGCTGGGTGAAGAACCAGGACTGGGCCCGAATCCAGGAATGCAGCGCGCAGGCGATGGCGTTGCTGGACTGACTGGAATTTCGTTGTGTGCTTGTTGGGCGCCTGGTCGGCGCCCTTTTTTATGGGATGCGCTCTGCGCAGGGCGTAAAAAAACCCGCATCCTGGGATGCGGGTTTTTCACGTCTGAATCAGCGGATCACGCCGCTTTGGCTTCCTGCTGGCTCAGCGAGCGGTTCAACGCGCTGAACAGCGCCTTGAAGCTTGCAGTGGTGATGTTTTCATCAATCCCCACGCCGTGCACCGGACGGCCACCCGCCACGCGAAGCTCGATGTACGCCGCGGCCTTGGCGTTGGTGCCCGCACCGATGGCGTGCTCGTTGTAGTCCATGATCTCCACGGCCACGGGCACGCCGGCTACCAGGGCTTCGAGGGCGCCATTGCCCTTGCCGCGCCAGTGCAGGGTGGTCTCACCTTCGCTGGCGACTTCCACTTCAACGGCGCTGTGGCCATTTTCTTCCTGCAGGCGATGGCTGACCAGCGCATAAGGCGTGTTGGCCTGCAGGTATTCGCGGTGCAGCAGGCTGTAGATCTGCTGGGCGGTCATCTCAAGGCCCAGGCGGTCGGTTTCACCCTGCACCACCTGGCTGAACTCGATCTGCATGCGGCGCGGCAGGCTGATGCCGTATTCCTGTTCGAGCAGGTAGGTGATGCCGCCCTTGCCCGACTGGCTGTTGACGCGGATCACCGCCTCGTAGCTGCGGCCGATGTCGGCCGGGTCGATCGGCAGGTAAGGCACTTCCCACAGCGTGTCTTCCTTCTGCTGGGTGAAGCCCTTGCGGATGGCGTCCTGGTGCGAGCCGGAGAACGCGGTGTGAACCAGGTCGCCCACGTAGGGATGACGCGGGTGTACCGGCAACTGGTTGCACTCCTCGACCACCTTGCGTACGCCGTCGATGTCGGAGAAGTCCAGCTGCGGGTCGATGCCCTGGGTGTACAGGTTCAAGGCCAGGGTCACCAGGTCGACGTTGCCGGTGCGCTCGCCGTTGCCGAACAGGCATCCCTCGGCGCGGTCGGCGCCAGCCATCAGGCCCAGCTCGGTGGCCGCGACGCCGGTGCCACGGTCGTTGTGGGTGTGCAGGCTGATGATCACGCTGTCACGGCGGCTGACGTTGCGGCAGAACCACTCGATCTGGTCGGCGTAGACGTTCGGGGTGGAGACTTCGACGGTCGCTGGCAGGTTGAGGATGACCTTGTTCTGCGGGGTCGGGTTCCACACCTCGATCACCGAGTCGCAGACTTCCTTGGCGAACTCGAGCTCGGTGGCGCTGAAGGTCTCGGGCGAGTACTGGAAGGTCCACTGGGTGTCCGGCTGCTGCGCGGCGTACTTGACGAACAGCTTGGCGGCATTCACCGCGATGTCCTTCACGCCCTGCTTGTCCTGGTTGAAGACGATGCGGCGGAACGACGGGCAGGTGGCGTTGTACAGGTGAACGATGGCCTTCTTCGCGCCGCGCAGCGACTCGAAGGTACGGGCGATCAGGTCTTCACGGGCCTGGGTCAGCACCTGGATGGTGGTGTCGTCCGGGATATGGCCGTCTTCGATCAGGCTGCGCACGAAGTCGAAGTCGGTCTGCGAGGCCGACGGGAAGGATGCTTCGATTTCCTTGACGCCCACCTGCACCAGGGTCTGCCAGAAGCGCAGCTTCTTCGCCGCGTCCATTGGCTCGATCAGCGACTGGTTGCCATCACGCAGGTCGGAGCTGCACCAGATCGGCGCCTGGGTGATGGTCTTCGACGGCCAGGTGCGGTCGGGCAGGTCGATGGTCGGGAAGGCGCGGTACTTCTTGGAAGGGTCTTTGAGCATGGTCATGGAAGCAATCCTTGAGTGTGCGGCCGTGATCGGGCCTGCCAAACGAAAACGAGATGAAAAGGCGAGGCGACGCGATTCACCCTGGTAGTCGTGCACTGACCAGGCAGAGGCTGCGGTGTTGGCGAAGCAGGATGAGGGTGATTGGGGTCTTCATGCCCTCAACCCTAACCAGTGGGGTGAGGGATGGCAAGGGCTGGAAAAAAATTGAGAGGAATGCTTAAAAATGGGGTTGATACAGGATCGAGTAGCCTGATCTTTATAGAATTTGATGATTTATTGCAGTGGGATCAGGGGTGGCGCTAGGCGTGGTCAAGGTGTTGCACCCTCGCTGGCAAGCCAGCGAAGGGGCGGCCCGGTACTACGGCTGAAACGCCCCGATAAAGATCGCCGGATCCACCCGCGCATCATTCAGGCTGACATTCCAGTGCATGTGCGGCCCCGTCGCCCGTCCGGTCGAACCCACCCGGCCGACGACTTCACCCCGTCGTAATGATTGTCCCGGCTTCACGTCGATCTTCGACATATGGCAGAACATGCTGATAAAGCCCTGCCCATGATCGACGAACACCGTCCTGCCATTGAAGAAGTAGTCACCCACCAGGATCACCTTGCCATTGGCCGGTGTCTTGATCGGCGTTCCCGCCGGCACCGCGAAGTCCAGCCCTGCATGAGGATTACGCTCTTCGCCATTGAAAAACCGGCGCACCCCGAACTTGCTCGACAGTGGCCCGCTGACCGGCTTGTCGAGCATCAGGTTGCTCGGCAGGGCAGGGCTGAAGCTGCGATACGCGGTGATCTGCTCGGCCAGCTCGCGGTCGATGCGCTTGAGGTCGGCCGGATCAGGGTTGACCTGGCGCTTGTTCTTCAAGGTGATGCGCTGTTCAGGGTACTTCTTGCTGCCCACGTTGAAGCTCAGCGTGCGCGTGCCTGCGCTCAGGCTGGCGGTGCCGGGCTTCTGGGTCAGTGGCAGGCCGACGATGGCCAGCCAGGTGTCCTGTTCCTGGACCACCAGCACCGGCTTGCCATCGAAGCGCGCGCCGGGGGCCTGGGCGGAAGGGCCGAGGTCGACCACGGCAACACCGCCGGGTACCGGCTTGTTCAGCTGGCGGGTGATATAGCTGGCGTGCGCGGCGGTGCCGAGCAGCAGCAGGGACAGGGCAAGCAGGGGAGCGAACAGGCGGGGCATGGTTCAGTCCAGTAGGGAAAGTGTGACCGGGGTCTGGTGGTTGTCTTCGACGCGCACTTTCAGCTCGCCTTCGTTCAGGCGGGCGGTGAGGCGCTGGCCGTTCTGCGTCTGCGCGGCGCTGCGAATGGCCTGGCCGCGGTCATCCAGCAGGATGCTGTATCCGCGCGCCAGGGTCGCCAGCGGGCTGACCACCTGCAGGGTCTGCAACTGCGCCTGGAAACGCTGGCGGCGGTCCTTGAGCACATCGCGCATCGCCCGGGGCAGGCGTTCGGCAAGGCTCTCCAGGCGTTGGTTCAATAACTTCAAGGCGCGGCCCGGATGCTGGGCGGCCAAGCGCGTGTCCAGCCGGCCGAGGCGCTCGTGGCGCTGGGCCATGCGCTGCATGAACGCGCGACGCAGGCGCATGTCCAGGTCGTCCAGGCGCTGGGCCTGCTGGCGCAAGCGTTCACCGGGGTGACGCAGGCGCCGGGCCAGGCTGTCCAGGCGCAGGCGGTCGTGGGCCAGGCGGTTCTGCATGCGCAGCAGCAGGCGGCGCTGCAGGCCTTCGAGGCGGTGTTGCAGGCCACTGCTGTCGGGCGCCAGCAGCTCGGCGGCGGCCGATGGCGTCGGGGCGCGCACATCGGCGACAAAATCACTGATCGACACATCGGTCTCGTGGCCCACGGCGCTGACGATGGGCGTCACGCACTCGGCCACGGCGCGGGCCACGGCTTCCTCGTTGAAGCACCACAGGTCTTCCAGCGAGCCGCCGCCACGGGCCAGGATCAGCGCATCGAAGCCGCGCGCATCCGCCAGGCGCAGGGCGCGGACAATTTGCCCGATGGCCTCGCGGCCCTGCACGGCGGTCGGAATCAGAAACAGCTCGACCTGCGGCGCGCGGCGCTGGAACACGCTGATGATGTCGCGGATCACCGCGCCGGTGGGCGAGGTGATGATGCCGATGCGCTGCGGATGCGCCGGCAGCGCGCGCTTGCGTTCGGTGCTGAACAGGCCCTCGGCGCTGAGCTTGTCCTTCAAGGCCTCGAAAGCCAGGCGCAGCGCGCCGTCACCGGCCGGTTCCAGGGTGTCGAGGATCAACTGGTAGTCGCCCCGGCCCTCGAACAGCGAGACCTTGCCGCGCACCCGCACTGCCAGCCCGTCGCGCAAGGCCTGGCGGACCCGCGTGGCGTTCTGCCGGAACAGCGCGCAGCGCACCTGGGCACCGCTGTCCTTCAAGGTGAAGTAGATGTGGCCCGAGGCAGGCCGGGCGAGGTTGGAAATCTCGCCCTCGACCCACACGCTGCGGAACACGTCCTCGAGCAGCACGCGAGCGCGGCCGTTGAGCTGGCTGACGGTGAGGACCTCGCGGTCCAGGCCGAGTCTTTCGAAGGGGTCTTTGATCATGCTGGGCATCATAAAGGCGTTCGTGCGCCTGGTCACCCTGTTGGTGCGTGCCAGCGGCCTGGCGCTGATCGCCCGCTAACGGGGGGCTTGACGCAACAGGTAGAATCAACGCCTACCGCAGTTTTCAGGCCGTTTCTCCATGAGCACCCAGAGCATCATCGTTCCCAAGCATTCCACGGTTATTGCGCACGAAGCCCGCGCCCGGGCGATTCTGCGCTGGCTGGTGCGCGAAAAGGTCATCGAGGAACAGTTGAGCACCTGCGGGCGCACCGGCAACCGCATGGCCTATGCCTTGGCCGAGGGTGCGCGCAAGGTCGCGCTGCACCCCGAGCGGCTGCCGTTTGGCCAGGCTGTCAGTGGCCTGGAGGTGGTCACCGACCGCTGCATCTTCACCCCGCTCGAAGGCTTTCTCGAAGAGGCCGGCTGCCCCGAATGCCGGCGAGAAGTCGGCGAGCCGCTGTTCGAGAGCCTGGAGGAATGGATGCCCGGCCAGACCGACAACTTCACCTGCCCGCTGTGCGGCTTCGAAGATGACATCAACGGCTTTCTGTTCCTGCAGCCGTGCGCGTTTTCCAACCTGGGCTTCATCTTCAACAACTGGGGCGATGCCGGGTTCACGCCTGCCTTCATCGACGCCTTTGCCGACTGGCTCGACCAGCGCGTGGCCGTCGTGCAGGTAAAACTGCCAGGTGCCTGACCGAAGGCCCATATTTGCGGTTCTTATGCATTGAGTGCCGCGCCACGCTTGAGTATAATGGCGCGCTTCCATTTTTCCCGCCCGGGAGCATCCGCGATGCTGCGTATCAGCCAAGAAGCACTGACTTTCGACGATATCCTCCTTGTACCTGGTTATTCAGAGGTACTTCCCAATGAAGTCAGTCTCAAGACCCGTTTGACCCGTGGCATCGAGCTGAACATTCCCCTGGTTTCCGCTGCCATGGATACCGTGACCGAAGCACGCCTGGCCATCGCAATGGCCCAGGAAGGCGGCATCGGCATCATCCACAAGAACATGACCATCGAGCAACAGGCCAGCGAAGTCCGCAAGGTCAAGAAGTTCGAGGCTGGCGTGGTCAAGGACCCGATCACCATCGATGCCGACGCCACCGTGCGCGACCTCTTCGAGCTGACCCGCCTGAACAACATCTCCGGTGTTCCAGTGCTGGAGAACGGCGACCTGGTCGGTATCGTGACCTCGCGTGACGTGCGTTTCGAAACCCGCCTGGACGTCACTGTCCGTGAAGTGATGACCCCCAAAGAGCGTCTGGTCACCGTGCGCGAAGGCGCCGACAAGATCGAAGTCCGCGACCTGCTGCACAAGCACCGCCTGGAAAAAGTCCTGATCGTCGACGGCCAGTTCAACCTCAAGGGCATGATGACCGTCAAGGACATCGAGAAGGCCAAGGCCTACCCGCTGGCCAGCAAGGACGACCAGGGTCGCCTGCGCGTCGGCGCTGCCGTCGGTACCGGCAAGGACACCGGCGAGCGCGTTGCCGCCCTGGTTGCCGCTGGGGTCGACGTGGTGGTGGTTGATACCGCCCACGGTCACTCCAAGGGCGTGATCGACCGCGTTCGCTGGGTCAAGGAAACCTACCCGCAGGTTCAGGTCATCGGCGGCAACATCGCCACCGGCGCCGCGGCCAAGGCCCTGGCCGAAGCGGGCGCTGACGCCGTCAAGGTCGGTATCGGCCCAGGCTCGATCTGCACCACCCGTATCGTCGCCGGTGTCGGCGTGCCGCAGATCAGCGCCATCGCCAACGTCGCCGCCGCTCTCGAAGGCACCGGCGTTCCGCTGATCGCCGACGGTGGCATCCGCTTCTCCGGCGACCTGTCCAAGGCCATCGTCGCTGGCGCCTCGTGCGTGATGATGGGTTCGATGTTCGCCGGTACCGAAGAGGCCCCGGGTGAAGTCGAGCTGTTCCAGGGCCGTTCGTACAAGGCTTACCGCGGCATGGGCTCGCTGGGCGCGATGGCGCAGTCGCAAGGCTCGTCCGACCGCTACTTCCAGGACTCCTCGGCCGGTGCCGAGAAGCTGGTGCCGGAAGGTATCGAAGGCCGCGTCCCGTACAAGGGCGCCCTGGCCGCGATTATCCACCAGCTGATGGGCGGCCTGCGTTCCTCGATGGGTTACACCGGCAGCGCCACCATCGAAGAGATGCGCACCAAGCCGGAGTTCGTGCGCATCACCGGTGCCGGCATGGCCGAGTCCCATGTGCATGATGTGCAGATCACCAAGGAAGCGCCAAACTACCGCGTAGGTTAAGGCTTCCGGCATTACCCAAAGCGGGGCTGTTGATGACAGCCCCGCGTCGTTTCCGATTTCCACTGACGAGATTGAGTCATGGCCCTCGACATTCACGCTCACCGCATCCTGATCCTCGATTTCGGTTCCCAGTACACCCAGCTGATCGCCCGCCGCGTGCGCGAGATCGGTGTGTACTGCGAGCTGCACCCGTTCGACATGGACGATGAAGCGATCCGCGCCTTCAACCCGCGCGGCATCATCCTGGCCGGTGGCCCCGAGTCGGTCCACGAAGCCAACAGCCCGCGCGCGCCACAGGCGGTGTTCGACCTGAACGTACCGGTGCTGGGCATCTGCTACGGCATGCAGACCATGGCCGAGCAGATGGGCGGCAAGGTCTCGGGTTCCGACCTGCGCGAATTCGGCTACGCCCGTGTCGACGTGGTCGGCAAGAGCCGCCTGCTCGACGGCATCGAAGACCACATCGACGATGACGGCGTGTTCGGCCTCGACGTGTGGATGAGCCACGGTGACAAGGTCACCCAGATGCCAGAGAACTTCCACGTACTGGCCAGCACCCCAAGCTGCCCGATCGCCGGCATGTTCGACGACGCGCGCGGCTACTACGGCGTGCAGTTCCACCCGGAAGTGACCCACACCAAGCAGGGCGGCCGCATCCTGTCGCGCTTCATCCTCGACATCTGTGGTTGCGAGGCCCTGTGGACCGCATCCAACATCGTCGAAGACGCCATTGCCCAGGTCCGCGAACAGGTAGGTTCTGCCAACGTCCTGCTCGGCCTGTCCGGCGGCGTCGACTCCTCGGTGGTTGCCGCATTGCTGCACCGCGCCATCGGCGACCAGCTGACCTGCGTCTTCGTCGACAACGGCCTGCTGCGCCTGCACGAAGGTGAGCAAGTCATGGCCATGTTCGCCGAGAACATGGGCGTCAAGGTCATCCGCGCCAACGCCGAAGCGCAGTTCCTGGGCAACCTGGAAGGCGAGTCCGACCCTGAGAAGAAGCGCAAGATCATCGGCCGCACCTTCATCGACGTGTTCGATGCCGAGGCCAGCAAGCTGGACAACATCCAGTTCCTCGCCCAGGGCACCATCTACCCCGACGTGATCGAGTCGGCTGGCGCCAAGAGCGGCAAGGCCCACGTGATCAAGTCGCACCACAACGTCGGCGGCCTGCCTGAGGAAATGAACCTCAAGCTGGTCGAACCGCTGCGCGAGCTGTTCAAAGACGAAGTCCGCAAGATCGGCCTCGAGCTCGGCCTGCCGTACGACATGGTCTACCGTCACCCGTTCCCGGGCCCAGGCCTGGGCGTGCGTATCCTCGGTGAAGTGAAGAAGGAATACGCCGACCTGCTGCGTCGTGCCGACCACATCTTCATCGAAGAGCTGCGCAAGGCCGACTGGTACCACAAGACCAGCCAGGCATTCGTGGTGTTCCAGCCGGTCAAGTCGGTTGGCGTTGTAGGTGATGGCCGCCGCTACGCGTGGGTTGTCGCGCTGCGCGCGGTCGAGACCGTCGACTTCATGACCGCTCGCTGGGCGCACCTGCCGTACGAGCTGCTGGAGACTGTCAGCGGCCGCATCATCAACGAGATCGAGGGTATTTCCCGCGTGACGTACGATGTGTCGAGCAAGCCGCCAGCGACGATTGAGTGGGAGTGATCCCGCGTCCGGCAGCTAGCCGTAGCTGATAAGAAATACCCTGAAGCCCGCGTAATTGCGGGCTTCTTGCATTTCTCGTCTGGCATTTTCTGGCAGGTTTTGGCGGCGCAGGCAGCTCTTTGCGTGGTACAGGTGATGTTCTGCTCTTGCCATGATGACTGCATTGCCTTATTTTTGCTTTCATTGAATGCATTCCGTGAGGTGTGACTATGCCAATCTTGACGGTAAGAAATGTGCCTGATGAAGTGCATCGCGCACTTCGAGTTCGCGCTGCCCAGCATGGCCGCAGTGCGGAAGCTGAGGTGCGGGAAATCCTGGCCAATGCGGTGAAACCTGATCAGCGACTGCGTCTCGGCGATGCTCTGGCAGCACTGGGCAAGGAGGTCGGCCTGACCAATGAAGACTTTGCAGTGCTTGACCAGGTGCGCGACAAAACGCCAGCTGAGCCGATGAGGTTTGAATGATCGTCCTGGACACCAATGTTGTATCCGAGGCGATGAAGCCGACACCAGACCCGAAGGTCCGGGCCTGGTTGAACGAACAAGCAGCAGACACGCTTTACCTCTCCAGCGTGAGCATTGCCGAATTGACGTTCGGGATTGCTGCACTGCCAGCGGGCAAGCGTAAACACATGCTGGACAAGGCTTTCGAAGGTCTTTTGGGGTTGTTCGAAGGGCGAGTGTTGAACTTCGATACAGATGCTGCTCGTTGCTATGCAGGGTTGGCTGTCACTGCAAAAGGCCGTGGGCGAGGATTCCCAACGCCTGATGGTTATATTGCAGCGATTGCAGCATCCCGTGGATTCATTGTGGCCTCACGCGATACTGCTCCTTATGAAGCGGCAGGCGTAACAGTCATAAATCCTTGGGAAAGCAAATAAGACCCCAGCGGCTTGTTGGTACATGCTGTCACAGGTAAAGCACTGTACCCCAGGCCTGCGCCGTACCTGTAGGAGCGGGCTTGCCCGCGATCCCGGGCGAAGCCCGGGGCCATATAAAGGTATTCTCCAGCTCGGTCATTTGCTTTCTAAACCGGGAATAAACGCGAAAGTTTAAGACTATGCCTATATCTTGTAGGACATTTCCGAATTATCCTGCAACGGCCTTTGGGTGCTTGCGGGGGGCTTCTTGCAGGTCTAGTCTCGGTCCGTCGTTGCTCATCAACGACCGGTTTTGACAGACCGTGTCAGAAGATAACCACGTGAGATCCGTGTTATGGCGGCTGTACGTGGGGCACTTCGGTGCGCCGGTCTTCTCTGTTGTCTTCTCCCGGTCTGTCAACCCGCGTACCGCTGCCACCTTCTGTTTGACAGCAGAGTTGTGGCAGCTCATTTCGGAGAAGATACAGCCATGTTGAAGATCGTCCCGGATCCACCCTTTGAAACTGATCCACCCCCCTCCATAGAAGCCTTGCTTCTCCAGACCTCCGAATACCTGGTCTGCGCCCTGACCGTCGCGCAACAGACGGTGCTGCTCAATCCCAAACCTGCCGGGCAGGTGATGGCCTTGGCGGCGATGCATGAGATTGAAAATGCTCGCAGTCTGGTCGAGATGGCGTTGGCTCGGGTGCGGGTTACGCACTGAGTCAGGCAGACCGAGTTGGATTTATCGCGGGACAAGTCGGAGCGCCGAACCGCCGCTCCCACAGGGATAAGTGTGCGCGCCAGGGCGCGTGCGATGGAGATCAGGCAACATGGATATCAATGACTTGAAGACTTCAGGTATCGGCACGTTTGGCGAAGGCGTTGGCGGGAAGATCGCTGACCGCTTGTTCAAGGTGACGCCAGGGCACGATGCGGAATACGCCATGGAGCAAGCGGCAGTGCTCTTGGACTGCGCCTACAAGATGACGCTGGAAGCCGGGGTCGAGGGCAATGGGCGGTTCCTTTGGGAATCGCATTACCTCACCGGCATGGCCAAAGCGTTGGTCGAGGATGTGGCTCACTCGATGAGGGCGGCGGCGGTCCGTTAGACGCCTCGCGCGCCACGAAAACGGTAGCTTTTGTAACGGTTTCTCGCAAAACTACCGTTTTCTTATCGATTTCACGCAGCGTATAACGGTTTCACGCAGCGGAACCCGGAAATTAGTGATTTACCACCGCACAAATCGCGCGCGTCGCTCTCGTCCCCAGCTTCCCTGTCCCAGCCCCCTGCAACAACTCTTCACTTAATCTTTCCCATTCGCAGGTGTATCGTATTCGCCCTTCATCGCCGCAGCCCCCCGCCGGGGCTAGCTGATTTCGCATTACGAGGTACCTGTTCCGATGTCCTTTACCCGTCGACAAATGCTCAAGGGGCTGACCGGCCTGATGGTGGTTGGCCTGGGCGCCGGGGGCGCGGCCCGCTACTGGCTGGGCAAGGTGGAGGACGAGAATGCGGGGCATGACTACGAGCTGATCGCGGCGCCCCTGGACGTCGAGCTGGTGCCGGGCTTCAAGACCGAGGCCTGGGCATTCGGTCCGTCGGCACCAGGCACCGAGCTGCGGGTGCGACAGGGGACCTGGTTGCGGGTACGCTTCATCAATCATCTGCCGGTCGCTACTACTATTCACTGGCACGGCATTCGCCTGCCGCTGGAAATGGACGGCGTGCCGTATGTTTCGCAGTTGCCGGTGTTGCCGGGCGAGTACTTCGACTACAAGTTTCGCGTGCCGGATGCGGGCAGCTACTGGTACCACCCGCATGTGAGCAGCTCGGAAGAGCTGGGCCGGGGCCTGGTGGGGCCGCTGATTGTCGAAGAGCGCGAGCCGACCGGCTTTCGCCACGAGCGCACCTTGAGCCTGAAGAACTGGCATGTGGACGAGCAGGGCGGCTGGCTGCCGTTCAGCATCCCGCGCGAGGCGGCGCGCAACGGTACGGCCGGGCGCTTGATCACCATCAATGGCGATCCCGAATCGGTGACCGAGCTACCGGCGGGGCAAGTGGTGCGGGTTCGGCTGCTCAACCTGGACAACACCTGGACGTACCGCATCAACCTCAGGGGCAACTTCGAGGCGATGGTCTACGCGCTGGACGGCAACCCGATCACGCCGCGGCCGCTGGGCAAGGAATACTGGCTGGGGCCGGGCATGCGTATCTGCCTGGCGATCCGTATTCCGCAGGCGGGCGAGGAAGTGTCATTGCGTGACGGCTTCGTGCGCCTGGGCACGTTGCGCTCGGTGGCCAGCGAGGAGGCGCCGGGCGACTGGCCGCCCGCGCTGCCGCCCAACCCCATCGCCGAGCCGGACCTGGCCAACGCCGAAAAGATCAACTTCAATTTCGAGTGGGTGGGCAAGGTGTCGGTCAACACCGACAACGGCAAGCCGCCGAGCCTGTGGCAAATCAACGGCCAGGCGTGGGACATCACCGACAAGACCTGCGCCGACCGGCCAATCGCGACCCTGAAAAAGGGCAAGAGCTACATCCTCGAACTGAAGAACATGACCCAGTACCAGCACCCGATCCACTTGCATGGCATGAGCTTCAAGGTGATCGCCTCCAACCGGCACAAGATCGTCGAGCCGTGGTTCACCGACACCTACCTGCTGGGCAAGAACGAACGGGCGCAGGTCGCGCTGGTGGCGGATAACCCAGGCACCTGGATGTTCCATTGTCACGTGATCGACCACATGGAAACCGGCCTGATGGCCGCGATCGAGGTGGTGTGATGCGCCCGCAGATCATCGATCGCAGCCGCGATCAGGAATTCATGCGCATGGCGCTGGAGCTGGCGGCCGAAGGGGCGACCCTTGGCGAGGTGCCGGTGGGCGCGGTGCTGGTGCAGCATGGGCAGGTGATCGGGCGGGGCTTCAATTGCCCAATCAGCGGCAGTGATCCTAGCGCCCACGCCGAGATGGTGGCGATCCGCGCGGCGGCGCAGGCGGTGAGCAATTATCGGCTGCCGGGCAGCACGCTGTATGTCACGCTGGAACCCTGCAGCATGTGCGCGGGGTTGATCGTGCACTCGCGGGTGAGCCGCGTGGTGTATGGGGCGCTGGAGCCCAAAGCGGGCGTGGTGCAGAGCCAGGGGCAGTTCTTCGAGCAGGGGTTTCTGAACCATCGGGTGATGTTCGAGGGTGGGGTGCTGGCGGAGGAGTGCGGGCGGATCCTGAGCGAATTTTTCAAGGCCAGACGGGCCAAGGTGTAGCTTACAGGGCCGCTTCGCGCCCCATCGCGGCACAAGGCCGCTCCCACAGGGAATGGGCAGCTCCCAAAGTGAATGGGCAGCTGCCACAGGATACGGGCAGCTCACAAGAAATAGGTTCGCTCTGGAAATCACCCTCATGCTACCGCCGAAACCTGTGGGAGCGGCCTTGTGCCGCGATGGAGCGCGAAGCGGCCCCAATCGGTCCACCCGTGAGCCACTGATGCTCACATCGGCGGCGACTGCTCCGCGGGCTTGTCCTTGTTCACCCCGGGCACATGCAGGTTGCCTTCGGCCACCTGGCCCTCCAGCTGCGGCTGGGTCACCCAGGTGAGGATGTCGTAATAACGACGGATGTTGGCCACGAAATGCACCGGCTCGCCACCCCGCGCATAGCCATAACGGGTCTTGCTGTACCACTGCTTCTGTGACAAACGCGGCAACATCTTTTTCACGTCCAGCCACTTGTTCGGGTTGAGCCCTTCACGCTTGGCCAGGGTGCGGGCATCTTCCAGGTGGCCGCTGCCGACGTTGTAGGCCGCAAGCGCGAACCAGGTGCGATCAGGCTCCTTGATGCTGTCATCGAGCTGCTCTTTGACCAGCATGAAATACTTCGCGCCACCTTCAATGCTCTGCCGGGCATCGAGGCGGTTGGCCACGCCCATGGCCTGGGCGGTGCGCTGGGTCAGCATCATCAGGCCACGCACGCCGGTCTTGGAGGTGACCTCCGGCTGCCACATGGACTCCTGGTAGCCGATCGCGGCCAGCAACCGCCAGTCGACCTGTTCTTCCTTGGCTGAAGTGTGAAAATGTTTTTCGTACTTGGGCAGGCGCTGCTGCAGATGCTGGGCGAAGGTGTAGGCGCCGACGTACCCCAGCACATCGACATGGCCGTAGTAACGGTCCTTGAGCCGCTGCAGGGTGCCGTTCTTCTGCGCCTTGTCGAGAAAATCGTTGATCTCGTTGAGCAGGCTGTTGTCCTCGCCCGCCGCCACGGCCCAGCGCTGATCGCGCGCATCGCCCAGGTCGAAGGCCACGCGCACGTTGGAGAAGTACACCTGGTTCATCGCCAGCTCGTTGGAGTCGACCAGGGTCAGGTCGATCTGCCCTTCATCGACCATGCGCAGCAGGTCGACCACCTCTACCGCGTCAGACTCTTCGTACTCAAGCGCGGGATACTGCTTTTTCAGCTCCGCCAGTTGCTCGGCATGGCTGCTGCCCTTGAGCACCATGATCTTCTTGCCGACCAGGCCCTGGGGGCTGGTGGGGCGCGGGCGGCCGTTGCGGTAGATGACCTGCGGGGTCACCTGCAGGTAAGAGTGGGAGAAGCGTGCCTGGGCCTTGCGCTGCTCGCTGCTGACCAGGCCGGCCGCGGCCAGCACGGGACCGGCAGGCTTGCCGAGCTGGTCGAACATCACGTCGAGGTTGTCGGCGGTCTCGATCTTCAGCTCAACGCCCAGATCGTCGGCGAAATGCTTGACCAGCTCGTACTCGAAGCCGGTTTCGCCGTTGCGGTCCTGGAAGTAGGTGGCCGGGCTGTTGCGGGTGACCACGCGCAGCACGCCGTCCTCCTTGACACGCTCCAGGGTGCTGGGTTTTTCAACACAGGCACCGAGCATCAGGAAGAGACCGGTTGCGAAGAGCCATCTGGCGCAGCGCTGGCGCAAAGCAGTGTGGGCGAACATAGGTTGCAGTATACGCAAAGCACAGGTCCCGCCATATCTCGACAACCGCGAGGTTGTCTGGTAGCAGATTTTGCGGTAAGTGCCAGAAGGGCGCCGTCAAGGGCGCTTTTTTTGACCCTCAAGTCCAGTTACGCCGCTGCTCGGGATTACCCCGTGGCGGGTGCCGAAACCCGCGATTTAGGCTAGAATGCACGGCCTCTAAGCACACCCCTTCCTGAGGCTGTCCCGACGATGTTGATCCTGCGCGGCGCTCCTGCCCTTTCTGCCTTTCGCCACGGTAAATTACTCGAGCAACTGAGCCAGAAAGTCCCCGCTGTTACTGGCTTGTATGCTGAATTCGCCCATTTCGCCGAAGTCGACGGCGATCTGTCCGACGACCAACAGCAGGTCCTGGGCCGTCTGCTCAAGTACGGCCCGAGCGTGCCGGTGCAGGAGCCGACCGGCCGCCTGTTCCTGGTCGTGCCGCGCCTTGGCACCATCTCGCCGTGGTCGAGCAAGGCCAGCGACATCGCCCACAACTGCGGCCTGGGCAACGTCCAGCGCCTGGAGCGCGGCATCGCCTACCACGTTGCCGGTGAGCTCAGCGAAGCCGACGCCGCCAGCGTCGCCGCCGTGCTGCACGACCGCATGACCCAGCGCGTGCTCGGTACGCTCGAAGAGGCCGCCGGCCTGTTCAGCCATGCCCAGCCCAAGCCGCTGACCGCCGTCGATGTACTCGGTGGCGGGCGTGCCGCCCTGGCCCTGGCCAACGCCGACCTGGGCCTGGCCCTGGCCGATGACGAGATCGACTACCTGGTCAACGCCTTCCAGGGGCTCAAGCGCAACCCGCACGACATCGAACTGATGATGTTCGCCCAGGCCAACTCCGAGCACTGCCGCCACAAGATCTTCAACGCCAGTTGGGACATCGACGGTCAGGATCAGGAAAAAAGCCTGTTCGGCATGATCAAGAACACCTACCAGATGCACAGCGAAGGCGTGTTGTCCGCTTACAAGGACAACGCCTCGGTGATCGTCGGCAGCGTGGCCGGCCGCTTCTACCCGAACCCTGAAACCCGCCAGTACGGCGCGGTGCAGGAGCCGGTGCACATTCTGATGAAGGTCGAGACGCACAACCACCCGACCGCCATCTCGCCGTTCTCGGGTGCCTCCACCGGCTCCGGCGGCGAAATCCGCGACGAAGGCGCGACCGGCCGTGGCGCCAAGCCGAAGGCAGGCCTCAACGGCTTCACCGTCTCCAACCTGCGCATCCCGGGCTTCGAACAGCCTTGGGAGCAGGCGTACGGCAAGCCCGAGCGCATCGTCAACGCGCTGGACATCATGATCGAAGGCCCGCTGG
The DNA here is from genome assembly GCF_035277045.1 of Pseudomonas sp. Classification (GTDB taxonomy): domain Bacteria; phylum Pseudomonadota; class Gammaproteobacteria; order Pseudomonadales; family Pseudomonadaceae; genus Aquipseudomonas. The sequence continues at coordinate 37,215 of NZ_DATELE010000124.1, read as the reverse complement.
GCGGCGCCGCGTTCAACAACGAGTTCGGCCGTCCGGCGCTGACCGGCTACTTCCGTACCTTCGAGCAGTCGATCAGCACCCCGCACGGCGATGAAGTGCGCGGCTACCACAAGCCGATCATGCTGGCCGGCGGCCTGGGCAACATCCGCGAAGACCACGTGCAGAAAGGCGAGATCACCGTCGGCGCCAAGCTGATCGTGCTCGGTGGCCCGGCCATGCTGATCGGCCTGGGCGGCGGCGCCGCCTCGTCGGTTGCCACCGGCGCCAGTTCCGCCGACCTGGACTTTGCCTCGGTGCAGCGCGAAAACCCTGAAATGGAACGCCGCTGCCAGGAGGTCATCGACCGCTGCTGGCAGCTGGGCGACGCCAACCCGATCGCCTTCATCCACGATGTGGGCGCGGGCGGCCTGTCCAACGCCTTCCCGGAGCTGGTCAACGACGGCGGCCGTGGTGGCCGCTTCGAACTGCGCAACGTGCCCAACGACGAGCCGGGCATGGCCCCGCACGAAATCTGGAGCAACGAGTCGCAGGAGCGCTACGTCATGGCCGTCGACGCGGCCAACTTCGAGCGCTTCAAGGCCATCTGCGAACGCGAGCGCTGCCCGTTCGCGGTGGTCGGCGAAGCCATCGCCGAGCCGCACCTGACCGTCACCGACAGCCACTTCGGCAACAGCCCGGTGGACATGCCGCTCGACGTGCTGCTCGGCAAGCCGCCGCGCATGCACCGCTCGGTCACCCGCGAAGCCGAGCTGGGCGATGACTTCGACCCAAGCACCCTCGAGCTCGCCGACTCGGTCGAGCGCGTGCTGCGCCACCCCGCCGTGGCCAGCAAGAGCTTCCTGATCACCATTGGCGACCGCAGCATCACCGGCCTGGTGGCCCGCGACCAGATGGTCGGCCCCTGGCAGGTTCCGGTCGCCGACTGCGCCGTCACCGCGACCAGCTTCGACGTTTACACCGGTGAAGCCATGGCCATGGGCGAGCGTACCCCGCTGGCCCTGCTCGACGCCCCGGCTTCCGGGCGCATGGCGATCGGCGAGACCCTGACCAACCTGGCCGCGGCCAGCATTGGCAAGCTGTCCGACATCAAGCTGTCGGCCAACTGGATGTCCGCCGCCGGTCACCCGGGTGAAGATGCCCGCCTGTACGACACCGTCAAGGCAGTCGGCATGGAGCTGTGCCCGGAGCTGGGCCTGACCATTCCGGTCGGCAAGGACTCAATGTCGATGAAGACCCAGTGGAGCGACGAGGGCGCGCAGAAGAGCGTCACCTCGCCGATGTCGCTGATCGTCAGCGGCTTCGCCCCGGTGGTCGACATCCGCAAGACCCAGACCCCGCAACTGCGCATGGACAAGGGCGAAACCGACCTGATCCTGATCGACCTGGGCCGTGGCAAGAACCGCATGGGCGCCTCGATCCTCGCCCAGACCCACGCCAAGCTGGGCAGCCAGGCGCCTGACGTCGACGACGCCGAAGACCTCAAGGCCTTCTTCGCCGTGATCCAGGGCCTGAACGCCGACGGCCACCTGCTGGCCTACCATGACCGTTCCGACGGCGGCCTGATGACCACCGTGCTGGAAATGGCCTTCGCCGGCCACTGCGGTCTGGACCTCGAGCTCGACACCCTGACCAGCAAGCGCGAGAAGATCGCCGCCATCCTCTTCAACGAAGAGCTCGGCGCGGTGATCCAGGTTCGCCAGGACGCCACTCCGGACGTGCTGGCCCAGTTCAGCGCCGCCGGCCTGGGCGAGGACTGCGTCGCGGTGATCGGCAAGCCGATCAACAACAGCGAAGTGGTCGTGCGCCTGGGTGGCGAGGAGCTGTTCAAGGGCGATCGCCGCCTGCTGCAGCGCCAGTGGGCCGAGACCAGCTACCAGGTCCAGCGCCTGCGCGACAACGTCGACTGCGCCGACCAGGAATTCGACGCGCTGCTCGAGGAAGACAACCCGGGCCTGAGCGCCAAGCTCGGCTTCGACGTCAACGACGACATCGCCGCGCCGTACATCAAGAAGGGCGTGCGCCCGCAAGTGGCGATCCTGCGCGAACAGGGCGTCAACGGCCAGGTGGAAATGGCGGCAGCCTTCGACCGCGCCGGCTTCGACGCGATCGACGTGCACATGAGCGATATCCTCGCCGGCCGTGTCGACTTCGAAACCTTCAAGGGCCTGGTCGCCTGTGGCGGCTTCTCCTACGGCGACGTGCTCGGCGCAGGTGAAGGCTGGGCCAAGTCGGCACTGTTCAACAGCCGTGCCCGCGATGCCTTCCAGGCGTTTTTCGAGCGCAACGACAGCTTCGCCCTGGGCGTGTGCAACGGTTGCCAGATGATGTCCAACCTGCACGAGCTGATCCCGGGCACCGAGTTCTGGCCGCACTTCGTGCGCAACCGCTCGGAGCAGTTCGAGGCCCGCGTGGCCATGGTCGAGGTGCAGAAGTCCAACTCGATCTTCCTGCAGGGCATGGCCGGTTCGCGCATGCCGATCGCCATCGCCCACGGCGAAGGCCACGCCGAGTTCGCCAACGAACAGGCACTGCTCGAAGCCGACGTGTCCGGTTGCGTGGCCCTGCGCTACGTCGACAACCACGGCAAGGTCACCGAAGCCTACCCGGCCAACCCGAACAGCTCGCCGCGTGGCATCACCGGCCTGACCAGCCGTGACGGCCGCGTCACCATCATGATGCCGCACCCTGAGCGTGTGTTCCGCGCCGCCCAGAACTCGTGGCGTCCGGATGACTGGCAGGAAGACGGCGCCTGGATGCGCATGTTCCGCAACGCGCGGGTCTGGGTGAACTAAAGGTGTACAAGCTCGCCTTCTTCGTCCCGCCCAGCCATGTCGAAGCGGTCAAGGCCGAAGTGTTCGCCGAAGGCGGCGGACGCATCGGCGACTATGACCACTGCGCCTGGCAGGTGCTGGGCCAGGGCCAGTTTCGCCCGCTGGACGGCAGCCAGCCGTTTCTCGGGCAGACCGGCGTGGTCGAGCAGGTTGAAGAGTGGCGGGTGGAGCTGGTGGTGGCGGACGAGCTGATTGTTCAGGTCGTTGCCGCGCTCAAGCGTAGTCACCCGTATGAGACGCCAGCATATGAGGTCTGGAAGCTTGAACGATTCTAGACCTTACTGAACCTTTCGCTGGCAAGCCAGCTCCCACAGGTACCGCGCTGCTTCAAAGTGCGGCGCGGTACCTGTGGGAGCTGGCTTGCCAGCGAAGGCGTCAGGTCAATCAATGCACTCCTGACGGTTTCTCACCGCTTCCTCCCGCCTGCTCAACCCCCCACAGGCTATCAACCCCACCTCGAACAACAGCCACATCGGCACCGCCAGCAAGGTCTGTGAAAACACATCCGGCGGCGTCAGAATCATCCCCACCACGAAACACCCGACGATCACATAAGGCCGGCTACGGCGCAGCGTCGCCACGTCCGCAAACCCCGCCCACACCACGATGAACGTCGCCACGGGTATCTCGAACGCCAGCCCGAACGCCAGAAACAGCGCCAGGATGAAATCCAGGTACAGGCTGATGTCGGTCATCATCGCCACCCCGTCCGGGGTCACGCTGGCGAAGAAGCCGAACATCATCGGGAACACCACGAAAAACGCGAAGGCCATGCCGGCATAGAACAGCACGATGCTCGACACCAGCAGCGGCATCGCGATGCGCCGTTCGCGGCGATACATGCCAGGGGCGATGAAGCCCCAGGCCTGATGCAGCAGCACCGGCATGGCGACGAACAGCGCGCACATCAAGGTCAGCTTGAACGGCGCCAGGAAAGGCGAGGTCACGCTGGTGGCGATCATGCTGGCGCCTTCGGGCAGGAAGCGCCGCAACGGTTCGGAGATCAGCGTGTAGAGCGTCTGGGCGAAGGGGAACAGGCCGACGAACACCAGGGTCACGGCCAGCAGGCAGCGCACCAGGCGCTTGCGCAGGTCGCGCAGGTGGTCGACCAGGGGCATGTGCGCATTTTCAACAGCAGCGGTCATGAGGCGTTTTCCTTGACGGCGGCCACGCGCGTGGCGTCATTGGCCGACGGCGCCAGGCTGATGCCCTGGCGGATGTCCTGTTCAAGGCGTTTCAAGGGCGCGCTGTCGAGCTTGAGGTCATCCAGCTTCGGCGCATCCAGCTCACGCTCGACCTGCGCGCGCAGTGCGTTCATCGCCCGGCGCGCCTGGCCAAGCCCTCGGCCGACAGTGCGCGCCGCGACCGGCAGGCGCTCTGGCCCCAGGACCAGCAAGGCCACCACGCCCACCAGCAGCAGTTCGGTAAAGCCGATGTCGAACATCAGGCCTGACGGTCCGCTTGCGGCTGCTGCACGGTGCGTGCGGCCAGCGGTGCCGGTTGCTCGGCCTGGACGGGCGCGGCGGGCTCGTCGGTGCCAGGGCCCATGGACTTGCGAAAGCCCTGGATCGCCTCGCCGACGTCACTGCCCAGTCCCTTCAGGCGCTTGGTGCCAAACAGCAGGAATACGATCAACAGCACGATCACCAATTGCCAGATACCGATGCCACCCATGGGAAACCACTCCAAGCTCATGAAAAGGAAGGCCAATCCTGCCTGCGCTTTATGACGTGAACGTGACTCGCAGACGGTTTTGCCATGTGCCTGCAACATCCGCCGTGTTGACTGGCGCCTCGATGAACATAGGGGTGAAAGGCATGGGTGGCAGACAACAGCGCGGCGCCGCGCTGCTGATGGTGATGGTGGCGCTGGCGATGCTCGCGGCGGGCCTGACCTGGCTGGTGCAGGATGGCCGCCAGCAGGTGGACGGCGTGCGCCTGCTGCAACAGCGGGTGCAGGTGCGGGCGATGGAACAGGCCGGCCTGGCGTTTGCCGAGCAAGCGTTGCGAGACCCCGCCTGGCGGGTCAGCCCGCTGTTCTGGCAGGCCCTGCGTGGCCAGCCGCTGAGCTATGACGTGGGCGACGGCTCGGCGCAGCTGCGGGTGCGCGACCTGCACACCTGCTTCAACGTCAATGCGCTGCTCGGCGAGGACAGCGAAATGGCTGAGCGGCAACTGCGTCACCTGCTGGGCGACGACCTGGCCGCCGAGCGCCTGACCGATGCCCTGGCCGACTGGCTCGACAACGATCACCAGGTGCGCCTGCACGGCGCGGAAAACCACCAGTACCTGCGCCAGTCACCGGCACGGCTGGCCGCCAACCAGGCGATGCTCGACACCAGCGAACTCAACCTGCTGCTCGAGCCGGACGCCAACCGCCAGGCGCGTTACCCGGCGCTCTGCGCGCTGCCCGAGACCACCGGCTGGCGGCTCAACGCCAATGCCCTGGGCCTTGAACACCTGCCCCTGCTCGAGGCGCTGTACGAGGGCCGCTTCGCCCGCTCGTTGCTCAGCCGTATCGTCAGTGGCCGCCCGGCGTCGGGCTATGTGGATGCCTCGGCGCTGCGCCAGGCACTAGGGGCGGTGGATGACGAAACCTTCGAGCGGCTCAGCGCGGGGCTGATGCTCAACAGCGGACATTTTCTGCTGCAACTGGAATTCGAGGGCGAGGGGCGACGCATGCGCAGCGAGTTCGAGGTCGAGGCGCTGGGCGTGGTGCAGTGGCACGCGCGGGTGCCGGCGCAACAGGTGAGGGTGAAAAGCCGCGAGCCGCTGCCCTGGTAGGGCAACGGCTCACGGTTGAGGCGCGGCTGATCAGGCGATGCCGATCTCGCCGCCGTCATCACGCTGGATCACCACGGTCGAGGCTCGTGGGCGCACGCTGGAGCCTGCCGGGGTGACGGCGGTCGCGACATCGGTGTACGGCCAGTTGCCCGGGTGCTGGATGTTGACGAACAGCGACTTGTTGTCGGGCGTGAAGGCGATGCCGGTCACCTCGCAGCCGTTCGGCCCCACGAAGAAGCGCCGCAGGTCGACCTGGTTCTGCGCGTTCACCGGGACCTGCGTGCCGTTGGCATCGACCAGGTCGGTCGGGATCACGGCCAGCATCTGGTCGTTGGTGTAGCTGGTCAGGGTCGACTCGCCGTTGTCGGTCTGGAACCACAGGATGCCGCGGCTATCGAAGCTCATCCCGTCGGGGCTGGCGAACTGGTTCAGTTCGGTCAGGCCCGAGCGGTTGATGTCGGCGGTGCCCGCGGCGTTGGCGCCGAACACGAAGATGTCCCAGGTGAAGCTCAGGTGATCGTCGCTGTCGTGCCAGCGGATGATATGGCCGTGGCGGTTCGGGCCGCGCGGGTTGGCCGCGTCGACCTTCTCCGGGGTGCGCGCGCTGTTGTTGGTCAGGGTCAGGTAGACATCGCCGTTGAGCGGATTGACCGTGGTCCATTCCGGGCGGTCCATCGGCGTCGCGCCCACGGCATCCGCGGCGCCACGGGTGTGCAGGATGATCCCGGCGAGGTCGCCGTACAGCGCGCCCAGGGTGCTGCCGGTGGTGGTCGGGGTATTGACGTCGAGCAGCAGCCAGACACCCGTGCCGTCAGGATTGAAGCGCGCCACGTAGAGGTTGCCGTGGTCCATGTACTTGGCGCCGGTGGCCAGGCGGTCGGCCGGGTTGGCGTCGGCTTCGTCCCACAGCGCCGTGGAGACGAACTTGTACAGGTATTCGTTGTTGGAGTCGTCGCCGGTGTACCAGACCACCGGCTTGCCGGCCACGGGCAGGCCAGGGCAGCAGCCTTCGTGGCGGAAGCGCCCGAGCGCGGTGCGCTTGACCGCCAGGGTGCTGGCGCTGTACGGGTCGATCTCGACGATGTAGCCATAGGTGCTGGCTTCGTTGCGGTAGTCGTCCAGGGCGGTGGCGCCGGTCGGGGTGACGTCGAAGCGGGTGAATTCCCCGTTCACCTCGGACGGGTCGCCCGCCGCGGTCTCCCAGTCATAGTTGCCGCTGCTGGTGGACACGCCGATGCGCTGCTGGTCGGCCGGGCGCACGCCCTTGTTGACGAAGATGCCGGGCCAGTTCTCTTCGCAGGTGAGGTAGGTGCCCCACGGGGTGAAGCCGTTGCCACAGTTGTTGTTGGTGCCGCGGGCCTGGGTGCCGTCGACGGAGAACGGGGTCTTGACGTGGTCGGTGCCGCGCAGCGGGCCGGCGATGTCCATCAGGGTCGCGGTGGTGAAGCGGCGGTTCAGCGGGTCGTTGTCGACCACCTGCCAGCGGCCGTTGACCTTGCTCAGGCGCACCACGCCAGCGCCGTGGGCGTTGATCTCCTTGCGCACCTCCTCGGCCGGGCGGTTGCCGCTGGCATCGGTGGTCGGGCCGGCCGGGTGCAGGGCATCGGCGTCGATGTACTCGAAGTTGATCGCCAGCAGGCCGTCTTCGGAGCTGCCGTTGATGGGGAAGAAGTGCATGCCGTCGTGGTGCATGCCCATGGCATTGGCCTGGTCGACCGAGGTATTGCTGCCGTCGGCTTTCCAGGCGCTGCCGTTGCTGTTGAGCGGCGTGCCCCATGGGGCGAGCACATAGGCGCTGTAACCCGCGGCGACAACGCAGGCGTCGGTGCGCGAGCCGGGAATCGAGGTAAAGCCCAGGGCCAGTTTCGGGACTTCGGGTTCGGTCACTGGTGGTTCGACGACCGGATCGTTGTCCGAATCGCCGCCGCCGTCGAAGCAGCCGGTCAGGCCGGTTCCGGCGATCATGGCGATCGCGGCGCCCAGGCTGCCACGCATCACGGTGCGGCGGCTCAGGTAGGCGTCCATGACACTGGCCATCGGCAGGTTGCCGCTGAGGTTCCGGTCCAGGTTGTCGCCGGTATCTCGACTCATCAGTGATTCCTTCTTTTTGATGCAGCTGTGTTGGAAGAAACCGGGACTTTAGAGCGGCTATGTGATGATTCATTGGCAGTTTTGTTAACGTGCCTTTAAAACATCCGGTTCTTAGCAAATGATTTGTAGGATCTTTCCGGAATGCTTGTCCAATAACTGCCATCAAACTGTCACCTAAGCTCCGCAATATCCCGGCCCACAGTCAAACAGCAGGGAAGGCGGTCGGGGTCGATGGCAAGCATGCGCAGACGGGAGTTGATCAGCTGGATGGGCGTGGGCGCCATGGCGCCGTTGCTGGGCGCCTGCTCCGCGATCCCGGGCAGTCGCGCCGACAGCGAACGATCGCTGGACCTGCTGTATGTCGCCGATACCCTAGATGCCCGCCAGCCGGGTCAGGCCGTGGTGCCGGCCACCCGCCTGGGACCGGTCACCCAGTTGGGCCGCGCGCCGTGGATGACCGGCAGCAGCGCCCGTGCCGGCCACGCCGACCTCGCACCCTTGCTCGACGCCAGCCTGGCCGACAACGCCCGCCTGGGCGGCTTCGCGGTGCTGGCGGCGCTGCTCGAACAGCTGCGTACTGAAAGCGGCACGGGCAACAGCCTGACCCTGGAGAACGGCCAGGGCTGGAACGGCAGTGGGTTGGCCTACCTGACCCAGGGAGCCAGCGGCGTTCAGGGTAGCCAGTTGCTGGGCAGCGACGTGCGCGTCAGCAGTGATGAGCGCGTGCTCTGGCCGCAACGCAGCGCCGGTCTCTATCAACAGTCGACCGCCGTCACCCTGGGCGCCGGGCTTGCTTCGGGCCAGGCTCAGGCCCTGGGCGTCAAAGGCCTGCAGCTGTTCGACCGGGGCGGCGTGCGGGTCGCCGTGGTTGGCGTCACCGATCCATACGCCCAGGATCAGAAAGCCTCGCTCAAGCACTGGTACGAATCGCTGTTGCCGAGCTTCGAGCAGGCGCGCCGCGAGGCCGACCTGGTCGTGGCCCTGGCCGACGTGGGCACCGGCCCGGGTCTGTGGCTGGCGGAGCGGGTGCCGCAGCTGGATGCCGTGCTCTGCGCCCGTGGCCAGGACTTCTGGCCGGCCCCGGTCGAGGTGACCCAGGCCAGCGGGCGCCGGGTGCCGGTGTTGTTCGGCGGGTGCCGGGGCAGCGGGGCGTTTCGCGTTCGCTGCCAGCAGATGGCTGGGCAATGGCGCTTCGAAGCGCGGTTCTTTCCGGCCTTCGAGCAAACACTCGGCCCCACCGCGCACGCCCGGGCCGGGCAATTACGCGCGCAACTGCAACAACAGCGCGCCGGCCACGCCGCCTGGCTCGACCAGCCCCTGGCGCGTGCGCCCCAGGCACTTTGGCGCCGCGATACCCGCGCCGGCAGTTGGGACCGTCTGTTGCACCAGGCCCTGGCCGGCGACGGCAGCATGCCGGTGCTGCTGCCGGGGCTGCGCTACGACGTGCCGCTGCGGGCCGGCGAGACCATCACCCGTGAGCACCTGATCACCCTCACCGGCGGCTACCCCGCGCCCGTGGTCGACGCCCCGGCGCGGCAGGTCGGGCAGGTGCTGGAAAACGCCGCCGAGCAACTCTTCGGCGACCCGCTGCTACTGGACAACAGCCAGGACCTGCCACGCTGGCTGGGCGATTCGTGGCAGGTCAGCTATAGCGCCATGGGCAAGCGGGTCGCCGGGCTTGCCCCGACCCAGGGCCTGTGCCGCACCTTTGGCCTGCACTTCGATGCGGGCGCGGGCGAGCCCCTGTGGCAGCGCGTGGAAAACTGGCTCGCGCAGCAGCCATCCGACTGGCAACTGCCCGTCCTGCAGCTGCCCGAGGTGCGCTATGTGCAGGGGCATCCTGGCTGGCATCCCCGGCAGGTGAACGCTTGACCCGCTCCGCCCAGATCGTCAATGGCGCATTGCTGAGCGTCGCCGCCTGGCTGGCCGCGCAGTGCGTCTTGCAACTGAGCCGCGAACCGGTGCCGGCCAGCGTGCCCCGCCTGGATCAGGTGGCGCTCCCGGGACTGCTCGTGGGCCACTGGCAGCAGGCGGCAGCCAGCGGCGACATCCCCTTGACCCGCCTGCCGCTCGAGTACCTGGGCGGGCTCAAGGCCGAGCCCTTGCGCGCCACGGTGGTGGTGCTGCGCTACGGCCAGCAGGTGCGCACCCTTGGCCAAGGCCAGCGCCTGGCGCCGGGGATCGTGCTGCAGGGCATCGACGACAAGGGCCTGATTTTCGACAACCAGGGGCGGCGCGAACGTCTGCCCTGGCCGCCACGGCCTGCCGTGACCGGCTTCAAGCGCCAAGGATAAGTGATGATCGCAAGATACTGCCTGGCCGGCCTGCTGTGCCTGGCCCTGTCCACCGCCCGCGCCGATGAGCCGGAGGTGCTGGAGGAGGGCGAGACGCCGCAGTACGAAGTCAACTTCGTCGACACCGACCTGGGGGAGTTCATCGACAGCGTGTCGCGCATCACCGGCACCACCTTCATCGTCGACCCACGAGTGAAGGGCAAGGTCACGGTGCGCACCGTCGACCGCCATGACGCCGAGTCGATCTATGACATCTTCCTGGCTCAGTTGCGTGCCCAGGGTTTCGCCGCGGTAGATTTGCCCAACGGCAGCGTGAAGATCGTGCCTGACCAGGCCGCGCGGCTGGAGCCGGTGCCGGTCGAGCCAGCCGGCAAACCGAGCCAGGGCAGCGACGGCGTGGCCACGCGGGTATTCAATGTGCGCAATGCCGCCAGCGAGCAGATGCTGGGCATCCTCAAGCCGCTGATCGATCCGCGTGTCGGCGTCATTACCCCATACCCAGCGGCCAACCTGCTGGTGGTTACCGACTGGCGCAGCAACCTGGAGCGCATCGACAGCCTGCTGCGCCAGCTCGACCAGGTCAGCGAGGAGCCGTTGCAGATCATGCCCCTGCGCCACGCCAGCGCCGCCGACACCAGCGGCCTGATCACCCGCCTGCTGGCCAGCGAGCAGGGCGCCGACAGCGCCCAGGTGGTCGCCGACCCGCGCAGCAACGCGCTGCTGGTGCGCGGCAGCGCCGACAGCCGCGAGCGGGTGCGGGCCTTGCTGGCCCAGCTTGACCAGCCGCGTGACAACCTGCACAGCTCCAATACCCAGGTCATGTACTTGCGCCATGCGAATGCCGCCGAGGTGGTCAAGGTGCTGCGCGGGCTCAGCCAGGTAGGCGCCGCCCCCGCCGCCGACGGGCAGGGCGAAGGCGAGGCCAAGGCGCCGCTGCCCGCCAGCGACTCGGGCATTCGCCTGGAATATGAAGAAGGCACCAACGCGGTGGTCATGGTCGGGCCCGACAGCGAAGTGGCGGCCTACCGCAGCATCGTCGAGCAGCTGGACATCCGCCGCGCCCAGGTCGTGGTCGAGGCAATCATCGCCGAAGTGTCCGACACGCGTGCCGAGGAGCTGGGCGTGCAATGGCTGTTCGCCGACGAGAACCTGGGCGCTGGCATCGTCAACTTCGGCACCGGCGGCGCCAACATCGCCAGCATCGCCGGGGCTGCGGCCAGCGGCGACAGCGGCGACCTGGCGGACGTGCTGTCCACCGTCAGCGGCGCGACCGCTGGCATCGGTCACTTCGGTGGCGGCTTCAACTTTGCCATGCTGGTCAACGCGCTAAAGGGCAAGACCGGCTTCAACCTGCTGTCCACGCCCACCTTGCTGACCCTGGACAACGCCGAGGCATCGATCCTGGTCGGTCAGGAAGTGCCCTTTGTCACCGGCTCCGTCACCCAGAACAACGCCAACCCGTACCAGACCATCGAACGCAAGGAAGTCGGGGTCAAGCTGCGCATCAAGCCGCAGATCAACATCGACAACACCGTGCGCCTGGATATCGTCCAGGAGGTGTCCTCGATCGCCGACACGGCCTCGGCCAGCGACGTGATCACCAACAAGCGCGAGATCAAGACCAAGGTGATGGTCGAGGACAACGGCCTGGTGATCCTCGGCGGGCTGATCAGCGACGAGGTGAGCACCAACAATCAGAAAGTCCCGTTGCTTGGCGATATCCCGGGGCTGGGCCGGCTGTTCCGCTCCGACGCCAACCGCGGCGTGAAGCAGAACCTGATGGTGTTCATCCGCCCGCGCATCTTGCGCGATGGTCCGAGCCTCGCCGGCCTGAGCCAGGAAAAATACCAGCGCCTGCAGCAGGAAACCGCCCTGGCCTTGCCCCGGGTGGATGAAGGCGCGGCCTTGTTGCAGGCGTTTCCCGCCAGCCGCGCACGCCTCGACGGGGGCGACTGGTGATGCTGGCGTATCGCCTGGCACGGCAGGCCGGGCTGGCCATGGCGCCGTCGGGCGAAGGCTGGCAGCTGTGGCTGCGCCACGATGCCGACAGCGACCAGCTGCACGAGCTGCTGCGCGTGCATGGCCAGCCGCAGGCGCTCGAATACCTCGCGGCGGACGATTTCGACGAGCGTCTGGGGCAGCTCTACCAGACCGGCGATGCGGCCACCGCGGCGCTGATCGAAGGCATTGGCGAGCACGTCGACCTCGATGGCCTGATGAGCGAAATGCCGCGTATCGAAGACCTGCTGGAAAGTGACGACGAAGCGCCGGTGATCCGCCTGATCAACGGCTTGTTCGGCCAGGCCCTGCGCCTGCGTGCCTCCGACATTCATATCGAGACCTTCGAGCAGAGCCTGGTGGTGCGCCTGCGCATCGACGGCCACCTGCGCGAAGTGTTGCGCCCGCCACGCGCGCTGTCGGTCATGCTGGTGTCGCGGATCAAGGTGATGGCGCGCCTGGATATCGCCGAGAAGCGCCAGCCCCAGGACGGCCGCATCACCCTGCGCGCCGCGGGCCGCGAAGTGGATGTGCGCGTCTCGACACTGCCCGGGATCCACGGCGAGCGGGTGGTGATGCGCGTGCTCGACAAGCAGGCCAGCCTGCTGTCGCTGGCCAACCTGGGCATGCCCGAGCAGGCGCTGCAAGGTCTACGCGGCTGCCTCGGGCGGCCCAACGGCATCGTGCTGAGCACCGGCCCCACGGGCTCGGGCAAGACCACCACGCTGTATGCCAGCCTCAACAGCCTGAATGATGGCAGCCGCAATATCCTCACCGTCGAGGACCCGGTGGAGTACGCCATCGCCGGTATCGGCCAGACCGCCATCAACCCGCGCGCCGGCCTGACCTTCGCCAGCGGCCTGCGCGCCATCCTGCGCCAGGACCCGGACGTGATCATGCTCGGCGAAATCCGCGACCAGGAGACCGCGCAGATCGCCGTGCAGGCGAGCCTGACCGGCCACCTGGTGCTCTCGACTCTGCACACTAACAGCGCGGTAGGCGCCGTGACGCGGCTGCGCGACATGGGCATCGAGCCATTCCTGATCGCCTCGTGCCTGCGCGGGGTGCTGGCTCAGCGCCTGGTGCGGCGCCTGTGCAGCTGCGCCCAGGCGCAGCCGTTGCAAGCGGCCGAGCGCCAGCTCTGGCCCGAGCTCGAGGGCCTAAGCCAGAGCTACCACGCGGTAGGCTGCGAGCGGTGCCAGGGCAGTGGCTACAACGGGCGCCTGGGCCTGTACGAATTCATCGAGCTGGACGCCGGCCTGATCGCCCTGCTGTACGACGGCGCCAGCGAACCGGCCATGCAGGACTACCTGGCTGAGCGCCGGCAAAGCCTGGCGGCGATGGCCAGCGACTGCCTGGCGCGCGGCGACACCAGCCTGGCCGAAGTGCTGCGCGCGGTGCAGGGCTGACCGATGCCGACTTATCGCTATCAGGCCCTCGACCTTGCCGGCAAACCGCACAAGGCCAGCGTGCAGGCCGACAGCGAGCGTCATGCCCGGCAACTGCTGCGCGAGCAGGGCCTGTTCGCCCGCCAGTTGCAGCGGGTCGAGGCGGGCGTGTCGCAGCCGCGCCGGCAACGCCTGACCCGCGCCCAGCTGTGCGAGCTGACCCGGCAACTGGCGACGCTGATCGGTGCCGGCATCCCCTTGGTCGATGCCCTGGCGACCCTGGAGCGTCAGCTGCGTCAGCCGGCCTTGCAGGGCCTGCTGGTGGCGCTGCGCGGCTCGCTGGCCGAAGGCCTGGGTCTGGCGCGCAGCCTGGCCCGCCAAGGACCGCCGTTCACCGGCCTGTACTGCGCGCTGGTCGAGGCGGGGGAGCGTTCCGGGCGCCTGGCCCAGGTGCTCGAACGCCTGGCCGGCCACCTGGAGCAGGTGCAGCGCCAGCAGCACAAGGCCCGCACCGCGCTGATCTATCCCAGCGTGCTGATGGGCGTGTCGCTGGCCGTGGTGGTTGGCCTGATGACCTTCGTGGTGCCCAAGCTTACCGAGCAGTTCGCCCATTCCGGGCAAACCCTGCCACTGCTGACCTCGCTGCTGATCGGGCTGAGCCAGGGCCTGGTCAGCGCCGGGCCGTGGTTGCTGGGCGCGGGCGTGATGCTCGGCGTGCTGGCCAGCTGGCTGTTGCGCAAACCGCACTGGTGCTTGCGCCGCGACGACCTGCTGCTGCGCCTGCCGCGCATTGGCAGCCTGTTGCAGGTGCTTGAAAGCGCGCGCCTGTCGCGCAGCCTGGCGATTCTCACCGGCAGCGGCGTGACCCTGCTCGAAGCCCTGCAGGTGGCCACGGCGACGGTCGCCAACCGCCGTGTGCGCCTGGCCCTGGAGCAGGTCAGCCTGCAGGTCCAGGGCGGCACCAGCCTGCACCGTGCCCTGGATGCCAGCGGCCGGTTTCCGCCGTTGCTGGTGAACATGGTGGGCAGCGGCGAGGCCAGCGGCACCTTGGCCGACATGCTCGAACGCGTGGCCGACGACCAGGAGCGCGGCTTTGCCCGCCAGGTCGACACGGCCATGGCGTTGTTCGAACCCCTGATGATCCTGGTGATGGGCGGCGTGGTGCTGTTCATCGTGCTGGCGGTGCTGTTGCCGATCATGCAGCTCAACCAGGGCCTGACACTGTGACGAGGAGCAAGACAATGCACCGACAACGCGCGCGCCAGCGTGGCTTCACCCTGATGGAGATCATGGTGGTGATCTTCATCATCGGCCTGCTGATCGCCGTGGTCGCGCCCAGCGTGCTGGGCAACCAGGACAAGGCCATGCGCCAGAAGGTCATGGCCGACCTTGCCACCCTCGAGCAGGCGCTGGACATGTACCGGCTCGACAACCTGCGCTTTCCCAGCAACGAGCAAGGCCTCGCCGCGCTGGTGAAAAAGCCTGTGCAGGAACCGCTGCCGCGTGCCTGGCGCAGCGACGGCTACATCCGCCGCCTGCCCGAAGACCCGTGGGGCACGCCGTATCAGTACCGCATGCCTGGCGAGCACGGCCGGGTCGACATCTTTTCCCTGGGCGCCGATGGCGTGCCAGGGGGCGAAGACCTGGATGCCGACCTGGGCAACTGGGCGCTTTGAAGCATGGACGGGCAGCGTGGGTTCAGCCTGATCGAACTGCTGGTGGTGCTGGCCATCGCCGGGCTGATGACCGGGCTCAGCGTCGCCTGGCTCGACAGCGGCAAGGCCGGCGTGCAGCAGGCGCTGACCCGGCTGGCCGCGGGCATTCGCGAGCAGGCCGGCCTGGCACGCCACGCCGGGCAGTTGCGTGGCGTGCGCTGGAATGGCGAGCGGCCTGAGTTCGTGCGGCGTGTGGGCAGTGGCTGGGTCATCGAGCCGGTGGCGCTTGGTGATTGGCCCAAGGACCTGCGCCCGGACTGGCCGGCCAGCCGTGCACCGCAGCTGGTGTTCACTCCCGATGGCTGGGCGGCGCCTGGCAGTGTGCTGTGGCAATGGCCGCAAGGCAGCCAGCGCTGGACGTGGCGGCGTGACGGGCAGCTGCGCCTGGCCGTGAACCCGTGAAGCGCGGCCAGAGGGGCTTTACCTTGCTTGAGGTCAGCGTGGCGCTCGGCATTGCCGCGGTATTGGCGGTCATGGCCAGCCAGGTGTTGCGTCAGCGCCTGGCGGTCCAGGACGCCGTGCAGCAGCATCGTCTCGGGGTGCTGTGCGCGCGCGAGCTGCAGGCGCGCTTCAGCGTCGAGCAGTACTGGCCCAAGGCGCACCAGGACCAGGGCGTCCTGCACCAGGGCGGGCAGGCCTGTCATTGGCAGCTGCAGTTGCGCCGCACCGGCGTGACCCACCTGCGCCGTGGCCAGCTGCACCTGTTCGCCGACCGTGATGCGCGTCTGCCGCTTGGGCAGTACAACATCTTCCTGGTGCGGCCATGAAGCGTCGGCAAATAGGCCTGACCCTGATCGAACTGATGGTGGCCATGGCGCTCACCGCCGTGCTCGGGGTGATGCTGGCGGCGCTGGTCAATGGCTGGATCAAGGTGCGCGAGCGTCTCGACAGTCCCGCCGAGTCTGGCGCCGTGCTGGAGTTCTGCCTGGCGCTGGAGCGCCGGTTCGACAGCCCGGCGTTGCGCCGGCTGTCCGAGCAACGCCTGCCCTTGGCCATGCGCTGGCTCGACTGGCAGCCCGACCGCAACCAGCTGCTGTGGGTGTCCGCGGCAGCCTGGCCTGAAGCGAAGGGCGGCGCGCGCCTGCAACGCCAGCGCCTGCGCTACGACGCCCGCGAGCAGACGCTGCGGCTCGACAGCTCGGCCGACCTGTATGCCGCGGGCGAGCCGCGCTGGCTAGCGCGCGAGCAACTCAAGGGCGTGACCAGCCCACGTTTTCTGTTCTACCAGGGCGGCCGCTGGCTGGCCTGGCCCTCTGACCAGCCCGCGCGCCCTGACCGTGGCGTGCGGGTGCACTTTCAGCATGATGGAGCGCCGTATGTGTGTACCTTCGCCTTGCCCTGGGGGCGCTCATGAAACGTGAATGGCGACGGCCTTCTGCCGCGCGCCCCTGGCTGCTGCTGCGCCCGGGACTGGACGCCGGACCGTGGGACTGGTTGCTGGTGGAGGCGGGCGGGGCACGCCGGGAGGGCGAGGGGCGCCCGCCCGCGGACCTGCAAGCGCAGGTCGCGCTGATCGTGCCGGGCGCGTCGTGCAGCCATTTCCAGCTGCCCGCGCCGCCCGGACTCAAGCGCGAGGAGTGGCCGTTGCTGCTTGAGGACCGCCTGCTGCAAGGCCCGGAGCAGGTGCTGTGCGCCTGCCTCGAGCGCCGCTCGGGCGAGTTGCGGCTGGTGTGCGTCGATCGCGAGCTGATGGGGAAGTGGCAGGCCGTGTGCGCCGGATGGGGCGTGCCGGTCGAGCGCTGCTGGGCCGAATTCCAGCTGTTGCCTGAACCTGCGAACGGTGAGGCCTGGCAGTGGCGGCGAGACGACGGCGGTGCGCTGCTTCGCGGCCGTGGTGAAGACGGCCGCGAACACTGGCTGGCCTGGCCGGCGATGCTGGGTGATCAGCGACCGGCACCCTGGACCGGCCTGCGGCTTGAGCCCTTGCAGGGGTGCTGGCCGTCGCGCCTGGCCGTGCTGGACGGGTTGCCGGCCTTGTTCGAGGCAAGCCGCACCCGGCGGCGCTCCGGGGTGCCGCCGGGCCACGCGCGCCTTGGCGTGGCCTGCGTCTTGTTGGCGACGCTCTGGGGAGGCCTGTGGCTGACCCAGCAGTGGCGCCAGGCCCAGCTCTACCGCTCGCAGGTGCTGGCGGTGACCGGTGATCAGGCGTCGCCGCGTCAGGCTGCCCAGGCCCTCAAGCGCCTGCGCGACGAGACGCAGGACCAGCAGCTGCACCTGCGCAAGCTCGATGGCCTGCAGGCGCAATTGCAGGACTGGCTCGGCCAGAACCCCGAGTGGCGCCTGCACGCCGTGCGCTTCGACGGCCAGCGCTGGCAACTGGGGCTGAGCGGTGAGGGCCAGAGTCCACCCTGGCAAGCCATGGCCAGCGCCGCCGATGCCAAGGTCCAGGTGCAGCCCGGCGCACAGCCGGCGCAGTGGCAGGTGGTGTTCGACCTCGGCGGTGCCACATGAACAGTGCCTTGCTGACGCGTTACCGCAAGCCGCTTGCCGGGGCCGTCATCGGCCTGTTGCTGGCGATCCTCGGACTGCGCGAAGGCGTGGCCCAATGGCGCGAGCTCGCCCAGTGGAAGTCGCTGGCCGAGACGGCAGCGGGCCTGCCCGGCGGCCCTTCCATGAGCCTTGAACGGCTGCGCCAGTCGGCCCAGGCGCGGCACGTGCAACTGGCGGGTGTCGATGCCAGAGGTGCTGTCTGGCAACTGCACGGGCAAGTCGCCGATGCGCGTGCCTTGCAGCAGTGGTTGCAGGCGTTGCAAGGCGAAGGCGTGCGGCCGTTGCAGTGGACGCTCGAGCAGGACACGGCAGGGCTGCGCTTCGATGTGCAGGTGCAGCCGTGAGCCGCCGTGCATCGTTGTGGGTGGCGCTGGTATTCGGCCTGACCGTGCTGCTGGAATTGCCCGCCACATGGCTGGCCCGCGCCTTGGCATTGCCGGCACAGGGCGTGACGGGCAGCCTGTGGCAAGGCCAGGCCCGGCAGGTGGCCGAGGCCGGACCGCTGCGCTGGCACTGGCGACCCTGGCGCCTGCATGCCCAGGCATGGTTCGGTTACCAGGGTCAGGAGTGGGAAGTGCAGGTGCGAGGTTGGCCATGGGACTGGCACGCGCAATTGCAGGCACTGGGCACCCAACGCAGTGCCGATTCCGCCTATCGCCTGGCCGGGCAATGGAAAGGCGCGATCCACCTCCAGGGTGCCGGGCAGCAGTGCCGTGGCGCTCAAGGGCGGATCGCGGTGGATGACCTCGCGCTGGTCGCACCCTGGTCGCTAGGACTAGGGCAGGGCTGGCTGCAGGTTGATTGCAGCAAGGGCTGGCACCTGGCAGGCCAGTTGGCGTTGACAGGCCAGCACCAGGCGTCGCTGGATGCGGACCTGCTGGCTCGCCAGGCCCGGCTGAAGGTGGAACTCCAGCCTGACGCCGCGCTGCTGCCCGTGCTGCGCGGCAGTCAATGGCTGGACGCCGGGGCCACCCAGCTGCAACGGCGTATCAGCTGGTAACGCGCTTACGGCTGGGACGGCGTCTTTTGCTGGATACCGGCACTCCACTGCTCCCTGCGGTCATGGCCACTGGTCTTCAGCAGGCCCAGGTCGAGCGGGTTCTCGCCGCTGCTGGCGCCGCTGTGCCTGATGCCGTTGAGCACAGCAGTGCCGAGGTCGACCGGCGCGTTCGAGGCATCGATCGCCACGTCTCGCCGGTAGTCGCGCCCGCCGAGCGTCTGCTGGCTGACCGTGCTGCCGCCGAGCTCGACGCTGCCCGCGCCCGACAACAGCGTGGCGCCGGTCAGGCGGGTGTCGCCCGCGACCTGCAGATCGATGCCCTGATGACCCTTGAGCACGCTCTGGCTGGCGACGCTGTCGTTCTGTCGGTGCGACAGGTCGAGGGTGAAGGTCGGCGACAGGCCAGGCTCGACCTTGCTCAGCGCCGCGCCTGCCTTGTCGCCGACCTTGCCGCCTGCCGGGCCGGCGAGCGCCTTGGTCGCATTGAGGTAACCCTGCGGATTGGTCTCCTTGCTCAGGCGGCCATCGACCTTGAGGGTGAGGCTGTCGACGCTGTCCTTGCGGCTTGCGACCCGCAGGTCACCGCCCACCTGGCCTTCGATGCGGTCGGCCTCGACCCGCACGCCTTCGATGCGCGTGTCGCCCAGGCTGTTGAAGGACACCTGGTCGGCGCGCAGCTGGCTCGGGTTGTGGGTCAGGTTGTCACGCCGGTCCATGGCCAGCTGAACCCGTCCGTGCAGGCCCTGGGTGCTGGCGTCGGCCGTTGCCGCGCGGGTCATGTTGAAGCCGGCGCCGGCGGCCACCTCGAGGTTGTCGTGGTGCTCGCTGTTGCTCGATGACGCGACCAGGATGCCGCCGTTCTCGGCCTTCAGGCTGATGTGCGTGGCGGCGGCGTCGAGCCCCTGGACATCGATGGCCTGGTCGTCACGCGCCTGGCTGGCCACGCTCAGTGTGCCCGACGAGGTGAAGCTGGCGTTGCTGGCGGTGGCGTCGTTCTCGTTGACCTTGCCCGTCTCGAAATGTCCGCCCAGACTGCCGCTGTTGGCGTCACCGTGCCTGGCGCCGATCTCCAGCCCGCCGCCCAGCGTGCTGCCGTTGGCCTTGTGGGTATCGCTGGCTGCCTTGACCTGTAGCAGGCCGTCACTGTCGAGGCTGATGTCGCCAGCCTTGGCGGTACGCCCGCCGATGCGCGTGCCTTCGAGCAACAGGTCACCGCCGCTGTGCAGGCTGACCTCACCCTTGGCATCGATCTGCGCGACCCGCGCCTGGGTGTCGACGGTATCCCGGATGCGCTGATCGAGGTACCCGCGCGCCTCCAGCCCCGTGCCGGTCGGGCTGTTGCCACCCTTGGCCCAGCCGCTGCCGTCCAGCGCGCGCTCCAGCGTGTGCTGGCTGTCGTTGGCCTGGGGCAGCTTCAGGTCACCCTTGCTCGAGATCAGTACCTTGCCGTCCCCGCCGTCAATGCGCGTGCCCTCGTACAGACCATCGCTGCCCAGTTGCACCTGGATGCCCGTCTGCCCATACAGGCTGCCGGGGCGGGCGGTTTCCTGGACCTTGCTGGTGGCAAGCGAGCCGCCCTTGCCCGCCAGGCGCGCATTGACGTCGGTGCCGGTGTTGGTGTCGACCCGCAGGTCGCCCTCGTAGTCCAGGCGTTGCAGGCTGCTGGTCTGGCTATCCCGAGCGGCCAGCAGGGTGTGGCTGTCGGCGTCGATCCGCAGCGTTTCGGCGCTCGCGCGGTAGGCGGTGCCTTCGTCGTTGATGACTGGCGCCTGGGCGTGCACCGTCGCGCCTGTCAGCTCGGTGACCTGCGCGGTGCTGCGGCTGTCGGTGGCCGTGCGCTCGACATGCACGAGGGCAAGGTCGGCGCCGACGCTGGGCGCCGCCAGCGCATCTTCCACCGAGCCTTGCTGGAAGCGCGCGGCTTCCTGGCCCAGCACCAGGCTCTCGATGGGGCGGGTGAGGCCGCGGTACTCGACGCTCGCGCCGAGGTTGCCGCGCCAGTTGTCGGTGCTTTCCTCGCGCTCATGGGTATCGTGCACCGCGCGGTTATCGATACGCTCGGCATCGACCAGCAACTGCTTGCCTGCCTGGGTGCGCGCGGCGTCGCTGATCACCTCGCGGGCGGTGATCTTCAGGTCGCCGCTGGCGCCAAGCTCGGTGCGCTGGGCGGTCGAGGTTTTTTCGCGCACCTGGTGGCGGTTGTGGTGGCCTTCGAAGGCGCTGCCGATCCGGTCGATGCCGCCGCTGACGGCCAGGCCGCCGCCGCTGTCGGTGGTCCGTGTCTGCGACTGTTGTTCGTTGCGGGTGGCGCCGAGGGTGACGCGCTCGGCCTTGATGTCGAGGTCGCCCTCGCGTGCGTTGACCTTCGAGCCGTTGATTTCCAGAGCGCTGCCTGTGCTGATGCTGACCGTCGCGCCGTCGAGTTCGCTGGCGGTTTGGGTGCGTTGCCCGGTATTGCTGGTCTTCTGGTCCACCTGATAGCCGACGCTGGCGGTGAACTGCCGTGAATCGGGCTTGCCGTCCTGGGCGTCCTGGGTCTGCGCGGCCTTGGCGCTCAGCCCGCGGGTCTGGGTCAGGGTCTGGCTGTCGCGGCTGCCTTCGGCGCTGGCGATGCTGATGTCCTTTTCCGCCTGCAACTGCAAGGCCTGCCCGGCGGAGACCTTGGCGCCGTGAAGCTGCATCTCCTCGGCGCTGGCCAGGCGCAGGTTGGTGCTGGAGGTGACGTCGGTGACCAGCACCTGGCGCTCACGGGTGGTGTGCTCGCGCTTGCTGCCGATCAGGCCGAACAGCTTGCTGTCGCTGTCACGCTGCTGGACGCTTGAGCTGCCTTGCGCCGACTCCAGCGCCAGCAACCCTTTGCTGCTGTACAACACACCGTCTGACTCGCTGTGCACGTTGCTGCCCTTGATGCGCATCTGTTCGGCAGTGATGTCGAGTGTGCCGCCCGACTGGATGCTGCTGCCCTGGACCTCGTCACCCTGACTGTCATTGCCTTGGCGATCGCCGAAGAACGTGCCGGAGACCAGATCGCCTCGGTAGTCACGAACGCTCCCCTCGCGTTTGAGCGAGACCGTGCCGACCTCGATCTCCCTGGCCTTGAGAGCCATGTCGGCACGGCTCTCGACACGGCTGCCGGCGATCTTGAGGTCGCCCTCGGCCTTGAGGTCGACGCGTTCGCCGCGCAGGCCGCTGCCGACGGCCGTTTCTTGGTAGCTGCTGGAATCCCGGTCGCCGCGCCACAGGTGCTTGCGGTGACGGACCTGCTCCTTCACTTGGGTGCTGTCGACGGCAGCGACGATGTCCACGGCGCCGCCGCTGTCGACCGACAGCGTGCCGCCAGCCTCGACCTGGGAGCCTTTGATCAAGGTGTTCTCGCCCGAGCGCAAGGCGATGTCGCCGCTGGCGTGCAGTTCGCTGCCCAGCTGGCGCTGGTCGGTCTGGGTGCGGTCCCGTTCATAGGTTTCGGTCGTCACGAACAGCCATTGGCTGTCCCAGTCCTCGTTCTGGCGCTTGATCTTTTCACGCATCTGTGGGGTGAGCCGCAAGTCCTTGCCTGCCTGTGCTTCGATACGGTCGGCCTTGCCTGTCGTAGCACTCAGGGAGAGCCCATCACGGGCCGTCAGCGAAAGCGTGCCGCGATCGCTCAGCAATCGTGCCTGACGACTGCCAGTGCCGCCAACGGCCAGACTGCCTCCCGAGCGAATGTCGATGCCATCACGCGCATGCAGCGTGGTCGCGCCGATGCGCACGCCAGCGCCCTCGGCGGTGCTGTGGATGCGGATACGCCCGGCGCGCATGGCGCCGAACAGGCTGGCATCCAGGGTGCCCGCGGTGCCCGGCAGGTGATGCAGCACTTCGCCGCTGGCGGCCTCGACACGGTTCAGGCCGGCGGTCAGCGTCAGGTCGTCCCGGGCCTCGAGCGGGCCCAGGCTTTCAATGCGCGGGGCGATCAGGTCGAGTGCGCCCTCGAGGTTGCTCTGGCCGCCCTTGAGCACCAGCAGCGAGCCCGCTGCTTCAAGGGTGTCGAGGTGCTTGAGTTGCTGGTCCTGGATATCCGGCGTGCCGACCAGGAACCCGGCGCGGGTGGTGTTGATGAAGCTGCCGCCGTTGAGGGTGATGCCGTTGGGGTTGGCCAGCACGTAGTCGGCAGGGCGGCCGAAGATCTCCTGTGGGCCTTCGATCAGCGAGGCGTTGCGGCTGATGACTTCGTTGAGGATGGTCGAGGCGGCCTGGCCCTGGAACTGCGGGTTGGCGGACAACGCACCGGCCAGCTGGGACTGGCCGGTGGCGGTGGCGTTGTTGAGCACCACGCCCGGGCGGCCGACGTTGTAGTCAAGGAACTGGTTGTGCGAGAGGCCGTTTGCGTTGGGGGCGACAATGTCGATCACCGGGACGCCGTGGCCGTTGTTGATGAGGGGGGTGCCGCCGGGCCCTGAGGCGGGGGTGAGGCCATTGGCGATTGCGGCGGGGGGTGCCAGCAGGCTGACAAAGATGGCCCAGCGCAGGGCGTCGGGACGCAGACGGGGAGAGTGCAGGGTGGTTTTCACAGGTTTTTTCGCTCTTGTTGTGGTGAATCAGATCGTCAGTGCCCAGCGCACGACCCAGTAACCCGGCTCCAGGTCCTGGCGGCGCATGCCGCTGGCGTGGAGCGGGTGCTGGTAGTCGAGGCGGATGTGGTTGCCGGGGAAGGTGAGGTTCAGGCCGAGCGTCGCGCCGGTCAGGCGATGAGCCGGGACTTTTTCGGCTGAGCGGGTGCGGCCGTGATCCAGGCCCAGGTGAGGGCGCAGCTCGAAGTTGGCTGGCCAGGAAAAGGGCAGGGGATAGCTGAGGGTATTGCGCCATACGGCGCCCGTGGAGCCCGTGTAGAACCGCTCACGAAAGCCACGCACGGTATGGTCGCCATTGAGAGCCAACTGTTCGGTGCCAGGCAGGTCGTCGGTGCTGTACTGAACATTGAGCTCGCTCTGCCAGCGCCAGGGGTGGCGGGAGGGGCCTTGGCGCAGATGAAACAGGTTGGCGCGGTAGGTGCGGTGCAGGGGTTTGAAGGCAGCGCTGCCTGGCGGCTCGCGGTCCGCACCGAACCAGTCCACGCCTTGCGCGACCCCCATGTAGGCATTCCACAGACCCCCTTCCAGCCAGAGCAGGTTGACGCCCAGTTCGACGCTGGTGAGGGTCGGGCTCTGGTTCGCTATCGGCGCGTTGTCGAAGCTGCTGAGCAACCGCTTGTGATCCAGCCGCGCGAGGGTGCTGAGCATCCCTTGCTGATTGCGCCACAGGGCGCGCTCCACGTTCAGCTGGTAGAAGCGCGTCTTGCTGTCGTAGGTGTGAAGCTTTTCCGGGGTGCTGGCCTGGTTGCTGAAGTGAACGGCGTTGAGTGCGAAGCTCCACGGGCCGTAGGGCACATCGTAGTGAAAGGAAGGGCCGCCGCTGCTGCCCAGGGCGTCTCCAGCGGCCTTCGTGTACCCCAGGCTGAGCAGGCCGTTCTGTCCGAACGGGCTGTCGACGATCGCGGTGGACACCAGGCGGTGCGCACCCAGGGACTCGCTGCCGGGGTTGTCGTAGGTGGTGCCAAGGCGCCAGCGCCGCGCCACCTGTCGAGGCTGCACGATGACCCGCGTGCCGCCTTGCATCTCCCCAGGTCGCACGTCGGCGGTGACGTCGAAAGCCGCCAGCCGGTTGAGCTGGTCGAGCCCCTGTTCCAGGTCCGGCAAGCGCAGCGGGTCGCCGACCAGTCCGGGAAACGCCCCGCGCATGGACAACGGCTGCGACGGGTCCGCCAATTCGACGGATTCGACAAAGCCCTCGACAATCCGGATGTCCAGCGGCGCGCCGGGCGTGGGCCGTCGTGCCAGCAGCGGGCGACTGGCCGGGTAGCCTGCCTGCACATAGCGCTGGGTGATGGCCTTGAGCAGGCGGTTGATGTCAGCCACGCCCATGCACGGTTTCAGCTGCGGTTGCACTGCTCCGTCAAGCACCTGCGCCGAGAGCACACGGTGGCCCGACAGGCGCACGCCTGATACCTGCCAGCATGCGGTGCTCGCCACCGGCGGTGGCACGTCCTGGTCTTCGACAAGCCGGCCTCGGTGCTCCCACTGGCGCACGCGCTGTTCGTGGTCGAAGCGTTGCAACTGCTGTCGCTGGTCACGCAACTGCCGGCTGGCAGGGTCGTCGGCGATGGCCAGCGGCGCCAGCATCAGGCCCAGCAACAGGCAGTGGAAGCGGTGCGAAGGTATCTTGGGCATCATGAAATCCCGCAGGCTGCACGAGTGAACTACTCGTCTGCGTGGATTCTAAAAATGCCGGGGTTCGTTTGGATGCGGTCCCGCGCCGACTTGTCTGTCGGCGAGGGATGCTTGGAAGGTAGGGCGTTTCTGACAGCCTACAGCGGAAGCGTAGGACCTCAGGGACGGATCTCGATCATCGTGCCGTCCTTGACCAGGCTCCAGACCTCACGCATGTCGTCGTTGCGCATGGCGATGCAGCCTTCGGTCCAGTCCAGGGTGTGGAAGTACCATTCGGGGTACTCCTCGTTCAGCGGGGTGCCGTGGATCATGATCATCCCGCCCGGCTCGATGCCCTCGCGGCGCGCCTGGGCCGAGTCGCTGATGTTGGGGTAGGAGACGTGCATGGCCAGGTTGTAGCGATCGCTCACCTTGCGCCAGTCGAGCCAGTAGAAGCCCTCTGGGGTGCGCTTGTCGCCCTCGCGCTGCTTGGCGCCCAAGGGCTGCTTGCCCAGGGAGATGCGGTAGGTCTTGAGCGGCTCGCCCCGGCTTATCAGCTGCAGGCGGCGCTCGGACTTGATCACCAGCACCTTGTCGATGCTCGACATGCGCGTGGTGCCTGGCTGCTGCGCGTCCACGGGCTTGCGGATGATGGTTTCGGTGAAGGCCGCCTGGGACACCGAAGCCACGGCAAGGCAGAAAAGGGCAAGCAACCAGCGCATGAAATCGGGACCCCGAAGACTTAGGAATGGGACGACGAGACGTTCATCGGCGGCATGTATTCATTGCCAATGGGGTAATGCTGCCCGATGCGGTCGCGGTAGTAGCATTCTAGGGTACGCGCGACGGTGCGGAAAGCCAGCTCGCCCCACGGGATCTGGTTTTCCTCGAACAACCTGACCTCCAGGCTCTCGACGCCCACGGCAAAGTCCAGGTCGGCGAGTTCGGCGCGGAAGAACACATGCACCTGGTTGATGTGCGGCAAGTCGTACAAGTGATACAGGCTCATGGCCCCCACCCGCGCGCAGGCTTCCTCGACGGTTTCGCGACGAGCGGCTTGCTCCATGGTCTCGCCGTTTTCCATGAAACCGGCCGGCAGGGTCCAGTAGCCCCGTCGCGGCTCGATGGCGCGCCGGCACAGCAGCACCTGGCTGCCCCAGATGGGCAACACGCCAGCGACGATGTTGGGGTTCTGGTAATGAATGGTATGGCAGTGCTCGCACACGAACCGCAGGCGGCTGTCGCCCTCGGGAATGCGCTGGATCACTGGCTGGCCGCACGCGCTGCAGAATTTCATGCTTTGCTTCCTGTAGTGTCGGGCTATCTTGGCGTGCCGGGCGGTCGTCCCGCAAGCAGCTTCCAAGCAGGACTTGGGCGCCTCGCGGCTTTGGTGCATCATGCAGGGCAGGCCCTGGAATCGAGAGTGCGTAATGCTGGACGAGCTTCTTCGCCGAATGAGCAACCATACCCCGGCTCCGCTGGAGGGCGATCGCCGTTTTCCCGAAGCCGCGGTGCTGTTGCCCATCACTCGCAGCGATGAACCCGAGCTGGTATTGACCCTGCGTGCCCAAGGCCTTTCCACCCATGGCGGCGAGGTGGCGTTCCCCGGAGGGCGCCGGGACCCTGAAGATCCCGACCTGGTGTTCACCGCCCTGCGTGAAGCCGAGGAAGAAATCGGCCTGCCGCCGGGGCTGGTCGAGGTGCTCGGGCCGCTCAGTCCACTGATCTCGCTGCACGGCCTGAAGGTGACACCGTTCGTCGGGCTGATTCCCGACTACGTCGAATACCGGCCGAATGACGCGGAAATCGCCGCGGTGTTCACTGTCCCGCTGGCGTTTTTCCGCCAGGACCCGCGTGACCACACCCACCGGATCGACTATCAAGGGCGCAGCTGGTACGTGCCCAGCTACCGCTTCGGTGAGTACAAGATCTGGGGGCTGTCGGCGATCATGATCGTCGAGCTGGTCAACCTGCTGTATGACGCACGCATCAGCCTGCACCAGCCGCCCGAGCGTTTCATCAATATTTGAGCGGGGCCAGCCCGCCTGCATCGCCGTATCCTGAGGAGCATCGCATGAACTACCGCCTGGGCGACCTGCGGGTCGAGACCCATCCCACCAGCTGGACCGCGCCCAACGCCACGCTGATCGGCAAGGTACGCCTGCAGGCGCGCGCCAGCGTCTGGTTCGGCGCCGTGCTGCGCGGCGACAACGAGCTGATCGACATCGGCGAGGACAGCAACGTGCAGGATGGCAGCGTGATGCACACCGACATGGGCTCGCCGCTGACCTTGGGCAAGGGCGTGACCATCGGCCACAACGCCATGCTGCACGGCTGCAGCGTGGGCGACTACAGCCTGATCGGGATCAACGCGGTGGTGCTCAACGGCGCCAGGATCGGCAAGCACTGCATCATTGGCGCCAATGCGCTGATCCCCGAAGGCAAGGAGATCCCCGACGGCTCGCTGGTGGTGGGCTCGCCCGGCAAGGTGGTGCGCGAGCTGACCGAGGCCCAGAAGCGCATGCTCGAAGCCAGCGCCGCGCACTATGTGCACAATGCCCAGCGCTATGCGCGTGACCTTGCGCCGCAGGAGGACCGAGGATGAGCCTTGACGAGCGTCCGGTCGCCTCGCCCTGCGTCAGCATCTGCGCGCTGGACGAGCAGGACATCTGCACCGGTTGCCAGCGCACGGTGGCCGAGATCACCCGCTGGGGGCGGATGGACAACCCCGAGCGGCGCGACGTGTTGCGCTTGTGCCATGAGCGGGCGCTCGCCGCAGGGTTGATCCTGTGCCAGTGACGCTTGGCCGGGGGCGGCGGCTTTAGTAATCTGTGCGGCTTGTCCGACGGTTGATGCCCCATGTTCTTTCTTGTTGCCTATATCAGCAGCGTAGTGCTGATCAACTTCGCCTTTTCCAGCGCCCCGCACCTGGACGTGATCTGGTCAGCGTGGGGCGGGCTGGTGTTCATCCTGCGTGACATGGTGCAGACGCGGTACGGGCATGGCGCCTTGGCGGCGATGCTGGCGGCGCTGGTGTTGTCGTATGTCACTTCCGAGCCTGCCATCGCGCTGGCCAGCGCCACGGCGTTCGCCATTTCCGAGCTGATCGACTGGGTGGTGTTCAGTGTTACCCGGCGGCCGTTGCGGGATCGGTTGTGGCTGAGTTCGGCGCTGAGTATTCCTGTCGATACCTTTATCTTCTTTGGCATGATCGGGGCGTTGACGCCTGTGGTCGTGGGGACCGCGATGGCTTCGAAGTTTGCCGGGGTGACGGTGGTTTGGGGGGTGATGGCGTGGCGGGTGAGGAAGGGGGCTTTGGTGGGGTAGGGTTGATGTTGGTGCAGTGGCGCTTATGTTGGGTGGATATCCAGTTTTGTTGTAGGCACTGATATCGCTTTTCGCCTTTACGGCGAGTCACTTTTGTCGTGGCAAAAGTAACCAAAACCGGGCGCCCCCACCTCCGGCCCTCCGCTTCGCTACGGGTCCCCTCCTTCCGGTGCCGCTCCGGTGCCGCGCGGCCCTGCTCGCGCCCTCGGCTTCGCCTCGGGTGGGCTGCGCCCACGCCCCTCCACGACACCTCCACTCGGCCGTCAAAGGGGGCGCAAGTTAGCGGCGGCGCCTGCACAAACGCATCTTCGAACTCAAAGACTGCATCGTGCTCAAGCTGCTCAAGCTGCTTGATCTGCTTTTGATCTGCTTTTGATCTTGATCTACCGCCCCTTTCCAGCCGGCCGAGTGGAGGTGTCGTGGAGGGGCGTGGGCGTAGCCCACCTTCGGCGAAGCCGAAGGCGCGAGCAGGGCCGCGCAGCCCCGTAGCGACACCGGAAGGAGGGGACCCGTAGCGAAGCGGAGGGCCAATGGAGGGGCAAGCCTTTTTGGTTACTTTTGGGGCGACTGCCAAAAGTGACTCGCCGTAAGGGCGAAACCGTACTCAGCGCCACCATCGCAAATGGATATTCACCCAACAAAAGCGCCACCCAAAGCGCCCTCAGCCCCCAGCCCCCAACCCAGCCCCCACCTCTTTTTGCTAAACTACCCGCCCTTTCAACGGCTGCCCCGCCCCCCGGCCAGCCCCCCGCATTGCCTTCGAGGACCTGAGATGACCCGTATCGGAACCCCATTGTCGCCGACCGCGACCCGTGTACTGCTCTGCGGCTGTGGCGAGCTGGGCAAGGAAGTGGTGATCGAACTGCAACGCCTGGGCGTCGAAGTCATCGCCGTGGACCGCTACGCCGATGCCCCCGCCATGCAGGTCGCGCACCGCAGCCACGTGGTCAACATGCTCGACGGTGCTGCCTTGCGCGCGGTGATCGAGGCCGAAAAGCCGCACTACATCGTTCCGGAAATCGAGGCCATCGCCACCGCCACCCTGGTCGAGCTGGAAAACGAAGGCTTCACCGTGGTGCCCACCGCCCGCGCCACCCAGCTGACCATGAACCGCGAAGGGATCCGTCGCCTGGCCGCCGAGGAACTGGACCTGCCCACCTCGCCATACCACTTCGCCGACACCTTCGAAGACTACAGCAAGGCCATCGAGGACCTGGGTTACCCGTGCGTGGTCAAGCCAGTGATGAGTTCGTCAGGCAAGGGCCAGAGCCTGCTGCGCGGCGCCGATGACCTGCGCAAGGCGTGGGACTACGCCCAGGAAGGCGGGCGTGCGGGCAAGGGCCGGGTCATCATCGAGGGCTTCATCGACTTCGACTACGAGATCACCCTGCTGACCGTGCGCCACGTCGGCGGCACTACCTTCCTCGCGCCGGTCGGCCACCGCCAGGAGAAGGGCGACTACCAGGAGTCCTGGCAGCCCCAGGCCATGAGCCCCAAGGCGCTCGCCGAGTCCGAGCGGGTTGCCCAGGCGGTCACCGATGCGCTGGGTGGCCGGGGTCTGTTCGGGGTGGAGTTGTTCGTCAAGGGCGATCAGGTGTGGTTCAGCGAAGTCTCGCCACGCCCGCATGACACCGGTCTGGTGACCCTGATCTCCCAGGACCTCTCGCAGTTCGCGCTGCATGCGCGTGCGATTCTGGGGCTGCCGATTCCGGTGGTTCGCCAGTTCGGGCCATCGGCCTCGGCGGTGATCCTGGTCGAAGGACAATCGCAGCAGACCGCGTTCGCCAACCTGGGCGCCGCGCTGAGCGAGCCGGATACCGCGATCCGCCTGTTCGGCAAGCCCGAGGTCAACGGCCAGCGCCGCATGGGCGTATGCCTGGCACGCGACGAGTCGATCGAAGCCGCCCGGGCCAAGGCGACCCGTGCTTCCCAGTCGGTGAAGGTCGAGCTCTGATCCATCCATCCTGTGGAGCGGCACAAGGCCGCTCCACAGGAGCGACCTTGCAGTCAGGGTGTATCACAGCGCCGTGTCGCGTGTCTCCTTCAGGCACAACACCGCCACCAGGCTCAACACCGCTGCCGCCGACACATACCCGCCCACCCAGCTCAACCCACCCATGCTTACCAGCTTCTGCGCAAAGAACGGCGCTGCCGAGGCTCCGACGATTCCGCCCAGGTTGTACGCGGCCGACGCCCCGGTATAGCGCACGTGCGTGGGGAACAGCTCCGGCAGCAGCGCCCCCATAGGGGCGAACGTCACGCCCATCAGGAACAGCTCGATCGCCAGGAACAGCGCCACCCCGGTGGTCGATCCCGAGGTCAGCAGCGGCTCCATGGTGAAGCCCGACGCCACCGCCAGCAGGGCGCCGGCGACCAGCACCGGCTTGCGCCCGTAGCGGTCGCTGAGCCAGGCCGAAAGCGGCGTGGCGAGGGCCATGAAGACCACCGCGAAGCACAGCAGGCCCAGGAACGTCTCCCGGCTGTAGCCCAAGGTCGAGACGCCATAGCTGAGCGAAAACACCGTCGAGATGTAGAACAGCGCATAGCAAACCACCATCGCCGCGGCGCCCAGCAGGGTCGGCCGCCAGTGCTTGGCGAAGACATCCACCACCGGCATCTTCACCCGCTCCTGGCGTGCCACGGCCTTGGCGAAGACCGGGCTTTCCTCAAGCTTGAGCCGCACATACAGCCCCACCAGCACCAGCGCGGCACTCAGCAGGAACGGAATGCGCCAGCCCCACTCGCGGAACTGCTCATCGGTCAGGCCCATGGCCAGGCCGAGGAACAGGCCGTTGGCCGCCAGGAAGCCGATCGACGGGCCCAGCTGGGGAAACATGCCAAACCAGGCGCGTTTGCCGGGCGGGGCGTTCTCGGTGGCGAGCAGGGCGGCGCCGCCCCATTCACCGCCGAGCCCCAGGCCCTGGCAGAAGCGCAGCAAACACAGAATGATTGGCGCCCAGACGCCGATGCTGGCATAGCCTGGCAGCACGCCGATCAGGGTGGTGGAGACGCCCATCAGCAGCAAGGACGCCACCAGCGTCGACTTGCGCCCGATGCGATCGCCAAAGTGGCCGAACAGGGCCGAACCCAGCGGCCGGGCCAGAAAGGCGATACCGAAGGTCATGAACGCCGCGAGCATCTGCGCGGTGCCGGAGCCCGAGGGGAAGAACACCGGGCCGATCACCAGGGCCGCGGCGGTGGCGTAGACGTAGAAATCGTAGAACTCGATGGCGGTGCCGATGAAGCTGGCGGTGGCCACCCGCGCGGGCGAGTTGACCGGCGCGGGTGTGGCATCGGCGTAGGAGGTGCTGGTTGTCATGCGTAGGTCCCTGACAGTCATGGTGCTCCATGGGCATGGCCTGCGCACGGCCCAGGCAGGCACGGACGCGCAGACGCCGGAGCGTATTGTTGTAGGTCGCTGACTGAACGAATGCCCGTGGGGGATAGGGGCAGGAGGGCACTGATCGGGGTGTGAAGCAGGGCCACAAAACGGCGCGTCAGTCGTGCGGACTGGCCGTGCGGCGCCAGGTGCGGGTAGCAGGCGACACGGCGGGGCTGGGTAAGCGTGACCGGAGTATAACTATCGGGTCACGGTCCACACCAGTACACGGCTGGCACAATTGTCTTCGGTTTCGAGGATTTCCATCCGGTAGCGGCCGATCTTGAGGCACACGGCGGTTGCCGGGATGCTTTCAAGCGCTTCGGTGACCAGGCCATTGAGCGTCTTTGGCCCGCCGTCGCAGGGCAGGTGCCAGCCCAGGCTGCGGTTGAGGTCGCGCAGGGAGGCGGCGCCGTCGATGACGAACCGGCCATCGGCCTGGGGATGGATGTGCGGGTTGTCCATGCCGTGCTCGTCCTCGAACTCGCCGACGATTTCCTCGAGGATGTCCTCGAGGGTGACGATGCCCAGCACCTCGCCGTATTCGTCCACCACCACGCCCAGGCGGCGCTGCTGCTTGTGGAAGTTGAGCAGCTGCAGTTGCAGCGGCGTGCTCTCGGGCACGAAGTAGGGCTCGTAGCAGGCGGCGTGGAGGTTTTCCAGGTTCAGCTCGGCACGCGGCAGCAGGTGGCTGATGAGCTTGGTGTTGAGGATCGCTTCGACCTGGTTGATATCGCCATGGTAGACCGGCAGGCGCGTGTGGCGGCTGATGATCAGTTGCTCGATGATCAGCTCGATCGGGTCGTCGAGGTTGATGCCGTCGACATCACTGCGCGGGACGAGGATGTCGTTGACGGTGATGCGGTCCAGCGACTGCAGGCCGTCCATCAGGCCGGGCCGCAGTTCGACGCGCGGTTCGTCGCCGTTGTAGGCGTCGGCCTGCTCCGCACGCATCTCCACGCGTGCGGACCGGGTGCGCCAAGGACGCATCAGCAGGCGGGCGCAGCCGTCAAGCAGGCAGGCAAGCGGTTGCAGCAGCACCAACGGCGGTTTCAGCAAGCTGTTCCCCAGGCTCACGAGAGCCTGGGGATTACGCCGGGCCAGGCGGCGCGGCAGGTAGTCGGCCAGCACCAGGAGCGCCGCGCCGGCAGCCAGGCCCGCCAGCCAGAAGCCGTGCTCGCCGCTGTGGCGCTGGCCGATCAGGCAGGCCAGGCCGAGCACCAGCAGCTTGCCCAGACTTGCGCAGAGCACCAGGGACTGGGGGGCGACAGCAGGTTCCTGCGCGTCGCCGTTGCGCGCGGCGGCAATCAGTTGCTGGCGCGCGGCATCCACGGCGCTGAACAGCATCGACCACAGCAGCGCCAGTATCAGGGTGCCGATCAAGGGGGCAAACGGCAGGGTATCCATGTCGGGGGCCGTCAGATGTGCAGGATGAATTCACGGACCAGCTTGCTGCCAAAGTAGGCAAGCATCAGCAGGCAGAAGCCGGCGAGGGTCCAGCGGATTGCCTTGTGGCCACGCCACCCCAGGCGGGTGCGGCCCCACAGCAGTACGCTGAACACCACCCAGGCGACGCAGGCCAGCAGGGTCTTGTGCACCAGGTGCTGGGCGAACAGGTTGTCGAGGAACAGCCAGCCGGAGATCAGCGACAGCGAGAGCAGGCACCAGCCCGCCCAGAGGAATCCGAACAGCAGACTTTCCATGGTCTGCAAGGGCGGGAAATTACGGATGAGGCCCGACGGGTGCTTGTGCTTGAGCTGGTGGTCCTGGAGCAACAGCAGCAGGGCCTGGAACACGGCAATGGTGAACAGCCCATACGCCAGGATCGACAGCAGGATGTGCGCGAGGATGCCAGGCTCTTCGTTGATCAGCGGCACCGTGCCAGGCGGCGCGAACTGTGACAGCAGGGCGGTGACCGCGCCCAGCGGGAAGAGCAGCAGGAGCAAGTTTTCCACCGGGATGCGCAGGCAGGCCAGCAGCGTGAGCGCGATGACCGCCGTGGCGATCAGGCTCGCCGCGCTGAAGAAGTCCAGGCTCAGTCCGAGCGGGGTGAGCAGTTGCCAGAACAGGGCCGTGCCCTGGGCGACGACCGCCAGCGCGCCAAGCACGCCCAGCAGCCGTTTGTCGGCGCGGGTGCCGTTGGCCAGGCGGGTGCCCTGATAGAAAGTCGCGGCGGCGTAGAGGCAGGCGGCGATCAGGTTGGGGATCAGGCTGGGTGACAAGGAGAGCATAAGTCCTGTTAGGCAGACCCTAAAGAGGCTGAGTTTGGCATAGAACGCCTGCGCCAAGGAAGACCGGCGGCGGTGCTCATGGTGTGCGCGCGCCACAGTCTTCGTTATAATCGCCAGCTTGCCGTGCCCACGGCCTGCCGAGTCGCGGCGCAGGGCGCCTGACAAACCCCGGCTTCACGGAGCCTGAAAGGATCACCATGTTCGAAAACCTGACCGATCGCCTGTCACAGACGCTGCGCCATGTCACCGGCAAGGCCAAGCTGACCGAAGACAACATCAAGGAAACCCTGCGCGAAGTGCGCATGGCGTTGCTCGAGGCCGATGTCGCCCTCCCGGTGGTCAAGGATTTCGTCAACAAGGTCAAGGACCGCGCCGTCGGTACCGAAGTCTCGCGCAGCCTCACCCCGGGCCAGGCATTCGTCAAGATTGTCCAGGCCGAGCTCGAAGGCCTGATGGGCGCGGCCAACGAAGACCTCGCGCTCAATGCCACGCCACCGGCGGTGGTGCTGATGGCCGGCCTGCAGGGTGCGGGCAAGACCACCACCGCGGGCAAGCTGGCGCGCTTCCTTAAAGAGCGCAAGAAAAAGTCCGTGATGGTGGTGTCGGCCGACGTCTACCGTCCGGCGGCGATCAAGCAGCTCGAAACCCTGGCGGGCGACATCGGCGTGACGTTCTTCCCGTCCGATATCAGCCAGAAGCCGGTGGCCATCGCCGAGGCGGCCATCCGCGAAGCCAAGCTCAAGTTCATCGACGTGGTCATCGTCGACACCGCCGGTCGCCTGCACATCGACGCCGAGATGATGGCCGAGATCAAGCACCTGCACGCTGCGGTCAAGCCGGTCGAAACCCTGTTCGTGGTCGACGCCATGACCGGCCAGGACGCCGCCAACACGGCCAAGGCGTTTGGCGATGCGCTGCCGCTGACCGGTGTGATCCTCACCAAGGTCGACGGTGACGCCCGTGGCGGCGCGGCGCTGTCGGTGCGCGCGATCACCGGCAAGCCGATCAAGTTCATCGGCATGGGCGAGAAGAGCGAAGCGCTCGAGCCGTTCCACCCCGATCGTATCGCCTCGCGGATCCTCGGCATGGGTGACGTGCTCAGCCTGATCGAACAGGCCGAGCAGACCATCGACAAGGAAAAGGCCGACAAGCTCGCCAAGAAGCTCAAGAAGGGCAAGGGCTTCGACCTCGAGGACTTCCGCGACCAGCTTCAGCAGATGAAGAACATGGGCGGCCTCGGTGGCCTGATGGACAAGCTGCCGAGCATCGGTGGGGTCAACCTGTCGCAGATGGGCAATGCCCAGGGCGCGGCCGAGAAGCAGTTCAAGCAGATGGAGGCGATCATCAACTCCATGACCCCGGCCGAGCGCCGCGACCCTGAGCTGATCAGCGGTTCGCGCAAACGCCGTATCGCCATGGGTTCCGGCACACAGGTGCAGGACATCGGCCGCCTGATCAAGCAGCACAAGCAGATGCAGAAAATGATGAAGAAATTCTCCACCAAAGGCGGCATGTCGAAGATGATGCGCGGCCTGGGCGGCATGATGCCTGGCGGCGGCATGCCGAAGATGTAACCCGATTCAGGTCATCGGCCTACCGTGCCGATGACCGGAACCCGCCCTGGCGGGAAAACCGCTGCCTTGTATAAAGGCGGCCAATCACGCAGATCAGCAGGCAGCCCTTTTGCCCAAGGTAAAAAGGGATTTGCAAAAGTCCGTATATTCCTTGAGAATATGCGGCCTTTCGGGTACCCGTGTGCCCGCTGTGCATCATGATTTGCAGCACCGACTACAGGAACGATGTTCAATGCTAACCATCCGTCTTGCCCGTGGCGGCTCCAAAAAGCGCCCATTCTACCAACTGACCGTAACCGACTCGCGTAACCCGCGTGACGGCTCCCACATCGAGCAGGTTGGCTTCTTCAACCCGATCGCCCGTGGTCAGGAAGTTCGTCTGTCCGTTAAAGAAGATCGCGTTGCTCACTGGTTGAGCGTTGGCGCACAGCCGTCTGAGCGTGTTGCTCAGCTGCTGAAGGAAGCGGCCAAGGCTGCAGCCTGAATAGTATGAGCGCGACGCCAGAAAAAGCGGACGACCTGATCGTCGTCGGCAAGATTTTTTCGGTTCACGGCGTTCGCGGCGAGGTGAAGGTGTATTCCTTTACCGATCCGATTGAAAACCTGTTGGATTACCGCAACTGGACGCTTCGGCGCGAAGGCGTGGTGAAACAGGTCGAGCTGGTCAGTGGCCGTTCCACACACAAGGATCTGGTCGCCAAGCTCAAAGGCCTCGACGATCGTGATGAAGCCCGTCTTCTGAGCGGTTACGAGATTTGCATCTCGCGAAGCCTTTTGCCCAACCTGCCTGGCGACGAGTACTACTGGTACCAGTTGACGGGTCTGAAAGTCATCAACCAGGACGAACAGCTGTTCGGCACGGTTGATCACCTGTTGGAGACCGGCGCGAACGATGTAATGGTGGTCAAGCCTTGCGCAGGCAGCCTGGATGATCGCGAGCGGCTGTTGCCCTATACGGAGCAATGCGTGCTGGCAATCGACCTGGAAGCGGGCGTGATGCGGGTCGAATGGGACGCGGACTTTTAACCGATGGGCAACCTTCGCGTAGAAGTCATCACGCTGTTTCCCGAGATGTTCTCGGCCATCACCGAGTACGGCATTACCAGCCGGGCGGTCAAACAGGGGTTGCTGCAAGTGACCTGCTGGAACCCGCGGGACTACACCACTGATCGCCACCATACGGTGGATGATCGGCCTTTTGGCGGTGGTCCGGGCATGGTGATGAAGATCAAGCCTCTGGAAGACGCCCTGGTGAATGCCAGGCAGGCGACCGGAGCAGCGGCGAAGGTGATCTACCTTTCGCCACAAGGCCGCAAGCTGGATCAGCAGGCGGTCAAAGGCCTGGCGCAACAGGAATCGTTGATCCTGATCGCCGGTCGTTATGAAGGCATCGACGAGCGTTTCATTGAAGCTCATGTCGATGAAGAGTGGTCGATTGGCGACTATGTGCTATCCGGGGGCGAGCTGCCGGCCATGGTGCTGATCGATGCGGTTACGCGGCTGCTGCCCGGAGCTTTAGGGCATGTGGACTCGGCGGAGGAAGATTCCTTCACCGACGGTCTGCTTGATTGCCCGCACTACACCCGACCTGAGGTGTATGCGGATCAGCGTGTTCCCGACGTGTTGCTAAGTGGCAACCATGCACACATCCGGCGTTGGCGTTTACAGCAGTCCCTTGGGCGGACCTATGAACGACGCGTCGATCTTCTGGAAAGTCGCTCACTTTCTGGAGAAGAGAAGAAGCTGCTCGATGAATACATTCGCGAGCGGGACGATAGTTAACGTATCGATGGTAAGTCAGACGATTTACCTTAGGAGCACAGCATGACCAACAAAATCATTCAGCAGATCGAAGCTGAGCAGATGAGCAAAGAGATCCCTACCTTTGCCCCA